>CABJAP010000055.1 GCA_902363595.1 Clostridia bacterium | reverse complement strand
CTGGTATCCCTGACCGACGCCAAGATCATCTGCTCCGGGGGACGAGGCCTGGGGGATGCCTCCGGGTTTGAATTAATCGAAGCCTTTGCTAAGAAGGTCGGCGGCGTGGTGGGCGCCTCTCGTGCAGCCGTAGATTCCGGATGGATCGATCAGTCGCATCAGGTTGGACAGACGGGCACCACCGTAAAGCCGAACATCTATTTTGCCTGCGGGATATCGGGGGCCATCCAGCATCTGGCCGGGATGCAGACCTCGGATATCATCGTGGCCATCAATAAGGATCCGGAAGCGCCGATGATGCAGCTGGCCGACTACGC
>CABJAP010000054.1 GCA_902363595.1 Clostridia bacterium | reverse complement strand
AGGATATCAACAGCTTGCTGACGCTCACAGATACAAAAGGCGAAGTTTTTCAGAGTAGCGGGACGATCCGGGTTATCGATGAAATTGCGACCTCAATCGCGAATATCTTCAATACCCGGTACATCGGAAAAATCAAGAACAATGTGGCCGGTCGGATGGCGCTATGGAACGATATTGTGCAGCATCATCTTGCTTTGCAAGGCATTGGAGCGATCGAGGAGTTTGAGGATTCCGACGTGTCCGTGACGCAAGGAACGTCGAAGGTTGCCGTTGCGGTCAGTGATGCGGTGACCGTTACCGGTACGATGGAAAAATTATATCTGACCTGCGTGATTGAATAGGAGGTAACACATGGACGGAAACATTACAATGGCAA
>CABJAP010000053.1 GCA_902363595.1 Clostridia bacterium | reverse complement strand
TCCTGCAGCATCTCCTTGGCCTGGGGCGGCCCCATGGTCAGGGCGATGACCTCCGTTCCCGGATTCGCGTCCTTGATGGCCAGCGCCTGTTCCAGGGCATTGGCGTCGTCGTGGTTCAAAATGCTCGGCACCCCGTCCCGAATCAGCGTCCCCGTCTCCGGGTTGATCCTGATCTGGTTGGTGTTGGGTACTTGTTTTACGCATACGATGATTCTCATGTTCCTTTGTCCTCCCTATTTAAAGATGTCTCCGGAAATCACCATCTTCATGACTTCCGACGTGCCTTCGTAAATCTCTGTGATCTTCTGGTCCCGGTACATCCGTTCCACCGGGTAGTCCTTGATGTACCCGTAGCCTCCGTGGAACTGGACCGCTTTGTCCACCAC
>CABJAP010000052.1 GCA_902363595.1 Clostridia bacterium | reverse complement strand
TGTCAATAACTTGAGAAAATGTCTCTTTTTGTGAGAGAAATTCACTTGAGAAAATGTCTCCTTTATAAAAGGGCGGAACCGCCCTTTTATAAAGCTGGTTTGGATTGTTTTTCAAAGAAAATCTCGTAAAGGAATTTGAGCGATAGGTTGTAGTCTTCCATCCACCAGATCCGTTTCCATTCCTCGCTGCCATGTCGTAGCTCCACATGCGGCGTAACGGTGCTTACAACTTTCCTGGGAACCTTGGTATTGGCGTTTTTGTTCTGCGGCTTCAGATAGCGGATTGTGTCATAGGTTCGCCCCTGGTATTCTACGCGGATCCCGCGATTTGGATGGATGAGAACCGTGATTTCCTTGCGGGCGCTTACGATTGGGAAACCAGCGTCTAGGATTTGAAAGCAG
>CABJAP010000051.1 GCA_902363595.1 Clostridia bacterium | reverse complement strand
ATTGACGAAGATTTTTTAATCAAAACGGAAGCGTCAGTGGATAAGCTGGCAAAAGGAGATAAAGCTGTTCTCCTGCGGATGCAGGGCGGGCAGCGATTTTTATTTATAGATAAGGTGGTGGATTGATGTTACCGGAAGGAGAAGAAAACCTGCTGGTCGATGAGACGGAAACAGAAGAAGCGCTAATAACAAGCCGCACCTATCGTCTTAACGAGGATAGCTTGACGGTTGCTGGAGAGATCGACGACCTGGATGCGATTAAGCAGTCGCTATCCCTGATCCTGCAAACAGAGCGGGGTGCGTATGAGATTTATAGCGAGGATTACGGCACGGAGCTTACGGCGTTGATTGGGCAACCAGCACCGCTCGTCTTCGTCAGCATTGAAGATGCGATTAAAGACGC
>CABJAP010000050.1 GCA_902363595.1 Clostridia bacterium | reverse complement strand
TCTTAGTTGCATACTTTTTTCTATTTACCGTTTGGTAAATAGCTCGATTTCGTTTTCGTTGTAAATTTGTTTTTACACTTCTTTACATTATTCAGTTTTCAAGGTACAAACAAGATAAAAGAATCTCTTAAGAGATTCTTGGTGGAGAATAAGGGGCTCGAACCCTTGACCCCCTGCGTGCAAGGCAGGTGCTCTCCCAGCTGAGCTAATTCCCCATATAAACACCTAACTAGGTTTGCACAGCAAACCGTAGTAGGTGTTACACTACTGAATTCACAAATCTGCGATTTGCAGAATTCGACAGTGTAAACTCATAGTGCAGAAACGTTCGTCTCCTTAGAAAGGAGGTGATCCAGCCGCACCTTCCGATACGGCTACCTTGTTACGACTTCACCCCAGTCATTGATTTCGCC
>CABJAP010000049.1 GCA_902363595.1 Clostridia bacterium | reverse complement strand
TGTTGTTAACTTGTGATAATGTCACCATAGGATTCACTTGAGAAAATGTCCCAATTTGATAGACTGAAACTTATGAAAGAAGGTAACATTGCGTTGTCACAAAAACAACTGAAAACACTAACGGTCATCAACCGTTACATCCACAAAGACATTACCAGGCAGCAGGCCGCGGACCTGTTAGGTCTTTCTACCCGCCAGATCTCACGTTTAAAGAAAGGAGTCCTCGCTTCTGGCCCCGAATCCCTGATTCATAAAAATACCGGTAGAAAACCCGCCCATGCTGTTTCAGACGAAACGAAGGAAGCAGTCCTTAAGATTTATTCCCGCCCGGAATTGTCTAGGGCCAACTTCCTCCATTTCAAAGAAATTCTGTCCACGGATTTCGGAATTTCCCTTTCCTATTCCGCACTTTCCAGTATACTGAAAAACGCCGGAAAAGATAGC
>CABJAP010000048.1 GCA_902363595.1 Clostridia bacterium | reverse complement strand
TGGATGATCAAGTCGATCATGCAATATCCGCTCGCGAACGCGCTATGTGTGAGACGGTATCAGACAACATTAAGAGACAGTGTGTTCAGTGATTTGAAATGGGCAATCAACCGTTTAGGGGTTGACGCTTATTTTAATTGTACCGTGTCCCCGATGGAAATCACCTACATGCCTACAGGACAAAAAATTTTGTTTCGAGGACTGGATGACGGCATGAAAGTGACGTCCATATCCGTACCGCTGGGAGTTCTATGCTGGGTGTGGATCGAGGAAGCCTACGAGGTTGCAAACGAGGATGATTTTAATAAATTGGACATGTCAATTCGTGGAGAAGTCCCTGCCGGATACTTCAAACAGATCACGATGACGTTTAACCCCTGGTCGGCTACCAGCTGGATTAAGGCGAGATTTTTTGACCATCAAGATCAAAACACTTTTGTAAAAACAACAACTTGGCAATGCAATGAATGGCTTGACGAATCAGACCGGCAGCTTTTTGTCGATATGAAAAAAAACAATCCGCGCAGGTATCGGATCGAAGGCGATGGAGAGTGGGGAATTGCGGAAGGACTGATTTTTGAACGATATAAAAAGATTGACTTTGATATAGAGCGGGTGAAAAAACTGAAAGGAATCAAATCATCCTTTAGCCTTGACTTTGGATTCACAGACCCGAACGCATTTATAGCAGCTATGGTCTATGAAAAGGCCAGGCTGATTTTTGTTTTTGATGAATGGTATAAAACCGGTGTAACAAACAGGATTATAGCGCAGAGGATAAAAGATATGGGATATGGAGGACAAATAATTGTATGTGATTCCGCAGAGCCCAAAAGCATTGCTGAACTGCGCGATGAGGGCATCTGGGCGGAACCATCTAGAAAAGGAAGGGATAGCGTGAACCACGGCATTCAGTTAATACAAAACTATACATTGGTCATTCACCCTAGATGCGTAAATTTTTATAACGAAGTCACAAATTATTGTTGGTCAAAGGACAAAAACGGAAGGCCAACCGATAAGCCGGATCACGAGTTTTCGCACGGGCCAGATTCTTTGCGATATGGAGTTAGCCGAATTTTGATGCCAGATACATTTAGTTTTGATTA
>CABJAP010000047.1 GCA_902363595.1 Clostridia bacterium | reverse complement strand
TTGGCATAGCCACGGAAAAGTAGTAGAAAGGAATAAAAAATGGCACAGACAAAATTAACAAACTTAATCAATCCGGAAGTAATGGCGCCGATGATTTCGGCCAAGCTTCCAAAGAAAATCAAGTTCTCCCCGATCGCAAAGATCGATGACACCTTGGCAGGACAGCCGGGTAATACAATCACAGTACCAAAATATGCGTACATTGGGGACGCGGAAGACGTGGCGGAAGGTGTTGCTATGGGTACAACCGTGCTGACCGCATCCACCACGGAAGCAACCGTCAAGAAGGCAGGGAAAGCCGTAGAGCTGACGGATGAAGCCGTTTTAAGCGGGTATGGCGATCCGGTGGGCGAGGCCACGAATCAATTGACGATGAGCATCGCTGCAAAGGTCGATAATGATTGCCACGAAGAGTTAGGCAAAGCAACATTGCAGTATGATGGCAGCGCTGCGACGATCAGCTATGAAGGCGTTGTAAATGCGGTGGATTTGTTTGAGGACGAATCTGACACACCGACCAAGAAAATTATCTTCGTGCATCCAAAACAAATCACACAGCTGCGTCTGGATGAGAATTTCAAAGACCGTAATAAGTACCCGATGGATGTCATTATGACTGGTACAATTGGAGAAATCGCAGGCTGTCAGGTGGTTCCATCCAAGAAAGTCAAGGAGAATGCAGGTGCGTATTTAAATCCGATCGTCGTGACGGGAAGCGACCCCAATGAAGACCCGGCGGCGGATGGCTTTTCTGAAGAGTCTCCGGCGCTGACCATTTATATGAAACGGGATGTGGTACTGGAAGATGATCGAGACATTCTGGCAAAGACAACCGTGATTTCCGCGGATGAGCATTACACAGCGGTGCTGTCCAACGATTCGAAAGTCGTACTTGCGAAGTTCAAAAAGTAGGTGAGGAGTATGTTACTGAGAAGACATCGGCAAAAGGAGGCCCCAAAACAGAGCCCCGCGCCGAAGAAAAAGAAGACAGAGGCAAAGAAAAAGGCAGCTGATCAGGATGGTTGATCTACTAAAATTGGCAAAGGAACGTCTGGAAACTTTTGGCGTAACGGTCAACGAAACGGCGCTGACCTTCGCCGGAGGTAAAGTGGAAGGAAAAATCCGAGGCTTTTGCAATCTTACAGAGGTGCCAAATGGCCTGACCCATGCGGCGGTCGATCTGATATGCGGTGAATACCTATATCAGATGCAGCAGCTGGGGGAGCTGAATGAATTTGATGTCGAT
>CABJAP010000046.1 GCA_902363595.1 Clostridia bacterium | reverse complement strand
TTGTGCTGCATGAGGGTATAGCGACAGCCTATATGCAGTCTGGGCCGCCTGCAGTTTATTCGGTGCATCAGGAAATCATGCTGGAAATCTTCGACAGGTGGGCGTAATGGGAAAGAATGTGAAGGTCGACTTTAAAGAGCTCGCAGAGTTCCAGAAGCGAGTTGAAAAGCTTAATTCGAATATGCGGCAGGATTTTGTTGAACAGTGCGCAAAGGAGCTGGCTGCAAGACTTCTGCGGAAAGCCATCAAGCGGACACCGGTAGGCGTCTATTCTACAGGAAGTGGAAAAGTAGGCGGCACGTTGAGGCGAGCGTGGAGTACAGCAAACCAGACCATGCGTGTCGTTCGAACGGGTGGACTGCTTCAAATAGAGATTATTAATCCGACCGAGTATGCGAGCTATGTTGAATATGGACACCGAACAAGCGGCGGAAAAGGTTGGGTGCCTGGACGTTTCATGATGACCATTTCCGTTCAAGAAATTCAGTCGATGGCGTCAACCTTCCTGCAAAAGAAATTGGAGAGCAAACTCCGGGAGGCATTCAAATGATTAATAGATTGATAGACGGGATCGCTGCGGCTTTAAATAAGGAGTTTGGCGACGCATATGAAATCTATACAGAGGATATTGAGCAGGGCTTAACGGAGCCGTGCTTTTTGATTACTTGCGTCAGTCCCAAAAGTGAATTGTTCAGAGGATATCGGTATTACCGTGAAAATCTCTTCATGGTCCAGTATTTCCCGAAGAGCCCTGATTTTCGAAATGAAAGCATGGCGGTACAGGAGCGGCTGTATTTAGCCTTGGAATCCGTAATGGCTGACGGCCGGTTGATCTTCGGCAGCAACATGGAGGGTGAATACGTCGATGGCGTGCTGCACTTCCAGGTCAGCTACAACACGTTTATGGATAAGGCCGATACTGGCGATCCGATGGAGACGTTAACGCAACAGGTAAATTTGAAAGGATAAGGATATGGCAGAGAAAAAGGAAACAGCAAAGTCTGCGCCGGCTTACACGAAAGCACAGATTCTTGCTGCAGAAAAATATAGCAATCGGCGCGATCTGCTGGGAGCGATTCTGAAAGACCAGGAATACACGCTCGATCAGGTTGACGCTGAAATTGAGAAATTTAGGAAAGGAAAGGTGAAATAAATGGCTTTAGGCGGTGGATATTTTACATCACAAAACAAAATCCTTCCGGGGTCCTACATGGTATTCATTTCCGCGGTCAATACCGGGTCCGGTTTATCAGACCGGGGCGTGGTTGCGATGGGTGTAGAGCTGGACTGGGGACCGGACGGAGAAGTCTTTGAGGTCGATGCGGA
>CABJAP010000045.1 GCA_902363595.1 Clostridia bacterium | reverse complement strand
AGCCTGCAAATAAAAAGTCAATAAGAAAATGAAGATTAAAAAAATAATTCATCTGCAGGGTTCTGAGCACCACAAATAGGCCACCGCCAGAGGCTGGCCTGAAAGACAGGAAGTGATGATGGTTATTGTGGAAGTGATGCCAAGTATTCTTTTACCTTTCCATAATAAATGCGCAGAAACTTATTGGCGCCAGCAGTCATGTAGACATAGTAAGGCTTTCCCTGGGCGCGTTTCTTATCGATAAACGCATATACAGGGTCATCCTGGGGCTTTGTTTTAAGGAGACAGTCCATAACCTGGAATAAGGTCTTCCTAAGGGGAGCAGAGCCGCGTTTAGAAGTCGGGACGCTTTTCTGTTCGTAAGAACCGGATTGGTTGACACCTGGGTCCACACCGGCAAATGCAGTGATCGCCCCTTTATGGGTGAAACGTGTGACATCCCCGATTTCAGCCATAAGCTGTGGGCCAAGAGATGGGCCGACCCCTTTCATTCCCATGACGACCGGGTATTCAGGAAGTTTGGAAGCGGTTTGGTTCATCAGGGCACGAAGTTCTTCCACGGTCTTAGATGCGGTGTTTAATTGTTCGATGGCCTGTTTCAGCACCAGCTTGGTCAAGTCGTCTTTTGGGAGTACAGGGACAAGTTCCTTTGCTGCCCTGTAGATTTCTTCAGCCTGATCTTGGCTGAAGTTGTACTTCCTGCGTGTGCACCATTGCTGATAATGGCAGACAAATGCGTTGAATGACCGTTTACGAACACAGTCCACATGCCAGTATGTAGCGGCGAAATCAACCCACTTCTGGCTGCCGTCCTCACGGACGGGGCTGTCAAAGTAAGTGTTCACACCAGGGTAAGTCTGGTCGAGGATACCGATGAGGTTATTCTTCATGGCTGTTTTGTGTTTCATATAGAACCCAAACTGGCGGTTCATAGTCTTTAATTGAGTGCGTATTTCATCCATAAGACTATACTGTTTCAATTTTGTCCAGCTGTCAAGAGTGTAACGGGCAATTTTAACAGCATCCGCTTTATCGGATTTTACTTTACGGAGAGAATTGTCTCCGTAATCTTTAATGAGCTTGGGGTTTACGGCGGACACAAAAAGACCTGCCAGGGAAAGCTCACGGGCCAGTGGTTCGTAGTAACGGCCAGTGTGCTCCATAACAATGCGGGATTCACCTTCGATCGATTTGATCTGTTCAACCAGAGAATGGATGTTACCGGAAGTGTGCTTGATTTCAAAGGGAGAAGAAACAATTTCCCCATAAGGCCTTAGAATGGCGACCATGCTTTTTCCTTTGGAAACATCAATACCAACTGCGTTCATGTTCATAAATTTGTCACTCCTTTCGATTCATGCAAGGGATAAGGACCAGCTTTACTCATTGCCTATTCAATCTACTGTGGTGTGACACGAACGTACCTGAGGCAGTTCAACCTGCATAAAACGAACGCTGCAAATGAGGAGCTGGTTATCAGTCTAATTTACGGACGCGAAGTCCAAGAAAGGGAAACGATATACCAATTGCTCCATCATTATATCAGCTTAAGCAACAAGATGGATCATTCCTTACTGGCGGTAAGGGATCTTAACCATAAATATATTGTAGTAG
>CABJAP010000044.1 GCA_902363595.1 Clostridia bacterium | reverse complement strand
GAGGCCACTGAAAAAGAGGGGATAAACGGCGTGAAAGTGGGATTGGTTTCCAGTACCGTCCATAACATTCTTTTTAAGCGGTTTGGAGGATGAAAACAGTCTCTAATCCCGCTTTTACCGCGTCTCTGATCGTTAACAAACAGGAATCCTTACCATCGCCGCCCTTTTTTATCTCTTGCAGCTTCACGATTCGCTTCGCGTTTGCCACAAAGGCGACAAAGTAACTTTGAAGCTTCATGCCAACGAGCCCTGTGTAGCTGCACCGGGCTAATCCATGGGATTGTTTCAATTCCGCGTTCTTTGCTTCAATCTTGTATCGATCGCACCGACGAGTTTGAAAATACTCGCTTTTTTCAAACTCAGATTGTTTTTTATGCGTTTCGCTCCGTACCGTGATTGAGCAGTATTTGTAGTTCCCCCCGTTATAGCAGGTTCCGTTTCGTGGGCATTTCTTACACTTTTTGATACTGAAATAATATTTGTAGCATAGGCTCTCATGTTCACCCTTCTTTGTTTTTCGCTTGACGATCGAGGGTTGGCAGGACAAAGCCAAATGCCCTTCCGGACACTGCAGCATGCCACTGTCTTTGTTGAAACTGAATTCCGGGTCTTTGGGCATTCCATCGCTAATGATGGGGTGCAAGTTCGCGATCAATTTTATCCCGTTTGTTTCACAATAGATCAGATTATCCAGACTGGGATATGCCGTGTCCCCTAAAATCTCTTCCACCGGCTGTCCATTGCTCATCGACTGCTTCGCCAGCGCTTCCAGTTGGTCGGTATCCCCATGTCTGCCCGTTGTTACCGTTAGTCCGGTAATCAGTCGCTCATCGTTGATGGCAATATGGTTTTTAAAACCAAAGAAGGCTTCGTCTTGTGACTTGTGTCCAACGGTCGCTTCCGTGGTATCTTCGGTTCCTTCCACTTGTTCGCCGTTCGTTTCCAGCACCCCAACCTTTTCCAATTGTCGCTTTACTTTCTCGAATCGCTTCTTAACGCGCTCATGTTCCACCTTTTCGTCCAAAGAAAACAGCAGTGATTTGCAATAAGCAATTTCTTCTTCCAGAGAACAATCCGCTTTGGGCTTCTCCGGAAAGACTTCCGCCAGTTCCTTTTGATGTTGGTAGATCGTTCGCCGAAGCGCCTTGCTCATTTTCTTTAGCTTTTCGGTTGGCGTTTCCGCCTTGCCTTTGCTGTGGCTGTGCGTGGAATCAAGGATGATCGCCTTGGATTCGATCAATCCTTTCTCCATGGCCTGTCGGACCGTTTCCGCCAACATCTTCTCCAAAAGCGCTTCGGTCATTCGATTTTTACGAAATTTGGTCAGTAAACTGGAGTGAATGATGGGGTCTTCCGGATGCAAATCGAGAAAATATTTAAATGCCATATTGTAGGAGGCCTGGTCGGTTACCTTCTCATCGGAAAGCGCATACATGTGCTTCAAAAAGAGGAACTTGAACAGCATCTCGGGCTCTTTTGCCGGCCGACCAAAATTCTTGCAATAGGAATCCTCCAGCAAGGCGTTCACAAAGCTGAAGTCGATTTCCTCCTTGATTTTTCGCAAACTATGATCGGCGGGTACCACCACGTCATAAAGTCCCGGGTAGTTCGAAAAGGTGAGTTGTTTCTCTGTTCGCAACATGTTCTTCTTCCTCGCTTTCTATCCATTCATTCTATCACAAAACCGTTGAAATTTAAATGGTTTCATGGGGTTGCGAGAGGACTTTTGCATAGCATGGTGGACTGATTTTTTAATCCGCTATGCGCGAAATGATTGGTGGGGGCTTGGTTTCGACTTTTTCAGTGGCCTC
>CABJAP010000043.1 GCA_902363595.1 Clostridia bacterium | reverse complement strand
CATCCTCCCTTTCCTTTTCTCTTCTGCAAGACCAGCACAGTCTATTTCCAAGCACTCTATATTCCCAGCCTTTAAACACGCTATTTTCCTTTCCACATCGTTCATTGCCATTTCCATCTGTCTTCCTCCTTCCTCCCCGCAGAGCTATGTACTATATCTTGTGGTCTCTGAGTTTTAACGGCTGCTCTGCGGGGACTATGTATTCCTAACCCGCCTAAAATCTATGGAATTTGACGCTTATGTGCGGGTGTTTGGTCGTTATTGTTCGGAAACTTCGATTTCGGTTCTTGGGTTCCGCTTGTCCCAATCGCCCCGAAGCCGCAGGTCAATGCAGCTAAAGCTGTCGTCTCGTAGGATGCCGGCCTGCACAAGCCCGTCGAGGATGAACTTCCCGCTGTAATTGTCCGGGTCTCTCCGTCCCCGTGTGGGGAAAAAATAGGTAATTGTCACAACGGCCCTCTCGAATGGCTTTTCAGGCGCTTTTCCTTTGCAGAGCCACAACAGCATGTCAAGCCATTCTTTCTTTGCTGTACGGTATTCCCAGACGTTCCTGCGGCCTTTGAATTGGTTATCGCTGGGTGGTATCTGGTTGACTGTGATTACCATGCCATCCCCTCCACACGCTTGAGGGTATCCGCTGTCTGCCAGTCCTTATAGCTCAAACCTTGCTTTCTCATTTCGGCCTCAATCTTGTCTGCCCGGCTGGGCCGGATGGGCACCGGTGTATCATCAACTTTCACCTTCGCTCGGCGTGGGTTCGGGGCCATTGGTATGCCTGTCGTTTCCGATATCCCTTTCAGGCCGCCGACACGATTTAGCAAGTTTGAGTCAAGCCCTGTCATTTCTTTAAGCTGCGCTCTTGACGGCAATGTGTTAAGCCCTAGCGTCTCTTTACAGTCCAGCACCCGCCGTATAATTTCCGCTTGCGTTAATTTTGTCGCCATGCTATGCACCTCCACTAAAACGGTATGTCCTCATCTTCCAGCGCTTGGAAGCCTTCCGGGATATCTTCCTGTCTTACCTGATCTTCTGGACTTTCATTCCGACCTCCCCAGTCTAAAAACTCTACGTTATTTGCAACAACTTCCGTTGTGTACACAGTCGCCCCATCTTTGTTGGTATATTTGCCTGTCTGTATACGTCCCTGGATTCCCACAAGTCTGCCCTTGTTCAGGAAGCGCTCACAGTTCTCCGCCTGTTTTCCGAATACAACCACGTTGGGAAAATCGGTCTGTTTCGGTCTGTCGGCTTTTGCCGGCCGGCCAATCGCCACGCTGAACCGGGCAACCGCCATGCCATCCGTTGTATATCGCACGTCCGGGTCACGGGTGAGGCGGCCTATTAGAGTCACGTTATTCATTTATTCATCCTCACATTTCTCTTTAATATCAAGGCTCAATTTAAACTTTTTACACATTGCTGCCGCTTGTATCAATTCGCAAGCGGATTTAACTGCTCTTTCTTGCAGTTTATCCAAGTCGATAATTGCGAGTTTATTTAGCATCGCTGTATCAAACACGTTGAGATATACGGCTCTGTCCAAATTCTCTTTAGACTCGCCTATACCTTTCAACTCGTTTTCCGCTTCCCAAAGCTCTTCTTGGATAACCGCAAGCCCTTCATGGGTGCTGTTAAATAGCGGAAACTTCTTATTTGCCCTATGTAGCTCATCGTGTACTAATTGCTCAACCTGCGTTATCAATTCTTTCATGTTTCTATTCTCCTATCTGCAAAGCCTCATTTAGAGCCTGCCTTACTTCATCCGGTAACTGCTCCTGCGCTTCCTGCCGCTCCTTGATCTCTCCGATCGTCTTTAAAAACTGC
>CABJAP010000042.1 GCA_902363595.1 Clostridia bacterium | reverse complement strand
TTCCCGGACGCCGGTCTTGTCATTGTCCGAATAGATTTTGATCCGGTTATAGGTGTCTTTATCGATCGTGGACTCATAATCCAGCGATTCCGCCGTGTCCTGGTCCACCAGGATCGGCAGCTTCATGCTTTCGATGTTTTTCAGCGTCAGCCGGCCGAAGTCATCGTAAAGGACAAACAGTTTTTTCGTGTGGCTGACCGTCAGATCGGATGCGTTTCCAAGGATGTCAAAGAGCGTTCCTTCCTCGATCCGCGCCGGGATCAGGTATTTGGTGTTCTGCACGGTTCCATATTCAAGCTTGTATTCCTTCGCGATCTGTTTCAGCAGCTTCGAGTAGGTCGTTTTCTTGTATGACCGCACGTCCTTATTCTTCAGATACCGCAGCTGGTCGTAACAGGTAATCGTCATGAACTTGCTGTCCTTTCGTTTGAAGGTGAAGACGTATCCGAAGAACATCCGCTTGTTGTCATAGCGGAAGCGGACCGCATTACCTTTCGCGATTTTCAGGGTTGCGTCTTTATATACCGTGAAGGTCAGCTTCCCCGGCGTATTCTTCCGCTCGTATTCCAGCGTGATTTCACCCTCCAGCGCAGGCTGAAATACGGTGCTCCCGTTTTGGATCAGGATTTCGGCGCCCTGGGTCAGAATTGCGTTTTTGGTCCGCAGGCTGCTGTCCTGGTTTCCGATTTTCCCGGTTGTGGAGGTCACTTTTACGCTTGTGATGTCTTTTGATTTTTGCTCTGCTGTCGCTGCTCCGGAACCCGATGATCCCGATCCAGCTTGCGTGCCACCTGCCTGCGTGCTGACGCCTTTCGCGCCGGTATATTTTGATGCAGTATCACCAAATCCCACATAATTGAGCGGATTGCGGTCCGTACCATTAAACCGCAGTTCGAAATGCAGATGCGGCCCGGTCGAATGTCCGGTGCTGCCGATCAGCGCGATCACCTGCCCGGCGCTTACCTGGTCCCCGACAGATACCTTTAGTACGGAACAGTGCGCGTAACGGGATGAAACGCCGCCACCGTGGTCAATATACACTTCTTTGCCATAGCTTCCTTTATACCCGGATTCTTTTACCCTTCCGGCGCGTGTAGCAATAATTTTATTTCCTTGCCCAATCGCGATATCCACGCCCATATGATGCCCGTAAGAACGAGGTGTCCCCCAGTTACAGGAAATTCTACCGCCGGCAGGAACCGGCCAGATGTAATTACCCATATCGGATCACCTCACTTCTTCGGCAGCTTGAGCTTGGTCCCCGGATAAATCCAGTGTCCGTTTGAGCTGCTTTTTTTGCCGTGTTTTTTCGCCGCATTTTCAATCGTTGTTTTGTTCAGCTTATATATCTCTTTCCATCGATTGCTGTTACCCAGCTTTTTCTTTGCGATATTGATCAGGCAGTCGCCTTTTTTCACCGTGTAGGTTCCGCCAGAGCCCTTCTTGCTTGCACTTTTTCTTGATTTCTTTGTTGATGTCGTGGTCTTCCCACCACTTTTCTTAAACGTGACAGTTTTGGTTCCATAGTTCACCCACTGTTTAAAGTTCAGGGAGAGCTTTAAGTCCACGCCTTCTTTTACATCATCCTCAACCGTGTAATCCTCAAGCGTGCAGGTCATAGAAAAATTCCAGCCAAGCTCCCGGCTTGCCAGCTTCCGAATCAGCACAACCGGAAAAGTGGCCTTTGTGTTTTTTAGGTTCTCGAGCTGGCTTAAATAGACCGATGGCGCCTGAAAGCCTGCTGACCCATATTCTGCAAAGGGATACTTTACAGCCGGGATCAGCAGATCGGATACCTGGATATCCGTCAGACCAGGAGCCTTTAATCGGTTTACTTCTCCTTCATTGATCAAGG
>CABJAP010000041.1 GCA_902363595.1 Clostridia bacterium | reverse complement strand
GGCAACAGTAAAAACAACACACACACTTAATGGTAGTGGTGGTATCCAAATTGGCATTATCCCAGAGGAGTACCGTCCACAGCTAACGACGATCCGCACAGTATATGTTGCTCAAGGGGCAGTCTGTAAACTTGCGATTTTATGGGTAATTCCGACCGGCTCATTAATGGTATACTCTGCGGATGCGTCACTCAATATGGCAGTTGGGCACACATACCGGATATGCACAACCTATCAGTTATAACAGACCTCAAGGGGTCTATTTTTATACCCTCGAAGAGAGAGGGAGAAAGGAATTATTATGGCAAAAATAGCAATTGATGCAGGACACGGCCGGTATACGCCGGGAAAGCGCTGTATGAAAAAATTGGACAAACACGAGACAAGAGAATGGGTCTTAAATGACCGGGTAGCTGATGAACTGGGGAGACTACTCAAATCAGCCGGACACACTGTAAAGCGTATGGACGATACAGACGGCAGCACGGACGTCTCTCTGGCGGCAAGGGTGCAAAAAGCAAACGCCTGGGGTGCGGACTTTTACATATCCGTACACCACAACAGCGGCGTTAATGGCAGCTCTGGCGGAGGTACGGAAGTCTATGTATCTCAAGGCTGCCAGAGCAAGAGCAAAAAGGCACAGTCGGCCATCTATAAGCATGCAATCAAGAGGGGCAACCTCAAAGGTAACCGGGCGGACGGGACCAGGACAGCAAACTTTTATGTGATCCTCCATACAAAGATGCCCGCCTGCCTGATCGAGTGCGGCTTTATGGACAGCAAGGTTGATATCAAGTATATCCTTGACCCCGCATGGAGTAAAAAAATTGCCCTGGGCATCGCAGAGGGCATCTGCGAGGTGTTTGGCGGGACTATCAAGACCAGCGGTGGATCAGGCAGCAGCACGCCAAAACCGGAGCCAGCAAAACCGACCGCTAAAAAATATATTGCGAATGAGGACACAAGAGCCTTGCAGAAAGCGATGAATAAATCCTATGACTGCAATCTCGAAGAAGATAGCAGCTGCGGGCCAGCAACGCAAAAGCAGATCGGGAAACACTATCTGTATTATCGGAAAAATAAGCTAATCAAAAATGTCCATGCGAAATGGTATCAGAAGCAGCTCAACAAGAAGTTTAAAGAAATGGGCCGGCCGGAGCGTGTGGACGTAGATAAGATATTTGGCCCGGATTGCGACGAAAAGACGAGGCTTTATCAGAAGCTAAAATGGCTTGAGGTGGACGGCTTTGCCGGACTGAAAACGCATTTATCTTTACTGAAATAAGGAGGAGAAGAACATGAATAAAGAAGTAAGAAACCTAATCATCAGAACACTTGTATTGGTAATAGTATGGATCAATATGGTCCTTGTGAATCGGGGCCTATCTCCATTGCCAATCGACGAGAACGGGGCAACAGAATTGATCTCTGAGGCGCTGGCGGCATTGGCAACGCTCTGGGCATGGTGGAAAGACAACGACGTGACTAAGAAAGCCAGGGCAAAAAAAGAGGTCATTGCTACGCTGGAGCATGAGGGGGAGATTTAAGCATGGAAACAGCCTTGACTGCTATATTTAGCATTGTCACGACGATCATTGCGGGCGTGATCCTGCACGCCATTAAGTCCGGCCAACGGAAAGCCCAGACAAGGGAAGAGGACCGGGACAAACGGGAGCAGCTGACGCTGGAGGCGATCAACGCATCCTTTTGCGTGAATAAGGAACTTGTAGGGTGTGTCCTGGATGGAAAGCCGCCAAACGGCGAACTCGACGAAGCATACGAGTATCAAAGAAAGGTGAAACATAAAATTGAGGACTATGCCCGTGAGAAAGCATCACGCTCATAGCCAATACCTATGCCCCGGGGGAGTGATATCCTTCCGGGGCTTTTTTGTTTGCAAAGTTGCTGAACTTGTTGCAATCACTTATGTCGGTACTTCCCCAATTCGATTGTGGATATAAAGCGTAAAAAGCCATCTCCACCAT
>CABJAP010000040.1 GCA_902363595.1 Clostridia bacterium | reverse complement strand
GCAGTTTTTAAAGACGATCGGAGAGATCAAGGAGCGGCAGGAAGCGCAGGAGCAGTTACCGGATGAAGTAAGGCAGGCTCTAAATGAGGCTTTGCAGATAGGAGGAACGAAGAAATGAAATACAAAGTAGGGGACGTAGTAAGAATTAAAGACGATATAAGCAAATGTCGCTTCAGGAACTCAGAAGGAAAAATGGACAAATGGCAAGGAAAGACCGTGACCGTTACAAAATGCAACAGTAACGGATTATACGATTATTATTTTATGCGGGAAGATGATGAAGCGTGGTGGTGGTATGAAGATATGATTGCCGGACTTGTTGAGCCGGAACTGACCGATACAGAAATCCTCAAAGAAGCCATTACCACATTTGGAGAAGATGAACAGATCAGAATGTGCCATGAGGAAATGGACGAATTGGGGGTTGCGCTCAGCAAATATCACAGAAACCCGTGCGGAGATACGAAGGTGGACGTGCAGGAAGAAATCGCCGACGTATGTATCATGATGTATCAGGCGAAAATCATGTTCGGCGAAAAAGAAGTTAATGCAATTATACGCAAAAAAATGAAACGGTTGGCAGAAAAGCTTAAAGACGAACAAGAGGTTGAAGTTGTGTATGGGAAGCATGAAATCTATGGGAAGCTCTACACATGGATTAACCCAGATAAGCACAAGACCGAAACCGGAAAAATCGTAACGGCAGACACACGGCATGGCGAAAAACCAATTATAGTTTTTACCGTAGAAACACATAAATTAAAAGACGTGAAACACCATAAAAAAATTGTGGGAGGTGTGGAATGAACAGCGTCGTATTAATTGGCCGCTTAACAAAAAATCCGGACGTGCGATATACAACGGATGGAATTGCGGTTGCCCGGTTTAGCGTGGCGATTAACCGGCCGGCAAAGGCCGACAGGCCGAAACAGACTGATTTTCCCAACGTGGTTGTATTCGGAAAGCAGGCTGAGAACTGTGAACGCTTCCTGAACAAAGGCAGACTTGTGGGAATCCAGGGGAGAATCCAGACAGGCAAATATACCAACAAAGATGGGGCAACTGTTTACACAACGGACGTAGTTGCGAATCACGTAGAGTTTCTGGACTGGGGAGAATCGGAAAAACAGAAGTCGGACAGACAGAAGGAGACAGGCCGGCAGGCGGATGATATCCCAGAGGGATTCCAGGCGCTGGATGAGGATATTCTATTCTAGGAGGTGCGAAATGGCGACAAAATTAACGCAAACAGAAATTATACAGCGAGTGCTGGATTGTAAAGAGACGCTAGGACTTAACACATTGCCGTCAAGAGTGCAGCTTAAAGAAATGACAGGACTTGATTCGAATCTGTTAAATCGTGTCGGCGGCCTGAAAGGGATATCGGTAATGACGGGCATCCCAATGGCTCCGAACCCACGCCGGGCGAAAGTAAAGGTTGACGATACTCCAGCACTTATCCGGCCCAGCCGGGCGGACAAGATCGAGGCCAAAATGCGGAAGCAAGGCTTAAGTTATAAGGACTGGCAGACAGCGGATACCCTCAAGCGTGTGGAGGGGATGGCATGGTAATCATAGTCAACCAGATACCGCCCAGCGACAACCAATTCAAAGGCCGCAGAAACGTCTGGGAATACCGTGCAGCAAAGAAAGAATGGCTTGACATGCTGTTGTGGCTCTGCAAAGGAAAAGCGCCTGAAAAGCCATTTGAGAGGGCCGTTGTGACGATTACCTATTTTTTCCCCACACGGGGCCGGAGGGACCCGGACAATTACAGCGGGAAGTTCATCCTCGACGGACTTGTGCAGGCGGGAATCCTACGAGACGACAGCTTTCGCTGCATTGACCTGCGGCTCCGGGGGGATTGGGACAAGCAGAGCCCAAGAACCGAAATCGAAGTTTCCGAACAATGACGACCAAATACCCGCCGGTAAACGTCAAATTCCATAGATAGGCGGGTTAGGAATACATAGTCCCCGCAGAGCATCTGTTAAAACTCAGAGACCACAAGATATTTTAAAAAATGGCTTTGCGGGGAGGAAGGAGGATTCGACTTGAATCAAACAAAAATTGGACAGAAGCGGAGGATAACTCATCATGCTAAAAAAGGTTAATCCATGTAAATCCTGCCCCGAGCGGACCCCAGGCTGCTACACCCGATGCCCGTACTACGCCGACTGGGAGCAGGCACAAATTGAGCGCAGAGAGCGGATCAAGGCAGAGCGGGACAAAGATACCGGCTGGAGTAGCTACAAGCGGGAGACGGTTGATAAGAGGGTGAGGAGGTAGAGTATTGACCAAAGAGCGGTTAAAAAAGCTAAAGGCACTCATCAAAGAAGCGGAGCATCTAGAAGAACAGATTAGGGACCTTCCATTTCGGACGGGTCCCTATGTTGCTGATTCGGCAAAGGATTACCGGACCGGCTTTCCGAGGACAATCCTGATCAGGGGGTACTCGGCTGAGGGATATTACAAGCTCAAGCGCCGGCTGGGGGAAAAGCTTTGTTCCATCCAGGCCGAGATTGCCGATCTGGAACAATGGCTTGACGGGGTGGAGGACCCGCAGACCAGGGATATCCTGCGGCTACAATATGTCAATGGGCTGACGCAGGAGGAGATTGCGGAGGAGCTGGGGTATTCGAGAGCAGCTATTGCACAAAGATTAAAAAGATTTTGGGATTCGGAAAATGTAACAGATTTGTACAAATGACCTGTGGTAATATGATAGTAAGACAAAAAGGCTTACGACTTCCTCTTAGCATAAATATATATGACAAAGGCTCCCCTTGTGGGAGCTTTTGTTGTATAGAAAAGCATAGAAGCTCGTAGCGCAATAACTTTGTGT
>CABJAP010000039.1 GCA_902363595.1 Clostridia bacterium | reverse complement strand
ATGTTTTATTAGCGGCCGGACGGATGCCTTGGAAAAGCATCATATCTTCGGGGCGGCGAATCGAAAGTTGTCTGAACAATACGGCTTGTGGGTCTGGCTGAATCACTGGTACCATAACGAGCCGCCCGTCGGAGTGCATCATAACAAAGAGGCGATTGACTACCTTCACCGGGAAGGGCAGAAACGGTTTGAAGAAATCCACGGGAGCCGGGAGGACTTCATGCGGATATTTGGAAAAAATTATTTGTAGGAGTAAACAGTATGAAATGGAAAGAGATTCCGGGATATGAGGGCTTATACCAAGTAAGTGATACTGGCCTCATAAAGAGTATGGATAGGATTACAACCGGGAAAAGAAAAAGAAATATCAAAGGGATGCTTTTAAAGCTTACCTTTACATCTACAGGATACTATAAATGTGAACTATGCAAAGAAGGTAAAAAGAAAAGTTGTAAGGTGCATAGGTTGGTAGCAATAGCATTCCTTCCAAACCCGCATAAACTACCATGTGTAAATCATAAGGATTTGAACCCATTGAATAATAATGTGGAAAATCTTGAATGGTGTACCCAGAGGTATAACATTCAACATGCGAATATAAATGGTCATAAAACAGGTATTAGCCGGAAATTATCACCAGAGCAAGAATGTGAAATTATCAAAAGATATAGACCTTATAGTAAGGATAGTAATCAAAGAATACTGGCTGCTCAATTTGGTGTATCTGAGAGTGTGATACATCACACCATCAAAAGGAGGAACTTTTTATGAGCGGACTATTGATGATCAACGAGCTGAACGAGCATATGACCAAGCTGGCGGAAGGCGTTCGGCTGATGGCCAAGTATGGGAAAGAATTCGCAGAGGCGGAGCGGGCATATAAAGTGGAGCTGTCGCAAGAAGCGCTTAAGCTGCGGGACAAGGGCCTGCCGGTAACCCTCATCGACAAAGTGATCTATGGCAGCTGTGCGGACAAGCGGTTCGAGCGGGATGTGGCGGAAGTCATGTATAAGACGGCGCAGGAGAACGTCAACGCAACCAAGCTGCGGATACGGATTTTAGACGCACAGATCGGAAGAGAGTGGGGAATGGCGGGCAGAGCTGATTAAGAAAGGATGATGCAGCAATGGGGAGAGAAATAGTTAGGAGGGCTATATGTATATACAAAACGAAAAAGACTTAGAAGATTATATTTGCAAGAATATGCAGGATTTCAAACGATTTTTAACAAACGTAGTGTTTGAGCATGACGACGGAATTAGCGATGTTAATTTTATTGGAAGGCAAATTAATGTTGGGGGGAAATTTATCGATCTGCTTTTTGATTGCTGGGATACGGTTGAGGATGGGCCCGGCACATTCGAAACCAGGACATTTATTGTGGTAGAACTTAAACATAGGAATCTGTCACCAAACGATTTGTCGCAGTTATCAAAATACATGAATATGCTGGACGAATTGCAATTAAAAGACATTGACTATGAACTGGAGCCGACAAAAGGCATCTTGTTAGGGCTGGATTTAGATGAAAATATGCAAGAGATTGAAATGTGTTTATCGAACGTATCACATGGGCGAGATCAAAATATTTATTTTGTTGCAATGGATACGAGCGTTATTTTCCGCAAAATCAGCTATTCCCATACTGATGAATTTGTGGAAAATCTCACCTTTGACAATAGGATTTTAGAGGTTTGAGAGGTGATGGGCCATGATGAAGGACCCGGCAGTCTTATTTTACGCATCCGACTTTTTAACGGGTACGATGTTTATGGATTATGACACAAAGGGACGGTATATAACACTACTTGCCTTGCAGCAGCAAACAGGACCAATCAAAGAAAAAAACTTTAAAGAAATATGCGGAGATAAATTTGAAGAGATTTCAGAAAAATTCCAACAGGATTCAAAAGGGAATTACTACAACAAAAGGATGAAATACGAAACCGACCGTCGCAAAAAGTTTACAGAATCAAGGCGTGCCAATGGTTCCAAGGGAGGACGACCACCAAAAGCAAAAGGAAAGCAAGGCGAAAGCTACGAAAAACCATTAGGTTTATCTACGGATAACCTAATGGGAAATGAAACAGAAATAGAAAAAGAAAATGAAAAAGGTCTTAATAAGGTGGGAGAAATGACAAGGGCGGTTTTGTCAAAATTAAACGGCCTTTGTGGGACCAGATATAAAGCGACAAGCGAGAAAACAAAAGGACTCGTAAAAGCACGGATGAACGAAGGGTTTACCCTGTCAGACTTTGAGACGGTGATCGAGAAAAAAGCCGCAGAGTGGACAGGCACGGAGTACGAGAAGTTTTTAAGACCGGAAACATTGTTTGGACCAAAGTTTGAAAGCTACCTGAATCAAAAAAGCACCAAGAAAGGCGGCAACAAGTTTCTAGACTACATAGGGGGACAACATGACGAAGGACGAAACAGCTAAGATATTGGCGATCTTAAACGCATATTACCCGGAGGTTGCGGCAGACCCTCAGATTATGATTAACGCATGGCACAAGATATTTGCCAATCACAATTACGCAGTTGTTGAGCAGGCTGCCATGAACTTTGCGGCGGCGGACAGCCGGGAATATCCAAAGTTCCCGGTTCCGGGACAGATTAAAGCGCAGGTCGATCTGTTGAGTAAGACAGGAGACTCACCGGAAGAACTGTGGAACATCGTTTACAAGGCGATTTGCAATAGCGGGTACCGATCTCAAGAGGAATTTGAGAAGCTCCCTGTCTGCTGCCAAAGGTGGTTAGGAGGCGCAAGCGTACTGAAAGACCTTGGCATGACCGATACGGAGATCGTAAACACTGTGACCAGAGGGCAGTTTTTAAAGACGATCGGAGAGATCAAGGAGCGGCAGGAAGCGCAGGAGCAGTTACCGGATGAAGTAAGGCAGGCTCTAAATGAGGCTTTGCAGATAGGAG
>CABJAP010000038.1 GCA_902363595.1 Clostridia bacterium | reverse complement strand
TGTACCTTGAAAACTGAATAATGTAAAGAAGTGTAAAAACAAATTTACAACGAAAACGAAATCGAGCTATTTACCAAACGGTAAATAGAAAAAAGTATGCAACTAAGACAAAGTCTTTTTGAAAAGACTGCGATTAGGGTAATACTGCGATTTCAACCGAGAAACCAGAAAAAAGCTGATTCACAGAGTGAATTAACAGTAAAAGACCTGATCACGCTAGATCAGGCAGACCAATAGGTCAAGCGAATAAGAGCATAAGGCGGATGCCTTGGCACTGGGAGCCGAAGAAGGACGTGACAAGCTGCGAAAAGCTACGGGCAGGAGCAAATATCCGACAATCCGTAGATATCCGAATGGGGGAACCCACCGCTCGTAATGGGGCGGTATCCCGTACTGAATACATAGGTGCGGAGAAGGCAACGAGGGGAACTGAAACATCTAAGTACCCTTAGGAAGAGAAAGAAACATCGATTTTCCTAGTAGCGGCGAGCGAACGGGAAAGAGCCCAAACCGAGAACTTTAGTTTTCGGGGTTGCGGACCACTCAAAGGACATGAAATTCATAGCCGAAGCTGCTGGAAAGCAGGGACGAAGAGGGTGAAATCCCCGTAGGCGAAATGGAGTTTATGCAGGAGTGGCACCAGAGTAGGACCGGACACGTGAAACCCGGTTTGAAGCAGGGGGGCCCACCCCCCAAGGCTAAATACTACCCAGTGACCGATAGCGAACAGTACCGTGAGGGAAAGGTGAAAAGAACCCCGGGAGGGGAGTGAAAGAGAACCTGAAACCTTATGCTTACAAGCAAAGGGAGCGCAAGTGACCTTGTACTTTTTGTAGAACGGGCCAACGAGTTATGGTATGTAGCGAGGTTAAGATGCTGGAGCATTGGAGCCGAAGCGAAAGCGAGTCTTAAGAGGGCGAAAGTTACATGCTGTAGACCCGAAACCGGGTGACCTATCCATGTGCAGGTTGAAGCGAGAGTAAAATCTCGTGGAGGACCGAACCCATATACGTTGAAAAGTGTTGGGATGACGTGTGGATAGCGGTGAAATTCCAATCGAACTCGGAGATAGCTGGTTCTCCTCGAAATAGCTTTAGGGCTAGCCTGGGGGAAAGATACACGGAGGTAGAGCACTGAATGTTCTAGGGGCCTTCACCGGTTACCGAAAACTATCAAACTCCGAATGCCGTGCGATCATACCCCGGAGTCAGACTACGTGAGATAAGTTTCGTGGTCGAAAGGGAAACAGCCCAGACCTACAGCTAAGGTCCCAAAATGTAAGTTAAGTGGAAAAGGATGTGGAGCTGCATAAACAGCTAGGATGTTGGCTTAGAAGCAGCCACTCATTTAAAGAGTGCGTAACAGCTCACTAGTCGAGTGGCTCTGCGCCGAAGATAAACGGGGCTAAAACTTACTACCGAAGCTTAGGATACCTATTAGGTATGGTAGAGGAGCATCGTATACAGGCAGAAGGTGATCTGGAAGGATTGCTGGACGGTATACGAGAGAGAATGTTGGCATGAGTAGCGAGAGGCAGGTGAGAATCCTGCCCGCCGAAAATCTAAGGTTTCCTGAGGAAGGTTCGTCCACTCAGGGTAAGTCGGGACCTAAGCCGAGGTCGAAAGACGTAGGCGATGGACAACTGGTAGAGATTCCAGTACCACCGAAAGTCATTTGAGCGAAGTGGGGACACAGAAGGATAAGCAGAGCGCGCCGTTGGTAGAGCGTGTGCAAGCGTCAAGGGAGTCACGGGAGGCAAATCCCCTGTGATAATTCTGAGGCGTTACGCGGAGGGAAGATTAGTACCGGAAGCTGCTGATTTCAAGCTGTCAAGAAAAGCCGCTAGCGAGACCGTAGGTGCCCGTACCGCAAACCGACACAGGTAGATGAGGAGAGAATCCTAAGGCGAGCGAGAGAACTATTGTTAAGGAACTCGGCAAAATGACCCCGTAACTTCGGGAGAAGGGGTGCCTGCGCAAGCAGGCCGCAGTGAAAAGGCCCAGGCGACTGTTTACCAAAAACACAGGTCTCTGCGAAAGCGAAAGCTGAAGTATAGGGGCTGACGCCTGCCCGGTGCTGGAAGGTTAAGGGGACTGCTTAGCTTAGGCGAAGGCATGAACTTAAGCCCCAGTAAACGGCGGCCGTAACTATAACGGTCCTAAGGTAGCGAAATTCCTTGTCAGGTAAGTTCTGACCCGCACGAAAGGCGTAACGATCTGGGCACTGTCTCAACAATAGACTCGGTGAAATTGTAGTACCGGTAAAGATGCCGGTTACCCGCAGCAGGACGGAAAGACCCCGTGGAGCTTTACTGCAGCTTGATATTGAGTTTCGGCATTGCACGTACAGGATAGGTGGGAGACTGCGAAGCTAGGGCGCCAGCTTTAGTGGAGTCACCGTTGGGATACCACCCTTGTAATGTTGGAATTCTAACCATGCGCCGTGAACCGGCGTTGGGACAGTGTCTGGCGGGCAGTTTGACTGGGGCGGTCGCCTCCTAAAGAGTAACGGAGGCGCCCAAAGGTTCCCTCAGTGCGGACGGAAATCGCACGAAGAGTGTAAAGGCAGAAGGGAGCTTGACTGCGAGACAAACAGGTCGAGCAGGGACGAAAGTCGGGCTTAGTGATCCGGTGGTACCGAGTGGAAGGGCCATCGCTCAACGGATAAAAGCTACCCCGGGGATAACAGGCTGATACCCCCCAAGAGTCCACATCGACGGGGGTGTTTGGCACCTCGATGTCGGCTCGTCTCATCCTGGGGCTGAAGTAGGTCCCAAGGGTTGGGCTGTTCGCCCATTAAAGAGGTACGCGAGCTGGGTTCAGAACGTCGTGAGACAGTTCGGTCCCTATCCGCTGTGGGCGTTGGAGATTTGAGTGGAGCTGTCCTTAGTACGAGAGGACCGGGATGGACATACCTCTGGTGCACCAGTTGTTCTGCCAAGAGCATAGCTGGGTAGCTAAGTATGGACGGGATAAGCGCTGAAAGCATCTAAGTGCGAAGCCCCCCACAAGAAAAGATCTCCTTCATGGAAATGATAAGACCCGTGGAAGACTACCACGTAGATAGGCCTCAGGTGAAAGTGCAGCAATGTATGAAGCTGAGAGGTACTAATCGGTCGAACGCTTGACCAATGGTTTCAAGGAAGAAGCGTGTAAAGGAAGAAAGACACTTGACATTATTCAGTTTTGAAGGTACAAAAGAAGCCTTCGCAAGAAAGAACGGATACCTACTTAACAAGTAAGACGCTTGGGTAGGGGATCTGATTTGGTGACGATAGCAAGGAGGTCACACCTGTTCCCATCTCGAACACAGAAGTTAAGCTCCTTAGCGCTGATGATACTTGGCGGGTGACTGCCTGGGAAAGTAGGACGTTGCCAATTTTACAAAAATAGAGACTGTTTAAACAGTCTCTATTTTTATGTAAAATTGGACAGCGAAAG
>CABJAP010000037.1:1418-3683 GCA_902363595.1 Clostridia bacterium | reverse complement strand
AAGGATATCAACAGCTTGCTGACGCTCACAGATACAAAAGGCGAAGTTTTTCAGAGTAGCGGGACGATCCGGGTTATCGATGAAATTGCGACCTCAATCGCGAATATCTTCAATGCCCGGTACATCGGTAAGATCAAAAATAACACGGCCGGCCGGATGGCGCTGTGGAACGACATCGTGCAGCATCACCTTGCTTTGCAAGGCATTGGGGCGATTGAGGAATTTGAGGACTCTGACGTGTCCGTGACGCAAGGAACGTCAAAGGTTGCCGTAGCGGTCAGTGATGCGGTGACCGTTACCGGTACGATGGAAAAATTATATCTGACCTGCGTGATTGAATAGGAGGTAACACATGGACGGAAACATTACAATGGCAAGTGAAAATGCGGTTTCTGCGAAGATGGCAGAGTGCTATTTAACAATCAATGGCCGCAGGTTTAACTTTATGAACATGATCGATTTTGAAGCGACGGTGGAAAAGAAGAAGTCTTCCGTGCCGATTTTGGGCAGACCGATGGAAGGGAACAAGGCCATCGGCTTGAAAGGCACTTTTTCCGGAAAGGCTCATTACAACCAGTCCATCATGCGAAAAGCACTGACCGAATACAAGGATACGGGTGCGGACATGTACTTTGACGTCATGATCCGCAACAACGACCCATCGTCCGGCGTCGGGGCCCAGACGGTCAATATCCTTGGCTGCAATACGGACAAGATCACCCTAGCCAAGTTTGACGCGGCAGGGGAATGGCTGGAAGAATCAATGGAGGGCACGTTCGAAGATTGGAACATGCCGGAACTGTTTACAGAACTGAAAGGAATTTAAGGAGGAGAATATGGCGGATTTTAAATCGTTTATGAAGGAAAATCAGAAGAAGAAAGAACACGTATTTTATGCGGCTACAAAGTCGCTTTGCGATGAAAACGGCAAACCCCTTGAATGGGAGTTCCGGCAGATCACATCGGATGAAATGGATCAGATTCAGGAGGATAATACAATTGAGGTGCCAATCCCAGGGAAGCCGGGCATGTATCGGCAGAAGGCCAACGCTGCGAAGATCAATAAGGCAATGATTTGCATGTCTACCGTGGTCCCCGATTTAAACAGCGCGGAACTGCTTGATTCTTACGGTGTGATGACGCCGGAGGAGCTGCTGACCGAAATGGTGAACAGTCCAGGAGAGTACACGGATCTGGTTGCCTTTGTCAGTCAGCTAAATGGATTTAACATGCAAGAAGAGGTTGGTAAAGCAAAAAACTCATAACCGGGGATGACCCGGATGCGAGTTACGCCCATTACTGCCTGCATAAGTTTGGTATGACGCCCAAGGAATATTTAGATTTAGATTTAAAGAGCAAGGCGTTTATTATCGCCAGCATCGAGGTGCGGGTGGAGAATG
Source organism: Clostridia bacterium (assembly GCA_902363595.1). Taxonomy (GTDB): domain Bacteria; phylum Bacillota; class Clostridia; order Peptostreptococcales; family Anaerovoracaceae; genus Hominibacterium; species Hominibacterium faecale. Next base: position 2,283 of record CABJAP010000037.1, on the reverse strand, counting down.
AGAAGAAGGAATTGGCCAAGGCGAAAAGCAAATAGCCTTGGCCTTTGTGAGGTTGGGATATGGCTACGATAAGCACAGCAATACAATTAAATGATTTAGTGTCTGGCCCAATGCAGCACATGACCAACGCCATCGATATGACGCTGAGCTCCATGCAGGCACTCGACCGTGGCGCAAATGTGAATTTCGACACGATCCAGTCCGAGGTAGCAGAAGCCAATGCAGGGCTCAGACAGATGGAAGAGCAGCTGAAGCAGAATAATCAGGTCGTCAATAGGCAGCAGTCATTGTTTAGCGGACTGAAAGGTAAGGTTGGTGCTTTGGTAGGCGCCTATGCTGGAATGCAGACGATCAAGATGGGGGTCGGGGTATCCGACGAACTGACCCAGACCACTGCCCGGCTGAACATGATGAATGACCGCCTGCAGTCAACAAAAGAGCTTCAGGATATGATCTTCCAGTCCGCGCAAAACTCCCGTGGCGCATATTTGGAAACAGCGGACGTGGTGGCTAAGCTTGGATTGAGAGCCGCGGATGCTTTTTCATCCAACGCCGAGACCGTGCAGTTTGCAGAAAATCTTAACAAACAGTTCGTCATCGCGGGAGCGTCGCAGCAGGAAATGGCATCTGCATCGCTGCAGCTTACACAAGCGTTAGGATCAGGAGTGCTCCGAGGCGAGGAATTAAATGCGGTGTTCGAGGCTGCTCCAAACGTTATACAGACTGTTGCAGATTACTTGAATGTTGGAATTGGTGAAATCCGAAACATGGCGTCAGAAGGACAGATTACGGCGGAGATTGTCAAGAATGCCATGCTGGGGGCAACCGATCAGATCAATGAACAATTTAATCAAATGCCTATGAC
>CABJAP010000037.1:0-1393 GCA_902363595.1 Clostridia bacterium | reverse complement strand
AACAGCGGGTCACTAGATCGTTTTGTGAACGGGGTGATTAATGGTCTAGCTATTGTAGCAAGCGTTGTAGTTGGCATTTTTAACATTGTTGGTGCAGTCGGCGGATTTATAGCAGATAATTGGGAATTTATCGGGCCGTTAATTTTAGGAGTGGCTGCCGCATTATCTGTATATTATGGCCACCTATTATTGCTTAAAGGGGTGGAACTGGCAGTGGCTGCCGCGACAGGAGCTGCAACGCTTGCTAAAATGTTGGCAGTTCCCGTAGCGGCGGCATTCACCGGGGCGACAATGGCAGAGACAGCGGCCCAGTGGGGGTTAAACTCCGCATTATATGCCTGTCCGCTTGTTTGGATACTGATCTTAATTGTTGCTGTTATTGCTATAATTTATATTGCCATTGCAGTGATAAACAAAGTTAAGGGAACCTCCATCAGCGCAACCGGTGTTATTGTGGGAGCCTTGGCAGCCGCAGGAGCTTTCATCTGGAATTTGGTTGCATCACTTGTTAATATGGCGATTGGCGGCTTTGCGGCTTTATGGAATTTTCTCGGGGGTTTTGCGAACTTTTTTGCAAATTTCCTGCGTGATCCGCTTGGAGCGGCGGCACATCTGATTGCAAGTTTCTGTACAACCGCTCTAAATTTATTGAGTGCTTTGGCGCAAGCAGTGGACACGCTATTTGGCACAGACTTAGTATCAAGTGTAAACGGCTGGATCGACCGGGTGAATGGTTGGGCCGACACGGTTGGAAATGGAAAATATCAGGAAGAGGTGCAAACGATTAACCCTGCAGACTATTATATGGACCGCAAGTCATATAGCGGAGCATATAAATGGGGTTATGGAAAAGGCAGCAGCGCCGGCGGCAAGATTAAAGATATGTTCGGAGGCAAAGACGCGGCAAGCGCAGCCGGGAGCAGCATCCCATCAAGCCTGACAAACGGCGTCGGAAACATCGATAAAAACACCGATAAGATCAAAGATTCTGTCCAGGCAAGTTCCGAGGATTTAAAATTGCTTCGGGAATTGGCGGAGCGGCAGGCCATCAATAAATACACCACAGCATCGATCACCGTCGACATGAAGGGCATGACCAATCAGATCACGTCTGACCGCGATATCGACGGGGTGATCAACGTCATGACGAAAAAACTTGAAAACGCTTTAATCGTAAGCGCTGAGGGGGTGCATACCTGATGTATCAATTCTATATCAACAATATTCTGTACCCGGTAGCACCATCGAAGTTTCAGGTTAAGATCAATAACAAAAATGAAGTGATCACCTTGATCAATGAAGGAGAAGTAAACCGATTAAAGGCTCCTGGTCTGACGGATATCCAGGTATCCGATCTGCTGATCCCGGCTGTAAAGTATCCCTTTGCAGAATA
>CABJAP010000036.1 GCA_902363595.1 Clostridia bacterium | reverse complement strand
TCCCTTTTATGTGTGCCTGCTGTTTATTCAGCAGGTTTTTCCTTTGGTTTATATTGCTCGTCCCCTGTCTCAATGTACAGGATGAAATCATTTATGCTTTTTTCGTCCCATCCTGCGGCCCTCAGTCCTAAAATCAATCTTGCCGCTTCTGACATGTTCATAGTGTTCATTTTTTCTCCTTTCTCCGCTTGCCCGGTGATTAAGTTAACTTCTTAACTTAATACTATTATATACTAATATTAGTCTAAACGCAACCCCTTTACTAAAAATATTTCAACTTTTCTTCATCTGCCGCCACCACCTCTATTATGTCCCCAGGCTGGAGTCTGCACATCAGACATATTTTATTGAGAGTATCTAAGGTTATACTCTTTCCAGCCTTGATGTTTGTCATTGTCTGACGGGGCAACAGATTGTCTTTCTGTATGCGGGTCTGGTTAAATCCGTGCTTCTTCATTTCCTCAAACACGTCTATTTTATATTTTATCATTGGCTATACCTCCTCAATATTAAAGTAACATTTCAGGCAGAAAAAGTCAATTAAATTTATTCTAAAATTAGTATATTTTCTATTGACAATATACTAATTTTAGTATATACTTAGTGTAACAAATAAAGATAAATCACATACCAAACGAAAGCAGGAATCAGTTTTTAAAGTAGGGGCATAGGCCCCCGGAAGGGAGAGAGGAAAATGAAAACATTGAATTTTACGGACGACGAATTAATGACAATTTGGGGTATGGCTTTAGCCGACAAACATAACAGCTATGAAATGGCGCAGGATGCAAGAGAAAGAGGAGATCAGAAGCAAGAACAGATGTACTTAGCAGATGCAGAGCGTTACGAAAATATTGCAGATAAAATAGCTCGTGCAGGAGCATAGCACGGAGGTTACGAAGGCAGAAAGGAATAAACAATGAAAACATATATTGTATTTGATCAGAATCGTTGGAAAGAGGAGGAAGTAATCGAATACGTGACTACTGATTGGAACGACGCACTAGAGACAATGGAGCATAATTACAGATATTATTCGCGGTACAAGGCATATTTAACCGTGTGGGAAAATGGAAAACAGATATCTACAGAGTCTGTTGTAAGTGTGTTAAAAAAAGGATATCAAAAAAACACACTGGAAATTGAAAATCTTGACCTTGAAGTTTTGGCAAATGAATCGTTAAATTATTTTGATTTTGAAACAGAAGTGGAAAATTATACAAAAACTTGCAATAACTACAAAGTTTTAAAATCTGATATTAATTGTGATTATACCAATATTTATGTTAGAGCTGGAAATGGCAAAAACAAACTCGTTATTTTTGAATTATGTGAGCAGGATTATGTAAAATTTTTGAGACGGCCTGAACATTTGAAAGAATTAATTGAAAAGAAAAAATACACAGTGTATGGTGCTGTATCGGAAAAAGTGTACAGATGCAACAACATCGTTTTAGTATAATATTTATATCAAAAAGACAAGACCAACTCAAAAGCGGCCTTGTCTTTTTGTGTTAAGCAATAACTTATAAATTTACTGCAATCCACGCTCCCCTAATGGGAAGCGACTAATTAAGTTGTTGCTCAAACGCTAGATAATTATAGACCTCAATCCACGCCCTGATGGTTGGGCGACAATCAGCATACAAACTATGGCTGTACACCTACGCGGTCATATAATTACTTAATCAACGTTTTTTATATTATATACTACAATTGTTATATTTGTCAAACCTCAAAACATACGGCACTTTTGTAATATTTTATTGTAATATATCTTGACAAAAGTAATATTTTACTGTATAATAGTATTATCAAATAAAGGAGGAACAAAGAAATGTTAGAAAAAATTTATGTATACGGAATCGATGAGGAAGTTATGGTTGATATGGGGCAGGAAACATTTATTGACGAGGCAACCGGCTGTGAAGTCTATATTGCCGAAGATGGCAGATGGATTACAGAAGATGACGCTATCGGCGAATGGGTACAAATTAAGGGATAATCGGAGGAAGGATATGAATAAAAGAATCAAAGGAAAATTGTACAATACAGAAAGCGCAAAGGAACTTGCCCGCATTGATAGCGGGCACTCCCCTTCCGACTTTGAATATTGGGAAGAAGTCTTGTATCTGACAAAGAGCGGCAATTTCTTTCTGTATGGCTGGGGCGGCGGAAATTCTCGATATGGTGAATGGCATGGAAACAGCGGTGGAGCCGGTGAAAAGATCATGCCGATGGAGCCAGAGGCGGCGATGGAATGGTCAGAAAATAACCTATCCGCCGATGAGGTCGAACAAATTTTCGGACGGCTGGAAGAGGATAAAGTCAAAATTACTGCCGATATCTCAGCATCAGCAAAAGAAAAGCTGGATACTCTGCGCAAGGAGACGGGGAAATCGATTGGAGAAATTATTGAGGACTTGTTAAATGCAAAGAAATGATTTGACTGGTCGAACTTTTGATTTGCTGTGTGTCGAAAAATACATCGGCGGAAACAGATATCTATGTCGGTGCGAATGTGGCAACACCTGTGAAGTATTTGCGGGAAATTTAAGAAGCGGCCACACAAAATCATGTGGCTGCCTAAAGCATACAAACGTCGCTGGCAGGCAATTCGGTAAATTGACCGTCCTGTCAGAAAAAACAAAAACCATTTCAGGCCGGAAAAGAACTTTCCTGATCTGTAGATGTGAATGTGATAATGTCATTGAGGTGCGTAAGGATTCTATCATTTCTGGACAGACAACATCTTGCGGATGTGTCAACAAAGACCGTGACATTCCGCAAAGGATGCTGGAAACGTTTGTTGACGGCTCTCAGCCGATCAAAATTGGTGCTATGACCGCATCCAACAAAAGCGGCATTGTCGGCGTGAACTGGGACAAATCAAGGCAAAAATGGCAAGCGTCAATCAGGTATAAGGGTAAAAAATATAACTTGGGTCGATACGACCGTTTAGAAGATGCAGCCAAAGTGAGAATGAAAGCCGAAGAGATTGTGAAAGAGCATATTAACAAAGGAATGACGGGCGACCCGTTGTTTCCTAAAAAATAGCCGCAGATGTTATTCCTGCGGCCTTTTGCTTCCCTCTCCCCGCTCTTACCTGAATAGAGGAAAGTCACTTTAATTATAGATGATCCTCTTTAAATATCAACACAAATGCAAGAATACGGGCATTTTACGCATTAAAAAAGCCCCAGAGGATCACTCCCCCGGGGCATAGGTATGGGCTATGAGCGTGACGCTTTTTCACGGGCATAGTCCTCAATTTTATGTTTGACATTTCTCTGATACTCGTAAGCCTCATCGAGTTCACCGTTCGCAGGCTTTCCGTCAAGGACGCAGCTGACAAGCTCTTTATTGACACAAAAGGACGCATTGATAGCCTCGAGAGTAAGCTGCTCCCGCTTGTCCCTATCCTCTTCCCTGCTCTGAGCCTTCTTCTGCCCGGACTTAATCGCATGTAGGGCCACTCCAGCAATTACCGTTGTAGCAAGGCTCAATAACATTGTTAAGGCTGTTTCCATCGACTTAAATCTCCCCTTCATGCTCCAGCGTGGCAATAACTTCTTTTTTGGCTCTGGCTTTCTTTGTCACGTCGTTGTCTTTCCACCATGCCCACAGGGTTGCCAGCGCCGCCAACGCCTCAGAGATCAGCTCTGTGGCTCCGTTTTCATCGATTGGTAGTGGGGACATGCCCTTATGTGCAAGTACCATATTCGCCCACAATACCACTGTTACGCCTGTCCGGATGATTAGGTTTCTTACTTCTTTGTTCATGTTCTCTTCTCCTCCTATTTCAGTAAAGATAAATGTGTTTTCAGTCCAGCGTATCCATCCACCTCAAGCCCTTTTAGTTTCTGATAAAGCTTCGTCTTTTTGGCGCAATCTGGACCAAATGAGCTATCAACGGTAACTCGCTCCGGTCGGCCCATTTCTTTAAATTTCTTGTTGAGCTGCTTCTGGTACCATTTCACGTGAGCGTTTTTGATCGGCTTCTTTTTCCTGTAATACAGATAGTGTTTCCCGATCTGCTTTTGCGTTGCTGGCCCACAGCTGCTATCCTCTTCGAGATTGCAGTCATAGGATTTATTCATCGCTTTCTGCAATGCTCTCGTATCCTTATTCACGATGTATTTTTTTGCAGCTGGCTTTGCTGGGGCAGGTTTTGGCGTGCTGCTGCCCGATCCACTGACCTTAACCGTCCCGCCAAACACTTCGCAGATACCCTCAGCAATCCCCAGTGCGATTTTTTTACTCCATGCAGGGTCAAGGATATACTTGATATCAACCTTGCTGTCCATAAAGCCGCACTCAATGAGACACGCTGGCATATCTGTATAGCGGATCACGTAAAAGTTTGCGGTCCTGGTCCCGTCCGCCCGGTTGCCTTTGAGGTTACCACGCTTAATTGCATGCTTATAGATAGCAGCCTGGGCCTTTTTGCTCTTACTCTGGCAGCCTTGAGATACATAGACCTCCGTACCTCCGCCAGAGCTGCCGCCAACGCCGCTGTTGTGATGCACCGATATGTAAAAGTCTGCACCCCAGGCATTTGCTTTTTGTACTCTCGCCGCAAGAGAGACGTCCGTACTGCCGTCCGGATCATCCATGCGCTTGATCGTGTGTCCGGCCGCTTTGAGGAGTCTCCCAAGCTCATCGGCCACCCGGTCATTTAGGACCCATTCTCTTGTCTCGTTCTTGTCCAATTTCTTCATGCAGCGTTTGCCCGGTGTATACCGTCCGTGCCCTGCATCAATTGCTATTTTTGCCATAATAATTCCTTTCCCCCTCTCTTCGAGGGTATAAAAATAGACCCCTTGAGGTCTGTTATAACTGATAGGTCGTGCATATCCGGTAGGTTTGCCCAACTGCCATATTGAGTGACGCATCCGCAGAGTATACCATTA
>CABJAP010000035.1:5787-6363 GCA_902363595.1 Clostridia bacterium | reverse complement strand
CCTTGAGCAACATATACTGTGCGGATCGTCGTTAGCTGTGGACGGTACTCCTCTGGGATAATGCCAATTTGGATACCACCACTACCATTAAGTGTGTGTGTTGTTTTTACTGTTGCCAAAAATGTTATATCCACCATGTTACCCGTCTTTGCAGCCTTTGCCGTATTAGGGGTCAGATAGCTGTTTATATTAGTAATTGCTGCCTCTGTTTGAGTTTGTTTTTCCAGCAGGGATTGCTGCAACTGATTAAACATTGCGATCATCTGATCTTGTGTATAACTCACGCCGCGCACCCCCTTTCGAGGGTTATTTCCACTTGCCGATTAAAACAGCGTCCCAAGTTACTAACAAGTCCGAAAAAGCATAGGACGAACTCATTTGCACATAGACTTTCCCGCCATTTATCGCAAACAGTGCCGCAGCATAATGATTGGCCGTTGCTGATCCGATCACTTTTATATCGTCTATAAACAGTCCTGTAGGGATATTTACCGCTCGATCTACTGCATACCAACATGCGCCTGATGTCCCGCCTAAAGCCATTGTTATCTTCTTCTCGCCGCCCCAGGCAATCGC
>CABJAP010000035.1:0-5775 GCA_902363595.1 Clostridia bacterium | reverse complement strand
AAGCCGTTGGGTAGCTTGACATAATTCCAAATACCTTCTGTTTTGACCTCTAAGCCGCCAAATAGGGCTTGGAGTGCGTTGTTCGCATAATCGATTCCATTCATGCCACGCACCCCCTAATCTGGACAAGACACCTAAAAATACTGCTTTTAAGCGCCCCCCGACAAAATTTTGGACGGGATAGGCTCAATCCCAACAATTTTTCTGATCGACTGTGTATCCAACGTCATGTGCGAGCCGGACGGTAAATGTTGAATTGTGCCAGCGCCCTGAAAAGTCAGTGTTGTTCCAGATATTACAAGACTAATCGCTGCGCTTGTATGTTTATTAGGGCTTACGTTTGGCAACATATTTGCGCCAACGATCCTGCCATCAATTAGACAGCACCGAACAGGTGAAGTCGTTGTCCATAAATAGACATCAAACTCGTTGTATTTATCCACATCCGGCACGGTTATGCTACCGCTGCTCCACCCGGTGCCATTCTCCCACAATACTTTGTTTCGTGCCGCCATCAGTTTAAAGATATCTTGCAGCCCTTTATTTAACTTTTCTATTCCATTACTCATTCTCTTTCCTTTCCCACCCCTCCGAGCGGGAGAGGTGTCTTTATTTATACTTGCTATACTGTCAGATCAATGCCTGCGGCCTGGGCGGCTGCGATGGTTTCATCGGATATGAGATTTGCTAGGGCATCTTGCAGCGTCGCGATATTCGTCGCGTTTTGCTTGCCTTTGTCTCCTCGGTACGCGGTCGAGGAGGTCTCTCCCAAAGCAAGCGACGGGCTGATCTCCACATACGCGGATCCCGTCCATCGGTAGGTCAGGTTCGTGTTTGTGGCCACGTAGATTTTTCCTGCTTCACCGGCATTTGGAAAATTTGCTTTACTTGCGTATTCAAGTACATCATCCACGTAGCTTGGCAGCTGCGCCGACAAGACTTTCCCATTCGCATCCAGCTCCGCCACACCGGATGCGGCACCTTTCTGTGATGTGGCGATCGCGCCCACCTGGGCAGCAGTCGTCTGATGCGGGTTGCTGGTGTTTGATAGATGACTGTGGGCGGCGTCATACTTTGTTTTCAGATCATTCGTGAGATCGTTCGTTGATAGACCCTTTCCGGTGACCTTGTCGACCTTTTTGTCGTCGAGTTTTTTCAGTTCCGTGTCTGATTTCCGGAAATTATCATTCGCCACCTCTACATCGTAAAATTCATCTTTGTCCGGTAAGACAAAGCCCATATTGGGTGTTGTTGTTTTAGCCATTCGGCAGTACCTCCTCCCTTAATTGTCCATGTGTGTATGCGGATAGCTGCGCATGTGTGAATCGTGCCAGCGTTTTGTACTGGTTATAGATCAGGCCGACGCTGCAAACCAAATTGCAGGGCAAAATCTTTTCCAGCAGCCGCTCAACCGCAAGCTTGTTATTCTTGGCAGTCAGTTCCACGCCCACCTCAACCGTAAAAGCATTTACATCCAGCATTACCTGATATCCGTCCGTTCCACATAAAGCCGCGAGCATGTCGGCCAGCGTGCGCTCTGTATACGGCGTGCTTTCCGTCAGACGCGCCAGCAGGTTAAAGCGCCGTTCCTCCAGAGTTGCGCCCGGAATTGGCTCTACGCTATAAATTTGTTCGTAGCGGGCGATCGCATCCTCATCAGCCGTTTCGATAAACTGATTCTCAAGCCCCTGCCTGATTTGCGCAAGGATGGAATCCAGTTCGACTTGTTCGACTGCTGTGATTGCCCGAAGCTCCCGATAGCTTTTCAAATGCTCCGGATAATATTCGATTAACTCCTTATGCTCCATTAAACGTCCCCCTTACTGGTACTTGACTGCCTCTGAGCGCAATGTTTTTCGGTGATCCATTGATCGTCGTGTCTTCAATATCTAAGATTTCTGTCAGGTTCAGTAGCCGGTTCTCGATCTGGCTGATTCGCACAATCGTGCCAATGTCAGCAGCATCATCGCCCCAGGCAATCCGCAATTCCTCAAAATAGGTGATCAGTGCCGCCGTGATGGATTCTTTCGCCAGCGCATCGGTGTAACCTTCCGCGTAGGTCACGGTTGCCGTGATATTCATGGTGACCGGTTCCGCGCCTACTACTGTGACCCGGTGACCGATCGGGGCGATGCCTTTTCCCTCTCCGGTGTTTGAGATCGGATCGAGGATGGCCTGCACCTCATTGATGATTGCAGCAGACGGCACATCATGCAGATGATCCAGTAAAATCACCTTCACCGTGCCGCCGCCGTTCCACACCGGGACGATCTTGCAGCCGCCAGCATGATCGATGCTATTCACTTTGTTTTTATAGTCAGCCAGGTTCCCGCCAAAGTCTTGGCCGGCCACGTTGTCAAAATATCGCTCCCGAAAATCCTCAACGTCCTCATCATCGCGGCCCGGTTCCAGCAGCTCCACGATTTCAGCCGTCTCTAAGTCCTCCACTTCCTCCGTGTCCGCCGGAACAAGCTGCCCGGAAGAACGGTTGCCGATCACGCCCGGCTCTTCGCATTCCAACTTGTAGACGCCATCTTCGATCTTCTCCGTTGCGGCAAAGAGCAGTTCCGTTTCTTCTTCGACAAACCGGATCCCGGTCACGTCCAGATCGGCGGGTGTAAATACCCCTTTCACGACCGCCGGTTCGCCTTCCTTGTATGCAATCAGCCGTTCCTTTGCCCGCCGGATCAAATAATCCAGACTGCAGGTATCGGCAAACGCTTCCATAAGCACAAGATTCAATTCCTCATACAGCAATTGTATTTCCCAGGCCGCCGGTGCCAGTGCGTTATACATGACGCTGCCCTCCCGGGTGTCCAGCTCTTCCGGGAGATTTGCAAGCAGCCGCTCCATGATTGACTCAAACTCTTGTCCATATAAAATTACATCCTCATCCATTGATTTTCACCTCCGTTCCCATGTCGATCTCGCCAGCAGTCGTCGTTACAATAAACTTGACAGCCACGGAATCCCTTGCCACCTGCTCAAACTCAAACTGATCCACGCTTTCCACCCGATCGTCCTGCAGCAGCGCGTCTTTAATCGCATCTTCAATGCTGACGAAGACGAGCGGTGCTGGTTGCCCAATCAACGCCGTAAGCTCCGTGCCGTAATCCTCGCTATAAATCTCATACGCGCCCCGCTCCGTTTGCAGGATCAGGGATAGCGACTGCTTAATCGCATCCAGGTCGTCGATCTCTCCAGCAACCGTCAAGCTATCCTCGTTAAGACGATAGGTGCGGCTTGTTATTAGCGCTTCTTCTGTTTCCGTCTCATCGACCAGCAGGTTTTCTTCTCCTTCCGGTAACATCAATCCACCCCCTTATCTATAAATAAAAATCGCTGCCCGCCCTGCATCCGCAGGAGAACAGCTTTATCTCCTTTTGCCAGCTTATCCACTGACGCTTCCGTTTTGATTAAAAAATCTTCGTCAATAACATGCTTGCTGCCGATTTTAATTTTCAGCGGACTTACGCTCTGTACGGTCCCGAAGGTGATTTCCATTGGAGCCGCCGCCTGAACCGCTTCTACCGCGGCCTGTTTGATCAGCGTCAATAATTGCTCAGACATGAAATTCCCCCTTTATCCCCGCAAGGCTCAAATCCATCGTGTGGGCGCCGTTTACAAACGTATGCTTGACTTTTTCCACCAGCATGAAATTGCTGATCGATTTATCCCCAAGATCAAGCTTGACCACCAAAGACGAGCCGCCACGCACCCTTGTGTCGCCAAACTGCTTCTTTACCGACAAGGTCCTTTGTTCGATCCCATAATATTGCGCCAGAATCTTAGCTTTCTGTTTCATTTCTTTTTTTGATAGCCCCTCTGCCTTTTCCACGTATTGCAGCACGCCCCATTTCTTCTGTTTTGCCGTGCTGTTTCGCACATGGACTTCCCGGACGCCGGTCTTGTCATTGTCCGAATAGATTTTGATCCGGTTATAGGTGTCTTTATCGATCGTGGACTCATAATCCAGCGATTCCGCCGTGTCCTGGTCAACCAGGATCGGCAGCTTCATGCTTTCGATGTTTTTCAGCGTCAGCCGGCCGAAGTCATCGTAAAGGACAAACAGTTTTTTCGTATGACTGACCGTCAGATCGGACGCGTTTCCAAGGATGTCAAAGAGCGTTCCTTCCTCGATCCGGGCCGGAATCATGTACTTGGTATTCTGCACGGTTCCATATTCAAGTTTGTATTCCTTTGCGATCTGTTTCAGCAGCTTCGAGTAGGTCGTTTTCTTGTATGACCGCACGTCCTTATTCTTCAGATACCGCAGCTGGTCGTAACAGGTAATCGTCATGAACTTGCTGTCCTTTCGTTTGAAGGTGAAGACGTATCCGAAGAACATCCGCTTGTTGTCGTAGCGGAAGCGGACCGCATTACCTTTCGCGATTTTCAGGGTTGCGTCTTTATATACCGTGAAGGTCAGCTTCCCCGGCGTATTCTTCCGCTCGTATTCCAGCGTGATTTCACCTTCCAGCGCGGGCTGAAATACGGTGCTGCCGTTTTGGATCAGGAGTTCGGCGCCCTGGGTCAGAATCGCGTTTTTGGTCCGCAGGCTACTGTCCTGGTTGCCGATTTTCCCGGTTGTGGAAGTCACTTTTACGCTTGTGATGTCTTTTGATTTTTGCTCTGTTGTCGCTGCTCCGGAACTACTTGATGAACCTGTGCTTTTCGACGAACTCGACCCACCCACAGCAGATAAAACACTACCGCCTACCGCACCACCCGTGTACTTTGGAGCCGTATCGTTTTTGCTTACATAATTCATAGCGTTCTTTGCAACCCCATTTATACGGATTTCAAAATGTAAATGTGGACCGGTTGAGCGACCAGTAGACCCAATTCTTGCTATAGGTTGGCCAGCACTCACTTTTGCACCTGTACTTACAATAAAAGAACTACAATGGGCATATCTCGTTTCGATACCGCTCGCATGTCGAATTTTTACCAAATTCCCGTATGTCCCACTTGCTCCAACAAAGGTAACAGTCCCAGCCCTTGCAGCTACAATTTTATCACCGGCGCATCCACCGTAAGAAAGGTCCGTTCCATAGTGAAATCGCCCCCATCTTGGCCCGAATGGGGAAGTTACAACTGCTCTTGTAGACACAGGCCAAACAAAATTCCCCATATCCCATCACCTCACTTCTTCGGCAGCTTTAACTTGGTTCCCGGATAAATCCAGTGCCCATTCGAGCTGCTTTTCTTGCCATGTTTTTTCGCCGCATTTTCAATCGTTGTTTTGTTTAGCTTATAGATTTCTTTCCATCGGTTGCCGCTGCCCAGCTTTTTCTTCGCGATATTGATCAGGCAGTCGCCTTTTTTCACCGTGTAGGTTCCGCCAGAGCCCTTCTTGCTTGCGCTTTTTCTTGATTTCTTTGTGGACGTCGTGGTTTTTCCGCCGCTTTTCTGAAACGTGACGGTTTTGGTTCCATAATGCACCCACTGTTTGAAGTTCAAAGAAACCTTTAAATCCACGCCTTCGCCTGCGTCATCCTCAACCGTGTAATCCTCAAGCGTGCAGGTCATAGAGAAATTCCAGCCAAGCTCCCGGCTTGCCAGCTTCCGAATCAGCACCACCGGAAAAGTGGCCTTCGTGTTTTTTAGATTCTCGAGCTGGCTCAAATAAACGGACGGCGCCTGGAAGCCTGCTGACCCGTATTCTGCAAAGGGATACTTTACAGCCGGGATCAGCAGATCGGATACCTGGATATCCGTCAGACCAGGAGCCTTTAATCGGTTTACTTCTCCTTCATTGATCAAGGTGATCAC
>CABJAP010000034.1 GCA_902363595.1 Clostridia bacterium | reverse complement strand
TGGTGTGGTATAAAAAAAGTTGACATCTTATTCTCAAGGATTTCATGATAGAATCAAGAGAATAAGGAGGTACTCAAAATGGCACGTAAATATGACCATGAATACAAAGTACAGGCAGTTAAGTTAGCAAAAGAAATAGGTGGTGCTAAAGCTGCTAAAGAATTAGGTATCCCGGAGGGAACTATCCATACATGGCTGAAAGCAGTTAGAGCAGGCACATTGGATATTGGCGATGGTGCACATACTCCAGAAAGTGCGATGAGTCTTGCTGAGGAGCTTGCGATGCTCCGCAAACGCGTTAAGGATCAAGATAAAGAAATCCGGCGTCTGAAAGAGGAAAATGAATTTCTCGAGGAAGCAAGTGCTTTTTTCGCAGCCAGCCGTCGGAAGTCAGCAAGAACCAAAGAATGAAGTTCATTGCCATAAAAACGGAAGACGGCGTGATTAAGGGGAAACTCTCATTCTACTGCCGGATGCTCGGTGTCAGCCGCCAGGGTTTTTACAAATATCTTGCTATTAAAGATCGTCCCTGGAAATATCAGGATCTCGCTGATGCTATGAGAGCGATTAATTCTGAGGATGAATGCAATGATACCTATGGGCGTATTCGCATGTATCAGGCACTTCTCCTTAAGAATCTGGAAGGACTCAAAATCCCCAGTGAGCGAACTGTCTACAGGGTTATGGATGAAATAGGCCTTAGCCATCGGCCAAAGCGTAAGCCAAATGGTATTACCAGAGCTGATCGGGAAGCGCGTAAATCGGATGATCTTCTGAAGCGAGATTTCAAATCCAATAAGCCACTTGAAAAATGTGTAACTGACATCACAGAGATCAAGGCTAAAGATGGAAAACTGTATGTTTCAGCTATCTTTGACTGCTTTGATTCCAGTGTCCTTGGTCTGGCGATGGAAACCAACATGAAAGCAACTTTGTGTGAGCATACCCTGGATAATGCCTATCTTGCATATCCTAATCTGCGAGGCGCCATTTTACACTCTGACAGAGGAACACAATATACCAGTGAAACCTATCGTAAGGCTCTGGCAAAATACGGTATTATTCAAAGCATGAACAGTGCTGGTGGCAGGTGCCATGATAATGCCCGATGTGAAAGCATGTGGGCCAGAATGAAAAGCGAGCTTCTCTATGACCGCTACAATACGGAAACTATGACCACAGAGGAACTGAAGGTTCTCATTTGGAGATATTTCATCAGTTACTGGAATAACAGGAGGATCTGCTCTGCTAATGGTGGGCTTCCTCCGATCATCAAGCGCCAGAGATACTATCAATCTTTGGACCTGGCTGCATAGTCAGTGATATCTTTGAGATAAATGTGTCAACCAATATTGACAATATCACACTTTGCAAATGCTGGTTGACGCAGACAAGCGGATTTATGGCGACGTTACGGGCAAGACCCTTGAAGCAATCGCGGCGCAAGGATATTCCTACAAGGACGGGCAGCTTGAAAAGCAGCAGCCGGAAGCGACCCCCGACAGCCTTTTGACGGGTGAAACCGTTAGAACGCCGAGGGGCAATTTTCATATTACCGATATGAGCCGTGAACAGATCGAAGCGGCGGGATTTGGTTTTCACCATGCGTCGGAGGACGGGAAGTATCTCATTATGGGGAATGGCACACAGGCTTATGCCATAGCCGCCGAGCAGCCGCAGCGGGATAATCCCTTAAAGCACGTCGAGGACACCATAGAGCAGAACGACAACAATTTTGACGGGCTTATCAACAATACGCCGCAAACGCCCACCGTTGCAGATTTTGAGCAGCGGGCAAAGGCGGGGGAAGCGATTTCCGTTACCGACCTTGCAAAAGCGGTAAAAGCCGAGAAACGGGAACAGCCGCAGAAAAAACCGTCCATTTTGAAGAAGCTGGACGAATACAAGAAACAGGCGGCGCAGCAGCCGAAAGATAAACAGAAAGAGCATAAAAAGGATTTGGAGGTTTGATAGCATGAATACCCGCTTTACCATTGAGGAAGAAAACATTGTTGCGATCTACGCCGAGGACAGCCGGGAAACAACGCTTGAAAATATCCTTGCCGCCATGCCCTACATGGACGAGGATATGCGCCAGCTTGCCGCCGCAGCGGTGAACAAGCTGCAAGCCATGACGGACAGCGAGTTTTCCGAAAGGGAGTTTATCTTGACCGACGAGGAATAGCCCATAGAGAACAGGGGCGCGGTTGCCGATTTCCGGCACCGCGCCCCTGTTCTTTTTTTGTCCTTGCGTGGACAATTAGAAAGCCGTTTTTGCGGGTTTGAATATACTTTATCGTCTATGTCGTTTTCATGCGCTGGAAGCCGCAGAAACACAGGCGTTTTCAGCCCTTAACATTCCACTTGCCACCCCATGTTTTGCGCCTTATCGCTCCTGCTCCCGCGCCCTGCTTTGGGACGGGTAAAGAATACTATCGACGTTCTTTTTGACAACGCCGTATTCCTGCATTTGCTTCTTGGCTTGCCGATAATCTTCATACAATTTGGTTTTCCTGTCGTTTAAGCTTCTATACTCCTTGCGCAGCGCGGCGAGATCGGGCAGCTTCTTTATCTGCATTTCCTTTAATGCCCTTGCCGCAGCTTCAAACAGGATAATTTCGCTTTCATGCCCCCGCAGATACTTTTCCTTGTCCGGCGATTTTCGGTATTCATCGTAAATCGGTTTTAACTGTCGGTATGTGGTGGTGTGCTTGATAAGCAGCGACAAATCAGACATACGCTGTTCCACTTCCTTAACCGCCTTTGCCGCCGCGTCATGAGCGGTCATAATATCGGCTATCTTGCTTTCAAGTTCGCTATAATACTCAATCTTGTTTTCGGTTAGGAAGTTCATGCTTTTAGCAGCCTGTTTCAGATTATGGATTTTTGCCCACCGTTCATAGCCCGCCGACTGTTGGGCTTTGATACTGTTTTCAAGATCGACGACAAGCCGGATTTTCTTATCTTCCCGCAGCGTTTTTGTTTTGGCAACATACACGCCCTTGATACGCTCCTTTATCGCTTCTTCCGTATAGGCCGCGCCGAGCGTCTTTGTGCGGGTAAACCGTTCCTGTCCGGCAGCGCGAAAGGAAATGTATTTGCCCTGTTTGATTTCATACCCCATTTCCTGCAAGCGGCGCAGCAGTTCGTCAAAATCTTTCACTTGGGGAATGAGAGTATCTATCGCCGTTTTCAGCTTTGCTTTGTAGCTTGTCCCTTGCTTTTCGGCGGTGTATTCTGCATAGCTTTTTCCCTTGTCCTGTCCCGGTACGACGACGGATAGCCCATGCTCTTTACATATCCTGTCGCTGGTGCGCCGGATAAAGTGATAGCTTTGCTTGTTGGAATGGTACTTTTTGTAGTCAACGAAGCTAACCGCGTTGAAAATCAAGTGATTATGCAGATGGTCTTTATCGACGTGAGTTGTCAAAACAAACTCATACTTGCCGCCTAATACCGCCCCGGCAAGTTCCATGCCGATTTTGTGCGCTTCTTCCGGTGTGGTTTCTCCCACCGCAAAGGATTGTATCAAGTGCCGCCCTAAATGTGTGCCGCGATCTCCGGCAGCTTCCCGCGTCCATGCAAACTCAATATCGGCGGTTTCCAGCCCGCAGCCGAAAGAGGACGCAAGCAGCTTCCCGTCTGTCTTTTCGGGATTTAAGATATAGTCTATCGCAGCCTTTAAGGTTGATTTAATAGGGTGCGTCTTTGTAACCGCCATATCTCGTCCACCGCCTTTTTAATGTCCTCTATATCCTGCCTGTAAACCGTCCCCGTCGCATTGGCGCGTTTTGCAATTTGGTTGATGTTCCGGCTCACCGCTTGCAGTTCCCGGATATATGCTTTTGTGTCGCTTCGGTCAACGACAAGAATATACCCGTCTATCGCCATTTTACGGAAGTATGCCCCATACTGCTTTATGGGAAGCTGCTTCATCTTCTCGTCGATCAGCCGCTTTTCTTCTTCCGTAACGTAAAACTTCATCTGTATATTTCTCTTTCGGTTTTCCATTTCCGCACCGCCTTTCGGTATAAGGGTTTGGGATTATCCCAACAAGCATTTTCCGCAAACGGGTACTCGTTTGCTGTGCTTGCTATCTACTCCATACCCCCACCGAAAGGCGGTATTTGTTGCGCGTTCCTTTGATTTTGGACGCAAAAAAAGATTGCAGCCGCCATGCGCTGCAATCTCCCGATTTCTCATATTGTGAGGTTAATCCTCTGCTTTTTCGACTTCCGTTATCTCCCTTGCTGTTGCGGTTACAATCCGTATGCCTTTATCGCTCATACCGTCCAGCAGCGCGTCAAGCTGCCGCCGCCCGGTGGATTTCTCCGCATTGCTGTTCGGGAAGAAAAATTGATCTACCGAAATATGATACCGGGTTACAAGGTCATAGAATACCTGTAAACTCGGCTGTTGTCCCTTGTTCTCGATATTCGCAAGGTAGCGCGGGGAAATATATAACTCGTCGCTTACCTTTTTGCGGCTCTCGCCGTATTCATTTCTCGCGGCTTTTATAGCTGCCCCGAAAGCCTTAAAGTCGTACAATGGTACGGGTCTTTTTGCCATTTTCATTCACCCTGTTACATTTTACAGTTCACCTTTCTTTTTGGATATGTCCACACAATTCATATCATTAGGTTAAATACTTCCTGTTGTGTATTGACAGTAGACTGATTTTCTGATAAAATAAAATTTATGTAAAAGGAGGCGGCGTTTATGTTGCATAGCATGCGTATTAGATAAGCATTGAAAAAAAGGATTTTCCCATTTTCAACATGGGCTTTTTTGTCATGCTTATTTTGCGGATGCTATACAAAAAACTAACGACGTATAGATATAGTATAGACATAGTGCAAGCTATGCCTTAGTTTTGTTGTACTGCTCTGTGCATTTTTTTGTGTAAAAAGGACGAGTGAAATATAATGCTTAAAAAATATTGGATAAAATGTCCGATTTGTAACGGAAAGACGAGAGTTCAAGTATTTCATAATACTGTATTAAAAGATTTTCCTCTTTTCTGCCCTAAATGCAAATTGACGCATATCATTGATGTAGAAAAATTAGAGATTGTAATCAAAAATACAGAAAAACAAACTTTTATTATTTAGAAGAAAGGATATAAAAATGAAACGTTTACCTAAATATACGCCTGCGGAAGTACGGAATGATCCATACGGATTTACTTACAAAGAAATGTCGGAAGTTATTGGCGAGAATGAAGCAAAAGCCTTATATGAAGAATTATATAAGCAATTACCACGCAAAAAAAATCTATCAATGTTGGTAAAAAATATTTGCAAAAGCAGTGATACTGAAAAGTATGTTTACGAACTGAAAGACAACAAATACATTGAAACGGTTTTTATCAAGCGGCGAGATGGTGGAACTGTTTGCGTGAGCACACAAGTCGGTTGTCCTGTTGGTTGTATTTTTTGTGAGTCCGGGCGAAATGGCTTTGTTCGTAATCTAACATCGTCAGAAATCGTACAACAGATTATATTGTTGCGTCGAAAAGTAAACCGTATCGTTTTTATGGGTATGGGAGAGCCTTTATTCAATTATGACAACTTGATAAAAGCAATCCATATTCTCCGAGATAGATATGGGCTCAACTTTCCAACCGACGGCATTACCATATCAACAGTTGGTCCGGTCGATCAATTAAAAAAATTGCGCGAGGAACATCTTAAAATTCAGTTGACAATATCTTTACACGCAGCAACACAATCTGCAAGAAATCGTATTATTCCTCACATGCGCATATATGCTATTGAAGATGTTGTTAAGCAAGCCTTATCCTATTCTGAAAGGCATAATCGCAAAATTGTCTTTGCGTATTTGCTTTTACCGGGTATAAATGACCGGCCCTCAGATGTAAGACAACTTGCAAAATGGTTTCGGGGCAAAAAAGTTATGATTAACGTGTTACAATACAACCCAACAAGCAATTCAAGAATTAAAGCACCACAGAAACGGGAAATAGTTGCATTCAAACATCAATTAGAGCAAGCAGGACTTGAAGTTACTATGAGAGTTTCTCATGGCAGAGAGATTAACGCGGCTTGTGGACAGTTAGCTAACACATATAATAAATTCAAAAAAAAATGATTAAAAGTGCCAGACGCATAGACGCAGAGCCGATAACGCATTAGGTCAAAAAACCTATGTGTTATCGGCTTTTTTATTTAATATTGCGCAAAAGCCGCTGTTCCCTATTATAGAATGGATTGCGGGTAGTGTATTAAAGTCGCCCTTTTTTAAGGATACGGCGGTATCGGGGAGGTATCGCCGTGTCCATTTTTATTTACTGTAACCCGCCTAATGCTTTGCGGTCAAAAAAAGCTATGCTCCGCAAGCGGGATATTCCGGCTATGAATGTGAACTGTCAATACATTTAGCTACTGCTTACATTTCCTTTGCGCCCGTCCGCGTCTTGCGGACGGGCGCATTTTGCTTTTTTCAACTTTTTTCTGAAAAGCGCACTCAAGAGCCATCTCCCGAACGGGTACGGAGCGAAAGGGGCAGAGAGGACAAGCCCTTAACTCCCGTCCTCTACTCCACGCGGGAAGGAGGTGAACTCTATGGAGCTATCTTCTTCCGACAAGGAAAGAATACAACATCAGTACGACGCATTAGCAAAGAAAACTTTGGTCGGCGAAGCGAAAAGCCACCGCCGCACTCTTGCGAAACGCGCAGCACGCGAAGTTACTTTTTCGGATTTGAGCGAAAGCGAACTCGCGCAGCTTTTTGATATTGTCAATATTGGTTGACACATTTATCTCAAAGATATCACTGACTATGCAGCCAGGTCCAAAGATTGATAGTATCTCTGGCGCTTGATGATCGGAGGAAGCCCACCAT
>CABJAP010000033.1 GCA_902363595.1 Clostridia bacterium | reverse complement strand
GGCATTATGGATGATCAAGTCGATCATGCAATATCCGCTCGCGAACGCGCTATGTGTGAGACGGTATCAGACAACATTAAGAGACAGTGTGTTCAGTGATTTGAAATGGGCGATCAACCGATTGGGGGTTGACGCCTATTTTAATTGCACCGTGTCCCCGATGGAAATTACTTATGCGCCCACAGGCCAAAAGATTCTATTCCGAGGATTGGACGATGGCATGAAAGTGACGTCCATATCCGTACCGCTGGGAGTTCTATGCTGGGTGTGGATCGAGGAAGCCTACGAGGTTACAAACGAGGATGATTTTAATAAACTGGATATGTCAATTCGTGGGGAAGTGCCGGAAGGCTATTTTAAACAGATCACCATGACGTTCAATCCCTGGTCGGCTACCAGCTGGATCAAGGCGAGATTTTTTGACCATCCAGATCAAAACACGTTTGTAAAAACCACGACCTGGCAATGTAACGAATGGCTGGATGAATCCGATCGGCAGCTCTTTGTTGACATGAAAAAAAGCAACCCGCGCCGGTATCGGATTGAAGGCGATGGCGAGTGGGGTATTGCGGAAGGATTGATTTTTGAAAAGTATAGAAAAATTGACTTTAATATAGAACGGGTAAGAAAGCTGGAAGGTATCAAGTCTTCCTTTAGCCTTGACTTCGGCTTTACAGACCCGAACGCATTTATAGCAGCTATGGTCTATGAAAGGGCCAGGCTGATTTTTGTTTTTGATGAATGGTATAAAACCGGTGTAACAAACAGGATTATAGCGCAGAGGATAAAAGATATGGGATATGGAGGACAAATAATTGTATGTGATTCCGCAGAGCCCAAAAGCATTGCTGAACTGCGCGATGAGGGCATCTGGGCGGAACCATCTAGAAAAGGAAGGGATAGCGTGAACCACGGTATTCAGTTAATACAAAACTATACATTGGTCATTCACCCTAGATGCGTAAATTTTTATAACGAAGTCACAAATTATTGTTGGTCAAAGGACAAAAATGGAAGGCCAACCGATAAGCCGGATCACGAGTTTTCGCACGGGCCAGATTCTTTGCGATATGGAGTTAGCCGAATTTTGATGCCAGATACATTTAGTTTTGATTAGGAGGACACATGATTTTTACAAACACGAGTTTCATAAATCGGATTGTGTCGGATGCGGCGAGCAAGGCCATCTCGACACCCGAACTGATTAGCCATGAAATTCTCAATTTTAGGACGAGTAAAAAGTTTCGGCAGATGCTGGACGGCGTGCGCTACTATGAGGGCAATCACGACATCCTGCAGAAACGTCGGACAATCATCGGGGAGTCCGGAAAAAAAGAAGCTGTGGACAACCTGCCGAATAGTCGGCAGATTGACAATCAGTATCGTAAAATGGTCAAACAGAAAACCAATTATTTGGTGGGAAAGCCTCTATCCGTGCAAACTGATCATGAACAATATCAGGCAGCGCTTACCCCATTTTTCGGGAAGAAATTTATGCGTCAGCTCAAGAATGTCACAAAGGACAGCCTGAACTGCGGGATTGGCTGGCTGCACCCATACTATAATGACCAGGGCGAGTTTTGTTTGAAACGATTCCGTCCCTTTGAGCTCATCCCTGGGTGGGCGGATGTGGATCATACGCAACTTGAATACACGATTCGATTTTACGATGTGGAGGTGTACAACGGGAAGCGGGAGGAAACGCTTACAAAGGTCGAGTTCTATACCCTTGACGGAGTTGAATATTTTGAATACCACAACGGCGTTCTGATTCCGTGCGCGCCCTATCATCAAAATTCGTTTAATATTGGAAACGCGGCGTATAATTGGCAGCGGCTTCCGTTTATCCCCTTCAAATATAATGACGAGGAGCTGCCGTTAATTGTCAATTGTAAATCGCTGCAGGATGGCCTGAACACGATTGTATCCAACTTCCAGGACAACATGGAAGAAGACATGCGCAATACCATCCTGATCCTGGTCAATTATGATGGTCAGAATCTGGGAGAGTTCCGGCGAAACTTATCGACCTATGGGGCCGTGAAGGTTCGTAACGACAGCCAGGGAGCCGGCGGCGATGTTAAGGCTCTGCAGGTGGAAGTGAATTCTGAGAACTATAAAGCGATTATAAGCATCTTTAAAAAAGCAATCGTTGAAAACTGCATGGGCTACGACGCAAAAGACGAGAAGCTGTCTGGCACACCGAATCAAATGAATATACAGAGCATGTATAACGATATTGATCTGGACGCTTCCGACATGGAAACTGAGTACCAGGCCGCACTGGAAGAGCTGCTTTGGTTTGTCAATATGCACCTGATTAACACCGGCGCAGGCAACTTTGACAATGAGACCGTGGAATTCGTCTTTAACACAGATATGCCGATGGACGAATCCGCGACCATACAGAATATCCAAAACTCCGAAGGGATCATTTCAGACGAGACATTGGTTGCCAATCATCCGTGGGTTACGGACCCAGAAAAGGAATTAGAGCGACTGAAGAAGCAGCAAGAAGAAAATTTGGATGGCTTCGGTTTTACACCCCAAAGCCCAAACAAGCCAGGTGGTGATCCGGTAAATGGCGAATCTTGAACAGTTAAAAGAGAAGAATAGCAAGTATTGGCGAGAACGGTTTGAACTGCTTGAGGATACCCTGCACGAAGATGTTATGCAGATCATGCCGGACATCGACCGTATCTATAAGCAGGCCCAAGCGGACATCGAAAAAGAGATACGTGCCTGGTATCAGCGGCTGGCTGACAACAACGGAGTATCCATGACGGAGGCGCGAAAGCTGCTTGCGGCCGATGAGTTGAAAGAGTTTCGCTGGTCCGTAGAAGAATATATCAAGCGGGGCGAGGAGAACGCCATCGACCAGCGGTGGATGAAGCAGCTTGAAAACGCATCGGCCAGAGTGCATATATCCAGGCTTGAAGCGTTAAAGCTGCATGTACAGCAATCGGTTGAATCGGTATATGGGAACCAGCTCGATCAGCTGGATGAATCCATGCGAAAGCTTTATCAGGATGGCTATTACCGAACTGCCTATGAGTTGCAGAAAGGCTTTGAGATTGGCTGGCCCATTGCGGCGGTCGATCAAAACAAGCTGGACAAGATCATAGCAAAGCCCTGGGCGCCGGATGGAAAGAACTTTTCTGACCGGGTCTGGAGCAACCGGACAAAACTGGTCAATGAGCTTCATGCGGAACTTTCTCGTATGTGCATTACGGGAGCATCGCCGGACCGGGCCATTAAAAATATTGCAAAAAAGATGAATACCTCTAGGGCTAATGCGGGCCGCCTGGTGATGACCGAGGCGGCTTATTTTGGCTCTGCGTCGCAGAAAGACTGCTTTAATGACTTAGGAGTCGAGCGGTACGAAATATGCGCTACGCTGGACTCTCACACATCAGATATTTGCCAAGAGATGGATGGAAAAGTCTTTGACATGAAAGACTACGAGGCGGGAGGCACTGCTCCGCCCTTCCACGTTTATTGCCGGTCCTGCACCTGTCCATACTTTGAAGATGAGTTTACCGCTGGCGAGATGCAAGCGGCACGTAGGGAGGATGGAAAAACCTATTATGTATCAGCTGGCATGAAGTATCCGGAATGGAAGAAGCAGTTTACTGAAAACGGTCCAAAACAGTGGAAGAACAGTGAGAACGGTAGTATAATAAAAAATATAGATGATTGCTCAACCACCCATGAAGTTCAAGAGCTGATGAAGCGCCAGGGATGGTTCAATGTGCAGAAGATTGACGGGAAAGTATATGACACAAACAAAGAAATTAACTTAGAAGGCGTTGATGTAAACATTGCAAAAGAAATATTTAAAACTCATAAGCGGCTATTTGATAAATTCCCACAGTTAAAAGGAAAGCTAAACAGCATTGTCTCGAAAGAACTTGAGCCCGGGACTTATGCACAGTGTTATTTTGGGACAGGGCGCGGTGGCATAGAGGTGAACCTTAAATATTTTAAAGATGCAGAAACGCTTCAGAAAATGTATGAAAAAGATTTGAAGTCCGGTTTTCATCCAGAAGGAACAAATGGAAATGATATCGTGATGCACGAACTTGGACATGCGATTGACGATTACCTGACAAATATAGAGCTGTTAAACGGATGGCAAGCGAAAACAGTCTCTTCTATGCTTAGGCCAAAGGTAATGCAAGCTTGTGAATTAAAAATTTCTGATATTAAGACAGAGGTTAGCGGCTATGCAACGAAAGATGCGGCAGAATGGTTTGCAGAATGTTTTGCAGAGTGGATGTGTTCGGATCATGTTAGAACAGTTGCTGCTGAATTTGGAAAACAACTTGAAGAGTTAATGAAGGAGGTAAAGTAATATGTCACAGATAATGCCATCTTTTTGGGATAGTCCATATTTCATCCCAGAACCAGACAATTGGCATTTAACAGAGGATGCGCCAGAAGAGCTAAAAAAAGAATTTGAGGAATATATAGCAGAATCTGACGAAGCAATGCCTCTGTAGAAGCAAATTTACAATCAGAATTAAGTAGAAAGGAGAATTGTAAATGATACAACGGTTAATAAAAACGCTTTACTGCGAGCGTGGAGAATTATTTGGCATCACAAATGGACGACGAATCCTCCTTGCTAAATGTGAACCCAAAATTGAGATCATGGAGCTTTCCCAAAGCGTCAACTCTATCGGGGTCCAAGGGTATAATGTAAAGAAGCAGCACGTCTCGATCGTTTTGTGCGAAGAGCCGGAGACGACGAGGGTGGTTGATGCAGTCTTCCTGCAAACTGTGACAAGGTTTGAGCTGTCTACAGATATACAACGTACGGATGGCGTGTTTGAAAAGATTGTGTTTGATAATCTGGCTCCCGAGGAAATAAACTTAGGCGGTGACTGGAAATTCCAAGTGGTCGGGCAAGGAGAGCTTACAAAAAAATTATTGGTGTTTTAGGAACGTACTCCGGTGACCTTCGGGCCCGGGGTCTTTTATTGTAAAAAATACGAGGAGAAGAGGAAATGAAAACAGCAGAAGAGAAAAGGTCAAGTAGCCGTAGTGTTGGAATATGTGGATTACTTGGTTTAATTTTTATTGTATTAAAGCTAATTGGAGAAATAAGTTGGTCCTGGATATGGGTACTTGCTCCATTTTGGATACCAACGGGACTATTTCTTATTTTAGCTATTATTATAACTTTATGCGAATATTTCAAGAGTTAATCTTGGGCAGTCCAACTATAGACTGTCTTTTATTATACAAAAAATTACCCATGCTCCGGGACAAAACAGAGCGCCGCAATACCGGGACTGGCCGGACAAAAAGGATAGCGGAGAAAGGAAGGTAAAATATGTTACAGTGGCTAAAAGATATCTTGGGTGATGCCTATACAGAAGATATCGACAAGAAGGTTTCAAAACAGATCGGACTGGGCTTTGTGGCAAGAGTTGATTTTAATGCGTTAAGCGAGGCAAAAAAGACCCTCGAAGTGCAGTTGTTCGACCGCGATAAGCAGCTGGATGACCTGAAAAAACAATCCAAAGGTAACGAGGAACTGCAAGAACAGATCACAAAGCTGCAGGCGGCAAACGAACAGGCGAAGAAAGACCATGAAGCCGAGGTGATGAGGCTGAAAATTGATTCCGCGGTATCGGCAGCCCTCACGACGGCAAGGGCTAAGAATACGACTGCTGTTAAAGCGTTGCTTGATTTAAAGGATGCAAAACTAGCTGACGATGGGACGATCGTCGGATTAAAAGAGCAGATTAGTAAGCTGATAAAGGCCGATGATACGAAGTTTCTGTTTGAAGAAAAACAGGCAAAACCAACCATCAAGGGGGCAAATCCAGGTGAACCGGGCGATAAAAAGCCGCAAGGAATCACCAGGGAACAGTTTACCAAGATGGGATACAAAGAAAGGGCAGCTCTATATGACAACGATAGGGAAACCTACGATGCCTTAATTGGCATAGCCACGGAAAAGTAGTAGAAAGGAATAAAAAATGGCACAGACAAAATTAACAAACTTAATCAATCCGGAAGTAATGGCGCCGATGATTTCGGCCAAACTTCCGAAGAAAATCAAGTTCTCCACGATCGCAAAGATCGATGACACCTTGGCAGGACAGCCGGGTAATACAATCACAGTACCAAAATATGCGTACATTGGGGACGCGGAAGACGTGGCGGAAGGTGTTGCTATGGGTACAACCGTGCTGACCGCATCCACCACGGAAGCAACCGTCAAGAAGGCAGGGAAAGCCGTAGAGCTGACGGACGAAGCCGTTTTAAGCGGGTATGGCGATCCGGTGGGCGAGGCCACGAATCAATTGACGATGAGCATCGCTGCAAAGGTCGATAATGATTGCCACGAAGAGTTAGGCAAAGCAACATTGCAGTATGATGGCAGCGCTGCGACGATCAGCTATGAAGGCGTTGTAAATGCGGTGGATTTGTTTGAGGACGAATCTGACACACCGACCAAGAAAATTATCTTCGTGCATCCAAAACAAATCACACAGCTGCGTCTGGATGAGAATTTCAAGGACAGAAATAAGTACCCGATGGATGTCATTATGACCGGTACAATTGGAGAAATCGCAGGCTGTCAGGTGGTTCCATCCAAAAAAGTCAAAGAGAATGCAGGTGCGTATCTGAATCCGATTGTCGTGACGGGAAGCGACCCCAATGAAGACCCGGCAGCGGACGGCTTCTCTGAAGAGTCTCCAGCGCTGACCATTTACATGAAACGCAATGTGATGCTAGAAGATGATCGAGACATTCTGGCAAAGACAACCGTGATTTCCGCGGATGAGCATTACACAGCGGTGCTGTCCAACGATTCGAAAGTCGTACTTGCGAAGTTCAAAAAGTAGGTGAGGAGTATGTTACTGAGAAGACATCGGCAAAAGGAGGCCCCAAAACAGAGTCCCGCGCCGAAGAAAAAGAAGACAGAGGCAAAGAAAAAGGCAGCTGATCAGGATGGTTGATCTACTAAAACTAGCAAAGGAACGACTGGGGACTTTTGGCGTAACGGTTAACGAAACAGCGCTAGTCTTTGTCGGTGGGAAGGTAGAAGAAAAAATCCGGAATTTTTGCAATCTTGCAGAGGTGCCAAATGGCCTGACCCATGCGGCGGTCGATCTGATATGCGGTGAATACCTATATCAGATGCAGCAGCTGGGGGAGCTGAATGAATTTGATGTCGATGCGGCAGTGAAGTCCATCGACGAAGGCGACGTAAAAATCACTTTTATGGACCATGCGTCTGCGGCAGATAAGCTGATGGCCTTGATCGGCCACTTGCTGGACCATGATGCGGATTTGTTGGCGTTTAGGAGGCTGCGATGGTAGCAAATATGAAACTTGCGGAGAGGGCGGTCAAGTCACTTTGGCGGGACCGCCTGACCGTGATTGAACATCAGAAGGTGGGAAGGGCGAATAAGACGACCGGATTTGAGGATGTGGAAGTTATCACGAATGAACCGTGCAAGATCATCTTTAAAACGGTTGCCTCTGCTGATCAGCAGGAGGCTGCCGCGCTCACACAGTCGATTAAGTTGCTTTGTGACAAATCAATGCGGATTAAGCCCGGCTCGAAGATTGTTGTGCTGCATGAGGGTATAGCGACAGCCTATATGCAGTCTGGGCCGCCTGCAGTTTATTCGGTGCATCAGGAAATCATGCTGGAAATCTTCGACAGGTGGGCGTGATGGGAAAGAATGTGAAGGTGGACTTTAAAGAGTTCGCAGAATTTCAAAAGCGCATTGAAACGCTTAACTCAAATATGCGGCAGGATTTTATCGAGCAGTGCGCCAAGGAGCTTGCCGCCAGACTTCTGCGGAAAGTAATCAAGCGAACACCAGTCGGGAAATACAAAACGGCGTTCTCAGAAAATGGAATGGTCGGCGGGACTTTAAAACGTGCATGGACTAAAAATAATAAGGACCTGGTGGTCATTCGTAGTGGCAATTTGTGTCGGATCGAAATCGTGAACCCAACCTATTATGCGAGTTATGTGGAGTTCGGACACAGGCAGGAGCCGGGTCGATTTGTTCCTACCTTGGGGAAGCGACTGAAGCAAGGGTGGGTGCATGGCCTTTTCATGATGACGATTTCCGCTCAAGAAATTCAGTCGATGGCGCCAACCTTCCTGCAAAAGAAATTGGAGAGCAAACTCCGGGAGGCATTCAAATGATTAATAAACTAATGGACGGAATCGCTGCGGCCCTGGATAAGGAGTTTGGCGATGCGTATGAAATCTATACGGAAGATATCGAGCAGGGCTTAACGGAGCCTTGCTTTTTGATTACTTGCGTCAGTCCAAAAAGTGAATTGTTCAGGGGATATCGGTATTATCGTGAAAATCTCTTCATGGTCCAGTATTTCCCGAAGGGCCCTGATTTTCGAAATGAAAGCATGGCGGTACAGGAGCGGCTGTATTTAGCCTTGGAATCCGTAATGGCTGACGGCCGATTGATCTTCGGCAGCAACATGGAGGGTGAATACGTCGATGGCGTGCTGCACTTCCAGGTCAGCTATAACACGTTTATGGATAAGGCCGAGATCGTCGATCCGATGGAGACGTTAACGCAACAGATAAATTTGAAAGGATAACGATATGGCAGAGAAAAAGGAAACAGCAAAGTCTGCGCCGGCTTACACAAAAGCACAGATTCTTGCTGCAGAAAAATATAGCAATCGGCGCGATCTGCTTGGGGCACTCCTAAGCGATGACCGGGCATACACGCTCGATCAGATTGACGCTGAAATTGAGAAATTCAGGAAAGGTAAGGTGAAATAGATGGCTTTAGGCGGTGGGTATTTTACATCACAAAATAAAATTCTTCCAGGTTCCTATATGGTCTTCATTTCCGCGGTCAATACCGGGTCCGGTTTATCAGACCGGGGCGTGGTTGCGATGGGTGTAGAGCTGGACTGGGGACCGGACGGAGAAGTCTTTGAGGTCGATGCGGAAAAGCTGAGATTGGACGCACAGAGCATCTTCGGATATGGGAAGGACCACGACAAGCTGACCTATATCCGGGAAATGCTTTTGAATGCGACGACGCTGCAGCTGTACCGGCTTAACGGTGGCGGCGCGAAAGCACAGAATGACTTCGCAACAGCGCTTTATAGCGGCACCCGGGGCAATGATATTAAAATCGTCATTCAAACGAACATAGACGACTCCACGGCGTTTGATGTGCAAACATTTTTAGGCAGTACAAAGGTCGATGAGCAGACCGTTAAGACGGCCGCGGAACTGAAACGCAATGATTTTGTAACTTGGAAAGCCAATGCGACGCTGAATGTAACTGCGGCGACGGCGATGACCGGCGGCACGAACGGGACGGTGGACGGCGATTCCCATCAGGCGTTCCTGGATCAGATCGAGGGCTATGCGTTCAATGTGATCGGGTGTGCGGCGACGGATAACACGATCAAGACGCTTTACTGCAACTTCGGCAAACGGATGCGGGAAGAGGTCGGATCAAAATTTCAGGTGGTTGTTTATAACCATGCTGCGGACTATGAGGGCGTGATCAATGTCAAAAACAAAGTCCTGGACACTGGAGTGCCAGAGTCGGCATTGGTTTACTGGACGGCCGGCGCTGCAGCAGGCTGCGGGGTTGAAGAATCGTTGACAAACAAGCTCTATGATGGCGCTTTTGAGGTTGACGTGAATTACACGCAGATTCAACTCGAAAAGGCGATCCTGGCCGGAGAATTTGCGTTTCATCGTGTCGGGTCCGATGTGCGTGTCTTAAAGGATATCAACAGCTTGCTGACGCTCACAGATACAAAAGGCGAAGTTTTTCAGAGTAGCGGGACGATCCGGGTTATCGATGAAATTGCGACCTCAATCGCGAATATCTTCAAT
>CABJAP010000032.1 GCA_902363595.1 Clostridia bacterium | reverse complement strand
CTTTGTCTTAGTTGCATACTTTTTTCTATTTACCGTTTGGTAAATAGCTCGATTTCGTTTTCGTTGTAAATTTGTTTTTACACTTCTTTACATTATTCAGTTTTCAAGGTACATCCTTCTCCCAATCGCCACAACTTCTTGCCCGTTCCGACAATTGGTCTTGGTGGGCTTGGGAGGACTCGAACCTCCGACCTCACGCTTATCAGGCGTGCGCTCTAACCACCTGAGCTACAAGCCCATGTAAACTCATAGTGCAGAAACGTTCGTCTCCTTAGAAAGGAGGTGATCCAGCCGCACCTTCCGATACGGCTACCTTGTTACGACTTCACCCCAGTCATTGATTTCGCCTTAGGCAGCCTATTTACTAGCCGACTTCGGGCGCCCCCAACTTCCATGGTGTGACGGGCGGTGTGTACAAGACCCGGGAACGCATTCACCGCAGCATTCTGATCTGCGATTACTAGCAACTCCGACTTCATGCAGGCGAGTTGCAGCCTGCAATCCGAACTGGGATCGGTTTTTGAGATTTGCTCCACCTTGCGGTCTTGCTTCTCTTTGTACCGACCATTGTAGCACGTGTGTAGCCCAGGACATAAGGGGCATGATGATTTGACGTCATCCCCACCTTCCTCCGTGTTATCCACGGCAGTCTCATTAGAGTTCTCATCTTACTGTTAGCAACTAATGACAAGGGTTGCGCTCGTTGCGGGACTTAACCCAACATCTCACGACACGAGCTGACGACAACCATGCACCACCTGTCTCCCCCGTCCGTAGAAAGGTCCGATTAAGGACCGGTCGGAGGGATGTCAAGCCCTGGTAAGGTTCTTCGCGTTGCTTCGAATTAAACCACATGCTCCGCTGCTTGTGCGGGTCCCCGTCAATTCCTTTGAGTTTTACACTTGCGTGCGTACTCCCCAGGCGGAGCACTTAATGCGTTAACTCCGGCACCGAACTCTTGCGAGCCCGACACCTAGTGCTCATCGTTTACGGCGTGGACTACCAGGGTATCTAATCCTGTTTGCTCCCCACGCTTTCGTATCTCAGTGTCAGTTACTGTCCAGAAAGCCGCCTTCGCCACTGGTGTTCCTCCTAATATCTACGCATTTCACCGCTACACTAGGAATTCCGCTTTCCTCTCCAGCACTCAAGTCTCTCAGTTCACGGGGCGAACAATGGTTAAGCCATTGCCTTATACCCTGCGCTTAAGAAACCACCTACATACTCTTTACGCCCAATAATTCCGGATAACGCTTGCCCCCTACGTATTACCGCGGCTGCTGGCACGTAGTTAGCCGGGGCTTCCTCCTTGGGTACCGTCATTTTTTCTTCCCCAAGGACAGAGCTTTACGACCCAAAGGCCTTCTTCGCTCACGCGGCGTTGCTGCATCAGGGTTTCCCCCATTGTGCAATATTCCCCACTGCTGCCTCCCGTAGGAGTTTGGACCGTGTCTCAGTTCCAATGTGGCCGATCACCCTCTCAGGTCGGCTACTGATCGTTGCCTTGGTAGGCCGTTACCCCACCAACTAACTAATCAGACGCAGGCCCATCCTCTGCCGATAAATCTTTGACCGTCTGCCCATGCGGACATACAGCATCATGAGGTTTTAATCCCGGTTTCCCGAGGCTATCCCTCTGCAAAGGGCAGGTTGCCTACGCGTTACTCACCCGTCCGCCGCTTTCCACTGATTCTCTCAACCGAAGTGTCAATCATCAGCTTCTCGCTCGACTTGCATGTGTTAGGCACGCCGCCAGCGTTCATCCTGAGCCAGGATCAAACTCTCATATAAATGGTATTTAAATCTCTTTCGAGACATAAATCTAGTTTGTTCTTACTCTTCCGAACGCATCGCGTTTCGCGATTTCTTTCGAAATTATTGTTGTTTCTTTTTTAGAAATTGTCGGAAACTCTCACGCAATTGTCTTACCAATTTTATGATTGTTTCTTTCTTTAATCTCCTTGAGAATCTCTCGATTCCCGTTTTGACTAAATTTCTACACTATGAAGTTTTCAAGGTTCTGTCGCCCTTCATTTCAGGCGGCCGCTCCGTTTTGCGGAGCTTTTCTAGTTTATCTCATTTTTTCCAATTTGTCAAGGGCTTTTTTTAGCTTTTTCTCGACGTCCTCGGCTTTGCTTCGGCCCTTCGGCCTCGCTGAGACAACTTTTATATACTACCATGTGCGCTTTGCTTTGTCAACCTCTTTTTTTCGGTCCGTTTCTTCTCTCCCTCGTTGACTCTGCCGCCTCACCTGACAGCTTGTCTATATTACCAAACTTCTTCCCCTCTGTCAACCGCTTTTCTCTTTCTTTTTTACTCTTTTTTTGCAGACCGAAAATCAGGTACAGAATCAGTCCGATCAAATTGAATGCGGCAAAGAAGAAATAGACGCCGCCGGGGCCGAAACGATCCAGCGCCGCCCCGCCGATGAGCTGGCAGACGATCGCGCTGCCGTTGCTGCCCAGAGCATAGTACATAGCCACCGCCATTCCCTCATGGCCGGAGGGGGCCAGCAGATTGACATACCGGACAAATTCCACAAGAATGATCCCATTGACCGCTCCCTGCATAAAAAACAGAAGCGCAAGGATAATATAAGAAGGCTCCAAGCTATAGATGAAAAACCGAATTACCGAAACGCCAATTGCGCCAAGAATGGTTTTCTCCAGGGAAAAGCGCCCGGCCAGCCTGGCAGACCATTGCATGAAGGGCGCCTCGCTGCCCACCATGAGAAGCATGACAATTCCCACCCCGGCGATAGTCCCTCCTCCTTCTATATATAGAAAGCTAAAGTATGTATTATTGGCCACATTGGTGCCGCCCACAAAAAAAGTACAAAGAATCAGCTGCATCAATCGCTTATCCCGCAGCAGCATGCGGTAGCTGCCCGTCTTTTTCTGCCGGACACTCTGCCTGACCGATCCGCGGCTTCCTGTCATGAGCATAAGCAGCAAAGCGGATAGAAAAAAACAAATGCTGTAAAACCAAAAAATAGTCTCTAGACCGATCATGGCCGCCAATCTGCCGGAACCGAACACGCCCAGCGCAAAACCAACCGCGCCCCATTTTCGAATACGGCTGAAAGGCAGTGATTCTTCCAAAGTCAGCGAATCGGAAAGAGGCATCACCGGCGCCTGAAAAAAATACATACATCCATATAAAAGCAAAAACAGTGGATACCATCTTATCGCAAGCAAAGAAACCGCGATCAGGGAAGCAGCCAAACACAGCAGCATATAATCAACAAATATTTGTTTTTGCTGCCGTCATAAACTTTTCCCCAGAATGCTCCGGCAAAAATAGCCACGCAAGTACCAGCAGCCGTTATAGTTCCGATCTGCGTGCCGGAAAATCCGATGAAGGCCAGATATTGGCCGATCAGCGGCATGAAGGATCCCAAAGCCATAAAGGAAAACGTATACAGCAGGGAAAAACCGACATAACTTCTTTTCATATTTATCATCTCCACTTACTGGGAGTATATCAAAGACTTGTTCGGTACACAATATCATTATATATGTTATACGGAGGTGAATTATTTTGGTAATTATATTAATTCGTACGGTTGTACTGTATCTGATCGTACTGTTTACCATAAGAGTCATGGGCAAATCAGAACTGTCCAAAATGTCCCCGTTTCAATTGGTCGTTATCTTTATGATCGCCGAGCTTGCGGCAATTCCCATCGAATCTTCCACTGCTTCACTCATCAATGGCGTCATTGCGATTTTTACACTGCTCTTCCTGCAGGTATTAATCTCGCTGATTTCGATTAAAAGTGAAACTGTGAAAAATTTTCTCAACGGAAAACCCAGTATTTTAATTGAAAAGGGCGAAATCAATGAACAAGAGCTGAAAAACCTGCGCATATCCATCAACGATTTGATGGAGCAGCTGCGAATCGGCAACGCACCCTCTCTTTCCGATGTGGAGTATGCGGTCATGGAATCAAACGGCGAACTTTCGATTATCCCCAAGGCGGACAAAAAGCCTCTGACTCCCAGCGATATGGACATATCCAAGCAGCAGGAGACCATGCCTTTGATTCTCATAGCTGACGGAACCCTGTACAGAAGCAACCTGCTCGCATTGGGCTGGAACGAAGATGCGTTAAAGAAACATCTGAAGGAGCTTGACTTGAACGGATACGAAGAGGTGTTCTTTGCTTTTTGTGATGAGGCGAAAAAACTTCATGTGTATGTATCCAGCCCGGATAAAAAGAAAGCCACGGAGGTGACATCATGCGCAACTTCATAGTCTCATTGATCTGTCTGGGAGTGCTGGTGGGAGCTTGGTGCGTGTTTGACAATTATTCAGACACCAGACTGCAGGGCTACATTGATCAGATTGAAACTACGATCATTCCTGAGATCGAAGCAAAAAACTGGGATGATGCATACGCTCATTTTGAGGAAGTTTCCGACAGCTGGCACAAATATAAAAAGACAGCTGCCTTCTTCCTTGATACCGACGCCATCAACGAAGCCGATTACTCCATCGCCAAGTCTAAATATTATATTAAGGCTAAGGATGATTCCAATTCAACCGGAGAGCTGGCATGTCTGCAGGAGCAGATGACCTTCCTCCATTACAATGAGTCCTTATCCGCCGGAAACATTTTTTAACTGCAAAAAAATTGGGCATCCGCATTACGCGGCCTGCCCAATTTTATTACATATTTTTACTAGACCCTTTGATACTTACCGCACCGATCCTGAAATGCTCCGATGGACCTGCCCTCATGAAAGAGCCTGATTACATTACACTGATTCGGGCAGTCGCAGCAGGATGTTTCTTTGATTTCCACATCCAGATTTCCCTGGTCAAAGCCTTTGAAGGAGGTCCCTGGCCGGGCCTTTTGTTCCCAGGCCAGCAGCGCGGCCCCATATGCTCCCATGATTCTGTGCTCCTTTGGCACGAAGATTTCCATATCCAGCGCTTCTTCAAATGCGGCTTTCAAACCCTTGTTAGCGGCCACTCCACCCTGAAAGCAGACCTTTGGGAGCAGCTTCTTTCCCTGGGCCACATTGGATAAATAACTGGCCGCCAAAGCCCGGCAGACGCCGGCCAGGAGATTTTCTTCGGAAACGCCCATCTGCTGCTGATGAATAATATCTGACTCTGCAAAGACCGCGCAGCGGCCGGCTATGGGCGCCGGATTCCTGCCCTGAAGCGCAACCTCCCCGAATTTTTCGATGGGGATTCCCATCCTTTCCGCCTGCCGGTCCAAGAATGAACCTGTCCCGGCAGCGCAGACCGTATTCATGGCAAAATCAGATACCAGCCCGTCTTCCAGCAAAATCAGCTTTGAATCCTGTCCGCCGATTTCAATGATAGTACGGATATCCGGGTCGATCTTTGCCGCAGCAACGGCGTGAGTCGTAATTTCATTCTTGATCACATCAGCGCCGGCAAAGGCTCCGGCAAGCCCTCGGCCGCTGCCGGTGGTTCCCGCTTTTCCAATATCCGTCGAATCAAACTGCCGCCCCAGTTCCCTCAGACCCTCGGCGATCGCATTTAACGGTCTGCCCTTTGTCTTTAGATATAATTGTTCTTTTATGCTGCAAGCTTCATCGATCACCACCAAATCCGTACTGATTGATCCCACATCAATTCCCAAGAAATACACGTTTTCTCCTTTCCAGCATATCCACGAACGCTTCTACTCTAGTTTCATATCCTGCATTTGCCTGCATCTCATCGAATACCAGGTGAAGGATTTTCACCCCCTGTTTTTCCTGGACTAAATTGCTGGCAGCCTTTGCAACGATTTCCGGCATACACCCGGCCGGCATAATCTGTATAATTCCGTCCTCTTTAGAGCCCCATATTTCCTCAACCGTTTCCTTAGCATATCCGCCGATACTATAAGGAAGATATGGACTTTTCTTTCCCTTTGAACGTATTGGGAACGCTGAACGGATTGTATGCCCCATCCACCAGCTGATGTTAACTGGTCTTCTCACCGAGCATCCCATCTGCATCAAGTGTTCTTCCAGGTTTTGATTGGCAGCCGATTCAATAGAAGTATAAATTTCTCCTGTAATTAGGACCCTGATCGGCTCACATTCAGGGTTGTGGGAAAGGGCTTTGGCCGCTCTCTCATACGTTTCAATCACGCGGCGGGCACCGGACAGCGTTTCGCTAACCTCCAGTTCTCTTCGAAGCGATCGGAGAAGTCGTACACACTCGCCAGGATGACTGGTATAACCCGCCCTAGCCTTAATCTTTGTTTCCAGGCGGTCAAGTGAGGTCATTAATCGGATACTGCCGCCCAGTACGCGTATTGCCTGGAGAACTGACGCATCGCTTTCGCTTCCCGCTAGGGCCAGACGCTGCAGCCACTCCTTATATCCAATCGATTTGGGCGTATCCATGAGGATCCACTCCATCTTATAACCAGCACGGCCTAGGACTTGTTTCAGCAGTTCGCCATATTCCCCTAATCTGCACGGCCCCATGGTTGCCGGCATAATTACACGCCGTGCTCCCAGCTCATAAGCTTCGATCAAATTTCCCGCCATAAATTTAAAAGGCAGGCACATTTCTTCTGGTGAAACGGACTTGCCCTTTTCCAACGTTTTTCCCGAATTGGCCGGCGGTACGACGGCCGGTATCCCCAGTTCCTTGAAAGCCAGCGCCGCTGCCAGATATGCGGGACCCAAATGGGGAAACGTCACCTTCATGCCTGCCGCCTCCCCTTCAGAACTTCGGCAAAAGCCTCCAGCCTGGTATCAAACCCAGCCTCGCCCCGCTGTTCGTCCAGTTTTAACACCAGCAAAGGGAGTCCCTTAAGGTTG
Source organism: Clostridia bacterium (assembly GCA_902363595.1). Taxonomy (GTDB): domain Bacteria; phylum Bacillota; class Clostridia; order Peptostreptococcales; family Anaerovoracaceae; genus Hominibacterium; species Hominibacterium faecale. Next base: position 8,209 of record CABJAP010000032.1, on the reverse strand, counting down.
TTCTTCAGCATTTCCACGGTAAAGGAATCCGTTCCGCATGAAAAGGAAGAAAGATAAACGATGCCGTCGATTCCTTTTTTCCGCAGTGCCTCCATGCTCCCAAAATTGTTCACAAAAAAAGACCAATATGGTTTTTTCATCAGATCGGTATAGGCAAGGCCGTTGTCTTTTTCTTCCCGTGGCACCCGCTCCTCGGTTACCACGCCAATCTTCATCCCATGCAGCTTATTGATCAAATCCATATTAATAAAAGAATCATAAATATTGTAGCAGTGACCTGCTAGAAAAACCTTATAATCATAGCCTTCCTCATCCAGCCCCTTTAGGGCCATCTCTTGCGTCAATAGAGCGTTGAGAAAATTTACCTTAAAATCCATTCTGCGCACGCCTAATTTTTTACACGCTTTCCAAAGGGCTTTTTCTAATTTTTTACGGTCGTGCAAATAAAGGGGGTCGGTAAAAATCAGCTTGTCTTCCACGCCTGCTGCCGCAGCCAGATCTGCTGCTCCTGCAACCTTGGGACATATTGATTCTCCGTATTCCGTATTCATGATCCGGGGCAGAACAATCGCGTCACAGCAATCAGCCAGTTTTTTTACATGGCCGCACATCACTTTGACCGGCAGGCATGCCTCGTCAACGCAGGCCAGGTTCCCTTGTTTTAGAGTCTCCTGGTCGGTATCCCCGCTTATTTCCACCTGGATTCCCAGGCCCTGGCAGAATGCCTCTACAAAGGGTTTATAGGCATAATAAAAATATGCTTTTGGTATTCCGACACGCATAAAAAAACCTCCCGTCAAACCGTCTCAAGGTTATTGTTGACAGAAGGTTTCCATTTTATTCTATGATCTCGTACATGTCAGCAGCATCTTCTTTCCGGCTGGAGTCCAAGAGCTTAATTACCCGCGCCGTTACACTGCTGCTCCCGAACCGGATGTGTATCACATCTCCCTCTTTTACTTCCGTTCCCGGCTTTGCGACTTTATCGTTTACCAAGATCCGTTCCTGTTCACATGCTTCTTTTGCCACAGTCCGACGTTTGATTAATCTTGAGTTTTTAAGAAATTTATCGATTCTCATTTTCACCTCTTAAAAAAAACAGGGCAACTGGCGTTGCCCTTTATTTCTATCGCTTATTTGTTTACTGCATCCTTAAGCGCTTTGCCTGCCTTGAAAACAGGAGCCTTTGATGCGGCAATTTTAATGACTTCGCCTGGTTTTCTCGGGTTTCTGCCCTGTCTGGCTTTTCTCTGACGAGTTTCAAAAGTACCGAATCCGATCAACTGTACCTTTTCCCCTTTTACCAGAGCTTCCTCAACGCTGGAAACAAATGCATTCACTGCAACTTCCGCGTCTTTCTTTGTAAACCCTGTCTTTTCTGCTACTGCAGCTACCAATTCAGCCTTATTCATCAATAATTCCTCCTTAAAAAATAAATTAGTATTGATCAAGCGGTTTGTCCCACTCTGCTTGCTAAAAGCTTTTTTTAATAATCTCTAGTAAGTTCCTCCACTCTCTCTGATGCTTATTGTCCCATTTTTCAATGGTTTTGTCAACAGTTTTGCATCAGTTTGACTAAAAAAAGGGCATTCCTACGGGATTGCTTCATTACTTTATGAATTTATCTAAAATGCGGACGATTTTATCCCCCTTCGGCATCTTCGCAACTTCTTCTTTTGTCACTGTTTTCGTTGCAAATACCATAATTCCATATACTACCATTGCCAAAAGAATTGCTGTAACCGTTGCCAGCCTGCTCCCGGATAACACCGTAAACAGAATCTTGTAGCTGCCCCATGCGCAGATCGCCATTACCACGGATGAGATAAGCGGTTTTACTGCCGTAGACATCAGATCGAACTTGGTACCCGTATGTTTGCGCACAGCAATGATGTTCAGTACGGAGGCGATCAAATAGGCAGTCACCGTTCCCGCGGCGGCTCCCAATATATTGATAGACTTAATTCCTGTTAAAGTCCATGTTATGATAATTTTAACTACAACTCCGATGGCCAGGTTGCGGACCGGAATCATCTGCTTGCCCACACCTTGAAGTACGCCGGTGAGTGTCTGTACCGTAGAAAGAAAGACAACCCCTACTGACATTACCATCAGACAGGGAGCAGCGCTGATCGCACTGGCCTCCCGGGCCGGGTACAGGAGAACCAGAATCGGCTCAGCCAGGGCAAAGAGACCTAATGCACAGGGAAGCCCCAGGATAACCGCCATTCTCAGTCCAGTGGACACATTTTCCTGTAAGTAACGAATATCTTTTTGTTTATACGCCGCTGCCACAAGGGGCACCAGGCTCATGGCCACCGCCTGGGTCAGCACCTGAGGGAAGTTAATCAGCGATCCTGCAAAAGCGCTCAGCTGGCCGTACATCGCCCTTGCTTGGGTCGGATCCCAGCCCGCGTCCTGGAGCCGTTTAACCACAATTGTTACATCCACCAGGTTTACAATGGGCATGATCGCCGCGCCAATGGTGATGGGAACGGCAATAATCGCAATTTTTTTTAAAATCGAAGAGCTCGGTTCCACTCTACGCATTTTTCGCTGAGTTTTGATTCTTCTCTTTAATTTGCCCTTACTCATGGAATAGACGATCAGCATGACCAGAAGGCCTCCTACTGCTCCCGCGGCTGCCCCCAAAGTCGCACCCGCGGCTCCGGTCTCTTCCGGCTGGAACTTGCTTGCAGAACCCAGTGCTGCCGCACTGTGGAAAAAGAAGTAAGCCAAACTGAGACCTACCGCTACACGGAACACTTGCTCGATTACCTGGGAAATCGCAGTCGGTTTCATATCCTGCATGCCCTGAAAATAACCTCTGTAGGAAGCCATTACCGGTACAAAGAGCAGTGCCGGAGAAATGGCCCGCATAGCCAGTGCCGCACCAGGCACATTGACTTTTTCCGCAAAGAATTCAGCGCCGAAGAAAACGACCACAAAGGATACCGCACCAATGGCAAGCATTAGTATCCTGGAGATTTTAAAGACTCGGTGAGCCTCTCCGAACTGTCCGAAGCTGACCCGCTCAGAAACCATTCTCGAAATCGCCACCGGTATACCCGCTGTCGCCAGAATCAGAAAAAAATTGTATACATAATAGGCCGGGTTGTAGTTAGCCATGCCAACATCGCCGATCCAATTTCCCAGGGGGATCCTGAAAATTGCCCCCAATACTTTTACCATCAGCCCGGCTACCGCCAGGACTGCTGCTCCCTGTACAAAGGATTTCTTAGCCATAATTCCTCCTATACCCCTACAGAGCCTTCAAGATTTGTTTTGTAGCTCTGGTTGCTTCATAGATCGTTTTTTCCACATCAATTGTGAAATGTCTTCCATTTTCATAAAGGATTTTGCCGTCCGCCATCGTCATAAGCACATCACTTCCGGATGCGGAATAAACCACATTGTTGCATAGATCATGAACCGGATGCATATGGGGTCCGCTGATGTCCAAAACGATTAGATCCGCCTTATACCCTTCCTTGAGCAGACCGCTGTCCGTTCTCCCCTGGGACAGTGCGCCCGCCCTGGTGGCAGCGTATAAGGCCTGCTTCGGCGTAACAGCCGTTGGATCGCCCAGCTTTTCTTTGGCCGCCGTAGCCAAGTATTTCATTTCTTCAATGAAGTTAAGGCTGTTATTGCTGGCAACGCTGTCCGTACCCAAAGAAACATTGATCCCCATATCCAAGAGCTTCGGCACATTACATACACCGCTGGCCAGTTTCATATTGCTCACCGGATTGGACGCTACCGTCACCCCCTTTTCTTTGAGAATATGGAAGTCGTCGCCTTCGACCCAAACGCAATGGGCTGCCGTTGTCGGCGTATCAAAGAGGCCCAGCTTATAAAAATAAGCTGCAGGTGTCATCTGGTGTCTCTGTTTACATTCCTCATGTTCGGACTTTGTTTCAGAAAGGTGTACATGCATGCCAGCGCCGATGGATTTGGCATAGTCCGCCATTTGCCGGACAATCTTCGGCGTCGAAGTGTATTCTGCGTGAATGCTCATATCCACTTTGACCCTGCCGTCGGCATCGTTATGATGGTTCTCATACAGCGCTTTCATTTCCTTCGCGCCAACAAGGTCAAAGAGATTGGAATCGTCAAAACAGGTGATCGACCTGGAAATATTGTTTTTTGCTCCACTTTCTATGACAGCCCTCACCATGTCTTCCGAAAAATAATACATATCCGTAGTGGATACGATTCCAAAGCGGATCGACTCTGCCATAGCGAGCAGCGTGGCCCAATAGACTGCATTTCCGTCCAGCTGGGCTTCGAAAGGAAAGATTTTTTTGTTGAGCCAATCTTGCAGCACCAGATTTTCTCCGTAACCGCGCATCAGCGTCATCGGCGAGTGGGCATGCGTATTGTAAAACCCGCTCATCAAAAGTTTTCCTTTTCCGTCGTAGACCCGGCCAAAAGCCTTTTGGGGAGCCTCCTTACTAATATAAGTAATCGTCTGTCCATCTATTCCAACATACATATTTTCAACAGCATGAAAATGTTCATCAATTATGGTTATGTTGCTAAACAGCATTTTTATCCTCTCCCTTGCCAATTTTTCAATAGCGGGAACTATTATATCACAAATGGGCGTGAATACCAACCCTGCAATTCCTACATCAATGGCGCTACCAAGCGCAAAACCCGGCCTAAAAGCTTTTTAAATACATTGTACTGACGGCAGTCCTCCTTGGTAATCTTCTGGCACTTTTCCAAAGTCCTTTGAAAATCTTCTTCCGCCGAGGCCACGGCTGGATTTTTATAGATAAAAACCGCATCCTCAAAATGCAGGTAAAGGCTTCGGAAATCCAGGTTAATCGTCCCGACAACTGCCTTTTCATCATCACTTGTGAATACCTTTGCATGCACAAAACCTGGTGTATATTCATAGATTTCCACACCGGCATCGATCAGTTCACCATAATAAGTGCGTGCCAAAAGATAGGCATAGATTTTATCCGGCACATGGGGCATCATAATAATGACCTCCACGCCCCGCTTGACTGCATAGGTCAAAGCCGTAATCATTTCTTCATCCAGAATCAGATAGGGCGTCATAATATGAACATAGCGCTTGGCATTATAGAGAATATCCATGTAGACCCGTTCTCCTACATATTCGGTATCATACGGGCTGTCGCCATAGGGAATCACATAGCCTTCGGCCGGCAGATCCATTGCTGGTTCAAAGCCGCTGCGAATATATTTGGCAGTTGGCGTCGGTGTATTGATTTCAGCAATATCCCACATCTGAAGAAACATGAGGGTAAAGCTTTTCACTGCATCGCCTTTGACCATGACCGCCGTGTCTTTCCAGTGTCCAAATCGTTCAATTTCGTTGATGTATTCGTCGGCCAGATTGATCCCTCCGGTAAATGCAGTGTGCCCGTCGATAACGAGAACTTTTCGGTGATCCCGGTTGTTCTGATGGGTCGATAAAAACGGCATGATGGGAGCAAAAACCTTACATTTGATGCCCAACTTCCGCAGTTTGTCCGGGTATTTGGGCGGCAGCAGGGAGAGGGAACAGGTGCCGTCATACATGAAGCGGACTTCAACTCCTTCCTTTACCTTTTGCGCCAAAATCGCCAAAACCGTGTCCCACATGAAACCTTTATCTACGATAAAATACTCCATGAAGATAAATTCTTTTGCTTCTTTGAGCGCTTTGACCATTTCCCGGAATTTATCTTCACCTGAAGGGAAGTATTTTACCTGGGTATTTTCATAAGTCGGATAGTTACCGCTGTCATGGATGTATTTGGCCAGCCCCGCCGTTTCCGGGGATTCAGCCTGCAGGCGCGTTAGCAGCTGGGGGTCCTGCGCTAAATAGGGCCGCTGATGTTCAATCGTGCTCTCAATTCGGCGTGCAATAAATCTAGTTCCTGGCTGTACCCTGGTAAAAAGATAAAAAACCACGCCAAAAAATGGAGTAAACATAATTAGCATGATCCAGGTCAGCTTAAAGCTGGCATTTTGTCTGGCATTGAGTATATAGAGCAGAATAATCAAGGAAATAAAGCCTATTATATAGTTGAAAAGAAATACATATTTATCTAAAAGGGCAAATCCGCCTATGAGTACCGCTACCTGAAAGAGCAGCAGCAACACCAGTAAAGTGGTTCTTCCAAACAGTAACTTCCATAAACCTTTAATTTTTCGCATATTCATCTCCAAGCTTTCGTTACGGCATCGGCCGTTTGAATCAGCCGGCGCAGTATCAAAATGGCCTTTTCTGCGACGATACTGCGCACATCCTATTAAGAATGTTACTATCTCCGTTAATAAATGTCAAAGATTTTAGGCTTATTTTTCTTTTGCAGGCAGTATATTTCATTTATTTTAGCAAAGACTATCTTTGAACACAAAAGATCAACAACGAAGAAAGGATTATAAGCTATGAAAGCAACAGGAATTGTAAGAAGAATCGACGACCTGGGAAGGGTGGTGATTCCCAAAGAAATAAGAAGGATCCTGCGCATACGCGAAGGTGATCCGCTGGAGATTTATACCAGCAGCAATGGGGAGGTGATCCTGAAAAAATACTCTCCCATCAACGAGCTTGGTCAGTTTGCCGGCGAATATGCCGAAACAGCGGCATCGATTCTGGACAGCACTGTCATTGTTTCCGATACGGATCAAATTGTTGCGGTATCCGGCGGAAGCAAAGCTGAATATATGGATAAGAAAGTGGACTATGAGCTCGACAAAATCATTCAAAGCAAGACCAGCTTCCATAATGAGGCCAAGATCGTGGTTCCAATTTTGGCCCACGGAGATGCCATCGGATCAATTACCATTCTGCCCAAGCAGAACCGCACCCTTACTGATGTGGAACTTAAGGCGGCTGAAATTGGAGCTTCTTTCCTCGCCAAGCAGATGGAACACTAAGGCGCCGCAGCCCATATAAAAACACCACCTCCGAAAGCAGACGGAAGCTGCTTGGGAATGTGGTGTTTTTTACGGTTCTTTTATTTGTTAACCCTTGGTCCTGCGTATTGATGTTTTGGATTGTTCTCCCAAAGTTCGTCCGCGATCGGCTCCCATTTATCAGCAGCAGCAAAGCACTTGGCGCAGAGGTTATCAACATCCTCCGGGCTCTGCATATCCGTCGAATGAGCGCCGCTGGCTTTGACCATTTCCGCCAATTTTCCTTTGTTATCCAACAGCGGGCACGGCCTCAGCATATTATCATTGAAGGGCTGATTATCGTGATACTGCATGAAGAGCGGCTTCTGGTAAGCTTCCAGCAAGGTTGTATCTTTAATATTGCAGTCCGAGTAATGGATGAACGCACACGGTTCAATGTCGCCGTTGGCGTTGATATGCAAATAAGAACGCCCTCCTGCAATGCAGCCGCCGACGAATTCTCCGTCGTTCCAAAAGTCCATGGTAAAGATCGGCTTTGTGGTTCGGAACTTTCGGATCTGACGATACATGAACGCTCTCTGTTCCGGCTTTGCAAGAAGCGACGGTTCGGCATCCGTTCCAACCGGCATATATGTAAAGTACCAGGCAAATTTGACGCCTTTTTCAATCATCGCGTCGAAAAATTCCTCACTGCCAAGGACTTCCGCATTGGTGCTGGTGTAGCAGGTGGAAATTCCAAAGGGCAGCTTTCTTTCACGCAGGATATCCATCGCCTTCATAATGGCCTGATAAGTACCTTTTCCTCTTCTTTCGTCGGTCTCCTTTTCAAAGCCTTCAATGCTCATGGCCGGTATGAAATTCTTTACCCGCAGCATTTCATCGGCAAAGGCTTCATCGATCAGCGTTGCGTTGGTGAAGGATAAAAATGCGCAGTCATCGTGGGTTTCGCAGAGGCGAATGACGTCGTCTTTTCTCACCAGCGGCTCACCGCCTGTGAAGATATACATATAGGTACCCATTTCTTTGCCCTGGGTTACAATGCTGTCCAGCTCTTCAAAGGCGAGGCTCATCTGATGGCCGTAATCCGCCGCCCAGCAGCCTATGCAGTGCAGGTTGCAGGCAGAGGTGGGATCCAGCAGGATCGCCCACGGTACGTTGCAGTTGTACTTTTCTTTTACTTTCAGTTGTTTTTTCGGCCCCAGCATACGAGGCCACTGAAAAAGTCGAAACCAAGCCCCCACCAATCATTTCGCGCATAGCGGATTAAAAAATCAGTCCACCATGCTATGCAAAAGTCCTCTCGCAACCCCATGAAACCATTTAA
>CABJAP010000031.1 GCA_902363595.1 Clostridia bacterium | reverse complement strand
GCCCATTTCAAATCACTGAACACACTGTCTCTTAATGTTGTCTGATACCGTCTCACACATAGCGCGTTCGCGAGCGGATATTGCATGATCGACTTGATCATCCATAATGCCGTAGTCTTGGACTTCTTGCTGCCACGGCTGCCTTTACAGATTCGGTATCGTTTCCTTGTTTTCCAAAAATCGGCATATCCTTTGCCGATCGTATCGTACAGACTGATCTTATTCTTCATTTGGCACATCATCCATTAACACAATCGGTACTGCCCCGGTCATATTTACATTGTCCTTAAAGAGGCTGTACCGCTTGCCCAAAAGCTCTGCGGCCTTTAATCGTTCCTTTTCATCGGGCGCTTTGTCTAAGCGCCTAGCAGAAGAGCAGCCTTCTCCCTCACCTTCCACGACGACGATTTCGGACAAGCTTTCGCCGCGGAGCACAGAGGTCAAATATTTCAGCACTTCATCCTGATCGGCGATCAAATCCGCCTCTTTTTCTGCCATGCGACGATCGATATAAGCTTTAATCTGAGGTTTTCTGAGGTTATCAGCACCAGTCCTGTATGCTGTTTTATCAGAATACCCTGCCCGGATGGCTGCCTGTGTGGCATTCAAATCGATCAGGTATTCGTCACAAAACCGTTTTTGTTTTTCTGTTAATGCCATCCGGCTCACCTCGCTTTTTTCAATCTATTAATGCTAATATATTAGTACGTAATACTACTACTTTGTCCTGTCGTATTTTGTCGAATCCCCTTACCATGATATTGAAAGGAGGAGCAATATGACGTTACAAAGCAATTTTTCAAACAGCGTGAAGATCGCCTACAAAAACAGCGGCAAGACGCTATCTGAGTTTTCAAATGAAATCGGCGTCTCACGCGCTACCCTGCAGGGCATCCTCAAGGGAAGCAGCAATTCACGAACGGATACCATCGAAGTGGTTGCTGATGGACTTAATACCAATCCCCTAGCACTACTATCTATTCCCTGCGGAGAAAGTGAACTCGCATTTATACTATCTTTATTCCAATTGAGTGATGCAGCATCAGCACTTCCTGACGATGAAAAGGAAGAGCTCGCTGCCCACTGTCATGCAATGATTCGTATCTTGTTCAGCGTAAAAAATAAGAGCCCTCAGAAATGAAGGCTCCCTCAGCGCTGTATAAGCAGGGTGGGAACTCTCTTTGTACAGCGCTTGTTTCCATTGTATCCCAACTAATCCATAACAGATAGTGGTAATGTTTGGTAAGTAAAAGAGACAGGCACGGGGCTTGTCTCTTAGTGATAATTTAAATTTCAGTTTTTTATTGAAGTTTTGCAACTTCATCCATCAGTTTCATCGGTAGCAATATATTCGTCTTCTTCTATGGAATCTCTAAGTTCAAAGGTATTAATCATTGGTATTAAAATAGAGCCATTGCCACACATATGACTAGTTACACTAGATATTATTCCTCTAGCGATAGAGTAAAGTGCGGCACACCCGTTAATAGGCAACATTTCCCTTAATACTTCCTCACTATTTGGCTCGTCAATTATGAAACAGCCTTCAAGTTCTAAGCTGATGCAAGCTTTACATTCATCGTCCGATACCTCAAGGTCAATATACATCATTACTTTTCCAGCAAAAGTCTCTTCACTATCATCTAAAATAAAGGGATCGCTTACTTCGTACGAAACACCTATTTCGCGCTTTATCCCCTCATCCGTTAAATCAATAAATACAAAATCGTTTTCTATTTCAAGCTTCTTTATTCTATCTCCAATTATTTGAAAAGGCGCTTTTATCTCATTAACATCCATTATGCTACTCCATTCAAACAAACTTTATTAAATCCAGAGTGACGATTAATCTTCCAATTGGAATTATCTTGTATACCCCTAAAAAACTGCTCTTTATTTTTCATATTAATATCGAGTTCAAGATTTAACTTATCACAAATTTTTGCCAAATTCTCTACAGTAAAATTATAATCTTCACTTTCCCATTTTGATACCATGCCTTGGCTAACGCCAAGGAAATTCGCAAATTCGCACTGGTTCATTTTCATTGCTATTCTAGACTTAGTTATAGTTGCAGATATTTTGGCTAATTGTTCTGCAGCAACAATATCGCTACTTGTTATTTCCTCAGACATACTTTTAATTAAATTTTCTAATTTCTTATTCATGCTTTCTCCTCCAATTCTTCTCTTCGTTTTAAGGCGATAGGGATATGTTTATTGTAACTAGCCTTGCCTGAATCGTCTTTTTCATAAAAGCAATGCAGAATTATCGTTGATGATACCTTGTCATAAGAATATAATATTCTTAAATTCATGCCAGGGCTTATGAATTTCATAGAATATAAATTAGGGAAGCCTTGAAGCTTTTCAAAGTTATTTGTTTTTATAACATCGTTCCCTAACTCTTCAACCATTTTTATATTTTTTTGAAAAAGGTTCATGAATATTTTTGTTTTACCAGGTTTTATAACTAATTTTTCGATTTCCTCTAAAACATCTTCATGATAGTCGAATCGACTAAACAGTTCGATTAGCTTTATTTGTACTTTATGTTTATCCATATATTATACCACTTTTTGCGCTGCATATGCCTATAATATTACTTATATGTAATATTATCAAGCTTTTTTACGTATATTTAACAAATTTTCTTTTTTATATTACACTATGCTGACATTTTTGGCAAACAGAAACTCTCAAAGTCTAACGCTCCTTTGCTATTAATGATCGTTAAATTTAGTGTTACATCCAACATTATCCCTATGGCCATAGTAGCATATTGAAAGTTCTCTGGTGTACAAACCTATATTAAACACAAAGTTATTGCGCTACGAGCTTCTATGCTTTTCTATACAACAAAAGCTCCCACAAGGGGAGCCTTTGTCATATATATTTATGCTAAGAGGAAGTCGTAAGCCTTTTTGACTTGGTACCATTATAGCACGGCTATTTTGTTGTTTGTGTTTCACTTTGCGAATCCCAAAATCTTTTCAGTATAGATGCTATTCCTGCTCTCGAATACCCCAGCTCCTCCGCAATCTCCTCCTGCGTGAGTCCATTAACATATTGCAGCCGCAGGATGTCCCTCGTCTGCGGGTCCTCCACCCCATCCAGCCACTGTTCCAGTTTGGATATTTCGGATTGGATGGAACAGAGCTTTTCATTCAGCCGGCGCTTGAGGCGGTCATACTGCTCCGTCGAGTATCCCCTGATCAGAATTGTCCGTGGAAAGCCGGTCCGGTAGTCCTTTGCCGAATCAGCAACATAGGAACCCGTCCGAAATGGAAGGTCCCTAATCTGTTCTTCTAGGTGCTCCGCCTCTTTGATGAGTGCCTTTAGCTTTTTTAACCGCTCTTTGGTCAATACTCTACCTCCTCACCCTCTTATCCACCGTCTCCCGCTTGTAGCTACTCCAGCCGGTATCTTTGTCCCGCTCTGCCTTGATCCGCTCTCTGCGCTCATTTTGTGCCTGCTCATACTCTGCATAATACGGACAGCGAGTGTGGCAGCCTGGGGTGCGCTCGGGGCAGGATTTACAGGGGTTAATCATTTTGTACCTCCTGATTCCAGCATTCTTCACAATCTCCACATAAGCACTCATCAAGACTTTCCTTCTGCCCATACAAACATCCTCTGCATACGTTACAGCAGATTTTGCTGTCGGAATACGTGGACTTAGGGAACTTTTCTTTGAAATCCATCAAATACGTCCGTACCGGATGCTCTTTGGCCCATGTGGATACAATCTTTTCTGCTTCGTCTGGGTTGCGCAGCGTCCACATTTTACATGCATCACCGACGAAATACCCATCCTGGTTGATTGGACATTCCCGGCATGGTTGTTTTCTGCACATCCTTTGCAATTTTTTTGTAAATTCTTTAAATTCCATTTTTGTCCTCCCGCATTATATACTCTTTGCCTGTAAACTGATCTTTGATAATAACCTGTCCATCACGGGCACCTATGCCAATGCAAGTGTCTTTACACATACTGTCAATAAGGCGCATTATGCTATTTACCTCCTGCTCTCTTTGCTCTGTCGTTTTAATCATCACCGCTCACCTCCCAGCTCCGGGTTGTCGTGGATGTTGCCGATAATCTTGATATCGCTTTCTGTGTCATTTATATCACACATAGGGATAATATAGCCATCACCCGAAAGGATATAGGCACCATAGATATAATTGACTGTGAGCGTACACTGTATGTTTGACCCGTCAAATTTAAATAGCGTCACTACGCATATATCGCCCTCGAATATTTTTACGCCATTTTCAGCTTTCAATCCCGTATACTGTCCAATTGTATTATCATCAACTTCCACAAAACTAAAGTATCTGGTTCCTGTGTCTGGGTCGTCAAAGGGGAGGTTCATACAATTTTCATCAACATAATATCCCTCTACCCATTCGCCGTTATCCACCCGCTTACCTCTAAATAATATTTCTCTATTCATCGGATATCTCTCCCTCCAAATACCTAGTACCAAGTTTTTCTATATGTTTGAGTAGCGCTTCCATTTCTCCAAAAAAACCATATTCTGCTATACGTCTCACTGCCCCTGTAATAACCTTGCGCACCCACGGCTTGCAGTGCTGCTGGCGCATTTACATCAACTCTATCTTTGCGATTTATCCACTCTTCTAAATATTCCGCAGTAAAAAGACTATCGTCTAATTTTTTCACGATCTCTTTTTCTTTATCGGTTAATTTGATCATTCCGCTTCCTCCCATTCTAGGCGCTGTAGGCAGTGCGGACACCCATTCCACCGCCGCTCTACCTGCCGATGACATATAGGGCAAGTGTAGCTATCTGCAAACTTCTTGCGTATGTATGGTTGCACGTCTACTTTGACCGGTTTCTTCGCAACCTGCTTTTCCTTTACTTCATGTAGGTCTTTTAATGTTCCTAATTCCTTATATTTATATAATTCTTTTAGTGTTGCACGTACCACATCCATGTCACAGACAGTCGGTTGTGACTTGATTAGGTCGACTAATACTACTGCCTTGGCTAACTGCATATCCTTAAATCCCATTATCGTTACTCGTTGTGCAAATTCATCCGCATCTATCAGTCTCATTCCTGTTTCCTCCGTTCATATTCATCAATCTGGCATTGTTCACACTGTTTCATGCTCACCATCGTCATACATGTCGTAATCATCGCTGATTTCAATAAATTCTCCGCAATATGGGCAATAATATCCATCGTCTGTGTTAAACGGCTTGTAATCTTTTTCGGTAAGGATCGTTCTTTTCTCATCCTCCCTTTCCTTTTCTCTTCTGCAAGACCAGCACAGTCTATTTCCAAGCACTCTATATTCCCAGCCTTTAAACACGCTATTTTCCTTTCCACATCGTTCACATTTTGCCATTTCCATCTGTCTTCCTCCTTCCTCCCCGCAGAGCTATGTACTATATCTTGTGGTCTCTGAGTTTTAACGGATGCTCTGCGGGGACTATGTATTCCAACCCGCCTATCTATGGAATTTGACGCTTACCGGCGGGTGTTTGGTCGTTAGCTAATTTTGTACATTACCAACCATCCTAAGCGTTTCCGCAATCTGGCGATCTCTGTAATGCAGCCCCTGTTTCTGCGCCTCTCGCTCTTTGTCGAAAGCTCCACTTGGGCGTATATCCCGCATTGTCCGAATTTCTTTACGACCCGAATCCGCTTTAATTACAGCTTGATCCTTTAACAGATATGACCGATTTCTACATGCCTGAGAGCACATCTTCGCCGGACGGTATCTCGTCGTAAATTCTTTCCCGCAAATGATACAGGTCTTTTTAAAGAGAATCGACATGGTAGCACCCGCAGTTGGAAGATTCAGTATTTCGGAATAATGCTTCAAGCCACCGGATTTATTGATTGAGTCATAACATGTGCTATGCTCCCGTATCTCCCTTGCGCTGGGGAGACGATCCGATAGTCCCAAAAGCTTCATGACCTGCCGTATCTCAGAAATTATTTTTTCTTCGGTCCATTTCTTTTTTGACATTTTTACCTCCTAAACTTTCAATTCTTTCGTAAGCTTTTGCAGTTCTCTTTCCAGTTCCTCGCAAGACGCACAAGTCAGCATTAATTTTTGCTTTCTCCGCTCATACTCCTGCATTTTATCGGCATGTTTCTTGATCATTTCATATTGCCCCCCCTGGAAGGTGAGTTGTTCATAATTATTCATAGATATTTACCTTTTATGCGGTGCAACTGGTACAACTTGGTGCGACTTTGGTTCGCACCGCTTAACCGTTGCAAATACTTGTTTCTATCGATTGGTGCGACATGTGCGACGATTTTAAGCAATCTCTATAGAGCTTCGATATGACTGTAAGTTATTTACAGGGTATATATTTTTCTCTATATAAAGCTTAGTAAAAGTGGTTGTACTGGTCGCACCAGCGCCATTCAATCGCTGTATCCTTGCGTTTCCAATGGATTCAAAGTGCGACTTTGGTTCGCACCGCAAAATTTTTCCATTTTCAAGCTTTGTTGAAATTTCAACGTTTTTCCTCGTCCTCAAAGGTACAACCCATTTGCTCCGTTTTGTCCATTTCCTCAAATCCTTCTACTTGTCCTTCGATCCGCTTGATCACGACGCAGTGACAGGCGACCTTGTTTATCTTTACGGCCTTGGTGTATCCCTTGCCGCTTTTCGTAAGCTCAAGCTTATCATTCCGCTTTAACCAGGATAAAAATGCAGTCGGGTTATACCCGTTTTCCGTGCAAGCCTTATTAAAGACGCTTCGGACAATGGACGCGGATCCATATGCGATCTTTCCCCACGTGTCCGGTATTCGGTCCTGATTTTCGTCAAAGTGCGCGCTGTTTTGCGCCAGCCATTCCATCAGCCACTCATAGGCTTTTAGGTTTACGGACACCTCGTCGTGCGTGGATAAAAACTGCGCCACTTCTTTAATCGCAAGGCCGTGACCGTCTTTAAAAATCCAATCGTCGATCAGAGCATCCGCTGTTAAAATCAGGCTTGCGGCAAGCGCTTGTTTTTCGGTTATTTCCGTCTCCGTCAGCTCTTTATATAGGCTTTTTTGCGTCATTCTTGCTAAATCCATCATGCCCGGCTCCATCAGCTTGTCCACAAACAGCTTGCCCGCATGGCCGTGGTTCTTCCGGATCACGTCGACCAGCCCGGCCGGGTCTTTAAAGAGTTTTGTGTCCTCGCAGCTGATCTCAATAATTCGGTTAATGGCTCCGCCACCGGAGTGACTGCTGCTGATCGGCTGCTCTCCAGTGGTAATGATGCAGTTGTTCCAGATTCCCGTTCTTTGTAATCCCCCTGTTTTCTGACCACGTGACCGTCCAACTCCTTCGGATAATTGATAGATCAGTTGGTCAAAGTCTTTTCTATCCTTCACAATCTGCAATTCGTCCAGGATCAACGGCAACGAGTTGACAAAGCTTGCTGACAGCTCTTGCGCCACCGCGGTACTGTTAAAGGTGTGTATGTATTTACCCATTTCCGGGTTCGCGAAGACCGATGCCGCCAGCATCAGCCCGACCGTTTTACCCGACTCCGTGCCGCCCCACAGATGGACGAAAAATGGAAGGCAGTTGCACGGTCCAACCAGCACCGACGCAAAGGACGCGGCGACCAATATCTTTGCAGGCACATTCCCCTCGGCCCTGATCTGCTTTACTGCTCGGAGCCATTGATCGAAACTTCCCCGTGGCCCGACACTCTCAAAAAAGTGTTTGAAAGCAATGTCTCCATCGAATACAAGATTCTCGACATATGGAGCAAAGCCCTCCTCGCCGATCCAGCCCAGCCGGGACACGGAACTTGACTCCGGGATTTTTTCATAGTTTAGGTTCTCCACGTCGTGCAGGTATTGGACCAGGTACTTGGCATTTTCGCTGGTCACGGCTACCCCATAATCGGACAAAGCGACAATCGACGACGCGCTGGCGATCTGCCTGCGGTCAAAGATCATTTTCCGCCATTGGTAACCTTTTCGGTACGCCAGTTCCAACTTTTCAATTCCAGTGTCAATGTTTACCAGCCTTTTTACCGGCATGATCGGGTGGACACAGGCAATAACCTCTGATCCGTAAGGGCCCTCTCGCCGTATCCCTCCATCGTCCGCCTGCCATTGACCGGTTTCCAGCTCAATTTCCTGCTTGTCAAAATTGCTCACGTTGTAAGCAATCACTTGATTATTGGTCATCCGCACTTTCTGGCAATAGTCTTTAAACATGCCTTTAAATCCATTCACGCCGGTCGCCTTTGCCAGCTGCGCCATCTTTTCAAGCTTACGGTTCAGCTCAAATGGATCGTCGATCAGCTTGTAAAGCTCCTCAAATGGGGCGGTGCTGTCTAAAAAATCTTCTTTAGTGTATATCGTTACGTCATTGCCGTCTCCCACAGCCTCGCCTCCTCTCCGCTGAAATCATCGAGTAGATCATCCAGCTTTTCAACTATTTCCTTTAGCCATTCTTCGCCGTTGCAGAGCCGCCGGAAGAGAACGGAATGGACGTTACAGAGCGTTAAATACTCCTTGTGTCTATCGGCCTTAATCTGCTTATATAATCGCTCTATCCGCCTGTTTTCCGCCATCTGCTGCCGCTCCAGGTAGGTCGGTTTCCGCCCGATCAGCCCCAGGCTAAAATCGCTGTCTAACTTGACTAGAGCCTGCTGAAATGAAAGTCCGTATGACTCCATCACAAAGTCGATGATCCCGCCGTATGCTCCGCAGCCAAAGCACTTGTAATGCTCATTTTTGATGCTCAGGCTTGCGGTCTTTTCTGTGTGGAAGGGGCACTTTGCAAAGCCCCTCCCGTTAAATTTCACTCCATAAAACTCCATCACGTCCCGGAGCTTCAGCGCACCGGTGATCTGTCTGGCTAAATCGGTTCTCATTGTTCTGTCTCCAGCAGCCGGATGATTTCTTTGCCCGTATCCCTCTTATTACAAAACACATATTCCACGTTGTGCTTATATTCCCATGCTTTCAGGATTTTATATACCTGCTGCCCGATGATCTCCCCGAACTTCGGCTCCCAAAAGATGATATCCTCCAGGCCAGTAATTTGCTTCCCGCCGATGGTATCCTGTTCGATCAAAAAGTACATCTTCGCGCCCATCTCGTCCAGGCGCTCCAGTTCTTTTTTTACTCGTTTATGCCCGCTGGTCGCGTTCTGGGCGATCTCGGCAATGTTCTGCTTCCGGTCGATGATCACCAGCGGCCGCTCCATGTTGATGTAATCGCCGACGTAAAGCTTGCTGACAAAATATTTCACGTCGCGGCGGTCAAATTCTGCCACGATTTTTTTGATCGCCCGGCTTTTTTCTCTGCTGTCTATTTGTATCTGCATAAGCTACCTCCTCTAAAAAGGCAAGTCCTCCTCTTCCACCATTTCCGATCCTTCATAGCCCGGCGGCACATCGTCTTGCTTTGAAGCACCCTCTTTGTCCTTCTTGCTGCCGCAGAAATCAAACTGATTGACCACAAGCGACCACGGATATCTTTTCGTGCCATCCTTGGCTTTGTACGGGTTGCACTGCATTTCCCCGGAGACGACGATTTCTTTCCCTTTTGAAAAATGTTTATCGATCACGTTTGACAAGGCCCCGAAGGTTATGCAGTTAAAGAAATCCGTTTCTTCTCCAATCCTACGGTCTACCGCAACAGTAAATTTGCAGTTGCTCTTTGTTTCGCCTTTCGCGGTCGTATATGTGCCAAACTCCGGATCCCTTGTCAACCGGCCTTTAATCGTTATGTTATTCATCGTAACCCTCCGTGTACGGTACCGGCCCGGTCAGCACCTTGGTTTGTTTGCAGTAGTCGCAGTGTTCGCAGCGGACCGGCTCGACCAGCCCGGCCTTGATATCCGCGTACCGGTCGATCTTTGCTTCGATGATCTTGAGCGCCGTGTCAATTTTGTACTGCGGCACCTCCAGCAGCGCCAGGTCTGGCACTTTTTCTTTCGTCGCACCCGCGATGATGAAAGGCAAATGGTTTCCTTCTGTTGCCTGGTAGATCGCGGCCTGGATGTCGTAACCCCAAGCTTCGATAAATGGAAGTTTCCCTTCTCCATCCACCCAAACCGGCGCGAAATCTTTCATGATTTTCAGATCCACGATGAACATTTCTTCGTGATAACTGTCAATCTTGATTTTCCACGGGTAGCCGAATAGTTCGCCGGTCATGATGACCTGGGGTTGTCCGGACATGTATAGCATGAATTGCTCGTCTCGCTCCAGGCGGCTGATAATTTCCTCGGCCTTCCGGTAATCGGACCGAAGATCGCCGGACCTTGTAAACAGTTCCGGGTGCTGCGCCTTAAAGATATCCAACGTCCCCTCAAAATGCGCGTCCACGTAGGAGCCGATGAGCAGGGAGACCGTTTTCTCCCGCTCATACTCGCCCCTGATTTCCGCCATCGCTGCGGCTTCGCATTTTTCAAACGCTTTGAACTGCGACGCCCCGAAATATTTCATCTGATTTTCTTTGTCAAAATATGTTTCTGCTGTTAACATTTACAGATACCTCACTTCCAATTCTCTGTCATTCGTGGTCCTCGTCGCCACGAACTGCAATCCCTTGTCTTTACACTTTTTATATAGCTTGTCCCTGTTCTCGTCGGACAGTTTTTCCGCCCCGTCGATCAGGATGATCTGTAAATTGTTCGGCTTAGAGAGCGCCACGTCCACGCACAGGTTCAGTTTTTCGCCTTCAGACAGGTTGCTCACCGGCAGCCCATTAATGAGCGGGATCCCGTTTTCCACGGTCAGGCCCTCAACTGGCAGCGTGGCCGTCTCTAAAATCTTGCCGGGCAGTTCCCTGGCAAGCTCGATCTTTCTGGTCAACTCTTCGGATTCCTTCTTTAACGCCTCCACGTCCTGCTCCAGCGTCTTCATGCGCCGGTATTCGTTCAGGTGTTTCTTCATGCGCTCCGCCGTGTCCACCTCGTCTTGTAGCGCTGTGCAGTCTGTCGGCTCCATAGCGATGTACTTGTCCGCCACTTCAATATCTTTGTCCAGCTTCGCTTTTTTCTCGTTATACTGGCTCTCTGCAAGGGCGATCTTGTCTCGTAACTTACCGTCAAGACCATTCAGCTTTTCTTCCGCCGCCTTAATCTCCGCTTTCAACCGCTCGATTGTGCTGGTCAATCCGTCCCGCTCCGATGCGATCGCCTTTTCTTCTGCGGATATCTGAATTTGCTTCTCCGCCTCAAGACCTCGGAGCTTATTGTCATAGCTGTCCTTAAAGACTCTTGCCCGCTCGATCCGGCTGTTCTCTTCCCGGATCCGCTCCAGCTCCCGATAACTGTCTCCCAAGTCATAGTTCTCCCATTTAGCCGCGTCATACTTGGCCGGGATATCGGCGGCGATCTCCGCAATAAAGGCGCGCTTGTTGCGGATGTCCCGGTTAACATCCTGCCGGTCTGTAAAGTATATGCCGTTCTCCGCCTGGATGTCGTTTAAGACCTGCAAAATGTTCTGCTGGTAGTCGACACCCTCCGGTATTTCCCCGAACTGCTCCTTGATCCAGTTCAGGTCCCAGTCAAACTCGATCAGGTCCAGAATGATCCGGTTCTGTTCCTGCTTGCTCATTCCGATAAAGGCGACCGGGTCCAGCTGCAAAGGAGTAAACAGCTGCCGAAGCACGGACTCCGGCCCTGGGACTTCCCTGCCTACCTCCTTTACGGACTTGTAGTCTGCTTTGTCCGTCCTCTTTCTGCGGTCTATGTAAAGGCCCGTGTCCGTCTCGATGATGATCTCGCCCTCGGACTCGCCGCGTTTGATGATGTAATCCCGGTCGGATTGGTTGGTCAGGCCGTAACGGATCGCGTCGATCACGGAGGTTTTCCCGGATCCGTTCGTCCCGGTGATCTCGATGCTTTTTCCATCTAGCTCCGTCTCTGTAATACCGAACAGGTTTTTTATCTTAATCTTCGTCGTTTTCATTTACTGGTTCCTCCGCTTCTTCTGCTTTCTTGGCTTCAAACCGCTTTGTCGCACAGTTCGCACAAAGCTCTACGCCGTACCGTTTCTTTGTCGACGCCGCGATCTGCCGCGGGCTTTTCCCATCTGACGCCTTGATTGCTGCGCCGCAATCGTCGCAGTAAAACTCTTCTTTTGGCGCAAAGTCCCTGACCCTTACAGCAGGCCCCGTTTCTCCGAACGCAGTGACCACCTCCGTATACAACTGGATCCTGACACCGTGCCAATCCTCGACATATGGGCTTCCGGCCACCTTCTCGATCCGCTTTGAGTTGGTTGAGTTCGCGATCATTGGCTTAACGTCTTTTTCGGCAAAATGGACAACCAGCCCCTCATCTTTCTTGCCTCCATTACCTGTGTATTTTTCTTTCTGTGCATAATCTATTGTTACTACTTTTTCTTCACCCTCATCGAAAGCATATGCTCCGATATAGTCCGGGTTCTGAAATTTTTTCCAATGTGTCTTACTCATTTCTTCTCCTCCATTTGACAAACCTCCTGAATTGGTTTATCCTGTACTTGATTAATTCGATTTGCTCCTGCATCTGGCTCTGCAAAGCCTGCGGGAGCGTTTTCTTTTAATTGCAGTCCGCAGATGATGCAGTAGTTATACTCCGGACCGATCTCTGTGTTGCCGCATCTGGGGCAGGCAGTTAGATTATTCATAGATTTCACCTCGCGCACCTCCCTCATAGACAGCTCGGCCCACTTCCATAAAGTTGGCTCCGTTACTATTGCAGGTTGCATTGATCCTTCGCTTCCCGCCTCCGATAAAGTATACGGTGATGATTTCCCTACCTTCATCACTCTGGTAGGTAATGTCTGCCACATTGCTTCTCGGGTCCTCGATTAGCGCAAGCTTGACCTGCTCCAAAAATTCTTTTTTCTTTTCCATCATTTTTCCTCCCTCAACATCGTCCGGCACATCCCACAAACTGGCCTCCCGCGAAAATCCACTAAATTGTCCATGCTCCCGCAGATGACGCAGCCTGGTTCATACTTTTTCAGGATGACCCGGTCGCCTTCCATAAAGGTTTCAACCTCGTCTCCATTTTCAATCTGCAAGGACCTCCGCAGCTCCCTTGGGACCACAACCCTGCCCAGATCATCGATTCTTCTTACGATTCCAGTGTTTTTCATTGTCTTACTCCTCTCAACTTTTCAATAACTTCCTGCGTCTTCCGGCCTTTACGCTTTTCTTTCAAGTAATTGGAATTTATATCCGATTTTCTCGATGTCCTCAAGGCTCAAAATCTTGCCTTCCTCCGGGCGGCCTAATAGCTTAAAGACGATACATTTTTGCCCTACCTGCTGCTGAAAAAACTGGCGGTTAACTGGCACGTCTCTCTTGAGTAGTGTCGTCAAAATCTCTGATGTAGACTGATGTCCAACTGCACTGTCAATCTCCTGTCCTGCAATAATCTGTTTTGCGTCCTCTAAGGTGATGTCCTTTAAGGTATACTCGCCCGCTGTTGTTAAGATTGATGTGTTTAAAATTCCGATTTTCATTGTTTTTCTCCTTTTCTTTATATTCCATACTGATATAACATTCCATTCAGCCATAGCGCCGGGAGCATGGTCGCCATTCCGATGCCCAGCCAGCCGGCAATCTCTAGCAATAACCATTTCATGCGCTGCCTCCGTTCCTGATCTGATCCGCCAGCCGCTCCATATCCTCCTTGTAGAGGTCCACAAACGGCTGATAGAACCGGTCTTCTGACATATCCGCTTTGCCGGCAATTCTCTCGCCGATCAGTTCACCGGTTTCCCGGTCGATGGATAATATTTTTTTCATTAACATGTTTTATCACCTCACCTCCTTATCCTGTTTTCTTCGCCTTGTCCCCTCGTGTCGTCTATGCTATAATTTTGATATATTTTTCAGCGGGAGGGTATAACATGCTTATCAGGCCATGCAACAAAGTTCTTAAAGCCATAAACTATAGCTGCCAAACCAAATCTGACAAAACTGACAGCCTTTCGTTAATGGTGTATTTCAATAATCGCACCAACAATCTTGATTTGCATGAGTCTATCCGTCAGCTTATCAAGGACGGATATGTAACTGCCATTGAACATACTGGATATTGGGATGAAATAGCACCTACATATAGAGGTCGCCACTATTCACAATATCGTTGGGTCGTTGCGAAAGAAGTTTTATTGAAATCATTTCTTATACCTGTTGCTGTAGCCCTGGCCACCACACTTATCACTTTAGCAATAAGTGGTCTTTTAACATAACATTGAGCTGAATATCGTTGCAGCTATCGACGCTACAATAATTGGAGTTACATATTGTAAAACCGCGATTCTTCTATCTAATCGTCTTTGCCGTTCAGCAATGGACATCTGTTTACGCTTCTGCATATCTGCCTCACCTCCTATCCGGTTTTCTTGGGCTTGTTTTCCAGCAATTTACTTTTTGCTCATTCTCCCTTATACTGTGTATACAGGCTCCCGCCAGGGCTGAGTACATACGAAAGGAGATTAACTCATGATCTTGTCAATCTATACGGATTACTGCCCGCACCTCAAAATGGAACACAGCATAGAGATAAGATATTCGAAAGTTCCGATTAGCGGTTCTCCAAATGAACATTTCAAAAAAGTTTCTGCTTTGTGCGACCATGTTGATTCTTGTAACCATCTTGATGAGTATGGAAGGTGTCCGCTCTTCAAAGCAGCGCCTACTCAACCATACTAATTTTTTTATTCATATTCTTTGCAATACTGCCGATCTTCGGTATCCAGTCGCCTTTGCAATCTTTCCACAGTTCACATTTGCTACAGGGCTTACCGAAGTCGGCTGTTTCATTTTCAGATGCCTGCCTTCGAAATTCATCGAAGTGATTTAGTAGACAGATAATCGCTTTCTCTGTTTCTTTTTCAGTCATATTCCTCCTCACCTCCTATCCGGTTTTCTTGGGCTTGTCTTCGGTTTAAATTCTTTGCGCTCTGTGATATAATTTTTTCAGCAAATACTGAAAGGAGAATTTTCTCTCATGCTAAATTTTTTTGAATTTCTCGTTTCGTCAATAACCAGAGAAAATCTAACCTTTGTTGCCGCGCTCATTGGCGCTGTAGGCGCTATATACTCTTATTTTCGACAAAGGAAAAAGGTCAAACTCCACATTCTTGAAATTAGGAACGCAGATTCCGGTTTTTTTATCCGTTGCTGTATAAGCAATCAGTCCAATCTACCTATCTCAATCACAGAGGTTACCATAGAGGAATCATGTGGCAATCAAATCACTTGTTTCCCCGACTCAACTTCGATGCAGATTTCTATTGTGTCCGACAAAATCTCTACTTGCCAATTTCCGATTACGCTTTCTACCTTGGAAGCTTTTACTGGTTGGATTGGTTTTCCTATTCCAGAAAAAGGCGCTTTACTTTCTCCCAAGCATCTGACTTTTCGATTTCAGACCACTCGTGGTAAGATAAAGATAAAAGCACTTCCACTTTCTGGGGTTTATCACAGCCGAAATAGAACTCGGTAACATTCAACTTCTTTCCCCTTGCAATAACTCGTATTTTTCCTACGAGTGCCTCAACGTTGAGCAGTTCTCTCAATATTGCTTGCCATTCATTTTTTGATATCCACATCTTTTTCACCTCATTTCTTTATATTTCGTATAGCTGACTATACTTTAGTTGCAAAAAAATTATTGCTGTATCAATGTATCCGTAGATACATTTAACGCCTTTGCTAATCGGACTAGAGTTCTAGATGTGATTGTATTAACCTCACCATTTTCTATCCGATTGATAGTTACTCTTCCCACTCCTGATTTTTTAGCCAGTTCAGACTGAGATATGCCTATCTCTTCCCTTACTGCCTTTAACTTGAATTCCACTTTAGCACCTCCTTTCACTAGATAGTATAGTTGACTATACGACACATGTCAACACTTTTTTGTATATTCGACTATACTTTTTTCTTGACCTTTTTGCTATTATAATGTATAGTAGAATATACAAAGAAAAAGAACTGGAGGAATTAAGTATGTATTTAGGCGGAATTATAAAGGCATACCGAGATAAACATGAACTAAGTATGCAAGCGTTTGCAGATAAATGCGGCCTCTCTAAAGGGTATATAGCTATGCTCGAAAAAAACTTAAACTCTAAGACAGGCGAACCAATCGTGCCATCATTAGAAACATTTGTAAAAGTATCAGCCGCTATACACATGAGTCTTGACGAACTTCTTGATATTGTTGATGAAAATCAGCCAATTGATATATCTGGAAAAAAGAATGTATCTGCATTGTCTTCGCAATTTGATAACATCTTCCCCATAGAAGTAAAAAAATTTCCTCTTCTAGGCGAAATCGCCTGCGGGGAGCCAATATTCGCAAACGAAGACCGTGAAAGTTATGTGTTAACAGGCACTGACATTGCTGCGGATTTCTGCCTGAAAGCTAAAGGCGATAGCATGGTTGGCGCACGAATACTTGATGGGGATATCGTTTTTATTAAAAGACAGGACATTGTGGAGGACGGCGATATTGCTGCTGTAATAATTGACGACGAAGCCACCTTGAAAAGGGTTTATTATCAGAAAGAGAAAAATTTTATCACTCTACAGGCTGAAAACCCAAAATATCCACCCATGTCCTTTGAAGGTGAAGAACTTGATCATATAAAAATTTTAGGAAAAGCCGTCGCTTTTCAAAGTGATATTATTTAATCATTATTATAATTAGTAAATTTAATATTGGAGGAAACCATGAAATTTTTTGGCAGAAAAAAAGAAAAAAAATCTACAGCAACGCTTTTAAATCGTCCGATTAACGATTTGGATGCTGAACAACTCAGCAGTTTCCACAAAGAAGCATCCGATAAAGCTTACGCCCACTATCAAAACACAGTTAACAATATCAGCCCACACAATATGGATATAAGTGACTATGATCGCAGCCCATTGTCTTCTACTGAAATCTTTTTCTTGGATTATTTAGATGGATTGCCCATAATAAATCCTATTATTGCTCAATACTGGTATTACGACTATGGACTTGATTATCAAACAGCAATAAAAAAATTCATAGGGCAAGAACTCCTCGAGGTCTCGTGCGCCTCATTAAAGAAAATGAAGGTTCCTGAACTAAAAGAGATTTTAAAGGAATATAAGTTACCAGTTAGTGGAAAAAAAAGCGAATTATGTTCAAGAATAACAAACTCAATCTCTCCCGAACAATTAAATAAAAGCTTAAAGGACAAAGGTGAATTTTATCAAGTCACGCAAAAGGGCAATGATTTAATAAAAACAGTTACACCATCTGCCACTAAAAATATCGAGCTCGAAAACAAGTGTATTGAATTAATTTCAAACAGGCTTTATAATGACGCTTATCTTTTAGTCGCCGATTTTAAAAGGGGCAAACCGGGTAATTCTGGCCTTGGAATTGATTGGAATCATGAATATAACGCTGGACTAAGTGAGCATAGCATTGCCCAATACAATCAGATCGTGGAGCATTCTTCTTTTAATTACACTCTAACCAAAGATCGTGAAATAGAACGCCCCATTCGTGCATCCATAGTATTTTGCCAGATGATGGGACTGGGACAACGGGATATATGGAAAATAATTAAAAGGATTTATCTTGAAGCGGGCAAATCTTTTGATGAAGACGCCCAAAACATAATCAAAGGGCGTTTACTTTAATAGCTAAAACAAAGGCCCCCATCACTGGAGGCCAAAGAAAGGAAAACAGCAATGGAATTAAGCATTGAAAAATTGCGTAAGCTATGTACAGCGGATAACATACGAATAACTATGCACGCCGCAAAACGGCTGGAGCAAAGGGGAATCTTGCTCAAAGATGTAATTGCCTGCGTACAGAGCGGCAAAATCATCGAACAATATCCCGATGATCACCCATTCCCAAGCTGCCTGATACTTGGATATTCTGTGGGGGACAAACATCTGCACGCGGTGATCGGCTCCAACGATGAATTTTTGTTCTTAATCACTGCATATTATCCCACGACGGATAAATGGGAAAATGACTTTGAGACAAGGAAGGAGAAATAATATGACCTGTTTCTATTGTAAAGGCGATGTAGAAAAAACAACCACGACCTATATGACGGATCACCAAAACTGCTATATTATCATTAAAAACGTGCCCTGCGAAAAATGCACGCAATGCGGGGAGGAATACCTGAGTGGTACCACCTTAGAAAAAATCGAAAAAATCGTTGAGCGTGTAAAAAACACCTTGACGGAAATCGCAATCGTGGATTTTACGCAAGCAGCCTGATATAAAAACAAAAGCCCCGCCAAAGCGGAGCCAATGCCATGGTCACACATAATGCAACACATGATTCACAAACATATTGTATCATGTCTAGCCAGGGCATTGCAACCCCTGGCTTTTCTATACGCAAAAATCAAGAAAGGAATGATCCATCATGAAAACAGCATGGGCATATGCCCGATTCAGCAGCGACCATCAGCGGGAAGAATCCATTGATGCCCAGCTGCGGGCCATAGAGGACTACTGTGCGAAAAACGGATACGTCCTGACAAATATATACCGTGACGAAGCAAAGTCCGCCACAACGGACGACAGGCCGCAATTTCAGCAAATGTTCAGCGACGTTAATGCCTCCCCGCCCGATGTGGTCATTGTACATAAACTCGACCGGTTTTCCCGGGACCGATACGACAGCGCTTTCTATAAACGCAAGTTAAAAGAAAAAGGCGTACAGCTGCTATCTGTCCTTGAGAATATTGACGGTAGTCCGGAAAGCATCATCCTGGAATCTGTACTGGAAGGTATGGCTGAATACTATTCCCGCAACCTGGCCAGGGAAACGCAAAAAGGGAAGCGTGAAACAGCTTTCCAGTGTAAACATGCCGGCGGCCGGCCTCCCCTTGGTTATGCTGTAAATGATGATGGGACATATAGCATCGATCCAATTGAATCAGCCTGGGTCCGTGCGGCCTTCGAGATGAAAGCAAACGGAAAAAGCTATGGCGACATTGCGGAGTATTTGAATGGAATCGGAGCACGTAGCAAAGCAGGAAAGAAATTTACCAAAAATAGCTTCCACGATCTCTTCAAGAATGAAAAATACAAAGGCGTTTACATCTATGATCGGGCGGCGGCAAAAGTTGGCGGTAAACGGAACAACCATGCGACGAAATCGGAAGATGAAATTATCCGCATTGAAGGCGGGATGCCTCAGATCGTTGATGAAGAAACCTGGGACTATGTAAATCATATGATGGGAGATCGAACAATGAATGCAAGACATAAGGCAAAAAGAACTTATTTGCTGTCAGGGATTATTGCCTGCGGAGAGTGTGGCAGTCCCATGTCCGGTAATACCCGCAGAGCCGGCCGGAACAAGACGGAATACTCCAGCTACGAATGCAATCGCCGGCGCCGGGAAAAGACCTGCACCAACAAGGATATCGGGAAAAAGCAGGTTGAGGAGTTGGTTGTAAAATATCTGATGGATGAGTTTTTTACAGAAGAGAATGTCAGCAAGTTAGCTAAACGGATTGTTGACTTCCAGCGCTGCAGAAAAAGTGAAACCGGCAGCGAACTGGCAGTGCTCAAAGCTGAGCTGTCCAGTCATGAAAAGGAAATGCAGAACATTGTCCGCGCTGTTGAGAAAGGCATGTTCGCAGACTGGATGGTAGAGTCCGGCAACGCCCATGATGAGCGGATCAAGTACTTAAAAGGCCGGATCAGCTACATTGAAAATATGCAGGATGCAGTTTCCCTCACCGAACAGCAGGCTTATGATTACATCATGAAAGACAGTGATCTGAATGATAAAAGTCCGGAGCAGCTCAAGCTGGTCATCCAGACATACGTTGAAAAAGTATTAGTTTTTAAGGACTGTATTGAAATCCATTTAATCATAGACGCAAACAATCCCGGAAGCAAATGCCTCCAGGA
Source organism: Clostridia bacterium (assembly GCA_902363595.1). GTDB lineage: Bacteria > Bacillota > Clostridia > Peptostreptococcales > Anaerovoracaceae > Hominibacterium > Hominibacterium faecale. Next base: position 25 of record CABJAP010000031.1, on the reverse strand, counting down.
TTGTGGATACGATGGTGGAGATGGC
>CABJAP010000030.1 GCA_902363595.1 Clostridia bacterium | reverse complement strand
AATGGTTTCATGGGGTTGCGAGAGGACTTTTGCATAGCATGGTGGACTGATTTTTTAATCCGCTATGCGCGAAATGATTGGTGGGGGCTTGGTTTCGACTTTTTCAGTGGCCTCTTCAAAATGGATATTTGCGATGATTTTAGGGGTGTTTTCCCGTAAAAACAGAGTATTATGTAAACGAATTATCGCTTGCAGACTGTTTTCAGATAGACAGCGATGAAAAATCATCGTGGGTCAAGCAGAAAAGTTGAAATAGCGGTAAATTTCTGCCCGGGAGACTTTCCGGCCGGCCCCAGCCGTATCCACATCAAACGGCCCGGCTCCAGAACCAACCTCATCCGCAGCAGCCCCCAGCCAGCCCCACAGCCTTTCAAAAGCAGCAAAAAAGCACCACCGCACCTCGCGGCGATGCTTTTTTGCCCTGCAACTTTCTAATCTTCGTGGTGCTGGTATTTTTCCTTCGTTGCCATGCCGCCGCGAATATGTCTTTCAGCCTTGTTGTTATCTAAAACCGCCTTGACCTGCGCGGCCAGACCGGGATTTATCTCAAGGAGCCGTTCAGTGATGTCCTTGTGTACTGTAGATTTGGAGACACGAAATTTTTTTGCAGTTGCTCTGACTGTTGCACCCGTTTCAATTATGTAATCGGCCAGCTCCAGTACCCTCTCTTCTATGTAATCCTTCATGTTAAGACAGTTCACCACCTCTTGTAATATTTAAACAGCTAAAAATAACCATTTTGTTATCACAATATATGAGAGAAAGATCACGCTTATGCTTACTTTCTTTTGTAAAACAGCAAAACACCCTGCATTCGAAAGGATACAGGGTGTCTGCCACACAAATTACCATTATATAAAATCGGAGACTGAGAATGCTAAGCGGCTTCGTCTTCTGTTCGGAACAACAGACTCTGCCTTTCCAGTTCTGTGACATGGCTGTTTTTTGCTTTGGCATAGACGGCCAGGATCAGACCCAGCGCGAACCAGCCGCAGACCAGCGCCCACTCGATGGGAACCAGAGGGCTGGGACCCATGGGCAGATACAGATAAGCGAAAAATAACGCTACGCCAACGGACATGGCGCCTACAAACTTGGCGTATTTCACCTTGTAAGGGCGGTGCATTTCCGGCTGTTTCACACGAAGAACAATAAAGGACAGCGAAACCATCAGATAAATGATTACAACTCCGAAGGAGCTGGCATTGACAAACCAGGTCAGCGCCCCCGCGCCCAGCAGACAAGAAAAGGTAGAAAGTCCGCCGCAGAATAAAACGGCATTGCTGGGCGTGTGATACTTGGGATGCACTTTAGCCAGAAAACCCGGCAGCATTTTGGCGTTGGCCAAAGAGAAGAGAACCCTGGCCCCGCCGTATAAAAAGCCATTCCAGCTGGTGAGAATACCGCACATAGCGCCGATGATACAGACTTTCCCCCAAATGGGATTGCCGAAAGCAAAAGCCATGGCATCGGCTACCGGAATTACGCCGCCGGTGCGCACGCTGCCTGGTGCGGAAATGCAAGTCGCAAAAATCATCAGCATATACCAGGCAGCAGCCATGCAAATGGATATGATCAAAATCCTGGGGATTTTTTTCAGCGGAACATCCATTTCACTGGCGGATTGGGGAATCACATCAAAGCCGACGAACATAGCGGGCACCATGAGCAGTACCACGGTAAACCCGTTAAAAGATGTAAAAAGAGGTTTTGTATACTCAATGTCCCCGAAAGCCACGCCGCCGGAAAGGAAGAGAATTCCAACGGCGACGAGGCCGACGGTGGCAATTGTCTGAAATACGGCGGCCTGTTTGGCACCCCGATAATTGACGATCGTAATGATCACAGAGGCAATTACCGATATGAGGGCGACGGACAAATAAACATCCGAACCCTGAATCGTCCACAAACGCCCAAATTCTGGTATGGGCACTATGTAATTTAAGGCAGTCGTGAACGCAGGGCCTTCCCAGGCCGCAACACCTAAATAGGCAAAGGCTGTCGCAAGTCCGGCAAATACCGCCGGCCAATAGCCCATTGCTTTATATGAAAACACAACACTTCCCCCAGTAAAAGGGATTGCAGGAGTCAGCTCTGCATAGACGAGTCCTACGAATATGCAGAGCACAGCCCCTACGATGTATGCGCTGATAGCACCAGCCATTCCTGCCGAGGCCGCCCACTGACCGGAGAGCATGATCCAGCCCCATCCGATCATCGTTCCAAAGGCCATGGCAAGTACGTCTCTTGATTTAAAAGACTTTTCTAAAGTCTGATTTCCTGAATTCATTAAAAGATCCTCCTTGTTTCATACGTTTTGCTTTGCGAAGTACCGGTTTTCTTGGATTCGCCTATATAACACACAATAATCGTGCCAAAACCAAAAGATAAGACAAAAAAGGCAAAAATAAAATAAAAAATGCGTGAATTTCAAAGGGTTTCCAGAAATAAAAACGACGCAGCAACATTCGGGCGGCCGCGGATTGCTCGGTAAAAAAGTGCCGGTCGGCAATTTTTTGCCGGACAAAGGGAAAATTTTTTCGGATGTGCGTTAAGACTTTTCTGAGATTCTTATCAATATTTTCCTTATTTTCTGGCAAAACTAAGTTCAAACTGCTAGAATAAAGGAGGTAACAAATTTTGGGATTTTCAGAGGAAGTGGGCATTGACCTGGGCACGGCCAATGTGTTAGTGTACATCAAGGGCCAGGGGATCGTCTTAAATGAACCGTCCGTGGTCGCCATCAGCAAGGATACCAACGAAATATTGGCCGTGGGTGAAGAGGCCAGAGAGATGCTGGGAAGGACACCAGCCAGCATCGTAGCGGTCAGGCCGCTGAAGGACGGTGTCATATCGGACTATGACGTGACGGAGCGGATGCTCAAATATTTCATCCGCAAAGCCTGCGGAAGCAGCAAATTCTTTCGTCCTAAGCTGATGGTATGCGTACCCAGCGGCGTGACGGAAGTAGAAAAGCGGGCGGTCCGCGAGGCGGCCACCCAGGCAGGCGGAAAATCCGTATTCCTCATGGAAGAGCCGGTGGCCGCAGCCATCGGAGCCGGCCTGGATATTGCAAAACCCGATGGTATCATGATCATTGACATCGGCGGAGGAACCACCGACATCGCCGTGATTTCCATGGGCGGGATTGTTACCAGCATTTCAGAAAAGGTGGCCGGAGATCGTTTTGACGAAGCCATCATAAAATACTTGCGAAAACATCATAACCTTTATATAGGAGAGCGGACAGCCGAAGATCTGAAGATCAAAATCGGAACCGCCTATCCGCGGGAAGAGAGCGTTTCCATCGAATGCAAGGGCAGAGATCTGGTTACCGGACTGCCCAAGACCATCCTGGTAACATCGGAGGAAATGCTGGAAGCCCTGGACGAGCCCCTTTCCATCATTTGTGAGTCCGTTCACAATGTGCTGGAAAAGACGCCGCCGGAACTGGCCGCCGACATTAGCAACTCCGGGATCGTCCTCACGGGTGGCGGTGCCTATCTGTGGGGAATTGATAAACGAATCGAGGAGCGCACCGGCATACAGGTGCGGATCGCAGAAGATGCCAAGTCCTGCGTTGCCATCGGAACAGGTGAAGCTCTGGACAATATGGAGGTTATTCGAAGAAGCCAATTAAACAGAAGGGAGACCTATATTTGAAGCTGGAATTGATCGCGACAGCCACGTTTGGGCTGGAAGCCGTAGTAAAAAGAGAAATACAAGATCTGGGATACAAAATCTTGAAAACAGAAGATGGAAAGGTAACCTATCTAGGAGACGAGCGGGCGGTAGTGAGGAGCAATCTTTGGCTCCGCAGCGCCGACCGGGTCCTGCTCAAGCTGGGTGAATTTACAGCTCTCACCTTTGAAGAGCTGTTCCAGCAGATAAAAGGGATCAGTTGGGAGGAACTGATCCCGCCGGACGGGAAATTTACCGTTACCGGAAGTTCGGTAAAATCCAAGCTCCACAGCGTTCCAAGCTGTCAGAGCATCACAAAAAAAGCCATTGTAGAAAGGCTTGCGGAGGCCTATGGCATTACCCGCTTTGAAGAGACCGGCGCCGAATATACGGTTAAGGTGACCCTGCTCAAGGACCGGGTTACGGTGACAGTTGACACCAGCGGAGCGGGGCTACATAAGCGGGGATACCGAACGGCGGACGTAGCGGCCCCCATAAAAGAGACGCTGGCTGCCGCCCTGGTACAGCTGTCTTTTTGGAAAGCGGGAAGACTGCTGGTGGATCCGTGCTGCGGTTCGGGAACCATTCCCATCGAAGCCGCCATGATCGGCCGCAACATCGCTCCAGGTCTCAGCCGGGAGTTTGTCAGCGAGGAATGGGAGCTGACTCCCAAGGCAATGTGGAAGGAGGAGCGGCAGGCGGCTTTTCAGGAAATTGACTATGACGCGGACCTTCTCATTAAAGGATCGGACATCGATAAAGGAGCCATAGAAGCGGCGCGGGAAAACGCCATCGAAGCCGGCGTGGACGACTGTATCGAATTTCAGATTATGGACATAACCAAGCTGCGTCCCGGAGATGTAAAAGACGGCATCATCATCACCAACCCGCCTTACGGCGAGCGGATCGGGGACAAAAAGACCATCGAACGAATTTACAGCAGCCTCAGCTTTTATATGAAGAAAAATCCGGCATGGTCGCTGTTTTTCATTACAACGGATAAAGAAGCGGAAGAAAAGATCATGGGCCGTCCCGCCGACCGCAGGCGAAAGCTGTATAACGGAAGGCTGGAGGTTTGCTACTATCAGTTCCATGGAAAAAGGGAAAAGAAAGATGAATCTGATCGTCGATAAGAAACTCAAGACCCCGGTCTATCTGCAGATTGTTTCCCAGATCAAACGAAAAATCATCAGCGGCGACCTGGCATCCGGATACGCCCTTCCATCGGAGCGGAATTTGGCGGACAAGCTGGGGATTCACCGTAATACGGTGGTCCGGGCCTACACGGAGCTGAAAGCGGACGGACTCATCACCTCCTATCAAGGGGTGGGATACCGGGTCCAATATCGCACACAAGAAGACCAAAAACAGAAAAAGTCGGTCAACTGGCCCAGCCAGATTAAGGAAGAGTATCTCAAGCTGGAAAGCGCTTTTGACGATCTGTTTATAAAAGCCCAGACCGAAAGCAAGATCTCCTTTGCCGCGGGGATGGCGGCAGGTGAAGTTTACGGCCAGGACGAGGTCGCGGACTGCCTGGCTAAGATTATGGCTTCTGGAAACCGCCCGTCATATTTTTACACGCCCTATCAGGGCGACCTGGAGCTGCGCAGGGAAATCGCCGCTTTCATGCGGACCAAAGGGGTGCTGACCAATCCGGGACAGATTCAAATCTTTTCCGAAAATAATCAAGCGCTGGATTTCCTGGTCACCCTGCTGCTGCTTCCCGGAGATAAAATCTTTACCGAGGAAAGCACGTCCCCGGATGTGTACCGGGCCATCGAACTTGCGGGGGGAGAAATCGTTCCGGTGCCCATGGATGAAGAAGGCATGATCTGCGACTGCCTGGAACCGCTTATTGAGCTGCACAGGCCCAGATTCATCTATATTAATTGCAGCTATCATAATCCGACCGGTATTGTTCTTTCCATGGAGCGCAGGAAAAAGCTGCTGGAGCTTTCCTATCAATACCGGATCCCCATCGTGGAGGAGGATGAAGCATCGGAGCTTTACTTTGAAGGCAATAAAATGCCTTCGCTCAAATCCATGGATCCGGGAGAGAACGTCATCTATATGTATTCCTTCTCGCTGACTCTGGTTCCGGGCGTCGGGGTTTCCTTTATGATCGCCCCGAAGGAAGTGGTCAAAAGCCTGAGCAACCTGGTGTCAGTCCGGCTGGTGACCTTGGACTGGACTCCCCAGCATCTGGCCTGCCAGTATCTGAAAGACGGAACCTTCGCTGAAAAACTGGAAGACTTCCGGCAAATTTATAAGCGCAAGCGGGATCTGATGTGTGCTTGTCTGGACCAGGCAAAAAAAACGGTGAGTCTCTCCTATGAAAAACCCAAAGGCGGCGTATATCTGTGGGTAAAGCTTCCGGCCAATCTGGATGTGGCCCTGCTGACAAAAGAGGCGGAGCGGATGGGCGTTTCCTTCATACCGGGCGGAATTTTTTTCCCGGGAAAAGCGCCCGAAGGCAATTACATACGGCTAAATTATTCCTATCCCACGGAAGAGCAGATAAAAAAAGGGATGGAACTTTTAATACAGTCCATGCAGAAAATTCAGAAAAATAGCGGTTCCCAGCCTTCAATGCTCTAAATCAAAGTGCTGGCACACTCACAAACAAAAGTGCTGGTACTTTTTGTTTGAGGATAAATATAGTATTATTTTGTTAAAGATAGGCAAAATAATTTCGTAAATGCAAATAATTAAATGAATGAAAAGGAGAATAGACAAATGGCAGTAAATTTAAAAGGAAGAAGTTTCTTAACACTGATGGATTTCACTCCAGAAGAAATCCGTTATATGCTGGATTTGGCTCACGATCTGAAAGCGAAGAAGAGAGCCGGTATCCACAATGAGGTACTGAAAGGCAAGAACGTTGTTCTGCTGTTTGAAAAAACTTCAACAAGAACCAGATGCGCATTCGAAGTTGCCTGCATGGATGAAGGCGCAGGCGTGACCTTCCTCGATTCCGGAAGCTCCCAGATGGGAAAGAAAGAATCCCTGGAAGATACGGCAAAAGTTTTGGGAAGATTCTACGATGGAATCGAATACAGAGGCTACAAACAGGAAGTAGTAGAAAACCTGGCAAAACATGCGGGCGTACCGGTGTGGAACGGTCTGACCGACGTGGATCATCCAACTCAAATTCTGGCTGACATGATGACCATTGAAGAACATGTTGCAAAACCGTTGAACCGTGTAAAAGTCGTATTCAGCGGCGATATCAGAAACAACATGAGCTATGCATGGATGTACGGATGTGCCAAGATGGGTATGCATTATGTGGCCTATGGTCCGGAAGAACTGAAAGCAGAGTTGGATCAGCAGATCATCGCTAAGGTTCAGGAAGTGGCTAAGGAGACAGGCGCTACCATCGAAATTTCCAGCGATCCAGCGAGCTTAAAGGGCGCAGATGTGCTTTACGCAGATGTATGGGCTTCCATGGGTGAAGAGGCAGAGATTCCAGAACGAGTAAAACTGCTTACACCTTACAGAATCGATATGGACATGGTAAAAGCCACCGAAAATTCTGATGTGGTATTCCTCCACTGCCTGCCGTCCTTCCATGATTTTGAAACCACAATGGCCAAGACACAGAAAGAGGCCGGATACGATATCCGCGAAGTTACAGATGAAGTATTCAGAAGCAAGCACTCCAAGGTATTTGATGAAGCAGAAAACAGAATGCATACAATAAAAGCTGTTATTGTAGCGACAATTGGTTAGACTAGTAAGAGGAAAATGAGAGGAGGGTATTTATGAAACCCGGAATTAACAATTACTCTGAAATAGGTAAACTAAACAAAGTATTGCTTCACAGACTGGGCGGAGAAATCGAAGGCCTGGTACCCGACAATTTTGAGCGGCTGCTGTTTGACGATATTCCTTATTTGAAGATCGCTCAGCAGGAACACGACCGCTTTGCCGAACTCCTTCGCGAAAACGGCGTTGAAGTCATCTACTATGTGGATGAGACGGCAAAAGCGCTCAAGACGGATGAGATCCGCAAAAACTTCGTTGATGATTTTGTTGCCGACAGCGGCATCTATTCGCAGGAGGCGCAGGAAACCGTAAGAGAATATCTGCTGGGGATGCCTTCCAAGCAGCTGGTAGAAACGGCGATCGCAGGAATTAAAAAGAGCGAAGTAGAAGTAAAGAACAAGGGCTCGCTGGCAAGCTACATTGCTTCCGGCTACCCTTACTACACCGATCCCATGCCCAACTTGTATTTTACAAGGGACCCGGGAGCCTGCGTAGGAAACGGACTGAACGTGCATCATATGAGCACTATGGCTAGGAGAAGAGAAGCTCTGCTGCTGCGCTATATGTACCTTTATAATGAAGAATTTGCTCCGGAAGGTACCCATCTATGGTACGACTACAACCAGGAATACTCCATTGAAGGAGGAGACGTTCTGGTTCTGTCCAAAGACATCTGTGCCATCGGCCTGAGCCAGAGAACAACTGCCGGCGGTATTGAACGGTTTGCGGAAAACATTCTCAAAGAATCTGCCTTTAAAAAGATTCTGGTGTTTGATATTCCAAAGAGCAGAGCCTTCATGCACCTGGATACGGTATTTACGATGGTCGATTACGACAAATTTACCATTCATCCGGAAATCGAAGGCCCTCTGCAGATTTATGAGATTACCCTCACTGCAGATGGAAAAGCTCACTTTGAAAGCATCCAGGGACAGCTGGAAGAGATTTTGAGTTCAGAACTCAAGCTGCCGGCCGTGGAACTGATCCGCTGCGGCGGCGATGATGCGATGGCTGCCCAGAGAGAGCAGTGGAACGACGGTTCCAACACGCTGGCCATCGCGCCTGGAAAGGTTATCACTTATGAAAGAAACTATGTCACCAATGAACTTCTGGAGAAGAAGGGTATTACCGTGATCACCATGCCCAGCTCCGAGCTTTCAAGAGGCAGAGGCGGCCCGAGATGTATGAGCTGCCCGGTGAACAGAGACGATCTGTAAGCATATCGTGTATAATTGATTTTAGGGAGAAGATAGAATGAAAGAAAAGCTTGTAATTGCCCTGGGCGGTAACGCCCTGCAATCGGGAAAGGGAGAAGCGACCGCTGAGGCGCAGCTGGCAGTTGTACGCAGAACCTGTGAACACATTGCCCAGATCAGCGAACAAGGTTATGAAATCGCCGTTGTCCATGGAAACGGACCGCAGGTGGGAAGAATCGTCATGGCCTCAGAAGCGGCAAAAGATGTAACACCTGCCATGCCTTTCGACGTTTGCGGCGCCATGTCCCAGGGATATATCGGTTACCACATCCAACAGTGCCTGAAATATGCCCTCAATAAAACCAACCGCAACATTCCGGTGGTAACAGTGGCAACCCAGATGATCGTAGAAGAAAACGATCCGGCTTTTAAGAACCCGACAAAGCCCATCGGCCCTTTCTACTCAGAGGCAGAAGCCAAGGTGCTGGAGGCTGAAAAGGGCTATACAATGAAAGAGGATGCAGGCAGAGGCTACAGAAGAGTGGTGGCTTCTCCGCTGCCGAGAAAGATCGTTGAAATTGATGCGGTGAAACAGCTGTGGGATCATGCGATCGTAATTACCTGCGGCGGCGGCGGTATTCCGGTGGTTGAACGGCCGGACGGTACGCTGGAAGGAACGGCGGCTGTCATCGACAAAGACTTTGCTGCAGAACTTCTGGCAGAACAAGTGAACGCCGATGTGCTGATGATTTTGACAGAAGTGGAGAAGGTAGCCATCAACTTCAACAAGCCCAACCAGCAGGATCTAGAGAACATTTCTCTGGCAGAAGCGGCTCAGTATATGGAAGAAGGCCATTTTGCCGCTGGAAGTATGCTGCCTAAGGTCGAGGCTGCGATGAAGTTTGTGAGAGCTTTCCCCCAGAAGAAAGCAATCATCACTTCATTGGATAAAGCGGTGGAAGCTCTGGAAGGCAAGACTGGAACCGTACTGACCTTTAACTGATGGATTTAGAAATTTAATCGTTTGTAAATGAGGGGCAGTCCCATTAGCGAAGTTCTAATGGGATATGCCCCTTCTTCCATTTTGAATATTGGCTCTATCAAAAAGGGACAAAGCTGTGCTATAATAATTGTTAAGGAGTATCGGGTGCTCGAAAGGAAAGCGACGCAAGAGGAGATAATCATATGTATTACAGCAATCTTAATATTCACATTGTAAGCCAAGAATCCTTTCTTGAATCTGCGGTAAAAAAGGCCGCAGTTCCTCAACGATTCACCATTACCGTGCGCACGTTTTCAAAGCTTACCCCGGAGAGTCTAAAGCAATACGATCTTTTAATTTTGGATGGCATAACAGGCATTCAAGAGGATGAAATAAAAAAAGGTCTCAAAGAAGATGCCAAAGTAATCCTGTACGGAAACGGAGAGGAGCTGGCGAATCTTCAGAAAAAGCTGGGACAGCAATATGAAGATCTGTGGATTAAGCCCTGCCAATGGGATTTCATAACAGCTCGATTGGAACATCTGCTGAATAAGATTAAATTGGAAAAGGACCTGTGGATCACGCAGAATTACCTAGATACTGCTATGGACAGTATTCCTGACCTGATCTGGTTCAAGGATATCCGCGGAGCTCATCTGAAGGTCAATCAAGCTTTTTGTGAAGCAGTGGGCAAGACAAAAGAAGATATACAGGGCAGGGGCCACTACTACATATGGGACCTGGAGCCGGAAGAGTATGCAAAAGGAGAATACGTTTGTCTGGAGACAGAAGAAGAGGTGCTGCGGAGGAAAGAAACCTGCCTCTTCGACGAGCGGGTAAAAAGCAAGAATGGGCTGCGCCAGTTCAAAACTTATAAGTCCCCGATTTTTGGCCAGGACGGGCAGGTGCTGGGGACCGTGGGAATCGCCCATGATGTGACCGATCTGCAAAATATGGGAACTGAACTGGAAATCGTGCTTCAGAGCATGCCCTTTGCCATTCTTGTGAAAAACAGCGATGGTATTATTCTCAATATTAATCGTAAGTTCTCCGAGTATTTTGGCGTATCGGCAGAAGAGATGGCAGGCCTGGACTATGATTCGTGGCTGGAAAAGCTTAATTATAAGTTCACAGACAGGCAAACGGACGGCTGTATGGAAATTGCAATTCAAACAGACGGGCAGGAACATATACTGGAATTTCATAAGGAACCGATTTATGATATCTTTTCTGATCTGGTGGGTGAAATCTGTATCTGCAGAGAAGTGACAGTGGAACGGGCTTTGGAACAGCAGATTCTTCACAACTCCCATACGGATTTTTTGACGGGACTGTATAACAGACGTTATTTCTATGAATATATGGCAGAGAATCGAAAAGACAGAAAGATCAGTATGATCTATATGGACATGGATGGCTTTAAACAGGTGAACGACACTTGGGGACATAAGGCTGGAGACGAAGCGCTCATTCTAGCGGCCCGAACGATGGAAGCTTGTTTTCCTGACGCTTTTGTCACCCGTCTTGGCGGGGACGAATTCCTGATCACCATTCTTGGCTGCTGCGAATTAGCCATTTTGCAGGAGCGGGCGCAGGGCCTTCTATACAAGATGGAGGAGGCGTTTTCAGAATGCGGGGCTTTAGAACAGTTGTCTGCCAGCATCGGAATCGCACAGAGCCGCGATCCTCAGGCGGATATCGATACCGTGCTACGTTGGAGCGATATGGCCCTCTATAGGGCAAAAGAACAAGGGGGAGGTCGATGCTGCGTTTATTGTTCAGCGTTAGACTATTAAGAAAAATGGAAATATATGTTTGTGTGGATAAATTTCACTTGAATTTACACGCATAAGATGATATCATGCTATCCGTACTTGCTTTTAGGTTACACAGAAGAATAGTTGAACAGTTGAAAAAAAGGGAATCTTTATGGAAATTGAGTTAAAGTATGCAATCAACAGCAAAGAGATCGCGCAGCAGATCTGGGATGACGAAGAATTAAAGGCGATAGAAGAACCCCAGACCAGGGAAACCGTGTTTATGAAAGCGACCTATTTTGATACGGACGACTTTGATCTATGCAAAAACGATATGGCTTATCGTGTTCGCAGTGACGGAGACCGGCTGGTTGCTTCGCTCAAATGGGGCGGAAAAAACGAAGGCGCGCTCCACACAAGGGAGGAGATCAATATCCCGGTGACCAATAACCACCCCAATCCGGTTACGTTTGAAGAAAGCGATATTGGTAAGGATCTGATTCAGATTATCAGCGGCAAGCCGCTGCGTCCGATCATGGAAATGCAGATTGAACGGCGCAGATTCCGGCTGGATACAAAAGATACGATCATGGAGGTTTCAATCGACGGCGGCAAGATCGCTACTGAAATGGGATCGGCTCCTATATGCGAGGTCGAGGTGGAACTGTTTTCCGGTGAACAGGAACCGCTTCTTGAAATCGGACAACTGTTGAAGGAAAAGTATGGCGTCGTATCAGAAAAACGAAGTAAATTTTACAGGGGGTTAGTCCTTCTGGGACAGCGATAAGAAGCTGTTTTTACGATAAAAGAGCGAAAAAAGGGACGGTTTGGGCTAGTTTTTGGCCGATAAGCGGCTCCTTTTTTGATTTTCCTTTACTTTTCAGGGGAAAAGAGGTATAATAATATGCACTATGTGTTGATTATTTAGGAGGATATAAATTAATGAAGGCAACATTTATCTCAAAAGAAAAAAATGATGTGAAATTCTCGATAGAATTTACACCAGAAGAATTCGAACAGGCGCAGATCAAAGCTTACAAGGCTTCCAAGCATAAGTTTACCATCGATGGGTTCAGAAAGGGCAAAGCCCCGCGGAGCATCATTGAAATGCATTATGGAGAAGGCATCTTCTTCGAGGACGCGGTAAACGATCTGTTCTCGGAAAACTATCCAAAGGCGCTCGACGAGCTGGAACTGGATGTCATCGACCGTCCCAACGCTGAATTCGGCGGAATGGAAAAGGGAAAAGGCTTTACCGTAACCCTCACGGTTCCCGTATATCCGGAAGTGGAAGTGAAGGATTACAAGGGCGTTGAAATCGAAAGAATCAGCGACGAAGTAACAGCCGAAGACGTGGAAAAAGAACTGGAGAATCTGCAGAAGAGAAACTCCCGCATGGTGCTGGTGGAACGGCCGGCCAAAGAGGGAGACACGGTTCTGATCGATTACGAAGGATGGGTAGGCGATACGCAGTTCGAAGGCGGCACAGCTGAACGCCAGCCGCTGAAGCTGGGCTCCAACACCTTTATCCCCGGATTTGAAGAGCAGCTGATCGGCGCTTTGCCGGGCGATGAAAAAGACGTCCAGGTAACCTTCCCGGAAGAATATCATTCTCAGGATCTGGCGGGCAAAGAGGCTGTGTTCAAGTGCAAAGTACATGAAATCAAGGAAGAAGAACTTCCTGAGCTCAACGATGATTTTGCGAAAGATGTCAGCGAATGCGATACATTGGATGAATTAAAGCAGGAAACTGAGGAAAACTTAAAGAAGGCTGCTGCATCACGCGCAGAAAGCCAGATGAAGAACTCGGTGCTGGAAAAGGTTTACGAAGCTAACGAAATCGATATCCCGCAGGTAATGGTAGAAGACGAAATCACCAACATGATGCACGAATTCGACCAGCAGCTGCGCGGACAGGGAATGGGCCTTGAGCAGTATTTCGAATATCTGGGCAAAGACCCTCAGGATTTCAGAGGCGAGCTTAAGGATGACGCATACAAAAAGGTTAAGACCAGAATGCTGGTAAGCGCTGTTGCGGATGCGGAAGATATTCAGGCATCAGAAGAAGATCTGGATAAAGAGATCGAATTGATGGCAATCCAGTACAAACTGGACGCAGATAAGATCAGAGAAATGCTCGGCGTGCAGAACCTGGGATTCATCGAAAAGGATATTCGAATCAGAAAAGCTGTAGATTTTATGTTCGAACAGGCTGTAATTAAATAAAATATGTTTGAAGCATAAAAAAACAGTGAATAATGATAATGGGAAGTGGAAAGTCTGAATTACAGACTTTTCATTCTCATTATGAAAAGAAGAAAGCGAGGATTTTACGCAATGGCATTAGTTCCTTATGTAATTGAACAAACGAGCAGAGGAGAGAGATCCTATGATATTTATTCCAGACTGTTAAAGGACAGAATCATTTTCATAGGTGAAGAAATTGATGAACACTTAGCCAGCTTAGTCGTGGCGCAGCTTTTATTCCTCGAGGCGGAAGATCCGGATAAAGACATCTGTATCTATATCAACAGCCCCGGCGGTTCTGTGACGGCAGGCATGGCGATCTACGATACGATGCAGTATATTAAACCAGATGTTTCTACAATTTGTATCGGACTGGCGGCAAGCATGGGAGCGTTCCTGCTTTCAGCGGGCCAGAAAGGAAAACGATACGCACTTCCAAATGCGGAAATAATGATCCACCAGCCGCTGGGCGGAGTTAAAGGCCAGGCGGAGGATATTAAGATACACGCTGAATGGATCCTGAAGACCAGAGAAAAGCTCAATCGGATCCTCAGTGAGAATACGGGGCAGGATCTTTCCCGTATTGAGAAAGATACGGATAGGGATAACTTTATGAGCGCGGACGAAGCTCTTAATTACGGGCTTGTCGATCATATAAGCAAGTCCAGATAACAGGGGGAAATGATTCATGACGAAATATGATGAAAACAGAGAATTGAAATGCTCCTTCTGCGGAAAACCGCAGAGTCAGGTCAAACGCCTCATCAGCGGTTCAGGAGTATATATCTGCAATGAATGTGTGGGCCTTTGCCAGGACATTATCGCAGACGAAGAGCGTGCAAGCGAAAAGCATGCAGTAACAGGAGACAGCTACCGGCTGCCCAAGCCGATGGAAATTTCACAGATTCTGGGAGATTATGTCATCGGTCAGGACGGAGCAAAAAAAGCTTTGGCCGTAGCCGTCTACAATCACTATAAGAGAATCAACAATGTATTAAGTTCAGGGGATGATGTGGAACTGCAAAAGAGTAATATCGTCATGATCGGGCCTACCGGCTCAGGCAAGACACTGCTGGCACAGACCCTGGCAAAAATTCTCAATGTACCCTTTGCCATTGCCGATGCCACAGCGTTGACAGAGGCCGGCTATGTAGGGGAAGATGTGGAGAACATTCTGCTGAAACTGATTCAGGCTGCAGATTATGATATCGAAAAAGCACAGAAAGGCATCATCTATGTGGATGAAATCGACAAGATTGCCAGAAAATCCGATAACCCTTCCATCACCAGAGATGTGAGCGGAGAAGGGGTGCAGCAGGCGCTCCTGAAGATCTTAGAGGGAACTATCGCCAGCGTGCCTCCCCAGGGCGGGAGGAAGCATCCCCATCAGGAATTCCTTCAGTTCGATACAACCAACGTGCTGTTCATCTGCGGCGGCGCTTTCGACGGACTGGATAAAGTCATTCAGCGCAGAATGGGTGAAAAGACCATTGGGTTCAATTCAAAGATTAAAGAAAGCTTGATCGAAGAGTCGGAGATTCTGAGACACATCCAGCCGGAGGACCTGTTGAAATACGGATTGATTCCGGAATTTATCGGCCGTCTGCCGGTAATTGTGACGCTGGAAGAGCTGTCAAAAGAAGCTTTGGTACAGATTATCACCGAGCCGAAAAACGCTCTGCTCAAGCAGTATAAAAAACTGTTCGCCATGGACGATGTGGAGCTGGAGATCGAAGACGAAGCCATCGAACGCATTGCCGAAAAAGCCATTGAGCGTAAAACCGGCGCCCGCGGCCTGAGAGGAATACTGGAAAATGTCATGACGGACATTATGTATGAAATTCCTTCCAGAAAGGACGTGGAAAAATGCATTATTACCAAAGAAACAATAGACAAAGAAATCGAGCCAAAACTGCTCTTGATCGATCAGAGCAAAGCAAAAGCGCACGATGAGACTGCATAAAAAAAGGGGCGGCTTGCTGATAAGTCGCCCTGCTTATCATATAGGAAATCTCCAATGCATGGCATTTCCTATAATTCAAAAAAGTTCACCTTGTGAAAGTGAGCGCGAAGCGCAGATAACGTTTTGTAAGGAAACTTTTTTATATTATTACAATCAGGAGGACAGATTATGACAGAAGAAATGAATATAAAAGAAGAAGTCAGCAAAGAAGCGCTTGACTTTGAAGACGAAAATGTGCTGACGCTGCCAATGATCCCTCTGCGGGGCCTTTCTGTGTTTCCAAACATGGTGCTCCATTTTGATATTGGAAGAGAAAAATCCATCAACGCACTGGAAAAAGCCATGGTGATGAACCAGTACATTTTCCTGGCGGCACAGAAGGACGAAAATACCGACCTGCCCACACCGGAAGATTTCTACCATGTGGGTACCATCGGCAAGATCAAGCAGATGCTCAAACTGCCCGGTGATTCTATCCGGGTACTGGTGGAAGGAGTCTGCAGAGGACAGATCGATGAAATCATCTTTGAAGTACCCTATTTCCAATGCGTGGTAACCAAGATCGAAGATCCGGAACCGGAGGAAGTGTCGCCAAAGACCGAAGCCTTAATGCGCGCCGTACTCAATGGGTTTGACGAATATCTGGCGGTAAACCAGAAGCTGGCGCCGGAAATCTTTCCTACAGTAGCGGGCATTGAAGAGCCGGGCCGCTTCGCGGATATGATCGGCTCCCATCTGGATATCAAGATTGAAGACAAGCAGATTTTGCTGGAAACCATCGATGTGGATGAAAGGCTGGAAAAGCTCAACGAACTTTTGGCCAGAGAAATTGAAATTCTCAATATTGAGCAGGACATCACTACCAAAGTAAAATCTCAAATGAACAAAAACCAGCGGGAATACTATCTGCGGGAGCAGATGCGGGCGATTCAGGATGAACTGGGAATCAGCGAAGATCTGGAAGACGAAGTGGAAGACTGGTTGGAACAGCTGAAAAAGCTCAAACTGGACAAGAAAATAAACGAAAAAATAGAGAAAGAAATCAAGCGTTTCGGCAAGATGCAGCCGGCCAGCGCCGAGGCGTCGGTAAGCAGAACCTATATCGAGACGATCCTAGGCCTTCCGTGGCATAAGGAAAAGAAAGGAAACATCGATCTTTCCAAGGCGGAAAAGATTCTCAATGAGGATCATCATGGACTGGAAAAGGTCAAGGAACGGGTATTGGAATACCTGGCAGTGATTCAGCTCTCTAAGAGCTTGAAGGGGCCGATTCTGTGCCTTGTAGGACCTCCGGGAGTCGGAAAAACGTCCATTGCCAAGTCGGTTGCCAGAGCCATCAACCGGGATTTTGTCAGAATGTCCCTGGGCGGCGTCCGGGACGAAGCGGAGATTCGCGGACACAGAAGAACCTATATCGGAGCCATTCCAGGCCGCATCATCACCTCCATCAAGGAAGCCGGCAGCAAGAATCCGGTGTTCCTTTTCGACGAAGTGGATAAGATCGGCGCTGATTTCAAAGGCGACCCAGCTTCCGCGCTGCTGGAAGTCCTGGACCCGGAACAGAACAAAGAATTTACGGACCATTACCTGGAAGTGCCATTTGATCTTTCCAAGGTGATGTTCATTACAACGGCCAACACCATCGATACCATTCCAAGACCCCTTTTGGACAGAATGGAAGTGATCAACGTGGCCGGCTATACAGAGGAAGAAAAGGTTAAGATCGCGCAGGATTACCTGATTCCGAAAAAAGTCAAGGAACACGGCTTAAAGGAAGAGAATATTAATTTCTCAGAAAAGGCTCTGCGAGATCTGATCAACTATTATACGAGAGAATCCGGTGTGCGTAATTTGGAACGGGAGATCGCCAATATTTGCCGGAAAGTAGCCAGAAAGATCGTTGGCGGAAAGAAGACAAATTTCCGCATAACTGAGAAGAATCTGGAAGGCTACCTGGGCAAGCGGCGTTTCCACTATGATATTATTACCGGAGAAGCCGAAGTGGGGGTAACCACCGGCCTGGCTTGGACTGTGGTTGGAGGAGATACGCTCTTTATCGAAACCACGGTAGTGCCCGGCAGCGGCAAGCTGGTGCTGACCGGCCAGCTGGGCGAAGTGATGCAGGAGAGCGCTAAAGCTGGAATCAGCTATATCCGTTCAATCGCTGACAAGCTGGAGATCAACCACGATTTCTATAAGGAACAGGATCTTCATATTCATATTCCGGAAGGAGCTGTTCCAAAGGATGGCCCGTCTGCAGGTGTGACCATGTGTACGGCGATCATCTCCACGCTGACCGGCACACCGGTGAGAAAAGATGTGGCCATGACCGGCGAAATCACCCTTCGGGGAAAAGTTCTGCCAGTGGGTGGAATCCGTGAAAAAGTTTTGGCTGCTCACAGAGCGGGCATTAAAAAAGTTCTTCTGCCCGCAGAAAATGAACGGGATATTGAGGATATTCCAAAGAACGTCCGCAGACAATTGGAGTTCGTCCTAATCCATACTGTGGATGAAGCCCTGGAGCACGCCTTAGTAAAGGATGAAAAATGATCATAAAGAAAGCAGAATTAGAAGCAGTAACCGCCAGAAAAGATCAGTATCCGGAGGACAACCTGAAAGAGATCGCTTTTGCAGGCCGGTCCAACGTGGGCAAGTCCTCCCTGCTCAATCTGCTGACTGGCCGCAAAAAGCTGGCTAAGGTCAGCGGCAATCCCGGCAAGACCAGGACCATTAATTTTTACCGCATCAACGATACTTTTCGTATCGTTGATTTGCCTGGTTACGGATACGCAAAAGTATCTAAATCCGTGTCAGAGAGCTGGGGCAGCATGATGGAAACTTATTTTCAGAACCGTCAGGGCTTGATTAAAGTGGTGCAGCTGGTAGACATCCGCCATGCGCCGTCCAAACAGGATGTGCAGATGTATGATTTTTTGCGCCATTACGGTCTCGACGGTCTGGTGGCAGCGACTAAGGCAGATAAGGTTTCGAGAAACGAGCTGCAGAAGTGCATCCGTCAGATACGTACGACGTTGAAGCTGTCTGCTGACGACAAGGTAATCCCTGTTTCTTCACTGAATAAGACCGGACATGAGGAGCTGCTTTCTGAAATGGAAATTCTTTTGGAGGATTAAATGCAGTTTTTTGGTTTTAGAGTAATCATCAAAAGAATAAAGGCAATTCGATTTATGATGAAGGATAAGTCTGTGCCTAAGCGGAAAAAGGCGCTGATCATAGCGGGCATCATCTATTTGTTCCTGCCCATTGATCTGATCCCGCCGATTCTGTTTCCCATCGCCTGGGTCGATGACCTGATTTTGTGGCTATGGATTTTGTGGCATCTCAGAGAAGAACTGGATAAGTATTGGATGGGCGGTAAGGAAGTGGACCTTTCAAAAAAATATCGTGGAAAAACGGTAATAGATGATGTAGAATATGAAGTTAGGGACAAAGATAAAGACAAAGACAAAAAGGAGTAACAATATGGCAAGAGATGTGGTTGGTGAAATCATGATCACCCAGGAGCAGATCGATGAAAGAGCGCGCCAGATCGGAGCTCAGATCACGGAAGATTATAAAGGTGAGGAAGTGGTGCTGGTTGGAATTCTGAGAGGGGCAGTCCTCTGGATGGGCGATATTATGAAAAATGTGGACCTGGACATGATCATCGATTTCATGGCAGTCAGCAGCTATGGCGCTTCTACCAAATCATCGGGCGTGGTTAAGATCATCAAGGATTTGGATTCGGATATCGAAGGCAAGAACGTAATCATCGTCGAAGACATTGTGGATTCAGGCACGACCCTCAATTATCTGAAGCATTATCTGCAGAACCGCAACACGAAGAGCGTCCGCATTTGTACGCTGCTGAACAAACCGGCAGGCAGGCGGGTGGAAATTGATGTGGATTACATAGGTTTTGAGGTGGACGATCGGTTCATAGTCGGCTACGGTCTGGATTTTGATCAGAGATACCGCAATCTGCCATATATAAGCTTTTTAGAAGATTGAGTCTGCGCTCTGTAAGAATGCTGGCTTTGCACGTTGGGTATTCTTTACTTTGGGCAGCTTCAATAAATAGAAAAAGGAGATACATAAAAATGGGTTACAAAGTTCAAATTGGTTTATCAAACAAGCACCTTCATCTGAAAGAAGAGGATATCGAGATCCTGTTCGGCAAGGGCCACAAGCTCACTCCGACGAAAGATTTGGTACAGCCGGGACAGTTTGCTTGCGAGGAAAAGGTTGACATCGTAGGACCGAAAGCTACGCTGAAAGGCATCCGCGTATTGGGACCGGCCAGACCGGAAACACAGATTGAACTGGCTGCTACAGATGCCAGAGCGATTGGGATCAAGGCCCCGGTAAGAGAGTCAGGCAAGCTGGAAGGCACGCCGGGCTGCAAGCTGATCGGACCCTGCGGAGAGGTTGAACTGGATCACGGCGTAATGATCGCCCTGCGCCATCTTCACCTGAATCCTCAGCAGGCGGAAGAAGCCGGTCTGAAGGACAAAGATGTTGTCAGCATCAAGATCGAAGGCGAAAGAGGTTTGGTTTTCAATAACGTGCTGGTTCGTGCAGGTGTGAAACATGAAAAAGAAATTCATTTGGACACGGATGAAGGAAACGCAGCTGGATGCGGACCAAATACAATGGCAGAAGTCATTAAATAGTTTCTGATTATGAAAACAGGCGGCTTTTTACAAAGTGCGTCTGTTTTTTTGTTTGCAGCAGGGCGGCTGCCACACTCTGTGGTCATGAGAGAAACATGGAAATTTGGTCGTTGATTTGCTTGAAGGTGAGGGGCAGCTCTTTGGTTTCCCAGGTCATGATCAGGTTGTCTCCCAGAAAATAACCGTATTTGCTGTACATGTCCAGTTTGCTCAGGGCTTTTTCGGCATATGCAGGATCGTCCATTTTGCCGAAATGCTCCCAATAGACCAACTTGCGGTCATGGGACCGTGGAATGCAAAAGTCAGGATAGATAACATGACTCCCTAAGATCAACTCCGGCTCATAACGAAATATGAACTTGTTCTGTTCCAGCTTGGTTGCGATCATGGCCTCGGCTTTTGAGCGGGTCTGCAGGCCGTTTTCCGATTCATGGATGATGTCCTCCCTATGGAAAGGGTTTGAAGGGTAATCCGCATCTTTCCAGGTTTCAGGGTTTAAATCTCCGTCAAGCAAAAGGAAATCCGAATTAAAACCGGCATAGGCGGACGCCATTCGCTTCCGGACATCCCAAAAATCATAGGGCTTGAACTTTTTTAATAGCTTCTCACAGCAGCACACATTGTTTTTCAATAATGGCAGCGCTTTCTTTATATATTGAAATTCTGCAAGTTCCTGCTTTAAATTGTCTGCGCCTTTCCAGGCTGGCGGGATGGGAATCTGAACAGTCCTCCCCTTTTCGGATATCACGCGATAATAACATCCCTTTTTACAAGACAGGCTGCCATGGGGCAGTTCTTGCTGCCGCTGCTCCAGCTTCTCAACAAGCTCCTTTTGCCTTTGATATTCATTTTTTAATGCCTCCATAAGTTTGAGCTGCCTATACATAATACCTCCTAACACATGAAAAGTAAATTTTTTACATTATAGCATTTAATGGAAAATTTTGCAATAATTTTAAACAAAATTACATTTAATTAGCTTTTAATACAAATCTACTGCATTTTTGATTTTTTGTATCAAAAATGCAGGCTGCAGGGTTTGACTTTACCAATTTTCCCATTTTGAAACCCCAAAAATGAAATTTTTTATGTTTTACAAACAAATAAGTACTGCGAGCCCATGAAATAAATACAAAACCTACAATTTTCGTTTTTCTGCATCCACCCGCCCTCTCAGCCCGCCCCCCTTGCATTTCACCTTAATAGGGTGCTATAATTATACTAATCATACAAATGTTGGGGGGATGTGTAACAATGGCTGACTTAACACTGAAGGAAAAACTTCAGGCTGCGGGCCTGAAAACGGTCATATCCTATGTGGATAAGGATCCGGATCAAAACATACCAAAGATTGTTGACTGGCTGCTGAAACACGATATCGGCGGCGACAGCCTGACACCTCAAGTAAGAGTCATCAAAAAGTACATCAATGACAAGGACAATAACTGGTATAAATTGATCAAGAGTCTCTGGACAGACTGCGATGACGGAATTCGAAGAAAACTCTTCGAAAATTTTATCATTAATGCCGGTATGCTGGAGGCCACTGAAAAAGAGGGGATAAACGGCGTGAAAGTGGGATTGGTTTCCAGTACCGTCCATAACATTCTTTTTAAGCGGTTTGGAGGATGAAAACAGTCTCTAATCCCGCTTTTACCGC
>CABJAP010000029.1 GCA_902363595.1 Clostridia bacterium | reverse complement strand
GCGTTATGCTGACTCGCGGGCCGAAGGCCGGGCACCTGAGGATGCACATGCAGCAGCCATTGCCGTATGTAAGGCAGTTTCCCATAGGCCCGGTAGAGCCGGTGCATTTGGTAAGCAATTGGACAAAACCCTCGCTTTTACTTTTGCAGCTTTGGTAACCGCAGGGATTACGTCCCTAAACATAAAAATCTCCTCCTTCGTTCTTCTCTTTGTGAGCATTATAACGAAGAAAGAGATTTTTTGCTGTGCTATGAAACACGCATTTGTCTAATATTATTTTGTACGAACGCTCTTCACGGTTGAATAGGGGCTGTAAACTTTCTTGCCTTTGACGATTCTGTAGGAGCGCACTTTATAATAATACCGGTGATGGCTCGTCAGACAAATGCTCGTGTAACGTCTCAGCTTACTGCGGGAATCTTTGATCTGCTTATATTTGCCGTTTTTACTTTTTGCTCGGTAGATACGATAACCATCGGCTCCATGGACTTTTTTCCAGGATATCCGAATTTTCTTTTTGCCTGCGGTCAGTTTGTAAGAAGGCGCTTTGGTCCGGGGCACGGCCTTTAGCCTCTTGGAGAATTTACTGTACAAGTTTTTCCCGCCCTGTTTTTTGTATGCGCGCACTTTGTAATAATAGCTCCGGCCGGTGGTCAGCTTCTTGTTGGTCCAGGAAGTGGCTTTAGTGGTCTTTACCTTTTTGTATTTTCCGTTCTTGGCGGCACGATAGACCTGGTAGCCGGCTGCGTCCTTAACCTTCTTCCAGGATACTTTGGCGCTGTTGTAGGTGACCGAACCTTTTATCTTCGGCGCTGCCAGGGACGCGGCCTTCACTTTCAAGTTTATGGTATAAGGGGTGCCGGTGGCATAATCGGTCCGCTTGTCTCCATTCCACTGCTCACCGTAAATCTTCAAGGTGTAGGTTCCGAGAGGAAGCCCTGCAGGGAGTGTCAGGCTGGAACGGGTCGCTGCCTTATTGCCGTTGATCGAGCCGTAATACAGGATTTCCCCCTTGGAATCGGCCAATGCCGCGGTCACATTATTGTAATTTGCACTGCCAAAGGATTGTAATGCCGGATGGCGGATTGTCAGTGCGGCAGCAGAATAGCCTTTTGTCAAGGTGACCGTGTTGCCACTGACCCCTTTGCCGGAAATCCCGGCATTCCGGGACATGGTGTTGCGATCGGACAGGGTGGCCTTCCACTCCGTGATCGAACCGTTTGTTGCCACTTTTTTAAAGGTCGAGGATTTGCTGCCTTCGGCAGCCGATGTGAAGAGGACAGAGGACAGATTCAAATTAAAAGCGGGAACAGCCCCGACGTTAATATTGGACACAAAGTTGGTATTCACCCAACCGTCATAGTCAACGACGGTGGCACTGCTACCACGAGTAGTGAACGTCGAACGCAGCCACCAATATCCTATCCCAGAAGCAGGAGCTTCATAAGCCCCCTGACCTTTTGCATACGTTGTCA
The DNA here is from genome assembly GCA_902363595.1 of Clostridia bacterium. Classification (GTDB taxonomy): domain Bacteria; phylum Bacillota; class Clostridia; order Peptostreptococcales; family Anaerovoracaceae; genus Hominibacterium; species Hominibacterium faecale. The sequence goes on along the minus strand of CABJAP010000029.1, from coordinate 21,105 downwards.
CAGTTTGTTTTCTGGATTGAACATCAATGCTTGCATTTGTATTATAAAACCCATATTTTTCATTGAGCGCATCTGCTGCCGTAAGACAAAAGATTTTTTGCTTTCCGATGGCCGGATTTGTAAAACTTCCATAGCTAAAATCGGTATTGTCTCCTTTGCGGCCATTACTGTTCAAGATCGCTCCTTGTTCGCTCTCCTGAAATGCTGTCTCTAAAAATCCGCCTGATGTATAGGGGTCGGTACTGTTCAGCCACTTTAACAGATTGCTGTCTTTCCATTCATTTCCATCAAAATCATTTTCATTAAATTTAACGCAATCTACGATCTGGTCGGAAAGCAACAACATACCTCCATTCTCAGAGGATAAACCGTTCTTTTTGCCGTTGTCCAGGACCTTCCATTTTATTGGCTCTTTCTCTGTATTGTTCGTTTGATAATATTCTCCGAAATACAGGTATTCACCTGACCAGACTGCCGTCTCATCTGCTGGCTTTGCAGGATCGGCGATTCCGCCGCTGCCGGCTTGAATGAGTTTCTCTTTTGCTGCCGCCATTGCAAGAAAGCCTTCGCCTGGCAGCAGCGGGATCATGGTCATGATCAGGCAGAGGGACAGCACCGCGGCCATCACTCTCTTCCAACGTATGGTGCCAATCATTTTTCTGTCCCTGCTAAGAATCCTTTTTTCCATAAGCGCGCCTTTCTCTACGTTGCGTGTTACCTTGATTTTAACTATATCTTACAAGCTTTTTAATAACATTTCCAGTATCTTTGATTTTACCATGCGCTTATGTCATCTTCAATATTTTTTTAAAATTCTAACATTTACTGTTAAATATCCTGCAATTCTTACCGCACATTTTTAAAATACTCCGAAAAAACGTCACAGTTAGGAGACAGTCTGCGGACTTTAATGGACATGGAACTGAGTACTGCTGATTTTGTACAGAGACGCCATGCCGCTGACAATAATATAAATCGTGTCAATCTATTCTTTATCTAAATAAATCCCCAAACTTAAAATATATCGTAAGATTTTTCTCCTCATCCACATAAATTCGTTCTACCAGTTCTTCCAGGAGCGGCCTGTTAAGGGCCGCGATATTCTGGTGTTTTCGGAATACTTCTTTCCACTGCCTTTGCTCTTGTTTCTGCGTTTCATCCTTTTGATCGGCATCCATCTGCGCAAGATTCTTTTCCAAAGCTGCTTTCTGTGTGCGGAATTTTTTGCGAAAACTCAGATATTCTTTCTCTGTCAGCAAACGTTTATTATAATCCAAATACAGGGTTTCCAACTGTTTATCCAGTTTTTTAAGTTCTGCTTTCGCAGCCTTCTTCCGGCTCTTTTGTTCACTGCGCCATTCCCCTTCATCCAGCTCTGCGATGCCTTCCATGATCCCGTCCACATCGACCAAAGAAATCTGTAGCTGGATTGCTTTAAGTACTGCGTTTTCAATGATATCCGCCTTGGTAAAATGGGAAGTGCAATCGTTTTTGTTCCTTTTATAGTAGGTGCTGCAGGCATAGTAGACCTGCTTGCCATTTTTCCGTTTGTGCATTTTCCGCTTGCAATCCGCGCAGTACACAAAGCCCGACAGGAGTGACGGCTCCGACTGGCAGCTTTTCATGCTTTTATTCAACTCCAGCAGCTCCTGCGCCTTGTCAAAAACCTCTTGCTCGATGATCGGCTCATGCCGGCCTGGGACAGCGGCCCACTGGTCTTCAGGCACTTTAATTTGCTTATGAACTTTGTAGCTGATCACGGTGAGCTTTCCCTGTATCATCTCCCCGAGATAAGTCCGGTTTTGCAATATCGTTTTGACCGTCCGCGCGCTCCAGGCAAAGCTTTCACTTCCCTGCACCCCGGGATTTTGGTATTTGTATCCTTTTGAGACTTTGTAGCCTGTGGGATTTGGTATGTTTTTTTCATTTAACGTTCTTCGGATTTTCTCCAGCGCCATACGGTTTACCACATACCACTGAAAAATTTGCCTTACGATACTGGCGGCCTCCTCATCTATGATAAAGCTGTACTTATCCTCTGGATTCCTTATATACCCATACGGCGGAAAACCGCCTTGAAATTTTCCTTCCCTGCGCATGTTCTGAAAGGTTTGACGGACAGACATGGAAGCGGACTCGGCGATTCGATCGTTGACGATCCCATTTAGGGGCAGCTCGTAGCCGTGTACCACATTGGGGTTCCTATAAGTGTCAACTTCTGGGGCTTCCAGGGTAATGAACCGGATTCCCATTCTGGGAAAATATTCCTCAAGAAAGTACCCCTGATCCGAGTAATTTCGAAAAACCCGGGACAGCATCTTGGAAACGACACAGTTTACATTGCCGCCTTCAATGTCTTTGATCATTTCCTGAAAGGAAGTTCTTTCATCATTGGTGGTTCCGCTGATTCCATCGTCAATATAGGTTTTATAGAGTTTGTACGGTTCACGGAATTCCTCTTCTAAAAAGTGTTTGATAATCGCATCCTGATTTTTTACGCTGAGGCTCACATCGTTTCCATCGGCAACCGAAAGCCGGATATAGACTCCGATCTTCCAGACGATCGGCTCGCTTTGGCTGCGAAAATAAACGCCGTTTTTGTTTTTGCCATCCTTTGCAAGTCGTGTTCCCATGGTTCCTCCTTCAAACGCTAACGGTGATTCATGGTAATGAAGTATTGCCGTAACTTGCTTTCGATGGTTTGGCTGGTGTCGCTGAATCGCATCGTCACCTTGGTCTTGCCGCTGAGGAAGCAATAGGGATTCTCTGTTTGCTTGAGATAGGATTTGATTTTGTTTTCTTTGGTGTTGCTGTTCGCTGGTTTCATATGCACACCCCCTTTTAAAAAATATACCTGGGACAAAGGGAATATGCCTTTTATCTGAATCACAAGAAAGCTGTCAGGGGCGTCTTGTAAATTATAATAACAATACAACTGACATTTTGGTTTACCATAATGAAAACACTTTATTTTTAAGCAAGTTAGTGGAAAAGGGCTGCATACAAAAGGGCTAAACCCGCTAATAATAAGAAGAAAACATGCGGGGGATCACAGTATGAATAAGACTTGCAGCAAAAATTACAAAGCTCTGGCATTCCTGCCGCTGGCTCTTTTTCTGGGATTGTACGTGGGCTGCGGAATCGCTTTTACTTTGGCGGGAGCAGAAAATCCCTTTGCAAAGATGCCCCGTTACGTGGCTGTGATGGCGGCAATTTTGGCGGCGCTGCTTTTTTACGACCGAAAGACGCCTGTCAGCCAAAAGCTGGATGTCTATTGCAGGGGCGCCGGAAGTTCGGGAGTCATGCTGCTGGGCATCGTTGTTCTCATGGCAGGAGGTTTCTCTTCGGCCGCAGAGGCAATGGGCGGAAAGGAATCCATTGTCAACATGGGGCTCACCCTCATTCCCCACCATTTTTTAATCCCTGGAATTTTTATCGTAACCTGCTTTATATCCACTTGTATCGGAACTTCCACCGGGACCCAGGTGGCCTTGATTCCCGTTGCAATGGCCCTAGCCCAGGGAGCAGGACTGAATGCGGCCATGGCCGGATCGGCTGTCATAGCCGGTTCCTATTTCGGCGACAATCTGTCCATGATTTCCGATACCACCATCTGCGCGACCAAAGGTGTTGGCGCAAAGATGAAGGATAAGTTTCAAATGAATTTATTGATCGCCCTGCCCGCAGCAATGATTACCATCATTCTTTATGCTGTACTGGGCGGCAGCCAGGGGGGAACCGCAGATACTCAGGACCTGTCCTATCACGTGGTCCAGGTTTTGCCCTATGTGACCGTCCTGGCAACTGCCATCGCAGGGCTGGATGTCCTCCTGGTATTGCTGATCGGCATCTTGATGTCCGGCATCATCGGCATTGCCATGGGCACCGTCACCTTCTTTGAGTGGACGATGGCCATTGGTTCCGGGATGGAGGATCTGTTTTTCCTGGCTGTGTTTTCCATGCTCATATCGGGATTGATCGAGCTTGTGAGGTATTACGGCGGCATCAGCTGGCTCTTTGAAGCCATGACCCGCAAGATAAAAACGCGAAAAAGCTGCGAATATCTCATCTCTTTTTCCTGTATGGCCCTGTCTGGAACCACGCTGAACAACCCGGTGGCCATTCTCATAACTGCGCCGGTAGCCAAAGAGCTGGGTGAAAAATACCGAATCGCTCCAAAGCGCCTGGCCAGCCTTTTGGATATTTTTTCCTGCATCATTCTTATGCTGCTGCCCCACGACAGCGGCCTCCTGCTGGCCCAGCAGTACGGGCACGTCACTTATCTGGAAATCATGAAATACTCCTTTTATCCGGTCCTGCTGTTTTTGTTTACTTGCGTTACCATACAGTTTGGGCTGCTGCGAACGAAAGAAGAAAGCAGTTCGGGGCGGCGCGGCTTGTAAAGGTTGTAAATCATCATGGCCGTATAATTGCCATTTCCTTCTTCAGCCGCCAAACGAGCTGTGCCGCAAAGTATAGCAGTTTTATACGTTCTTCCGTGTCATGAAAATTCCAACGATTGCCCCTATAAGGATAATAGGCGCTGATCTGACAAACAGCCATTCGAATACGTGGAAAGCTGCTCCTGCAACGGCGGTTTCAGGGTCATCATAATTCCAACCTAAGTAAGGACTGTTTCCAACTATTAAGACCGCAAAAATTGTTACTATGACCACGCATATTGAGATGAGCAGCCAATGAAGCAGTCTTCTCCTTGCGGCCTTCTTTTGTGCAAGTTGTAAGTTGATAATCTCCAGTTTTTCGGAAATCGCTTTCAAGTCATTCGCTATTGTATATGGAACTGCCCGTTGCTGCAAGCAACGGGCATTAACAATCAAGGAAAACAACGCAATTGTTGCGCCAATTCTCTCATTCGACATTTTTCGACACTGATCTCGGCAGCGCCACGCTTACTTCAGCTTGACGATCAGCTGTCCGGTTTTCACCTGCTGGCCTTCCTGGACATAAATCTTGTCCACAGTCCCATTCATTGGTGATAAGATATTGGTTTCCATCTTCATGGCCTCAATGACGGCAAGGGGCTGTTTTTCCCTGATTTCCTCACCTTCCTCCACCAGGACTTTGAGAATGTTTCCTGGAATATTGGCCCCAATCTCCGTTAAGTCTTCTTCATCGGCGTATAAAATCTGCGATATCTCCGATGCGATTCCGGCATCTTTATCCCTAATTCTTACAGCGGTGCGGCTTCCGTTGACCTCGAACACCACATCGCGAAAACCAGCTTCATCCCCATCGCCGGCATGAATCAGTTTGATGATCAATTCTTTTCCTTCTGCGATCTTCACCTCACAGGTCTCGCCCTCAGCCAAACCATGGAAGAAAATATCGCTGCCCATTAAACGAAAATCCCCTTCAGTTCTCACTTCCTTAATATAGTCTTCGAAGACCTTGGGATACAGCGCCCAGCTGAGGGCCTCACGCTCTGTGCCTTCGAGATTTAATTCTTCCCGCAGGGTTTTCTTAATCCCATCAAAGTCTTTGGGCTGCAGCAAATCCCCCGGCCTGCAGGTGATCGGCTCTATATTTTTTAGTACCAGCTTTTGCAGCTTCTCGGGAAAGCCTCCTTCCGGCTGGCCCATCATGCCTTCAAAATAGGAAACAGCCGAGTCCGGAAAGTCAATGTCCTTTCCTTTTTCATAGATGTTTTCCGGCGTCAGGTCATTTCGCACCATGAAGATGGCTAAATCCCCCACTACTTTGGAAGTGGGCGTTACTTTGACTATGTCTCCCAGCATCTCGTTAACCGCTTTGTACATGTCCTTGACTTCCTGGAATTTATGGCCCAGTCCAAAGCTCTCCACCTGAGGTTTCAAATTGGAATACTGTCCTCCGGGTATTTCATATTGGTAGATTTCCGCTGAGTTGGCGGTAAGCTCCGATTCAAACTTCTTGTAAACCGGCCTTACGGCTGCCCAGTACTCGGATATCTTTTGCAGGCCCTCCTGCTCCATCCCAGTGGCCCGCTCCGTATTTTCCAAAGCAGCCGCCAAGGAATTCAAAGCCGGCTGACTGGTCAGCCCCGACATGCTGTTGAAGGCCGCATCGGCCAAATCCACGCCTGCTCCGGCGGCCATGAGTGTGGCTGCGATGCCATTGCCGCTGGTATCGTGAGTATGCAGATGAATCGGGATACTGACTTCCTGCTTTAGCGCTGTCACCAGCTTGCTTGCAGCCATGGGCTTGAGCAGACCGGACATATCTTTAATTCCCAGTATATGGGTCCCCCGCTTTTCCAGTTCCTTTGCCATCCGTACATAATAGCTTAGATTGTATTTTTCCTTTCGTTCATCCAAAATATCTCCCGTATAGCAAATGCATGCTTCGGCAACTTTCCCCTGATTCAGAGTCTCATCCAGAGCAATTTCCATACCTTGAATCCAGTTGAGTGAATCAAAGATACGGAAAACGTCGATCCCCGAACGGGCCGATTCTTTGATAAACCTGCGGATCACGTTATCCGGATAATTTTTGTAACCCACTCCGTTGGAACCGCGGATGAGCATCTGCAGCAGGATATTGGGAATTTGGGCGCGCAGAAGGTCCAGTCTTTCCCATGGCGACTCCTTGAGGAACCGGTAACACGTATCGAAGGTCGCGCCGCCCCACATTTCTATGGAAAACAGATCCTTTCCATAAACGGCGGTCGCCGGTGCAATCTTTTCCATGTCGACGGTTCGAACCCGCGTTGCCATCAGGGATTGCTGAGCGTCCCGCATGGTGGTATCCGTCAGCAGGAGCTTTTTCTGCCTTTGAATCCACCGGATCAGTCCGTCCGGCCCGCTTTCCTCCAAAATCTGTTTGGTCCCTCTCAGTTCTTTCAGCGCCTCCCGTTTGATTCTCGGGAAAACCGGCACATTAAACTCTGGTTTTATTCCTTTTGTTTCATTGACAAATTGATTTCCCAGGAAGGCCAGCACCTTCATTTCCCGGTCCTCTCTGACTCGTATATTGAGCAGCTGCGGATTGTCGGCTATAAATCCCGTATCACAGCTGCCCGTGCGAAAAACAGGATGGTTGAGCACGTTCATGAGAAAAGGCGCATTGGTTTTGACACCCTTTATCTTCATTTCCCTAAGAGCCCGCATGGCTTTGTCCGCCGCATCGGTAAAGCTTCTGGACCAGGCGGTCACTTTTACCAGCAGGCTGTCGTAATAGGGCGAAATTTCCGAATCAGTAAAGGCATTGCCGCCGTCCAGGCGGATCCCAAATCCGGATGCGCTTTGATATGCGGTGATTACACCCGTATCCGGGGCAAATCCGTGAATAGGGTCCTCGGTGGTTACTCTGCACTGGATGGCATAGCCTCGCGGCTCGATGGATTCCTGCCCTTTTATGTTCAATTCCTCCGAATCCAGGGGATAGCCTTGGGCGATAAGAATCTGGGACTGGACAATATCGATTCCCGTTGTCATCTCCGTGACGGTATGCTCTACTTGAATTCTCGGGTTCATTTCAATAAAATAGTGGCCGCCATATTCATCCACTAGAAATTCCACCGTGCCCGCGCTGCGATAGTTGACAGCGCCGGCCAGTTTGAGCGCGTCCCGGCAGATTCGCTGCCTCTGTTCCTTTGTAAGGCAGATGGCTGGGGTAAATTCCACCACTTTCTGGTGCCGTCTTTGGATCGAGCAGTCCCGCTCGTACAGATGCACCAGAGTTCCATATTGATCGCCCAGCACCTGCACTTCGATATGCTTAGGCCGCTCCAGGTACTTTTCGATGAAAATATCATCGATCCCAAAGGCTTTTTTGGCTTCCCGCTTTGCGCTCAAAAACTGGGGGATCAGTTCCTTGCGATTGCGGACGATCCGCATTCCTCTCCCTCCGCCGCCGGCGGCCGCCTTGAGCATAATCGGATACCCGCAGGCCTCTGCGTATTTGATCGCATCCTCTTTTGTCTCAATGGCTTTTTCGATTCCTGGAATGGTAGGCACGCCTGCTTGATTTGCTGCAAGTTTGGATTGAATCTTGTCGCCCAGGCGTTCCATCATTTCATGGGTGGGGCCGATAAAAACAATTCCTGCTTCCTCACAGGCTTTGGCAAACGCAACATTCTCAGAGAGGAATCCATACCCCGGGTGGATTGCTTCTACCCCCTTGGCTTTTGCCAGCTCGATGATCTCATCGGCCGCAAGGTATGCGTCCACCGGCGACTTTCCCTTACCGATGCGATAGGACTCGTCGGCTTTTGATCTGAAAAGCGCGTTCTTATCTTCTTCCGAATAAATTGCTACACTTCTAATACCTAATTCTTTACAAGCCCGAAAGATTCGGATTGCGATTTCTCCCCGATTGGCGACCAGCACTCTTTTAAAGGTCCTGATGGTTTTCATCTTTTCAATCTCCTTTCCGCTGCCTTTCTCTCTCAGCATCCCTTTTCGCTCCCATCCAGCAGACGCTTTATTCTTGCCTGGGCCGCGGCCAGTCTTGCCGCAGGTACACGGAATGGTGAGCAGGATACATAATTCAATCCAATGCGATCACAAAATTCGATGGATTTGGGATCACCTCCATGTTCACCGCAGATGCCCAGGTGGATGCCTGGTCTTACTGCTCTTCCTTTTTTCGTTCCTGTCTCCACCAGCCAGCCTACACCGTCCTCATCAATCGACTGGAAGGGGTCCTCTTTGAAGATGCCCTTTTCCTTGTACTCTTTGATCATTTTGCCCGTATCGTCTCTGGAAAAGCCAAAAGTCAGCTGAGTCAAATCATTGGTACCAAAAGAAAAGAATTCCGCTTCTTCTGCGATTTCATCGGCTGTCAGAGCGGCCCGCGGCAGCTCGATCATGGTACCGATCAAATAGGGAATCTGCTCACCCTCCCGCGCCATAACGGACTGGGCAGTTCTCTCCACCGTTGCCTTCACATCCGCCAGTTCGTTTTTCATACCAGCCAGGGGGATCATGATTTCCGGGACAAGATTGAGATTCTCTTCTCTGCGTACCTCAATCGCCGCTGCTATAATTGCTTCTGCCTGCATCTCGGCGATTTCCGGATAGGTGACCGCCAGGCGGCAGCCTCGATGCCCCATCATCGGATTGAACTCATGCAGCTCCTCTACTTTCTTAGCCAGCTTCTCATAAGGAACGTAGATCTGCTCCGAAAGCTGGCGGATCTCGTCCTCCGTATGTGGCAGGAATTCATGAAGCGGCGGATCCAGCAAGCGGATGGTCACCGGCCGTTCTCCCATAATTTGATAAAGTCTCTTAAAATCATCTTTCTGATAGCTTAAGAGGAAGGATAGGGCCTCCCTCCGTTCTTTTTCCGTATCCGCCAGAATCATTCTTCTTACAGCGGGAATGCGTTCTTCCTCAAAAAACATATGCTCGGTTCTGCAAAGACCAATTCCTTCGGCTCCAAAATCCAAAGCCTGCTGGGCATCTCTGGGATTATCCGCATTGGCCCGAACTCCCAAACTGCGAAGTTCATCCGCCCATCCCATAATCGTTTCAAAGTCGCCTGAAAGCTCCGCCGGTACTGTTTTCAGCTGACCCAGCAGCACCTCACCGGCCGTACCGTCCAAAGAGAGATAATCGCCTTCCTTTAACACGGTATTCCCAATGTTTAAACGATGTCCTTCTTCGTCAATATGAAGCTCCCCACAGCCGGAAACACAGCATTTTCCCATACCTCTGGCTACCACCGCAGCATGTGAGGTCATGCCTCCTCTAGCCGTGAGAATACCCTGGGCCGCTGCCATTCCCGCCAAATCCTCGGGGGAAGTCTCCAGCCTTACCAAAATGGCGGCAATCCCGTTCTCAGCAGCTGCCACAACATCTGAGGCTGTAAAGTAAATCCTGCCGGTCGCTGCTCCCGGAGATGCGGGAAGTCCCTTTGCGATCCGCTCTGCCCCTCCCAAATCTCCATCGTCGAATCTGGGGTGAAGGAGCTGGTCGATCATGGCAGGTTCCAGCCTCATGACTGCCGTATCCTTGTCAATCAGCCCCTCCTTTACCATGTCTACTGCGATTTTAACCGTTGCCGCCGCGGTTCGCTTTCCATTTCTGGTTTGAAGCAAAAACAGCCGGTTTTTCTCAATGGTAAATTCGATATCCTGCATATCCAGATAATGGTTTTCTAAAAGCTTTGAAATACGAAGGAACTCTTTGTACGCTTCGGGAAACGCCTTCTCCATTTCTCCAATGGGCTGCGGCGTCCGCACTCCGGCGACCACATCCTCCCCCTGCGCATTAACCAGGAATTCCCCAAAGAGCGCTGTTTGTCCATTGGCCGGATTTCTTGTAAAAGCCACGCCCGTTCCTGAGGTCTCGCCCATATTTCCGAACACCATGGCCTGCACATTTACCGCAGTACCCATGTCTTCTGCAATTCCGTTGAGCTGTCTGTAAAGGATCGCCCTTTCATTGTTCCAGGATCGGAAAACAGCTTTGATCGCTTCCATCAGCTGGTCGCCCGAATTCTGCGGAAAGCAGCTTCCGGTTTCTTTCTTGACCAGTGCTTTATAGTCGTCGATGATGGTTTTCAGGTGGCCTGCTGTCAGCTCCACATCAAAGCGGCAGCCTTCCTTTTCTTTCTTAGTATCAAAGATAGCATCGAATTTTGCCTTTTCAATCTCCATCACCACTTCGCCGAACATCTGGATGAATCTGCGATAGCTGTCATAGGCAAACCGTGGATTTTCTGTCAGTCTGGCGAGACCTTCCGCCGTATCGTCGTTCAGTCCCAGGTTCAAAATCGTATCCATCATACCGGGCATGGAAATTTTAGCCCCGGAACGAACCGATACCAGAAGAGGATTTTCTTTACTGCCAAAGCCTTTTCCCGTTACCTCTTCCAGTTCAGCAAGCTTTTCAAAAATTTCCCCAGCAAGGTCATCTGCCAGCTTTTGATCGTCCTGATAATATCGGCTGCACGCCTGAGTGGTAACGGTGAAGCCAAAGGGTACCGGCAGGCCGATTTTTGTCATTTCAGCCAGACCAGCACCTTTTCCGCCCAGCAGCTCCTTCATGTCCTTTGAGCCTTCATTAAACGAATAGACAAACTTTTTCTTTTCCATGTTTCTTTTCCTTTCATATAACAACTGTTCATGTTTTTCTACAAATTGTATATTTTTACAACTTTTCAAGATCGTGTGAATTGATTTTCTGTTCCGGTTATGTTTTAATGGGGATATCAATTATTTAACACATTCGTTTGGGAGGGAGTCAATGGATATTAAATCGCTTCAATATTTTATCGCTGTCGTGGAATCAACCAGCATCACAAAAGCTGCTAAAGCCCTGCATATCTCCCAACCTCCTCTCAGCCACCAGCTCAAACAGCTGGAAGTGGAACTGGGTACCAGGCTCTTTGACCGGGGCCCCCGCTGCATCACCTTAACCAGTGCTGGTGAAACCCTCTACCACCGCGCCAAGAATATCGTTGATTATACCGAAGAAACCTGCCGGGAAATCAAAAGCATCGGCGACGGCAACAGCGGCCATATCAGCATTGGAATGATCTCCTCACTGAGCTCGAACTTGTTGTCGGATATCCTGAGTCAGTTCTGCAGCAAATATCCCAATGTACAATTCGATATTCATGAACACAATACATATGACCTGATTGAATCTCTTGACAATAATTTAATCGAACTGGCTTTTGTGCGCACGCCTTTTGATAATAATCATTTCAGTCAAATGCTTCTTCTAAAAGAGCCTCTGGTTGCTTACGGTCATTCCAGCTTTTTTTCCGATGTTTCAGAACTCCTTTTGGAAGCGGACTTTTTTCAGGGTAAGCCGCTGATTATCTATCGGCGCTGGAAGTATATCCTCGATGAATACTTTAAGTCTGAAAAGGTTTCTCCCGTTTACCGCTGCATCAACGATGATGCAAAATCCTCATTACTTCTGGCTTCCTCCGGCCAGGGCATAGCCATCATCCCCGCAGGCATCGCCAATATAATCCATGATGATGCTATGCGATACCTTCCAATGGATGCTGCTCATCTGGCAACAGAGGTCTATGCCATTTGGGATTCGGAGCGCTACATCTCCCCTGCTGCCAGCAACTTCCTTCAGATGCTGGAATCGTTTGAGATCAATTGATCTCAAACATCTTTTTTTGAGACTTTAGCCTTGGATGGCTTTTTCTGAAGGATGATGAAGCAGGCGTTCAATACCAGCAGCAAAATTCCAATGAGCGCAATTGCTGTATTTCCCTTGACGCCTCCCAAGAAAAGGATCGGAAAAGCAGCCATGATTAAGATTGCATTTATTTCTCTTTTCATTTTAAAAGTTCCTTTCTCAATGATTTAAAAGGATAAAGTTAACAATTCCCAATACCATTGTCGTCCCTATGATTGGGATGAGTGTTTTTTTATAAATACGGCTTTCTTCCCCTTGAATCTGCGCGGCCGTAGAACCGAGCGAAACAGTCGTCGGTCCTATGGCGCAGCCTACGGAGGCTCCAATCGACTGCACGGCGCACATGATCGCCACACTCATCCCAAGAGAGCTTGCCGCTGTTTCCTGTAAAGATCCGAAAATAATATTCGAATTGGTATTGCTGCCTGTAACAAAGGCTCCCAAGAGTCCGATGAACGGCGCGGCAAGAGGATATAACTGTTTTGTTACGGAAACGAGGAACTGGGCGATTTCACTGATCATACCCGAATCCATCATGATCACGGCCATGTTGAGCAAAAACACAATCGTCACCGTTGTAGGCACACATTTTTTTACAGTCTGCGAAAGGATTATTTTCACCTTCTTTCCGTCCAGCACTTTCTTGTTATGGAAAAGAACCATGCTGATGACGGAAGCCATCATGATAATGGAGAAGGGATACTTTAACAGGTTGAAGGTGACATAATCCGCTTCTTCCGCCACAATGCGGCCCAGCCCGGTCTGATATTGAGGAAAATCAAAGCCCAGAGAAATCTTTGGATCGAGGATATAAAACAGGATTGAAAGCACCACGATCAAAAGATATGGGAGCACTGCCTGGAACAAATTGAGCTTTCCCTTGTATAATTTTATTGTTTCTGACTTACCCCGCTTGAACTTGTTGATTAAAAGGCAGGCAACCAGACCGGTAAAGCCGGTTAACAATCCGATGACAGAGAACATGGAGAAGCTGGCCAGAGTATAGAGCATGCCGCCCATGAAAAGCGTCAGCAAAACGATATAGGGCAGCCCTCTGACAAGCTGTTTTCCTCCCCCGTAAATCCAGCAGACCGTCATTCCTGTGCAGAACATCCCACAGCACCCGAAAACAGCCATGAATATCACGATTTGATCCAGCGGCGCATGGGTCACCATATTGATCGCATAGATGGAAGAGCCCATGGAACCAAAACTGATGGACCAGGAATGGCCCACCAGGACAGCTGCCACCGATACAACCGGATCAAATCCCAGGGCGATTAAAATGGGCGTCACGACGATGACCGGAACGCCGAACCCTGCAATTCCCTGTAGAAACGCCGAAAAGATCCAGCTTAATAGAATGAACTGGAGAAACCGGTTTGTAAAAACCCGCTCCAGATTTTTATTGATCACTTCCAAAGCCTGTACTTGATAGACCAGATTATAGAGGAACATGGCTCCCCAGATAATCAAAATCACAAACAGCGCCAGGCTGAAGCCTTTTGCCATGGAGATGGCCAGGCCCACTGTTCCGCTCTGATATTTTATGTAAAAGATCAGGGTAGCGACCAAAAACGATATGGCGCTCGCCTTCATCGCTGACAGTTTAAAGATCAGCAGCCCGCACAGCAAACATAAAATTGGTAAAATTGACAAGAATATTGACATACGACTCCCTCTTTTCTAATTATTCAAAGGTTAAAGAAGCTTCTCGTTGTTTAAATCGTAGCATGTATCCTTGTAGATTAAAAATACGAAAATGCTATGTTTTTCATATTGAAAAAATATGTCTACCGATTCCAGGCCCGGGCTGCCGCCTCTGCCACCCGGTCTGCAATCCCCGGACAAAGCACATCCGGCAGGATTGCCTCTTCGTTCAATTCCTCCGCCGAAATCCCATCAGCAAGGGCCCGGGCCGCCGCCATCTTCATCTCTTCAGTAATCCTCTTCGCTCCTGCTTTTAATGCCCCTTTAAACACTCCCGGAAAAGCCAGCACATTGTTGATCTGGTTGGGATAATCCGAGCGCCCCGTACCCACAATCCGAGCGCCTGCCCCTTTTGCCAGCTGGGGAAGGATTTCCGGCTCCGGATTTGCCATGGGAAATACTATGGCATCCCGATTCATGGAGTTAACCATCTCTTCGCTGACAATTCCAGGAGCAGAAACTCCGATAAATACATCCGCGTTCACCATCATCTCTTTCAAACTTCCCGACTGGCGTCTCTTATTGGTCACCCTGGCCAATTCCCTCATTTCCGTCGTGAGAGTCTCATCGCCAGCTGCGATGGCGCCCATTTTATCACAGACAATCACCTCACCTGCGCCCATGGACATCATCATCTTTGCAATGGCGGTTCCTGCAGCTCCCGCCCCGCTGACGACGATCTTCAAGTCCACCATGTTCTTTTTCACAAGCTTGATCCCGTTTATAATCGCTGCTGCTACAACGATGGCCGTTCCGTGCTGATCATCGTGAAAGACCGGAATATCCAGCTCTTCCTGGAGTCGTTTTTCTATTTCAAAACAGCGGGGCGCCGCGACATCTTCCAGATTAATGCCGCCTAAGGTTGGTGCAATGGCTTTGACGATTGCGATGATTTCTTCCGTATCCTGCGTCGCCAGACAAATGGGAATCGCATCAATGTCAGCGAAGGTTTTAAAGAGCAGTGCCTTTCCCTCCATCACAGGGATGGCAGCAGGCCCGCCGATGTTGCCCAGTCCTAAAACCGCTGATCCGTCTGTCACCACTCCCACGGTGTTTCCTTTATTTGTATAGCGATATGCGTCCTGTGGATTTCGGCAGATTTCCCGGCAAACGGCCGCTACCCCGGGCGTATACAGAACCGATAAGTCTTTCTTTGTCCGAACCTCCATCTTGCCGGAGCATTGCATCTTTCCCCGGTATTTTTCGTGTATTTGCAATGCTTCCATGTAATAATCCATCTCTTTCTTCTCCTTTGTCTGATTTGATTTTGCAAAAGCTCCTATTCATTATATCCCAGCTCTCCCAGGGCCGGGGCATACGTATTTTGTATAGAAATCATATCGTATTGGTATTTGTCCAATTGAAATAGAAATGCTAATCTGAATATACAGAATATTCATTTGTGAATACGCGGTGCGCGTTAGAGAAAGGAGGTCTTTGCATTTGCAATCAATGAAATTCGTTAATTTTTATCAAACACAAAGGAGGTTGTAATGGACAATTATGGTCTTATCAGTTTTATTCCTGTTGTATGCGTTATCGTACTTGTTTTTGTAACTAAGCGGACAATGGCGTCCCTGGTTGCAGGCTCCATTGTCGGCGCTGTCATTCTCTATGGAAAAGACTTTTTCATGAAATGGATTGACGCTATTTATACGGTGCTGGGGGACGGCACATGGAAGTGGCTGTTCCTTGTCTGCGGATTGTTCGGCGGCATTATCGCACTTTTCGAAGCATCGGGAGGCGCGCTGGGCTTCTCCCGTTTTGCCACCCGATTGTGTAAATCCAAAAAGCAGTCCTTGTTTATGGCCTGGTTTCTGGATTTGGTTATCTTTGCCGATGACTGGTTAAACGCGCTGGCCGTAGGTTCTGCCATGAGAAATGTTACCGATAAATTCAAAGTTCCAAGAGAGCTGCTGGCTTTTGTCATCTGCGCTACCGGCTGCTCCATCTGTACCTTAGTTCCCTTCTCCACCTGGGGCGTATTCATGGCCGGCCAGCTGGAATCCAACGGCGTGGCCGCCGCTGGTGAAGGAATGACCGTTTACCTCCAAACGCTGCCGTACATATTCTACGCCATCGTTTCCATGGTGGTTGTCCCCTTGTACATCGCAGGCATTATCCCCCATTTCGGAAAAATGAAAAAAGCGGAGTTGCGGGCGCAAAACACCGGACAGCTCCTGCCGGACAGCATGCTGGGCATGGTAAAAGCAGAGCGGGAAGCCGCTGCTGAAGAAGAGGATGCATCAGTCAAAGGCAAAGCAATTAACTTCCTGGTTCCGCTCCTGGTGCTGGCTGTCATTACAACGATTACCAGGGAAATTTTATACGGAATCTTTTCCTGCTTCATCGTATGCGCCATTATGTATTTCCCGCAGAAACTGGTCAAGCCGGGAGAGTTCTTGAACTGTATCGTGAGCGGATTTAAAGACATGCTGGGGGTAATCGGCATCATATCGGCCGCGTTTATCCTCAAAGAGATGAACAATGAGCTGGGGCTGCCGGCCTTTATTATCGGACTGGTGCAGGATGCCCTGGATCCCAGACTGCTGCCTGTCGTGGCCTTTATCGTAGTCGGATTCTTATGCTTTGCCGCAGGAAACTTCTGGGGTATGCTGGCCATCGCTTTTCCAGTCATCATCCCCATCGCCCAGGCTCTGGACGCCAACTCGATCCTGGTATCCGGCGCTATGATTTCCGGCTGTGTATTCGGCTCCAGCGCATGTTTCTATGGATCGGAAGTTTCCCTGGTTTGCACCACCACCCAGATTCAAAACCAGGATTTTGCCAAAACTTCTCTGCCGGTGTACATTTTCCCGGTAGCGGTCACGTTAGTTTTATTTATTATCTTTGGTTATGTAAAAGGCTGATTGCCGGAAAGGAACTGAAATGCTCAACAAAATCATACAAAATGAAAACCTGGAATATATCCACAATCTGACCAAAACGTTAAGCCTTATGGGAAACGACGGAGGCGAATACGGCTTTCGCGTATCGGGCAGCAGCGGCGAATGGAATGTGTCGCGGCACATTAAAAAGGAGATGGAGGAAATCGGTCTGAAAAACGTTACCGTCGATCCTTTCCCTGTCCATTCCTGGGAATTCACTTCGGGGAAGCTGAAAGTGGAAGGAATCGAAATGCCCATGTCCTCTTACTGCGGAATCAAAGGGACCCCAGAGGGCGGCATCTGCGGAGAAATCGTGGATGTGGGCCGGGGAACCGCAGCCGACTATGAAGGTCTTGACGTAACGGGTAAAATTGTATTCTGTACCTTTGATATCCTTGAGGATTATTGGATGAGCCTGCCCATCTGTCAGGCGGAGGTTCGGGGCGCCATCGGCTGCGTGATCTCCTATGCCGGCGATTTTTACGGCACGAAAGAGGATGCCATCAACAGCTTTGATTCCCAGAGCAAATACAGCCTTCCTGCAGGAAACATTTCCCGCAAAAATGCAGCTGTCTTGCGGGACTTATTGAAAAAGGGGCCTGTCACTGCCAATATGAGCTTGCAGATTCAGGTGGATTTTCACGGTACCAGCTCCAATGTGGTCGGATACATTCCCGGCAAGGATAAAGATCGTATAATCCTTCTGGGCGGCCATATGGACGGCTATTTTCATTCTTACCAGGACGACCTGCTGGGCGTTGGTATCATCCTGGGAATCGCCAAGGCTATGATCGACAGCGGCTATCAGCCTGAGCACACTTTGGCCTTCATCGCCCACGGCTCGGAAGAATACGGTGTGACCGAATCCCGCTACGACTGGTGCATCGGTTCATGGAACAGCATTAATAGAAAGCACCCGGAATGGTTTGGAAAGATGGCGGCCTTTTTCAACATCGATGCAATCCGGCCGGGAACGCCAGTTTACAATATCGCCAGCACACCTGAATATCACGGCTTCTTTGATGAATTTATGAAAACTATGGAGGTGCCGGAAACATCATGGCCGGGCGGAAAGGCGCTTTTAGGACTCAACGGCCCTTGGTCGGACGACTACAATTATGCCATTAACGGAGTTCCCGGGATCATTTGCGGCAGAGGCCCCGCTGAATGGAGCTATCAGAACTACCATACTCAATTTGACGACTATACCATCTTTGAAAAAGAAAAGGAAATCATCTCCTATGTAGCTGAAAGCTATGCGGAAATGGTCTACGCTTTTGATTCCTTTATTCTGCCGCCCTTTAACTATAAGTACGCGCTGGATGGGCTGAGCGAGAGCTTGGATGAATTTGAGGAAGAGTTCTTGCAGGCTTCCATTGCTGCCTTGGCGAAGGAAACCGAACAAGTGTCTGCCATGGCAGATGGGCTGTTTGATGAAATCAAAGCCGTAAACCAGGCTTACGCAAAGGGTCAGATTCCCCTATCCTGGCTGCCCCATTTGAGTGAGGAGCGGGTAAAGCTATTTAAGGCCTACCGGCTCATACAAAGGGATTTGATGAAATTGTCTCCCTGGGACGATGTGATCTTCGCCCATGATGCAATCGCCGCCAATCTTTGCGCCATAAAGAAGGCTCTGGCAGGATTTGCCGAAAAGGAGGCGGCTCAGATCGTAGAAGAGCTATGGGAAGTGGATCTCTTCAAGATTGCATGGCAATTTGATTCCCAGGTCTATGGCTGGCTGATGAACTGCCAGGATCCTGCCAGAGACGATTTGTTCTGGGGCACAGGCAAAATTCATCAATTCGCCGATCTGCTGCCTCTGGCTGATGCTCTGCGCAAAGGTGACATGCATACGGTTCTCAAAGAATTAAAAAATCTGCTGGATTTTGAGTACCAGTTACTGCAGAAAACACTGAGCCAGGAGCTGGATGTGCTCTCACAAGTAAAAGATACAATCGAATCGATTAAAATCAGCAGATTTTTATAAAGACTTGTCTTTCCGGCCAATGTTTCGCAGCATCTAACGGAAGACAAAGCCTTTTGAAGCGCGATCAGCCGTTACTGATCGCGCTTCTTTATCTTATATAGATTGGGGTGTTCTGTCAAGGCGCCGATCAAGTGCGGGTTGCTTTGGTTTTTTCTGGCTTTTCTGTTTTGCGCCCTACCAGATAGGCGATAATGGCAAATGCCCGAGCAGAGCGCCGCCAAGCCCTATGAAGGATGCGCCGGACACAACACCGGCTGGTCTAAGAAAGCGGTGTTTAAAGATACGGCTTAACAAAATAATATCCGCGACCTGATAGATGTAAACTTCCCGCTCAAGACCATGATATTTACCCTTGACCCATACGCCGTCGCAGGTTCTTCCTGTCTGCCCACCTCGCCAGGTTTGGGAGCCGTAACCCCGATCAATTTGATGGGAATTTTTATACATTCGGAAACGGATTTACAAGGAATATGTTTTGATCGATGCTAGTATTTTCAGCACCATTGAATCATTTTCCGAATCTGCAACGTTATTGAATCCCTGATTCTCCACGATTCCATCCCGTATCCCAACTATGCGATGATCGCCGAGTTGGCCCGGTTTCTTGCTGAAGCAGCTTTTTGATTCCTCCGCGCCATCCCAGGGAGGGCTCTTGGATTCCCCCAAATCAACCGGCCTTATCGACGGCCAGGGGATTAAAACGCCATACTATTAAGCCCTGCAAATCCTCTGCAAGCTGGGCGGCGAGCTGCTCTTTCAGGAGGACGGCATTGTGGTCACGAAGGAAACTGTGCGTTAATCTGCCAGGATTGTCTCGTGAACCCGTCCCACATGCCGCCGCTGGGCAATGCGCTGCTTCATTCGGCCACATCGGTCAAGCCCGTGGTTGAAAAGCTGCTCAGGCAAAACGCTGTCCAGTACCTGCTAAAACTCATGCCGAGCAGTGCGAAATTGTATATCTTGCTTCCGTCGGCGGTCTTTATTTGAGAAACAGCTAAGATTGCTCTTGCTGTTTATTCACCAGTTATTAATTCCTTTTCTATCACAGATACCGTTTTAGCCGAAATTCTGTCCGCTCGCCTTTTTTCTCACTTGCGAGTTCGAACAAATTTTCTTGCGTAGCCATCAGATTGTTCGGATTTCTTCCGACGATTAGATACTGGTTTTTTTCATCAAACGCAATATATTTCCTTAAATCATTATCAAGCAAAAGATCTGCATTATCAATTACAATCAACTTTCCTTCTGCTTCCTTTATCATCGATGCAATATCTTTATTGATATCCAAATAATTCATGCAAAGGAGCCTCGGCTCCTCAATCATATCTTCCTGCATGAAAGAAAATACTGCCGATTTGCCGGTTCCGGAGTCGCCCGTTAAAATCGTGATATTGTTCGTAAATTCAAAGTCTACCAAAAACGAAGTATGGGCAGTAGAAAAATGCTCCATTACTTTAGGCTTACTGTACATTGCTCCACCACTCCTTCACCACTTCGTAATCATCCGTTATATGTTTCCCGTATTGATCGACCAATGCAACCCGGCTCATCTGAAAGGATATCATTGGATATTCACAGTATACGTTGCCCTGCTCATAGGAATAGATCACATTTAACGCATTATCCCCGCACTCCTGAATCCCAAAAATCTTATCAGGAAAATACAAAATATTTAATGCCGTCTTACAACCGCTTGATAATTTATCGATATCAAGCGTCACCCCATTAAATGCCGAGAAAATTTTATATTTCTCTTGTAACATTGTTTGATCAATCTGGTAAATTACCTTTTCTGCTCTTTCATCAATGTGTCCCGACGTTGTTTTATTAAAGAAATAATCATTCATCTCAACTAGTTCTATAGATTTGGGATAAATATCCACCATTTTTTCTCTCGCAGATATTCTATTTTCATCGAGTCCGCAAATATCGTCTTCTTTCCTGCCAAGCCAATCACAGCAATCCACTAGCCAGCATTGTCCCAGACTGCCTTTCGATACTTCAAACCCAGTATTGCGCGTCAACTCAAACAGGATTTTAGCCGATAACTGTTCGATGTTATATTCATCCACAGTTCTTACATACTCGACAATTTCATCGACCGTTTTGTAGTCTGCTTGTTTTGAGATCGCTTCCAGCAACTTTTCTCTCACGACGATGGACTTCTGACGTTTGGTTAAAAACTCATCATCCGACGCATAAATCCAATCGATCAATTTTTTAAATTCAAGTACCCCGATTTTAAAAATTTGTATATACGGCAATCATGCTCCTCCCAAGGCCGCCCGCATCCGGTTGCCTGCCGGCAATAAAAATCAAAAAAAAAAGTTTCCACAAACACATCTCCCTCGATAATCTCGCCGCCAGCCAAAATAATGCGATCCACGATCACTGGATCCTCCTGGCGTTTTTC
>CABJAP010000028.1:1161-23685 GCA_902363595.1 Clostridia bacterium | reverse complement strand
CACAGAAAGCGATATCAAGATTATCGGCAACATCCACGACAACCCGGAGCTGGGAGGTGAGCGGTGATGATTAAAACGACAGAGCAAAGAGAGCAGGAGGTAAACAGCATGATGCGCCTTATTGACAGTATGTGTAAAGACACTTGCATTGACATAGGCGCCCGTGACGGACAGGTAATTATCAAAGATCAGTTTACAGGCAAAGAGTATATAATGCGGGAGGAAGAAAATGGAATTTAAAGAGTTCGTAAAAAAGTTTTGGAGAATGTGCAAGAATACAGACTGCATGTGTTGCGATGTTACAACGGACGAGATAACGGAATGTCAAGAATGGATATTTGAAAATCCAGACGAAGCAGAAAAGATCGTATCTACATGGGACAAAGAGCATCCGGTACGGACGTATTTAAAAGACTTTCAAGAAAAGTTCCCCAAGTCAACGTATTTTGATAGCGGAGTCTACTGTAACGCATGCAGAAAACGTTTGTATGGACAGATAGAAGATCTTGATGAATGTTCATATGAAGATTGCGAGTTATGCTGGAATCAGGAGGTTGAAAAATGAAATACAGAAAAAAGCCAGTAGTGATTGAAGCCTTTAGATGGACAGGCGGAGTCGATCAGACAGAAGACCCAGAATGGATTGTAGAGGCGATCAAAGACGGAAGAGTAGCAATCATATCAGACAGTTACAATACGCCATACATGGTGATACAGACGCTTGAGGGGAGGCACATAGCACAGCCGGGGGACTATATCATCAAGGGCGTGGCTGGGGAACTCTATCCCCGTAAGCCGGATATTTTTGAGCGGACATACGAGGTGGCAAAATGATTAACCCCTGCAAATCCTGCCCCGAGCGGTCCCCAGGCTGCCACTCCCGCTGTCCGTATTATGCAGAGTATGAGCAGGCACAAAATGAGCGCAGAGAGCGGATTAAGGCAGAGAGGGCTAAAGATACTGGCTGGAGTAGCTACAAGCGGGATACGGTAGATAAAAGGGTGAGGAGGTAGAGATTATGGAAAATTGTTTTGCATTTAATAAAGAATTAGAGGAGTGCACTTGCTTAGTTAATAAAAAGTGTGCGGGCCGGGAATGTGGGTTTTATAAACCTGCTCATCAGGCCATATGCGAAGCAGAAAATAGTTTATTAAATACAAGTGCATATACTAAACACATAAAGAGTATTATCAACGAGTTTAAAAACAATCAGGGATATCAAGCATGAGGGACTACATACCGAAGAGCTGCGGACTACCAGACAATCTAGCCAATCAGGTTATGTGGCTGGTGCGGGACTACGAACGCATGAAGCTGGAATATGATAATGCGATCTGGGACAGCCCAGGGCCGCCAGATGGACAGCCAAGAGGGAATAATATAGGTAATCCGACAGAGAGGGAAGGGTTAAAGAGGGCTGAACTATTCAAGAAGTTGCAAGCAGTTGAGCAATCAAAACTCGAAATCCCAGAACAGTATCGCAGCGGCGTGTGGAATAACCTGCTGTACAAGACTCCATATCCGAGTGCGGCAGATAGAACGACATACTGGAGACACAAAGCAAGGTTCATGCGCAGGGTTGCAGAAAAGATGTTATGGATTTAAAAAAGTTGAAAGATGCAACTTGGGGGCACTGATTGCAACATATTCATGGTTTTTCTGTGATATAATTTATAATAGGGCAAAGCCCTAGGGAGATATGATCATGAAATGTGACAGATGTGGAAAACCATTAAAAGAATATAATGAATATACCAGAAATTACTGTGATGAATGTAAGGAAAAGAACGCGCAGGAAATGCAAGAGAGACGGGTCCAATATCTCAACTTGAAAAATCAGTTCATGCTAGAAAGGGCTGTCCGGCGCATTGAGCAACATCGCAATGGATTGCAAAAATTTAAATTTTACGAACCGGCGATTGAAGCCGTTAGAGACTATATGCAAAAAAACCCCGAGAATTTGGCAAGCACAGAAGAAACTATTGCGGCCATAGTTTTGATAGCTGACGAGATACATATTAAGTGCCAATATAAGATTGGCCGACATCGTGTAGACTTCTTTATTCCTGATCTAAAGGTGGTTTTGGAAGTAGATGGATATATGCACACCTACAGCAGAAAAAAAGATAGCAAACGCGATTTGGAAATTTTAAAAACACTTGGCACTGGATGGGAAGTCCTGAGGATTCCAACCAAATATATTAATGCTTATCCGCAGCAATTAGTTGATGCAATATTTAAACTAAAAGAGGAAAAGCAGAAATTACGAAAGATAAGCGGCGGAAGCTTAGCAATAGACATCGCCAAAGTGCTTGGAGCATAACAAACGTACTTAATCTTAATAGATAACCAACAAGGACTCCTCCGGTGTGGGGAGTTTTTGTTCTGGCAGAAAGAACATAAATACATATTGAAAAAAATACAAAAAAGTAGTATCATATTTAGTATCAACACACATACTATGTAAGGAGTGCACTTTGAGTAAAATAGAAAAAGCAATACAAAAATTTTATAAGAAGCCCATACCGAATGATATTACATTTGCTGAAATGGAAAGAGTTGCGAAGCATTTTGGGTGCATTGTAAACA
Source organism: Clostridia bacterium (assembly GCA_902363595.1). Lineage (GTDB taxonomy): Bacteria > Bacillota > Clostridia > Peptostreptococcales > Anaerovoracaceae > Hominibacterium > Hominibacterium faecale. The sequence continues at coordinate 21,096 of CABJAP010000028.1, read as the reverse complement.
ATAAGGGAGGGAGACACTCGTATAGGGTTGTACACCTTGAGAGCGGTACAGTTATACCGATACCAGTTCATGGAAGCACTGTTGAGGAAGCATATATTAAGCAGCTAAAAGGGTTGTTTGATATGATTAAAGGAGGAGAATGAAAATGAAATACGGGTTTAACGTTTATAAAACGAAAGTAGAAGAACACGTATTTTGGATTGCAGAAAGCAAAGATTTAAAGGGATGCGTAGGACAGGGAGAAACACCAGACGAAGCAATCCAAGAACTAAAATTTAATGAGGAAGAATGGCTGGATGCTGCCGTAGAATATGGAGTATGTATTCCAGAACCTTCCATAGAAGAAGCAACAGAATATAGCGGGAAATTTATGACACGTATGTCACCTAAGGTGCATAAAGAAGCTGCGGAGAATGCAGAGCGAGAGGGGATAAGCCTAAACCAGTACGTGATTAATTCTGTGATCACAGCCAATGTTTCAAAAACAACAGCGATGGCGATTGAGGGAATATTAAGCGATTTTAAAGAGATGATAGGGAGTCAAATTACAAGAGCATCCAATCACGGACAATTTCAATACTCACTAGAACAGAAAAACATATATACAAATACGGGCAATTTAAGCATGGTTCTTTAAATGAAAGGGTTTATAAAGAATGATATTTTTAACGAAAACGATTGTGCGAAATATAGAATATATAAATAGAATACCAGACAACACAACTGTAAATTTAGAAACCACAATAAATTATGATGCGAATTATAATGACAAAGATAAAAAATGTTTGGGAAAATTATCTTTAACTATAGGAGACAAGGATGAAGATGATAAATTTTTTATATCTGTAGAAATGCACGGAATGTTTGATGTTAAGGAAGAAGACTATACGCCTGATGATGTGACGAAGGAAACATATAACATATTGTATCCGCAATTACAAGCGTATGTATCTGCGGTAACTGCATTATCAGGTGTTCCGGCACTTCCATTACCAAGCCTTCCACTTATACAAGAAAAGGAATAACCAACCAACACACAGAGACAAGCCCCGTGCCTGTCTCTTTTACTTACCAAACATTACCACTATCTGTTATGGATTAGTTGGGATACAATGGAAACAAGCGCTGTACAAAGAGAGTTCCCACCCTGCTTATACAGCGCTGAGGGAGCCTTCATTTCTGAGGGCTCTTACTTTTTGCACCGAACAAGATGCTAATTATAGCATGACAGTGGGCAGCGAGCACTTCCTTCTCATCGTCAGGAAGTGCAGAAGCTGCATCGCTTAGGTGTAATAAAGATTGAATAAATGCGAACTCATATTCTCCGCAGGGAGTAGATAGTAGCGCTAGGGGATTGGTATTAAGTCCATCAGCAACCACTTCGATGGTATCCGTTCGAGAATTGTTGCTCCCCTTGAGGATGCCCTGCAGGGTAGCGCGTGAGACGCCGATTTCATTTGAAAACTCAGATAGCGTCTTGCCGCTGTTTTTATAAGCGATCTTCACGCTGTTTGAAAAATTGCTTTGTAAAGTCATATTGTTCCTCCTTTCAATATCATGGTAAGGGGATTCGACAAAATACGACAGGACAAAGTAGTAGTATTACGTACTAATATATTAGCATTAATGGATTTATTTATGGGATCAGGCACGACAGCGGTAGCCTGCAAAGAGCAAAACAAACACAACGAAAGAGGTGAGGCGGTTTGCCAAGACAAAGGAGCCCAAAGCGAGACTTGGCTTATCAGCTTTGGCTCGATTCCGGCAAAACTAAAAAATTAAAAGATATCGCCGCGGAACTGGAAGTTTCTGAATCACAGATCCGCAAGTGGAAAAATCAGGATGATTGGAATAGTAACGTTACCAATAAAACGAAAAGTAATGTTACTAAACGAAAGGGAGCGCCGAAAGGCAATAAAAATGCCGTTGGCAATCCTGGCGGCGCGGCCCCACCCAAAAATAACAACGCAGAAAAATTCGGTTTCTTTCGGAAGCATCTTCCGGAGGAGACCGTTTCGATTATTGAGGAAATGCCGGAGAATCCGCTTGATATCCTCTGGGACCAGATACAGATTGCGTATGCTGCCATTATCCGGGCTCAAAAAATCATGTATGTTAAAGACCGGGATGACATGACTAAAGAGGTTGCCGCTACTGGTGAGTGTTCCGTTGCCTACGATATCCAGCAGGCTTGGGACAAGCAAAGCAATTTTCTCCAGGCACAGAGCCGGGCTCAAAAGACACTTGAGGGCATGATTAACCGGTATGAGGATTTGCTGCATAAAAACTGGGAACAGGCCACAGAAGAGCAAAAAATAAGAATTGAGAAACTCAAGGCGGAGGCGGAAAAGCTAAAGCCACAGGGAACAGAGGAAAAAGTTTACACCGGCATCCCAGCCACAATGATTATTCCGAAGTTCGCACCGGTGGTTTTTTCTATTGAAAATAACGAGTATCTGGAATATGTATTTCCGGGCGGCAGAGGATCCACAAAATCGTCCTTTGTGAGCCTTGCCGTTATAGACCTGATTATGAAGAACCCGGAACTGCACGCCGTAGTAGGTAGACAAGTCGCGGATACGCTGCGGACCTCCGTATATCAACAGATGGTATGGGCGATAGAGGCATTAGGGCTAAGCGATGAGTTTAAATGCGGAATCAGCCCGCTGGAGATCACCCGGAAGGGCACGGGTCAGAAAATCTATTTCAGGGGTGCGGATGATCCGGGTAAGTTTAAGTCGATCAAGGTGCCGTTTGGATATATTGGAGTCCTCTGGCTGGAGGAGCTTGACCAGTTTGTTGGGCCGGAAGCGGTCAGGAAAATTGAGCAGTCTGTTATTCGTGGCGGGGATAAAGCATATATCTTTAAGTCCTTCAACCCGCCGAAAACGGCAAGTAACTGGGCGAATAAATACGTCAAAATACCAAAGGAAAACCGATTGGTTACGGAAAGTAACTATCTGGATGTGCCCCCTGCATGGCTAGGGAAACCGTTTATTGACGAGGCGGAGTTTTTGAAGCTGGTCAACCCAGCCGCCTACGAAAACGAATACATGGGTGTCGCAAACGGTACAGGCGGAATGGTATTTGATAATGTGACCATCCGCGAGATTACCAACCAAGAGATCGCACGCATGGATCGCATTTACCGTGGTGTCGACTGGGGCTGGTATCCTGACCCGTGGGCCTATAATGCGGTTTATTATTACGCGGCAGAACATAGATTGTACGTTATTGACGAGGACGAAAAGCGCCGTACAAAGAATGAGGAAACGGCAAGAATCCTGAAAGAAGAGCATGGTCTAAAGCCGAATGACAAAGTGGTTTGTGACAGCGCAGAAGAGAAATCCACGGCCGATTATAAAGACTTTGGTATATTTGCCCGCAATGCGATAAAAGGCCCTGGAAGCGTCGATTACTCGATGAAATGGCTGCAATCATTAAGTGAGATCGTGATCGACAATAGACGGACGCCACATACAGCCGAAGAGTTTTTAAATTACGAGTATGACCGAGATAAAGATGATCAAGTCATATCAGGGTATCCTGACCGCGATAACCATCATATTGATGCGATCCGGTACGCGATGGAAGAGGTATGGCGCAGAAGGGGGCAGTAATGTTCGAGAGAATAAAAGGTTTTGTGGAAAAGGTGATGCGGATGTTTGATGTTAGAAAAATTGAAAAAGAGCTTGATGTTGATATAGCGATCAGTCGGGAAATGACGGAGGGCATAAACCTGTGGCTTAAGATGTTTGCAGATAATGCGCCGTGGCTTGATGATAATACACAGAGCATGGGGCTTGCTGCCGATATTGCGTCAGAGGTGGCGCGATTAACAACCCTGGAGCTGGAATCAGAAGTATCTGGCTGCGACTATCTCAACGAGGAATACCAAGAAGTGCTGAACCATATACGCGAAAATTGCGAGCATGGATGTGCTGGCGGGGGGTTAATCCTTAAACCTTACGTAGACGGCAATCACATTGCGGTCGAGGCATCTAAGGCAGATAGTTTTTTCCCCATCGCCTTTAATGGCAGAAAACAAATTACGGATTGTGTTTTTGCAGAAACAAAAATTGATGGAGAAAAGACGTATACCAGACTTGAGCGGCACACACTAGAAGATCAGACATACCGCATTACAAACAAGGCGTATGTGAGCACAACAAAGGATACGGCGGACATAAAGACACTTGGCGAAGAGATAGAATTGAGCGCCGTGGATGAATGGGCCGACCTTGAACCGGAGCTGGAAATTTCCAATATTGAGCAATGTTTATTCGGATATTTTAAGGTGCCGCTGGCAAATACGACTGACCCAAATTCTCCGCTTGGCGTATCCGCATATTCCAGGGCGGTCAAAAACATTCAAGAGGCAGACAAGCAGTGGTCGCGGATTTTGTGGGAATTTGAAGGCGGCGAACTGGCGGTCCATGCGTCCGTAGATTGTTTCAACAAAAACGAATTTAATGAATGGATATTGCCGGAAGGAAAAGAGCGGCTTTATCGGGCCTTTGACCATGACAGCGCAAGAGGTAAGGCTATTGAGGTGTTTTCACCTGCATTTCGGGACACAAGTTTATTTAACGGCTTAAATAACATCTTAAAGCGTGTGGAATTTGACTGTGGCCTGGCCTATGGCACTTTGTCGGACCCGCAGAACGTAGATAAGACTGCGGAGGAAATAAAGTCGTCTAAGCAGCGCTCTTGGCAAATGATTAGCGATACACAAAAAGCGCTACAGACGGCGCTGGAAGAATTGCTGTATGCGATGGTCAAGATCGGTCAAATTTACGATCTTCCGGTTACAGATAACTACGAGGTCAGCTTTAACTGGGACGATTCGATTATCGTGGACAAAAAAGAGGAATTAGCCTCTATGCAAGTTGATGTTGCGTCCGGCATTATCCGTCCTGAGCTATATATCATGGAGAAATACGGGGTCACCGAAGATGAGGCGTTGAAGATGATGCCAAAGCGGAGGGAACTTACAGAGGACCCGGATGATATGGAGTGATGTAAATGCTAACTCCTGAGCAATTAAAAGCAATCCCTGAGTCGTTTGTGCAGCAGTTACAGGACTTAGAGGATTTTATCATAGCCGACATTGCCCGAAGAATTGCCAAAGAGGGCGGGCTTACGGACACATCTGTAATGGAGCTAAATAAGGCTCTTGGCATGGGCACGGACCTAAACCGCATTGAGCGGATCATTAATCAGGTAACTGACTCGGCAATAGGAGATATTGATAATGTGATCCGGGATGCGATTGATGAGTCCATTGCTGCTGACAATGTGATCTATAAGGCAGCCGGATATAACCCGATTGACCTTGCAAAATCAGCAACGCTGACACATATTCTTGGGGCTGGTATTCGGCAGACACAAAGCGATTTTAAAAATCTGACCCGGAGCATGGGCTTTGCCGTACAGCAGGCAAATGGCATTGTATTTAAACCGATTGCACGTTTTTATCAAGATACCTTAAATCAGGCCACCCTGCGGCTTACAACCGGCGTGATGGACTGGAAAACATCAACCCGGTATGCGGTCAAGGAAATGGCAAGTAGCGGGCTGAGGTATGTAGATTACGCCACTGGGCATGTTAATCGAGTAGATGTGGCAGCACGCCGGGCGATCTTAACCGGCACGAACCAGCTCAACTTGCGCATGACCGATCAGATTATGGACGATTTAGGGCTGGAGTATGTAGAGACAACCGCGCACATGGGAGCGCGGCCGGAGCACCAGCTCTGGCAAGGGCAAGTTTATCATGTTGGCGGGGCAAAAGGCGGCTATCCTGATTTTGTATCTGCTACCGGCTACGGGACAGGCCCGGGACTCGGCGGCTGGAATTGTCGGCATAGCTATTTTGCGTTTTTTCCAGGGATATCAACCAGGGCTTATACCGATGAGCAATTGCGCAATATCGACCCGCCTCCATTTACATATGACGGGAAGCGTTATACTTATTATGAGGCCACACAACGGCAGCGGGAGCTTGAGACGAGAATCAGGCAGACAAAGCGGGAGCTGGTCGGGTATGATGCGGCAGGGCAGAAAAAAGAGTTTACTGCTGCCAGTATTAAGCTGAACCGGCAGAAAGAACTGTACGAAGACTTTAGCAGGGCTGCGGGTATCCGTATAAAGCCGGAACGTCATCAATTACTCGAGTTTGGAAAAAGCATCAGCCAAAAAGCAGCTTGGGCGAATAAAAAGTACAATCAAGGCCCCAAAAATGATATAATAAGAGTAAGGCGGAACGAGCGTTTAAAGGCTGCAAATTCCGCTGTAAAAGTGACACAAGATAGAATTGATCGGGTGATAAAAGAATCGCTCCCGCATATCCGTTTTGTTGTTCCTCCGGCGGCAAACAATAAGTTGCGATATAATGGAGTTACGAAATACAAGTCTTTTCCGTGGGGCGAGATCAATGTAACGTCAATTCAAATCGGTAAGCAGAAAAATGCTTCTGACCTAGAGCTAATTGACACGCTTTTACACGAACAGCTCGAAGCGAAAATTTTAATACGAGCCCTGAATTATAAAAGTAAGAGGTTTAAGGCGTTGAATAATGCAGGAGACAAGGCTCGCCATGACTATATTAATCGGGTTATTGCAAGATATTTGAGAATGCGAGGTTTGAAATGATTAAAAAAACGTGGGAAGATATAGACGACATATTGTTTGACGGAAATAAAGACGAAATAGCCGCGTTACGGTGTCCAGAATGCGGTGGAACACTTAAATTTGTATTTAACAAGAAGACAATGGGCAGTGTACTGGAATGTACGGCTTGTGGAGCTGGGCAGCGTGGTAATGGTGCTGCATATGTTCCAAATGCTGTAAAGTATTTTGGAAAATCCATTACGATCGGCAAATAGCAAATAAGATCAGAGAGCATACTCCGGTGCCTTCGGGCCCGGGGTCTTTTATTGCAAAAGTTTAAGGAGGTTTTATGAAAGTAGACGTATTAGGAACGGAATATACAATTGAGTTTAGGAAACAATCGGACGATCCGACGTTAAAAGACCGTGACGGCTATTTTGATCACAGTGTATGCGTTTTGGTGGTTGACGAAATGACAGAGCATGCCAACGATCCCAATGCGGTACGGGATTTAATGAATTATCGGAAGCAAGTAGTTCGGCATGAGATCATACACGCATTTTTATTTGAATCTGGACTGCATGGATCCTCAATGGGCACGGAGAATTGGGCCACAAATGAGGAAATGATAGACTGGTTAGCATTACAGTCTCCAAAACTTTTCAAGGCATTTAAACAAGCGGAATGTATGTAAAACAGGTTACTTAAGACCAGTCAAAACGGCTGGTTTTTTGTTATATAAAAAATTACCCGTGCCCCGGGGAAACAGGGCGCCGCAATACCGGGACTGGCCGGGAAAAAAGGGAAGCGGAGAAAGGAAAAAATAATGGAATGGCTGAAAACTATTTTAGGTGAAAACTGGACAGAGGAAATCGAGAAGGCAATCTCGGATCAGATCGGAAATCTGTTTGTATCAAAAGAAAGATACGATCAGGTGAATGAAGGAAGGAAACAGTTTGAAGAGCAGCTTAAAGAACGAGATAAGCAGCTGGAAGAACTGAAAGAGGTTGCCGGTGATGCCGAGGCAATGAAAGAGAAGATCAAAGCTTTAGAGGAAGAAAACAAAGCGTCACAGGAAAAAGCTTCGGCGGAACTTGAGCAGATGAAAAAGGACTGGGCGACGGAAAAGTATTTTGAGAGTTTTGAGTTTACGTCCGACCTTGCAAAGGCGGCAGCGATGCAGCAGTTCAGGGAAAAGGAATTAAAACTTGAAGATGGCAAATTCCTTGGAGCTGATGATTTTATGAAAGAGTTGGCCGAAAAGAACCCAACTGCTTTTGTGAGTGAAGAGGACAAGAAAAAACCGGTTATCACAAGACCTACAGGAGGAATAAAGCCAAAAGAAAAAATGTCGCTTTCGGAGGCTATGATCTACAAGAATGAACACCCGGACGCGAACATTGATGATTTAATTTAGGAGGTAAAACATGGCAAGTATTTTTGACAGAAAGAATTTTAACCCGGAGGTGTTTGCAAAATATGTTGAGAAAACACCGAACCTTAATCGGAATGAGCTGATTAAGTCGAGAGCAATCCGGCGCAGAGACGATATTGCACAGCAGTTTAAAGATCAGGTCGGCGGGAACTATGCCACCATCCCAATCTTTGCAAGAATTACGGGATCGAGGCAGAATTATGACGGCGGGACGGACATCACGGCGAACACCTCCACGACCTATACACAGGGCAGGATCGTCGTAGGCCGCGCAGACGCATGGACTGAGAAAGATTTTAGCTATGATATCACAGGGGGCGTCGATTTCCTCGAACAGGTCGCACAGCAGGTTGGCGAATACTGGGACGAGGTGGATCAGCTTACTTTGCTATCTGTTTTAAAGGGAATCTTTAGCATGACAGGCGCCGAAAACAAGAAATTCGTAGATGGGCATACTTATGACATTTCGGCAAATGCGGGAGATATGGGAATGTTTGAAGCAACAACGCTTAACACGGCGATTCAGCAGGCGCTCGGAGACAACAAGGCGAAATTCTCTCTTGCGATCATGCACAGTGCCGTAGCGACTAACCTCGAAAACATGAAGGTTGTGGAATATCTGAAATATACGGATAAGGACGGTATAGAGAGGTCGACCGGATTGGCGATCATCAACGGCAAATTAGTTTTGGTCGACGATGCAATGCCGGTTGAGTATGTGGCAGCAGCAGAAGGTGCAGAGGCGTATACCAAGTACACGTCTTATGTACTTGGGGATGGAGCAATTGAACTTACTGATTGCGGGGCTAAAGTACCGTATGAAGTTGATAGAGACCCAGCCAAGAACGGCGGTCAGGATACTATGTATTCCAGACAGAGAAAGATTTTTGCTCCGTATGGAATTTCTTTCACGGATAACAGCATCATTTCTCCGACTGACGCGCAGCTGGAAACTGGGAGCAAATGGAGCCTTGCAAATAGCAACGAAAGCTCAAAAGACTATTTCCCACATAAAGCAATCCCTATCGCACGGATTATTACAAGGGGGTAAACATGGCAAAAGTATGGAAACAGGGGGATATTATTCCCCTGGATCATCTTAATGATCTGGAGAAGAAGGCAGAGGCTTATGACAAACTGATACAGGAGAAGAAAAAAGCTGCAAAGAAATCTGAAAAGGAGTGATGGCCATGTTGGCTGGATACACAGATTACGGATTTTATAAAGACAGGTATCTCGGGCAGATCATAACGGAACCGGCATTTAGTGCGTTGTCTTTAAAGGCAAGCTATTTTATCGATATGGTTACGTTTCATCGCATTGACCATGAGAGCGTGACAGATGATGTAAAGATGGCAGTGTGCGCTGCTGCGGAGGTGATCCTAAAACACGAAGAAAGCAGCGGGAAAAGCTCTGAAAGTGTTGGAAAGTTGTCTATAACTTACGACACAAGAAAGACAGAAGAAAAGAAAATGTATGCGGCAATACAGCCATATTTAGCTCATACAGGACTTTTGTATCGTGGGGTGGGGAAATGATCACAAACGCAGATATGACGCTGTACAATCAAATCCCCGGCCCTGATGGCCCTACCTGGCAGCGCACGCAGATACGCGGCGTTTTTTGGGAGGACGGGAAAAAGGTAAGTGTCGGAGAAGCTGGCCTTGTTAGCGCCGATCTGACGGTGATTTTCATCCCGTTTGAGCATGCGGCCGGGTATTTAAAGCCGGTTGAGTTCCAGCGGGCGGAAAATCGAGCCGGTCATTTTACACTCAATAACGGTGATCTCGTCGTGCATGGTCTGGTTGACTTTGAGCTGACCGGAGAGAAGGGCCACAACGAGAAGGCGCTGCGGCAGCAGTATGACGATGTAATGACAATCGTATCTGTTGAGACAAACAATTTTGGCAGCCTGAACATGCAGCACTGGGAGGTGACAGCGAAATGAGTGTAAAGGTAAAACTTGACCTCGATCCAACGCAGGAAATCCTTTTGCGGAGAGGTCTGGAAGAGGGCGGCGAAGTGCAGCGTTTTTTTACGCATGAAGTTGCCCGACATTGTGATCCGTATGTGCCGATGGATACCGGTACATTGAAGAATACAAAGCAGATTGAGACGGATAAGATCACTTACCCGCAGCCCTACGCCCAAAAACAGTATTATGAAAATAAGGGAAAGGGCCTGCGGGGAAAAGAGTGGGATAAGCGGATGATGGCAGACCACGGCGAAGAAATCGTGACGGGCGTAGCGAATTTTATCGGAGGGAAAGCGGAAAAATGAGCAATGTAATTGGAGCAATCCGGGAGTTTATAAAGGGCTGCCCGTGCTTAGATGAGTTTAACAAGGGCATCGGGGTAGACTACCTGGCCGAGGATGATACGGCCTACATGATCGAGGCGGTGCCAGGCAAGCAGATTGTGAAGCGGTACATAAACGGCGATACAGACCGACAGTGCATTTTTGCTTTTTCCACACGGGAGGCATACGGCAGCAATGTAAAGCAGAATCTTGAGAATATCGGTTTTTTTGACGATTTTGCGGCGTGGTTAGAGCGGTGTACCGAAGAGGGAAAGTTACCTGCCCTGGGAGAAAATCAGGTAGCAAAGAAGATCGAAGTTATATCAACCGGCTATGCGTATGATACGGGCGTTGACAAAGCGCAGTATCGTATCCAGTGCCGGTTAGTTTATTTACAGGAGAAATAATGGAGGTAAAAAATTATGGCAGATGGTGTAGTAAACACAGGAGTTAAAAACAGAGTCGATCAGGCGGAATACGTTAAAATTGGCGACGCTTACGAGCTGATGGGGACCGGATTTAAAGAAGCCAACGAGGAGCCCGGCGCGCAGGTAGCTGACAAAAAATATATCAACATGAAAAGCAAATCGAAATCGATCAGCGGATATGAATGGGTGAAAACCTTTTCCGCGGATCAGATTTTGTCCGAAGCGGTTATTAAAGATTTTGTTGAGATTGGTCAGACGCAGAAAATTGGACAGGCAGCTGAACGGGACTTTGTTACCGTGCATCTGGATGAACCAGTGACGGGAAAAGAGAATAATTTTCGAGCAAGGCACGTGAGGGTAGCCGTTGAGGTGTCCAGCTTCCCGGACAACGATGGCGAGATGGGCGTGGAAGGAAATCTGAACGGTATCGGTGATATCGAAGAAGGAACCTTTGATACAACCACAAAGACCTTTACACCCGCCGGTAGTGCAGTTGTAGGGGCATAAGGAGGTAGCACATGAAAGAGTTAGTAATCGGAAATGAAACATTTCAGTTTGACGCTTCTGATTTAGCGACCCGCAGGAGGTATTGCGACGCACTTGACCAGTACATTGAAGCAGCAAAGCCAATTGATGCGAAGTATGAGGCGAGTGACAAAAAACAACGGGATTTATTAGAGCAGTTTGAGGGGATATGTAGAGAAGCATATGCCTTTATAGACAAGATGTTTGGAGAAGGGGCGGCTATTCGTGCGCTTGGGGAGAACTACAATATTGATGCGTGTATCGGCGCCTTTGAAACTCTCAACGTTGCAATCAGCGAGCATGACAATGACCTTATTGAAAAACTCCCTAAAAAAGTAAAATGATCGCTCTTCCTAAAATAGTAACGATAGACGGCGTGGATCATCCGATCAATACGGATTTCCGCGCCGGTTTGCGTTTTGAGGAGCTGCTGATTGAGGATGAGCCGCCCTGGGATAAGATTCTGGAGCTATACTACCCTTCTGGCGTCCCGCATGACCTTGAATCTGCGCTGGAAAGCATTCTTTGGTTCTACCGGTGCGGTGAAGAGGCCGGGAAAGGCGGAGCGGGGTCGAATGTGCGGGCTTGCGATCTGAACTATGATTTTAGGTATATTTATGCTGCATTTTTGGAGCAGTATCGAATCGATCTTTACGAGGACGACCTGCACTGGTGGAAGTTTAAAGCTTTATTTAACGGGCTTTCAGACGACTGTGAGATTTGTAAGATTATGCAGTATCGGACAGCGGACCTCAAAGGGATGGATAAAAATGAGAAGGCATTTTACAGGAAAATGAAAAAACAATACGCTCTTCCGGCGCTGAAATCGGAGAAGCAGAAAGAACGAGAGGACAAGATCAGCCAGATACTCCTAAATGGAGGCGATCTGTCCGGGGCAGCTAAGCGAGGTGAAGTGGAATTGTAAAAGTAAGATGTGAGCACTGCGGGCATACCTTGCTACTTGCCGAATATGGAAAAATTGAAGTCAAATGTCCGCGGTGCAAAAAAATAAATAAAGTTGAAATACCAGCAAAGGGAAGAGTATAGGTAAGCGCCGTCGTAGCAGCTAAGCCAGCCTACTTTGCTTTTTTTTATAAAAGTGAGGTGGGCGAATTGGCTGACGGTAAAGTCATAATTGAAACAGGATTAGATAAAAGTGGAATAGAGGCGGGGCTAAAAAAACTTGGAAAAGTAGCAAAGGCAGGACTTGGGGTAACAACCAAAGCGATTGCAGGGGTCGGGACCGCCCTCACGGGGGCGGCTGGCCTTGCGGTCAAGTCAGGTATTGATTTTGAATCTGCATTTGCTGGTGTAAAAAAGACTGTTGACGCATCCGATCAGGAGCTTGCGGAGTTCAGGCAGGGTATCCGGGACATGGCAAAAGAAATGCCAACCGCAGCGACAGAGATCGCAGGAGTAGCCGAAGCAGCCGGGCAGTTGGGTATTAAAAATGAATCCCTGCTATCCTTTACCAAAACCATGACCATGCTGGGCGACTCCACGAACATGAGTGCGGAAGATGCGGCAACATCGCTTGCCAGACTTGCGAATATCACCGGTATGCCACAGGAGAATTTTGACCGTTTAGGAGCTACAATTGTTGATCTTGGTAATAATTTGGCTACAACGGAATCTGAAATTGTGGCAATGTCTCTGAGGATTGCCGGTGCTGGCTCGCAGGTTGGAATGACCGAGGCGCAAATCATGTCGTTTTCTGGGGCGTTATCTTCCGTGGGTATCGAGGCAGAGGCAGGAGGGACAGCGTTCTCAACCTTGCTGTCAAAAATGAACCTGGCATCCTCAAAGGGCGGAAAAGAACTTGAACAGTTCGGCAAAGTTGCCGGAATGTCCGCAGAAGAGTTTAAAAAGGCATTTCAGGAAGATGCTTCCGGCGCGGTATTGTCCTTTATACAAGGACTGGGACAGATTAACGAAAATGGCGGTTCCGCAATCCAGACGCTTGACGAAATGGGGCTTTCTGACATCCGCATGAGGGACGCACTTTTGAGAGCGTCCGGGGCAAGTGACGTCTTTACGGAGGCACTACAAACTGGCAATAGCGCATGGAAAGAAAATACGGCACTGGCCAACGAGGCGAAACAGCGCTACGAAACGTTGGAATCCAAGTTGGGAATCCTGAAAAACACTGCGACTGATCTGGGAATATCCATGTACGATTCACTCGAAAACCCCTTGCGTGGAGTTGTGGATACCGCAACAGATATGGTCGGATCACTTGAAATAGCATTCCAAAAAGATGGATTTAGCGGTTTGGCAGAGCAGGCGGGGGCTGTACTTGCGGATGCGTCTGTAAAGATGGCAGAAGCGGCGCCGGATATGATTGAGGCCGGGGCCAAGACTATCAAATCACTTGCAGATGGGATTATAGAAAATCGAGGAGAGATCGCAGAGGCGGCAGGAGAGGTTGCGATAGCCCTTGCAGAAGGCGTCGGAGAACTTTTACCGAAAGGTATCGGGAATGCCTTTAAGAACACCGCAAAGGCAGCGGTAGCCGTGGCGAAGCCGGTTTTGAAAGTGGCGGATGCAATGGCGCAGGTAGCAGCAGAATGCTCTGGTGCTATTCCTATAATTGTCGGAGTCGGAGCGGCCTTCAAAGTAAGCTCCTTTATGGATAATTTTGCATCCGCACTAAAACTTGTCAAGGTCGGCCAACAGGCGACGACAAAATCCACGATTGCAAACACGATTGCAACAAAACTAAATACAGCAACCGCAAAAACGGCATCTGCCTCAAAGGTGTATCAAGCTGCTGTCGAAAAGTCACTCGAAGCGGCGACCACTGCGTCAACTCTAAAGATGGGCACTTACACTGTGGCGCAGAGGGCCAGCGCGGCGGCATCCGGGGTTGCAGCAGTCGCGACGAAAGGGTTCAGTGCGGCGCTATCTATGATGGGTGGGCCGGTAGGTGTTGCGATTACATTGGTCGGGCTTGCGGCTGGAGCGTTATTGACATTTTCGGATAACTCCGACAAAGCCACGAGCGCCGTGGACAAACAGGCAGAAAAAGTTAAAGAGCTGTCGGACGCATATAGGGAATCGAAGAAATCGAGAGAAGAGTCGTTTGAATCAACAGAAGCTGAGGCGGCAGCGGCGTCTGATTTGACTGGAAGAATCTCGTCACTGGCTAAAAAGACAAGGAAAACGGCTGACGAGAAAGCTCGATTAAAGAGCTATGTGGATCAACTCAATAAGCTAATGCCGGACCTCAATCTCAAATACGATGAGGAAAACGACAAACTGAATAAAAATACCGATGAACTTTGGAATAACGTAGCGGCAGTACAGGCCCATGCCAGGGCAAAAGCTGCGGAGACAGCGGCCACGGAAGCACTGACCGAGCAGATGAAGCTTCAGCGGGAGATGGAAAAGGCGCAGGATGCACGGGACGATGCAAAACAAGCGCTTGATTCTGTTCCTGACAGCGAAAAATATATTGCCAACGGCCGCGGCGGGAAAGTCATGAGTTCCGAATACGCAAGTAAGATTGAGGAGTTTAACAAGGCCGATGAGTCAGTTAAAAACCTGCAAAAAGACTTGAACGCAGCAAATAGGGAGGTTGAATACTACAACGGCATACAGGTTGATTCCTTAAAATGGGAAGAGGCCATGCGGAGTACAGACGCCTTTATTGCTCTGATGGCAGACAGCGGCTTGAAAATCAGCAACAAGCTTGCTGAGGGTATCCGCGCAGGCAAGTATGGCGTTGTGCAAAGCGTTGAGGATGTACAGAACGTTGGCACATTCAGCAAATTGTCAAAAACCGCAGGCGAAGGCGGTAAAAAAGCAGTTAACACGCTTGCAAAGAACTTGCGAAGCGGCAAGCTAAAACCCAAAAAGGCAGTTGATGAAATGCAGGCCCTTATACAATTTAATGAACTGTATAAGGGAGCGGACAAGGGCGGCAAAGAAGCCTTGAACGCCCTGAAAAAGAGCATTGAATCTGGCAAGACGAAGCCAAGCGAAGCGATGAAGCAGGTCGTTGAAGCGGCAAATAAGAAGGGTGAAGCGAAGGGAAAAGAAGCGAAAAAAATTGGTGAAGCAATTGACTCCGGGGCAGCAGGCGGCATTAATACAAAACTGATTGAAGCTGCTGCAAGAATGGCAAAAGATGCTTTGGAGGCTGCAAAAAAAGAAATTGACAGCCATTCTCCATCAAGAAAATTTAAAAATGAAGTCGGTAAAATGATGGTTGCTGGCGTGGTTGCAGGTATCAATTCGGAGAAAAATAATCTTATATCTACAACTTCCGGTTTAATGAGCAGCACTGTCAATGCTGCAAAACAAGCAGCCACAACGGGGAATTTTGCTGACATTGGCAAGAACTTTACAGACTCGTTCACGTCGAAAATAGACGCCCGCCAGACAAGCGAAGTCAACAGCCTGAAAAAAACTCTCGAAAACAAACAAAAATCAATTGTTACAGCAGACAAAAAAGAGGAGCAGGCACTCGAAAAGAAGATCAAGAAATCTTCCGGAAAGCAGAAAAAGGCATATCAGGCCGAACTGAAAGCACTAAAAAAGAAGCATAAAAGCGAACAGTCTGCTGCGAAATCTGCATCATCGAAGATTTTAAAAGCTTACGAGTCCGCATTAAAACAGGAAAGCCAGAAATTAATTGACCAGGCTGAAAAAAACATCGAAGAGCTGTCAAATACCTACCAGGCAAAATATGATGAGCTGATCCAAAAGCGGGAGGCTATGCGCGACAAGCTGATGGACACCGGCGATCTGCTGGTCTCCAAAACCGGAAACCTCTCCGGGCTCAATGCCGTGAGTAGTGGCAATCCGATGGCAGCCCTAAACCGAAACGTCAAGGCGCTTGAAAAATATCAAAAGAACATCACGGCGATCAAGGGGAAAATCCCGGATGACCTGATGGAAGAAATCCTCAAGATGGGCGTGTCGGATGCGAACTCATATATGAACAAGTTGCTCAAAATGGAGGACGGCAAGTTTGACGAGTATGTGAGCAAGTGGAAAAGTGAGCAGGCCACAGTCAAAGCCCTTGAAGATCAATATTTAAACACGAATACCCTCGGAAGTCTACAGAGTGACATCGATCAGATGAGGCAGTATCAAAACGGCCTGAACAGTCTGAAAGGCCGCATACCCGAGTCAATGATGGAAGAAATCCTTGGCATGGGTGTGAATGATGCGAACGCTTACATGCAGCAGCTACTTGCTCTGAGTAATACGCAATTTGCAACTTACGTGGAGCAATGGCGGCAGAAAGAGGCCCTTGCGAATAGTATCTCGACAGAGTTTTTTGCCCAGGACATCCAAACGATTCAGACGAACTATTCAAATGCTATTAACACGGAAATGGGCAAGCTCAAGACGCAGATGAACAATCTCGGCAAAAACGTCGGAAAAGCATTTGCGAGCGGCCTGAAAAGCCAGAGCAAAAAATCGAAAAAGGCGATCAAGGACATCTGTAAAACGGTTATAAAGCAGTGTAAAAAGTCCTTGGGGATCAGGTCGCCGTCACGCGTATTTAAGGAGATCGGAAAGTTGTCGATGGTCGGCGCCGAGGTAGGAACCGAGAAAGAGGCGAAGCAGCTCTATAAGACAACCGACAAGGTGGCTCAGACGTATGCGGACCGATTTGCGGCAGCTAAACTAGACGCCGGTGCAATGTACGCAAAGATGCAGGCGGCCGTTGTAGCAGAGCAGAGCAGGGTACCTGCATCTGTGCAGACACAGATCGTCAAACTGCAAGCACAGCAGCCGGAACGATCAGAACAGCGGGTTGTATATGAAATCCATGTCCATTCCGATATCGACGGCAGGGAAGCCGCAAAAGCAATGGCTACTTTTACGGATGAGGAGCTTGGGAAGATCGCAAAACGAAAGGAGCGAAGATAATGCTGGGGCTAAAAATTGGAGAAAAACATACCTACGAAGATTGGGGGCTCCGATGGTTGGAGCCTTATAATATTGGGTTCCCGGAGCCGCAGCTAAAAGAGGTGGAAGTACCGGGCAGCAGCGGAGTGTTGGACCTCACGGAGGCCATGACAGGCCATGTGGCTTTTGACCAGCGAGCCGTGGAATTCAATTTTGAATCTGCGGACCAAGATTATTTTGAGTATGAGGTCGTAAAGAGCCAGATTGCGAATTATCTACATGGCAAGCGGTACCGGATCGTCTCTGATCTGGACCCGCATTTTTATTATGAGGGCCGGCTGAAATTTAACGCTGAAAAATCCAGTAAAGCTGAAAGCACGATCACCCTGTCCGGCGACGTGAATCCGTACAAATTTGAAATGACCAGCTCGGCAGAGGATTGGCTTTTTGACCCGTTTTCCTTTCCTGATGGCGTGATTCGGACGGCAAAGGACCTGCGGGTTGACGGGGAGCTTGTTGTCACAATCCCGCCGACCGTCCGGCCCTGCATCCCGGTTTTTACGCCGACACAGGATATGACCGTGGAATGCGAGAGTTGGAAATATCAGCTCAAAAAAGATATGCCGCTGGAAGTGCCTTATATCATTTTGCATGACAAGGAGACGAGATTAACCTTTACCGGCCACGGATGGGTGACGATTGACTACAGAGGAGGGAAACTATAAATGTATTACATAACCGCAGATGGCACACACTTGCATGTGCCCGGAGCAGATGATCGGCAGATCGTCAATCCTATGCTGTCGGAAAAGCTTGACCAGATCGACTCGTTTACATTTGACATCCACCCAAACCACCCAACGTATGACGCTCTGATACAGATGAAAACACAAGTCTGTATCTATCAGGATCACGACCCGATCTGGGAAGGGCGGGTCATTGACAGCGACGATGAAAACGATAAGACCCGCACGATTGTCTGCGAGGGCGAAATGGGCTATCTGATTGACAGTATCCAGCAGCCCTACGATGAGGATTTTGTACTGATTGAGTTTTTGGAGTTTTTAATTGACAATCACAACCGGCAGGTAGACGGATGGAAACAGTTTAAGCTTGGGAATGTTTACGTGGAGGAGGAAGAGGACGCCGACACGGCCAGGATCAATAACGACTATCAGACTACCAAGGCGGCCCTGGACAATGTACGAACAAAGTACGGCGGTCACTTTGTTGTACGGAGAAGCGACGGCGTGAGATACCTGGACTACATCAAGGAATATACGCATGTCTCAACGCAGCCGATCACCTTCGGGCGAAATCTTTTGAAGGTGACAAAGAACAGTAAGGGCACGGATATCAAAACGGCCCTGATCCCGCTCGGCAAGGCAATTGCAAACGACCGGATCACGATTGAGGACGTAAACGACGGAAAAAACTACCTGGTCAATGAGGAGGCCGCCAAACTCTACGGCCTGATCTGGGGCACGGTTATCTTTGACGATGTTGAGGATGAGGGCGAGCTGCTGGTAAAAGGCAAGGAGACGCTTGCGGAGGTATCAAAGCCTAAATATACAATCCAGGCCACGGCGATTGACATGAGCCTGCTGGACCGGTCAATCGATGAGTTTAAAATCGGCTATAAGGTGCAGATGCTCTCTAAGCCGCACGATATTGACGACACGTTTCAGGTCAATGAGATTACGAGGCCGCTCTTTGAGCCGGATAAGTTTGAGGTCACGCTCGGCGGTGAGACCGACAAAATCAGCGGAACGGTCGTTTCCGGGCAGGTTGAAGCGAAGCAATATACAAACGAGAAGGTCAGCATCATTTCCGGAGGCTCGGGCGGCTACCTGATCCTCGATCCGCCAGGTGACCGCCCGGAGCGATTGCTGATTATGGACGACCCGAGCAAAGACAAGGCCGTAAATGTGATCCAGATCAACAAAAATGGGATTGGATTTTCCCGTAACGGCATTAATGGTCCATACGAAAACGCCTGGACAATCGATGGGAATCTGGTTGCTGACTTTATCCGGGCGGCAAAGTTGAAAGCCGGCACGGTTGGGGGCTGGACCATAAACGACACTTCTATTTTTTCGGACTATATAAATGCGGACGATGATCTATATCGTGTGTATTTACAAAAATACCTACAACAATCTGGGGCCGGAACTGCGATATTCTCCATACAAAAATCTAAGGTTGGCGATGAATATTTAAATTACATCATGTCAATTTACGGAAACGGAGATATTTACACGCAGGGAACTATCACGTCTCCATCTGATCGCGAGTTAAAAACAAAAATTAAATCGTTAGATCAGGATGAGGCTAAACGATTTATTTATAGCCTTGATCCGGTAGAGTTTGTCTATAAATCGGATCAAAATGTGGTCCGTCATGGATTTATTGCGCAGGATGTTAAAGCGTCAATGACAACGGACTGGGCAGTATATACGGAAATGGACCTTAATCAAGGAAACAATACAGCTAAAAAAATAGCATGTCTGCAATATGATCAGATCATTGCGGACCTTGTAAAGGTTGTGCAGAGTCAAAACAACCGCATAACAGCCCTGGAAAGTGAGGTGAAGGCACTTGGAAAAGATTGATATATCACAGGAGATTGCGAATTTTAGAGAAGCAATCTACGGCGAAGAGGTGAGAGGAAGCTTGATCTCGGTCGCTGAGAAAGCAACAGCCGGAGTTGATGCGGTTGCAGAATCCGCAGAAACCGTTTTGCAGTCTGCCACACAGGCGATTACAAAATCA
>CABJAP010000028.1:0-1109 GCA_902363595.1 Clostridia bacterium | reverse complement strand
ATCAGGCGGCAGTAAAGGCAAATACCGCAGCAACAAACGCAGATCGGGCGGCAGAAGCGGCTACGCAGGTTAAAAATACTGTACAGAGCAAACTCGATGCTGGAGACTTTATCGGGCCGCCTGGACCGCAGGGGAATACCGGGAATAAAGGAGAAAAAGGCGATAAGGGTGATACTGGCGCAACAGGCCCGGCAGGCATTACAGGACCTCAAGGGCCGCCCGGCGAGAGTGGTGTTACTACACCGGTCAACTCATTTTTTACAATGTCGGTTGATCCAGACGGGAATTTGTGGGCCAATCATGCGGATGGCGGAGCGCCTGATTTTGAGTATGATAGCGCAACAGGAGCGCTATATTTTTTGACATAGAAAGGAGATCAAAATGGCAAAAACTTTGATAGGTAACATCAAGGGCCCCAAGGGCGATAAAGGTGACAAGGGGAATACTGGACAAACCGGCGCAACAGGCCCGCAGGGAGCAAGAGGAGAACACGGCTCTGTCTGGTATTCGGGCAATAAGATCACTGGCACGGCTACGACAGCTACGATTTTTAGCGGCAGCGGCGTGACAGCGGCCGCCTTGGATGATTACTATCTCAATACAGGTACGGGCAACGTATATCGCTGCACCGTGGCAGGGGCCGCAAGCGTGGCTAAATGGGTGTATGTTGGATGTATCAAAGGGCTAAAAGGTGACAAAGGCGACAAGGGCGATAAAGGCGACAAGGGGGATGTTGGTCCGCAGGGGCCAGCGGGGACGATTGCAAATATCTCCGCTCAGGCAATTACATTTACACCGGCATCGTCAAAGTCAGAAATCCTGACCGGCGACACGCTTGCGGTGCTGTTTGGCAAGCTCAAAAAAAATCAATCCGTGATGGACTCAAACATGGATACGATGAGATCAAATATATCAAAGGCACAGACTACCGCCGACAGCGCTGTAACATCCCTAGCAAACCTCATCACCCCCGAAACCATCGCAGCCGCCCAGGCCGCAGGCATTGATCTGACAGTATAGCAAGTATAAATAAAGACACCTCTCCCGCTCGGAGGGGTGGGAAAGGAAAGAGAATGAGTAATGGAATAGAAAAGTTAAATAAAGGGCTG
>CABJAP010000027.1 GCA_902363595.1 Clostridia bacterium | reverse complement strand
GAAAAAAGCATAAATGATTTCATCCTGTACATTGAGACAGGGGACGAGCAATATAAACCAAAGGAAAAACCTGCTGAATAAACAGCAGGCACACATAAAAGGGAAGGCGGGCTTGCCACCGCTCCCCGTCATAAAAATTATATCATATACTGTACAGATTTCAAGAGACACGTAGCGAAGTGTTCATGTTAAGCGCAATGTGTCTTTTTTTGTTGATCGCTGCATCGTTCTTACATTATATATATGCAGATTTTATACAAATCAAAATGAGTAGCTAAAAAAGCAAACGTACTAAAAACGTACTGTTTTTCATACGTGATATAAAAAATAAGCGAAAATTACAAATTTCAAAAAACAAAAAGGTTGAAATATCAATATGTATGGTGCAGTGATATCGAGACGGAGAACACAATAATACCAGTGAAGAAACCGTGCATATGTTGCGGTTTCTTTGCTTTGGGGGATTAAGGCAGGCGAAAAAAGGGGGCCCGAGGGCCCTCTTTTGGTTAGACTAATAAAAGGTGAAAAGCAAAATGATCGCTCCAGCTTGTTTTGGTCTAAGTTTGCGATGATTTTTCATCTTTACAGGGCAAACTTTGCCAGAACCTCATAAATAATTTTGGCCCCGGCCCAGGAGGTAATCTGGTTGACCGTATCCAGAGACGGGGAAATTTCCACCAGGTCCATGGCAGTGATGGGCAGCCGGTCCATCAACTGGTTGATGAGTTCCATCAGCTCCCTCGATGACAAGCCGCCCGCTTCCGGCGTTCCGGTGCCTGGCGCATAGGCCGGATCCAGCACATCGATATCCAGGGTCAGATAGATGGCATCATAGCCTTTGAAGTGCGCAATGATCTGCTCGATCGCTTCCTGATAGCCGTTTTTGAAGATATCCTGGGCTTTGATCAGCAGAAGTTCAGGATGGGCTTGATAAAAATCCAGCTCTTCGCTTTCATAAGAGCGGATTCCAATTTGCGCCAGATCCCGCGGCGCGATTTGCTCGTCCACTACCCGCTTCAAAGGACAGGCATGGGACCAGCGGCTGTCCTCATATTCGTTGCAGAGATCGGGATGGGAATCAAAATGGATAAATCCGATTTTTCTGCCGGCATTATATTGGGCGTAAGCCTTTGCCAGGGGAATGGTGACAGAATGGTCGCCGCCGATGAATATGCAGAACTTGCCTGATTCCATCAGCTTGAGAGCCTGATGCTCCACCTGTTCGAAAAATTTTCCCCAATCCAGAGAAAACTCCACATCTCCCTCATCATAAACCCTTACCTCAGGAAAGCGAGTCCCGGCGCTGTTGACAGGCGGCAGGACCTTCGTGCAGTTTCGAATCACATCCGGCGCCAGCGCAGCGCCCTTGCCCACGCTGGCCGCTCCATCAAAAGGAATACCCAGGACACAGACGTCGGCCTGGTTGATGTTCGTCGTATAAATTTCCCGCCAATACGGAATGTTCATAATTTCTACCTCCAAAATATCTTTGTTTGACATAAGTATATGGGTATTATATGATAGAAAAAACATCAATAAGTAGTAGAAATCTGGATTTCTCTAGTAGGAAAGTATTAGAAAGAAAGCGAAAAAATATGCTGAACACAAAAGAATGGGAATTGCTCAACGATCTGGTTGCCGAGCTCTATGGCATTGGTAATGCTGCGGCCATGAGAAAGGCCTTTTTGACGCGGCTGATGGCTTTGATTCAATTTGATCTGGCAGATTTTAATTTGGCGAAAAATGACCGGCCTTCCCGGCATCCCCTGACTGACCCGGTGGTGGTCAGCATTTTTGATAAGGAAAAGGAAGAGGCGTTTTTAAGGGAGTATGAGACCAAGTATTACGAGATTGACTACGTGAGCTGGCTGTTTGCCTATCACGAATCTCTCGCATATCGGGAGTCGGATTTGATTGACGCCAAGATTCGAAAGGGCTCCCAGTTCTATAGGGAATACCTGTCAAAGTTTGATTTGAGCAGCGTGGCCGGGGTGGTGGTCATCAGCGCCGGCCGGCTGATGGGAGCTGTGACCCTGTACAAAAGCGAACGTAAGGGTGATTTTTCCCAAAGAGATCTTTATATTCTGGAAAGGCTGCTTCCCCATCTGCAGAATGTGCTCAATTCGGATAAGGAAAAACATAGTAAAGATAAGGAAGCGGTTGACCGATTGCTCAAGTACCACTACGGTATAACTACCAAGGAACGAGCGGTCATTGAGCTGATCTGCCAGGGGCTTTCTACCGAAGAAATCGCCCGCCGGCGCCACGTCTCGCCCAATACGGTCAAGTGCCATATTTCCAATATCTTTAACAAAACAGAAGTCAAATCCCGGACGCAGCTGATCTCTCTTTTCCTGCGGGAAGGATTTCTTGAATATCTGGGGCGCTCATAAATCGATTATGATTTGTTTGGCAACGCCCAGAATGGTGATTTCCTGGGCATCAAATTCTTTTTCAGTGATAACAACAGGTAAATAACCGCTGTTCTCAGGGGTCAGGATCACGTGTTCGCCCATCTTGTTGAACCGGCGCAGTTGAATGGCAGAATCCATCATACAGGCGATGATCTGCTGATTTTTTATATGCTGGCTTCGCTTGATTAAAACGCGGGCCCCGGCAGGGATGTGAGCGCCGATCATGCTGTCATCTTCAGCCAAAAAATAAAACGTGTCCTGTTCTTTGCCGGAGTCCTCCTGGCGCGTCCTTGGAACATCGTATCCCATCAGCCAGGCCTCAGAAACACCCAAAGCCTGAGCCAGCTTATATAAATTTTGTTGCTTCGGTTTAAATGCACCGCTGAGGTATTGGCTCATTGCGCTCTTGCCGATGCCGGTTTTTTGGCAAAGCTCAGTCTGCCGAATCGCTTTTTCGTCGATGGCCGCCTTCAGCCGTTTCGAAAAATCAACTTTTTCTACCATGTATACACCCACTTTCAAATACTTCTTTATTATAATATTCTTTGCCCAAAACATCAACTTTTAGCCGATAATATCACGGAATGTTTACACGGGTCCATAACCTGCGCCAAATCAGTGACATCAAAAAATGCGGGAACATGGAGCAAGAAACGATTGACTTTTCCTGAGGGCATAGTATAATTGGTTTAGATAAACTAAACTACGGATAAAGAAGTGTACGGTTATGACTTGTGTTTTTGACTATTCCAAAATTATAAGCGGAGTTTACGCAAAGGGTCTGTCCTATGGAGACGTAGCCAGAACCCTGGGCATTTCCGAGCGTGCGTACTCGTTAAAGATGAGTAACCGGGCGGAATTCACACAACAAGAAATTGATGTACTGGCGATTGATATTCTTGAAATCCCGCCGGAACGCATACCGGAATATTTTTTTACTCCGTTGGTTTAGAAAAACTAAACAACTATAAAACGTAACTTAAAGGAGGATGAACTTATGAAGAAGAAGCTGATTGCCGCAGTAGTGTCCCTTACTATGGCGGTGACAATGTTTCCGTCGTTAGCGTTCGCAGGGACGGCTTCGAAAGATGCTCCGGCGCCGGCCGGCGTTGAGCAGACGGATGAGGCCCAGCTTACGAAAGCAAAAGAAGATGCTAAGGATGATCTGAAGTATTATTGGGGAAATAGCGGTGAGAAACACAGCGATTTTGATGACGAAGGCAGAGCAGCAATTGATCAAATCCGGTCTGAAGGCAATGCCGCCATCGATGAGGCTGTGACAACAGATGCAGTTGACGAGGCCCTTAATGCAGCCAAAGGAAAGATCGATCAGGTTAAAACCAAAGAAGATAAATTTGACGAAGCCAAAGAAGCGGCAACCGATGCGCTGACCGGCTATTGGGGAACCAATGGAGAAGAAGCGGCAAAGGAAGCGGATTATGATACTACTGTTAAGGGCGAAGTTGAAACGCTCAGAACCAATGCGCTGGACGCAATTAGTAAGGCCACATTTGCAGGCGGCTCTACGGCAGCGGATATCATCAAGCTCCAGGAAGAAGCGATTGCAGCCATAGATGCCAAGGACACGATTGCAGAGCATAAAGCTGCGGTTAAGGAGGAGATCGATTCCTATTTCCCGGAAAAGGCAACAAACGGCCTGGATGATTACGACCAGGACGAGCAGACTGCGGTCACAGAGGCTAAGGAGGCTGCAAAGACCGAAGTAGATGGAAAAGCTGTAAACGCGGAGATGGATGGGGTATATACGACTCTCCAGTCTACAATCGATGCCATCAAGACAACCGCTGAAAAAAGTTTGGCAAGCGAGCAGGAGAAAGCTGCAAAAGAACTGGACGCATACTTCCCGGAAGGCGTTGCCAGTATCGATGATTATGCGTCTGACCAGCAGACAGCAGTAACAGATGCAAAGAACGATGGAAAAACAGCCATTAACAATGCGGATTCCATGGAAGCGGTGGCAGCTGCTTTGGCAGAGGCAAAAGAGGCTATCGATAAGATTCCCACAAGCAAGGCTCTGGACGATCAGACAAAAGCGCTGATTGAGAAGATCAATGCCATTGGAGACGTTAGAATTGGCGACTACAATGAAAAATACGATGCTTTACTGGAAGCGGAAGAACTCTATTCCCAGCTCAATGCTGCAGGAGTAGAGGATGATGCGATTACAAACCTGAAGGTGCTGACAGATGCAAGAACGGCTTATGACGGTTTCAAAGCATCTGAAGTAGTTGGGCTGATCAAAGATCTGGGTACCATTGATGCTGACAACTATGTAACCAAAAAGGCACAGCTGGAAACCACAGAAGCAGAATTTAACAAAATTTCTTCGGCAGCGTCATCAAGTGTTACAAACGCTAATAATTTGACAACAGCCAGATCCGATTATGACACAGCGGCCAAGGCGGTGACCGATTTTGAAACAAAGGTAACAGAGGAGCTCGGCGAGTTAGATCCAGTTGCTTATACAAATAAAACTGTGGTTGAAGAGGTTAAAACCGCATACGAAGCTCTTTCAGAAATGCAGCAGGGCCAGGTGTCTGCTGAGATCATGGCTCTTTACAACGGAGCAGTAACCGTCATCACCGATTTTGATACGGCCATTGACCATGTAAAAGAACTGATCAAAAATCTTCCGGCTCCAATCACCGGAAGCGTAGCCGACAAACAGGCGCTGAGTGAGGCCAGAAGCGCTTATAACAATCTGCTGGATGAAGATGCCCAGGCAGACGTCGATACGTTTGGCGACCTGCAGACAGCGGAAGCTGCTTATGTTGATGCACTGATCGATGCAATTGGAGATACCGATGCCATTACAAACGAGGTGCTGGCAAATACAGAGGCGGCAAGAACTGCTTACGATGAGCTGAAAGAACTGGATACGGATGCGGCAGACAAAGTAAGCAATGGCGATACATTAGAGGCAGCAGAAGCAGCCATTAAAGACTATCAGGAAGCAATCGGCCAGGCAGCCTTCAACGAAGCAGAAGCGGCTTTCAAAGCTGTTCAAGCAGTGGAAGAAGTAACCGACGAAAATGCAGAGGCTGTGGAGACAGCTATCGAGGCATATAATCAGCTCCATATCGCTGATGCGGAAACGGCAGAAAAGACCTTTAAAGAACGATATGATGAGCTGGGCGCTTTGATGCAGGCCTATGCGGATCAGAAAGCTGCGGCAGAAAAAGAAAAAGCAGATACACAGAAACTGATGTACGCTTCTGTAAACGTAGCGGATCAGATTTACACCGGAAGTGCCATCGAGCCAGCCGTAAGCGTTAAGGATAAAGCTGGAAACGCAGTAACTGCTGACAACTATGATCTGTTCTTTAAGGACAATGGCAGTGTGGGCACTGCGTCTGTAACAGTTGTTGCCAAAAATAACAGCGCCTATACGGGCAGCAAGACCGTGAACTTTAAGATCGTAGCCAGATCGATATCCGGTGCCTCCGTATCAGGAATTTCCGACAAGACTTATACAGGCAAGGCCATCACCCAGCCTGTGAATGTGACTGCTGCCGGAAGAACACTGGCTGCAGGAACGGATTACACGGTAGCTTACAGCGGCAACAAAGCGATCGGCAAAGCAACGGTAACCATCACAGCCAGAGGAAATTACTCCGGTTCCATCAGCAAAACCTTCACAATCAAACCGGCAAAAGGAGCGATCAAGAGCCTGAAAGCCGGCAAGAAAAAGATGACCGTTAAGGTGAAAGCTCAGTCCGGAGCCAAATATCAGATTGCGTATAAAGTAAAAGGCGCTAAGAAGTATAAGACTGTGAAAGTAAGCGGCACATCCAAGACCATCAAGAAATTGAAGAAAGGCAAGACTTACACCGTAAAAGTACGCGCTTATAAGGCAATTGACGGCAAAACTTACTATGGCGCTTATAGCAAGACGAAGAAGGTAAGAGTGAAATAGCAAGCTGCATGCAACACCATAAATAGTACAGAACAAAAGAAGGGCACAGCTTGAAGAAGCCATTTAGGAAGTTATGAAAACAGGTAGATTCCCAGTGACGGCTTCAAGCTGGCTCAAACAGAAAAATGACCATACAAGAGCAGTAAAAACGCTCAAGTATGGTCATTTTCTATGGCATTCTGATACTGAGCCTTGGATCTGCTTTTCATCTACGAAAGACTGCACTATTACCCAGGAATAAAAAAACAAAGAAACGATTGACAGCCTTAGAAAGATGTGGTAAGTTATAACTAACCGAAAAACAAGCAACATAGATCAGCAGGTGCATAGGCAGCTGCTTTAGAAAGCAAGGGGGAATCGATTATGAATTTAAAAGATGCCAGCACAGGAGAAACTTATATTGTCAGAGATGTTCAGACTAATGATGAAGAAATGTCGTCGTTTCTTTTTACACTAGGATGTTACAGCGGCGAGCCCATCACCGTCATATCCCATCTGGGAGGAGGATGTGTGGTTTCCATTAAGGACGGACGATATAATTTCGATAACAGTCTCGCACAAGCGATTTTAATATAGCGATTGGAATCACTATTTTTTATAATACAGGAAATATCGATTGCGTAGCATTTCCTGTATTTCAAAAAAGTTCACCTTGTGAAAGTGAGCGCGAAGCGCGAATAACGTTTCCAAAGGGAATTTTTTTTATGAGATACAGTTAGTTGAGAATAACCAAAATGATAAACAAGGAGGTATAAAATGAGAATTGCTTTAGCAGGCAACCCAAACAGCGGTAAAACGACTATGTACAATGCGCTGACGGGGAAAAGCGAACGGGTAGGTAACTGGGCCGGGGTGACAGTAGGAAAGAAGGAAACGCCCATCAAAAAGGAATTTTGCGGCAAAGGACCGGAATTGATTGCGGTTGATTTGCCGGGCGCCTATTCCATGTCTCCCTTTACGCCCGAAGAAAGTATTACAAGCGGGTATGTCAGGGACGAACATCCGGATGTCATCGTCAATATTGTGGATGGAACAAATCTGAGCCGCAGCCTGTTCTTCACAACGCAGCTGCTGGAGCTGGGAGTTCCTGTAGTAGTGGCCTTAAACAAGAGCGATATCAATGAAAAACAAAAGACAAAAATCGATGTGGATCTTTTGTCGAAGAAATTAGGATGTCCTGTCATAAAAACTGTTTCCACATCTTCGGCAGATACAGGGTTGATGGAGGTTGTAAAAGCGGCACAGGCCCTTAAAGGCAAGGGACAGGACGCTCCTTACATCCAGGCCGAGATTGACCTTCGCGACAAAGCTCAGGTAGAAGCAGAAGACAGAAAGCGTTACGCTTTCGTAAATCGGATCGTTAAAGAGGTCGAAACGCGCCAGGTGCTGACAAAGGAAAGAACGTGGCAAGATAAGGTTGATGCGATTCTTACAAATAAGGTCGCAGGTATCGTCATCTTCGCGGCAGTGATGTGGACCGTGTTTTATATCTCTCAGACATGGCTTGGACCATTGATTGCAGACTGGCTTGTGGGCTGGATCGAAACTTTCCAGGGATTTGTGGCGGGTCTTCTGGAAAACAGCGCGCCGATTCTGCAGGCACTGCTGGCAGACGGTATCGTAGGCGGCGTAGGGGCCGTCGTGGGATTCCTTCCCCTGGTTATGGTTATGTACTTCCTGATTGCACTCCTGGAGGATTGCGGATATATGGCCCGTGTCAGCATCGTAATGGACCCGATTTTCAAGAGAGTGGGACTCTCCGGTAAATCCATCATTCCCATGATCATCGGCACCGGCTGCGCCATTCCGGGAATCATGGCGGCGCGAACCATCCGAGATGAGAGAGAACGAAGAGCTACGGCTATGCTGACGCCTTTCATGCCTTGCGGCGCCAAGCTGCCTGTCATCGCCCTCTTTGCCGGCGCCTTCTTTGCCGATGCTCCCTGGGTTGGGCCTACCATGTACTTCGTAGGCATCCTGTTGATTTTCTTATGGGCGCTGGTTGTAAAATACATCACCGGACACAGATACAGGAAATCCTTTTTTATCATGGAGCTTCCTGAATACAAAGGACCCAGCATCAAACGAGCGGCATTCTCCATGCTTGGACGCGCCAAAGCATATATTATCAAGGCGGCTACCATTATTCTGGTATGCAACGCAGTCGTTCAGATTATGCAGACCTTTAATTGGAGCTTCCAAGTAGTAGAAGAGGGAATGGAGGATACTTCCATTCTGGCAACTATAGCTTCTCCTTTTGCTGTACTGCTGATTCCTCTGGGATTTGGCGTTTGGCAGCTGGCGGCGGCAGCGATAACTGGTTTCATCGCAAAAGAAAATGTTGTCGGTACTTTGGCTGTTGTTTATGGCGTTACCAACTTTATTGATACCGATGAGCTGGCCTTGACAGGCGGTGCAACCGAAGTGGCGGCAATCTTTGGCCTGACATCTGCAGCTGCACTGGCCTACCTGATGTTCAATCTTTATACGCCTCCTTGCTTTGCCGCCATCGGCGCTATGAATGCGGAAATGCAGAATAAGAAATGGCTGTGGGCCGGAATCGGCCTCCAGTTTGGAACAGGCTATACAGTAGCCTTCCTCATCTATCAGCTTGGCACGCTGGTTACCACGGGCAGCCTGGGAACCGGCTTCATACCGGGCCTCATTGCAATACTGGTAATGGCAGCGGTGGTCGTTACAATCGCTTTCAGGGCCAACAAGAAGTTTGATAAAGAATATTCTTTGCATAAACATGAAATGGGGGGAACAGCATGATAAATATAATCACTGCTCTGGTTATCCTAATTCTTGTAGGAGCCGCCATTACTTACATCGTCAGAGCTAAGAAAAAGGGCGCCAAATGTATTGGTTGTCCGGCCGCAGGAAGCTGCTCGGGAAATCATCACCGGGAAGATGCGCGTAAGTGCGGCTGTGCCCATACACAAAACAAATAACTTCAATTAGAAAAGAAAAACTGCCTCGCCTCATAGCGGAGCAGTTTTTCTATACAGGGGTTTTTATTTCAAGGCTTGAAACAGAATCGTCCGATCCTGCCCCAAGTTGGAATAAAGCTTATTCTTTGGTATCATTCTCATTTTGTCTTTTCTTGCTGTGCTTGAACGCGATGGTAATTGCCAGCGCACATCCTCCCCAAAGGCCAATACAACCAATGAGCATCATAATAATCGCACCAGTACTCATATTAGTTTACCTCCTTATAGGCAATTTTGTCCAGATCGCGATAGCCGTCCTTGCCCTTCATCGTCGTCAAAGCATCAGCGATGACAATAACGAAGAGAATGGTTCCCCAGCCGAATACATTGACATCGGCGGAAGCATATTCGCCGTAGCCGTTGTAAAGGTAATCCTTCGTATTGAGGAAGAGCATAATGCCCAGGACAACCGTGGTTACGATCCTCAGGGAGAATACCCACCATCTTCCAATGCTGAAGTTGGAAAACTCGTTGGCTTCCTGACGCAGTTTTTCCGGATTGAAGAATCTGGTAACCAAAATGACTTCGATAACCCCGGCGCTGGCGATACCAATGTTGTTGATAAAGGCATCGACGATATCCAGGATATTCATTCCCGCGCCTGTGATGAAGAGGAAGCTGAGGAGAAAAGCGGGAACCATAACGACTGTAACCGCCTTTTTGTGGCTCATTTCAAACTTGTCGTGGAATCCGGAGACTACGGCCTGCAAAATGGAAATCAGAGAAGTGATTCCAGCTGTGAACAGAGCACCGAAGAAACAGATTCCAAATAAGGCGTTTAGAGCAGGCAGAGCGCTGATGGCAGTTGGGAAGGTCATAAAGGCCAGTCCGATGCCGGCTCCTGCGACTTCGCTTACAGGAACGCCCTGCATCATCGCCATATAGCCCATGATACTGAACACACCGATTCCGGCGAACAGTTCAAATCCATGATTGGCAGTGGCGGTAATAAAGGCACTGTTGACAACGTCGGTCTTTTTCGGCAGATAGCTGGAGTAAGCCAGCATGATGGCAAAGGCGATCGACAGGCTGAAGAAAATCTGCCCGTAAGCTGCTACCCATACGCTGGGATCTTTCAGCGCGTTCCAATCAGGCTTAAACATATATTCCAGTCCGTCAACGGCTCCTGGCAGTGTAACGCCTCTGATTACCAGGACCAGCATAAGTACGAAGAGAATCGGCAGACAGATTTTGCATGCCTTTTCAATTCCCTTGCTGACACCCTTGTACATGATAAAGGCCGCGATTGCCCAGATGATGACAAAGGGGATGATCAGGCTGGTCTGGATTCCGCCCAAATTCAGCGCGCTGTCGGTCAGACCCAGATATTCAACGAAGAATGAAGATGGATCCGCGCCCCAGGCTTGGGTAAAGGAAAAGCCTATGTAGCTGACTACCCAGACGACAATTGCAAAATAATAAACTGCGATGATGAAAGCGATCATAACCTGGAACCATCCGAGCCATTCAAAACGCCGGTTCATCCTCGCCCAGGTGACGGGAGCGCCGCCCCTGAAGGTTTTTCCCATGGTATATTCCAGAATCAGGATCGGAATACCTGCAGTAATAATTGCGAAAAAGTACGGAAGCAAAAATGCGCCGCCTCCGTTGGTTGCGGCAACATACGGAAATCTCCAGATGTTGCCCAGGCCTACAGCTGATCCGATGGCAGCCAGCAGAAAGCCCACTTTCGAATTCCATTGGTCTCGATCTTTCAAAGTTCAATTCCTCCTTAAGTAAGTAATAAAATCAACAATCACACTATATCAAAGGGATGTTGCAAAGTCAACGATTTCGCTATGAGTATTCAACAAAAAAAGTCGGAAAAATTTGTGAGAAAACATAATTGTTTGATTAAACAAAAAAGGGGAAAAAAGAAGGTGGAGAATTGTTGCATATGCACATAATTGAAAAATATGGAAAAATGATCGGCAAGGATGCAGAAAGAATTTTTTCGGCCGGACCTTTCCAAAAATATAATTTGTATATCCGACCTAAAACTACTATAATAGATAAGTAAGCATTTGACTTAGAAAGGATACGAGGATGCACGAATATCCAATTACAGAGCAGATCATAAAGATCGCGGAAAAACATTGCCGGGAGGCAGAGGCGGATCGAGTGAAAAAGGTTAAGCTGGTCATAGGAGACTATTCGGGATATGTGGGCGATTCTGTTCATATGTATTTTGACCTGATCAGCGAGGGGACCCTCTGCGAAGGCGCTGATGTGGAGATTCAGCACGTCAAACCAAAACTCCAATGTCCTAAGTGCGGAGAGCAGTTTGAAAAAAAGCTGCTGTCCTTCGCATGTCCCAGATGCGGGACCGACGGTGGACCTACGGACATCGGCAAAGAATTTTATATAGAAAGCATTGAGGTAGAATAAGAAAGAAAAACAGGAGGAATCTTATGCACGACGTTAGAAAGATAGATGTTATGGAAGGCATTCTCGATGAGAATGACCAGATCGCCCAGCACGTGAAAGAACATCTCAGCGCTCACGGTGTTTTGATCGTCAACGAAATGGGCGCGCCGGGAGTGGGCAAGACGACTACCCTGAAAAACATTTTTAAACATTTAAAGGAGTACAAGCCCTATGTCATTGAAGGGGATATCGAGTCGGACCTGGACACCCAGGACCTGAAGAGCATGGGCATCGATACCCACCAGATCAATACATACGGAGCTTGCCATTTGGATGCTCCCATGATCGACCACATGGTGGATCATATGCAGTTTGATGAGAAGGGAATTCTTTTCATCGAAAACATCGGCAACCTGGTGTGTCCGGCTGAGTTTACCATCGGCGAACACGTGATGATGCTCATTTCCACCGTCACCGAAGGCAGCGACAAGCCGTACAAGTATCCGCTGGCCTTTGAAAAAGCCGATATCATCATTCTCAATAAAGTGGACCTGATCCCCTATCTGGATTTTGACGAGGACTTTTTCATGAAAGGCGTCAGAGCGCTCAATAAGGATGTGCCGGTGTTCAAAGTGTCGGGAAAGACAGGAGAAGGGTTCGAAGAAGTGGCAGAATGGCTGATGGAGCGGGCCGGACAGCTGGAAGCAAAAGACCATTCCCACCATCATGACCACCATCACGGACATACCCATGACCACAAATAGATCGACCCAGAGGATCAAGCTGTGGGGGATTGTCCAGGGAGTGGGATTCCGCCCTTTTGTGGCCAAAACGGCCCACCGCATGGGGATGAAGGGGGAAGTACTCAATATCGGAGGTCTGGTTGAAATCGCAGTGACGGACACCTCTCAGCGGATCGATGCCTTTGTGGAGGCCATCGAAACCGAGAAGCCGGCGCCCGCTGAAATTGTTCACATCAAACGGACTTTGGAGCCCTTCCGGGAATTCGACCATTTTACCATCCTGGACAGCGACGCGGGAGACGACGAGGCGGCGATGATCCCCGCTGATTTATCCATCTGTCCCCATTGTCTGGCTGAGATGCGGGACCCGGAAAATCCCAGATACAACCATCCCTTTATCAGCTGCATGATCTGCGGACCAAGGTATACCATCATCGACCGAATCCCATATGACCGGGATAATACGACGATGATTGATTTCCCCATGTGCGATTTCTGTGAAAAGGAATATACGGATCTGCATGATCGAAGGTATCATGCACAGACCATTTCCTGCCATAGCTGCGGACCGGTATTGAGCATGCCGGTGAAGGAAGGCGCCCGGCTGATCGCCGCAGGAGAAGTGATCGCTTTTAAAAGCATGGGCGGTTATAATCTCATCTGCGATCCGCGCAGTGATGATGCGGTTTTCAAACTGCGGCAGATTAAAAAAAGAGAGCAAAAACCCTTTGCTGTAATGTTTCGTGACATAGAGCAGATCAAGGAATACTGTTATGTGTCGCCGATCGAGGAAAAACTCCTCACATCATCGGCCAGACCGATTTTGCTGCTGGAGCATAAGCCTTCCCAGTCTAAAGAGATCAATAAGAGTCGGTTCATCGGTTCTTTTCTGCCCAGCATGGGCGCCCAGCATTTGCTGCTGGATGAAATCAGCCCTTTGATCGTGACCAGCGCCAACCGCTCTGAAATGCCTATCATAAAAGATAATGAGGAAATGGCGGCTATGATGGAGAAAGAGGCGCTGATTAAAGGCGTGATTGACAACGAACGGCGGATCCAAGTACGGGTAGACGACTCTGTGGTGCGGGCGATCGACGGCCAGCCGCAGATGATCCGCAGATCCAAAGGCTATGCGCCGGTCCCCCTTTATATCAAGACAAGCTTTGGGGGAGAGGTTTTGGCAGTCGGCGGGCAGCTGAAGAATTCCTTCGCTTTGAGCAAGGGCCCGTTTGCTTACATGAGTCAATATTTCGGCGATATGGACAGCGTGGAGAATCAAAGGATTTATGAAGAAAATGTGGAGCGGATGAAAGCTCTGTTTCGTATTAAGCCGGAGCTGGTGGTGTGCGATCAGCACCCCCTTTACTATACCACCGCCTACGCAGAGAACCTGGGACTGCCGGTGCTGAGGGTACAGCATCACCACGCCCATGTGGCATCGGTCATGGCGGAGCACGACCTTTCCGGAAAAGTGATCGGTGTCAGTTTTGACGGAACCGGATACGGCACGGACGGGGCTGTCTGGGGCGGCGAATTTCTCCTCTGTGAGAATGACCGATTTGAACGGTTCGATCATCTGCGTTATGTCAAGATGCTGGGAGGCGACTCTTCCATGAAGGAAGGATGGAAATCGGCGGTCAGTTACCGGTATGCCTGGGAGAAGGGCTATGAAGAGGAATCCGAGGGGATTGCCATTGATCTTTCCCCGATTATGGAATTTGCCGAGAAACGGACCTGGCCGGGAGAAGCGCTTGCCAGGAAAGGGATTGAGGCGGGAATCAATACCATTAAAAGCTCCAGCATGGGCCGGCTTTTCGACGGAGTGTCGGCGCTGCTGGGAATCAAGGACCGCAATGATTACGAAGGCCAATGCGCCATTCTGCTGGAAGATGCGGCGGCTGATCCCGGCGCTTCCGCGGCCAACGCTCTGGCCCTGGACTTTCATAAAAAAATTGCCCGCATGATCCTGGATACCTGCTGCAGGATCAGGGAAGAAACCGGAGCGCGGCAGGTAGCACTGACCGGCGGAGTTTTTCAGAATAAGATTTTAATGGAAGAAAGCCTGAAGCTTTTGCGCCAATCAGGATTCCTTCCGTATTACAATGTTTCCGTCAGTCCAAACGACGGAGGCATCGCTCTGGGGCAGACCTACATTGCCCTCAAGAAAAAGGAGGCGGAGTATGGCAATCGATAAAGTGAGAACCTATTTCAAAGAAGTTGGCATCGAAGATCGAATTCAGGAATTTGATGTTTCAAGCGCCACCGTGGAGCTGGCGGCCAAAGCGGCGGGGGTCATTCCGGCAAGGATATGCAAAACACTGTCCTTTCTCGACCCGGACGGCGGCTGCATCCTGATTCAGACAGCAGGCGACACGAAAGTCAATAATGGAAAATTTAAACGACAATTTGGATTCAAGGCAAAGATGCTTTCCGCGGAACAAGTGGTCCAATTTACCGGTCATGAGATAGGCGGAGTCTGCGCTTTTGCCATTGACAATGAAGATGTAAAAATATATGCGGATGTATCCATGCAGCGGTTCGATACGGTCTTTCCGGCCTGCGGCAGCTCAAACAGCGCCATCGAACTGACCTGCGACGAGCTGTTTACTTATTCGAAAGCGCAGCAGTGGATCGATGTCTGCAAAATACCGGAGGAAGAATAATGTGTATTGCAATACCAGGCAAAGTCATTGCCACTGATGGGACCACCGCTCAGGTGGATTTTCGTGGAAATATGGTCGACGTCAATGTGGGCCTTGTGGATCCCAAGCCGGGCCAGTACGTGCTGGTTCATGCGGGATGCGCCATCGAAGTTATGGAACAGGATAAGGCCAAAGAGCTGATCGATCTCTTTGCCGATCTGGAGGAATTATCATAGTGGAACTTAAAAAGGTAATCGAATATTTGAAAGCTTATGACGGACCGGAGATCAAACTGATGGAAGTCTGCGGAACCCATACGGCCAGTATTTTTAAAAACGGCATTCGCAGCCTGATTTCTCCCAAGATCAAGCTGATCTCAGGCCCAGGGTG
Source organism: Clostridia bacterium (assembly GCA_902363595.1). Taxonomy (GTDB): domain Bacteria; phylum Bacillota; class Clostridia; order Peptostreptococcales; family Anaerovoracaceae; genus Hominibacterium; species Hominibacterium faecale. The sequence continues at coordinate 9,492 of CABJAP010000027.1, read as the reverse complement.
CCCCGTCTGCGTGACGCCCACGGCATATATCGATCAGTGCATCGAGTACGCGCAAAAAGAGAATCATGTGCTGCTGACCTTCGGCGATATGATGAAGGTTCCGGGCACCGAAGGAAGTCTGTCCGATATGAAAGGAAAAGGCGCTAAGGTGGAGCTGATGTATTCTCCTTTCGAGGCATTAGAAAAAGCCCAGGCTGATCCGAGCACTACCTATGTGATCGCAGCGGTGGGTTTTGAAACGACGGCGCCCGCCTATGCTCTGATGATGCAGCAGGCTCTGGCCAAAGGGATTGAAAATCTGCGTCTTGTGACGGCTTTGAAAACCGTTATCCCCGCATTGGTCTGGATTTGCGAAAATCAAAAGGATATTGACGGCTTTATCTGCCCCGGACATGTGAGCGTGATCATCGGCAGCAAGCCTTATGAGCAGCTGGCGCAAACGTATAAAAAACCCTTTGTCGTCGCCGGGTTTGAAGCGGAGCATATTTTAGCGGTTATTTATGATCTGGTCAGACAGCTGGAGAAAAAAGAAGCTAAGGTAAAAAATCTCTATACCAACGCTGTGCGCGATGAGGGAAATTCAAAAGCTCTGGAAGTGCTGGACGCTTATTTTGAACCGGGTCCGGCTATGTGGAGGGGGCTTGGCGTTATTCCCGATTCGGGACTTTACTTGAAAGATACCTTCTATGACGGCGGAAGCAGGGGACTGGTGGCGGATATGAAGCTTCCGGAGGGCTGCAGATGCGGAGATGTGATCGTAGGCAAGATCAACCCTGATCAGTGTCCCATGTTCAAGACCCAGTGCAGTCCAACCAATCCATTCGGACCGTGCATGGTTTCTGCGGAAGGGGCCTGCGGAATCTGGTATCGGAACAAATAGAAAAAAATGGAAAATATGGTATAATTCTGGTTGCAAGTATGGTATAATCGATTCGAGCCGCGGTAACGGTGGACGGTTGCTCCTGAAAAGGAGGTGATCCTATGTATTTGACGTTTGATAACCTGATGGTTTATACAATGGTTCTTTGCACAGTGATTGCCTTAGTCGCAAAGATTAAGCGTTAGTTTTACATATAAAGTAAAACACCCGTCCAGGCTTGGAGGCAGGACGAGTGTTTTAATTGCCACTCCGAGCAACCGTTCACCGGTGGCTCCTTTTTTAAATTATAACGCTTTTTTTTTAGTTATACAAGTATATTTTTGATTAGAGTGTCTGAGGAGGATAAGATGAAAATTACGATGGCCCACGGAAGCGGAGGAAAAACATCGGCAGAGCTGATGAGCAGCGTTTTCGGAAAACATTTTAAAAACAGCGTGCTGGATAAGATGGAAGATGCGGCGGTACTTGAGATCAGCGGAAAAATCGCCTTCAGCACCGATTCCTTTGTGGTTACACCGCTGGAATTTAAAGGCGGAGATATTGGCAAGCTGTGTGTTTGCGGAACAGTCAATGATCTATTGATGATGGGGGCCCAGCCCAAATACCTGACCTGCGGTTTTATTTTAGAAGAAGGGCTGGATGTGGATACGCTGGATCGCATCGTTTCCTCCATGGCGGCTCAGGCAAAGGCGGCCGGCGTGACCATTGTCGCGGGCGATACAAAGGTGGTGGAAGGAAGCGGCGGTCTCTACATCAATACCTCCGGCATCGGGGTGATTCCTGCCGGGCGGGATGTGAGCGCCGCAAACTGCGAGCCGGGCGATCAGATTTTGCTGTCGGGAACTTTGGGCGATCACCATGCCTGCATCCTCAGTGCCAGAATGGAGATTGAGAACAACATTAAGAGCGACTGCGGCTGTCTGTCTGATATTACGGATGCTCTCTTTTCTGCTGATATCGATGTAAAGACCATGCGCGATGTGACCAGAGGCGGATTGGGTACAATCCTCAATGAAATCGCAGATACCAGCGGATGCAGGATCGAGCTTGCGGAAGAATCCATTCCAGTAAACGAAGAAGTCCGGGGCTTTGCCGATATTCTGGGGCTGGATCCGCTCTATATGGGCAACGAAGGCAAGATGGTCGCTGTCGTGCCCGCCGAGCAGGCGCAGCAGGCGCTGGAACTGATGCAAAAGACGGAGCATGGAAAAGATGCGGCGATCATCGGCCAGGTGACAGAAGGGTCGGGGACTTTTATCACGACCAGACTGGGCGCCAGCCGCGTGGTGGATGTGCTCTACGGAGAAGGCCTTCCGCGGATTTGCTAGACGGGGGTTAACCTGCTCTGGATCCGAAGGAGCGGGTCCTTCGGACCCAGATTCATAAAGGGTGAAAAGCAACATCATCGCTGGAGCTTATTTTGGCTTAAGTTTGCGATGATTTTTCATCGTGGAAAAGACTGTCAGGCACAGATCACAATGATTTGCTCCCGACCTTGACTCCCGCCCCAACCCTCCAAGAACGTAACGCTCAAGGATTCAGGGGTCACGATGATCACGATTACTGCAACAGCCTTATTTTGATCGATGGCCTATATCGTCAAAGGGATTTCCCTTTCACAGCCAGTACTCCATAAGCAAGCAGAGGCACCGCCGCCAAGGCTAAGAACATATACTGGCTGCCCAGATGTGTATAGAAAAATCCGGCCAGGATGGGCCCGCCGGCAAGTCCCAAATCCAATCCAATGTAGTAAGTACTATTGGCGGTTCCTTGATGGGAAATGCTCACCTTGCGTATGCCGTTTGCTTGGGAGACTGAAACAAGTACTCCATACCCCAGTGCCATTAGAAGCGCTGCAGCAGCCATTACTGCAAGGCCGTTCATAAAATTCACCACAACCAGAGATGCAGCGGCTGCCGGTGCACATATCAGCACAAAGCGGGAATACTTCCATCTGTCAAAAAACCTGCTGAAAACAACTCTGAAGGCAATTAAAAAAATGGCATACAGCGGGAAATATAGGCCAACGTTTATACTTAGGGCTCTGTTTGCTGCGAAGGTGGCAATAAAGGCGGATAATGCGCTGTATGGGAGGGTAACGAGCATTACAACCAGCGCAGTCGGCAGTACTTCCCGGGCAATAAACTGCTTTTTTACATGCTGTGAGAAGAGCAAATCCTGTTTTTCTGCGCCTTTACCCTGAAGAAAGATGATGACAAATGCAGTTAAGGCAAAGGCCCCAGAAACGGCAAAGGCAATGCGATATCCCCACATATCTGATACCCAGAGTGCAATTGAGGGAGCGAAGGCCATACTGACGGCCTGGACCATGCCGTATATTCCCATCCCCGAACCGATTCGCTCCGGAGGCAGACTGGCTCCTACGGATGTAGAGAGCGTGATTGAACTCACTGCAAATCCGGCACCGTTAAGCAGCCTGAACAGAATCAAACAAATCGGCACTTTACAGAAGCAGTATCCCGCATTGCTCATGATCATGGCGCCTAGCCCCAGCATAGCCAGTTTTCGTCGGTCGTAATGATCGACCGCATTACCCGCCAGCGGCCGGCAGCAAAGCGAACAGATGTTAAGCATTCCTCCTGCTATACCCATTACAACGCCGCTGCCTCCCAGTTCGCCGGCAAAACCGGCAATGATGGGATTGCCCATGGACAAGCTCAGCATATAAAAAAAGGTCGCCGCCAATAGCAGCAAAAAAGATCGGTTAAAAAGTTTCATGTATTCTCCTTTATGGTGTTACACAGATGTAGGGGTCTAAACGATTTCATTATATAATATAGTCGAAAAAGGAGGTGTTGTAATTGCAACACGCATCGGGCCAAGTTTCCATATTTGAGGGTATTTCGCCTCAAGAGAAATGCAGAATTATGCAATGTCTGAATGGGCGAGAAAAAAATTATCCTCCCGGTGCACTCATTCGCCGGCAAGTAACAGAAAGCCGAATCGCTATTGTTGCACAGGGGGCCATTGAAATAAGCGAACTGCGGCTGGACGGAATACGCAATATACTTGGCATTATAGAAAGGAACATGTTGATTCATCCGGACTTTTCATGGGTTAAAGCCAATACAGCTCAAGAGATAATGGTCCGCAGCGCCGAAAACGGCTGCAAGCTGCTGTTCTTCGATTTGGACAAAGCAACTGGCTGGTGCAGCAAATGCTGCCAGGCTCACAAGCGTTTTGCACGCAACCTGCTGATCTGCCTTGCCAATCGAAACAATTATCTTACAGAACGCATTGAATTGTTGAGTCAAAGAAAAACGCGCGATAAACTCCTTGCTTATTTTTCGATGGAATCCCGCAAACAACACACAAATGATTTGGTTCTGCCCCTGACCATGCGGGCGTTGGCCGATTACTTATGTGTGGACAGGACGGCGATGCTGAGGGAAATGAAAAAACTCCGGGAGGAAGGTCTCATTGAAGGAATGAGCGGGCATATACGGATTAAAAAAGATCCGTTTTTATCGCTGTTCGAATAAAAAACCACTGCTGCCTAGTTTTGATCGGCATCAGTGGTTTCTTTTTGTTTGCGCAAATCCATTTCTGCTCAGCTGGTGACTTCTGTGCAGGCCAGCTCCGGATTCCAATGTGTCTTCTGCAAATAATCAGAAAGACCAGCGGAATCTTTTTTTTCAAACAGGCTGAGGATGATTCGATGCTCCGCGTTGGTTGTATGCAAAATTTCTTTCCCCTTTTTATCCGTAGAAAGATCGTAAGTCTTAGATACGAATTTGTTTTTTAGCTGGGAGAGAACGCCGATGAGCACCTCATTGCCGCACTCTTCCAAATAGATGTCATGAAAGATTTCCTGCTGTTTATAATACATCTCATAGTTATCCGAATCGATGGCCAGTTCCATGCTGTCGATATAAAAGGCCATATCCTTGAGATGTTTTTCCGTTATACGGCTGCAGGCCAGCTGGGCGGCCAGACCGTCCAGTACGCCGATTACCTGATACAACTGGCGGGCTTCACCAGGTTTCATTTCCTTAATTATAAAGCCCTTGCGGGGAACGTTTTCCAAAACTCCTTCACTGGAAAGCTGAATCAGTGCTTCCCGGACCGGTGTGCGGCTGATACTCAGCTGCTGGCATATTTCGTTTTCATTGATTTTTTTACCTGGAACCAATGCACCTTTGGAGATCTGGTCGGCAATATATTGATAAACATGATCTTTCAGAGACAGGAATTTATACATACATTTTCTCCTTCTTGCAAATAGTACTATTATAATAGCATCAAAAAAAATGAATTGCAACATTGACAGAATATAAAATATAATATATTATATATTCAACATAAAATTCTGAAAAAAGATGGAGGTATCTAGAATGTTTAAAAATGTAATCGTAAGAAGACCGTGTAAAGCGATGGTTGAAGGGATCACTTCTGCTCCGGAATTGGGAAAACCCGACTATGAACTGGCGTTAAAGCAGCATGATGACTATATTGAAGCGCTCAAGAAGTGCGGCGTGGAAGTAACGGTTCTCGAGGCGGACGAACGCTATCCGGATTCCTGCTTTGTCGAAGATCCGGCTGTAATCACAAGAAAATGCGCGATCATTACAAATCCAGGCGCAGCTTCCAGAAACGGTGAGAAGAATGAGATCATCGGTGCAGTGAAAAAATTCTTCCCCGAAGATAAAATCGAATATATCAAGGATCCGGGAACGCTGGAAGGCGGCGACGTTATGATGGTGGGAGATCATTTCTATGTCGGCCGTTCTGCAAGAACCAATGAAGAGGGTATCAAGCAGTTTATCACGATTCTGGAAAAATATGGACTCAGCGGTTCAGAAGTTCCTCTGGAAGAAGTACTCCATCTGAAAACCGGCGTAAACTACATTGAAAACAATAATATGTTAGTTTCCGGTGAATTTATTGACAAGGAAGATTTTGCTAAATATAATAAAATTGTTATCCCTGAAGAAGAGGCGTATGCTGCCAACTGCATTTGGGTCAATGGAACGGTGATTGTTCCTGAGGGATATCCGGCAGTTGAAAAAGCAGTAAAGGACGCTGGGTACGACATTCTGCTGGTAGACACATCCGAATACAGAAAGCTGGATGGAGGTCTCAGCTGTCTTTCGCTCCGATTCTAGGATAACAAGCAATCATAACTTGTTAAAATTGAAAAGGACGTGAATTTATGGGAAATTCAAATGAAAAAGGGCTTGGCACCCTGCGGCTGACTATGTTCGGCATCGGATTGATCCTGGCCAGCGGCGCTTTTGCCATTCCAGGCGATTTCGCATCATCGGGCGCTTACCCGCTCGCCTCGCTGATCGGCTGGGGAATTGCGGGAATCGGAATGCTTTCCTTATGCATGTGTTTCTTTAGGCTGGGCATTGCAAAGCCGGAACTGACCAGCGGCTTGTATACCTATGCGAGAGAAGGATTCGGTGAATTTATCGGATTTTGTTCGGCTTGGGGATATTGGATCAGCGCCATACTGGCTCAGATTTCTTTTATCACCATGCTCTTCAGCTCATTGGGAAGTTTTTTCCCTGTATTTGGTGAAGGCAACAATGTGGCGTCAATCGTAACGGCTTCGGTGATTATCTGGTTGATTGCTCTGCTTGTATCCAGAGGAATCAATCAGGCGGTTACCATCAATGTAGTTGTGGTAATTGCCAAACTGCTGCCGATTCTGGTGCTGCTGGTGGCGATTGTTTTCGCCCGGGCTTTTGATCCTAGCGTTTTCTTTGCCAACTTTACCGGCGAAGGCGTTGGAAAGAGCCTGTTGGAGCAGGTTAAGGGAACGACATTTATTACCGTATGGATTTTCATCGGTATTGAAGGGTCTGTCGTTATTTCTGAAAGAGCTAAAAACACCAAGGTTGCAGGGCGGGCTACACTCATTTGTTTCCTGTGCATGCTGGCGCTGTATATGATGATTTCAATCCTGAGCATGGGCGTCATGCCGACAGAAGAACTGGCGGCGCTTAAGACTCCGTCTGTTGCAGGAGTACTTCAGGCTGTTGTAGGTGATTGGGGCGCTATGCTGGTTAACATAGCAGTAATCATTTCCATCGCAGGCGCGCTGTTTACTTACACCATTCTGTGTGTAGATAGTGCCTATGCTCCGGCATCCAAGGGATGTTTCCCCAAGTTTTTTGCCAGACTGAACCGGCGGGGAGCCCCGGTGACGTCGCTGCTTTTATCGACGGTGGTTATCCAGATTTTCTTGGTCATCATCTATTTCAATGCTGCCACATATCAAGTGTGCTATGCATTGTCCACCAGTATGATCATGTTCCCTTACTTTCTGTCTGGGCTGTACTGCCTGAAGATAACCATAAAGGGTGAGACGCTGACGGGCCCCATGGAAAGCGGAACGAAAGCCAGCATTTGGATTTTTGCAGTGATCGGGGCTGTATATGGCGCATGGATGCTGTATGCCAGCGGATGGCAGTCCGTCTTGGCATCGGCAGTATTGTTTGGGCCGGGGATTTTGCTCTATCTATATACACAAAAGCAAAAGGGAGTCAAAGTACTTCCGAAAACCACCGACGCGGTTGCGGTTGTCGTTGTTCTTGCTGCTTTTGTGGCTGCGATCATTCTCATGGCCAACGGTACGATTCAGCTTTTCTAATGGGAAGGAAAAGTGCCGTAAGATGAGTCATTAAATTTGTAAAAACAGAGGGCATCGACCTAAACATTGATAAGTGTTTGGGCGATGCCTTCTTTTGTTGTTTGCTGGAACTACCGGGACCTGGGATTTGAATGAGGGGTGGAATTGGGCGGCAAGTGTCATACTTTGTTTTAAAAGCTGATGATGCTGACCGCTTACGACACAGCGCGGGTTGATTAAAGACGCGCCATAATAGGAACTATCTGATTTAGGGCAAAAACCTTTTACTTATGGCATTGTGACAGAGAGCTTCCAGGAACTTTGGATCACTTTAATGAAAAAATATCGGACTTATCGGGTTGCTGCAGCGGGTGTAGAAATATTTTCATATTTACATGTTCCAGGTTTCCTGCGTATAATAGGTTCATTGAAAGAAAAGGAGTTGACGTAAATCTATGAAAAGGAAAACTTATTGGGGCTATGGCGTTGCGACGATTGCCGATGCGGCGCCCTACAGCTTCGTGACCGTATATTCCATCGTCTTTTTTACTACAGTGGCCGGACTTTCAGCAGAAACTGCGGGAATGATTTCGGCGGTGACAATTATACTCAATGGAATCGCCGAGATGTCATTGGGATATGTCTCCGATAACTGGAACTCCAAGTACGGCCGCCGCCGTCCTTTTTTAATCTTTGCCGTAGTACCCCTGGGGGTGGGGCTGATTGCTTTATTTACTGATTTTGGATGGGATGAAACGCTGAAGGTGGCCGTGTATATTGGCGCAGGGTTTTTGTTTTGGATTGGATTTGGCGCGTATTACACACCCTATTCCGCGCTGGGAGCGGAGATTGCACCAGGATATAATGAAAGAAGTGTTCTTCGGACCTGCGCCAGGGTATTTGGAATTATGGGCAACATATTGGGGATGGTCCTGCCGCTGGCAATGGTGGAGCTGCTGGCAGGGCTGGGCATGAGCGACCGAGGCGCCTGGTTTTCGGTTGCACTGTTGATCGCCTTCGTAGCCTGCGGTTCGATTCTGATTACCTGGAACAGCACCAGGGGAATGGAGAAGCCTCCGGTAGAAGAAAACACAAAACCAAAAGCCGGACTTGGACAGCTTTTAAGGGACTACATAAAAATCCTTCGCTTAAAGCCGTTTATCTTTTTAATTGTCGTCATCTTTGCCTTTGTGGCGGCAAATACCTTTTATAGTTCCAACATTGTATTCTTTGCCCGCTACAAGCTGGGTCTGGGCGATCAGGTGACTTCGACCATTTTTCTGATTTCGATGATCGTCAATGCCATATGCACCCCACTTTTGGGATGGGCGGCGATTAAAATTGAAAAGAAGAACGCGTTGGCCCTGGCGCTGTTGGTGTCGGGAATTGGCGCCATCGTATTTCGTTTTCTGGATGTGAGCAGCTATCTGGGACTGATCGCATACGCCTGCGTGTTTTCCATCGCATACGCTGCCTTTTGGCAGTTGTTCAACGCAGTGCTCTACGACATCAGCGAGGTGGGCGAGTTTGTGATGGGAAAGAGAGTAGAAGGAAGTGTGATCTCTGTCTACGGAATCGCCTTTTCTTTGAGCATGTCCATTTCCAGCAAGGTTCTCGGCAGCATGCTGGAATGGGGCGGCTATAATGGAGCACTGGCAGAGCAGTCCGCCCATGCGGTGACCACCATTGAAAATGCCTTCATGCTGGTGCCGGCCGCCGCGCTGATCCTTGCTGCCATCTTTCAGTTTTTATATCCGCTCAATAAAGGCAGGTTTGAGCTGCTGGAGAGGGCCCTTCATAATAAACGCAAGGGTCTGAGCTATGATACGACGGGGCTGGATAGGATTATTCGAAAGTAGTATTCCCTCATATAATCCCTTTGTGTAAGGGGAATTACAAAAAAGAGTAAAAAAGAAAGAGAAAAGCGGTTGACAGAGGGGAAGAAGTTTGGTAATATAGACAAGCTGTCAGGTGAGGCGGCAGAGTCAACGAGGGAGAGAAGAAACGGACCGAA
>CABJAP010000026.1 GCA_902363595.1 Clostridia bacterium | reverse complement strand
CCAGTGATTCAGCCAGACCCACAAGCCGTATTGTTCAGACAACTTTCGATTCGCCGCCCCGAAGATATGATGCTTTTCCAAGGCATCCGTCCGGCCGCTAATAAAACATCGCTTTTCAACCTGCATGATTGATTTACTCATTATCGATCACTCTCTCCACAAGACCGCAACGCTTGATCGTTGGGTTATATTTCATAAAGTGCCGATTAAACACTTCTGTCAACTCATCGGCCAACGCAGCCGCAGCTTCCATTTCCTCAACACTAAACTCTTTAAATTTCCGGCAGGCCCTTGGCGAGAACATGTCGGAATGTATGCCTGAATTTTCAAGAAAAATACACTTTGACATGTCAGCGATATGTTTCCATACGCCCCTACGTTCATGTGCGTATTGAGGAACATTCCCCCGGAGCCTGATACATTCAATTGGAATCTTTGAAACATAATCACACAGCCGCCCACTATGCGTTAATTGCCTTATTTCACGATCAATTTTTTCTTTCTCTAACTTCAATTCATTTATTCTCTCTTCGTTTGTCATGTCGGAAACCTCCCTTTCCTGAGTGCCCTGCAAAGTTCTTTAAGTCTTGGCAGGTACTCGTTTTGTATCCATCCTTTGTCGTATTCTATCCGGTAAAATTTGATTCGTTTGTCGTCCACCGGAAGAAAATAGTTGTCGTATTCTTCCGGTATCAATCCATATGCCACGATGTACAAATTGGTTGTTTTCATGGCATACATTTCGACCTGCGCTTGCCGCCAATACCTGGTTGTTACTTTAAATTCTTTGTCCTGGCTATGGGTCTTAACCTCGTAAATGGTCCCATTTTTGTCCCCGTCGTAATTGACTCTAAGGCGGTATTTCTCAATGATAATCTGGTGGTCTTTACGGATCGTCGGGTCAACGGCATCCAGTATCTTATGTTCCCATGCCGTCCCCGCCGCCATCGCCTTGCTAGTGAACTCGTTTTTATGTAAGTCCAGCTTTTCCAGCCACCAATAGTAAAAACTCTTTGTATCTCGATTTTTTGTGACAACAAAATTTGTGTCGCTAGCTCCAAACCAACCACTCCGATCCGGGTTATGTATCATAGCTCCCGAATCCTTTTTTCTAACCGTTCCAGCATGTCATAGTAAGTAAAGTACGCTACCAACTCATCTTTGGTACAGCCCAATTTTTCAGCCATTTCGTAGTAGTCCATTCCTTTCTTCATCTTTTCTGTTACAAGAAGCTGCATACGCTCTTTGCATTTCATCAGCTTGTGTTTGCTCAAGTCCTCGTCTGCACTCTTTCCCAGCGCATCCTCTTCCTTTTGCCAAAGGTCGAATCCAAGTCCGGTATGGATGGCTATACATTTTACAAACGCCCTTGTCTGGCAGTTCCAAATTCTTTGCTGGGACATTGAATTATCTTTTACAGGGTTACTGCCATTCATCAGCGGGGCACGGAACCGCCAAGTATCTGAATCAACCGTTACGAGGACCTCAACCTCATAGCATTGATTTGTTACACCATTCTTATCCGTAAATAGCCGATCTGTCATAAACAGACTGCTCCCCGTTCTTTCGTTTATCACAGGCTCAAAATATACCTTCTCCGCCCCGTTTTCATGAAGCAAGTCAACACATTTTGCCCAATTCAGGTAAAGAATGCCATCCCGCTTGCTACAGTATTCGGTAACATCTATCTTTCTAAGTTCTTCATAGCTTTTTAGCATTTCTTCTCTCCTTAAATTCTTCCGTGTTCTCTAACCAATGACAGACCGCTTGTTCTGCCTGATCTTCCGTAAATCCCGTGTTATGTATCAGTAATTTAACGGCATTGCGCATAATGAAATCAATCGTATCCATGCACACCGGGCAATATACCTGTCCATGCTCCGCTATGCTCCCGCAATCGCATAGCGTCGGTGGTTCGTGATTTGTATATCTGGCCGCAGCAGATTCATTGGCTACGGCATTTGCATCGTTATAACAGATCAAGGAATGTCACCTGCCCTTCTTGGGACTGATTGTCCATATTGGATGTAATTTGAATAATCGTTGTGGCTTTCGAAAGATAATCCCGTCGAAACCGCTCATATTCTTTCTGATTTTTAGCAATCCAGTAACCCTCTGTCGTGTTAAGGCCGCACACTCTTACCCCCATCCGACGAAGCTCTTCAATCATCTTGCGGGCCTTCCGCTCAGATACCTTAAACGTATTCATAATCTGTTCTCGTGTCACAGGATGTTCCTTGTCGGCCCTCTCCAACATTTGTTTTAAAACTTCTTCTCTCATTGACATCCTCCTTAAAATGAGGTATCTTTAAATTGATTTATTTGTTGTGTGCCATTGCAGGGTTGCCGCCCTCTGGCACATTTTTTATGTACTTCAGCTTGATGCAAAGTTCTTCCTCTTCTTTCTTGCGTACATATGTTGTTAAGGCGGTATCCATAAACTGTTTCGCATCATCCAGCGCTGCAAATTCAAATTCAACCGCTGGATATCCGACATCAAATGTTACCTGAATCATATTCTTCTCCTTTCATCCTTCTCCCAGCCCCATCAGTACCAGGAGCAGCAGGCCGATTATGTAGTTGTACCATTTCATACGTTGCCTCCGTAAAATCTCTCATTAAAGCATTTTTTGCTGACCTTACCCCTTACGGTTATGTATCCTTTGTCCTCAAGCTCCTTGTTGAGCTGCTTAATAATACCGTACGCTTTAGTTTCAGCAACGCCCATAAGTGTTTTAACTTCATCTACCGTGTAGTAGGTTTTCTCTGATGTTTCCAACCTGTTCACGATTGCTCTCACCTCCTTATTCATCTAGAAAATACTCAATCGGTACGCTAAAGTAGTCAGCTAAAAGTTTGAGCTTGTCTACTTTTGGGGCACTTCTGCCATTCTTCCAGTCAGACAGTGTCGATTGGGGAATCCCTGTGTCTACAGCGACCCTATAAGCTGTTACACCTCGTTCATTTAGCAATGCTTCGAACTTAATATACAAAATTTCACCACCTTTCAAAAATGTAGTTGAATATACTACGGAAATGTGATATGCTTTGTGTACCAAACGAAGTAAATAACAATTCCGTAGCATAAAAGGATTTTACTATGTTTTTCCTTTGTATGCTTATACTATACTACGCTTTTCCGATAATGTCAACACACTTTTTCGGAGTTTCTTAGTATTGTCTACGGATATGAAAGGTGGACGCAATGTATGAGACATTTGAAAAATTATTACAACAGCATGGGGTAACTGCTTATAAAGTTTCAAAGGAAACTGGTGTAACTCAATCAACCCTGTCGGATTGGAAGCGCGGGCGTAGTACCCCAAAGAGTAGCAACATGAAAAAAATCGCTGATTATTTTCATGTATCGGTTGATTACTTAATGACTGGAAATGAATCAGAAAATAAAGAATGGGAACCCGCCCTTACTGATAAGGATGAGCAGGATATACAAAAAGAGCTGGACAATTTATTAGACCGGCTCGACAACAATACCGGGTTGATGTTCGACGGGGAAGCGATGGACGATGAGACAAAGGAACTGTTAAAGGCCAGCCTTGAACATGCGGTTCGGACAGCCAGGATCACTGCGAAAAAAAAATACACTCCAAAAAAATACAGAAAATAATTTGCTATACGCACCAAAAAACGTACATGTCAAGTGTTATAATCCTCTCAAGAGGTGAAAAAAAAGATGGAAATTAAAAACACCGTGCAGAGATTATGCCAAAAATTTAATACGGCGAATCCCTATCAATTGGCCGATGATCTTGGAATCCAGGTATTTTATTATGACCTTGGAAGCATACAAGGGTACTATTACATGGCTCACAAAGTGAAATTGATCTATATCCACAACAAATTAAATGAGCATGTCGAGCGTTTTGTACTGGCGCACGAAATCGGCCACTCAATTATGCACCCACGGTCTTGCACTCCGTTTCTGCAAAGTACATTTTTTTCCGTGAATAAATTAGAGATTCAGGCAAACAAGTTTGCCGCAGAGTTGGTCATCCAAGATATGGACCTTATGGAGCATTGGGAGTATACGGTAGATCAATGGGCTACCTATTACGGCCTGCCTAGGGAAATTATAGAATTGAGATTTAGATAGACAGGAGAGAATCATGAATAAGATTGAATTACAAGTAAACGGGAAAACTCTGATTTTTACAAACGAATCCGTCTCTTATGCCGGCCACAAATTCTATTATGTCCAAATGTCCAATATTGCGCATAGAAGCGGTGAACAGCCAGCATATATATTTGATTATGACGGAAAAAGGCTCGCTCTTCCGTATGACCCAAAAGATGAGGCTATAGTGAAAAAGCTTTTCAATATCATTGCCGGGCAAATCAAAAAGTACCAGACTCACGAAAAAAATTCAACAGAAGCTACAGAGACCATGCAAGATAATGAAAACTCTTGTGTTTCTGTATCGAACGACGGCAAATCCGTTACTTCCCCCAATGTACATACCAACGATCCGCAGCACCATGACGTGGCGATCCCCCATGTTGGGGCAATCGAACAGAGGCAGAAATGGTACTTGCAGACTTGGCTAATTGCTTTACTTTTTGCTTTATGGTTCCTAGTGATCCCCTTGATTGCAGGTATTGTCCTGCTGATTTTTCAAACTAAACAAAACCGAGAATTGCATTTTCGCCTTGACGCAGAATGTAACCAAATCCAAAAGGCAAAGAATAAATTGAATCTCCTTACCTTGGAGCAGGTACAAGAAGAAATCGAAGCTACACGATTGGACTTTGCAAAAGACAAGACAAGACTACAAAACGAAATTGCACAACTTATTAGTAACAAGGATGCTGAAAAAGAAAAACTTTTAGCGGAAATGACATCTGAATTACGCCGGATAAATAATGAAGTTGCAAATGCAAAAAGCTCTTTAAACCGCCTCAATGAGGATATCTCAGAAAAATCGGAAACTCTTCAGAAAACGGAAAAATCTTTGATGTCCCAAACCAGAAAACTTGCACGTACAAAGGAACTGTATAAAGCGGCAGAGCACGCATTAAATGCTTATATGAACGTTGAACCTACCGCTTCACAAATTTTATTGACTGCGTCAGAGTCCGCCGAACTGGAAGAATTAGTCCCGAGTGTCACATTAAAATTACATTGCATGGACATAAAAGAATTAAGAAAGGCCTATAGAGAAAATGATAAACAGATCACAAAAATATTAGAACAATATTCTTCGAGATATACAACAAAAGCAAATCGTGCAATTTATAAATTAATGGTAATTGCGCTTAGGGCTGAACTACAAAATATATTACACAATCTTAAATATGAAAAACTAAACACATCGGTTGAGTCAGTCACACAGATAACTCAGAAGTATCTTCACATTGCTGGAGAAGGCAACCAAAGCATCGCTGGGACACTTGCGAAATTCATAGGAGAAGTTGAGTATCTCTTTACCAATGCTGTCAAAATTGAGTATAACTACTATGTTAAAAAGGAACAGGCTAAACAAGAGCAAGCGGCAATAAGGGCACAGATGAAGCAGGAAGCAGAGGAAAGAAAAGCCTTAGCCGCAGAGAGAGCAAAGGTAGAAGAAGAAGAGAGAAAATACCATACCGAAATCAAAAAAATAACTGAGCAGATGGAGTCAGGAACGCCGGATGAAATTGAAATGTTGCAAAAGCGTATATTAGAACTTCAGGCACAGTTAGCTGACGTAACGGTAAAAAAAGAGGAAATCGTCAATCTTCAAAACGGAAAGGCCGGCAATGTTTACATAATTAGCAATCTTGGTTCTTTTGGGGACAATGTATTTAAAATAGGAATGACACGAAGGCTTGATCCACAGGACCGGGTAAATGAACTTGGTGATGCTTCTGTCCCTTTCAAGTTCGATGTCCACAGCTTCATCTTCTCTGAAAATGCGGTTGATCTCGAAAATAGGCTACACCAAATACTAGATAAAAAACGGCTGAATAAAGTAAACTTACGAAAAGAGTTTTTTAACGTAACAATTGACGAATTGGAAAAGCTGGTAAACGATCTGGCTCCATCCGCTGAATTCAAGCGAACCATGCTGGCAGAAGAATTTAGGCAATCCATTTCGACAGATTCTTCCTATACAGCCGTTCAGGAAGTGTCTTAACTGTATATATACTATTTTCTAAAAAACGCCCCGGCGGCAGGCAGGAATTAAATTTAATGAATGGGGAAACAGGGATTATAGCTATTGTATTTATTTTTTAGGAGGAAATTATGAAATTCTGTCCAGAATGTGGTGCTAAAGTTGAAGGTATGAAGTTTTGTCCTGAGTGTGGATATAAATTAACACCTCATAGTAGCGAGGCGTATAAAAATAATGGCAGCGAACACATAGTCGATAACGATGAAAAAATAGTTTTAACTTTTCAAAATAAAGCGCTGGTAGGAGATATAAATGCAAAAAAGAATATTGTCGGAAATTTAGATATAAAAGTTCCACATAAAGACTATATTCTTACATCATATAGATTAATCATCGAAGAACACGGAATGTTAAAAAGTAAAAGAGAAGAAATTGACCTATACAGGATAGATGATGTAATTGTGAATCAGCGCTTAATTGAAAAGGCTAGAAATGTGGGTACAATCAAGATCGTTTCCACCGATTCCGCCACCCCAAATTATTTGCTTGAATCGATTGAAAATCCACAAAAAATTGCAGACTTGATAAAATCTCTTGCAAGAAAAGCGAGAGAAAGGCTGAATATCTCATATAGACAAAATATTTAATAAAAACAAAAGCCCCCATCTCTGGAGGCTCCGGGCTGCAATGCTACAACCCTTACACGCAATTAGATTGTATCATCGTAGCCCGAGAAAATCAAGTCTCGGGCATCCTTATGCCCAAAAACAGAAAGGACGTGATACAATGCCTGCATATAAAGATAAAAAAACGAAAAAATGGTTTTGCAAATTTTATTATGAGGATTTTTTTGGAGAACGGCAGCAAAAGAAAAAAGAAGGCTTTGAAAAAAAGAAAGATGCAGAAGCTTGGGAACGGGATTTTCTTGAGAACCATGCTAAAACCCCTGACATTACCTTTTGTGCGCTGGCAAACAAATACCTGGAGGATCGGAAAGCTAATTGCAGCCATGAAACCTATCGATCCAGAGAACACGATATTCGCCTATACTATAACCCTTACTTCGGGGGCAAAAAAGTGCGTGATATCACGCCGCTTATGATTCGAGAATGGCAAAACATTTTGAAGCAAAAAGAAAATAAATATGGGCGGCCCTACGCACAAACAACCCTAAAGTCTATCCATGTTGGCTTGTCTGCCATATTTAATTTCGGTGTGCGGTTTTATAACACCCCAAACCCCGCGGCGAAGGCAGGAAGTATGGGCAGCTCCAAAACTGGCGAAATGGAAATCTACACGTTAGAAGAATTTCGAAAGCTCATGAATGAGGCTGCCATCAAAGATCCGTATGGTGTCGTCTTGGAGGTCCTATACTGGTCTGGCATGCGCATTGGAGAGCTGCTTGCATTAAATTTTAATGATGTCGATTTCTACAAGAATACGATTCGAGTCACGAAAACGCTCATCGGCTCCACAGGACGGATACAGAACCACCCCAAAAACGAGGGTGGATACCGAACCATATTAATGCCAAAAAAAATCATGAAAAGTATCTCTACTTATGTGAATCGTATGTATGATAAAGTCGGACGCTTATTCCCATTTTCACACAACACAATACGCAGCCATTTTTATCGGGCCATTGACGAGGTTGGGCTGCATCAAATTCGGGTACACGATCTACGCCATTCCCAAGCTTCTCTTATGATCGATCTTGGCTATTCTGTCTTTGCTGTTGCGAAGCGGCTTGGGGACACTCCAGAAATGATTTTAAAAACATACGGCCACATGTATAAAAATAAAGAGCAAGAATTGATCGCTAAATATGATAACTTGCTCGAGTAATATATAGTACGCTTTTAGTACGATTCATCTGCCTTAATCCCCCAAAGCAAAGAAACCGCAACATATGCACGGTTTCTTCACTGGTATTATTGTGTAGAAAGGAATTTAATCCCTTATACTACAAATTTATTTCCTCTCCGCCAGCTGTTTGTAGCCGTCATATCTTTCCTTGGCATCTTCCTCCGTCATCGTAAACAGTTTATCTGCGATTTCAGGGAATTCCTTAGCGAGTGAGGAGTAACGAACCTGACCCATGATAAAGTCTTTAAAGCTTGCATTTGGTTCTTTTGAATCCAGAATAAACGGATTCTTGCCTTTTGCCTTCAGTTCAGGATTGTACCTGTACAGATGCCAGTATCCGGCTTCCACTGCATCCTTGATATTTTCCTGAGATTTTCCCATGCCCTTCTTCAGGCCGTGGTTAATACATGGCGCGTAAGCGATAATCAAGGATGGGCCGTCATAGGCCTCCGCTTCGATCATGGCTTTCATCAGCTGATTTTTGTCTGCACCCATGCCAACCTGTGCTACATAAACATAGCCATAGGACATAGCCATCATACCCAGATCCTTCTTCTTAATTCTCTTTCCGGAGGCAGCAAATTTAGCAATCGCTGCAGCCGGTGTCGCTTTTGACGCCTGGCCGCCTGTGTTGGAGTAAACTTCGGTATCAAATACCAGAATATTGATGTTTTCGCCGGAAGCCAGCACATGGTCCAGACCTCCGTAACCGATATCGTACGCCCAGCCGTCGCCGCCCAGAGCCCAGATGGATTTCTTAACCAGATAATCTTTCAAATCCATGATTCTGTCACAAAGCGCTCTGACAACGTTATCTGTCGTTTTCATATGTTCAATCGCAGCAACGACTTTATCACTCTTTTCTCTGGATTCTTTACCGTCTTCCTTGAATTCCAGCCATTCTTCCATGGCCTCTTTCAAGTTTTCGTCAACATCCAGCTCCAGCAGGGCTTTCATGTTATGCTCGATCTTTTCTCTGTGTTGCTTGGAGGCCAGCGCCATACCATAGCCGTATTCCGCATTGTCCTCAAACAGGGAGTTGGCCCATGCAGGACCTCTGCCGTTCTCATCCTTGCAATAAGGCGTGGACGGAGCGGACGCACCCCAAATAGAGGAACATCCCGTTGCATTGGCAATCAGCATTCTGTCTCCAAAGAGCTGAGTCGCCAGCTTGATATACGGCGTCTCGCCGCAGCCTGCGCAAGCGCCGGAGAATTCAATATATGGTTTTGCGAACTGGCTTCCCTTAACGGTGTCAGGAGAAACTCGCTTGTCTTTTCTCGGAATATCGATACCATAGTTCCAGTTTTCCGTTTCCTTGATTTCTTCTGAGAAAGGCTTCATAACCAGAGCCTTTTCTTTGGACGGACAAATATCCGCACAGTTTCCGCAGCCTAAGCAATCCAGCGGTGAAACCTGCATTCTGTACTGGAGACCTTCCAGACCTTTGCCCTTGGCTTCCGCTGTAATAAATCCAAATGGCGCTGCAGCCTTTTCTTCTTCGTCGAGAAGCATTGGTCTGATAGCAGCATGGGGGCAGACAAAGGAACACTGGTTGCACTGAATACATTTTTCTGCATCCCATTCCGGCAGCATAATCGCTACGCCGCGCTTTTCATAAGCGGCCGTACCAGACGGGAATGTACCGTCTTCAATGCCGTCAAATGCGCTGACCGGCAGATCATCGCCTTCCTGCTTGTTCATTGGGATCAAAATTTCTTCAATAAATTCAGGCAGTTCTTCATATTTTTCTTTTGGATCTTCCGCGTGGGCCCAGCCTTCGGGAACGTTGATCTTCTTGATCGCAGCAACGCCCATATCGACTGCCTTGCAGTTCATATCAACGATATTCTGTCCCTTCTTTTTGTAGGTCTTGTCAATTCCTTCTTTCAGGTATTTGATCGCTTCATCAACCGGCATTACTTCCGCCAGCTTGAAGAAAGCCGCCTGCATGACCATGTTGATTCTGCTTCCCAGTCCTACTTCACCTGCAATCTTCCAGGCATCTATGATATAGAAGTTGATATTCTTTTTTGCCAGGTCTCTTTTTACCTTTGCCGGGAGCTTTTCAGCGATTTCTTTTTCCGAATACATACAGTTGAGCAGGAAAGTGCCTCCCTTTTTCAGGTCTTTGAGCATATCGTACTGTCTCAGATACGCCTGATTATGGCAAGCTACAAAATCCGCCTGATTGATCAAATATGTAGACTGAATCGGATGCTCACCAAATCTCAGATGGGAGATGGTAACGCCGCCGGACTTCTTGGAGTCATAAGCAAAATATCCCTGGGCATAAAGGTTTGTTTTATCACCGATAATCTTGATGGCTGTCTTGTTGGCGCCAACCGTACCATCGGAACCCAATCCCCAGAATTTACATTTGATGGTACCTTCCGGTTCTCTGGCAATTCCTTCTGTGTACGGCAGCGATGTTCCTGTCACATCGTCCTCGATACCAATGGTAAAATGATTCTTTGGCTTTTTATGATACAGATTGTCATAAATGGCGTGAACCATCCCAGGAGTTGTATCCTTGGATCCCAGGCCGTATCTGCCGCCGTATACTTCCGGTGCGTTTCTTTCACCGTAAAGCATGGTCTTAACATCCTGGTAAAGCGGCTCACCGAGAGCGCCCGGCTCTTTGGTTCTATCTAAAACAGCAATTCTTTCTACAGACTTTGGAAGAACGTCCATAAAATATTTCTTAACAAAAGGTCTGTAGAGTCTTACTTTAATCAATCCTACTCTGTGGCCTTCTGAAATCAGCTTGTTCATAGTTTCTTCAATGGTTTCACATACAGAACCCATAGCTACCACAACGTTCTCAGCGTCCGGTGCTCCTACATAGTCAAAAGGCTTGTAGCTTCTCCCGGTTAGATCACTGACCTTATCCATATACTCTACTACGATTTCCGGAATGCGCTCATAAAATTTATTAGCAGCCTCTCTTCCCTGGAAGAAAATATCCGGATTTTGGGCCGTACCTCTGATTACTGGATGTTCCGGATTGAGGGCTCTTTCTCTGAATTCCTGAACTGCATCCCAATCAACCAGTTTCTTAAAGTCATCATATGCGAAAACTTCAATTTTCTGTATCTCGTGGGAAGTTCTAAATCCGTCAAAGAAATGCAGGAACGGTACTCTACCTTTAATAGAAGCAAGGTGCGCAATACCGCCTAAATCCATAACTTCCTGTACGGATCCGGAAGCCAGCATGGCAAATCCCGTCTGACGGCAGGCCATAACGTCGGAATGGTCGCCGAAGATACAAAGAGCATGGGTGGATACGCTTCTTGCCGCAACATGGAACACGCCCGGCAGCAGTTCACCCGCGATTTTATACATATTAGGAATCATCAGCAGCAGACCCTGCGATGCAGTAAATGTAGTCGACAGAGCGCCTGCCGCCAAAGAGCCGTGTACTGCTCCGGCCGCTCCGGCCTCGGACTGCATTTCCGCAACTTTTACAGTCTGTCCAAAGATATTCTTTCTCCCGTAAGCTGCCCATTCATCTACGACTTCTGCCATGGTAGATGATGGTGTAATCGGATAGATGGAGGCAACATCTGTAAATGCGTACGAAACATGTGCCGCAGCTGTATTGCCGTCCATTGTCTTCATTCTTCTGTGTGTCATTTTTCCCTCCAAACAATAGTACCACTATTATATTTTTTCACAATATACGTTATACTTTACCGCAATAAAATATAAATGTCAAGGATGTACTAAAAATTATACAAAATACACAAAAAAACTTGAACCTCAGTAATTGCAAGGATTTGCAAATTTTTTAACAATGTTTTCTTTGCAAATAAATCGTTCGAATAGTTCGTATTTTTCCTATCGCTGCAGAACAGTTCTGTATGCATATTATGAATAACTTATACATCGTCTATTCCCTATTGAATTTTTTCCTTCTCATTCCGCAGGAGAAGCTCGGGAAGAGTGGGATACTTGGGGAGCCTGTCAGCAACGCGCAAGTATCAGTATAAACACATTTATCCAGATATCCTGACCGGTTTGGATACATTTCCTCTTAACGGGCTATTCACCTCCTGGAAGAATATCGGGATTCAGAAAAAGAGCTTCTCTTTCAATACTTTTTTGGCGAGCGCAGGGACCAGCCCATCGGAAAACTATCAAAATTGAATAAAAGCGAGCGGAATTTTGATAGCTCCACTGCTGGCAAACCATCTGCAGGCTGGCTGGCCATGAAAAACGATCAAAATTTGCGCGTGTAGCCCTTCAGTCTGATACTTTCCGCCCCTGGGCATATGCCACACCACGATGCCACCCAGCCGGTCTGCGGCCGCCCCCCCTCCCGGCCGGCCCAGGCCAAAAAAAGACCGCCGATAACCGGTGGTCTTTTTTAATATCAATCTTTAATTACTCGATGATCTCGGATACGACGCCGGAGCCGACTGTTCTTCCGCCTTCTCTGATGGCGAATCTCAGTCCTTCTTCGATCGCGATCGGTGTGATCAGCTCGATTGTCATGGTGATGTTATCTCCAGGCATGCACATTTCTGTTCCTTCTGGCAGCTGCAGATCTCCCGTTACGTCCGTTGTTCTGAAATAGAACTGCGGTCTGTATCCGTTGAAGAACGGCGTATGTCTTCCGCCTTCTTCCTTCTTCAGCACGTATACTTCGCCTTTGAACTTTGTGTGCGGGTGAATCGTTCCCGGTGCGGACAGTACCTGCCCTCTTTCGATTTCATCTCTCTGCACGCCTCTTAAGAGCGCTCCGATGTTGTCTCCGGTCTCCGCTACGTCCAGCAGCTTTCTGAACATTTCGATTCCCGTTACGACGACCTTTCTCTTTTCTTCGGTCAGTCCTACGATTTCTACTTCTTCTCCTACCTTCAGGCAGCCTCTTTCGACTCTTCCAGTCGCTACTGTTCCACGGCCTGTGATGGAGAATACGTCCTCGACCGGCATGATGAACGGTTTGTCGTTATCTCTCTCCGGTTCCGGAATATAACTGTCTACTGCTTCGAACAGTTCCACGATCTTGTCTCCCCATGGGCCGGCAGGATCTTCCAGCGCGCCCAACGCCGATCCTCTGATGATCGGTGTGTCGTCTCCTGGGAATTCGTATTCGTCCAGCAGTTCTCTTACTTCCATTTCTACCAGATCCAGCAGTTCTTCGTCATCTACCATGTCGCATTTGTTCAGGAATACGATGATATATGGTACGCCTACCTGTCTCGACAGCAGGATGTGTTCTCTTGTCTGAGGCATTGGTCCGTCGGTCGCTGCTACTACCAGGATCGCTCCGTCCATCTGAGCCGCTCCTGTGATCATGTTCTTTACATAGTCCGCATGTCCCGGGCAGTCTACGTGCGCGTAGTGTCTGTTGGGTGTTTCATACTCTACGTGAGCGGTCGCGATGGTGATTCCTCTTTCTTTTTCTTCCGGAGCTTTATCGATCTGGTCGAAAGCTACCTTTTCACCCAGCTGGTATCTCTGCTGCAGGGTCGTTGTGATCGCTGCCGTCAGAGTTGTCTTACCATGGTCTACGTGTCCAATGGTTCCGATATTGATATGTGGTTTGTTTCTTTCAAACTTTGCCTTTGCCATTTCAATTTCCTCCTAAAATGTGTTTAATCGTTAAAAAATTGGAGCTGTTGAGCAGACTCGAACTGCCGAACCTCTTCCTTACCAAGGAAGTGCTCTACCAACTGAGCTACAACAGCACGCCGATCAATTCATATGGTACTATATTTTAGGGCTTGTGTCAACAAAAGAAATGAGTGAAAACGCTTAATTATTGACACAAGTACGCTAAAATTTTTTTCTTGGTTCTCTGGATGGCATTATCAACGGCTTTCGGGCTTTTTCCCAGACCTTCTGCAATCTGTCTATAATTCTTTCCCGTCAAATACTCATTCCATACCTGCATCTCAAATTTGCTGAAAATATTGCCCTCGTTGCCGATGATAGATTTCACCACATCCTTGAGAAGCAGCTGGGCTTCCGGATCCGAATTGCTGTCCGAACAGAGGGTTTCTTCCAGAGTTCCATCTGTCTCTTCCTCAGAAACCGGTTTGTTAAGTGAGATGGAGGTATTGAGTGGTGAATGCTTGAGCCGGCTGGCAGTTTTGATGGCTGTTATGATCTGACGGTTGATGCACAGTTCCGCAAATGTATGAAAGGATGCGTCTTTTGCGCAATCGTAACTCTTAATAGCTTTAAAGAGGCCGATCATCCCTTCCTGAACCACATCCTCGCCATCAGCGCCCATAATAAAATACAGCTTGGCCCTGCTTCTCACCACTTCTTTGTATTTTCGAATCAGATATTCTTCCGCCTCCAGGCTTTCCGCCTGAGCTTCTTCTACCAGCTGTTCATCCGTCAGCTCATCGTAACGCTTGTCCATCACGCTGCCTTACCACCTCGTACATTAAAATTGCCGCCGCACAACTCGCGTTCAGCGAAGTAATCTTTCCCTTCATGGGGATTGATACGGTGAAATCACATTTTTCCCGTACCAGCCTGCTGATGCCGGCCCCCTCGCCGCCGATCACCAGCGCCAGTTTGCCCGTCAAATTCTGCCGGCTGTAAATCTGCCCGTCCATGTCGCAGGCTGCCACCCAGATCCCCTGCGTTTTCAGCTTGTCGATCGTCTGACCAATATTGGCAACCTTTGCGCAGAGCATATGCTCGATGGCGCCGGCAGAAGCTTTAGCTACCGTTTCGGTCAACCCTGCTGCCCGCCGTTTTGGAATTACAATACCGTGAGCGCCGCAGCATTCTGCGGTGCGCATGATGGCTCCCAGATTGTGGGGATCTTCCAGTCCGTCCAGCAGGATCAAAAGCGGTTCTTCGCCGCGCTCTGCAGCACGGTCCAGAA
This sequence comes from Clostridia bacterium, assembly GCA_902363595.1. Taxonomy (GTDB): domain Bacteria; phylum Bacillota; class Clostridia; order Peptostreptococcales; family Anaerovoracaceae; genus Hominibacterium; species Hominibacterium faecale. Next base: position 11,698 of record CABJAP010000026.1, on the reverse strand, counting down.
TATCTTCCACCTGGCAGTACCGATATTGGGAAACCCAGGCCGCCACTCCCTGATGGTTTTTTCCTTCCGCAACGCGGTCCAGCGCAGATTTGTCGCTGTAATGAATGGGTATCTTTTTCTCCTTAGCCATGCCGGTTATCTTACGGATGGAACCTTCCGCACCCTTGGCCACAATCAGCTTTTCAATTTCCCGGTCGCTTTTCAGCGCCTCCATAACGGCATTTCTGCCGATAATCATAGTATCTGCCATTCTATATCCTCGTATACTCAAAAAATTGGTAGCGAATTCCTTTTTCTTCCTGAACATCGCTTTTCCAGGTGACCGCAAGGTCCTCCATCTCATCCAGGTTGGGAAAGGATCGGTCCGCTGGAAAGGATGCATAGATCTTTGTTACATAAAATCGTCGGCAATCTTCCATAAACTGGAGGTAAATCTGTTCGCCGCCGGATACGAAAACTTCTTCGCCGGCCAGAGCTTCCATCAGCTCTTCTTTTGAGTGATAGACCGTGCAGTCTTTTGGATTGTAATCCTCATTTCGTGAAAGAACCACATTTTTTCTTCCGGGGAGGGGCTTTGCGCCGGGAAAGGATTCCAGGGTTTTTCGCCCCACGACCACCGTTTTTCCGTAAGTGCGCTCTTTAAAATATTTCAAGTCGCCGGGAAGATGGACCAAAAGTCCCCCGTCCCTGCCAATGTTCCAGTTTTCATCTACAACTACAATTGCGTTCATTCCGATCTCCTAAATTGCAACGGGTATATTTTTAATCTGGGGATTCTTTTGATAATCTTCAATCTTAAGATCGTCCACCGTAAAGTCATAGAAATCTTTGATATCCGGATTGAGCGTGAACTTGGGGGCCGGATACTGAGGCCTTTGAATCAGTTCTTTTATGACCGGAACATGCCGGTCATAGATATGGGCATCCGCGATTACGTGAACCAGCTCACCTGGTACTAAACCCGATACCTGAGCGAACATGTGAATCAGCACCGAATACTGCACTACGTTCCAATTATTGGCCGTCAAAATATCCTGGGATCTTTGGTTGAGGATGGCATTGAGCTTATTACCGGTTACGTTGAAGGTCATGCTGTAAGCGCAAGGCTCCAGTCCCATCTCCATCAGATCGCTGAAATTATAAATATTGGTCATAATCCTTCTCGAATAAGGGGTATGGCGAAGCTGCCACAAAACATTGTCCACCTGATCCATCTCTCCATGGGGGAACTTGTACTTCACACCCATCTGGTAGCCGTAGGCTTTGCCGATGGACCCCTCTTCATCCGCCCACTCGTCCCAAATGCGGCTCTTGAGGTCGTTGATGTTGTTGGATTTTTTCTGCCAGATCCAAAGGATCTCGTCCACTGCCGATTTAATCGCCGTCGGCCGCAGCGTCAGGGCCGGAAATTCTTCCTGCAAATCGTAGCGGTTGACTACCCCAAAAGTTTTTATGGTATGAGCCGGCGTTCCGTCTTCCCACTTGGCGCGCACAGTTTGGCCTTCCGATGAAAACCCGTGCTCCAAAATATTTCCGCACATGGTTACAAATAATTGATCTGCTTTGCTCATTTTCTCTCCTGTCTAAAAAATTACATATTTAACAAAGATGCCGATCAGCCCCAGGGCAATGACGACAATATAGGTCTTTTCCGTGGAGGAAAGATTATGCCACTTCCAGCTTTCTCTGCCAGTGGCTTTCCCCTCCTGCTGCTGCCGCTCTCGGTTTTCCTTTGCGTACTGTTTATTGGTTTCATAGTAATCCGTAAAAACGTCCCGGGCCTTATTACGGACTTTTTTCTTTTTTTTCGCCATCTTATGCTCCGTTTTTATTTATCGTTTCAATTGCCCGATCAATGAACCACTTGAGCCGGTCCTGCTGATCCGCCAAATACAGGTAGCCGACCAGTGCTTCGAAAGCGGTGGCCAGTTTGTAAGTCACCGGATCCGTATTCTTGGGCTTGGAAGTGATTTTGCGGTTTCTGGCCCTTCTGGCCAGCGCCTGCTCTTCCTCCGTCAGCTCGTCCATCAGCTTTTTTATCGCCAGCGCCTGGCCTTCGGCCCTGACAAACCTTACGGCGATTTGATGAAGCCGATCCGCGTTGTGCTGACCGGTCTCCATGATGAATCTGCGCACGGCCACTTCGTAGACCGCATCGCCCAGATAGGCCAGCGCTGTCGTATTGATGGTTTTTACTTCCTTTATATCCATATCTATTCTTTGATAATCTGTACGCCCTGCGGAGTATCTTTCAGGGTAATTCCCTTTTCTTTCAGCAGATCGCGAATCTCGTCCGCTCTGGCAAAGTTCTTGTTTTTTCTCGCTTCCTGACGTTCATCGACCAGCGCCTGAATGTCATCGTCAATGCCGCCCTCATCTTCCTGATCGTGCTGCAGAAGTCCCAAAACAGAGGCAAGCTCCATCAGTGTTTCCAAAGATTTTTCTGCAAATTCTTTACTGCAACCGTCTTTTACGGCGGTGTTGATGGCCGTCACCAGTTCAAATACTGCGGAAATGGCATCAGCCGTATTCAGGTCATCCTCCATAGCGGCAATGAATTCCTGTCTATATTGATCGTAACCCTTCAAAGTGTCCTGTTCTTTCTCAGACATCGTTCCCTGGCAGGTACTGATTAAGTGCTTGAGATTGCTCTTGGCATTCTCCATTCTGGCAAGACCGTTCTTGGCCTGTTCCATGAGGCTGTCGCTGAAGTTGATCGGATTGCGGTAATGGCCCGAAAGCAGGAAGAATCGGATCACCTCTCCATCATACTCCTTGAGGATATCTCTTACGGTAAAGAAGTTGCCCTTGGATTTGGACATCTTTTCATTATCAATGGTAATATAACCATTGTGCATCCAGTAGTTGGCGAACTGCTTGCCGCTGTGGGCCTCCGACTGGGCCACTTCGTTTTCGTGGTGGGGGAAGGTCAAATCCTGTCCGCCGGCATGGATATCGATGGTATCGCCCAGATACCGCTTTGACATGGTGGAGCATTCGATGTGCCAGCCGGGCCGCCCCATTCCCCATGGGGATTCCCAGGCGATTTCATCGTCCGTCTTTCTCGCCTTCCAAAGGGCGAAATCCAATGGATCTTTTTTCTTTTCGCCCACTTCAATTCTGGCGCCCGATTCCAAATCCTCGATGTTCTGTCCGGAAAGCTTTCCATAATCCTTAAAGGCTCTGGTGCTGTAGTAAACATCGCCGTCAACCTCATAGGCATATCCCAGATCGATCAGGTCTTTGACAAAGGCGATGATCTCATCCATGTTCTCGGTCACCTTGGGATGGACGTTCGCTTTCTTTACATTGAGCGCCGCTGCGTCTTTATAGTATTCTTCAATAAATTTTTCACTGATTTCTCCGGCGCTGACGCCTTCTTCTCTGGCCTTATTGATGATCTTGTCGTCCACATCGGTAAAGTTCTGGACAAACTTTACGTTTTTTCCCCGGTACTCCAGATATTTTCTCAGGGTGTCGAAGACGACGAAGGGCCTGGCGTTGCCGATGTGAAAGTAGTTGTAAACCGTCGGTCCGCAGACGTAGATTTTGATTTCATTCTGATCCACTGGCACAAATTCTTCTTTTTTCCTTGTCAAGGTATTATATATTTTCATCGTTTTTTCCTTTCTGTTGTTCCCTCAATTTATTTTCAAGCATTACGATACGTCTCCGCAGGCACTCCAGCTCGACGGCGATTGGATCCGGCAGGTCTACCTGGTTGAGATCTTCATTGGTCGGCTTGCTCCGTTTTACGATGGTCCCAGGTATTCCCACCACCGTACAGCCGTCGGGAATCTCCTTGAGTACCACAGAACCGGCGCCGATCTTAACGTCGTTTCCCACTCTGAATGGCCCCAGAACCTTGGCTCCTGAGCTTACGATTACCCGGTCGCCCAGGGTGGGATGGCGCTTGCCCACGTCCTTCCCCGTACCGCCCAGGGTCACTCCCTGATAGATGGTCGCATCATCGCCGATCTCGGTTGTTTCTCCTATGACCACAGCCATACCGTGGTCGATGAAACATCGCCTGCCGATGGCGGCTCCAGGATGGATTTCAATACCGGTGAACCATCTGGTCAGCTGGGAGATGATTCTGGCCAGCAATTTCATATGATGTTTGTAACACCAGTGAGCCGGCTTATGCCAGATCAAAGCCCATACGCCCGGATAACATAAAAGGACCTCAAAGCCGTTTCGCGCGGCCGGGTCTTTTTTTAATACGGTCTGTATGTCTTCTCTGATTGCCTTAAAAAATGCCATGTATCTCCTCTTTCATCCTTACAATATCTATTAAAATAAGACAGGTACGCATACCTGCCTTATATTATACAATGTGAGGATAAATTTGTCACCCCTTTGATTTTGCCTCGAAAAAGTTGTCTTACAGATAGTTCATGGGGTTGACATTTTGACCGTTTACCCGGACCTCAAAGTGGAGGTGGGGGCCGGTGGAGTTTCCGGTGGAGCCGACTTTGGCAATGGTCTGGCCTTTTTCTACAGCTTGTCCCTCTTTTGCCAGGATGGCGCTGCAATGGGCGTAATAGGTAACAAGTCCATTCCCGTGGTCGATTTTAACCAGGTTGCCGTAGCTTCCCGAATAACCGGCGAAAATCACCGTTCCTCCGTCGGCGGCGCTGATGGGCGAACCGGATGCCATTCCCAGATCCACACCCAAGTGAGTTCTTCCCCATCTGGGGCCAAATCCGGATGTGACGCGAATGGTCGATACGGGCGCCGCCAGGCTGCCGCTGCCCCGCTTTTCGGTGCCCCTGGAAGCGGTGAACAGGGCTTCTTCATTTTCTTTGGTCCCTGTCAACACAACCTGCGGCTCCGCCTCCTGAAGGATTTCTTCCTCCACAACGTCGGTTTTAACGGCTTCTCCGTTTTCCTTGGTGATTTTCTTTGTTACTTTCTTCAAACCGCTGCGGCCTTCTTTTTTGACTTTCGTCTGTCCCACATAGAGCTTGTCCGTTTTTTCGTGAGTCTCTTTGAATGCAATCGGTTCTTCTTCTGTAACCACTTCGGTGGTTTTGACGGTCAACTCTTCTTTTTCCGCAATTTCAGCGGCTGCTTCCTCTACCGTCATAATCCGGGGCTTTTTATCGCCGTTTTCCAGATTCATCTCTTTTGCAGAGGTCTGCTCTTCTATCTCGATTTTTACAGTTTCATTGTTTTTGTAATGCTGTGCTACTTTTTTTACGACTTCTCTGGCATCTTCCTTACTGTCCACGAGGGCAACCTGCTGCCCATTGGCGGTAACATACCAGGGTGGTGTGATCACTTCTCCATTTGCTAAACGTACAGGTACTTCAAAGTCTGACGGTACTATGGCTGTTCCGGCCGCAATGGATACAGCGGCCAGAAAAACGGCGGCGGTTCCCATGACGATCTTCTTTCTTGTTTTTAGGAACCGGAGGCTCCTACTGGGTAATTCTTTCATAATATCGCTTCCTTTTTTCTCTGTCCCCTTACAGGGAGCTTTGAATTTTGAGCGACTTCCTGGGCGGTGTTTTCAGGTTTAACACCACCTGGATTTAATCGCACACGATATATAGTATTCCCAGCTTGTCCCAATTATACCTATTTTTTATTCAAATTTTGTGCCATGAAAATCCGATCCCCTGGTAATACGCAGGTGATGTCTTTGGGCGATTTCCACAAAACGGGCCGCCTGCTCGACGCTGTGATCGCAATGAAAGCACTCCAATCCGTCCAGCCCATCTTTTTTTAGACGAGAGATCAGGTCATCCACTTTTTGATAAAAGGATTCACTTCCAGGCGTGCCAAACTTGCGAATTTGAATGGGATGGGCAAGGACAGCAATACCGCCCGCTCCTTTAATCAGACCAATGGCGTCGGAGGTTTTCAGCTTTTCTTTTTTAATGGCTTTTGCGGCGGGTGATTCTAAGAGCTTTCCCTCTGCAAAGGCCTCCTTGGGCTTTTCGATGTATCCCTTGGCCGCCATGGCACGGGCAATGATGGGCTTTCCGATAAAGGTCTGCCCGGACCGGAGCATCAGCTCCTCCTGTGTAAGGGGATATCCCATGCGTTCCAGCTCTTTGAGCAGTTTTTCATTGCGGGCGTCCCGCTTCTTGCGCAGATCGTCCAGCGTTTTTAAGAGCTGTTTGTTTTCAGTATCGATATAATAGCCCAGAATGTGAAGGCCGATGCCCGTTTCTGTTTCTGTGGCCAGCTCGATACCGGGTATAATCTCCAGCCCCAATTGTCTGCCGGCTTCCTGAGCTTCTTTGATTCCGTCGATGCCGTCATGATCGGTGATGGCGATTTTGTCGTAGCCATTCTCTTTTGCCTGCTTTACAAGTTCCGCCGGCGAGATGGATCCGTCGGAAAACCAGGTATGGATATGAAAATCTACTTTTGGTTCCATAAGAGCCCTGCTGCCACTTCATCGGAAGCAGCCTTGCCTTTCAACAGTTCGATCAGCTTGAGAGCAAAAGGCATGGCTGTGGCCGGTCCCATGGATGTGACGATTTTTCCATCCACCACTACCTTTTCGTTTTGATAGTCCGCACCGCCAAGCTTGTCCTCCATGCCCGGATAAATGGTGGCTTTTTTCCCATCCAGCACTCCCAGCGCACCAAAGACCATAGGCGCCGCACAGATCGCCGCAATATATTTGTCGTTCTTCGCAAAGCAGCGAATGTGGCTTGTCAGACCTTCGTGATTTCCCAGGTGCTCGGCTCCCGGCATTCCTCCAGGCAGCACAATCATTTCACACTGTTCATAATCGGTTTCTTCAAAGAGGATATCCGCCTCCACCGTTACATTGTGGGCACCCGTAACCTCTTTCTTTCCGGTGATGGAAACCGTCTGCACGCCAATCTGGGCTCTGCGGAAAAGATCCACCGTTGTCAGCGCCTCTACTTCTTCAAATCCATCTGCTAAATGTACGTAAACCATAATCTTACCTCCTTTTTTCATTAGTATATGCCAAAATTCAGCCGCATACAAGCTGCGGCTGAATTCTTTCTTACCATTATTTTACTTGCAAGGCTTTAAGTTTTTCAAGGAAATGTCCATCAAAGGCGCGCCGTAGGTCAGCGTTCCTGCGGAGACATAGTCCACGCCGATGGCCGCGATTTCTTTCAGCCGCTGCTTGGTGACGTTTCCCGAGCATTCCAGCTCCGCCCGTCCTGCGGTAATTTCGACGGCTTTTCGCATGGTCTCAAGGTCCATATTATCCAGCATAATGATATCCGCTCCTGCTGCCAGAGCTTCCTCAAGCTGGTCCAGCGTTTCCACTTCCACTTCCACTTTACGGACAAAAGGTGCATATTCTTTGGCCATCTCCACGGCTTTGGCCACGCTTCCGGCAGCGCCGATGTGATTATCCTTCAGCATCAGCCCGTCGGAAAGATTATAGCGGTGGTTGTTTCCGCCGCCTACTTTTACCGCGTATTTTTCAAAGATGCGCATATTGGGCGTGGTCTTTCTGGTATCCAGAAGTTTTGTGTTGCTTTCTGCAAGCTGGGCTGCCATATTCCGGGTGTGGGTAGCAATGCCGCTCATTCGCTGGAGATAGTTGAGGGCGGTTCGTTCTCCCGATAGAATAGCCCGGATATCTCCGGTCACAATGCCGATCAGATCACCCTTTTTTACCGGATCGCCGTCTTTGAACCGAGTTTCGAAGCGGATGTTTTCATCCAGCAGTTCAAACACCCGCCGAAAGATTTCCAGTCCGCAGATAACGCCGTCCTCTTTGCAGATCAAGTCGGCGGTGCCCGTCTTTTCCTCCCGCATAACCGCATTGGTGGAAACGTCTTCTCCGGTGATATCCTCCTGCAAAGCGCTGAGCAGGTATTTATCCACGTTAATTTTTATGGTCACACCATTGATCATAGAACTTTTCATCCCTTCTCTTTATCTCATTCATAATCAGCTTGCGATTATCCGCCTGCCATGCCTCTTCATCTTCGTATTGGGTCAAGTCGACTTGCTTTCTACCATAAGCGATCAGAGAAATGTTTTTTTCGATCAGCGCGGCGGCCCGTTTGGCAAAGACCAGTCCTTCCAACAAGGAATTACTGGCCAGGCGGTTGGCGCCGTGCACGCCGTTGCAGCCGCTCTCACCTACAGCATAAAGGTTTTTGGCAGAGGTTTCGCCGTTGGTATTGGTTTCAATTCCACCCATCAGGTAGTGCTGCGCCGGTGTGATGGGAATCGGTTCTTTGCACAGATCGTAGCCTTCCTCCAAACATTTCTGATAGATGTTGGGGAAGCGGTCTTTGATCCATTGTTCCGGTTTGCCGGCCAGGGACAAATAGACGCACTGGCTGCGTGTCTTTGTCATTTCTTCCTGAATCGCTGCCGATACCACATCCCGCGGAAGCAGTTCGTCTACAAAGCGTTCGCCTTTATTGTTAATGAGAATCGCTCCTTCTCCGCGCACGGATTCGGATATGAGAAATCCTCTTCCCGGCTTGTTGGAGTAAAGCACGGTGGGGTGAATCTGTATGTAGTTGAGGTTTTTCAGTTTGATATGGTGCTTGGATGCCATGGCAAAACTGTCGCCGGTGATATGGCGGAAGTTGGTGGAATGTTCAAAGAGACCGCCCATGCCGCCGGTAGCCAGAATGACGGCTTTTGCCTGAATTTGTCTCAGCTGGCCGTCCCGGTCTTTTACAATGATTCCGCAGCAGCGGTTTCCTTCCATGACCAAATCCATCATCAGCGTATATTCCTCGATGGTGATATTCTTTTTCTTTCGTGCCGCATCGATCAGCTTGCTGGTGATCTCCTTGCCGGTCACGTCTTTATGGTGCAGGATGCGGCAGGAGCTGTGGGCTCCTTCTCTGGTGTAGTCAAAGCCGCCGTCTTCACTGCGGTCGAATTCCACTCCGTAGGAGATCAGCCGGCGGTTGACTTCCGCTGCCCCTTGGATCATGCACTTAACGGATTCTTTGTTGTTTTCATATCGCCCCGCCCGGAGGGTGTCTTCAAAGAAGGTTTCAAAATCCTGCTCTTCTTTTAAAGTGCAGATGCCGCCCTGGGCCAGGTAGGAGTTGCTGTTTTCTGTCTTGTCCTTTGTGATCATCAGCACATTCACGTTTTGCGGAAGGCTGAGTGCCGCGAACAGCCCGGAGGCACCGGTGCCCGCGACGATCACGTCATATTTGCTTTCCATGATCTTCTCCAATCATTTTTGGGCCAGCTCCAGCATTTTGGTCAGCGGCTTTTGCGCTTCCAGTCGTGCTGTTTCGTCCATTACAAGCGGCTGGTCCATCGATTCTAATGTCTGTAATACTTTTTCCAGCGTGATCTGCTTCATGCCGGAACAGATCTGCTGTTCTTTTGCCGGATGAAAAATCTTATCCGGATTGTTCTTGGTAAGCTCATAGAACACCCCCGTTTCGGTGCAGATAATAAATTCTTTGGCATCGCTTTCGCCTGCTCTTGCTATGATTCCCGATGTGCTGCCAATGTAATCGGCTTCTTCCAGAACTTCCATCGTGCATTCGGGATGGGCCAGAACTTCGGCCTGCGGCCATTGCTCCTTGGAGCGGAGCACGTCTTCTTTTTTTATTTCTTTATGTACATAGCAGTAGCCGTCATTGAAAATAAAGTGCTTTTCCGGAATCTTGGAAGCGATGTATCTTCCCAGATTCTCGTCCGGCACGAAGAGGATATGTTTGTTTGGCAGAGATTTGACGATCTTCATGGCGTTGGAAGATGTTACGCATACGTCCGAATACCGTTTGATTTCCGCCGTGGAGTTGATGTAGCAGACAACGGCCAGGTCGTCGTACTGCTGTCTGACTGCTTTGATTTTTTCCGCCGTCGCCATATGGGCCATCGGGCAGTCGGCGGAAGGATCGGGCATCAAGACCAGCTTTTCCGGATTGAGAATCTTGGCGCTCTCACCCATGAAAGAAACTCCGCAAAAGAGGATTGCTTGTTCTGTGGCCTCTACGGCCTTTTCGCTGAGATAGTAGGAATCGCCCACACAGTCGGCGATCTTCTGTACCTCTTCATCTACGTAATAATGCGCCAGAATGAGCACATCGTTTTCTTCTTTTAACTTTTTAATTTGATTTACAATATCAGCCATTGTCTTTCTCCTACGATTAAACTATAAAACATACTAATTTAACTATCGCACATTTCTTTACAGGTGTCAAGACATTTGTAAATTCCGGTTTGATTCTCGCGCAAATCCCGCTTTTAATTAAATGGTAATTATTGACATTTAACATTATATGGTATATACTTCTATAACTTACATTTATATACAAAATATAAGTTAGGTACACCGGCACAAACTTGCAAAACCATCAAAAGGGGGATTTATCACCATGACAAAACCGAAACACATTTACAAAGACAGCGTATTCCGCCAGTTCTTCGACGACAAGGAAAAACTCCTGGAGCTGTACAGCGCCCTCTCCGGGCGGCACTACGCAAAGGATACCCAAATTGAAATCGTTACGTTGGAAGAATCCATCTTTGGGGACCGGAAGAACGATCTGGCTTTTATCATCGAAGGCCGCCTCATCATCCTGATCGAACACCAGTCCACGATCAACCCCAACATGCCGCTGAGGATGCTGGTTTACATCGCCAAAGAATATGAAAAATTCTATTTTTCCAAGGCCATTTACAGCAAGCATTTCGTGTACTGGCACGCTGAAGTTTGGATAAATGACGTCGAAGGATTTTTCATCTCACAAGACGGAAGAATGAGGCGTAGCCGTAGCTACGGCGAACGATGACAACGCAGTGAGGGGAAAATCCGGCAAGTCATTTGCCGAATTTTCAGCGTGTCAGTACACTATTACCCGCGCCGGAGCTTTACGTTTTTTACAACGGCATCCAGGCCGCGCCTTTGGAGCAGGAATTGAAACTTTCTAACGCATTTTTCGAAAAATGTGATAAAATAACCTTAGAAGCGGTGGTGAAGGTCATCAATGTGAACTACGGCCAGGGCGCGGAGGTTTTGACCCATTGCAAAACTCTCTCCGAATACAGTCGGTTCATCCACACCGTGCGTGAGAACCAAAAGCGCATGGGTGACCTGAAAGCCGCTATCGAAGAGGCCGTGAAGGCCTGCGTCAAGGAAGGGATCCTGCGGGATTTCCTGAAAAGGAATGGTGGTGAGGTTGTGAGTTTTTTATATGACGAATTGAGCAGGGAAGAATGTGAGACCATCCGCGAAAATGATGGCTACCGGACAGGCCGCGAGCAGGGACGTAAAGAAGGTCTGGAACAGGGAAGAACGGAAGGCGCAATCATTAAAACCATTGAAAAAGTGAAAACAAAATACCTAAAGCATCAATCCATCTCACAAATAGCGGACGCCCTGGAGGAGCCGGAAGCGGATATCGCGGCGATCCTTGAGGTCATAAAAAAATATCCAGATGCAGAAGCATCTGAGCTTTATAAATTTCTGTGTCGTTGATCATATCAAAGAGAAAGCCTGCAGTCTCCTATTGGGGATATGCAGGCTTTCTCTTTTCATGTTTTCACTTATTGCTGTGAGTTTCACTTTTTGGGATCTAGGCCGGAAGCCTGGACAGGGTGGAGGCCGGGAGCAAATCATCGCGATCTGTGCCCAGCAGGAGGCCACTGAAAAAGTCGAAACCAAGCCCCCACCAATCATTTCGCGCATAGCGGATTAAAAAATCAGTCCACCATGCTATGCAAAAGTCCTCTCGCAACCCCATGAAACCATTTAAAT
>CABJAP010000025.1 GCA_902363595.1 Clostridia bacterium | reverse complement strand
GATTCAGCCAGACCCACAAGCCGTATTGTTCAGACAACTTTCGATTCGCCGCCCCGAAGATATGATGCTTTTCCAAGGCATCCGTCCGGCCGCTAATAAAACATTGCTTTTCCACCTGCATGATTGATTTACTCATGTCGGAAACCTCCCTTTCCTAAGTGCCCTGCAAAGGTCTTTCAAGTTTGGTAGATACTCGTTTTGTATCCATTGTTTGTCGTACTCTACCCGGTAAAATTTGATTCTTTTGTCATCTACTGGAAGAAAATAGTTGTCGTATTCTTCCGGTATCAATCCATATGCCACGATGTACAGTTTGGTTGTTTTCATGGCATACATTTCAACTTGTGATTGCCGCCAATAAGGGTCATTTCTCAACCTTTTTAGGTCTTTGGTTTTATCCGCATATTTAAAACCTTTGTTAAAATCGTACGTTTTAACCTCATAAATGACCCCATCTTTGTCACCATCATAGTTGACTCTCAGTCGATACTTTTCTATTGTGATCTGATGGTCTTTGCGAATCGCCGGGTCTACCGCATCAAGAATTTTATGTTCCCAAGCTGACCCTGCTGCCATTGCTTTGCTGGAGAACTCGTTTTTATGTAAATCCAGCTTTTCGAGCCACCAATTCTGCCAACTTTTCGTATTTCTGTTTTTAGCGATTACAAAGTTGGTATCACTTGCTCCAAACCATCCGCTCCTGTCTGGGTTGTGTATCATAACTCTTTTATCCTTTTTTCAAGGCGGGCCAGCGTGTCATAATAGGTGAAATACGCTACCAACTCGTCTTTGGTACAGCCCAATCTTTCAGCCATTTCGTAGTAGTCCATTCCTTTCTTCATCTTTTCTGTTACAAGGAGCTGCATACGCTCTTTGCATTTCATCAGCTTGTGTTTGCTCAAGTCCTCATCTGCACTCTTTCCCAGCGCATCCTCTTCCTTTTGCCATAGGTCGAATCCAAGTCCGGTATGGATGGCTATACATTTTACAAACGCCCTTGTCTGGCAGTTCCAAATTCTCTGCTGAGACATTGAATTATCTCTTACAGGGTTACTGCCATTCATCAACGGGGCACGGAACCGCCAAGTATCTGAATCAACCGTTACGAGGACCTCAACCTCATAGCATTGATTTGTTACACCATTCTTATCCGTAAATAGCCGATCTGTCATAAACAGACTGCTCCCCGTTCTTTCGTTTATCACAGGCTCAAAATATACCTTCTCCGCCCCGTTTTCATGAAGCAAGTCAACACATTTTGCCCAATTCAGATATAGAATGCCGTCCCGCTTGCTACAGTATTCGGTAACATCTATCTTTCTAAGTTCTTCATAGCTTTTTAGCATTTCTTCTCTCCTTAAATTCTTCCGTGTTCTCTAACCAATGACAGACCGCTTGTTCTGCCTGATCTTCCGTAAATCCCGTGTTATGTATCAGTAATTTAACGGCATTGCGCATGATGAAATCAATCGTATCCATGCACACTGGGCAATATACCTGCCCATGCTCCGCTATGCTCCCGCAGTCGCAAATGGTCGGTGGTTCATAATTTGTGTATCTGGCCGCAGCGGATTCATTCGCTACGGCGTTTGCATCATAATAGTTCAAATAGATTCACCTGCCTATCTTCTCCTTGATTCTTCATATTTTCCGCCCGGCGCCGCATGGTATTTGACTTTGATAGATAGTCCCTTAAAAAGCAATCCAGCTCTTTCTGTGTCCGTATCAACCAGTAGCCTTTATCTTTGGATGTTCCATTTACCCGGACGCCCTTTTCTCTCAAATCCTCGATCATGCCACGGCCTGTCCGATCACACACGGAAAATGTTCGCATAATATCTTCCCGTGTGACCGGATGTTCCTTAGTTGCATTGTCCAGCATATTCACCAAGACGATCTCCCGGCTGGAGAGATTAAATTTTTTGATTAATTCCTCGATCATTGACATCCTCCTTAAAATGAGGTATCTTTAAATTGATTTATTCTGTGTGTGCCATTGCAGGGTTGCCGCCCTCGGCACACTTTTTTTCTGCTGTTACTCCATCCTTCATATTTACGAGATAATCTCTTACAGTTTCATAGTCATCCCCATATAGGCCTTCTAAGTTGATCTCAAATCTAACACGCCCTTCGTAATTGTCCCACCCATGAGGGTCCACCTCAATGTCAAGGCATGCAACATGTCCAGAAAAGCTGATAAATACACACGGTGCGTCTCCATACTTTGCCTTTCGACACTCCGCACCATTTATATCTATCGCAAGTGCCATTAACTCTTTTGCTTGTTCTAATGTAACCATTTTATTCCCTCCCATCTTCGCTGAAAATTTCGCCAACGATCTGACGAACAGGCTCGTCCAGCAAGTTGTGCGATCTGTCTGCTGCATCCTCTGTATCATCATCCAAACCAAATGCAAGTTTAACCGCATAATTAATCTCGTCTTCCGCAAATCCATGACAAACCTTTTCGGTCAGTGCGTCTTTAAGTACATTTGTCAGTATTGTGAATTCAGACATAATGCTGCTTATGTCACCTTCAATTCTTACGTTTTCTTGATTTACTTTAATCATTTTATTTCCTCCTATATTCCATACTGATATATCGTCCCTGTCAGCCATAACGCTGGAAACATTGCTAATGCTCCGATTACCAGCCAGCCGGACAGTTCTAATAATAACCATTTCATACGCTGCCTCCGTTCTTCATCCTGCTGATTGCATCTACAGATATGTTCAGCAGGTCCTCCCGGTGCGCTTTTTCCATAGACTCGATCTCGCCCAGCATTTTGACCGTTTCTTTTGCGATCATGTGCGCCAGTATCAGCGATACTGCCAGGCTCACAAGGCCGGAAACTAAAATTGTTGTTAACATGGTTTTTTACCTCTCATTTCATGCCGCTCCCTCTTTTTTTACCGCCGTGGCCTTAATTTCTGCCCCGTATTTTTGACTCAAAATTAGGGATAGTGCTTCCATTAATCTGTCAATGTTCATTTTCATACCTCCTATCCAGTTTTCTTGGGTTTATCTTTTGGCTTGTCCACCTGCTCCAAGTCCTGCCTTGCCTTTAAAATTTCGACATTGCTCTTTATGAGCGTCATACTCTGTTTGTCCAGCCCTTTCAAGACTTCAACAGTTTCTTCAATGTCTTTCTTTTTTTCGTCTGTCATGCGCCTCACCTACTTTTTAGTTTCCAATAATTTACTTTTTGCGTCATCTCTCCTATAATGTATCTACAGGCCCCGCCAGGCCGAGTACATAGGAAGGAGTGATTGAATATGTCAGAAGATACAATTTTACGGACGTTCCCAGACAATTCGTTTGAATGGCTTGCCAAGCTGTACGTTGAAAATCAAGACACGTCCAACCTCACACCGTCGCAGCTATTCGACTTATACCAGAGCGCATATGACGAAATACGCAAGCGTAGCAGAGAATACAGAGACGAACACCGTCGATAGCAAAATAGCTTTATAAATTCTAGCCATAGCAAAGCTATAATTTGATAGTTCATCTCTATCTGCATATTTTGATTGCTCCGATAGTAGTTCTAGCTGCTTTTGGAGTAATCTTCTTTTTTTGAACATCACGTTATCACCTCCTTTCTGTTGTGCTGCTTTTTACTTATAGTTTGTCTCACTCATTTATAATTAAAGAACAGTGCTGTGTCCTCTCGCTTAGTACCTGTTCATTCGTTCCAGCTTCCTCATCTTGCGGCGGACTTTGGTATAGCCCCCTGGATTTCCAACGCTTATTCAGCTACTTTCCGCTTTGCCACTCTTCAATGGATGGATGCAATTTTCAGTACGTTTTGCCGGGTTGCCTATTCTTCACACGCTCCGTCTGTCAACCAGTCCGTTCCGACCTAAAGCATAACTACCATGTTACTTGCGTGCAGCCCTATCGGTTTACCCTGCGTTTCCTGCTTGCTGTTCTTTAATTGTTGTGTTGCTTTGTGTTTATGGGACTATTATACGTCCTATTCGCACCTTTGTCAATAACTTTTTTGTTGACATTCGCACATTCGTGTTATATACTTAAGATGCTCGAGGTTAGGAGGTGTAAAATTGAATGATAGAATAAGGGCACTAAGAAAAGAATTGGGGCTTACACAAGAAAAGTTTGCGGACAGATTGAGCATGAAAAGAAATACGATTGCCAACTATGAGATCGGACGTAATGAGCCAATTGACGCAGTTGTATCGCTAATATGTAAAGAATTTAATGTAAGTGAAGAGTGGCTTCGAACAGGCACAGGGGAAATGTTCAAGCCTCTCCCGGAAGAAGACGAGACAGCGGCATTTGTATCTGATTTATTGGAAGACGGGGACAATGAACTTTATGTGATGATAAAGGAAATCATGCGCACATACGATCAGTTGGATGAGAAATCAAAGGCTGTTATAAAGCAGTTCAGTCGGTCACTTCTGGAGAATATAAAAAAGCAGGGCGGCTAATGCCGCTCCCGCCTTTCTTCATGACGCTTAAGAATTGTATAAATCTGCCTTAAAAAAGTAAGGTCGGATTCGTCGATTTTGTTAATAAATTGAAGAATGAGCTCTATGTATTGTTTACCGTTCATGTGCAACACCTCCCCTGGTCGCTCTTCGGACTTTCGAACGTATGTTTATTATAGAACATATGTTCGTTGTTATCAATACAAAAATGCTGGTATAAATTTGCAGGTGTGTGCACACGTTGAATTTACTATATTTTAGCACAAAAAAGTTTTTATTGGAGAATTTGGGGTTAATTGTTATAAATTGGAAATATAATTATAACTTGAATGGAGGAAATATTATGGGCTTTTTTAAATCGCTATTCGGAGGAAAAGACGATCCTTGGACAAGGTGGAATGATCCCAAATTTAAGAAAAGCATCCAAAAGGCCGCAGCAAAAAAAGAAATGGAAAAAGAACGCCTTGCCACACAAGAAAGTAAAAAGAAAGAAGCTATTGAGGATACGAATTTGAGCATGTCCCAAGGTAACTATAATCAAAAGCCTTCTCCTCCATCGTCAAAAGCATATACCAATACATACTTCCAAAATCTTCAAACTGCCTATTATGCAGAACTTGAGGAGTTGGAGCGCAAATATTCAGTTATATATAACCAAAAAATATATACCGGCCCGAAAGTTCAAGAGTTTTTAAATTTATGCTATAGCAATAAGGCGAAGTATGAAGCTCTAATCCCTTACTGGCAAAAGTACAATCTTGGAGTTCCAAAGAACGCCCCATCCTATAAGCGGATTGCTATGATATACGAGAAACAGGAAGCGTATGGAAATGCTGTGCAAATATGTGCTGAGGCTATCCGTATAGGGGCCATTAACGATGGGACAAAGGGTAAAATGCACGGGAGACTTGCAAGGCTTATAAAAAAGTGTAATCATGATGTTGATCCAGAAATAAAAAAACTTTTAGATTAGTATTTTATGAACAGAATAGGCGTAGTTTGAATGGAGGAAAGTTATGAAAAAAATTTTAGCTATTGTTTTGTCTTGTGTTCTGTGTTTTGCTTTTGCTGCTTGTAAAGATTCACCCGAAGCCACTGAAGATGCAGCAGTAAGCAACAATCTACCAACTGCAAAATTCCATGACGTAGAGTTTCAATTTCCTGGGGAAGGGTTTGTTGAGTCTGATAGCAGTGATGATTCGGCAATTTATACGGACGGTGAGCAAATAATTTCCATCGCCTGGATCAAAGATCAAACAGAAAAAATGGAAATTGATGAGTCAAATAGAATGGCTAAACAAGTGCTCGAAAACATGGGCTACCAAGCCGTAGACACGACAGAAATAAAGGATCAAGAATGTACGATGGGCACAAAAGTGGATGGTGATACAATGCGTTATGCGCTGATCTTTCTTTCTGATGGGCAACAATACAACTTGACATATAGCACGAAAGATAGCGATAGCGGCTCTCAAACCGCAGCCCTCATATGGCAAAGCCTGAAATGGTAAAAACAAAAGCCCCCATCTCTGGGAGCTAATGCCTATGGCTGTATATGATACAACCTTGTAATTCGCACTTACATTGTATCATGTCTGGCCGGGGCATTGCAAGCCCTGGCTTTTGTATACGCAAAAATGCAAAGAAAGGAGAACAAAACGTGTTTGTAGATGAATCATTATACGGAAAGCGGGCACTAAAATACATACGAGTGTCCACCGCAGAGCAGGCCATAAAAGGCTTTAGCCTGGAAGCCCAGGAAGCCGATCTTGACGAGTTTATAAAGGCGCACTACATGGTAACCGTCGGAACCTTTATTGACGCCGGGAAAACGGCCAGAAAGAACCTTCACAAGAGAGAAGCACTCCGGGATATGCTGGAGTATGTAAAGCGCGATGAGGCTGACATTATCCTCTTTGTACGACTCGACCGCTGGACACGCAATATTAAAGATTACTGGAAAGTCCAGGAGGTCCTAGACGCCCATAACGTACAGTGGAAATGCACGCAGGAGCAATATGACACCTACTCCACAAATGGACGCCTACAGCTCAATTTAAAGCTCGCTATAGCAGAGGATGAAGCTGATCGCACGTCCGACCGGATTAAGGGAATACAAAAAAATAAAGTTGCAAATGGTGAGGCTATCTCCGGCTCCCTGCCGTATGGGCTCAAAATCGACCGATCCAGCGGAAGGAAAAGAATTGCTATAGATCAAGAAAAGATTGTCGTCACGCTCGACGCCTTTGATCATTTTTTAGCCTGTCAGAGCAGGCGCAAGACTCGAATCTATATTGGTGACAAATACGGTGTACACTGGACAGATCAAACCTTTAAAGCAATGATCTATAACGACCTTTATGCTGGAGAGTACCGTGGAAACAAAGACTACTGCCCGGCCGCCGTGGAAAAACAAACAATGAATGAAATGCGGCGTATTTGTGAGACTTTACACCAGCACTCACGGACCGGCGTGCATTGTTATCTTTTTTCCGGCCTTGCACGCTGCCAGGTCTGCGGTAATGTTATGCACGGCGTAGCGGACCCGCTAAAGGGCGGCGGACATACCTACTATTACAGATGCAGCAAACACTACAATTACCATGCTTGCACTAATAATTCCTCTATAAGAGAGTCAGTTATCGAGGAATACCTCTTGCAGAATGTCGAGAGGCAAATGAAAGACTATGCAATCAGATACGAAATTACTGCAAAAGAGAACAAGAAACCGCAGGCTGAGAAGGCCAAAATCAGGGCAAAGCTACGAAAACTCAAGGAATTGTATGTAAATGACCTGATTGATTTAAAAGAGTACAAGAAAGATTATGATGCTTATACAGCGAAGTTAGAACAGCTCGAAGAAGCGCCGGCGCCGGGAGCCAATGTTGAAAAAATCAATGCGTTTCTGGCAAAAGATTTTAAATCCACATACGACGATCTCGACCGTGAGGAAAAGAGGACGCTCTGGAGGTCTGTAATCAAGGCGATTTATATAACTGAGGGCAAAGACGTCCAGCCCCCTATCTTTTTATAGGATTGACTATAGTAAACCTATATATCAGTCATGCCCCGTATTCATGGCCTGAATCATATCCATCACTTCCTTGCCTCTAACCTCACCTACAATAATGCGGTCCGGACGCATCCTCAGGCTGGTTTTAATCAAATCGGCCATCGTTACCTGTCCCTTTTGCTGGACATTGGCTTGTTTGCATTCCATCCTGACCAGATTTTCGATTTGCTTGATCTGAAGCTCTGCCGAGTCTTCGATGAGAATGACCCGCTCATCCTTTGGAATGAAGTTGGATAGAACATTGAGAAAGGTCGTCTTTCCCGAAGAGGTTCCTCCGCTGATAAAGCAGTTATATCCGGCCTTTACCAGCTTTTCTAAAAAATCAGCGGCTTCTCTGGTGATGCTCCCCATTCCAATCAGCGCTCCCATATCGATCGCTTTTTGGGGAAATTTCCGGATTGTCAGAATCGGTCCGTTGAGGGCGATATTTTTGTAAACTGCGTTCACCCTCGATCCGTCCTCCAGCCTGGCATCCACAATGGGATTGAGTTCATTGATCTCCCGATGAACTCTGGCGGCCAGCCGCCGGATTAATTCTTCCAAATCCTCCACCGTATCGAAGGTCAGCTCGACCTGTTCCAGTTTTCCTCCCTTTTCGATGAAAATATGATCTTTACCATTGACCATGATCTCCGATACATTGGGATTTTCAATGAAAGGCTGTAAAATATCCAAATCCCTGCGCAGGGAATAGAAAATCCTGCGGATCAGGCTGCGGGTTTCCTTTGGTGACCGCATCGCCAGCCGTTTATCCCGCAGCACATAATCCTCAATGGCTTCCATTGCCTGCTCGTCGGTAATCTCATTTTCATCTGCAGTGGTTAGGGTCGTACGGATCTCTTCAATGATCTGTCCCAAATCTATATCCGGGCCTCGAATTACATTTAACTCCATAATTTACTTTATTTTCCTTTCCTGATGTTAGTATAACGCAAATGGTAAATAATTACAATACCTATTTTTTCGACAAGATTCGACAAATAGAAAAAACCCGGCAGAAGTCCTCTAACACCTCTGTCGGGTCCTAAGCTTAACGCTGCGGCAAGCGGTGGCACTGGCCATAGCCGCAAAATCAGATTAAGCTTTATTCTGCTGCCTTTCAGTTGGCTGCATTTATAAGTAGCTCCATGAGACCACACACTAAGAATTGTTCTAGCAATAGAAATCATTGCGGTAAATCAAAAAGCATATCAGTGCGGCAGCCCATCCTTGACTGATTGCATATCTTAGCTAAACGAGTCCAAAAAGACCCCATCCGTACATTTCACTGGTTTCTTTCATGGCCCGCGTAAGCTCCGAAGGATAACCCTGTATAATATCCACATCACCTGCCACCCAGTCCAGCACAGCCTTTGAAAAGGCTATCGGTCTCTTAAAGCCCTTTACGGAAATCAGATCCATATTGTCGTATACCGTATGATTTCCTCTTACAACATCAGCAAACAAGGTTATCTGGGCGATCTCCTTAGCTGCAAAGTTAAGCGCATCGACCACCTGGGGTTCCATTATGACAGGCCACTTTAGCTTTTGTTCCTCCATGATTTCATTCAGTTTTGATTCCACCTCAGGCATACAGCCGCCAATGGCTGCATACGAACAAATATCATTTCCGATAACATCATAGTTGAGTACAAATTTCGTATTTTCAAATATGTCGCGATGCTCAAGCAGATAATATTTACTTCCATGGAGTCCGCATTCGTGACCGGACCAGGCAATGAATCTCATCGTCCTTGCCGGCGGTTTCCCTGCATCAGCAAGCTGCTGATAGTATCTTGCAAGCTCCATCACCGCAGCCACTGCGGCAGCATCATCCGTAGCTCCCACACTTCCCATTGATGAATCAAGATGCCCGCAGATAATAACGTTTTCCTCAGGCCTGAGTGCACCTTCGATGACACCGATCGTATTCCTGCTGGTACTCATTGCTACATCGAACTGCAGGTTCATGAATATTTCCTTCACATCTTGTTTGAGAAGCTCGCGAGCCGTCTGATAATAAATGACAGCAGTGGGTATCGTATAATCCTCATCCATTGTTTCAAAATTAGCATACACATAAGGTACATCCATGTGGAACTCTCCTGTTGTATATATTACAGCTGCCGCTCCGTATTCCTTAAGTTTTTTGTACATACTGATATCGGGATAGACAAAATATACATCCCTATAAATCAGGACAGCCTTGCCCTTGACATCATTTTCTTCGAATGCCGCAGTGCTGCCGTCCTCGAGGAAAACGAGCGGGAAGGTCTCCCCGCCCTTTGCAGTCGATTTGGAAAACAAAGCAGGAGTATGTCCCAGCTCCGACCATTTTCCTCCGATGTTCGCTTTAAGATTCGACTCAATAACCTTGCAGATCGGCACATCGAATTCATGAATCTCTGTTTTTATGCCATGCTGCTTATAATAATCCAGTATATAATCACTTGCCTTGATAACAGCTTCTGTTCCTGCGAGCCTTACACCGCATTCCTCTGCAAAATATTTTGTATGGTCATATGCCATCTGTTCGATCATTTTTTCCACCTCCCGGTAAACATCTATCATTATCCTTTTTTGGTAATGAGCAGATCCTTAAATTCAGCCAGATCAACATCCTTGCCTTCTTTTCTGTCATTGATTGCCTTGATAACGTCATCGTGTCTCTTCTTTGACAACGGATAGATCAGCCCTACAATAGCTATGATCCCGAATATTCCGCCGCATCCGCACACATAAAGCCATTTCAATGAACTCAATGTTTCAGCTGTCTGTACGGCCTCTGCTGAATAACCGATCACCGTCAGCATTACACCACATATGGATATGGAAAGCGCGCCTGCACATTTCTGAATGAACGCAATCAGACCAAAGATTACGCCGTCTGTTCTTTTGCCCGTGCTCAGCTCATTTACATCCACCGTATCCGGGATCATAGCCCATGGCACCTGATAAACCGCAGCAGTCCCCAATGATACCAGCGCTACAAATACACATACCTTTCCCAAATCCCCCGGGCCGATGATAAAGCCTACAAACAGGATCACAACGATTGCCGATTCCAGCAGGGTGATTACCCATGCGATTCTCTTGGATGTTTTTTTGATGATCACATCGACAATCAGCGAAGCAATGCACGAAGCGATCCCAAGCACCAGGAATGCCGTCGCGATCTGCGCCGAATTGAGCTGCACGTAATATGTAAAGTAGTAAACCATAAGAGAATTGCTGCATGTCATG
Source organism: Clostridia bacterium (assembly GCA_902363595.1). Classification (GTDB taxonomy): domain Bacteria; phylum Bacillota; class Clostridia; order Peptostreptococcales; family Anaerovoracaceae; genus Hominibacterium; species Hominibacterium faecale. The sequence goes on along the minus strand of CABJAP010000025.1, from coordinate 19,391 downwards.
CCGATAACGCCTACGGCGAAAAGGATCATTACAATTATTACAGACTTATTCTTTATAATCTGTTTGATGGTTGCCTTGTCCAGCTTATTGTCCACGGTAGAATCATGATGACGCTCATAGCCTTTCGTCGTTTTCCATATGATAAAGATGCACACAAGTGCCACTGCCATATATACTGCCAGGGTGCAGCTCCAGCCATAGTCGGAGTTCTCGAAGAACTGACCGAAGAATTCCGTTAACAACAGGAATGGACTGTATGCCATTACGACCACCATTGCAAAGAAGTTTTTCAATGTGGCAAGGGTAGAACGTTCATCATAATCGATTGTCATTTCCGATCCCAGCGCCGAACAGGAAATGTCCAGCACAGTCTGTGCAGTGTAGTACAAAATGATGACAACGACGAAATATACCTTAGATACCTGTTCACTGAAACCGAAATTAGTAAACAATAAGATACTAATAAGGGCAAATGGTATAGCCACCCCTATGATAAGTGGTCTTCTCCTGCCCTTTTCGCTCTTGATCCCGTCTGATATTGAGCCGACAAGAGGATCGGAAATAGCATCCCAAACAGTTCCCAATGAGATCATCGCTCCGGCAAACGCCGCTGATATTCCTACAATATCTGTGAAGAAATAAAGCCCGTAGGCGCTGAAAATAGTCCAGGTGATAAAGCTGGAATATCCCGATAGCCCATAAGCCAGTTTGACTTTCAGCGGGAGCTTTTCATTAACATTCATCGCTGTATTGTTATCCATAAGTTCTCCTCCTTTAATTAAAAAAATATATACTTCGCAATTGTTAGTTGAAGTATATATCTTTACGAGGAATTATTATATTGTCCTGCAGTCTTAAAAACGAGAATAAAATTAGAACTTTTTGAATATTTGGTAAACCAGAGTTCTACTTAGCATGCAATTTTTTGATCAAGGCAACTCTGTTATGCACGCCGTATTTGTAAAAAATATTGTATATATGCTTTTTGGTCGTGGATACAGATATAAAAAGCATCTTTGCTATTTCTTCGTTCGTACAGCCCTTGACAATCAGCTCAGTGATCTCGCGCTCCCTGCTTGTCAGTATTTGATCACCCTGAGAGGCTTCACTTTTCCTCATGTTCATGTGATCAATTACTGCATTGGCAATGTGTGATTTCAAAACATCAAGTATAAATACTTCCTTTTCATTGAAATCACCCCACTGCTCGCTCCTGAAAAAGCTGATCACTCCCAGGCTCTGTCCTTCTTTTATCAAAACGATACCCGCTGCATATTCCAGATTCTGCGGTTTATAATATTTTTTATAAAACTCGATGTCTTTCCTGATATCCTTGTCAATCAAGTCCGATTCCAGGTAAACAATCGAATCTTTGCATGCCAGCAAATTCTTCAAATGGCCCTGGTCCGATCCAAAATCCTCAAAGAGGCGCCTGTATTTTTCCTGAACATTTTCATATACAGACATTTTCACATTCACTTCATCCGGTTTTTGCTGCCCCAGTTCAAGCACCTGAAAGCAGCTCTGGTCATATGGTATCAATGCCCTTATATCCGACAAGAACAGATCCATCAATTCTTCAAGCTCTGCAGCACCATACATGTCAAGCAGTATATTGCTCAACGTCTGCACCTCGTTGTTCTTGAAATTAGGCATGATTACCGTTCCTTTCTCCTTTGTAAAACAAACTACTGTACCGTAAAAGTAGTACGGCAGTACAATAATATTCTTCCAAAGTAATACTTTTATATGATGAATATACAGAATAAAGACAATTTAAAATCCATTTTTTCTATGATAATATTTTTAATATACGAAAGCAAGGAGTATCTTTTGAATAAACAATTAGGAGTAGTTCTTGACAGATGCTTCGACGAGATGATACTTAAACTGCAGGATCTCATCAGAACAAAATCCACTGCTGGCCTCGATGATGCGGCGGAGGATGCTCTTTACCAACATGCAAAATAGATCAGCAGAAAGGAAAGGTAACCTTAAGATGATGAATGAGAGAGCTTATGAGCACACAAAATATTTTGTAGAGGAATGCGGCATACGAGTTGCAGGTACCGAGTCCGTTATCAAAGGCAGTGACTACATACTAGATTATTATAAAAAGAACGGCATCAAAACGGAAACACATGAATTCGACGTACCGGTTTGCGAAATCTTGAAATCCCAGCTCAAGGTCAGGGAAAAGGGCGATTGGGTCAGCTTGAATCATACGCCTGCCCTGTTTTCAAGATCAACCAAACCGGGAGGTGTGACCCTGCCCCTCGTATATGTGGAGGATGGAAGCGTTGCGAATCTCAGGTCCGGTGATGTCAAAGGCAAAGCCGTCCTGATCTGCAGAGATGCGTATATGGTCTATCCTGACATCAAGATGTATAAACGGCTGAAAGAATTTGATGTCGCTGCAGTCATCTATACGTCCGGCGAAGGACATTGGGATGTTCCGTATGTCTATGCCAATTTTGAAACCATGGATGAGGATTACACGATTCCTACCGCGGTGATACACTCAAGCACTGCCAAAGAAATCGTATTAAATAACGTCAGCGAAGTATTCCTCGACATACAGTTCAACGTCAGCCTGAAAAAGAGCAGAAACACACTTGGTATCATTGAAGGAAGCAAATATCCGGAGCAGAGCGTTGTCGTATGCGCCCATCTTGATTCCACAGTCGGAAGCACAGGTGCTGTTGATGATGCTACAGGCGTAGCCGTAGTGATGGAGCTTGCAAGATACTATCAGGAATTGGCAAATAAGGGAATACAGCCGGACAGGACCATCAGGTTCATCGCCTGGTCTGGTCACGAATGCGGAATACACGGAAGCAAATTCTATTTGCTGGACCATCCCCATATCTTTGATAACATTAGCTTTGTCCTTAATTTTGACGGCATCGGCAGCGTTCTGAGCAACTATTCGGCAGTAGGCGGATGCACACCCAAAATCGAAGCCAAGCTCAATGAAATCACCCGTTCACTTGATCTTGACTGGCCGATCGTCATGGAACCCGCAGTAGTAGATGCCCTTAATTTTGCAGCTAAGGAAATTGCCCATATCACGCTCTTCGCAGGAGTCGGCTGCGGCTGCCATACAAAATACGACACGATGGATCTCGTCTCCGCAGCCGGATTCAACAGCCCGTTCATATTCTCGAAGGCTGTTATTGATTGGGCAGTCGGTGAAGATAAAATCGAACACGGTTTCCCGCCGGAGCTGGCCGAAGCATTGAAGGAAACTAGTAAAATGTACGGATGGGGGCTGTTCGGTCTTGTTTGAGCGAATGTTCAAACAAGGCCTCGTTCAAAAATCATATTACTTATCTTCCAATTGTCTTTCCACATCCGCCATTCTGCCTGTCACCAATTCCGCCGATAAATACACCTGTCCGCATACCGGGCACCTGGGCGCCTTGTACCGGAAGGACTTGCCCAGATAGCGAAATTGTACCTGAGCCTCTTCCAGTCTCGCCTGACAGGCATCACAGATCAGGCTTGACTTTTCTTCCATTCCAAACCGCCTCCAGTTCAATTTCCATCCTGTGGGTATATACATCTTTAATAACATAAACTTCGCCCGCCAGTTCATACCTGATCCAGCAGGTAATATAGTTCAGCTTGGCATAACAAACATAGGTACGGCTTCTTTCATCATAAATCCGTCTCCCCGTTTTTCTGCTTTCCTTAATAACCTGCCGAACATCTTCTTCCACCAGCCTGAGGGATTGGAGCTTCTTGCTGATTTCCCCATCGATCTCAATCTCAAAATCATATTTTTTCCCATGGCAGGCCCCCTTTTCCTTCCACAGCCGGTCCAGCAAGGTTTCTTTCAGAAAGGCCCGGTTGCTGCGCCTTGTCGTATAATCAGGACTGACTGCATCAAACCCATTGATCGAAAACAGGAGATCCAGCACATGGATTACCGGCTTTCTCTCATCAAGAAATACGTCCCGGCAATTGATGCAATAGGTAAGATACGGTTTTTCATTTAATCGGCTTCTTTGGGCCCCAACAAATTTAGTAAACTCCGGATTGGCTACAGCCCCATCCCCGCCGAATCCGCAGCAGCCGTAAGCGCCATCAGGCGAAAGCTCCTCTGCCTTGATCCCCGTCTTTTCTAAAAGGGATCTGATCGATTCTTTCATATGCGGATTGTGTCTCGCAGAACAGGGATCGAAGATGGAAAAAACCGTGCTGCCGATTTCCGGACTTAAATCCCGTATCGGCCATTTTCCGCTGCATTCCATCAGTTCATAGAGGGATATCACCGTTATTTCAGGAAGAGATTCCTTGAAATAACGGATACAGGAGGGACAGGCCGCAATCAATTTGGGTCGCCCCAGTTGTTCCCAATCCCTCTTCAAGCTTTGCTGCTGTTTTCTCTGCAGCTCTTCATCGCCCGCCCAGGAAGCGTGGATCCCGCAGCATCTTATGAGCAGTCCCATGTTTTTAAACTGCTTCAAAAGCCAGCCGTAAGTCTGCTCAACATATCTGGGATCGGCTGCACCTAAGTTGCAGCCCGGAAAAAAAGCGTATTCAGAAACGTCCGTTCCCGGAGCATGTCTGCAAATCTTCGAGACGCTGCTGCCTGCGTGCTCCATATCATCCAGCCAGAACCCATGATAAGCCGGCGGCATCTTCTTCTGCCTGTGCAGCGATTTCCTGGCTTTTAAGATCATTTTTCCCAGCTCAATCTGCGCCGGACATTCGTCTCCCATGACTCCGCATTGGGTGCAGGTATTGACCAGACGCAGCGCGGGAGCCTTGTGGATCATGGATTCTCCGGGCATGGCTGTGGTCGCGATCTCTTCACGCATAGCCAGAGGCCATTTATCATAGAAATTTACCAAATCGCACTGCTTACGGCAAACATCGCACTGGCACCGGATGCACCTGCTTGCTTCCAATTCCGTTTCCTCTTCGGTCAGCATTCCGCCGCTGGCAGGCACAATCGGTTCTTGCGGCTCAACCCCTTTGAGATCGGGCCTCACCTTGGTTGGCTCTCTCTTCTTGTAATAATCCAGCTTTCCCGCCTTGATAAAAACATCGATGGCAGCGGCGGCATCAATACCATCGGCAATGGAAGCAACAACCTCCTTGCCGTTGAGAGCACCGCCGCCCAATACCACCATACCGTCCTTCAAAGAACAATGGGCCGTTTCTTTTAACGTATCAAAATGTCTGCCGCCTTCTCCGGTCGCCGCATAGATGCAATCAAAGGAATAGGACTTGAGCTCATCCAGGTCATGAATTTCCATTCCGGTTTTTACTTGATCGTACTCCTTATCCAGCTGGCGCTTGATCTCCTGCAGATATAATTCTTCAGGAAGCAGCATCTTCAGCTGTCCTCCGATCTGCTGCTCTTTTTCAAAGATGATGACCGTATATGCCTTTTCCAGCAGCTTGACCGCGCACGCAAGACCGCTGATTCCTGCGCCGATTATGCCGATCCTGCCGGGTTTGGGGGGCAAGTTGTATTTGGGCGGCTTTTTCTTTTTCGCTCTGCCCACGCAAGCCTCCTCCAGCAGCCGCAGCTTGACAGCCCCGTCCAGGTCCTTTCTCGGGCAGGCCAGGCTGCAGTACTCAGGACAGAGCCTGGCGACGATTTCCGGAAACAGTACGGCATTTCTGTAAGTCTTGTAAGCCCTGTCGTATTTATGCCGCACGATTTTATCCTGGAAATCCAGCACATCCAAATGAAATGGACATGCGTTGACACAGCCGGCCTCTTCCCTCTGCAGACAGTTTTCAAATTGTTTATAATAGGTATCCATCGACCTACAAGCTCATGGGCTTTTCCTTGATTGCTTCCAGTTCATCATAAAAGTCGGAGCCCAAAAAATATGTTTCAGGAACGTTTGGATTGGGCTCCCCTTTAGCAAGGGCCTCTATCCCGGCCTTAACCTTTTCAGGCGTGGCGGGAAGCTCATGGATCCTCACGCCGCAGGCATGATTGATGGCATTCAAAACAGCCACATGATTTCCTGACTGAAAGCCTTCCGAGCAGCCGGAGGAGCCCCAGGGACCTCTGGCGTTTTCACCGTTCATATGGATCAGCGTCATATCGTCGGGGATATCCTTAATGGTGGGAACGCCGGCCGCCAGCATATTGGTATGCTTTCTGACATCCTCATAGTCTTCGGAAAGGGCAAATCCGATGGAATGTGAAATTCCGCCGTAGGCCTGTCCGTCAAGAGACTGTACATTGCCAACCTTACCCACTTCATCGACGCATCGAAACCCTTCCACCGTCGTCTTTCCTGTACGCATGTCTACTGCCACTTCTGCCAGGAATAAGGTGTAAATATACGCATAGGCAGGATTGCCCATTCCTTCATTGGGCTCGATCTCTACCAGATCATCCCATTCGCTGGCTGCCGTCCAGTCGCCGTTGTATTTGGTCGGGATCCCCTCCGCTGCCATTTCATCATAGGTTCGATAAGTGCCGTCTTCCTTTCGCATTGCGTCCGTAAGATTCTTTGCCGCCAATATGGTAGCCTTTCCGTTGGCGAAATGGGATCTGGAACCCGCCGATTCGCCGGTGTTGGGACAAAGCTTGGTATCGGCCTGTACTAAGCGTATATCCTCAGGCGTGACCTGGGGGAAGTACTGTCTCAATGCCTGAAGGGTATGGATCAGGGAACCGGCATCCCCGCCCTGCCCCTGATCCTGCCAGGTATCGTATTTGGTGAACTTGCCGTCGGGCCTCAGCTCGATAGCCACGCTGGCTTCATCGACTGCTCCCAGACCTACAGTGTATCCTCCCCAGGCAAGGCCCACGCCTTTGCGCACAGAACCATCCGTGGCTGCATTAAATTCCTCTGCTTTTTTCTTGGCCTCCTCATACATGGGCTTCATCTTATCCATCATTGCTTCCATGGGGTATTCCAGGAAGGGCACCTGGTTGATGTTGTCCTGTCCGGGCCTTGCGATATTCTTATAACGGAATTCAAATGGATCCATGCCTGCCTTTTCTGCCAGCATATCGATGAGGGCCTCCCCGCATGTGAAGGCCTGGGGCGCGCCGTATCCTCTGTACGCGGTCCCAAAGGCGTGATTGGTTATGGCGACTCTCGACAGTCCCAAGGCATTGGGCACATAGTAGGGGTAAAAGATGAACCGCAGCATACGGATAATCTTATCGTCACCCATTTCATGATACGCGCCGTGATCCATGCCCGCGTCAAATTCTCCGGCGAGGATCTTCCCTTCCGCATCACACGCCAGGCGGCCGTTCATATAGGCCGGGGAACGCTTTCCTGAGAGAGCTATAAACTGGGCGTAATCAATGTGGAGGGCCACCGGCATCCTGGTCAGCTTAGCAGCCATTGCACAGAGGGCATAGGAACCTGCGTTCATGGCCCAGCCGAAGGATCCGCCCGTGGGATTTTCAACAACCCTTATGTTTTCGATCTCTTCTCCCAAAGCTTCTGCAATATCATCCCGGTCAAAATAGTTGGTCATGCTCTTGCACTGAACGGTCAGCAGTCCATCCTCATCATAGTAGGACTGAACCGTATCCCCTTCAATGGAAAGGTGGGGCTCCCTCGACGAATAAAAGCTGCCTTCTACCGAAAAGGCCGCTTCCTCGATCAGCTTCGGAACATCGTCTGCGGCGCCCTTGCGAAGAGGATGCTGGCAGTAAATATTGGGCATACCAGGATGGATTTCCATGGCATCCGGCAGCACGGCTTCCAGATAGTTCATATACTCCGGTAATTGCTCGTATTCCATCTTCACCAGTTCCGCCGCTTCTTGGGCGCGGGCTTTCGTGTCCGCCACCGCGATGGCAATCACATTGCCCCAGCTTATGATTTTTTCATCTTGTATGAGCTTGTGAACCTGATCGTAGGGCAAGGTTCTGGGCGAAAACGTATAAGCCATGAGTGCATTCTTGCATCCCGCTTTCTGGACATCTTTGGCCGTTATAATCTGCACCACTCCCGGCGCCTTTTCTGCTTCGGATGTATCGATGCGGATGATGTTGGCATGGCTCGTCACTCTTGGCATGACCAAAACCGCCTGCAGCGTTTCCTCCGGCATCTTCAAAGCCACATCATCACCGAAATCACAGACACCGCATGCCTTTGCCAAAGCATTGGGCCTTATCAGCGGCTTGCCGTAAAGATCCGTTTCCTTTTCCCACTTAAAGCGGATATCTTCCAGGGTCTTTTCTCCCCGCAGGATAGCGGCCGCTTCCATGACCCCATCGACAATCTGCTTGTACCCGGTGCACCTGCAAATATTACGATGCTTTTGGAACCAATCCCGCACTTCTTCCCTGGAAGGCGCCTGGTTTTCTTTGAGCAGCTGATAAGCCGACATGATGAAACCCGGCGAGCAGAAACCGCACTGGATTGCTGCCGTATGTACGAATGCGTATTGCAGCGGATGCGGGTTCATTGGATTCCCGATCCCCTCAATGGTGACCACTTTGCTGAAATCCTTGATCCCTTTTATTTTTCTGGTGCAGGATCTCACCACTTTATCATCAAGAACAACGGAGCATGCTCCGCATACGCCGGTTCCGCATCCGACTTTTGTTCCGGTCAGCCCCAGTCTCCTGAGTACAGATGCCAGCGTGTCCTGATCCGGATCGCAGACAAAGGTCCTGTCCGCGCCATTTATTGTAAGTGTTTTTTTTGAAAGTTTCATATCTTCTTTTATGGCGCGTCTTGATCAACGCGCCATACTCTCCTTTATCTTATTTGTCTGTGATCATAATCCCCCGATACAGCAAGCGTTCCAACAAAAGTATTATTCGTCCCACTTGATTCTTAAATGTTTCATTTCCTGAAGGGGAATCGGTTCAAAGCATTTTTTCTTGAGCTTGAATTTTACCCAAAGAACCGCGTACAAGAAGAAGCCCAGCATGAACAGGCATGATTTTGAACCCGCATCCCAGCCTGATGAGTAGATGACAAAGACACAGGCCGCCAGGCCAATGATCTGCGGCAGCGGCATGAAGGGCGACTTGAACGGTCTGTGGAGCTTTGGATATTTTTTCCGCAGAATCAAACATTCCACCTGGACCATGACATAAGAAACCAGCCAGCCCACACAAGCGATGGAAATAAAGTAATTGACGGTTTCAATACTGATGGGTACGACCAATGGAATGCACAGAAGGATGCATACGAAGAAAATGGCAACCCACGGCGTTCTGAATTTGGGGTGGAGATATGCGAAAATTTTCGGCATCATCCCGTCTCTTGCAAGACCGTACAACATTCTTGGAGGTCCTGCCATGTGGGCTTCGGCAGCGCTTCCGCCTGCTAAAACGGTGGCAATGATCAGTGCCACGCTTCCCCATGTTCCGAACATGGTCTCCGCGGCTAACATCTGCGGTAAATCCGAGGCAGCCAGATCGTCCATAGGGATATACTTGAGGACGGCAAGGCCGAAAACGCAGTCTACGACGAAGATGGCCACGATTCCAAAGAACTGCGCTTTGTAGATCGTTTTCCCCGGATCCTTGATTTCCTCCGCCATCGGGCACAGATATTCATTTCCAATATAAAGCCAGAATGCCGTTGTAAAGTATGGCATCATAGCGCTGAATCCCTCTTCCGGGAAAAAGGGCGCTGCTTCCGATAGCTTTTCAGAAACGGTGCCAATTTCAAAATGGCCCATCAGCCCCATCACAAACAGCAGCCCCATCATGGGATACGGCCAGCAGCAATTGGGATCTTCCCAGAACCTCAATGCCAAATAAGTTCATCAGCAGGAATACGACCACTAACACCAGCGCGGTGATCTTATAAGGGATGGGTACTAATAATTCCAAACATTGCCCTGCGATGAAGGTTTCCATGGCGCCGGCCGTGCATATTAAAATAAAATAGCCGGTTAATACGTCGAATATAGCCATCGACCGACCCATGGTAGGAAGGGTGTAATCAACGATCATTCCTGCGCTGGGTATGCTGGTGGCCACTTCCGAATAGGACGTGGCGATGATCATGCACACGATTCCCAGGGCAGCCGCCATCAGCGTAAAGGCCGGCCCCAATGTTCCGAAAGCATTCAAAAACGATACGATCGGCGTGCTTGCGACAACGATTCCAATTACAAAGCCCCAGGACTCCCAAAAGCCCATATGCTCTTTCAGCGTTACTTCTTGCTTTGCATGTTGTGTCATTTATATTCTCCTCTCTATTTATCATGATAAGTTATGCTTGCTGTCATCCCAATCCCTCAATTGTTATGATTGGATCAATATCCTGCAGTAACTCCCATATCGATGGATATACAAGCTCCTGTTATTGCTGCCGCTTTTTCTTCCGACGCCAGGAAAAAGATCAGCTCCGCTGCTTCCTCCGGCCGGATATACCTGGCTTTTTTCCCTTGAGGATAAGGCTTTAGCGTCTGCCGGTCATATTCCTGCCGATTATCAAAGCCTGACCTTTTGAAGTTTTTTTGGATCATAGCGGTTTCGATGACACCGGGACATACGGCATTTACCCTTATCCCGGCTTCTGCCAGCTCCAGGGCCAACGCCTTGGTGAAGAGGGATACCCCTCCTTTGGAAGCGCAATATACCGCAGCTCCCTTATTGCCGATAAGCCCCGCGTCCGAGCTGATATTAACGATAGCTCCCCGGGATTCCCTCAGCAGCGGGATCCCATAGCGGCACATGAAAAAGGAACCCTTCAAGTTGGTATCAATGATCGTATCCCAGATCTCTTCCGTAGTTTCTTCCGCCGCCCCTTCCACATATACGCCCGCGCAGTTGATCAGCACATCCAGTCTGCCCATCTGCCGGGCAAAGGCATTCACAATCGCCTGGCATCCAGCCGCAGCGGCTAGATCGCCCGCAAAGCAGCAAACCCGTTGGCTTTCTCTAAACAGTTCTCCTTTTATCTCATCGAGAGCTATTTGATTGCGCCCAGTAAGAAACAAACTGGCTCCTGCCCGGAAGAATCGTTTAGCTGCGGCAAGGCCAACGCCTCCGGTCGCGCCGGTAATAAGGATGTTCTTATTCATCCATTCACTCATCGGACTCATGATCGCGCCTCCATCTTTTTTTGCATTTTGGAATCAGCAGTTTTCTCATGGTTCATCTCTTCATCTCTAAATGTTTTTCCTAACAAATTCAGCAGCTGGCAGAGATGGTAGATCTCTTCCCCGGAAAATCGCATGGGATAAAAGACCGGCGGAAATTTTATCCACAGGTAGCCTCCGTTATAAGGCGTAATCACAACTTTCATCTGCCTTATATGGGCGTTGTATTCAAAGGTCATGCTGTAAAGATCCACTTCCTTGCTGCATTTCAGCAGCTCTTCCATAAAGGGACGATTTGCGTTGAGTGCCTCAACCACTCTTTGATCGCCGCCGCCAGCCTTGAGCTTTACACCTGTCATCTTAATGGCGCCCGTAAAGACGAGCTTCGCTTTAAAGTCCGCTCCCAGATCAAGATCATCCATGACAAATGTGAAATCGATGAAGTATGTATTTGACAGAAGTTTTTTGTTGGACATGCAAGATATTTTTGTCCAGCTGTATTGGGAATAGTTTTCAAAATAATAGCTGATTCCGCGTTCTCCCTTCCTTTTCCTATAAGGACCCAGAAGCTCGGAAAACGCTTCTATATGATCTTCAAAGAGCATGATTGCCTTCTTTTCGCCTTTATCAAATCCCACAACGTTTCTCCTTTACATAGCTGCATCCTTTCCTAGAGGGCATAAGCTTTTTTATAGAGCTGAAGAAAATCGCTGTATCGGATCTTCCTTACGTTATCCCCGGCAGCCATATTTTCTGTACATGCCACCGCAAGACGCTCAAAGTCTTCTTCCTTGGCTCCGATTTCCTTCATTTTGGGAATACCCAGGTCTTCACCCAGCTTCTTCACAGCCAGCACCGCTTTATACGCCAGCTCGCCTTTGGTCAAATGGTCATCTTTTTCTCCCATGGCAGCGGCGACCCTGGCAAACTTTTCATAGTCGGCGGCATAATTGAATTCCATCACCACCGGCAGCAGCATTGCATTGGCAATTCCATGGGGCGTATCATAAAGCCCGCCCAGAGCCTCGGCCATACAGTGAACAGCGGCCACATTCGAGCTGCCAAAGCAGATACCGGCCATCAGGCTGCCCAAAAGCATATTGGCTTTTGCTTCTTTTTTATCGGTAAAGGTGGCCTCTCTCAGATTGTTGGCGATCAGTTCAATGGCATATAGCCCATAAGCATCCGAGATGGGTTCGCTAACCGTACAGGTATAGCCTTCGATGGCATGGGTCAGCGCATCCATACCCGTTGAAGCCACGATGCCCGGCGGCAAAGTTACTATCAGATCCGGGTCCACCAGAGCAAGCTTGGGGAACGCGAAATGGCCGCCCACGCTCATTTTAAAATGCCTTTCCGTATCCGTAATGACAGCCCAGCAGGTGGCTTCGCTCCCCGTGCCCGCCGTAGTGGGAATGGCGATCAGCGGCGTGATGGGCTTTTTCAGCATTTCCGAATCCACAAATTCATAGTCCTTTATCTGACCACCGTGTTCCAGCAGCACGCCCACCCCTTTTGCCGTATCGATGGAGCTGCCTCCTCCGATTGCAATCAGCAAATCCGCGGAGAGCGCTTTGGCCTGCTCATATGCCCGATGCACGGTGGTATCTCTTGGATTGGGTTCCACATCGTCGAAGATGGCGATGGATTCATGTCCTGCAATGCGCAGGGCCGCAACGACCGTATCGACAATTCCCGCTTTCATGATTCCTTTATCCGTGATAATCAGGATATTACTGCCGCCCATTGCCGCCGCTTCTTGTCCGACTTCTTGTGTGATTCCGGCGCCAAATCGGATTTTTGTCGGCAGTTCAAAATCAAAGCTTTTCATTTTCTTTTTCCTCCTTTTGCTTCTGGTTTGTTTTAAGTTCAGTTTCTATTTTAGAAAATATTCAGAATTTTGCATACATTCAAAAGGTGGATTTTACCGGCCGATGCAATTCCCATTAAGATGGATTTTTAGGAGATCGAGCTGCTACTTTGGTAGACCTTCTTGCTGACAGCATGGTTCAATAGGCTCAGCATCAGGGCTTCTTTGACAGCCGGGCGGAAATTTCCGGTTCTTTTGATTTATTATTTTTTCGCCAGGATTCCTCTTTTGTATGAATACATTTTTTTGCCCAGCCATTAGAATAGCCTTGAAAGGATGTATCTTATGGATAGGAAAGCGATAAATCAACTCAGCCACCACAAGGATTTAGTTACGGTTAAAAAGAAAACCTGCTGCGCGGACATCCCGTGAAGCAGGTTTTCTTTTACAATTTTTTATTTGACATATTGGTGCAGGTGCATAAACCTTACCGATGCATTCACTTTCAATGCTCCGATATCCTTTCCCACTACCCGATCGGTCTTGCTGAATGCGCATACGACTTCGGCTCCGTGATCATAGACATATTTCATCGTCGGAATCGACATCTTACCGCAGCCGTACGGGGCGACTCTAATTTTTCTATTCATGGTTGTTTCCGCCTTACTTAACCGCCTATTTGAACCTTAAGTCCATAACCTTCCAGTTGTTTTTTGATCCTTTCCATTTGTTCCTCCGAAGGCGCTTTTAAGTCCTCTAATAAATAGGGCCTTCCCAGCGCGGCATATTTTGCCTCACCAAAGTTGTGGTACGGCAAAAGGTTGACGGAGATTAAATCTTCTTTCATATCTGCTAAAAACCTTCCAAATTCCTCAATTGCTTGACTGCTGTCGTTGACTGCGGGTATGATGGGGATTCGAACAATGGTGTCCACGAGAGCGCAGACCTTTTTCAAATTACTTAGAATCAGCTCGTTGGTATCGCCTGTATAAGTTCTGTGGAGCTCCCGATTCATCAATTTCAGATCAAAGAGAAGGAGATCCATATATGGAAGGACCTTTTCAAAATTCTCCCAGGGAACATGTCCGCAGGTTTCCGCAGCTGTGGAAATCCCTTTATCCCGATAGTGCCTGGCGAGCCTGGCAATGGTCTCCGGAAAACACAGTGCTTCTCCGCCGGAAAAGGTCACTCCGCCTCCCGACATTTGATAGAAAACCAGATCTTTATCCACTTCCGCGATGATTTCTTTACAGGTCATCTCTCTGCCGGAGCCGGCTCTCGCCTTTGAACTACAGACCTCCGCACATGCCAGGCAGCCGATACAGATCTCTCTTTCGAACACCCATCTGTCACCATCTTTTATGATGCATCTTTGCCGGCATACGGCCGTGCACTTGCCGCAGCCGATACATTTATCCGGGAAAAAGAACAGCTCCGGCACAAATCGCTGGGACTCTGGATTGGCGCACCACTGACAGTTCAGGGGGCAGCCTTTGAAAAATACGATTGTTCGGATTCCCGGTCCGTCATGGACGCTGAATCTTTGAATATCGAAAACAGTTGCTTTTTCCATAGATGCTTTACCAGTTGGAATGTTCGGTTCTGGCAATGATCGCTTCCTGTGCCTGAGAAGTCAGCTCTACGAAAAAGGCGCTGTAGCCCGCGATGCGGACCAGCAAATCCCGATGCTGCTCAGGATGCTTCTGCGCGTCCAGCAAGGTCTCTTTTGCCACCACATTGAATTGTACGTGGTATCCGCCGAGGGCCCCTTCTGCTCTCAGCAGATGGATAAAGTTCTGTTTGTCTTTGTCCGTCTTTAACAGCTCCGGGCTGAGTTTCATGTTGAGCAGGGTTCCGACGCCGTTTTTCACATGGTCCAGCTTGGTGATGGACTTAATAACGGCGCTGGGTCCATTCTGGTCATTACCCGGATAGGGGGAGATGCCGTCGGATAACGGTGTTTTCGCTTTTCTGCCCGTCGGCAATGCCCATGTCGCTTCTCCGCAGGGTACATTGGATATGACCGGCACCACGCCGTTCATGAATTTGGTCCCGCGAATGCTGTAATAGGATTCGCACATGTCGCAGGAAGCCTCGCATACTTTTGCAGCAATTTGGTCCACATAATCATCATCGTTTCCGTATTTGGGAGCATCGTTCATCAGCATCTGTCTCACATCTTCATAGCCTTCAAAATCGGCTTCCAATGCATCGGCCAGTCTGCCCATGGTAATTTTTTTGTCATCGTACACCAACTTTTTGACAGCAGCTATTGCATCGGCCATATCAGTCAGTCCGGTGGATTCAATCCCCGGTCCGATATTGTATTTTCCGCCGCCGTTCATGGCGTCCAGCCCCTCTTCCATACAGCCTTCCATTAAGGCGGAGCGGACCGGGATAGGCATGCGCAGCCGGTGGGCTCTTTCGCAGACCTGGGCGCTCTGGCAGGCAGCCTTTATCATATGCCCCAGTTGGGCCAGACACGCACCTTCAAACTCCTGGTAGGTTTTGAAGGTCCTCGGATCTCCGGTTTTCAAACCGATCTCCCTGCCCAAGATCTTGCTGAGCCCGTTGAACATGGTCCATTCCACTGCCATGGAATAATTGAATCTGGCGCCTTCGGCCCACATGGACATTTTTCCGGGTATCTGCGGCTCAACGCAGCCGCCCACCGCCCAATTCCATAAGTCGCCTTCTTCGATTCCGTTTCTTCTAAGTATCTCAAAGGCAGTCTCATCAAAGAAGATTGCCGGCTGGCCCGTCCCTAGTTCGACCAGACTTGCAATTGCCATCATAAATTCATTGCAGGTATTTTTGTTGACCCGCACATTGATAGTAGGAGCATGCATCTGGGTATTGGCCGTGGCCTGCAAAACCATGTAGGACAATTCATTCACCGCATCGGATCCGTCTTCCTTGCAGCCGCCGACAGCGACTCCGTGATAAGGCTGATAGCCGGCAAAGAATTTTGATGTGGCATCGGAGATGGAATAAATCATTTCCGCCAGCTTGAGCCAAAAGCAGTCAAATAACTCCTGCATATGTACATCGTCGATCGTTCCCGCCTCTTTTTCCGCTTTGTAATAGGGGTATAACAGCTGGTCGATCCGCTCAATACAATATGCGGTCGCATTTTCTTCGGACCAGATCATCAGCTGGGTAAACCAGATGGCATGGAAGGCCTCCAGCAAATTTTGGGGAGGCTCCCAAGGTACACGGTCGCATGCCCGGGCGATTTTCACCAGTTCCTGCGCGCGCTTGGGATCGTCCGTGTTCTCCGCTTGGTTTCTTGCTTCTTTGGCATATCTTTCCGACTGCAATTTTGCCGCATCGCAAATCAACATGATGGATTCGTAGAACTTCCGTTTTTCATGGGTGGAAATGTCTTCCTGATCCAGCGCGGCATGCTTTTCCATGGCTTCTGCTTTAATGCCCCGAAAGCCCTTTTTAAAGACAATATCCCTGTATCCTGCCAAATATTCACCGCCCCCGGATTGGGATTTGTTCTCGCCGAAAACAACGTTGGTTCCAAAAGCAAGCTTTCGCGCTTCCGGCGTCAGATTGGCAATATAGTAGTCCTCCATGGTTCTGCCCTTCCAATAGGGGATGATCTCTCGCAGTATGTCTTTATCCTCTTGGGAGATCAAATATGGATCCTGCTCTCTGGTCGCCATGGTCTCCAGCTCGTCCTCCACCCATGACATGCAGATTTCCGGGGAAATGATAACGGCGCGGGGCTGCTTGCCGTAAGCTCCGATGATCAATTCATCCGGGTAAATCTTCACGGTTTTTTCTGCCATGTAGTTATACAGACTCTGCGCTCGCTTTAAGCAGACGTCATAAGCCTCCATTTCCTGATAGGTCTTTGTATAAACGACGGCCCGTTCTGTATCTACTTCTGGTTTCCACTTCCAATACTGGTCGCGCAGCCGGTTGACTCTCTGGGTGGAGCCTTTATTCCATCCATTGTGGATCGTGTTTTTTTCCTTCATAGCTTTGGGTACGGCGCTTTCATTTATCCGCACCTTGCCTCCTTTCGCAAACAATCGAAAACAGTATAGATTTCTAAGTTCATTATACGAAAAATTCAAAATATTACTTCCTACCTTCGATTGAATTTGCCAATTTAAAACTTCTCAAGAAGGTGGAGCTTTTCAGGGGATTTTTTACAAATTAATATCTTTGCCGCCTCTCAGCAGGAAGTTGACAATCTGGTGCTTGCCTTTTATTCCCATCTTTTGGTAGCTGTTGGTCAAATGTTTTTTTACCGTTGAAACATCCACATAAAAGGCTTTTGCTATCTCGGCAGTACCTGCGCCATTCATCGCCATGCGAATGATTTCCGTCTCCCGTTTGGTCAAATTGATGGTATCTTGTATCGAATTGAACGCATTATCTACCAGCTTGCTGAAATCAATCAGCACTGCGCAGTAATGCTGTTTGGAATTATAAAAAACTTTATTGATCGTGACTAAATAATCTCTGGGTATGGAGCCCGATCGGCCGCCGGCACCCTCTTCGATTGAGATGGACTGGGTGATGCTGTTTTTCCCGTTTAATTGTCGGCAAAGGGCAAACAGTCTGTTCAGTACAGCTGCCTTTTTCGAGCTGTCGATCTCCACATTCTCCAAATCTTCCCATTCCACGGAACCGTTGACATCCCATAAAACATAGCTGATGAAAAATCCTGAATTGAGACACTTGATCTGGGGAAGATCATCAATGGAAGTCACATAGTCGGTTGCCACATTGCGCAGGTGGGGCGAAAGCAGCTTCATCAACTCCACGTCTTCCAGGGTGAATTCTCCCTGCTGGATTCCTCTATGCAGTCCGATGCCGCCAATGATGTTTCCCACGCAGCAGATGCTGCCCTCAATGGAATATTCCATTCCTAAAGGCTTGAGCGCCTTTAAATAGTAGGCGCTTTCCATACGATCTTCTGATGAAAAGATATCGGAGCTGCGAAACATGATCGGTTTTTTGCTGGAAATAAGCGGAAGCACATCATCGATCTGATAATAATCGTTGAGATATTGATCCAGCTCTTCCTGTTCCCAGCCGGCGGCGATGAAAACATTGATTCTCGGTTGTTCGCTGGAAGCATCATAAAAATAAATATCCCCTTTATCAAAGGGAATGGTTTTTCTCAAAACGTCCAGCGTATTGCGAAATGCTTCTTCTTTATTTTTTGTCCCATATAATGTGAGCAGCAGCTCATTGATTTGCAGACATTCGCTATTCATCCTCTGATTTACACCTCGTTACTATGACGACAAGAACTGATTTTGCTTGGAAATAACGGCTATTGCTATATTATACGACATTATATTGGACTTCTTTTTCTGCCGGCGGCGCCAAGCGCTTATCTGGTCTGCAAAAAACAAAAAAACACAGCTTACTGTGTTAAAAGAATCTGCTTTTCCAGCGGATTTGATTGAAATTTCCAATATAATGTCGTATTATGTTGCATTACAAGCTGATCTTATTCAGACGGCTGCGTTTTTCTTCTGATGTGGTTTTTGTATAAATCCAGGTTGTTTCCAATCTGCTATGACCCAGCAGATCCGACAGCTCCGTGATATCTCCGATTTCACTCATATAGGTTTTGGCAAATAAATGGCGAAAACTGTGGGGATAAACGTTCTTTTCCGGGACGCCGGCCTGCATGCCGATATATTTTAAATTTCTCCACACCGTGGAAGGTGTTATGCTCTTTGTTTTATCTCTGCCGGTAAAAACAAATCCTGCTTCAATATCCTTCTCTTCACAATAACGGCTTAATTCGCTGCAAAGCCTTGCCGGCAAATAGATGCGCCGGTACTTTCCCTTGTTATAGACTTCCGTGCTTCCAGCCCTGACTGCCTCTACGGTTATATATTGCAATTCTCCTATCCTGATTCCCGTCAGGGCAATCGTTCTCATGATACAAAACATTTTCATTTTGTTTTTTCCCTTGGCATATTCCAGCATTTTCAGATAGTCGCTCTTGCTGATCGTATGTTCCAGACTGCTTTCTGTTTGTATCCTTTTGGTCTTTACTTGCAGTTCCCTATGTCCGAGCCATTTTAAATAGCGATTAATGGATATTAATTTAGAATTGATGCTGCTGGCCGCATATTTTTCCGAAAGGATGCCCTTGTATTGTATCATGGTGTCATTGTCAATCATGCTTGATTGTGCTTCGAGCCATTGATGAATATCAAAGAGATATTTTTTTATGGTTCGTTCACTCAGCTCGCTGACCCTCAGCTCTTTCTCATAGTCTTTCAATTGTTTTTTTGCTTCTGTCTTTTCCATGTTCTACCTCCAGTTATCTATGATTGCTATATAAAACAAGTTTTACCCTTATTTTTATTTGCAAAGACTATGCCAACTAAAAACCAGCTACTTTACCTGAAATAGCTGGCTTTCACCATCTAAGCGACTACTGCTCCATCAGCATCATCGCTTCTTGGAAAAACTTCGAGGCCACTGAAAAAGAGGGGATAAACGGCGTGAAAGTGGGATTGGTTTCCAGTACCGTCCATAACATTCTTTTTAAGCGGTTTGGAGGATGAAAACAGTCTCT
>CABJAP010000024.1 GCA_902363595.1 Clostridia bacterium | reverse complement strand
TTGGCAACAGTAAAAACAACACACACACTTAATGGTAGTGGTGGTATCCAAATTGGCATTATCCCAGAGGAGTACCGTCCACAGCTAACGACGATCCGCACAGTATATGTTGCTCAAGGAGCAGTTTGCAAGCTTGCAATTTTATGGGTAATACCGACCGGCTCATTAATGGTATACTCTGCGGATGCGTCACTCAATATGGCAGTTGGGCAAACCTACCGGATATGCACGACCTATCAGTTATAACAGACCTCAAGGGGTCTATTTTTATACCCTCGAAGAGAGAGGGAGAAAGGAATTATTATGGCAAAAATAGCAATTGATGCAGGACACGGCAAACATACGCCGGGAAAGCGCTGCATGAAAAAGTTGGACAAACACGAGACACGAGAGTGGGTCTTAAATGACCGGGTAGCGGACGAACTGGGGAGACTACTCAAATCAGCCGGACACACTGTAAAGCGTATGGATGATACGGACGGCAGCACGGACGTCTCTCTTGAGAGCAGAGTACGCAAAGCAAACGCCTGGGGTGCGGACTTTTACATCAGCGTGCATCACAATAGCGGCGTTGGCGGCAGCTCTGGCGGAGGTACGGAGGTTTATGTATCCAAGGGCTGCCAGGCAAAGAGCAAAAAGGCCCAGAGCGCAATCTATAAGCATGCAATCAAGAGGGCCGGACTTAAAGGCAACCGGGCGGACGGTACCAGGACGGCAAACTTTTACGTGATCCGTTATACAGATATGCCCGCCTGTCTCATCGAGTGTGGATTTATGGACAGCAAAGTTGATATCAAGTATATCCTTGACCCCGCATGGAGCAAAAAAATCGCTCTGGGCATCGCAGAGGGCATCTGCGAGGTGTTTTGCGGGACGGTTAAAGGCACAGGATCAGGTAATAGCACGCCAAAACCGGAGCCAGCAAAACCAGTCCCAGCACAGCCTGCTAAAAAAGATAAACTTGATGTTGACGGCTCCTGGGGCAAGGATTGCACCCGGAAGTCGCAAAAAGTCCTTAAAACGACGATTGACGGCATTGTATCCAATCAGCCACCCAGCAATAAAAAGTATCTGCCAAACGCCTATACAGGATCATGGGAGTTTACAAATAACTGCAAAGGTGGCTCTGCGCTGATTAAGGCGGTGCAAAAGCTTGTTGGCGCAAAAGTAGACGGCTGGTGCGGTAAGGCAACGGTAAAGGCGATGCAAAAGTGGTTAAAAGCAAAAGGGCTTTATGCCGGTAATATTGACGGCAGCATGGGGCCAGCTACCGTTAAGGCATGGCAGAGATATATTAACAGCAGATTATAAGGAGGAATTGAACATGAATAAAGAAGTAAGAAATCTAATCATCAGAACACTTGTGTTGGTTGTAGTGTGGATCAATATGATCCTTGTGAATAAGGGGCTATCCCCGCTGCCAATCGACGAGAACGGAGCCACAGAATTGATCTCTGAGGCGCTGGCGGCATTGGCAACGCTCTGGGCATGGTGGAAAGACAACGACGTAACAAGGAAAGCCAGGGCGAAAAAAGAGGTCATTGCTACGCTGGAGCATGAAGGGGAGATTTAAGCCGATGGAAACAGCCTTGACTACGATATTAAGCATTGCCACAACAATCATTGCGGGCGTGATCCTGCACGCCATTAAGTCCGGACAACGGAAATCCCAGACAAGGGAAGAGGACAGGGACAAGCGGGAGCAGCTGACACTGGAGGCGATCAATGCCTCATTTTGTGTCAACAAAGAACTTGTAAGCTGCGTCCTCGATGGGAAGCCTGCGAACGGTGAACTTGACGAAGCCTATGAATACCAAAGAAATGTAAAACACAAAATTGAGGACTATGCCCGTGAAAAAGCGTCACGCTCATAGCCCATACCTATGCCCCGGGGGAGTGATCCTGTCCGGGGCTTTTTTGTTGCGGAAAATGCTCATGTTATTGCGTTTGGGTTGACCGAAGCGAGGTATCATATATAATAATGATAACTTTCCTTCTTTGGAAGCGGGGAGAGGAGATTACAAAAGCCGCAGGGGTTATACCTTGCGGCTGATTTTCTGTTATTACTTTCCCAAAATAAATATCGGATCATCTTTTCTGTTTGTGATATTCTTCTCGTCACACAGAAATTGTAATGTGTGAATGATTTTTTGACTCGCAATATATCCGGGCAATAGACTGTCCATATCTGTCAAAATGTCGGCTTTATTGCTAAATAGTTTAGCCATCCGAGCGTGTGACAAAATGTTACTTGGATATTTTGAAGGTATATGTGCCTCTTTACCCGTGACTGGACAGATTCCGTTTATTGGTAAGGCGTTTATATAGTAATCGATCCATTGATTATTGACTTCGGATCGAATGTTGCAAAGCTCATATACGCCGAACCCAACGTTTAATGCTTTCAGATTTGCTCTTTTTTGCGCTGGCAACTGCTCAATCAGTGGCGCAATATCATCTATTAGTGTGCCGTTTAAAATGTAAGTTAAAACTGCAATTGCAAACGGATCATCGCTGTCAGATACATATGCGTCAAGCTGATCGATATATTGAGTATGCCTCTCCTCATAACCTTGCATTAACGTGACGTATGATAAATTATCATTAATTAAGTGCGGAGCAATGCCGCTTGTTCTGGCCTCGCTGTCAATTGTACATGGAGTCAAGACTGGCTGATTAATAAACATTGCCATTTTAAACGTGCCCTTGAGATCAATTAATATGCCAAAGGTACATTGTATTTTCGTGTGTGCGATTGGCGTAATACCTTCTTCACTGACAGCACCGTTTTTTTCGGCGTTGTCGTAGTATTTTATGAGCATGTCCCATACCATTGTTATCACCTATCCTTTTATTTGTACCCATTCCCCAAGTGCATCGTCTTCGGCGATCCACCGACCATCTTCGGCAATATAGATTTCATATCCGGTTGCTTCGTCTATAAATGTATCTTGATCCAGATTTACCATAACTTCTTCATCCATACCATAAATTTTTATTTTTTCCATTTTTTCCTCCTCCATCATCCGGATTGCCGTATCGATAATTTCTCCGGTTGATTTTTTAGTATTCTTTTTTAATCGATCGATTACATTTTTTGTATCTACTAATACATCCGCAGTAATTTTTAATTTTTTTTGTTCTAACTTTTTAAAGATTTCTGCGGATTGGGCTTTTGATAAATTATTTGTTCCCCATTGTTTCGCTTCTTCCAAGGTAAATGGTATGATTTTTTCTCCATCGCTTCCGCTCGTCCCGAGCCATTCTCCATACCTGGAATTACCATGTCCCCAGCCATGTAAAAAAAAGTTGCCGCTCTTAGTCCGGTATAAGGCTTCTTCGTAATAATTAGAGTCGGAAGGGGAGCGCCCGCTATTAATGCGGGCCAGCTCCTTTGATGTTTCCGTATTGTACAGCTTGCCGTTTATTCTTTTTTGCATCTTTACCTCCTATTCGATCACCTGTAAAATTTCGGCGTCCTGAATAATAATTTCGTTTTTATCATTTCCAAGTTCAGAAATGTTGCCGCCGATTAAATATATTGCATGGCCGACGAAATGGGCTTTCGCATACTGAACAACTTCGTCAATATTTTCGAGCGTACAAGCAAATGCGCTTGTGCCATTGAGGGCTCCGCCGTCCCATGCGTTTTCTTCTTCATTAAATTCACTTCCATCTTCCGGGTCATCTTGCCACCACTGATGGCTTGGGTCGTGTATATCACCAACTTTGTAATAATGTTCATAATCTATTCTTATTCCATAAAATTCGTAGTTTTTCATTTCTTCATTCCTCCTTTATCTGATGATACTAGTATACAGGAAAATATTACTCTTGTCAATACTTTTACAATAAAATATTACAAAAGTGCAAAAACTTTGGATCTTGACAGCTCCAGCAAAATATTGTACACTAAACGTGTCAAAAGAAAAATTATTTTTTAAGCAACAGCTTAATTAGCCGCTTCCTATCTGGGGAGCGTGGATTGCAGTAAATTTATAAGTTATTGCTTAACACAAAAAAGACAAGGCCGCTTTCAAGTTGGTCTTGTCTTTTTATCATCAAAAATCTGTTGCACCAAACAACTTATTTAATTAAATTAAAGTTTTATATATATAATCATTTAAAAATTCCCGTAGTTTCATGCAATTTTTATCATTTATTTCAGGTTCGATTATGACGGGACAACCTGTCGTCATAGTTATTTCAGCTGTGTGAGTTTCAAACTTTCTACTAACCTCATTAAAATATATCTGAGGATAAAAAGTTATTCCTATTTTTCCGTCAGTATTTTCGTCTAAAGTAATCATAAACCCTAAATAATCCTCATCATAATCTCTATCAATATTTGTCTCTGTGAGCTTTTCTAATAGATACGAAGTGTTATAATTTTCTTCCTTTAATTGCCTTAAGCACACTATTAATTGTCTTGCTTTTTCCACCTGTTCTAATTTTTTCATTTTAAAAATCCTTTCTGCCCTCGTAACATCCTGGGCGGGTATTAATTAAAACTGTAAATTACATATATGTCCATCTTCATTAAATACAGTGATGGATTCTCTTCCGATGCCACATGCCACCATGTTTCGACACTCTCTGACGGCTCTTAGAATATCATCTGTAGACATCCAGTTATGGCCATCG
Organism: Clostridia bacterium; assembly: GCA_902363595.1. Lineage (GTDB taxonomy): Bacteria > Bacillota > Clostridia > Peptostreptococcales > Anaerovoracaceae > Hominibacterium > Hominibacterium faecale. The sequence goes on along the minus strand of CABJAP010000024.1, from coordinate 31,982 downwards.
CAGTAAATATTGTATTTCATTGTTCCTCTCTCCCTTCCGGGGGCCTATGCCCCCCCAGCTACAAAGTTTATTTTATAATTCCGCCTAATTTTGCTTCTATTTTGGAAGCGATTTTTCCGTTTTTCTTAATCCGCACAGCCTTTACCAGTTCACGCCTCAACTCTATTCCCGTCAAAACGCTTTTAGCATTTATGATTTTAGCAGCGTCCACATCTTCGGCAATTTTGTTGATCGCTTCCGGGTATGCTGTCATGATATACTCATTTCTATATAAATCTTTTTCTAATTGTTCTTCATCAATACATTCTGCTTTTAATTCAGATGCACGTTTTTTGCATTCTGCTGATAACTTCACTATGCTTTGTTTAATAATATCTTCCGCCCACTTTACTTGTTTTTCTGTACCCTTCATTTTTTTCTTCCTCCTGATCTCTGGTTGTTGATACTATTGTACACTTTAAAATGTCACTTGTCAATATAAAATGTACATTATTTTTAAACTTTTGCAAAATATTTTTACCGTTTGACACTTTTACGTTTATAATATAAAATGTATGCGGAGGTAAAAAACCATGTTAACAACGAGTGAAAAAATCATAGTCCTGCTGGAGCGCAGGAAAATGAATAAATCCGATCTGGCTACGGCAATCGGGACCACACGGCAAAATCTTGGCAATAAGCTGAGTCGCAACAATTTCAGCGAAAACGATCTGCGCAAAATTGCCAGAGCCTTGGGTACAGAATTGCAGGTTGATTTTATTGACCGTGAGACAGGGGAGTCAATATAGTGTACATTTAGCAATTAAGCCGCTCAGACCCCGTGATGCGTATTATCGTGTTCGCAGGGTCTTTTTTGTTTTCTGAGATAATTTCAAATTTCAATACATCGATAGTGAGCCCAAAATCAAAGGTGTATCCGATATATTTTTTCTCGATTACACGACCTAGATCGCCGATATACTGTAGCTCACTTTCATAACCTTTCCTTAACATCAAATCATCCAATTCCTTAAAGGTTAATTCCGTTCCGACTAAATTTTGCTTTTTCATTTTTTAACTCCTTTCGTTTCAACATATTTGAGACTATAGTAAGTAAATAGATCATGACGGCAGTTTGTCCACCGGACACGGCAACTCCATTTCCGGGATGCTCAGGAGGCTGGAGTCCATGTTCCTGCAGGCGGCCGACTTCCCTGTTGACGCCATTCGATCTCAGATCGCCGAGGGCATAGACATTATCATTCATCTTGGCCGCTTGTCCGATGGCAGCCGAAAGGTTTTAGAGATCGCAGAAGTAAAAGGAATATCGAAAGGCGAGATCGAAACCAGTCTGCTTTTTAAATACAAGCCGTCGATCGGTCTGGTGAAAAGCGGCAATGGACTCATCCACGGAGAAAAGCTTGAGTTGAGGGGGATAACACTTGAAAGTTGATTATTCACAGTACGAATTATCCGTAAAGGAAAAGGCCAAATTTCTAGCGGCAGGGTATGTCGTATCCTTTGCAGTGCTCTTTCTGTTTTATCATAGTATCCCTTTTTCCCTGGCAGGAGGATTTCTTCCCTATTTTTTAATAGATCGCTATGAGAACTATCTGGCGGGAAAAAGAAGGGCTTTGCTTACAACACAATTTAAGGACCTGCTGTATTCCTTGTCGGCATCTGCGGCGGTAAATCAGCAAATTGGAGAGGCGCTGAAAAGCAGCCTGGATAATTTAAGCCTGATCTATAGCCCCAAGACGCCTTTGATCGAGGAATTAAAGCACATGGTCAAAGCCATATCAGAGAATAGAGAAAGTGACATTCGACTTCTTATGGATTTTGCGGAAAGAAGCCATTGCGAAGATATCGATAATTTCGTTCAGGTTTATATGACCTGCAAAACGATGGGCGGGGATTTAGAAAAAATGCTGAAAAGTACGACGGAGATTCTAGTGGATAAAATCAATATTGAACGGGAGATCAAAACCATGACTGCTCAGAAAAAGTTTGAAGGAAAGATTATCAGCGTCATGCCTTTAATCGTGATCCTTTTTCTCAATGTTTTTTCTCCGGATTATCTGGAGCCGTTATATACCACTTTGGCGGGACGAATGATTATGACCATCGCTATCGCAGGTCTGGGCGCAGCCTTTTATTTGACAGAAAGACTGACGGATATTGAGGTGTAACTTGAAAGTCTATCAGGAATTTGAAAAGAGACTGGAGGAACGATACCGCAAGCTCTACGGGGGAAAAGCGTGCGCTGCGAAAATCGAAAAAGCCCGCAGGAACCTGCTGATCAAATGCGCGGCTTTCGTAATGTTGATCTGCGCGGCCGCAGCCTACGATCTGTTATTGGGAGCTGAACCCGCAGGGAACCTGAAATTGGGAAGCGGTGGTCAGATTTTGGAGATACAGCGGCCTGATCCAAAAACGGGATCCGTTTCTTTCAGCACGGAGGTGGTGATCCAAGGACCCGATGGAAAGGAAACAAAAGAATACTATATTACCATCGATCCCATTGGAAAAAAGGAGGAACAGCAGCCTGCGGACTCTCTGGAAAAAACAGAAGCAGAAAAAAATGAACAGCAGATGCGGCAAGTCATTGCGCAGCTCAATGCGGATACCGCATCGGAGCGGGTGCGCCTTCCGGATCATCTGGAAACAGGGGAACGCCTTATCTGGAAACAAGTCCAGGATACCAACCTGCCGTTATATTTCATAATGGCACTGGCAGCAGCGGCGCTCATTTACAAAATGCGGTTTTATGAAATTGAAAAAGAAGAAAAGCAAGCGGCCGAATCCATTGTCCGGGAACTTCCGGAATTTATCAATAAACTGGTCCTTCTGCTGAATGCCGGAGTTGTTTTGAATACGGCATTTCTGAAAGCAGTCGACGATCGGATGAAACGAGGGCGTGCGCCGGACTATTTTTATACCCAATTGGAGCGGGTTTGCCGTTCGGTTCAGGAGGTCAACGGATCGCTTCATCAGGAGCTGCGCCGTTTCGCCAAGAGAAGCGGTGTCAAAGAGCTGATGCGGATTTCAAACATCATCAGCGATAATGTGAGCAAGGGCGCGGATTTGGCTGAAAAATTAAAAAAAGAAAACGATTTGCTGTGGTTTTCAAGAAAGCAGCAGTCTGAGGAAAAGGGAAGGCTGGCGGAAACCAAACTGACCCTTCCCTTAGTCATTCTGCTGTCCGTTTTGATTCTGATCACCATAGCGCCGGCATTAATGGGAATGTAAGGGGGATAAAAATGAAGAAATGGAGATTTATAAGCAACAACAAAAAGGGGATGGAAATGGTGCAAGTAGCAATTCTGGTGGCGATTGCCATTGTTCTGGGGCTGATTTTCAAAAGCGAAATAACCAGTTTTGTCAACAAAACCTTCGAAAGCCTCAACAGCGGCTTTTAAACACTGCTTGGAAAGAGAAAAAGGGGACGACCATGGTGGAAGCCGCGTTGGTCTTTCCGTTGATTATTCTTACGGTCGTAGCTTTAATTCATATGCTGGTGTTTCTTTATCAGCAGACGGAATTGCGGGCCCGGATGCATATCGCATTGAGGGCGGAAAGCGGACAAGTCACTCAGACCGTTGAATATATAACAAAAGCGAACGCCAGTTACCCGATTGACCACCGGGGCGGGCAGGTATTTTATGCCTCCAGCGTGGAGTTCTCAAAAAAGGGAATTTTAAATCGGAGGACAAAGGAGCTTTCAGCACACAAATACGCCGATGATGAAGCAATGTTTGTACGTATGGTGGATTTGGCTCAAATCAAGGAGCAAGCAGATGAGAAATAAGAAAGGCAGCGCTTCCGTGTTCTTAGTATTTATTCTGACTGCAATGGTCGCGTTGACTGCGGTTTTCATCTATGCCGCAAAACGAGCGGCGGTCATAAGCTATGGGGACGGTATTTTAAACCTTGCGTGCAGGAGCGCTTTATCGGAATTCAATTTGGAGCTGAAAGACCGCTATGGTCTGTTTGCTTTTGAAAAAACAGGAGAGGAGGTGGAAGCACAGATTAAGGAAGATCTGGATTACGCGCTGCAAGATCGTCAAGAGGCGCACGCCAGCAGAATCAATGTCAGTTTTGGTCAATTTTCATTGGCAGATCCGGAAAATATGAAACAACAAATTTTGGATTATATGAAATTCGCCATTGCTGAAGAATTGCTGAATCGGGGAAAGCGTGAGGAGAGCGGTGAGAAAAAGGAAGACAGGACTCTGCGAAATCGCAGGATCATCGACAGTCTTCCGTCCAAGCCTCTGAGAGAAAGCAGCCCCGGATTTGCGGAACGAATTGCTGAAATCAAGGATCAATTTAAGAATATGGATCAAATCTTTGATCAAAGCAAGGATACATACTTGCTGGATCGATATATTACGCTTAAATTCAAAAATGCGCTCAATGATCAGGTGGACCAGGCTACCTTTTTTGAAAATGAAGTCGAGTACATTCTGCAGGGAGAATACAGTAATAAAAAGAATCAAGCGGAAGTGAGACGAGGTTTGGTATTATTTCGGAGCAGCTTTAACGCAGCGTATCTTTATCTGGATGAAGAAAAAAGGGCCCAGACTCTGGCGGCAGCTGAATTAATGACGCCAGGGCCTCCGGCGGTCCTGACGCAGGCAATTTTGATCGGTACCTGGGCTTTGGCAGAAGCGGAAAACGATGTCAGACTCTTGGAAAAGGGGAAGCCGGTCATGCTTTTAAAAAATAAGGCGTCCTGGGCAACAGATTTGGATTCTGTACTGAAAAATCTTGATCAGGGATGCATTGACACAGGGAGCAAAAAAGGTTTGTCTTATGAAGACTATCTGATGATTTTTCTTCATTTTGAGAGCGAGCCGTTGAAAATAGCCCGTATGATGGATTTAATGCAGATCAACATGAAAGGAACGTTCAGCAAAGACTTTTTGCTGAAAAACTATCATTGCGGCTTCCGGTTAAAGGCAGAGCTAGGCGGAGGAGAACGGGGGTATGATGCTAGGTACTAAAAAGGGGTATTTTACATTAGAAGCAGCGATCTTCCTTCCGATCTTTATCATTGCCATTGCTGCCCTGGGCTATTTCATAAAGATTTTCAGCACAGCGGAAAACATAACCTTTTCCGCTGTGGATGAAACGGCTCATCTGGCCGCACAGGCCTATGGGGTTAAAGCAGCGCCGGTTTTTCCCGCGGCAGTGGAGAGACGGCTGAGAATAGAAAATGAACAGGCAGATAATATCAAGGTCAGCCGGTTTCGATATCTGTATGAAGAAGGCGGCAGGGACGGCTTGATATTACTGAAACTGAACTACCATATTAAGATTAAGCTGCCGCTGGATTTATACGATGGAGTTGATTTGGAAAGCCGCATAAAGTGCAGAGGGTTTATCGGCAAAGCGGCTTTGGCCAATCCCATGGCATTTTCAGAAATGGAAACCAACGGCGATTCAAGAATTGTCTGGATTTTCCCCATGTGGGGAAAGAAATATCATCAGGAAGAATGTACCTATATAAAGGCCAACGCCAAACAGCTTGTTTTGACCGGACCGATCCGAAAAAATTACCAGCCATGTCTACTATGCAAGCCGGACCGGCTGCCGCTGGGAAGTTTGGTATACTGCTTTGCAAGCACAGGCAAAGCCTATCATCAAGGCAGCTGTAAAACCATCGACAAATATGCCATCGAGATTGAGAAAGAGGACGCACTGGCAAAAGGGTATCAGCCGTGCAGCAAGTGCGGAGGGGGATAAAATGGAGATTCGAAACAATGATTTTAAATTACAGCTTAAAGAAGGAGCCGTAAAGGAATTTGAGAAGGTCGTACTTTCGTCCGGGCTCTGTGAATTGTTTATGCCAATGGGTTTTGTCAGCTGTGAAGACGGAGAACTGGTGTCCTACCACTGCAGCGGGTACACGGCTCTGCGGCAGTGCAATGTCAAAGAGATTAAAGAAGCTCTGGATATTCTGGAAAAGACCTTTCTACTGGTGAGCAAAGCCGGCGAATACCTGATCACGCCCAGCAGGATCACACTGAATCTGGATACCATCTTTTACAACCGAAAATCCGGGCAAGTGCGAATTGCTTATGTACCGGCGGACCGGCCTGTCACTTTGCGGGAAAACATGGTAAATTTTATTACGGAAGTGGAAAGGCGCGTTCCAGGATACAACCGTGTTTATCTGGAAAAGGTGAAGCAGCATTTGGAAGAAAACAATTATTATATCACGGACATTATTGATTTGATCGGGGAGCTGAAGCGGGATATTTACAGATAATTCTCAAGATGAGTAGAACCTGAGTTCCATGCTGAATAGGCGCAGTTCTATTTATCAGATCATTTTAAACATTCAGGACAATGGCGGGAAGCTCTGCAGCTTGCTATACTTTTCTCATAGAAACGTCGTGGACAGTGTCTGTAACAGGCGTAAGGAAAGGAGAAAGTAAATGTATAAAGACGCTTACGAACATACCCGTTATTTCGCGGAGGAATGCGGCAAACGAATTGCCGGAGAAACAGAGGTCATAAAGGCTTCCGATTATATTGTCAAAGAATTTGAAAGCTATGGGGTGGATGTGGAGTTGCATCATTTTAAGCTGCCCATCTGCAAGATCACCCATTCCCAATTCAAAGCAAAGGTGGACGGTGATTGGAAAGTCTTAAAGCATACGCCGGTGCTGTTTGCAAAGGAAACGCCTGCTGAAGGGATCACCTATCCGCTGGTATACTGTGAAGGCGGTTCAATCGCCAATATAGCAGCAAAGGACGTGGAGGGAAAAGCGGTACTGATCTGCAGGGATTCTTATGTAGAATACCCGGATTTGGACATGTATAAACGGTTATATCAATATGGTGTAAAAGCCGTTTTCTACACTTCTTCCGACGGTCATCGGGATATTCCATACGTGTATGCCAATTATTCTTATATGGACGAGCCCTTTACCATACCGACTGCTATTCTCAAGTACGACGATGCCATGGAGCTGGCCAAACGAGAAGACGTGGAAATTTTCTACAACTGCCAATTCACCCTGGAAGAAACGGAAACAAGGAATACCATAGGTATGATTGAGGGAACCAATCCGGAGCTGGGAAACATTCTGGTCTGCGCTCATTTAGATTCTGCGGAAAGCAGCGTTGGCGCTGCGGATGATGCAGGGGGCGTGGGCTGCGTTATGGAAATGGCAAGATACTTCGGAAATCTGAAAAAACAGGGAATCCTGCCCAAGCGAACCATCCGCTTTATTGCTTGGTCGGGACATGAATGTGGACTGTACGGCAGCCGCAATTTTATCCTGGATTATCCAGAGGTAATTGATAATATGAAATTTGTATTTAACTATGATATCATTGGCAATGCCTTAAGCTCTCCGCTGATCTGGGCCGGATGCAACGAAAAAGTCGAAAAGGAAATTAATCAGGTTGTCGAGGATTGCGGCTTTGATTGGAACGTTGATATCGGTCCCTGGATTGTGGACACCATTAGCTTTGCATTCAAAGGTATTCCCCATCTGACGCTGACATCAGGATTCTATGCCATCAATCATACGCCGTATGACAATATGCACTTTATCTCCGAGCAGAGCTTTATCACGCCGCTGCAGTTTTCGGAAGCGATGCTGAATTGGCTTGTCAACACAGATGATATTTCGCAGGGCTACCCGGAGGATTTGTACGAAGATATGAAGAAATACGGAAAAATGTACGGCTGGGGATTTTTTGAAGATTAATCAACGGCCCTGAGTGCGAAAAGCGTGGGGCTGCCGCCGAAAAGGCCTTCTACATCATACAGACGTCCTGAGGCGCCTGCTTACTAAATCTATACGGCATATCCCATTTGGTGAAAACGAATGGGATGTGCCGTTTTTTTTGATTTGTAAATCACGGTTCCATTTTCCCATTGCCCCTTATAAGGTGGAAGAAAATTTATCGTACTTGCAATTCATAGAACCTTTTGATAGTATGAAAAACAACAGCGAGGTACAAAAACAAGATGATGAATTTAAAAGATAAAGAGGTACAGATCATCAATGAAATCCTGCTGGAGCTGTATCGCATGGACGATCTGCAAGCCTTGGAAAAATGTTTTTTGACTGGAATCGGCGCCTTGATTCCTTACCATCAGAGCAATTTTTATGGGATTGACCCAAAGAGCAGCGAACCATTGATCAGGGATGCCTGCTTTATCGATACCGATGAAAGGCTGATTCCTGCATTTTTTGATTCTTACCGGCCTGAGAATAATTATCTGATCAACTTGTTCAACTATAGTCAATCGATCGTCTTTGTGGAATCCGATGTTCTGGACGAACATGCGCGCAGAAATACAGATTTTTATAAACAGTTTCTAGCCCCGCAGGGATTGCTGTGCAGCTGCGGCATTATTCTCATCGAAAACGGCTGTAAAATCGGTGCAGTCAGCATTTTCCGAAAAGAAGCATGGAACGACTTTACAGAAAAAGAAGTTTTCATCTTGGAACTCTTCAAACCCCATCTTACAGAGCTGGTGATGAAATTCGTCTCCCGGCAGGAAGAGCGGATCACCCGTTATTCTGACAGACTTACTTCCCGGGAAAAAGAAATCCTTGAACTGATTGTCCAGGGATACTCCAACGAGGAAATCGCAGAAAAACTTTTCATCACCGTTTCGACGACGAAAAAGCACGTCTACAATATATTCAGCAAATACGACGTCAATAACCGAATGTCGCTGATCAAACTGCTGCATCGCACCTAAATGCAAAAGAATGCAAAAAGATCATGGGATGGCCCCATGAAAAATACGTTGTGCCAGATTGCACTAGAAAAATTAGTGCAATTTTTTTTATGCTTTCAAAAGTCAGATTATATCAAAACTGCTGCCAAAGACCGGCATTATAGAAAAATAACTCGAAAGGGTTATGGAAATACCATGAAGGAAGAATTTCGAATAAGTCTGAAATTTGCGATACTTTAATTGCAAGAAATAAACAAAAGGAGGCGGACACATTGTTAGAAAAAGCAAAAATACAAAAACTGTATGAAACAATGGTAAGAATACGGTGCTTTGAAACACGGGTATCAAAGTGCTTTGCAAAGGGCCAGGTACAGGGATTTGTCCATCTTTGCATCGGACAAGAAGCAACGGCGGCAGGCGTATGCGCCAATTTAAAAGAAGGCGACTTCATATCCAGCACTCACCGGGGACATGGCCACATTATCGCAAAAGGGGCTGATATAAAAACCATGATGGCAGAACTATTCGGAAAAGAGACCGGTTATTGCCACGGAAAAGGCGGCTCCATGCACATTTCAGATACATCCATCGGTGTGCTGGGAGCAAACGGCATCGTAGGAGGCGGATTCAACCTGGCCGCAGGAGCGGCCCTGGCCTGTCAAATGAAGAAAAGCGACAGCATTGTTGTATGTTTTTTCGGAGACGGATCCTCCAACGAAGGGAGCTGGCACGAAGCGATGAATATTGCCAGCGTATGGAAACTGCCCATCTTGTTTGTCTGCGAAAACAACCTCTATGGCATTTCCTCGCGGGTCGACCGGTCAATGGCCGTAGAAAATGTAGCTGACCGTGCAGCCGCATATGGAATGGAGCAGACAATCGCCTACGGCAACGACGTCGCCATCGTTTATGAAACTGCCAAAGAAGCGGTGGATTATGTGCGAAGTGGCAAAGGGCCTATGCTGGTGGAATACAAAACTTACAGACAGCACGGCCACTTTGAAGGAGAACCGGATGTTTACCGGCCTGCGGAGGAAATCAAGGAGTGGCTGGACCAGGACCCCATCAAAAACTGCAAAGCCTTCATGAAAGAAAACAACATTTTGAACGAAGAAGAGCAGGCGGTCATCGATCAAGAAATGGAACATGAAATCGACGAAGCCGTAAAATTTGCGGAAAACAGTCCCTTCCCGCCGGTGACGACGGCAGTAAGAGATGTTTATACCGATATCGTTGAAGAAGGGAGGGACTATCGATGAAACTGACCTACGCAAAAGCAATTAACCAAGCGCTCAGACACGAAATGAAGCATAATCCAAAGGTTTTTATCATGGGCGAAGACGTGGGAATTGTGGGAGGAACCTTCGGGCTGACAGAAGGACTGCAAAGGGAGTTCGGGCCGGAGCGAGTAAGAGACACGCCCATCACTGAACAGCAGATTGTCGGTATGTCCGTAGGAGCCGCATCGCTGGGCATGGTTCCCGTATCCGAGCTGATGTTCAATGATTTTATGGGCTGCGCCTTTGACCAGCTGCTCAATCAGGCGGCCAAGTTCCGATATATGTACGGAGGCAATATGAAAATTCCCATGACGCTGCGTCTGCCCTGCGGAGGAGGGCTGCAGGCCGCTGCCCAGCACTCTCAGTGTTTGGAGGCATTTCTCACCCATATACCGGGATTAAAAGTTGTGTATCCTTCCACTCCCCAGGACGCGTACGGCCTGCTGATCAGTGCGGTGCGGGATGAAAATCCGGTCATGTATTTCGAACATCTGTCTCTTTATTTCCAAGAAGATGAGGTCGAGCTGGATGGAGAGCCCATCCCTTTGGGCAGCGCCGACATCAAATTGCATGGAGATGATGTTACGGTCATCGCAACAGGTCTGTGCGTGCATAAAGCGCTGGAAGCGGCTGGAATCCTTGAAAAAGACGGGATTCACGTGGAAGTGGTTGATCCAAGGACGCTGTATCCCCTGGATAAGAAAACCATTTACAACTCCATAAAAAAGACCAAAAAAGTTGTCATTGTCACAGAAGAAGTAAAGCGAGGGGCATGGTCAGCGGAGATGGCCGCCTGCATCGCAGAAGACATCTACGAATCATTGGAAAAACGAATTGTCAGAATCGGAGAGCTGAACACGCCGATTCCGTATACGGTAGATTTGGAAAGCTACGTGATTCCCCAAGTGCAAGATATCGTGAGGGGAATCCGATCCATTACAGACGAAACAAGGAGGACAAAAAAATGGCCAATCTGATTACAATGCCAAAATTAGGACTGACGATGAAAGACGGTGTAGTTGCCAAGTGGTGCAAAAACGAAGGCGACGCGGTCAGAGCAGGAGAAACGATTTTGGAAATTACAACCGATAAACTGACCAATTCCCTGGAGTCCGAATATGAGGGAACCATCAGAAAAATATTGGTACAAGAGGGCGAGAAGGTTCCCTGTCAGACACCGTTGTGCATCATCGGACAAAAGGACGAGGATATCAGCCAATGTTTGGCAGAGATCAAGGAGCAATAACATGAGCAAAGGAATCAAAATAGCGGGAATGACTGAAATTATGGGAAGGCGCATGAAAGAAAGCTGGCAAACCTCGCCCCGTGTCACTTATTCCATGTCCGTGGAAATCAGCGCAGCGGAGGCGTTTATCCGAACGTTTAACGGCGCCCATGAACAAGAAAATTTAAAAATCAACTACAACCATCTTCTGATGAAAGCATGCGCCCTGGCTTCAAAAAAGTACGAGCTGTTCAATTCCAGCGTGGAAGGCGATGAGATCATCCTTCACCATGAAATCAACATTGGCCTTGCGGTGGCAACGGAAAAGGGACTGATGGTCCCCAATGTGAAAAGTGTGGATCAGCTCACGTTCAAGGAATTGTGTCAGGAAACGAGACGAATTATCCAAGGCGCTCGGGAAATGAAATTGAATTACGATGATATCTGCGGCGGCACTTTTACCATTACCAATTTGGGCATGTATGGCATCGAAGGCTTTACGCCGATTATCAACCAGCCGGAGGTGGCGATTCTGGGGGTCAATCAGATTTGCACCAGATTGATGATGGAAGGCGAGACAATTCTGACAAAACGCTTTATGCCGCTCAATTTGGTAGCAGACCACAGGATCATCGATGGGGCCATGGCGGCAGAATATCTCAATCAAGTGAAGGGTTCCCTTGAGGCTCCTGAAATGATGGAAGCGTAAGGAGGAAGATATGAAAACATACGATGTAGTAGTTCTGGGCGGAGGCCCAGGAGGATATGTGGCAGCCATCCGATCCGCCCAGCTGGGGCAGAAGACAGCCCTGGTAGAGCGGGAGCAGATCGGCGGAACCTGCCTGAATACGGGGTGTATTCCGACCAAGACGCTGGTCAAAAACGCGGAAATCATCCGGCAGGCAAAGAACAGCGATTACAGAGGCATTCATATAAAAGAGCTTACCATTGATCTTGAGCAGACGATTGCCATGAAAAACCAGGTTGTGGGCCAGCTGCGGCAAGGAGTGGAAGGCTTGCTGGCAGCCAATGGAGTGACGGTTTTCCATGCCGCCGCAAAGGTACTGGACCAATCAAGCCTCCGGCTCGACCAGGATGGAGAAATCATCCGCTTTAAAAATTTGATCATTGCCACAGGATCCAGGCCGGCTGCCATCCCCGTTCCAGGGGCGGCTGATTATGCGCAGACCAGTACGCAAATGCTGGAATTGGACCAGATCCCCCAGAGGGTTGTCATCATCGGCGGGGGCGTGATCGGATGTGAGTTTGCCCATGTACTGCAGAGCTTCGGCAGCCAGGTTACCATTCTCGAGGCCATGCCCCGCATCATCAGCAGCGCGGACGAAGAACTATCCCTGGCGCTGGAACAGAGTATGAAAAGTGCCGGAATTACCATCAAAACAGGATGCATGGTGAAGGAGATTCGGGCAGCTGGAGAAGAAAAAGAGGTTCTGGTCCAGATGGATGGTCAGGGAAGAAATTTTCGCGGCGATCAGGTGATGATTTCCATTGGAAGAACACCCAATACCGACTCCGTAGCCGGGCTGGGGCTGGAAATGAAAGGAGACTACATCAAAGTAGACCAATGCACCAGAACCAGCCTGCCTCATATCTATGCCATCGGCGACGTGACAGGGATCCGGCCGTTAGCTCACACAGCATCCCATATGGGAAAGGCAGCGGCAGAAACCATAGCAGGAATGGATAGTAAATATGACGATTCCATCGTACCCAGCTGTATTTTCACATCCCCTGAATTGGCCTTTGCGGGCATGACAGAGGCAGAAGCCCGCAAACAATACCAAGATATAAACGTGGGCAGATTTCCCCTTATTGCCAGCGGAAAAGCGCTTGCTATGGGGGAGCCGGAGGGAATCTTCAAAGTGATCTGCGACGGAGCGGACGGCAAGCTGCTCGGCGTTCATTTGCTGGGGGCCAATGCGACAGAAGTCATTGGCGAAGCAGCAGCTTTTCTGAAAATGGGAGCGGGTCTGAAGGATCTTGAAGAAACGATTCACGCCCATCCAACCATAGCTGAGGCTTTGCAGGAGGCGGCGCTGGATGCAGGCGGCAGGTGCATCCATATGCCGCCCAAAGAAAGGCAGTAAAATCTAATTAAAAACCAGAGGTGGAGCATGAATATAAAATTTGACTACAATGGCAAAAATGTAATCGTAACTGGCAGCGCCAAAGGCATCGGAAAAGAAATCGCCATGGCGTATGCCAAAGCAGGCGCGCAGGTGGTTGTGGCCGATGTCTGCGAAAAAGAGGGAAGGCAGACAGTAGAAGAAATTCGCGTAAAGGGAGGCACTGCTGACTTTGTACGGACGGATGTCACAGAAGAGCAGTCCGTTATTAAACTGGTCGATGAGGCCCTGCGGCTTTTGGGCCGGATCGATATCATGGTCAACAACGCCGGCGTGGTGGGCAGAATCAAGGGCGACCCGCTGACAGCACTGGATACGGCCGATTGGGACCGCAGCTATCAAATCAATCTGCGCGGCGTGTTCTATTGCTGCAAGGCCATCTATCCCATCTTTGTGAACCAGGGATTCGGAAATATTCTGACCACAGCTTCTGTCGCAGGCAAGACGGGAGCACCGGAAATTATCGAATATTCGGCAATAAAAGCCGGTGTGATCAATTTTACCCAGACCTTGTCCAGAGAGCTGGGACCAAAAAACATCAATGTGAACTGCATTTGTCCCGGATTTGTCTATACGCCTCTTTATGAAGCAGCAGCTCCGACTTACAAAGAAAAGTATCCGCAGATGTTCAAAAACGCCAAAGACGGTAAGGGCGTGGTGGACGAGTTCTCCAGACAGCTCTGCGCTTTAAAGCGGGCCCAGACACCTGCCGATGTGGCCAATGCCGCGCTTTTCCTCACATCCGGGGAAGCCGGAAACATTACCGGTCAGGCTTTGAACATTTGTGGAGGATGCGAGTTCAGATAGGAGGCAGAGAATGGCTGTGATTGAAAAAATACTTCAGCTGAATATTGTCGTCGAAGATCTTGAACAGGCGATAAAAAACTTTGAGGCTTATGGAGTAGGTCCATGGACCAGGGACGACGGCACTTCCCAGGTCCTGAGCAGGCGCAGGGTCAATGGAAAAGCGCGGGAATATGAGTTCTATGCCGCTTTCTCCGTCATCGGAGATGTGGAAATCGAACTGATCCAGCCCGCAGATGAGATGAGCGATTACGCCAGATTTCTCAAAGAACATGGGCCGGGCGTTCATCATATCGCTGTTCAGGCAAGTCAGGATGGACTAAGCCAGGTCCTGGAAAAGCGGGGCGTTCCGGTCATACAAAGCGGCTATTGGGCTGGATTCGGAGGCTATACCTATTACGACACCCAGGAGGATTTAGGACTTATTTTGGAAACCTATGATCTGGAAAAAGAATAGAAGTCATTGTTATTGTTGTGCAGGGAAGGAGCAAATCATGTCGATTTATGAAACCATTGAAAGACGCATAAAAGGGAAGACAGAAATGCCTGAAGAACTTGAACAGGAGCTGATCAGGCGCATTGCTGTAATCGAAGAAGAGGGCGGCGTCTGCGAGGACTTACCCAAACTTGATTGGGCATTGACCGTTATCATTGCGGCGCTATTGGGCATTTTGCCGGTTATCTTAGTGGCCTGCGGTATTTTCTAAGGAGGACAAATCATGGGAAAAAATGAACATGGCGGTAAGAACGAATTTTTGACAGGAAACTTACCTTTGCTGAAACAAGACAGGATTTATAGTTTTTTCGATAACGTCAACGTAGACGTTGCCCTGGCAATCGCCACATGGTGCTTTATGACAGGCGGCACTGTGGCGCTGTTCGTCGGTCTTTGGGAAGCCATCATAGCAACCATCGCTGGGAATGTGATCGGCGTCTTTATCGGAATTGTCGCTACATCCATCACATCGGCCAAATATGGGGTGGAGCATTGGACGCTGGGCAGAAGCTGGCTGGGCGGCAATGGGATGAAGCTGATGCTCCTGGTCATTTTGCTGACGCAGGTTGGCTGGGCGGTAACCTTGAGCGTTATGTGCGGACGTGCCTTTGAAAATATTTTAGCCGCAACCACCGGATTCGTATCTGAGAGCGGATATTTGATCAATGTTCTGGGGCTGGTTGCTGCTGTCGCAGCCTGGCTCATCGCCTGGAAGGGGCCTGTGGCCATGCGTAAAATGAGCGGTATTGTGGCGCCGCTGATGTGCATCGTCATGATCGGCATGGCCATCCTCATCGCCAGAGCGCCCGGAGGCTGGGGCGCAGTCTTTGACTACGAAGCCATCGCGCCGGTATCCGGCGGCAAGATGGTAAACTTTATGATCGCTTTTGAAATCAACATCGGCGCCGGTGTTTCCTGGTGGGCATCAAGGGGAACCGCCGCCAGATTATGCAAAACCGTAAGGGCCGCTTATTGGCCCAGTATGCTCGGCGTATGTCTGGCTTCATCTTTGGGAACCATTTTAGGCGTAGCGACTTCTTTGGCCTTCAACTCCATCGATCCGACTGAATGGATGGTGCCTCTGGGCGGTATGGTGATGGGAATCATTGCCCTCTTATTCATCGCTTTCGCCAACTTGAGCTCCACCCCGGTCACCATCTATGTGTCCAGTCTGGGGCTGCGTCAATTCAAAATTTTCGAAAACATGAATTGGGGCAAAGTTACATTCTTCTTCATGCTCCCGACCTTCCTGGTGATGATTTTCTGTCCGCTGTACATTTACGATCATTTCTATATTCTGATGGGAATTATCTGTGTCGTTTATGTGCCTCTTGTGGCGATCCAGATGGTGGACTACTTCATCCTGAGAAAACAAAAGCTGGATCTGGTGGATATGTTTGATAAGACGGAAGGTAGCCGGTATCGTTTCTGGGGCGGCTTCAACTGGGTTGCCATCGTTGTTTTCGCATTGTCCTGCATCGTATATGTGGCCCTCTTCGATCCGATCCTGCTGGCAGCAAAGCCCCTGTTCGTCTACATGTCGGCCACAGGAGCCACCTTTGTGTTCGCGGTGCTTTCTTATACGATACTTGGTAAATTATTCCTGGTGAAGAATAAAAAAGGAATCGGCGGTTATTCAAATGATTTATCTCAGAAATAATGGGACAGACCCTCATTACAATTTAGCGTTTGAGGAATATGTTTTTCAAAATCTCTGTAAGGATGATTCTGTGCTGCTGCTCTGGCAGAATGAGCCGTCGGTTATCATCGGGCGGCATCAGAACACCATTGAAGAGATTAACCGGGATTTTGTATCGGCCCGCAGCATTCATGTTGTCCGCAGAATTACAGGCGGGGGAGCGGTTTATCACGATTGGGGAAATTTGAATTATTCCTTTCTGATTCCTGAGGCAAAAGCGGATCTGGACTTCACAACCTTTACCGAGCCTTTAGTCAAGGCGCTGGGAGCATTGGGCGTGAAAGCAGAGCAGACAGGGAGAAACGATGTTACGGTGGATGGTAAGAAAATCTCCGGCAATGCCCAGCATTACCAGAACGGGATTCTGCTCCACCATGGAACCATTCTCTTTGATTCCGACCTGGAGTGTGTAAAAAAAACACTCCAGGTGAAACCGGAAAAAATTCAGTCAAAAGGTATCAAATCGGTTCGCAGCAGAGTGACCAACATTCGCCCGTATTTGAAAGAGGACATGACCCTTTCCGCATTCAAGGCTTATTTGCTGAAAGCGTTTTCCCAGAAGGAAGGGCTGCGGGAGCATGTGCTGAGCGGCTTGATGGAACGGGAAGTCCGCAGGCTGGCGGATGAAAAATACCGGAGCCATGACTGGAACTACGGATATTCGCCTAAGTGCAGCTTGACGCGGAGCGGCTATTTTGAGGGCGGCTTTGTGGAAGTCAGACTCAATGTGGAGGCGGGTAAAATCACAGAGCTGAAAATCTTCGGTGATTATTTCAGCCTTCGCGATACCCGGGAATTGGAACAGATGCTCATCGGCTTGGAATACAGCCGATCGGCGGTATCAGAGCTTTTGAACACGGTGAATGTATCGGAATATTTTAAGGGGATTTCCCCGGAGCAAGTTGGAGCATTAATTGTTTAAGACTTCCTAATATAAATCTGAAGAGATCCGAGCAGGCGAAAGCAGGCTTGGGTCTCTTCAAAAGCAGGAGGATGCTATGAAATACGCAATGATTACAGGAGCACGGAGAATTGAAATCAGGGAAAAGCAACAAATGCCGGCTGCTGCAGGTAAAGCACGGATTAGAATTAAGCGCTGCGGCATATGCGGCACGGATTTTCATATGTGGGAGGATGGCGAGACCTATAAGGGTTTGATCCCAGGCCACGAAGCCGCCGGTGTGATCGAAGAAATTCCCAGCGGGTATGACGGACCCTTAAAAGAAGGGGATCGAGTTGCCGTTTTTCCTGCTGAGCCATGCGGTGACTGCCAACTATGCAGAACAGGTTTGCGAAATCTTTGCCTGCCTCCGGGCAGTATGGGGCTTGGCTGCGGCCTCCATGAGCCGGGGGCCTTTTCTGAGTGTCTGGATTTTTCCATCCGCTTTTTATCAAAACTGCCAGATAACGTTACTTACAGCCAGGGAAGTTTAGCTGAACCAGCCTCCGTAGCTTATCGGGCTATTCAACATGCTGATTTGAATGTGGGGGATGGTGTACTCATCTCAGGAGCTGGGATCATTGGCTTGCTTTGTGCCCAATTTGCCAAACTCTCTGGCGCTGCATACATAGCGGTATTTGATATAGAGCATGAAAGATTAAAGCTCGCTTATGATCTTGGGGATGTGACCGAGAGCTTTGATGTGTCCTCCAATCAACATCCAGAGAAAACATTATGGACAGCCAGTAACGGAGGGTTTGACTGTTTTATTGATTGTACCGGCCATCAGAATGCTATAAACCTGGGAATATCCGTCTTAAAAAAAGGGAAAAAGATGGTCTGCGTAGGCATCAACTTTGAGAAACAACTGCTGGATCACGTTCGAATCGTCCAAAATGAGTTGGAAGTAAAAGGGAGTTTCGGGCAAGTTGAAAAGGACTTTGATGAATGCATTAAAATGATCGGGGCTGGTATCCTGGATGTGGACAAATATATTTCCAAAACCATTGGCTTTTCCGAATTGCAAAGCTGTTTTGAGCAAAAAGACCGGCAAAAAGGAACCGACCTTAAAGTCCTGCTGGATCCGGAAAAAGACTAGGCTTTTAACGAAGAAATTCGTTATATCTCGCAATCATGGCCTTTTGATTATTCACATTCAGCTTGCAAAAGATGTTCTTGATGTGCACCTTGACTGTGTAGATGCTGATGCAAAGCTCTTCCGCGATCTCTTGCGTTTTCAGTCCCTTGGCGGCACAGTCGATGATCTCTTTTTCCCGATTGGTGATCCCGTATTTGGCCATAAAGGCGGAAGCATCTTTTTTCGCGGCCTGTTTGGATATGATAATCAAATAATTTTTTTCGAAATTTTCGTAAATGTTTTTATTGATCAAGATGTTGATTTCAATTTTATATCCGAGAATATAATAAGAAATCTTCTGTTCCGCGCTCATGGTAAAGTTGGTCGTATCTTCCAGGTTGGAAATGAAGATGCTGATTACTCGCTGAGTGTTGATTTCTCCGGTGATGGCTTTGCAGAACTCCACAGCCGTGGTATTGTAATCCACGATTTCTTTCTTTTCATTGATCAGAATATTGCCCAGAGGAAAAATGTTGCGGGTATCCTTTAGAAGTTGGATGTCCTGATTCATTTTTCCTATTTTTTTATAAATTTGGTATCCCTGTCTGACGATCTTGCCGATGAACGAAATCAGACAGCGCTCTTCCTCTGTGAAATTCTCATCCTCTTTTGATTTGTATAAGCTAAGCGCGGAAAGAGAGCTGTCCAGCAAAATAATGGCTTCATAAAAAAGATTCCGCTGTTTGAAAAAGTTATTATAAAACTCGGTTTGCTCATAGTCGACAAAGGATATAATGTCCTCCAGATAGAGGATTTCGGAAGAGTCATCATTCCTGTCTGAGAAAGTGAACGCGTTTTTATGATCGAAAATGTATTCGTTTTTCACATCTTTATCGATGTATTCATTGGAATAGATTTTTTTTAAATTGACATTATCATAGATACCGATGAACTTATCTTCCTCGAAAATGGTGACGGAGCTTTTATAGCTCCAAATGCGTGAGATCAGGGACGTGGCCGTATCTCCAAAATCAGCGCCTTGCAAAAGCTCATCGTTCATTTGTAAATAAAAATTAAAAATCTGTTCATAGGTATGCGCTTGAAGTGAGTTTGCCATATTGAAAAGTCCCCGCTTATTTGAAATAGATAATTATATCAATTATATCATATGAAAACCGCCTCATAATTAGGAAAAACATGGAGATAAGTAGTATTTCTGATGGGAAATGGAAGGATGCAAATGCATACTGGCTGAGCAGGACATAAAGAAAGATGCCCCGGCGTAGAAATGTGCAGGGGCATCTTGAAAGATAAACTTCGGATTTTAATAAGGCTTTACTAAATCTCCATAAGCATCGGGCCGTCTGTCTTTAAAAAACGTATAGTACTTTGATCTTTTTTCATCTGTTAACCCTAAATCGATTCTTGCAGAGAGGATGCCTTCTTTGCGTTGGTTGAGGGAAGCGATTTCCTGACCTCTGGGGCCGATGATTTTCAAAGACGGGCAAATCGCAGCCTGCGCGGCACCATGTCTTTTCAGAAGCAAAGGGATGCACCTTTCTGTAAGTGCCTGCGGCTTTCCCGCAGCGGTCGATTAGAACAGCCGCATTGTATAATACGTCTGTAAGCACAGGGTCCCGTTCCGGTAAACCGTATATATAGTTACCCATAAAACGGACCTCCTTAAAATCTGTTTAATAAAGGATTGCAGCGGTTGGGTCTGCGCATAACCAACTTACTTACAGATAACTATAAGCACAAATCATGCCAAACTTGAAAGGCTTGAAAAATGCTGAATTCTTAAATCATGGATAAAATTCGGCTAAAAAAAGTGTTAGGAATACTTTACAGTGTCAAGATACCCTTACAAAAGCTTGTATTTTTTTAATTTATCATAGAGAGCAGTTCGTGAAATTTTCAGCATATTAGCGGTTTTGCTACGATTTTGATTGTTGAGCTCCAACACTTTTTTTTATGGTATCCGCTTCCGCGCGCATGCGCACTTGCTCCAAAAGATTATTCAGCTCACGGACATTTCCCGGCCAATCATAGCTTAGAAACAATTCCATCACCTCATTGGAAATACTGTCTACGTTTTTTACCATTTGTTTATTCAATTTGTCCAGCCGATAATTGGCAAGTAGAGGAATATCCTCTTTTCTTTC
Organism: Clostridia bacterium; assembly: GCA_902363595.1. GTDB lineage: Bacteria > Bacillota > Clostridia > Peptostreptococcales > Anaerovoracaceae > Hominibacterium > Hominibacterium faecale. The sequence goes on along the minus strand of CABJAP010000024.1, from coordinate 11,456 downwards.
GGAAAGGGGCGGAATATTTATCTCTATTACATTCAATCGGTAGTAAAGATCTTCACGAAAAGTCTCATCTTCTACCATATGCCAAAGATCTTTGTTTGTGGCGGCGATAACGCGAATATCGATCGGGATGGTCTTTCCGCCTATGCGTGTGACTTCCTTTTCTTGCAGCACACGCAGCAGCTTAGGCTGGATGTGATAGGGGAGTTGATCCACCTCATCTAAAAAAATTGTTCCCTTGTGAGCCATTTCGAAGAATCCCCGCTTGCCGCCGTGCTGGGCTCCGGTAAACGAGCCTTCTTCATATCCAAAAAGTTCTGATTCTACCAGCGCTTCAGGGATGGCGGCGCAGTTGACGGAAATAATCGGGCACTGAAATCTTCGAGACGTATTATGGATGGAATGGGCCACTACTTCCTTGCCGCATCCGGTTTTTCCAGTTATGAGGACCGTGGAATTGGACTCGCTTAAATCTGCGATTTGCATGCGGATTTCTTTTGCGGCGTGACTGTTGCCAATGAAATCATTGATACTATATTTAATCGTATTTGATTTTTTGCTTGCATCGTACATAGACATGGAAGGTACTTTGATAATTGAGAAGCCCTTTTGAGGAGAATTCTTCCAGTTTGTTGAGAAACTCCTTTAAATCCCGTCCATTGGTGAAAAGATCGTAATCAATGGCACCGACCAGTTTCTCCCCCTTATATAAGGACTCGATTCTGGCGATATTAGTAACATCGGAGGAAAAATAAAAACAGTTCATATCCCCTTGGCCGGTTTTTAGAGCATTGGTAATCTTTGAAACAGGATGTATTTTATTGATGTGTTTCCCTACCACCGTACCTTGCATTTCTTTCAAGTATACCACAGTTAGGAGTCCATACAACAGACCGGATTTGTAATATGCATTTCGTTAATAATTTAATTATTAAAAACAACTTGAATATTCTGAAAAAGAATGGTAAAATGGTTTCAAATCATACAACTAGATACTTCGGATGAAAATAGCCTTAGACGTCCTGATTTCGTCAGGAGGCCGAAGAAGCAAAGCGGGGTAGTGGCAGTTACCCTGTGGAAACTGACAGGCAAAAGGAAGGTTATTGGACGAAACTTTGGAGAGATCACTTTAATGTGGCGCCTACGAGGAGATAACCAACTGGCAAAGGGACAGAGGAGTATGCAGCATTATTTATATGCGTGTATTTCTCTTTTTTTATGCATGATTTGAAAAGGACCTGTTAGCAGGAAATGTATGGAAAAAGAGAAATAATGTCAGCATCGAGTATCTGGTTTGTACCAACTGCTGAGTAAGAGAATGGGCAAAAAGCCCACCCAAAAGCAAGGAGGAAATTATTATGAAAATGTTATTGGTAGGAGCAGGAGCCGTAGGAGAATCGATTTTAAGAATTCTGCAGGTAAGAGATCCGGAAGGAAAATGGCTGGAAAAAGTCGTAGTCGGAGATTATGATTTTGACCGGGCCAAAGAAGTTTGCGACCACTTGAAAGGTGATGCGCGCTTTACGCCGCAGCAGCTGAACGCAAAGAATAAGGACGAATTGGTGGACATTATTAAGAAGCAGGGATGTGACTTTGTAATGGATGCTGCCGCCCCGTTCGTTTCCAACAATATCTTTGACGCCGCCTATGAAGCAGGTGCCAACTATGTAAGCATGGGCACATGGTCCGTACCGTACGATCCCCCCAAGTATGGAACCCTGGAGGGAAGTTTCTCGGAACCAATGGCCAAATACAACTTCGACCAGCATGAAAAGTGGAAAGAAAAAGGAAACATGGCCTGCATCTGCCTGGGCATCGACCCTGGTGTTGTAGATGTATTTGCTAAGTTCGCTGCTGAATATCTCTTTGACGAGTTGAAGGAAATCCATGTAAAAGACGGCGGAAATCTGGATATCCCCAATGCGGGAGAAGACGACATCACATTTGGATTCAACGTATGGACCGTACTCGACGAGTGCGTGAACCCCAACGTTGAATGGAGCAAAGAAAAAGGCTATGTGACCGATGTTCCGTTCGCAGGAGAAGAGACCTTTGAAATGCCGGCTGGCGTTGGTCTGAACACGCTGGTAAAAGTAGAGCACGAAGAAACCGTTCTCATGCCGAGATTCTTGGAAAAATACGGACTTGAAAAAGTCACCTTCAAAATTGCATTGGACGATAACCTAATTCAGGCATTGAAAGTCATCACTTCCCTGGGACTGAGAAGTCTGGAACCAGTAGAAGTAAACGGCGTGAAAGTTGTACCTCGTGATATCGTAGCTGCATGCGCGCCTCAGCCGAAGGACATCGGCGACGAGATGGTGGGCAAGATGTGCGTAGGTATCCACTGTAAGGGTATCAAAGACGGTAAAGAAAGAGAAATCTTTATGTATCAGCCGTTCGACAACCAGGATTCCATGGAAAAATGGAACATGCAGGCTGTCGTCGCCCAGACCGGATTTGGCGCAGCCGTGGGTATCGAGCTGATTGGCAGAGGAATTTGGAAAGATGCCGGCGTTTATGCGCCTGAATATTTCGATCCGATCCCATATCTGCAGATTATGGATGAAGCAGGCTTTGAATACGGAATCGTAGAAATGGATTCTGCGTATAAGACTGCCAAGGATAAGGAAATGATGGCCGAAATCTTTGAAAGCGCAAAGAAGTAAGCGTATACATAATGCTATGGAGCCCACTCCGGCTCCATAGCTATCTTTTAAGGAGGTACAAGAATGAGCCAACCACAAGTTGACGGCGTTGCCGGCCTGAAAAAACATGACATAAAAGTTTCAGGCATTGTATTTATGCTTTACTGCCTCGTTGCGGCAGGTGCGTTCGGTATAGAAGAAATGATTCCGGAGGCTGGCCCTGGAATGACGATCATCCTCTTGGTTGCATTCCCGATCGTATGGGCGTATCCCATCAGTAATCTGGTGGCGGAATGCGGTTCCGTGCTTCCGTCGGAAGGCGGCGTGTACGTTTGGGTAAAAGAAGCCTTCGGCGAATTCTGGGGATTCCAGGCAGGCTGGTGGGGTACGGTTTCCACGTACATTACCAATGGTGTATATGTGGCTTTAGTAGCCGGATATGTTCATCAGATGATTCCAATGTCAGATATTGCAAATCAGGCATTAAAAATCGGAATGATTCTAATTTTTACTATTATTAACCTGATGGGATTAAAAGAGGTGGGAAAAGTAAGTACCGTTCTCTCAATCCTGATCGTTTTAGCTTTTGCCCTGGTAGCTATCGTTGGTTTTTTGAACTGGAACAGCAATCCGATTGAACCGGTACTTTCTCCGGAATATACGGTTGTAGACGGCATTGGCGGCGGAATCTGCATCTGCGTATGGATGTACTGCGGATATGAATGTATTTCCAATATGGCCGGCGAAGTAAAAAATCCTCAGGTTATTCCAAAAGGCCTGATGATCGCTATGCCGCTGGTGGCACTGACCTATGTACTGCCGACGCTGGCTGGTCTGGCTACTCTTCCGGCAGGAAGCTGGGAAAACTGGTCCACAGACGGCGGATTTACAGGTGAAACCGTCGGTTATGCTACTGTTTTGACTCAGAATCTGGGTACTGCGTGGGGATATGTATTCCTGGTGATTGCCATTATTTCTCAATGCGCAATCTTCAATACCTACCTTGCGTCCGGTTCGAGAGGGTTCTTTGTTCTTGCGGATGATAACCTTTGCCCGCAGTTCCTGGTCAAGGTAAGCAGAAAGAGAGGCGTGCCTTATGTGGGTATTTTGTCTCTGGCAGTCGTTACGCTGATTTTAGCACAGTCCGACTTTACAACGCTGGTCAGCGCGGAAGTCGTATTCATGCTGGCGCTTTATATCATTCTGCCTCTGGCTGTGATCAAACTGCGCAAAAAGATTCCAATCGAAGAACGGAAAGCCAAAGGGCTGTACGTTATGCCGGGTGGAAAATTAGGTTTAGTCTTTTACGCAGGATTCCCGATGGCCATTGCGCTGATCGCGCTGCTGGTTAACGGCACGGACTATTTGGTCATGGGGTTGATCGCCACCAGTACAGGGCCTATTGCCTATATCATCTTTAAAAAGCTGTACGGCGGCATGGCCAAGAACGATCCGATCAATTATCCATTAAATAAAAAGACAAAGCTGGCTTTTGGCGATACCATTCGTATCGGCGTGTTCCTGATCGTTGCAGGGGCGCTGTCTTTCTTCGGTCAGTTCTGGCTCCACTGGTATGAAATCGATTACGGTGAATGGGGGCCGGATGATTATGATATGATGGGCAACATCATTCCTCAGGTGCTGGAAATCCTCAAATGGGCAGGATTGGCAGCAATCATAATCGGTTTGATCCTGGCTGTTTTCGGCAGAAAGAATCTTGAAAAAGATGAAAATAAGATGATCGCAAAGGACGACCAAGACGTGTCATAAATAGAAATGAACAAGCATCGCTAACCGTAAAGTTTGGTTAGCGATGTTTTTTTGTCCAGTGGTCGTCATTTTATAATGATATGTATTGAATATTCTGAAAAAAGTGCTAGAATAAAAATCGAAGTAACTGTACGGATCAGGCATTAGACCCGCCTGGTCCGATTTTTATTACGTAGGAAATATCGTCAGCGATATTTCCGGAGTATCAACAAGGTCCACTTCTTAAAAAAACGGCGAAACCGACTTTGTTGTTGAAGTACAGATTGAAAGGAGGACACCATGCAAGGCTTTTTCAGCGATTTCTGGGGAATGATCAACTGGTGCAGAATTGCCGGAATCATTATGCTGGTCGTTGGCTTAGTCATCTTCTTTATGGCAGGAAGAAAGACCCCGCCTTACCCATTAAGGAACAGCCCATTCCTACAGAAGGTTTGGGGGTCAGCCTGAAGAAAGAATTTCAGGATAAAGCTTAACCGCAAAATGGTTTAAATTTGAAAGACGGGCAAAAAAGCCGAGAAAAACCGGGTATCCAGACGATGCCCGGTTTTTTGGACATTTTTATGGAGGATAGCGCAAAAGAAAGAGCAAATTAATACATAATAAAAACAAATAAATATATCAATAAAGCAAAATAGTACAGGAAAAAGTTTGACAACTAGCAAACTAAGCGCTATAATAAAGTCGTAAAGAAAAGTAAGGTAGCAAAACAGAAAAGAGGGATATTATGAGTACTGCTACGAAAAACGCTATTGTAAAGAGGTTTCACGCATTAAAAGAAGGGTTTCTTACATGTTCAGAAATGATCGATGAATGCGTTCAGAAGGGACTTCTTAAATAGTTTCCTTACAAAACAAATATATACATTTGTATATTTTTTTCCGGTGAGAGGCTCGCCGGTTTTTTGTTTTTTGGCTCGGTATAGCTTTTATTTTTACCATTGAAAGCCGCCTCGCAAAGAGGTAAAATATAGTAAAGTTCACTCGGTGCGCATTGTAGGTGGCAAGCGTATATACTACGGACGCACATCGTTAAATTGCAGATACAGAAATGGAGAACTGGAATGGATGGAATTAAAAAAATTAAATCGCTGGGAATTTTTCTGGGAATTTTGTTGATCCTGCTTGGGGTGGTATTCATTGTATTCCGCAGAGATATTGTGGAAGCGCTGGCGATGATTGTAGGAATTGGCATTATTGTAATTGGCGCCTTTAAGCTTGCCCAGGCGTTTTTAAGTAAAAATGAGGTCCAAAATAAGCCTTTGGGAATTTCGGTTGGAATCGTGCTTTTGGCTCTAGGTATTTTCATTTTGGTGAATACTAATATTTCCATCATGATGCTTGGGGTTGTGATCGGAATTTTTGCCTTTGCTTCGGCTTTCGATCGATTTGCTGTTGCCAGAGAAAGAAAAAAACGGGGCTTAAAATGTGGAAATACGATACTCTTCGGACTGATTCATGTTGTCTTTGGCGTAATCATGGTTTATTGCTCTTTCGCGGTAATGTCTTTTATTGTCGTACTGACGGGCATCTACCTGCTTGCGGCCGGGATCATGGTAGTCTTGTCGACCGGGTACTTTTTCGACTATCGATCATAAACGAGCGTGATGGAAAGACGGCTTTGGAGGCCGTTTTTTGTTTTGGAAAAAGGATTTGCATCTCTGTTGATTTTGTCCAATCCTTTGGTCTATTTTGTCCAGAAAATTAATATGATGTACAAAGCGATATTGATGAAAAGAGGAGAGACAATGAACCGAAGGAGAAAAATCAGAAGACGGCCGAGAGCCTATGGGGGCAAAAAAATACAGGTGAATTTTGCTCCTGTTATTGTTATAATATGCTTATCTGTCTGCGCCGGATATTTGACGGCCAAATATGTTGTTTATCCGATTCTCGGATACGAGCCTACAGGACTCAACATACTACAGAATAAATCCACCCAAGAAAAAAAGGATGAGACAAAGGCTAAGGAAGAATCCACCACTGCTGCGCCTACAGAAACGACGGCCGCACCTACAGAAACGACAGCTGCGCCGACGACCGTAGTGCAGGATAAGGTTGATGTCAAACAAACCGCCGGCTATGCGCTCCAATTCGGCAGCTACTCAACGAAGGCAGCTGCCCAAAAGAGCGTAAAACAGCTAAAAAGCTCAGGGATCAACGCGCGCGTCCTGGAAAAGGACGGCGCATATAAAGTAGTAGGAGACTTGTTCGATACAAAAGAAAAAGCCAAAGCAGCCCTGGAAAAAATGGACGAATCTGTAGGAGCATTTGTAACAACCGTCGATCAATAACACAAAAGGATTCATAGCAAGGAGAAAACATGATACCTTTATCCACCAAAATGAGACCTGATAATTTGGACGAATTTGTGGGACAGACCCACTTTATGTATCAAGGCTCGCTTTTATACAATGCCATCAAGAACAAAACCTTTGACTCAGCAATCTTCTTTGGTCCCTCGGGAACTGGCAAAACCACGCTGGCCCGAATCGTGGCTAAGGAGATGGACGCTGATTTTATTGAGATTAATGCATCAACCACAGGGACGAAAGAGCTGAAAGAGATCATTGAAAATGCAAAGACGCGTTTTTTCGGTCTTCAAAAAGAGACAACCTATGTCTATGTGGATGAGTTCCATCGCTGGAATAAGCTGCAGCAGGACTCTCTTTTGAAAGCCCTGGAGGAAGGGGTGATCCGTTTTATTGGGAGCACCACGGAAAATCCTTATTTTGCAGTCAATAACGCAGTAATCAGCAGAGTAAGAAATATCTATGAGTTTCGCCGGCTGACCACCGATGAGATCCTGGGCCTTTTAAAACGGACGCTGGAAGATTCCCTCAAAGGGTTCGGCGGCCTCAATGTTTCTTATGACGAAGAAGCTCTGCGCATTCTGGCGGATATGAGCTCGGGCGATGCCCGCGTTGCACTGGATACGCTGGGCTTCATTGTGGATAATTTAAGCGAGGGAACCAAGCTGGATGAAAAGATCGTAGGGGAAGCCATGCAGCGGCAGACCACGTTTTACGATCGAAGCGAGGATAAATATAATTTGCTGTCCGCTCTTCAAAAATCAGTAAGGGGAAGCGATCCTGACGCTGCCGTACATTATTTGGCACGTCTGCTGGAAGGGGGCGGAGACATTCAGATGATTGGAAGACGCCTGCTGGTTATGGCCAGCGAGGACGTGGGAATGGCTTACCCAAGCGCCATCACCATTGTCAATGCCTGCGTTCAGGCAGCGCTCATGGTCGGACTGCCAGAGGCCCAGATCAACCTGGCTCAAGCTGTGGTGCTCATGGCATCCTGCCCAAAATCCAACGCGTCCAATATGGCTCTGGCCAAAGCGCAGGCCGATCTACAGACCAAAAAAATCGATGATGTTCCGCCCCATCTGAAGGACGCCCACTACAGCGGAGCATCCAAGCGGGGCCATGGAATCGGCTATAAATTTCCCCACGCCTACGGCGGTTATGTGCCCCAGCAGTACCTGCCCGACAACTTGTACAAGGAGGGGGTGCGGTACTATGAACCTACGGAAAATGGAAGCGAGTCTTCCTTTAAAAAATATTTGGAGGAATTAAAACGAATCGATGAAAGAAATCATAAGGGCTGATCATTCCGGGTTTTGTTTCGGTGTGAGAGAAGCCATTGAAAAAGCGGAAAAAGCGGCGGACCAGTGTCAGGGGAGCATCTATTCCTGCGGTTCGCTGATTCATAATAAACTGGTGACCGAGAAGCTGGCGCGAAAAGGAATTCAAGTGATCCAAAGCCCTCTGGAAGCAGAGGCCGGCTCTACGGTCATCGTCCGTTCCCATGGGGAAGGAAAGAATTTTTATGAGATCGCAGAGCAGAGGCGGCTCAAGCTGATCGATGCCACCTGTCCCTTTGTGGCCAGAATTCATGATTTGGTACGGACTGCAAAGGAAAAAGGCAAGCAGGTTGTGATCGTCGGCGATGAGAACCACCCGGAGGTGCAGGGCATCAACGGCTGGTGCGGCGACTCGGCTATTATCGTAAGCACCCCGCAGGAAGCGGAGCGGATCACAGAAGATGATCTCTTTGTTGTCGCTCAGACGACTATCCGCAGTTCAGTATTCGATCAGGTCCTCAGAGCCCTCGAGGAAACAGGGAAAACCTTTTCCCTGACCAATACGATCTGTCATGCCACGTCCAATCGCCAGAAGAGCTGTATGGAAACAGCAAAAAAAGTAGAACTGATGCTTGTACTGGGGGATACTCAGAGTTCCAATACCAAAAAATTGTATGATATTTCTAAAAAATATTGTACAAATACTCATTTTGTTGAAAATATAAAAGATTTACCATTGAAAGAAGTTGAAAAATGTAATAGAATAGGTGTAGCAGCGGGCGCTTCGACGCCTGAATGCTTAATTAAGGAGGTTATTGCCAACATGAGTGAAAACACACTTGAAAACAACAACGAAATGAACTCAATGGACGCCTTAATGGACGAAATCGAAAAGTCCTTAAGACTGCCGCGCAGCGGAGAGATCGTAACAGGTAAAGTGCATCAGGTTACGAATCGGGAAATTATCGTCAATCTCGGCTGCAAAAAAGATGGAATTATTCCACTCGACGAAATTACACTGGAAGGAGATCAAAAGCTAACTGACTTATATCAAGAAGGCGATGAAATTCAGGCCAAAGTTGTAAAGACAGACGATGGCGACGGCAGTATTCTGCTGTCAAAGAAAAAGCTGGAAGTTGGCGAACACTGGGACGAAATCAACCAGGCGCTTGAAGATAAATCAATCATTGAAGTAAAAGTTGTTAGACCCGTCAATGGCGGTGTGATCGCAACGTACAAAGAAGTCTCCGGATTTATTCCACTGTCTCAGCTTTCCGACAGATACGTGGAAAACGCGGAAGAATTTGTAGGACAGACTCTTCCGGTCAGAGTTTCCAGAGTGGATCAGAGAAGGGGCAAAGCCGTATTCTCCCACAAAATGCATCTGAATGACGAAAAGAACAAGAGAATCGCAGAGATTTGGGAAGGCCTCTCTGTGGACGACGTAGTAGAAGGTACCGTAATGCGGTTCACCGATTACGGCGCATTCGTAGATATCGGCGGCATCGATGGTCTGCTACATATCTCAGAGATTTCCTGGGGTAAGCTGAAGCATCCGCAGGAAGTACTGAATATCGGCGACAAGATCAAAGTAAAAGTTCTTTCCATGAATTCGGAAAAAGGCAAGATTTCCCTGGGTCTGAAGCAGAACCAGCCGGAACCTTGGAGCGTGATTAACGATAAATATGAAGTGGGACAAGTCGTTAGAGGCAAGGTTGTACAGATTAAGGAATACGGCGCGTTTGTAGAACTGGAGCCGGGTCTGGACGGACTTGTACACATTTCTGAAGTAGCTCATAAGCGGGTTGGAAACATTGCCGACGAACTGAACGTAGGCCAGGATGTTTCCGCTAAGATTCTGGAGATCGATCAGGATAGAAGAAGAATCAGCCTGAGCATCAAAGAAACGTTGGATGAGGAAGATCAGCCGATGGAAGGCGAATCGACCGAAGAAGAAGTTCCCGTTGAGCAAGCAGCAGAAGAAACTGCTCCCGAAGCTGAAACAGAAGAATAAAAGAACAATTACAAGGGCGGGGCTTAATTGCGACCTCGCTCTTTTTCGTTAGCAAACGGATTGATTATGAAAAAGAATTTTGGGCTTAAGGAAGGAGCAGCAAGTGAAGATAGGCATTTTATGTGCTGGCGATACAGAAGTAGTTCCCTTTCTTAGAATGATGAAAAACTGTAAAGCTACAAAAAAATCGATGCTGACTTTTTACCAAGGGCAGCTGGAAGATATAGAAGTTGTAGCATTATTTTCAGGAGTATGCAAGGTTAATGCGGCCATAGCAGCGCAAATTTTAATCGATACATATGGGTGTACTGTGATTATCAACGCTGGGACTGCCGGAGGAATAGATGAAAAACTAGAAATTTTCGATACTGTTATTTCTACAGAAACAGCTTATCATGATGTAGCAGATGATATTTTGACCGAATTTCATCCCTGGAAAGATTCTATTTATTTCAAAGCAGATGAAAAGCTGCTTGAAGCCGTAAAAACAGTGATTGCCAAAGGCAACCTAAACAATCGAGTGTTTTTAGGAAGAATGATAACCGGCGAACAATTTATTGAAAACAATAAGCGCGAATACATTGCTGCCAAATATTCACCTTTGAGCGTGGATATGGAAACAGCTAGTATTGCGCATGTATGTTATGTTAATGGGATACCGTTTATTTCGATTCGGACGATCACCGATACACCGGACCGAAGCGGAATATCAGAATTTGAAAAGAATTGTAAAAAAGCTTCTCAAATATCGGCCAACCTTGTTAAATCCATGTTGAAAGAGCTATAAAAGGAGAATTGGAATGGAAAACATCATATTGGTCGGCATGCCGGCCTGCGGCAAGAGCATTACAGGGGTTGTTCTTGCCAAGACCATGCGCATGAATTTTGTGGATACGGATCTGCTGATCCAGGAGCGGGAGCAGAAACCGCTGCAGCAAATCATCGATGAACATGGCATCGAGTACTTCAAACAAGCAGAAGAAGCTGTTTTGCTGGAGCTGAATGTTGAAAACACGGTCATTTCCACAGGGGGAAGCGCTATCTATTATCCCAAAGCCATCGAGCATCTGAAAAGGAACGGCCGCATCGTTTATCTCCAAGTGCGGCTTCAAACCGTATTAAACCGGCTTAACAACATAAAAACAAGAGGGGTGGCCATGGAAAAGGGGGACACCATAGCGGATCTCTATCAAAGGCGAGTACCGCTGTATGAGAAATATGCGGATATTACCGTTAAAGCCGACGGGTTGGCTGTTGAGCAGACCGTGGAGCAGATTGTAGCTTATTACTAAGGCGGTGCTCCGGGGAGCATATCCAAATGAAAAAATAGCCTGCAAATAAAAAGTCAATAAGAAAATGAAGATTAAAAAAATAATTCATCTGCAGGGTTCTGAGCACCACAAATAGGCCACCGCCAGAGGCTGGCCTGAAAGACAGGA
>CABJAP010000023.1 GCA_902363595.1 Clostridia bacterium | reverse complement strand
AAGCGGGATTAGAGACTGTTTTCATCCTCCAAACCGCTTAAAAAGAATGTTATGGACGGTACTGGAAACCAATCCCACTTTCACGCCGTTTATCCCCTCTTTTTCAGTGGCCTCCTGCTGGCCGCAGATCACGATGATTTGCTGCCGGCCTCGACTCCTGGCCCCATCCCCCCGGCTCTCCGAGAACGTGACGCTCAAGGATTCAGGGCTGATGACGATCATTATTACTGAGACAGTTTTATAAAGATAATAGAAGGAGGCCCTTCAGTCAACAATGGAAGCATAACCGAGGGAGAAGCTGCAGAACTGGAAAGAAAATATAAAGAATATTGGAAATAGTTCTACGGTATAGAACTTCATGACCATAGACCTACACCATAAAAGGCAAATTCCGGCATAAAATCAAACTCCAGGCCAATTTAAATTATTTTTTCCGTAAGGTATAATATAGCTCAGAGAAGGAGGATGACTATGATCACTTACGATTTAAGCTGCACGCTGAAAGAAGGTTTATGGTATTATGGAGAACCATATGTGCCATATGAGATGGAACGGGTAGGAACGGTAGAAGCAAACGGCTATATCACCCATAAACAGGTAATGACATCTCACACAGGTACCCATCTGGAATGCGCCAAACACTGGTGGGACGACTATGATGGCGTAGAGAAACTTTCGCTGGACAAGATTGCCGGAAAAGCTCGTGTTTTAAGATTTGCTTGCGAGGAACAGCCTTTCTACGGAATCGATGTGGATATGCTGAAAGAAGCCGGTGCGGACAAACTGGAAAAGGACGATATCTGTATCATCGCTACTGGCTGGGACAAGCGCATAGCAAAAGAAAATTACACTTGGGAAAGTCCGTTTATCACAGTAGAAGCTGCCAAATATCTGACCGATAAAGGGATCAAAGCTTTTGCGATCGATGCTCCCATGTTCGGCGATCCAAGAGACGGCATGGACTATGTACCTGCTGACTTGGAATTACCAGATTACGTATTCTCCAGAAAGGGAATTCCTTGTATTTTAGGACTTGTGGATGTGGATAAAATTCCTGATGAGGTGTTCTTTATCGCTGCTCCGCTCAAAATGGAAGGAGCCGACGGATCGCCAGTAAGGGCTTTTGCCATTGAATTATAATTGAATCAACTGGACAACACAGACGAAGAAACGGGGCTGACCGCATTGACAATGCGATCAGCCCCGTTTTCACGTAAACTTTGCCAAGCGTCGAAACGGGAAGGCGCCGAAAAAAAATTCACCTTCAAGGAATGTTGACTCAATCGGGAAAATTCTGTTGAAAGTTTGCATTTTTTTCGCAAAATTGTGGGCTTGCGGGACCTGATCTTGAGAAGAAGCAGGTTTTGGTGCCTCTGGCTGATATTGAGAGGGCGCAATCGTTGAAAGCTGCGTAAAAACTTAAATTTGTTTTAAGTTTTTTCCCAAGAGCCAATACCCTATGAAATTCAAGAATAAGCATGCGCTGCCGGGAGCACTCCTGCAAACAGGGCTGTTGCTTGAAAACGATTTGTTTCAGCAGGCAGGCCTGGGAGTTTCTATTGGCCGATAAAAGCCGGACTAGATCAGTTCTTCCCAACTTTCTAGATAAAAGGATTCCCGGACAATTCTCTGGGGATCATCCATGGCCTGCTGCGCCATGCACTGACAATAGCTGTAGCGGGTAGCCGCCATTCCATAGAGACGGAGTCTTTCATTTCGGTCCAGGGAACAGTCCGCCAGATTCATATAATTGTGTCCTGCATACAGCGCTGCCTTGGCTTTGTTGAGCCGCTCAATTTTCTCCTGGTCGTGCATGGTCTGGCCTGCCAGGTCTTTGCCTGTCAGGAACAGCTGCACTTGTGCGTGCATCTTGGCATTTTCCAGAACCTCTTTTGGGGAACCCTTCAGTACCAGTCTCGATGCGGTGCCGGCAGCATAAGGCCGCTCCGAAGCCAGGGTATTGCCGCAGCCAGCGATGATATAAAGGGTGCGTTTTTTCAAATCAATCAACCCTCTATTGACACATTTGCAGGTTACGGAAACATTCTCCGGCGACCATTCGCCTCTGGATACACCAGCGGTGGGTTCCATGGACCAAATTTCATCCTCCCACCTGCCATCGACGAAGGTGCGGGTGCTTCCCAGGGCCTGGTTAATCGTATCCAGTGTGATCTTCTCATAGTTTTCCTTGATTACCTGCTCTTCCGTGTCATAACGGTACTGGCAGTCGATCCATTCCTGATCACCTGAATAGAGCGAAGGCTTCATTTCCGGCGCAAGAAAATGATTGGTAGCGATCAGATAATCCTGCTCCCCGTAATCGCCGGACTTTCTCATGATATCCATTCTGGCCGTATGCTCCAATATGAAAGCATCTAAAGTCTGGTCCACGATCTGAACGTTGTTTCCAATATTGCAGGCAATGTTTGCGTTCAGTAATGCATCCCGGGCCTCAGCAGCGGTGGCGCACTTTGCAGAAATATAGAGAAAACCCACCATATATTGAAAACCGATATCCTTGTGATCTTCCGGCAGTTTATGCTGGGATCCGGAAGAAAGGACCATGACTCCGGCGTCGTTGATCATGGCATTGGTGGCAATGCCGCTGGCGCTGATAAAAGCGTGGCCATTGTCCGGATAAGCGATTACAGCGGGCTCGTAAACTCTTAGATTTCCCTCATAATCCCAGTTGGCGCCGCCGTAGATTCCACCGTCAGCCGTTGCCTTGCCCCAGGCGGAAACGTGGCTGCAGCTGTGCTCCGAGAGCGGCGTATAGATGGTATGGGTAGCCGCTACATCAAGAAATCCCAGCTTTGCGCCGTCTGCCATACCGTGGAGCAGTTCCACGAACTCGGGAAAAAATTGTTGGTAATGAGCGATATATTCCTTCATATCATCATACAGCTTATCATAAGTTTCGGCCTTGCTTCGATCCAGCTGAAGGAAAAAGGCAACCCTCCGATGGAGAGAATCTCTGGCCTGCTGGCCGTACTGAAGGCCCATTTCATACCAGGACCCCTGCAGAACCGCCACCTCTTTTGTGGGGAAAGGGGGCTGGTCCGGATCAAAGTCAAAGTAATCGAAAATGGAAGAACCTTCTTTTTTCAGGATGTCGCCTAAATTGGGGAATGGTCGATACATACTTAATACCTCCTTCTAAGTACGTCGGGGTTATGAAAATATCAGTGGAATCAATCTTTCCTGTATTATAAAAAGAGTATAGCGCGGCGAACCGGCCATGCAGGAAGTATTTTAGGAAATACACCATTTCCTGTGCAAAACATCTATTTTTGGCTGTGAGAAATGGGTAATCTTCACATAAAACTCAGATGGAATATTTAAAAAATTGAAACAATAATGCAAACCTCCTATAGTGAAACCACTAAGATGTTTCGAAATATCAATTTGTTATCGTCTCACTAACCTCAATGAGGAAAAAGGAGGTTCTAAAGAAAATGCGTTTACAAATGAGTACGAAAAATCTCGATAAAACAAGATGGATCGCGTTGGCGGCAGGGATCGTTTTGATGTCGACCCTTTCCTATGCCAGTACCTGGAGTCTGATGGTCAATCCCATGATTGAAACCAGAGGCGCAACAGATAAAAGCATGGCGATGATCTTTACTTTGGCCACTGCATCGGGCATGCTATTCTCGCTGATTGGAGGTAAACTGCTGGATAAAATCGGCAGCACCAAGGTCATTATTTCGGCTATCTTTTCGCTGGCGGTCTGTCAGTTTATCTGTGCATGGACGACGACGGTTCTGCCCTTTGGTATTGCAGACGTGATCTTCCTTACATGGCAGGGTTCCGTGGTCTATATTGCTGTTTACGCAAATATGGCGAAGCTGTTTCCTGACAAAAAAGGAACGGCCATCGCTATTTCCGGCATGGGCATCACCGGCGGATCGATGATTTTTGTCCCCTTTACCCAATATTTGATCGACACCCTGGGCTTTGGAAACCAGTTTCTGGTAACCGGAATCCTGTTTACCATCATGGGTCTGGCGGCGCTGTTCTTCTTCCCCAAACCAGAAGAAGGCTACGTTCCCAAGGGATATGAACCCGTATTCGATGCCGGTGAAGATGAGGGCGATCAAGATGAGACGCTCAACAGCGGGTTTGTTCAGAAAGACTGGAAGATGATGATCAAGGACCCGGCGTTTTATATTGCCTTTGCCATGCCGCTGCTGGTTAATGTGGCCGGACAGATTTTAAATTACCAGCTTGCCTGGATGGCCCAGGATATCGTTCAGGTGAGCGCCGGCAAAGCGGCCTGGATGCTGAGCGGCGTGTTTCTGATGGGAACCCTGGGCAAGCTCTTTTGGGGCACAGTTGCCGATAAGGCGGGACGCCTGAACATCCTCATTGTTCTGGCGGCGCTTAGCTGCTTGTCCATGGTGGGACTGATGTTTATCGGAGCCGGGCAAGTGATTCTCTTCACTGTTTTTATCTTTTTAGGGTCCTTTGCTTCAGGTGGAAATTCTTCCACTTATCCGGCCCTGATCGCTGATTTGTTTGGTTCCAAATACTATGGGTTCAATTTCTCCATTTGCTATCAGGCGATTATGCTGGCCTCCATGGTTGCTCCCTGGATTGCTGTTCTTGGACGATCCGGCGACAACGAAGGAAATTACGCCATTACCTTTGGCCTTACTGCAGCTTTATGTTTCATAGGATTTATTCTGGCGATCGTTTTAAGAAAGATGAAAAAGGACAATATCGAAGTGGTGAAGAAGATAAAAAAAGAAGAAGCTGTGTAATACAATTTGGAGGAAAAAATGCGCAAACATACAATTGCCAAAGCAAAGACCGGTCAGTACCGAGGGTTTATCGATCAAAACGACATCATTAATTTTCTGGGGATTCCTTATGCGAAAACACCGCAGAGATGGAAACGAGCCGAGCCTTTAAAGACTTCTGATGAAAGAATCGATGCATTTGAATTCGGCCCGATCTGCTATCAACCCATTCTTCCGGAAGAACACGAGGAAGGCACCCCAATGAGCGAGGACTGTCTCACTTTGAACATCTGGACCGATGATATCGATAAAAAAGGAAAGCCGGTTATGCTGTGGATTCATGGCGGCTGCTATTTGACCGGCAGCAATCGAATCCCTTATTACTGCAACGATAAATTCGCTGCCGACTGCCGGGATCTGGTCTTTGTCAATATCAATTACCGACTGGGAAACTTCGGTTCCATGGATTTGACCATCTTCGACCAAAAGGGAGAATATCGGGATGCTCCCAACCTGCAGACCCTGGATCAGATGGCTGCTGTCAAATGGGTTTATGAAAACATCGAGGCCTTTGGAGGCGATCCGGAAAACATCACCGTTTACGGACAATCGGCCGGCTCCTATTCCACGGCAACCCTGCTGCTCATCCCGGAGGTCAATCAGTATATCAGCAAGGCTATCTGCGAAAGCTCCGGATTTGAAAAGACGCAGAAAACCCTGGACGACAGCCGGAGTATGGGAGAAGAATTCGCACGACTTGCGGGGGCCGAAACCCTGGAAGATTTGCTGCGGCTTCCGGCGGAAAAAGTACTGGAATATTCTCTGGAGATTTTTGAAAATTCTCGCTTCCCCAGGGCCTTTGCTTCTGTGCGGGATGGAAATCTGATTCCAGAGAAGCCTTATGAAGCTCTGCGGGCGGGCGTTGCCAAGCACATTACCCTGATGTCGGGAACCGTATCGGGAGAGTACGATACTGCAGCTTTTGGTCTGCCTGATGAGGCGGTAAAACAGAGGATCCTCGATCTGTTCGGCGACCGCATTGATGAAACGCTCATCAATCAATTCGTAGATAACGATAAAGAGCGGCCGCTGAGGGAGGCTTATCTGGACTGCAGGAACGATATGGCGATCCGAATGCCGGTGCTGTCCACCCTGGAGGCCCAATGCGCATCGGGAGCAGACACCTATATGTACTATATCGACTATATTCCCGAGGGCTCCCGGATCCGGGCGCAGCACCTCTTTGAAATTCCTTTTTTCAACGACAAACTGGAAACCCCCGTTCATATGGATCTGCGCTTTGATGAGCCGGTACAAGGCCATCATCCCGACCGTAAGCTGGTAAATGAGATTCAGGGATGCTGGGCCAATTTCGCAAGATCGGGCAACCCCGGCGGCGAGCATATTGCCATGGACTGGCCGCCCTATACGCTGGATCGGAAAACAACGATGATGCTAACCAACAGCGGCTGGCATTTGAAGGATTTCCCAAGAAAGAAGGATACAGAATTACTGCAGCATTTTATGTTTGAATAAGAAATGAAAGAAAGGACAAAATTTACAGATGAAACCATTGACAATGCTGGCCGGAGGTGACATTATTTTAGGAGAAGATTCCGCAGCGTATTTTTCCGGTGTGGCAGAAGCATTAAAGAACGCCGATATTCGGTTAGGTCAGCTGGAAGTCATGTATGGAAACGACATTGCCGCCTATGGCGACCTTCATCGGGAGTTGACCAATCTGGAGCCGCTGAAAGACTTTTTCGATGTACTCACCCTTTCAGGCAATCACATGTTCGACGGGGGAACAGAGAGCA
Organism: Clostridia bacterium; assembly: GCA_902363595.1. Classification (GTDB taxonomy): domain Bacteria; phylum Bacillota; class Clostridia; order Peptostreptococcales; family Anaerovoracaceae; genus Hominibacterium; species Hominibacterium faecale. The sequence continues at coordinate 35,759 of CABJAP010000023.1, read as the reverse complement.
TTGCCCAAACTCTTGGATGGCTGGATCAAAATCAAATTCCCCATACAGGGGGCGGAATGAATCAGGAGGAAGCCGAACGCCCGGTTATTATGGTTAAAGAGGGCATTCGCTTTGGTTTTCTTAACTTTAACTGCACGGGGCCGAAGGCTGCCTGGGCAGGACCGGACAAGGCCGGCGGCGCTTATGTGGAAATATTGACCCAATATGATTTGGGCGATGTGGCAAATCCGGGAGGACCGCCGACAAGCATTAAGACCAGCCCGGAGGTAACTTCCTTTTGCAGTATGATCCGACAGATCGAAGCGCTGCGGCTCCGGTGCGATATCCTGACCGTCTATTTTCATAAAGGGCTGGTTCATAAACCGGCTAAGCTGGCGGAATATGAAAAATTAGTATCGTATGCGGCCATTGATGCGGGGGCCGATGTTGTATTTGCTTCTCACGCGCATTTGCTGCGAGGAGTGGAGCTATATAAAGGCAAGGCTATCTATCATGGCCTGAATAACTTCATTGCATGGGTTCCGTCGCTGCGGCCGGATTTTAAGGCCCAAAAGGGTTCCAAAACCGCGGATTTTGATCCTGAAGGCTGGGCGCACAAACGCATGGAGATGTTCGGATTTGTGCCAGACGGAAACTATCCCACCTATCCATTTCACCCGCAGGCCGTCTATACCATCGCCGCATTATGCCACATTGAAGAGGGAAAAATCGTCCGAAACGGATTCCTGCCGGCTATCGTAGGCAAAGACGGTATAACCCGTATTGTCAGCCGTAAAGAAGGTGGCCAGGAGGTGCTGGCCTATATGGAGACGATTACCCGGCAGGCGGGCTTAAACGGCGTCTATCAATGGGCGGGGGATGAAATAATCGTAGGAGAAGGCTGATTTATGCAGATAAAATTATCCGATCATTTTACATATGGAAGATTGTTTCGGTTCGTACTGCCGTCTATCATGATGATGGTCTTTATTTCCATCTACGGCGTGGTAGACGGTTTGTTCGTATCCAATTTTGTGGGAAAAACCCAGTTCGCCGCCATCAACCTGATTATGCCGGTACTGATGATTCTTGGCGCCCTCGGATTTATGGTAGGTACTGGGGGCAGCGCTATTGTGGCTAAAACCCTCGGAGAAGGTGAGCATGAGAAAGCCAATCGATATTTTTCGATGCTGGTCTATGTTGTGGTTGGAGGCGGCCTTGCAATTTCTATGTTAGGGTTTGTTTTTATGCCGTCTATCTCCCGATTCCTGGGAGCATCAGGAGACTTGCTGGAAAGCTGTGTTCTGTACGGGAGAATCATGATGGCTTCTTTGACCGGCTTCATGCTGCAAAATGTCTTTCAGGCATTTCTCATTACTGCGGAAAAACCGCGGATGGGCCTGTTGATTACAGTGGCTGCCGGATGTACCAATATCGTACTGGACTTTCTTTTTATTGTTGTGTTTCATTGGGGACTTGCCGGGGCTGCCATAGCTACGGCCATGAGCGAGCTTGTGGCCGGCCTGGTTCCTCTGGGATATTTCCTGCGGGAGAATACCAGTCTCCTCCGATTGGGAAGAACGCGCTTTATGGGAGCGATCCTTTTAAAAACCTGTATCAACGGATCATCGGAATTGATGACCCATATTTCCATGTCCATCGTCACGGTACTCTATAATTTTCAACTGATGCGGCTGGCGGGGGAAAACGGTATTGCGGCCTACGGTGTAATCATGTATGTGCATTTTATCTTTGCCTCCATATATTTGGGATACGGGGTGGGCTGCGCTCCCATCTTCGGATTTCATTACGGTGCGAAGAACAAATGCGAGCTGCAGAATATGTTTAAAAAGAGCTTTCGGATCATAGCGGTTGTTGGACTTCTTCTGGCGATAACGGCTATTTCCTTTGCCGGGCCGCTGGCCAAGCTGTTCGTGGGCTATGACCAGGAGCTTTGGCAAATGACCAGCCATGGACTGCGGGTTTTTTCCATCGCGTTTCTGTTCTCAGGTTTTAATACCTTTGGTTCCGCACTGTTTACTGCATTGAGCAATGGCGTCGTTTCGGCGATTATATCCTTTGTGCGAGTGATGATCTTTGAAGTATCAGCTATTATCTTTCTGCCGATACTGTTCGGTCTCAACGGCATCTGGTGCTCGATCATTGTGGCGGAAGTGCTGGCCCTGGGCGTGACTGGCAGCTTTATTGCCGCCAAAAGGAAACGGTACGGATATCTGTAAAAAGAACTTGTAACTCAGGACATAGCAGGCCAAGCGTGCCAGTGGTGTATCGGCCCGGCACAAAAGTTTTTTGGTTTACCATAATGAAAACGCCTTATTCTTCCAATAACATGTTCCCGATTTTAACCGCTCCGCCGTGAAGGCGGAGTTTTTGCGTATTCTTCTTGTTGTTCAGCGCGCCAGCAATTTGACAGCGGGATTATTCCCAGCAGTAGTCTCAATGCAAAGATGTGTAAATTTTACAATTCGGCCCGTCCAATATATGCAAAGCATACATGTTTTTCCCCAACCCCTGACCAATCCCAAGGTTTATGGTAAGTTAAAGGTACGAATTTTGTTTTGAGGCAGATAGTTGGAAGGAGAAAGTCATGACAAAAGTGATTACAGCCAGAGAAGCCGCGCAGCTGATACCGGACGGGGCGACGATCGGTCTTGCGGGAATGGGATTGTCCGGCTGGGCGGAAGAAATCGCCTGCGCCATTGCAGACCGCTTTCAGGAAACAGGGCATCCCCGAGATTTGAATTTAAAGCAGGGGAGCGCCATGGGAGATTGGAAAGAACGGGGAACAACCAGATTGGGATATGAAGGTCTGGTTACCAAGTGGTCCGCGGCTCACGTAGGTTCTGCCTTTTCCTTGTGCAAACTGGCAGTGGAAAACAAGCTGGAATGTCACTGTCTGCCCCAGGGCGTTATCGTCAATCTTTGGAGAGAAATCGCCGCCGGGAGGCCTGGACTGCTGACCAAGGTCGGACTGGGAACCTTCGTCGACCCCAGGCTGGAAGGGGGAAAAATGAACCAATGTACCAAGACCGAATTGGTAGAGATAAAAGAGCTGGATGGCGAAGAATACCTCTTTTATAAAGGCTTTGATGTGGATGTGGCTTTGCTGCGAGGGTCAATCGCCGATGAACATGGAAATATTTCCTTTGAACGGGAAAGCGTAATAAACGAAGGGTTGTCGGTAGCTGCCGCTGCTAAAAATACAGGAGGAATCGTCATCGTTCAGGTAGAATATCTGGCAAAGGCGGGTACCCTTGCGCCAAAGGAGGTCAAGATTCCCGGCGTGCTGGTGGACTATGTGGTTCAGGCCAGTGATCAGAAAGCATGCTGGCAGACAGAAGGCGTTTATTATGAACCGTCTTTTTCCGGGCAAATCAAAAAACCGCTCCGCGCTTTGCCGCCTTTGCCCTTTGATGAACGAAAGGTAATATGCAGAAGATGCGCGATGGAATTGAAGAACGGTGATGTCCTCAATCTGGGTGTGGGAATGCCGGCGGAAATGGGCAAGATTCTCGCAGAAGAGAATCTCTCTGAAGCAGTCGTGATGACAACGGAAAGCGGCATGGTCGGAGGCGTTCCGGCGGCCCTGCCCAATTTCGGCAGCGCTTACAATCCGGAAGCGATTATGGTTCACGGCGATATGTTCGATTTGATCGACGGCGGCGGCCTGGACGTCACGTGCCTGGGAATTGGAGAAGCCGATCGAGATGGAAATATCAACGTCAGTAAATTTGGCCCGCGCCTGACTGGGCCGGGCGGGTTTATAAACATTACAAAGGCGACGCCCAAAGTGATTTTTTGTGGTACTTTTATGGGAAAAGCCAAATTGAAAACTGGCAATGGAAAAATAACGGTTGTGGAAGAAGGAAGCATTAAAAAATTCAAGGAAAAGGTGGAGCAGATTACCTTCGCAGGGGCCTATAAAGGCGAGGATCAGCAAGTCTTATACATCACCGAACGATGCGTTTTCCAGCTGATGGACGGCAAGATGACGCTTATGGAAATTGCTCCGGGAATGGATTTGGAAAAGGATATTCTGGCGAACATGGATTTTGTTCCGGCCATTTCCAAGGACTTGAAATCGATGAGTGAAGAGATCTTTCATGAAGAATGGGGAAATTTAAACCAATACTTAGGAGGTTAAAAGCATGTATTTGACGGAAAAGCACCAATTATTCAGAAAGCTGGTGAAACAGTTCGCCCAAACAGAACTGAAGCCGGAGCTGTTGGATGAAATCGAAGAAACCAACCATTATCCGAGAGAAATCCTGGATAAGATGGCAGAGTGCGGATTTTTTGGAGTTAAGATACCGAAAAAATGGGGAGGCGCAGGATTCGATACCAGGGCATATGTAATTCTCAACGAGGAGCTGGCCAGCGTTAGTGCCATATCGGCCATTTATGCCAATACACCCAATTCCCTCGGCGGAGGGCCGCTGCTCTCAGCGGGTACGGAAGAACAGCTGGAAAAATATTTAATCCCGCTAGCAAAAGGGAAGCGGATCATCTCCTTTGCACTGACCGAGCCGGGAGCAGGATCTGATGCGGGCGGCATGCAGACGGCGGCTGTCAAGGACGGAGACCATTACATACTCAACGGCAGGAAATGTTTTATTACTCATGCGCCGGAGGCCGATTATGCGATTATCTTCGCCAAAACGGATCCCCAGCGGGGCACCAAAGGAATTTCCGCTTTTATCGTAGATATGACGCTGCCAGGCGTATCCACTGGGCTGCCGGAGAAAAAAATGGGCATTATCGGCGGGCCCACCTCGGATATCATCCTCAAGGATGTGCGGGTTCATAAAAGGGACCGGCTGGGAGAAGAAAACCGTGGCTTTATCAATGCTATGAAAACGCTGGACGGCGGGAGAATCGGCGTAGCGGCCCAATCAATCGGCGTGGCTAAGGGCGCTCTTGAGGAGACGATCAAGTATTCTCAGGAAAGAACCCAATTCGGAAGAAAGATCAAAGATTTTCAGGCGATCAGCTTCACCATCGCAGGTATGGCGACAAAGCTGGAAGCAGCCAGACTCTTGACCTACCAGGCTGCTTATTTGAAGGACACCGGTCAGGATGCGTCCAAAGCGGCATCCATGGCTAAATGGTACGCGTCTGAAGCCTGCAATGAAATATGCGCCAAAGCGATTCAGGTCCATGGAGGATACGGATTTATTAAAGATTATAAAGTGGAACGCTTCTATAGGGATTGCAGAGTCTTTACCATTTATGAAGGAACATCACAGGTGCAGCAGATGGTAATCGCAGGGCAGCTGCTGAAAAAATAACAGGAGGCGAAGGGAATAATGATGAAAATACTGGTCTGCGCGAAACGCGTACTTGATACAACCGATGTTAATTTAAAGATGGATCCGGTAAGAGGTACCTTGATCAAAGAAGGCGTACCATCGATCCTCAACCCAGATGATGCCAATGCGCTGGAAGCCGCGCTTACGATGAAAGATGCCAATCCAGGAACTACCGTAACGATCTTGACCATGGGAGCCCCGGCTGCCAAATTTATGATTCGTGAATGCCTTGCCATGGGCGCGGATGACGCTTACTTTCTTTCGGACCATGCTTTTGGCGGCGCGGACACCTATGCCACATCCGTGACATTGGAATACGGCATTCGAAAAATCGGAGATTTTGATTTGATCCTGGCAGGACGGCAGTCAATTGTAGGCGACACAGCTCAAGTGGGACCTCAGCTTGCCCAGCGGCTGGGACTGCCTTTGGTTACATATGCGCAGGATATCAAGATAAAAGAGGGAAAAGCGATTGTACAGAGGCAGCTGGAGGACGGCTATGAAGTCATTGAAACGCCTCTGCCTTGTCTGATCACTGCTGTAAAGGAATTGAATACGCCCCGGTATATGAGCGGGGGAGGTATTGTGGATGCTTACGAGAAAGAAATCATCACGCTGGATCACAATGATATCGATTTGCCGGTGCAGCGATGCGGTCTGGAGGCTTCGCCGACAAGGGTTGTCCGCTCTTTTGCACCTGAATTAAAGGGACAGGGGGAGATGCTGAAAGGTACGCCCCAAGAAATGGCAAGGACGTTGGTCGCTAAATTAGAAGAAAAAAACGTATGGTAGCGGGAGGAAAAACATGGCTGTTAAGATAATAAACGAGAATTGCAAAGGATGTGAATTGTGTGTAAAGGCGTGCCCTTTTGATGCAATTACCATGGAGCATAAGACGGCTGTCATTCAGCCCGGCTGCACCCAGTGCGGAAACTGTATCGAGGTTTGTAAATTCGATGCCATTGAAAAGAGTGAAGAGGCGGCACAGACCTTTGATCGGGAGGCCTATCGCGGCGTATGGGTGTTTGCTGAGCAGAGAGAAGGCAAACTGATGCCGGCGGTTGCCGAGCTTTTAGGTGAAGGGCGAAAACTGGCCGATGAGCTGAACACAGAGCTTTGCGCCGTGGTGCTGGGACATGAGATATCGGATTTGGCTTCAGAGCTGATCGGGTACGGCGCGGAAAAGGTATATACGGCGGACCACCAAGAGCTTCATACATACAGAACCGATGCCTATACTAAAGTAATGGGGGAGGCGATTTCCGCCTATAAGCCGGAAATCGTTCTTTTGGGAGCGACCCACATTGGAAGGGATTTAGGCCCCTGTCTGGCTGTAAAAGCGGATACGGGGCTGACGGCGGATTGTACCAGGTTGGAAATCGGAGACGAGGAACGGAATCTTCATCAGACAAGACCTGCTTTTGGCGGAAATCTGATGGCTACCATTCTCTGTCCCCACAGCAGGCCGCAGATGGCCACAGTAAGGCCTGGTGTTATGGAGGCGGCTGTTTTTGATCCGCAGCGCCAAGGTACCGTGATTCCCCTTGAGGTGAATTTCCAAAAAGGTGATATTCGGACCAAGGTTTTGGAAACCGTAAAATCCATCAAGGAACAAGTATCCCTTTCCGATGCAGACATTATTGTATCAGGCGGAAGCGGATTGGGAAGTGGAGAAGGATTTGCCCTTTTGGAAGAATTCGCGAAAAAATTAGGCGGCGTGGTGGGCGCTTCCCGGGCGGCCGTCGATGCCGGGTGGATTGACCATTCCCATCTTATCGGTCAGACGGGAAGCACGGTAAGGCCGAGCATCTATTTTGCCTGCGGGATTTCCGGCGCCATCCAGCACTTGGCCGGGATGGACGGATCCGACTATATTGTGGCGATCAATAAGGATGCCCATGCTCCCATTTTTCAAGTGGCGGACTATGGTTTGATCGGCGATTTGTATGAGATCATTCCTTGTATTATGGAAGAATTGGACCGGTCTCATGAATAGAAAAATACCAATGTTTGTCTTTACCTTGATTGCCATGCTTTGTCTAGGTCTGGTATACGGGTGGTCGATTTTTGTTGTTCCTTTGGAAACGGAATTCGGTTGGGAACGATCGCAGACTTCTCTCACCTTTACCATTTCCATGATTGCAATGACCTTGGGAATCATGGCCGGAGGACAATTTAATAAGCGAAAAGACAAAGCCCTCCTTAGTTTACTGATTGCGGCAATTCTCTTGTTCGCGGGTTTTGCCGCAGCCAGTAGAGCACAGGCTTTGATGCATTTTTATATTTATTACGGGATGTTCTGTGGGTTTGGCGTAGGCTTTGCCTATGTAGAAATGATCGCCATTCCCAGCAAATGGTTTCCCGGAAAACAGGGGCTGTCATCCGGTATGTTGATGATGTGCTTCGGTCTGGGTGCGATGATTTTGGGCACGGTCTGCTCGGCCCTTATGAATGCCATTGGCTGGAGGACGACTTTTTTGATCCTGGGCATTCTCTTTGGCATCCTGATATTGGCAGAAGGCGTTATGCTCCAATCTACAGTGAAACCAGAATCCAATAAACCGGAGAAGAAAAGCGAGTCCGAAGCAGGCAGCCTGACAACTGGTCAAATGACCAGAAGCAGCGATTTTAAAGCTCTGTATGTTTGGCTGATCTTTATCAGCGCGGCAGGGCTGGCTTTGATGGGCCACATCGCTCCCTGCGCGATTCAGATGGGAGCCGGTGGGGAACTGGCGGCTGTAATCGCCGGTATCGTTTCCGTGTCCAACGGCGCGGGGCGGATTGTATATGGGCTCTTGTATGACAAGCTGGGTGTGAAAAAAACATTGCTTCTTATTTGTGCCATATTTCTCATTGCCGCAGTGACCATAGCGGCTGCGGTGACTGTTGAGAGCCTGCCCTTGCTCATTGCCGGCTGCATCTTGGTGGGCTTGAGCTTCGGGGCAGCGCCAACTTCCAGTTCAGCCGTGGTCATTCGTTTTTATGGGCCGCGATACTTTTCCTCCAACTTTGGCATCATCAGCACCCAGCTGATCATCGCGGCTTTGCTTGGACCGATGCTGGCGGGGAAGCTTTATACGATGACTGGAAATTACATTGCCACCTTCTATGGCGTGGTGGGCCTTGGAATCCTTTCCCTGGCGGTGGTTTTCGCTGTTTTGCGGCTGGCCGGGAAAAACGGCAGAAGTTTGGACAAAGACTATTCGAATTAAAATACCGTATTTAAGTTGGAATAGGGCTGAACCAGTTGCAAGAGAAGGTTTGGAACCGCTTTTATTTTCTTTTGAATAGAAGCGGTTTTGCGTCCGTTCTGGGACTTGAAAAACAGAGCATTTTTGTTGGTACGCCCTTTGCAAGAATAATAGGAAACATACAATGGATGCGGATGATTTGATGAAAAAGAGGTGCAACATGAATATCGTAGAGAATGCGGTCCCCAAATACATCGCAAAAACGCCACTGGGCATTTCCATCTATACGGCTGCTGATGAGCCTACCCATTATCACAAAGATGCGTTAGAATTGATTTACTGTCTGAAGGGTTCGGCCTCTGTCCTTTCTTCTTATGAAGTCATTCCACTGGCAACCGGAGAGATCCTTTGCATTAACTGCAATGAGGTGCACGGTATCGATGGACGGGGTGACAACCTGATCGTTTCCTTTTATTTGGATTTTTCCCATCCATTCTTTCAAGGACAGAATCTGGGGAATTTTATGTTCAAACTGACACCCGATCTTTCCGGTCCGCACCAGAAGACACATTTGAAAGAGCTGCACGATCTCATTCTCTCCGCGCTCTATATCTTCACCGGTGACTACGAACCGCAGACCAAGACCTTTCAGGCGATTGCAGATCAGATGACGCAGATTTTGATCCAATATTTCAGCGTGTACTGCATCGCAGATTATGATGTGGACATCGCCTGGTCCAAGGAGCGCTTTGACCGCATGCTGCTCTATCTCAATACCCACTACCGGGAAAAACTTACTTTAAAGTCCATGAGCAGCATAGAACATTTAAACCCCAACTACTTGTCTGTATATTTCAACAAAATTTTTGACGATACCTTCAACAATTACCTGGCTCTGCTGCGGGTCTTTCATTCTGAAATCGATTTGCTGGCTACCAGCGATACCATTTCAACCATTTCTTATAACTGCGGATTTTCCGACCCCAAATTTTATTACAAAACCTTTAAACAATGGTACGGTACAACCCCAGCCAATCATCGCAAATGGCATAAAAAGCATAACGAAAAGAGCCGGGCGAACCGGTTTTATCACGTAAACGAAATCCGCCATATTATCCAGCAGTATATCCTCTATTATTTTTCAAAAGCACAACTTGCGGCCCACCAAATTCCCATGCCGTCCATCAATCTTTCCGGGATGAGCCATAAGACTTATGCGGAATGGCGGTCCTATTGAGTTTTTGAAGGGTATATTTCTTATAGTAAAAAAATGATGTAATTGGGGGTTTTTGCAGATGAATGATCCATATAAATATTGAAATTGTAAGAATATAATGAATTCAACGTTAATACTAAACGCAATGATTGTCATGATTCAAAGGAGTTCATTATGAAAATGCAAATGAGTACGAAAAATTTTGACAAGACAAGGTGGGTTGCCCTGGCCGCGGCTCTTTTGTTGATGTCAACACTGGGAATCGGCTATATCTGGAGTTTGCTGGTAGAGCCGATGATTGAGCTGCGAGGAGCGACGGATGCCGGGATGGCGAGTATTTATACGGCATTAACCCTTACGGGAGCGCTTATGACACTGATCGGTGGAAAATGTGTGGATAAATTCGGCGGAACGAAGGTCATCCTATCTGCGATCATCGCATTCGCTGTCGGCGAATTGATGTGCGCTCTCCTGGATGGAGTTGCTGGCTTTGCCGCAGCGGAAGTGATTTTTCTTTCCTGGCAGCAGGCTGTCGTCTATATCGCCGTATATGATAATGTCATCAAGATGTTTCCTGATTGGAAAGGCCTTGCGGTAGCTATTACTTGCACAGGAATTCCCATTGGAGGCGTTTATTTGCCGCCGCTGGTCCAGAAACTGATTGACACCGTAGGCTTTGATATGCAATTTGTATTTGTTGGTTTGATCCTTACTGCAATTGGTGTGATTTCAATTATCTTTTTCCCCAATGCGCCTCAGGACTACATTCCGGCCGGATATGACACTCCAGACTATGGCGAAGACAATGCGGCGGAGGAAGATGGAAAGTTCGTACAAAAGGATTGGAAAGGTATGCTGAAGGATCCGGCCTTTTACGTAGTTTTCATCGCACCGATTTTAGGCTCATCCACCTATATGCTGCTCACATACCAGCTTTCCTGGATCGCCCAGGACATGCTGCCGATTACGGCCATGCAATCGGCGTTTCTTGTAAGCGGAGTCAGCGTTGTCGGCATTATCTGCGGAATCGTAGGACCGATTGGAGACAGGCTCAACCGCTTGCTCGTGAGCGTTGTTCTATTCGGCGTGGGAACGGTTTGCGTAGCAGGACTGATTTTCGCAGGGGATCACGGGGTGATCTGGTTTACAGTCTGCGCCTTTGCCTTTTGTTTCTGCTTCGGCGGTTTTGCGACCATACATCCTGTCGTTGTCAGCGATTTGTTCGGTTCAAAAAACTTTGGATTCAACTATTCCATCTGCTACCAATCCATTTTGATCGCATCGGCCCTTTCCCCATGGCTGGGTGTGCTGGGCGGAACGGATACTGGGGATTACACCAAAACCTTTACCGTTTGCACCATCATGTGTGGGATCGGATTCATTTTGATGGTTGTCCTTTATCTGATGAGAAGGAATAATGTAGAGCCACAGATCAGGAAAGTAAAAAAAGCAGCATAGGAGAATTTTATGAATACGACAGTAACAGCAACAACAGGAACCTATATAGGACATAAATTGGAAAATGGCGTGATCGAATTCCTGGGAATTCCTTATGCCCAGCCCCCGAAGCGCTGGCAGAAAGCCCAGCCGCTGAAAGCTAGTAAAGAAATTTTTGAGGCGGCGGAATGCGGGCCTGCATGTTGGCAGGAAGTACAAAAAGAAGAATGGGTGACTGCGCCGCCCATGAGCGAGGATTGTTTGACCTTAAATATTTGGACAGCGGATCCACAGAAAAAAGGCAAACCTGTCCTCGTCTGGATCCACGGCGGATGCTATGCCACCGGCAGCAACCGAAAAGACTGCTATAACGGCGTATATTGCGGTGACCAGTTTGTGGCTGAAAGCCCGGATATCGTCTATGTGAATATCAACTACAGAATTAACATCTTTGGCAGCCTGGATTTGAGCAGGTTTGACCAGGAGGGAATCTATGCGGACAGCACGAACCTGCAGACGCTGGATCAGATCGCTGCGCTGCAATGGATTCATGAAAACATCCAGGCTTTCGGCGGTGATCCTCAGCAGGTGACAATTTCAGGCCAGTCTGCCGGAGGAATGTCAGTGGCAAGTCTAATGGCGATTCCGGAAGCTAGACCGTACTTTCAAAAAGTAATTTGCCAAAGCACCGCATGCTCCGACGCCTTTTTAAAGACAAAGGAGGATGCGCGCATGCTGGCGGATCGTTTTTACCAGATTGCCGGAGCGCAGTCTCTGGAGGATTTATTAAAAATGCCTGCAGACCAGCTGTGTCAGGCAGGGCAGGAATTGGCCAAAGGCCTGGGAACCGGAGATGCAGGGGCGTTTGAACAGGTCTGGGGCCAGGGGATTTTTCCGGAAAATCCCTGTCAGGAGCTGCGAGAGGGAAAAGCCGCTGATATTCCGCTGATGATCGGTACCGTGGCAGGTGAATTTGATACCGTAGGGTTTTATATGACAGAAGAGGAAATTTGCCAAGCGGCGGCAGGCGTTTTCCCTCAGGCCCTCACGCCGGATTTGATCGAAGAATTTGTATCCCACGATCCAAAAAGAGACCGGAAAAACGCATACCAGGATTTATGGAATGACGCGCTTCTCAGGCTGGGTGCTGTGGTAACGGCAAATGCACAGACTCAGGGAGGCGGAAAGGCTTACCTGTATTACATATCCTTCCTTCCACAAGGAGCGAAGATTCGGCCGCAGCATTGCTTTGAGATCCCTTACACCAATATGAAAAAGGATCATCTGGTATATATGGATTTGCAGACGGGTGAACCGGTGCAGGGAAATCAGCCTTGCGGCAAGCTGGAAAAAGAGCTTCACGGCTGCTGGGCCAACTTTGTCCGCAATGGCAATCCCAACGGAAACCATATTGATGTAGAGTGGCCCCTTTATACACCCGAGAAGAGACTGACCGCCGTAATCGACCACGCCTGGTCCATTGAGGCAGGTGTCCGCAATCAAGATACGGATTTATTGCTGCCGCTGCATTTGAAGCAGAAAACCACGGGAGCAAAAAAATGAAAGTAAGAGCAAGAACAGGGATTTATCAGGGGCCCAGGGCTATTGCAAGGAGGGCGGCTCCTGGGTAATGATCGTTGTGTTATTACTCAGCATGTGCGCTATTATTATAAAACAGCAGTATGATTTGAATTTATACAAAAATGGATTTGATATTACTGGCACCTATGAGCATATAGACGATAATGCCGAATTAGATAATAAAGAGAGCTACATAGCGTTTTCGAAAGATGAACAGGACCAATTAAAGTTTTATTCCTATAAGCAATTTGAGAAGAAAACTGAAGGAGCCTATAGAGAAACGCCGGTTCCTAATTTGTTTTTACTAAAGGAGCCTGAGGGGAAATCGGAATCCTTTCTCTTATTGGATAAAAAGTCCGCGTATCTGATTTCGAAAGATAATGTGATAAAAAAATATAATAAAATTTCTGACGAACTGATTTTTATAAATACAGATCAAGTAGAAAACCAGGAGCTATCTGCTGAAAACTGATTTGATTCATGCAGCCCTCAGTTCAGATGTAGAGCATAATAACACCGGCATCAGCCGCTTGGCAGCAAGCGGCTGGTGCCGTTCTTTTTTTGGAAACACTCATGCGGCCGCCCCGGCCAGGACGGCACAACCCGATTTTAAGTTTTTTTGCAAAAACCTATTCGAAATGGGCAAATTCAGCATGCTTGTCCATATAAAACTAATGAGCTTTTTACAAACGATTGGAAAAATGAAACTAACTTGCTCCATTCTACACATTTGATTATGAAAGTTTGCGCTAACTTGACCCCCTGGCGCCCGGATCTTCCCCGCAGTTTGCGGAAAATAGCGGAAAAAGCTTAGATTCCTATGGACATTGCCGCTAAACTACCGTGTTTCGAATAGAAATGGAAATAAAATACAGATTAAAAGAGCAAACCTGATTCCCATGACTGCCTAAGGCTTCCTAATGCATCCCAAAGCTGATTCCCATTTTCAACATCGCTTCTTTCCATACCAACTTCATGCAAAGGCATGTGCAACATGAACAAATTACCGGGAAAAAATGTGACAGAATTACAGTTTTGCGCTTACAAAAAGCAATCTGCTAGGTGGCGGTAAAGACCTGTGGTATTCTGAATTTACAAAGAAAACAAAGCCCAATGGATGGGGAAAGGAGACCACCATGGAAAAAATATCAAAGCCGGGCGTTTACAGCGGATACAGCGAAGCAAGCTATGACGGCTGGAAACGATTTTCTGAATATGCAAAGATGCGGGACGGCGTGAAAATCGCAGTCGATTACTACCGTCCCACCAGACAGGGCGTATTAGAAGAAGAACCCCTGCCGGTGGTATGGATTTTCACACCTTATGATTACCGCACCGTGTTTGCTACAGGGAAGTTCACCGATGGGACAGAGTATGCGCCGGACCTGGAGGAAGACACACTGGGGCAGGCAAAGCTGCTGGTGTCCCACGGCTATGTGTTTGCAGCGGCGGAAGTCAGAGGCACAGGCGCTTCTTTTGGATTCCGGCAATCTGTTAACAGCGACCAGGAAGCATGGGACGGATACGAAATGTGCGCATGGCTGGCCCGGCAGAGCTGGTCCAATGGCAAGGTGGGTACATTCGGTTACTCGTATTACGGAGCCACTCAGATGGAGATGCTGCGAAAAAGACCGCCGGCCTTGAAAGCTGCCTTTATCGGTATGACCGATCTGGATAAATACGACGGCTGGGTTCGGGGCGGAAGCCTGAGAGCATTTGGTACCCAGCCCGATGCCGCTTATTTGGACGATCTGCGCAATGTCCCGGTGGGTGAGCTGGAAAGTGAGGCTGCAAAAGCAGAATTGGAAAAGGCGGTCATGCAGCATAGATTCAGTACCCGGCAGGCCGAGAACATGAAGGCTTGCCCTTATCGGGATTCCTGGTGCGAGGATACGGATACCAGGTTGTGGGAGGATATCAGCCATGTAACGTATCTGGCGGACATCAATCAGGCTCAGACCGCACTCTATCTGTACGGCGGATGGAGAGATGTCTTTCGAAGAGATACGATGATGATGTACCGCAACCTGAAGCAGCCCAAGAAGCTGCTGTTTGGGCCCTGGTGGCACATGGACCACCGCCCTGGATTCGATATGGCCGCCGAAAAACTGCGTTTCTTTGATTACTGGCTGAAGGGTATTGAAAACGGTCTGATGGAAGAACCTCCTATCTACTACAGCACAGGAAATGCCAGAGAAGGCGGGGAATGGTCCTTTGCCGGCAGTTGGCCTCTGCCCAATACAGAAAGACAAAGCTTTTTCCTGAGAGGAGAAAGGTCGACAACCGCCCCTTCGATCAATGATGGCAGCCTAAGCAAGACTGCGCCGGAAAAAGAGTCGGGACAGGATGAATACCGGGTCTTTTACGACATCCGGGAAAACATCGATAACCACACCCAAACCGAAGATCGGGACAAAAAAGGCCTCACCTATACCAGCCAGCCTTTGGAACAGGATTTGACGGTGACGGGTCATCCGACAATGGACTTATGGATTTCCTCTTCATCCGACGACGGGGATTTCTTTGTACACTTGATCGATGTGGACGAAGAAGGGAAAGGCACCTATCTTTCCGACGGCAAGCTGCGGGCTTCTCTTCGTGCAGTTTCCCAGCCGCCCTACGATTTTCTGGGATTGCCGTGGCACAGATGCTGTCAAGAAGATGAACACAAGCTTACACCGGGAAAGCCTTACCGCCTGCAAATGGATCTTCAGCCCCTTTCCCACCTCTTTTGCAAGGGCCATCGCATCCGTGTCACCATCACATGTGCCTGTCAGAAAGTCTATTTTATACAGGAAGCAGAGCCGCCTGCGGTAACTATTTATCGCGACGCAGTACATACATCCTACATCTCGCTTCCCGTTGTCAAGCAGCAAGGAGGGATAAAATGACCATTCGAAAAGAAGCATTAAACAGCAAAGCGTTTCAAAAGTTAAAGGAAATTTACGACAATCGGGAGAGCATAGCCAGGGATTGGAAAGCCCAAGGGAAAAAGGTAGCAGGCATCCTGGGGTGGGACGTGCCGGAGGAACTTTTGATGGCGGCGGATATACTGCCCTACCGGATTTACGGAACACCTGACATATCCATGAAGGAGGCGGATCAATATCTGGAATTTGCCTTTCCGCCGGTCCTCAGGTCCCAGTTCGAAAAGATTATTGACGGCGCAAATGCCGATTTGATGGACTGCCTGATCATTTCCAATTCAACGGATGCGCTGGTTCGAATCTACTATTATATTCGGGAGGTGGCAGCATTAGAACCGGAAAAACCGATCCCCGAGCTGTATTTCATTGATTGGCTCTTTACCAGATTCAGAATGCACCAGGTCCGCAATGAAAAGATCGTGGGACAGTTCCGGGAAAAGCTGGAGGCCTGGTCTGGGAAAAAACTGGATGACCAGGAAATTTTGAAAGCCGCCGATCAGTGCAATCGAAACCGGGAGCTGCTGGAGAAGATGGCAGCTCTGAGACGGGAAGGCAGAATCAACGGCTCCGAAGCGTTAGTCATCATAGGTTCCTCCTTCTATATGGAAAAGGACGCCCATTCGGCGCTTTTGGAAGACTTGCTGCAGGAAGCAGCTGCATGGCAAACCGTTTCCGGCGTCAAACTCTTTCTCACCGGCAGCGGTCAGGAACAGAGCGGATTTTATCAGCTGCTGGAAGAGCATGGAATGGTGGTCGTTGGTGAGGACCACGATTGGGGAGACCGTCACTGGAACAAAAAGATCGATACCAGCCTGGAGCCCATAAAGGGTATCGTGGACCGCTACATGCTCCGAAGCCCGGGAACTAAACGGGCCTTCGTGTCGGAGCGGGTAGAGGCGATTTGCCGCAGCGCCCGGGCCTGCGGAGCGGAGGGTGTAATTGCCTATACGTATCTCTACGACGATGCTCCGTCATGGGATTTCCCCGAGCAGAAAAAGGCTTTAAAGGAGATGGGAATCCCCATGCTCCAGCTGACAGGCCGGCCCTATGGAGTGGAAGAGGGCGAATCGTTAAAGACAAAATTAGAAGAGTTTGCAAGCAGCATCAAGGAGGTGTAAGGGTATGTCGGAAGAAAAAAAGCCGATGAAAGGACAGAGATCCGTTAAAAGTATGGAGGCTGCAAAAACAGCCAGCAAATATCAGAAAGAATGGTTTTTCGGACTGCAGGATCGTGTCGCCGGCGGAGAACCCTTTGCTTACATCAATGCGGATGTGCCGCTGGAAATTCTAAGGGCTATGGATATACCATTTGTTGTTAATCAATGGTGGGCGGCCATTTGCTCCGCCAAACAGATGTCTCCGCGTTACTTTAACTTCCTTCGGGAAAACGGTTACCGGGACGACTTGTGCAGCTATTGCGCCACCGCTTTTGCCGGAAGCATGGACCCGGAACCGGAGCAGGGACCGTGGGGAGGGCTTCCAAGGCCCACCCTGACAATCACACGCCTGACCTGCAACAGCCAGGGAAGAATCTTCGAGCTGCTGGCCCAAAAATACGGCGCCAAGTTTTATCCCATCGAAAATACCATCCCTGCCATTGCCCCGGACCGTTGGTGGGAGAAAGCTCCGGACAACTGGGAAGAGCTTTATGAGAGCGAGCGCCTGGATGCGGCTGTAGAGGAGCTGAAAGGATTCATTCGCTTTCTGGAAATGGAAACCGGGCGAATGTTCGATGAAAATCAACTGATTAAAGTCATGAATTTAATTAATGAGCAGGAAGGTTATTATAAAAAGGCGCGGGATTTAATTGCTGATACAGTGCCGGCCCCGGTTACCATTGCCGATACGGTAAATGCAGTGATGCAGGCCCAGTGGCAGCGGGGAACCCAATGGGCTGCCGATCATGCCCAAAAATTTTACGAAGAAATCAAGGCCATGGTGGATACCGGTCACAAAGCATGCCCCAATGAAAAAATACGGCTGATGTGGATCGGCAGAGGGCTCTGGTTTAATTTGGGCTTTTATCAGTATTTTGAAAAAAAATACGGCGCCGCGTTCATTTGGTCCATGTATCTGGCTATGGGGGCAGACGCATATATCCGAAACCACGTGGAAGATGATCCGCTGCGGGCCCTTGCAGCCAGGTTTATCGGCATGGAGGACTTTCTCCATATGCCGCCCTGGAATGCCCAATGGTTTGTCTCAGAGGCCAGGCATAATAAAATTGACGGTGTTGTTTATCTGGTTCCGGAAAACTGCATGCAGGCGGTAGAAGGCTCTTACTTCATTACCAAACGGCTGGAGGATGCGGGAATTCCCGTGCTCCAGCTGAGAGCGGATCCAGTGGATGCGAGAAAATGGAACCAGGAAACAATGACCGAAGCAGTGGAAACATTCTTACAGGATCGAATCATCGGGAAGGGAGAAAAAAGATGACAGAAACAGGACCTTTAACAGGATATAAGATATTGGATTTGACACAATTTGAATCGGGCACGGTTTGTACGGAAACGCTGGCCTGGATGGGCGCGGAAGTCTGGAAGGTAGAGCGTCCGGGAACCGGCGAGCTGGGGCGGTACTCCATTGCAGAGCCGGATCAGGATTCGGTGGGGTTTATCCTTGTTAACATGAATAAAAAATCCATTACATGTAATCTCAAGAGCGCGGAAGGGCTGGACTTGATCTACCAACTGCTGAAAGAAGCCGATGCCATTGTCGAGAACATGGGACCGGGCTCCATCGAGAAGCTGGGGCTGGGATATGATAAGTGCAAGGAGATCAACCCGAAGATCATCTATGCCCAGATCAAAGGTTTTGGCATGGATGGCCCCTATAAGGATTATCCTGCCTTCAACCCCATTGCTACGGCAGTGGGAGGAATGCCTGCTATTACCGGATTTCCGGGAGGAAAGCCTCTCCAATCCGGATTGAATCTGGCGGACTCGGGAGCCGGTTATATGTGCGCCATGTCCATGATCGCGGCCTTGCTGCAAAGAGAACGGACCGGAGTCGGACAGAGAATTGAAGTGGCCATGCAGGATGTGGTCATCGCATTCGGACGTTCCAGCTGGGAGCCCTATTACCGGGAAGGCAGACCGCCGAAAAGAGTGGGCAACGGCATGCCGCTGGAGGATGTGGGACCGGCCGGTATGTATCCGTGCAAACCGTTCGGCGAAAACGATTATGTACATATCTACTGCTCCAGACACCCGGGCAGCAAGCATTTTTCCAATCTGTGCCGGATCATCGGCAGACCGGATCTGCTGGAAGACGAACGATTTGCCACGCCGCGCTCCAGATTCCAATATAAAGATGTGCTTGATCCAATTATTGAAGAATGGACCGGCCAGCACACCAAACAGGAGGCGATGGATATTCTCTGCAAAGCGGATATCCCGGCTGGAGCAGTGCTTGACTGTGATGACATTACCAAGGATCCGTACCTGCGAAAACGGGGTATGATGGTGGAGCTGGAGACCAAAGACAGAGGCAAACTGGTGGTCCCCGGCTTTGCATCCAGGATGTCGGAAAACCATGTTCCCTATAAACCTTCTCCGGGACTGGGAGAAAGCAACCAGGAAGTGTATCAAGGGATCCTGGGACTTTCCGATGAGGAACTGCAGGCCTTAAAGGAGAAAAAAGTTATATAGAAGAAAAAAGAGGCTGAAAAGTGTCAGTCTCTTTTGTTATTATTCAGGAAATATCGATAAAATTCATATTGACAGACATGCATACGTTTTTTCTTCCAGGCGTTATGGTGTTTTGTTCCCGTCCGTTTCCAGTACAGGCAGCAGTTTAAAGGATTTCTGCTTATACTTTTCATAATAGTCATAGAGCATGCAGGAAAAGAGCAGGCGCTGCCGGATTAAAGGATCTTCAAGATCATCCTCCACGATTTCTACAATTCGATTGATCTTATTCATGGTGGTGTTGCGGTGCATAAAGAGAATTTGCGATGTTTTGGTCAAATTGCGATCGTGCAGGAGATAGCACAGCAAAATTTCCCGCAGATTGGTGTTATGCTCCGTATCATAACGAATCAAAGCTGCAAGACCCGGATGGGTTAAATAGAGGACATTATCATGGTGGCAGATCTGCTCGTACTGGCGGTAGCACAAATCTAAAATAAAGTAGGTTCCATACTCTTCCTGGGTAAAAATCCGTTTTCCCGAATCCGGGAACATTTTTCTGGCAATGGACAAAATTCGTTTAGCAATCAGATATTCCGTGCGAATCATTTCAAAGTTGCGGGTATGGTTGCTGATCCCGGCATAAGCGTCGTATTTTTCCAAAATGGATTGCAGCGCTTCCTGTCTTTCCACCGCCAGGTGGATCGATCGACCGGGGCTGTGATACATGACGACCGCCCGGTTGGAAAACAACGTCACATTGGAAGTCGGAAAAGCGTTCCTAAGATCAGCTTTGATTTCTTCGGGAGCACTTTGAAAACGGCCTGGGTCTGAGGCTTCAATGACAAATAGATTATACGCTTCTGCCGATTGGAAGGGCAGCTCGTACAAACCGGATTTGATTTCATCTTCATAGGAAAGCTCCCTGGAGACGATATTGCGGAAAAAGACATCAAAGGATGATTCCAGTGAGCCTCCTTGGGGAAAAGCCTTTCGCAGGGAAAGCAATGCCTGGTTCAGTTTATTGTATAGAGGAATCAAATTCAGCGTGGTTTCGACTAAGCTGACCGCCGGTGCGGCAGCGGACTGAGCCTGTTCCTCCAAAGGCGCAAAAAAAACCACACTCTTGGGAATCTCATAATGTTTCATGACAGCGGCGATTTCATCAATGGTTCCTATGCAAATGCTGTCTGCGGGTATCGGCGTATTTCTGTCCAGGAGCACAATCTGGACCGGGATTGTACGCAGATCGTTTTTTATATGGATGTTTTTTACCGTGCTCCCCAGCGTTTGCAATAAATAGTTGATGATTTTCATAAGATTACCTCTGATAAAGAATTGGGTAAAACGTTACTTACCCTGTTCTGTTTATTTTATAATAGAATCACAGGGGAAGCAAATGAAATCGGGAGCATGCGGATGTGCAACCTGACTATTTTATCTTTTCCAATTAGTGAAGGTTCTATATTTCAGGGAAAAGTATTTGCCTTCATGACCAAGGAACGTGCATAATGTAAAGATAGGAAGGGATAAAATGAAAGAAGAAAAAATATTTAACAAAAACTATATATTGCTGATGATCATCAACACGCTTTTGTTTACCAGCTTCAATATGATCAATCCGGTGCTCCCCAAATATGTGACCGGTTTGGGGATGAGCGTTACGCTGGCCGGTGTCCTGTCAGGGTGCTTCTCCATCACGGCGCTGATTTTCAGGCCCCTGAGCGGCATTGCGGCGGATAAGATGAATCAAAAGAGACTATATCTGGCAGCGGGCGCCATCATCACCGCTGCCTGCTGCGGATATGCCGTGTTCAGCAGTTTTTCAGGGTTGTTTTTCGTAAGAGTGGTGCACGGAATTTTCTTTGCCGTTGATACGACGGTTTCTTTGGTGCTGGTAACCCGATATATACCGAAGGGGAAGATGGGCCAGGGAATCGGATTCTTCGGTATCGGGCCTATTATTGCCATAGCCTTTGCCCCCGGAATGGGACTGAAAATCGGAACAACCTACGGATACATAAACAGTTTTTTCATTGCTGCAGTCATGTCCGCCGCGGCAACACTGCTGATCCTGTTTGTTGCCAATCAAGAACAAAGGGAAACGCCAGATGCTGAATCAGAGAAAATCCAGGAGAGCAAAGCTCTGCCGCAGGCGGCGGGCCGCAGATTTTCTTTAAAACAGTTTATAGCCACAGAAGTGATCGTCTTTGCTTTTCTTGCAGGACTCTTTTCCTTTGCTAATAGTATCGAATACACATTTATCGCACTTTACAGCGAGACGAAAGGAATCGACGACATTTCCATCTACTTTGCCGTGAGCGCGGCTTTCATTCTGCTGTCCAGGCTCTTTGCGGGAAGGATTTATGATAAAAAGGGCTTGGCGGTCATTCTCTATCCGGCGTATCTGGTCGGGGCTGTCAGCATGTTCATCCTGGGAAATGCCGGGTGTATGGCCATGTTCCTGGCTGCGGCGGCGCTAAAAGCACTGGGGCAGGGCGCCGGGCAGCCCTCTCTTCAGTCCCAGTGCATGACTTCCGTTTCCCAGGATCGGGTCGGCGTGGCAAGCAGCACCTATTATCTGGGGCCGGACATTATGCAGGGCATTGGCCCAATTGTTGGCGGGGCAGTCATTGACCGGGCAGGCTATGCGGCAGCGTACGATTTGTGCGGCATCCTGATGCTGGCCGGAATTGTCTTCTATGCCGGTTATATGAGATACAAAAAAGGAAAGGCGGCCGTGCAGGCCTGATAAACCAGCCAAGGGGTAATTTTTGATACGGAACTTGGATAAGAAACCGGTAAAGCGTGATATAATAAAACAATCACATTTTGGGAGGTTGTATACATGCTGACAGAAAAAGAATGGCTGCTGATCAACGACATTATAAAAGAGATTTATGCGGCGAAAAATCTCAAGCAGTTTGGAGAGACCTTTCTGCTGCTGATTCGCAAATTGATACCGTTTCGTTCTGCTGCGTTCACCATAATCGATAATGGTTTTACCGTGCGGGAGCAGCAATATGCAGGCATCAATTTACCGGCCAGCAGTATCAGGGAATATAATGAAAAATATGCGGATCAGGACTATACCAATGAAATTCTCAGCTTTCCCAAATCGACTTCTTACCGCGATACCGATCTCATCAATGAAGAGCAGAAACAGAAAACAACGATCTATCGGGAATGGCTGGCCCCCCCAGGGGAAAAAGTACGGCGGCGGCCTGACTATTAAATTGGAAAACCGGCTTATAAGCTGTATAACTTTGTTTCGGGATGAAATGAACGGGCCCTTGTCGGATCGGGAACTCTACATTTTAGATTTGTTCATCGGCCATATGGAAAGTATCATCGGCTATCTGCTCATTGAACAGCAAAATCGCTTTATGGATTTCAAGACTATGCAGGCTTACCAAAAACTCTCCGGACGGGAGAAGGAAATCATACCCTATGTGCTAAAAGGCTATTCCAACGATGATCTAAGCGAAATCTTTTACATTTCAAGCTCAACGGCCAAAAAGCATGTTTACAGCATTCTCTCTAAATTCCAGGTGTCCAGCCGGGGTGAGTTGATCAAACTTATCGCTTCGCAGGAATAATGGTCTTTTTCGCCAAGTGAAAAGTAGCAAAAAAGACCATTGACCTATCTAAAAGGAGCATGGATCGGGAAATTTCGATTCTTTTAGACAATTTATAAAATATTCAGATAAAGATATACTTTTAAGTGTAAAAGGTATATCTTTTTTAGCTTCTAATCCTTCATAAATTTAAAGGAGATAATGAAAATGTCTGAAACTGTATTAAAAAATGAAAACAGTGAACTGCTGACAGGCCATGTGCCTAAACTATTTTGGAAGTATGCGCTGCTTTCGGTGGCAGGTGTTATGTTCTCCTGTCTGGCCGTCATTATCGACGGGTACTTTATGGGCAACGCTGTAGGGGAATTGGCTCTGGGAGCAATTGCGGTCTGTATTACACTGATGTATTTCTGCATGGGACTGTGCGCCATGTTCGGCGTAGGAGCATCGACCCTGGCCGGTATCAAACTGGGGCAGGGGAAACGGGATGAAGCAAGAAACGTCTATGGCAGCACCCTTTTATTCGCCTTAATTCTGACAGTGGTAATCGGAATTCTGTCCATCCTTTTCCTCAATCCGCTGTTGAGATTCTTAGGCGCGACAGATGCCATTCTGCCATACGCCCGAGCTTATGGGCTGGTGTTTTTCTCATTTCTGCCTCTGAGCGTTCTCGGCCAGATTGGCTACTATTTCTGCCGGCTGGCGGAAAAGCCCCGTATGGCGGCGATCATCTTTGTTGCTTCCGGCTTGGCGGCCATCCTTGTGGAATACATCATGGTCTTTAAGCTGCATATTGAAACCGCAGCTTCGGCTACTGATTTTATAATCGGCGTTGCCGGTACGGTTCTGTTGATTCCTTATTTGCAGGGGACCGCCAATCCTTTCAAGTTAAGAAAACGGGATTTGAAAATCAGATTTGATTACATTTGGGAATCAATCAAGATCGGTTTTCCCATGTTCCTCTTCAACCTTTGCCCGCTCATTACAACGGTCATCATCAATAGGCAGCTGATCGCTTATGGCGGCAATGACCTGCATATCGCGGCCTTCGGTATTTTTAACGCATATATCGTTTACGTCATGAACTGTCTGACCACCGGGCTGACAGCCGGTATCCAGCCCATTGCCAGCGTCAACTACGGGGCCAATGAAAACGGAAGAATCAAACAGCTGTTAAAGACCGGCGTCGGCCAGAGTTTTCTCGTGCTGCTGGCCCTGCAGGTGATCATTCTCATAGCAGCCCGGCCGTGCGTAAGCTTCTTCGCAGGAGATGCGGGTGAACTGACCGACATCACCGTCAGCGCCATGAGAATTTATATCCTAATGTTTGCCTTCGGCAATGTTTCCACATTGGTTGGCGGCTACTATATCGGGATCGAAAACAACAAGCTGGCTATCCTCAATTCAACAACCAGAGTGCTGATTTTCGCAGTGCCGATGCTGTTTGTGATTCCAAAGCTGTTCGGCCTCAATGGCGTTTGGATGGCACAGCCCTTCGCGGATGCACTAGCATGCATCATCGCAGTCATCTGCCTGGCACACGAATTTAAGAGATTATCAAAAACGGAAAAGTAAAGAAGGGAGATTTATTATGAAAATTGCAATTGGTGGATTTATCCATGAAGGTAACAGCTTTAGTGTGGAAACCATTGGCCTGGAAAAATTCAAGGAAATGATTTATACCGAAAGCGGAAATCTAATTGAGAGGCACCGCCATGATCGCCGGATTCTCGGAGGATTTATCGATTATGCCGAAGATCAGAAGTGGGAAATCCTGCCGTTGGTAGCAGCGATGGCAGTACCGGCAGGCCCGGTAAAAAAAGAAACCTATGAACATATAAAAGCGCAATTTTGCGAGCCGTTAAAAAGAGAAAAGGTGGATGGAATTCTGCTCCATTTACACGGGGCGATTGTTTCGGAAGAAGTTCCGGATTGCGAAGGCGCTATTCTGACCGCCGTCAGGGAGATTGTGGGCAATGAGATCCCAATGATGACCGTGCACGACTTGCATGCTAATGTATCGCCGGCAATGATCCAGACGGTAAATGGACTGTTCGGCTACAATACTCAGCCACATGCCGATATGTATGAGCGGGAACAGGAAGCAGCCGCACTGATGGGACGCACCTTAAAAGGAGAAGTAAAAACTTATTGTACTTATGCCCAGCCGCCGCTTTTGCTTCCGGCCATATCCACGGACACGGCCATCGGAGCGATGAAGCCGGTGATCGAAAAAGCATTCCAATATGAAGAGGAAAACGGCATCATCAACGTTTCGCCTTTTGCCGGCTATTATGGGTCGGACACGGTAAATACGGGAGCTTCGGCAGTTGTCGTGGCGCAGGCGGATAAGGAACAGCGGGCAAATGAAATCGCAGCTGAAATGGCAGATTACTTCTGGCAGCAAAAGGAAACCTTTTTCGTGGAAACGGTTTCGGTCAAAGATGCTCTGAAAATAGCCGAACAGACTGAGAAGCTGTGCTTTTTCGTCGATGAAGCCGACGATCCGATGGGCGGAGGCCCGGCTGACGGTACCTACATACTGAGCCGGCTGCTTGAGGAAGGCGCTGATTCGGCAGCGGTTATGACCATTTTCGATCCTGAATTTGTTGCGCTGGCGTTCCAGGCTGGAGAAGGAAATGCCGTTTCCGGCCTGCTGGGCGGAAAGATTGACAACAAGCACGGTGATCCCATCCAAGTGGAAGGAACGGTTGTTAAATTATATGAAGGCAAAATCCCCCTTGTATGCTGGAATGAAGAGGACCTGCAGAATCCGGGCAGAATCGCAGTGGTAGACTTTAAGGGCATTCATATTGTAGTGACTCAGCATAAAACATCTACGGAAAGCATCAATGTCTTCAAGTATCTCAATATGGACGCGGCGGCTTACAAGGTTCTGGTCGGAAAAGGGCTGGGAGAAGCTTATCAAATGGTTTTCAAAGAGATGGCCGATAAATTTATCACCATCGACAGTATCGGCGTGACCAATCCGGATGTGACAAAGATCGGAGACTTTAAGAACATCAGAAGGCCGGTTTATCCGCTGGACCCGGGCACAGAAATGAGGTATGAATAAACAATCAGTTTATTTCTATACATAGACCTTTTATGCGGCAGGCTTCTTGTTTCCCGGAGCCTGCTGCGAAATTTTGAGAATAAAGGAGAGCAATAAAGATGAAAATCTATGATTTGTCAGCCACAGTCAATGAAGAGCTGTGGTATTACGGAACGCCCTATGTTCCCTATCGGACAAAATACCTGGCTACGGTCAAAGGCAATGGATATATCACCAAAGAACATATCTTAACATCCCACACCGGAACCCATCTGGAGTGCGGCAAGCACTGGTGGGATGATGGGGAATGCGCAGATCAGGTGGCACTGGAGAAAATAGCGGGTCATGCCAGAGTATTGCGGTTTGCGTGCAAGGAGCAGCCTTTTTACGGGATTACACCGGAAATGCTGGAAGCCGCAGGAGCTGACCGGCTGGAAGAAGGCGACATCTGCATCATCGCCACTGGATGGGATAAACGGATTAAGGAGGCTAATTATACCTGGGAAAGCCCATTTATTACGGTAGAATCGGCCAATTATCTAAAAGAAAAAAAGATCAAGGCCTTTGCCATCGATGCTCCCATGTTCGGTGATCCCCGGGATGGGATGGATGTGGTTCCGGAAGGCCTGGAGCTGCCGGACTATGTATTCCAGAAGGCGGGAATTCCGTGCATCCTCGGCCTGGTCCATGCGGCGCAGCTGCCGGATGAGGTGTTTTTTATCGGCGCGCCGTTAAAGCTGGAAGGAGCGGACGGCTCCCCGGTCAGGGCCATGGCCATGGAGTTATAATAGCAAGCAAGAAAGGAGAAAGAGAATTGACAATTAAAGATATCAAAGTGAAAAAAATTACAGCTGAGGAAGCGGTTCGGATCGGCGCCGATCAGTGGGAAGTTCTGATTGATGAGGAACCTCTGGAAGAAGAGTGGCTGGTGGAAGAGCAAGAAGCCAGCTATATCGTAGAGGGCGAGGCCATTGTTACTGTAAATGGTGAAGAACTGATGCTGACACCCGGCACCCTCGTTTCGTTTCCCAAAGGGCTTTCGTGTATCTGGAAAACGCCGAAATATATGAAGAAAACCTTTAAAGAAGGTTTTGACTTTGAGGTGTAATTATACATTCAAATATAGACGAAGAAAAGGGGCTGCCGCATCAAAGGATGAATGGGATCAGCCTCTTTTTTTCGCACAATATCACGAAGTGTTAATTGGTTTACCATAATAAAAATGCCCTATTTTTGCGCAAGTTAGTGTAAGCGGCGGCCAGCCAGCCTGATAAAACAAGGAGACGGCCGCACTAAATATAAAGTCAGAAGGAGGCGATAAGCGTAAAAGCGGTTGACTTTCATGGCAGAATCCTTATAATTTAAAGGGTATAAATTATGTGGAGACAAATAGAAAATAAAATGTTATAATAAATCTGTCTGAACCATTTTCAGGACACTGCGGACCTGAATGGATACAAATGAGAAAATCTATAACTGAAAATCAGAAAGAGGCTAGGTATGGATAGAAACGAAATCGCAAGCAAGAGAAAAGAAGAAGTTATCAAGTTGCTTCAGAATATGAACATAAAAAAAGACGCCGACGGAGGCTTCGCAAAAGAAGCGGTCTATGCAAGCATGCAGGACCTCTGCAACTTATATGAAGCGAATATCGCTCAGCTGGAGCAGACATTCGATTCAGAAATACAGGTTTTACAGAAACAGATGCAGGCGGAAAAGACCTCCATGGAACAGCGGATTGCCGAAAGTAAGCGTCAGGCTGAGCAGGAAGCTGAAATCAAAATGAAAGAAATTCAGCAGAGACTGCAAAAATATGAAGCCAACAACGATGTTTATATCAACATGATGATGGAAGCGAAGAAAAACAGCAACGAGATTGTTTCTAGAGCTAGGGCGGAAGTTACCCAGATGTTGGAAGAGGGCAGAGCGCAGCTGGCTGAAGAAGAAAAGAAGCAGGAAGAAGAGAGGCTGCAGCTCCAGGCTGAAAAGGTACGGACACAGACAGAACTGCAGCAGGAACGGGAAGAGTTTGAAAAAGAGGCGCAAGCGTCCAGAAGCCGTTTTGAAATGGAAATGAAGGCGCTGCGTGACAAAATAGAGGCCGATAAAGCAGAGAGCGAAATTCTGCTCAAAGCGCAGAAAGAACAGGCCGAAGAAGATATGCAGATGGCAAAGGCCAAGTCTCAGATGCAGATCGAAGCTGCGTGGGCTGAGGCAGAAAGACAGATCAATGAGAAGCGGGCTCAGGTTAACGCAGAATTGGAAGCTGAACAAAAGCGCATCCGGGTTCAGCTGGAATCGGAACAAAAGCGCATTACCGAACAACTGGAAGCGAGACAGCAAAAAGTTCAGGCAGACCTGGAAGCAAGAGAAAAGAAGATTAACGAAGAACTAGAAACAAAACAGAGTAAAGTCAATGCACAGCTGGAGGCAGACCAGAATCGGGTTCGGGAAGAGCTGGAAGCAGAAAAGAAAAAAGTACGCGAAGAACTGGCCGCTGAAAAGAATCGTGTTCGGGAAGAATTGGCCGCTGAACAAAATAAAGTCAACGCGCAGCTTAAGGCAAAGGAAGAGCGCGTCAATCATGAGCTGGAAAGAAAACAGCAGAGAGTCAGACAAGAACTGGAAGCGGAGCAGCAGGCTGTCCGCAAGGAAGTTCAGGAAGCCCGTGCCAAGAGCCAGGCTGAAGTCAAAGCTGTTCAGGAAAGCCTGGCCAAAAATGTCCAGCAGGCCAGAGAAAACTTTAATTCTGAAGTACAGACCATGCGCGCCAATCTGGAAATCGAAATGCAGAACGAAAAATCCATGGCTAGAGCGGAGATCAATCGCATGAAGGCTGAAATGGAAGAACAGAAAAAAGCTCTTGAAAGCCGGATGGAGCAGGAGCGGAGAAACCTGGAGCTGGAAGAAAAGAAACTGCAGCAGCAGAAATATAAATATAGTACATATATTGAAACCATAGAAGGCGAATTCGGGAAAGTCAAGTCCGATATTGGCAGTGTAACAGAAGCTTTGGAAGGAATTAGAAGTAAGCTGTATTTCCAGGATAAGGACGAGATCACCAGGAGCTATACAGATACAAGTACAGATATAGAGGATGTTCTGGTAGAGTCGGATGATTGATCTGAAGAAAGATTTGCAGAAAACTCCCAAAATAAATCTTGAGATGAATGAGAGCCTGTCTTCCGATAAATGGGTAAGGGAGGCTCTTGATGCAGCTTTTAAAGACGAAGAACCAAAGAAACCGAAAAAAAAAGAACCCGAGGATTCAAAAGAAAACCTTTTCAAGCGAAACTGGAAGTGGCTCGCCCTCGAAGCGGGGGCAGCGCTCCTTGTGGTTTTGCTTGTTTTTAATTTGATTATAGGCGTGCCGCGGATTACAGGAAATTCCATGGAGCCCAATTTCTGCAGCGGCGACCGGATCGTTATTTTTCGTTTGGCCAGAAACATAGAAAAAGGGGATATTATCGTCTTTAAAACGAAAAAAGGGGAAAAGCTGATCAAGCGAGTGGTCGCTACTGCCGGGGATACGGTGGATGTCAGCAGACAGGACGGGCTGTACATCAACGGAACCAAGGTAGAAGAAGACTATGTTTACACGGCTACGGCCATCACCGATGAGACGATGGAATATCCGGTGACCGTTCGGGAGGATTGCTATTTTGTCCTCGGTGACAACCGGGTCAACTCCAAAGACTCCAGAAGCAAAGAGGTAGGACTGGTTGAGAAAAAAGATATTGTTGGACGAGTTGTTTTGGATATAAAAAAAGTTTAGGAGACAGAGCATGGAAGCATTAAAGGATAAAATCATCCGAGAAGGACAAGCTGTCGGAACCGGGATCGTGAAAGTGGACGGGTTCCTCAACCACCAGATCGATGTTAAATTTATGGATGAGATCGGCAAAGAATTCCGCCGCCGTTTTGCAGATATCGAAGTGGATAAAATTTTGACCGTGGAAGCCAGCGGTATCGGCATCGCCTGTATGACGGCTCCGTATTTCGGCTATCCACCTGTGGTTTTCGCAAAAAAAACCACGCCCAGCACCATGACGGAAGACTTTTACGGTGCTGAAGCCAAGTCCTTTACCAAGGGAACCGTCTCTATCATTCGGGTCGCTAAAAAATATCTTCATGAAGGGGATCGGGTGCTGATTCTGGACGATTTTCTCGCCCACGGCCAAGCAGCGCTGGCAATGACACAGCTGGTACAGCAGGCGGGCGCAAAAGTCCTGGGGATCGGCGCAGTGATCGAAAAAGGCTTTCAGGGCGGCGGTCAAAAACTGCGGCAGGCAGGGTTCCGCCTGGAATCGCTGGCAGTCATCGAAAAGATTGATGACGGAACGATTGCTTTTGTGTAAAAAATTGTGATTTTCTGGACAAAATAACTTTACAAGCCAATTATGAAGTGGCTATAATGGAGTGTATCTTATTTCATTTACTTATATTTACGCAAAGGAGAGAAAAAGAACATGAAAAAAGTACTAGCAGTATTACTGGCGCTTGTTATGGTCTTCAGCTTCGCGGCATGCGGCGGCGGAAGCAGCGATGAAGGCGATAAGGACGCGGTAAAAGTTGGATGTATCTTTATCGGATCCATCAATGACGGCGGCTTTACTCAGTGCATGAACGAAGGTCTGGAAAAGGCAGCCAAAGAAAACGGAATGGAACTGGTTAAGAAAGAAAACGTAAGCGACAGTGATACGCAGGGAGCAAAAACCACTGCCACCAACCTAATCGACCAGGGATGCAAGATCATTGTAGGGTGTTCCTTCGGATACGGAGATGCTCTCAACGAGCTGGCCAATTCCGGCGACTATGATGATGTTACCTTCTTACACTTCTCAGGCCCTTACCAGAATGAAAAGAACATGGAAAACTTCTTCGGTTCCATGGAAGAAGCAAGATATCTTTCCGGCATGGCAGCAGCAGCGGCAAGCAAGAAAAACGTTCTGGGTTATGTAGCGGCTCATCCTTACACAGAAGTGCAGATTGGCATCAATGCCTTTACACTGGGCGCACAGGCAGTCAATCCGGATGTTGAAGTAAAAGTCGTTTACATCAACACTTGGGGCGATGCTGAAATCGAAAAAGCAGCGGCAGAACAGCTGATCAGCGCCGGATGCGATGTGCTGACCTATCATGCTGACTCAACAGCAACCCAGCTGGCTGCAAAAGAAGCAGGCATTTACACCACCGGCTGGAACTACAACAACAATGTTGCAGGCGAAAATTACCTGACAGCTCCTTACTGGGATATGTCCGCTTACTTCACACCGACCTTTAAGGCGATCAAAGACGGAAGCTTTAAACCGACCGGAACAAAGCCTTTCAGCAGCTACGGCTCCATCGAAAGCGGTCTGATCTGTCTGGACAAGCTGGGTGCAGCAGTACCGGAAGATGCTCAGAAGCAGATCAACGAAGTAAAGGATAAGATGGCAAAAGGCGAATTCAAAGTATTCTCCGGCGAAATCAAATACAATAACGGAAAGACTTTGTGCAAAGAAGGCCAGACCTTAACTGATGAAGAAGTATGGAAGATTCAGGGCGAGGTTGAAGGCGTGAAAGCGACTTCCAACAAATAATCATCGATGAGAAACAAATAAACTTATTGTATTGAGGGGAACCGTCAGGTCCCCCTTATACTATTTTACCATTATTTTGGAGGCGAACAGTGCAGCAAGAACTGGCAATCGAAATGAAGAACATCAGCAAATCATTCGGAACCCTCAAGGCCAATGACAATATCAATTTGTCCGTGCGGCACGGAGAGGTCCATGCTTTGCTTGGAGAAAACGGCGCAGGCAAGTCGACTCTGATGAACATGCTCTCGGGAATCTACACCCCTGATTCGGGTATCATCAAGATCAACGGGGAAGAAGTGCATTTTTCTTCGCCTAAGGAATCTATTCGCATGGGAATCGGCATGATTCATCAGCATTTCAAACTGGTCGACGTTATGACTGCAAAAGAGAACATCATCATCGGACAGCCGACTAATGTTTTTCTCCGCGGAAAAGCCCTGTCTAAAAAAGTGAAGGACCTTTCCGATCAATACGGGCTGGATATCGATCCTGATAAAAAGGTATACGATATGTCCGTGGGAGAAAAACAGACTTTGGAAATCATCAAAGTTTTATACAGGGGCGCCAAAATCCTGATCATGGATGAGCCTACTGCTGTCCTGACCCCGCAGGAAATTAAAAAACTTTTTCGGGTTATCCGCAATATGAAGGAACAGGGATGTTCGGTGGTCATCATTACCCATAAGCTCAATGAGGTTATGGAGATTTCCGACCGGGTTACGGTTCTCAGGAAAGGACAGTCCATCGAGACCGTGGTGACAGAAACGGTCAAAGTCGCCAATCTGATTGAGATGATGGTAGGCAAAAAAGTGGATTTGTCCATTGAAAAGAAAAGCTTTGATAAAAAACGTCCGCTGCTGAACATGGACGAGGTGACCGTTTTGGACAGCGAAGGGAAAAACGCCCTCTCAGATGTGAGCTTTACCTTGAATTCCCACGAGATCGTCGGTGTGGCAGGAGTGGCTAACAGCGGACAGAAGGAATTGTGCGAGGTGATTGCCGGCCTGGCCAAAGCGGAAAAAGGCAGGATCTACTTCGAAGGCGAAAATCTGGTGGGAAAAACGCCGCGGGATATTATCCGTTTGGGGATCCGCATGGGATTTATTCCGGAGGACCGGTTGGGCATGGGACTGGTGGGCTCCATGGATATCGTTCATAATATGATTCTAAAAGATTATCAGAATCAGCCGGGGATTATCCTTCAGCGGGGCCCGTGCGTAAAGAAGGCGAAAAAAATCGTCAAAGAACTGGATATCCAGACACCTAATATTTATACGCCGGTTAAAAAGCTTTCGGGCGGCAATGTACAGAAGGTGCTCCTTGGCAGGGAGATTGATTCTGCGCCCAAGGTCCTGATTACGGCATATGCGGTCCGAGGATTGGATATCGGAGCTTCTTACAAGATCTACGATCTGCTCAACGAACAGAAGGAGAGAGGCGTAGGCGTCCTCTTTGTCGGTGAAGATTTGGACGTGCTGATGGATCTGTGCGACCGGGTGATCGTGCTTTGTCATGGAGAAATTACAGGCATTGTCAAGCCGTCGGAAGTGACAAAAGAAGATATTGGTCTTTTGATGACAGGAAAACAAGATGGGGAGGCTTTGGCGTAATGGATTTTATAAGAGTGACAAAACGTGATGACCTGCCTAGAAAAAAAGAGATTATCATCACTGCCTTGGCGGTGGTGCTGTCAATTGTCTTTGCAGGCATCATTTTATTGATTTTCGGGCTTAACCCGTTTAATATTTTCAAGGAGATCGTATTGGGATCGGTTGGAACTTCTCTTCGGATCAAGCAGACGATCATTAAGGCGATCCCACTGATCATCGCGTCCATGGGAATTATCGTCGCCTTTAAAATGAAATTCTGGAATATCGGCGGTGAGGGCCAGATCACGATGGGAGCTCTCGGAGCCGGATGGGTAGCCCTTAATCTGGGCGAAAGCGTGCCTCAGCCGGTCATGATCCTGCTCATGGTGATCGCGGCTGCCATCTGCGGCGGAATTTGGGCGTTCATACCGGCGATCTTCAAGGCCAAGCTGGGAACCAATGAAACCATCTTTACCTTGATGATGAACTATGTGGCGATTAAATTCGTTACATACCTTCAGTACGGTCCCTGGATGGATCCTGCAGCCAACGGATTTCCCAAAATCGCAACGTTCTCCTCCAATGCGGTGCTGCCTTCTTTGGGCGGCGTGCATATCGGCTGGATTTTCGCGCTGATCGCGACGGCGTTTGTATATTTCTTCATTAATCATACTAAAGTCGGATACGAAATTACAGTTGTTGGAGAAAGCGTTGAAACAGCCCGCTATGCGGGTATGAATATCAGCAAGGTTATCGTCATTGCCATGCTGGTTTCCGGCGGTCTTTGCGGCATCGTCGGCATGGTGCAGGCATCGGCCATCGAAAAAACGCTGGTTGCGGCGATTGCCAACAATTATGGATTTACCGCCATCATTACCGCATGGCTTTCCAAGCTTCATGCGGGATACGCCCTGCTGGTATGCGTGGTCTTTGCCATGCTGATTCAGGGCGGCGAATACATCCAAATAGCTCTGGGCATTCCGAGCGCTGTATCGGATATTGTGCAGGGATTGGTCTTGTTCTTTGTTCTGGGAAGTGAATTTTTCATGCGGTACCGAGTTCGTTTCGGCAGAGCGTCCAAGGAGGTGGCTTAATTATGATTGAATTTCTGGCTGCGTGCGTGGTAGCGGGAACACCTCTGGTATTTGCGACGGTGGGTGAACTGATTACGGAAAAAACGGGAAACATGAATCTGGGTGTGGAAGGTATGATGCTCATGGGAGCAGTTATGGGCTTTTACACGGGGCTGAACACAGCCAATCCTGGAGCCGCGCTGCTTTCGGCGGCCCTTGCGGGAGCCGGCGGCGCCATGATTTATGCATTCGTGACGGTAACCTTGAAGGCCAATCAGGTTGTTACCGGACTGACGCTGACCATCTTCGGCACTGGCTTTGCTCAATTCGTAGGCGAACCGCTGCTGGGCTCCATGGCTCCATCTGCGATCACTTCCTTTTTCAGCAAAGTGACGATTCCTGTGCTGGGTCAGATTCCGGTTATAGGGCCGATTTTCTTCCAGCAGGATATGTTCGTGTATTTGAGCTATGTGGTCTGCGCAGTAGCAGCGGTGTACATGTATAAGACCCGCATGGGTATGAACCTGAAAGCGATGGGGGAAAACACGGCGGCAGCGGATGCTTCCGGTATCAACATCACCTTGTATAAATATGTGCACATCCTCATCGGCGGCGCGCTTTGCGGGCTGGGCGGCGCGTACCTTTCTCTGGTGCGTATTCCCATCTGGCAGGAAGACGTTGTCAACGGCAGAGGCTGGATCGCGGTGGCTCTGGTAATCTTTGTGGCATGGAATCCGATCAAAGGTTTCTTCGGCGGCGTGCTCTTCGGCGGACTGTCCATCCTGGGTCTGAAATTCCAGGCTATGGGACTTGGGATTTCCCAATACTTGGTGGATATGATTCCATATATTGCGACGATTTTGATTGTAATTATCAGTACGCATAAAAAGAGAAAAGAAAGCCAGCCTCCGGGAGATTTGGGCAACAATTACTTCCGAGAGGAGCGGTAGGGGCAAAAAACGTTTTGCTACGGCAAGGTCCTCGAGCTGCGCTGTATCGCTTGCGCGATACGCAGCTCTGCGGAGTTTGCCTGCGCAAAACGTTTTTTGCTGCGAGAGTTGTGAGTTGAGATAAGGGGCGCGGCTCCCCCGGTAGGGGAGCGCGGATTTGTGTTTGGGGAAAAGGAGTGTTTTGCTGCGGCGAGGTCCTCGGGCGGGGTTATATCGTTTGGGCGATATGCAGCTCTGCGGAGTTTGCCTGCGCAAAACGTTTTTTGCTGCGGGAGTTGTGAGTTG
This sequence comes from Clostridia bacterium, assembly GCA_902363595.1. Classification (GTDB taxonomy): domain Bacteria; phylum Bacillota; class Clostridia; order Peptostreptococcales; family Anaerovoracaceae; genus Hominibacterium; species Hominibacterium faecale. The sequence continues at coordinate 357 of CABJAP010000023.1, read as the reverse complement.
AGATGAGGGGCGCGGCTCCCCTTGTGGGGGAGCGCGGATTTGTGTTGGGATAAGGAGCGGGCCCTTCGGGCCCGGATTTTTAAAGGGTGCAAAGTAAAATGATCGCTGGAGCTTGTTTTGGTCTAAGATTGCGATGATTTTTCATCGTGAAAAAAGAAAAAATTCAGAAGAGCGATAATTTGCTGCTGTTTTTGGGTGGATTGGCAGCGAAAAAGGCTAAAAATTATCGCTGGGAAGGCTGCTGGGGAGGCCACTGAAAAAGAGGGGATAAACGGCGTGAAAGTGGGATTGGTTTCCAGTACCGTCCATAACATTCTTTTTAAGCGGTTTGGAGGATGAAAACAGTCTCTAATCCCG
>CABJAP010000022.1 GCA_902363595.1 Clostridia bacterium | reverse complement strand
GGTTTTTGAAAGAAAACACACCGGCCGCGTCGGTTTTCCTTGTATGCTTCACGCACAGAATCGCGTCCAGGTCGATCGTCTCCCGCACGGGGACGAACAGGGAGCTTGCTTCGGCTTCTACTGCGAAACGGGCATTGAACTGGTCCAGATAAGCTTCTTCCAGGAACCGATTGGCCTCGGAAAGGGTCCGGAACCCCCGTTTGGCGAATTCGACGGGCAGGCGGCTCTGTAGCGTCGCCCAGAGGCGTTCCACCCGGCCTTTGGCCTGGGGTGAACCGGCAAAGATCAGGTCAACGCCCAGTTCCCGCATGGCCCGCCCAAACTGGGTCAAGTTCACCTGTTTGCCGTCCAGCAGTTCTTCCACGGTAAGCTTGCCGGTCTTGGGGGAACGGAAAATGGTATGGTTATCCGAATAAACGCTTTGCGGCACGCCAAAGCGGCGGCAGCATTGGCCCATGGTCCGCAGATAGCCATAGAGGCACTCGTTGCTGGTCAAGAACAGGCCGACAATGTTCCCGGTGGCGTCATCGATGGCACCATGCAGGGCGTATTTGGCCTTCCCGCCAAACCATTCATAAGGCGTGGCATCGACCTGGATGAGTTGTCCAGGATGGGGTTTGCGCGTTCTACGGTGTGTCCGATGGCGGATTTTTTTCTTTTTGGGGCTATCTTTTCCGGCGTTTTTCAGTATACTGGAAAGTGCGGAATAGGAAAGGGAAATTCCGAAATCCGTGGACAGAATTTCTTTGAAATGGAGGAAGTTGGCCCTAGACAATTCCGGGCGGGAATAAATCTTAAGGACTGCTTCCTTCGTTTCGTCTGAAACAGCATGGGCGGGTTTTCTACCGGTATTTTTATGAATCAGGGATTCGGGGCCAGAAGCGAGGACTCCTTTCTTTAAACGTGAGATCTGGCGGGTAGAAAGACCTAACAGGTCCGCGGCCTGCTGCCTGGTAATGTCTTTGTGGATGTAACGGTTGATGACCGTTAGTGTTTTCAGTTGTTTTTGTGACAACGCAATGTTACCTTCTTTCATAAGTTTCAGTCTATCAAATTGGGACATTTTCTCAAGTGAATCCTATGGTGACATTATCACAAGTTAACAACAGAAAGAGACGCAAATCGTTGACCAAATCGGCGGCGTGTGTTACAATGCCTTTTGGTAACAAAAAAGAATTGAGGTGAAAAGATGCGTAATTTTTCTTGCTAACATTAGAATGCATAATGAGACAGTGCTTGTTTTGTTATGCCTGTAAGCAGGAAAGTTACCATCTGAACGCATTTTCATAATATGCGCGGAACGCCAATGTTAAGGTGTGCCGCCTCTCTGTGTCTGCCCGCCCATTCGGCGGCGCTGCATGGCTGTTATGATCTGCAGGAATTGACTTTCCTGCGGATTTTTTGCATACAGGAGGTGGTGCAGCATGTCACTGATCAATCTTTCAAACTTAACGTTTGCCTACGAAGGCAGCGATGATACGATCTTTCATCAGGTATCCCTGCGCATGGACAGCACATGGAAGCTGGGACTTGTGGGAAGAAATGGGAAGGGAAAAACGACCCTTCTCAAACTGCTGATGGGAGAATACCCGTACAGCGGAACGATTTCGTCGGATGGAAATTTTGCTTACTTTCCGATGGAGATCAAGGAGGACACTTGGATGGCCATGGAACTGATTCCGGAAGGCGTGCCGTTATGGAAAGTTCAGCGGGAGCTTTCCCTCATGGGAACGGAAGAGGAACTGCTTTACCGGCCGATTCAGACCTTGTCCGGAGGCGAAAAAACCCGGGTTATGCTGGCGGTGCTCTTCGCGCGGGAAAATTGTTTTCTCTTAATTGACGAGCCGACGGACCATTTGGATATTCAAGCCCGGAGGCAGGTGGGCGCATATTTGAATAAAAAACAGGGCTTCATTCTCGTCTCCCATGATCGGACCTTACTGGACGCTTGTACGGACCATATTCTTGCCATTAATCGGGCAACGATTGAGATTCAAAAAGGAAATTTTTCGTCCTGGTATGAGAACCGTCAAAAGCGGGATGCCTATGAGCGGGATGAGCATGAGAAGCAGGTGCGTGAGATTAATAAATTGGAAAAGGCTGCCCGCCAAACGGCCGGATGGTCGGACAAAATTGAGAAAACGAAAAAAGGGCACAAAGTATCTGGATTAAAGCCGGATAAAGGGTATATTGGGCATCAGGCCGCTAAGATGATGAAGCGCTCGAAAGCTGCTGAAAGAAGAAAAGACAAAGCGATTCAGAAAAAGAAAACCCTACTTATAGATGTGGAAAAAACCTTTTCTCTCAAACTGGAACCGTTGCAATATCATACTCAAAGCCTAATAACGATGAATGACCTAGCCATATACTACCAGAACCAGCCGGTGTGCGGTCCAGTAACAGCACAGATCCGTCAGGGAGAGCGAATTCTTCTGACAGGGCCCAACGGCAGCGGAAAAACCAGTATCCTCAAGCTGATCACAGGGGAACCCCTGGATTATACCGGGGAACTGCACATTGGCAGCAGGCTGATGATATCCTATGTTCCTCAGGAAACCGGGTTGCTGACAGGAACTCTGAGGGAATATGCCCGCATGTGGAAAATCGACGAAAGCCGGTTTAAGGCCATTCTCAACAAGATGGATTTCTCCAAAGAACAGTTTGACAAACCCATGGAAGTGTTCAGCCGGGGGCAAAAGAAAAAAGTCATGCTGGCCAGAAGCTTATGCCAGAGCGCTCATCTATATATCTGGGATGAACCCTTTAATTATATCGATCTCTTTTCTAGAATGCAGATTGAAGAACTGATTCTGGCCGCGCAGCCGACCATGCTGATGGTGGAACACGATCTGGCCTTTATTGAAAAAGCAGCCACAGGAACCATTGAGCTGACACGCTAGTAAGCATACGCGACAGCAAAAAAGATCCGGAAGGCAGCAGCCATGCCGGATCTTTTTGTAGTGCTTATATAAAACCCCTTAGTTTTTTATCTTTATCAGCTTGAACAGCTGGATGACCGGAATATTGATAAAGGCCAGCCCGTATACGGTGAACAGCTGAGGCAGGACCAGTGTCTGAACCTTAAAGATTTCATGCAGCCCTGGAATGGTCAATACTGCGGTGATGAGTATGAGACCGATGAAAAAGGCGGCGATGAGATAAACGTTATTGAATACCTTGGAGGTAAAGACCACCGGTTTGTTGGATTTGCAGTTAAACCCATGAAATAATCTGGCTGTGCATAAAGTACCGAAGGCCATGGTGCTGCCCAGCAGAGCGCTGCCCTGACCGGCAGCAGTAAATACACCGTGGAAGCCGATCAGAAAGGCGATCATTGTGGTAATGCCAATGGACAGTCCGCCGGCGCCGATTCTAGTCAGGAAGGATTTGGTCAGAATCGATTCGTTGGAAGGCCGCGGCTTTTCCTTCATCAAATCCTTGGTATGAGGTTCCAGCCCCAGAGCGATCGCCGGAAGGCTATCGGTCAGCAGATTGATGAACAGCAGATGGACCGGTGCAAAGGGTACCGGCAGCGCTGCGATGGAAGCATACAAAACTGCCAAAATCGCCCCAAAATTGCCGGACAACAGGAACTGAATCGAATGTTTGATATTCTGATAAATGTTCCGGCCGTTTTCCACTGCTTTCACAATGGTGGCAAAATTATCATCGGTCAGGACCATGGAAGCCGCATCCTTGGAAACTTCGCTGCCCGTAATGCCCATGGCAACGCCGATATCGGCCTGCTTAAGAGCCGGAGCGTCGTTGACACCGTCTCCGGTCATGGCTACAATGTTGCCCTTCTCCTGCCAGGCACGGACTATGCGGATTTTGTGCTCCGGCGAAACCCGTGCATAAACAGAAATTTTCTCGACATAGCTCTTCAGCTCTTCGTCGGACATATGGTCGATGGCAGCCCCCTCGCAAGCTTCGGAATCATCTTTCAAAATGCCGATCCGCTTTGCAATGGCAGCAGCCGTTATCTTGTGGTCCCCTGTAATCATCACTGGTTTGATACCGGCGTCAATACATTCTGCTACGGCAGCCATGGATTCTTCCCGCGGCGGATCCATCATCGCAATCAAGCCTAGGAAGGTAAGGTCTGTTTCATCCTCAGTCCCCGGCTCAAAGTTTTCCGCCACTTCTTTATATGCGAAGGCCAGCACCCGCAGGCCGTTTCGTGAAAATTCCATATTCTGTTCTTCGATCGCACTGCGGTCCTGGTCAGTAACACTCCGGCTCTTGCCATGCTCTTGAATATGGGAAATCCGTTTGAGCAGAACGTCTACGGCTCCCTTGGTAACCATGAGTGATTTACCTTCTAATTGATGGCATGTGGACATCAGCTTGCGGTCGCTGTCAAAGGGGATTTCGCTGAATCGGGGGGAATCCGACCGTATGGCCGCATAATCTTTTCCCACCTTGGAAGCAATATGAATGAGCGCGGTCTCCGTCGGATCGCCGATTTCTTTGTCTTCATCTATCGTGGAGTCATTGCAGAGCACGCTGTGAACAAGAAGCTGCATCTGGGCCGGATCGTCGGTATTGATTTCCGCTGCCGGAATCCGCCGGCCTTCCACGTAATAATCTTCCACAGTCATTTTATTCTGGGTCAAAGTTCCTGTTTTATCCGAACAGATGACCGAAACGCTGCCCAGACCTTCCACGGCCTGAAGCTTTCGTATAATGGCATGTTCCTTGGCCATCTTTTGCGTGCCGAAGGATAAGACGATGGTAACGATGGAGCTGAGGGCTTCCGGTATGGCGGCTACGGCCAGAGCAACCGCAAAGAGAAAAGCGTTGCCCGCCGATTCTCCCCGATAAACGCTGAGGCCGAACAGGATTGCGCAAAAGATCAAAATTAAAATGGAAAGCTTTTTCCCGAAATTGTCCAGATTGATCTGAAGCGGGGTCTTTTTCTCTGATGTGGTCTTGAGCAGAGTGGCAATCTTGCCCACCTCGGTCTCCATACCAATTGAAGTGACAAGGAAGGAGCCTCGGCCGTAAGTGACAAAGCTGCCAGAATAAACCATGTTGATCCGGTCTCCCAATGCCGCTTCTTTCTCGATTGGCGCGAGATCTTTTTCCACGCCCAGGCTCTCCCCTGTCAGGGCACTTTCATCTATTTTCAGGCCTGCGTTTTCCAGCAATCTTCCATCAGCTGGTACGAAATCACCGGCTTCCAGAAAAATCTGATCGCCTACCGTGACTTCACGGGAGGGAATTTGGACCACGCGTCCGCCCCGGAGAACCTTGGCTTCCGGCGCGGACATGGCCTTTAACGCAGTGAGCGATTGCTCAGCCTTTACGGTCTGAACGGTTCCCAAAATTGCGTTTATGGTAATTACGACCAGAATAACCAGCGCACTTTCCAGATCGTTGAGGGCTCCGGAAATAATGGCCGCCGCAATCAGGATGATGACCAGAAAATCTTTAAATTGCTCCAGAAAAATACGAAGAATTGATTTTTTCTTTTCTTCCGCCAGTTCGTTGGGTCCGAATTTTTCAACATTGGCCTGAACCTGGCTGTCGCTCAGCGGCTCTGCCGTTCCGTTGACAGCCTCCCGGACCTGCTGGCCTGTCATTTTATAATAGTCTTGCATATAAATTCCTTTCTCCACCTTATTTTGCAGATCTTGCAGGGAATATATACAATCAAAAAAGACTTTTACTGCATATAAACCATGCAATAAAAGTCTTGCTGTTTCATTACGAACCGGATAAGGCGATGGCCTCATCGGGATTGACGATGTCGTAAACGCCTGTCGGCGCCGGCTACTCCCTTTTATTTCTATATTCATCTTATCGGTTCGGGCTGTTTTTGTCAACCAATAATTAAAAAAATTGCCAAAAAAGCTGTACAAAAGAGATGCCCAGCTTGACCCCATAAAAGATAATGACTGCTCCGCAGATCAAATTGATCACTCTCAGGACTTTGGGCGTAATCTTGGCGCTGAAACAGGTGATGACAGTGGATAAACCTAAGAACCAGCAGCATGAAGCACAGGCCACACCAATTATAAACGCAGCTGATTGGTCAGAGGGGAGGGTAGCTTTGAAGGCTCCAAGCATCATACTTCCATCAATCAGGGCTTGTGGATTGAACCAGGTAACGACGCAGGCCGCTGTAATGACTTTTGGTATGGGGATATCCACATCCCGTCCTTTTTCCATAGAATCTTTACTTCTGAGCAGACTGATTCCAATGTAAATAACGATGATGCTGCCGATCAGAAGGACGATCAGGGACAGCAGGCGGGAATGCTGCATGATAGCGCCTACTCCAAAAAAACAGGCTAGGGCTAATGTAATATCGAAGAAAATGACGATGAAAGCCGTTATGTATGTACGGCTTCTTGTTTGCGTCAAGGCCGTATTGATGACGAAAAGATTTTGCAGGCCAATGGGGGCTACATAGGCCAGTCCCATTGTCAGGCCCTGTAAAAAATAAATCATATGAAGTCTCCTGTGTTGTTTTTGCTGCGGGGCGGTTGCGGTTTGAGGATAGGGTGTGGGGGTTCGGGAAAAAAGCGAAAAGAGATTTCACTTTTTTTAAAAAATTTACCAAAACTTAATTCCGGCAAGTTATGGGTTGACCAAATAATTCCTTTTTCCAAAAAAGTAAAACACCCTGGGGGGACCAAGGTGTTTTACAAGTGTGTATTGTGTGTATTCAATAAAAGAAGGAAAGTTCGCATAGAAACAATGTTTCTATGTCCCTATCTACATTTTCAATTATAGCCATGTTTTGTGATGGGATTATGAAGAAATTCAAAAAATATTAATTTTATTTAAGAATTTGTTACTTTTTGTTGATTTTTTATGGTGCTTCGTATTTCCACACGATTTTATCGCCGTCTTTCACTTCGTATTCTGAGATTTCCTTGGTTATTTTTTTCTTTCCGTTCATTTCACAAACCCACTGGCTTGTGCCGTCTGCATTCACATCATTGATGGAAGTCACATAAGGGGCATCTGCATCGGAGGTGTTAACCTCGATATTGACACCCTCCTGGTTGGAATAGGACTCTAGAATCTGCATTACGGTAGCATCCTCCTGAATCTGCATACTATAGTCTATCAAGTTCTCCTTTTGTTGGCTTTCCGGATAAAGAATACTCATGGTCACGTTGATCGTATTGACATCACTTCCGTCATCGGAAGGATCGCCGCCGCATGAGGATAAGGACAGGATCAAAAGAAAAGCAAGCGCCAGCGCTGTCATTTTTTTTGTATTAACATGTTTCATAGGTTGCTCCTTTATCTTTACTGTGCATATTTATGAAAGTCCAGATTGTTCTCAGCAAAGAGCTGCTGCAATTTAGCATGGCTTTTATCTGAGAAATAAGGCCTTATTAAAGCGTATAGATGCTGAATGATGTTATCACAGGCTTCCTGTGCCGATGCGCTGTAAGCAAGAATTGTAACATAAGTAATGCTGGTCTGAGACAAAGTCCAACAATTTTGTATCAGCATTTTTTTTGCAACAGGTTCGATCGGATCCATGATTCCGTTTTCTGTCCAGGCCTGCATAATCTTGTCGATTCGCTGCATCAGCTTGTCCGCTTGTTCCCTGTATAGTCGGCGCAGCTCCGGATCATTAACCAGCATGGCGGAAAGTTCCAGATAAAAGAATCGATAATCATATGTGATCCGTGAAAGCTGCAGAAAAAAATCCATCAAGCCTTCCTCACTGGTCTCAAGGTCAGCTTGGTTAAAAAGCTCTTCAATTTTTGGCGTCAGCATTTCCAGCCAAATGGTGCGGATCAGATGCTCTTTATTATCAAAATAATAGTAAAGGTTGCCCGGACTGATGTTCATTTCATGAGAAAGCTGAACGGTGCTCACATTCGTGGCGCCTTTTTCATTAAACATATCGATTGCTAGTTCCATTATTTTTTCTCTAGTTCCCCTACCCATTTTTATCTTACCTCCGTTTATGTTTTTATTCAATATAGACTTTCGGCAGGCGCTGTCCAAAGGCACAGACAATCTCATAATTGATCGTCCCAGTAGCATCGCCGATATCATCTGCTAGAATCGTGTTCTGCCCGTCAGAACCCATGATGATCACTTCATCCCCCAACTTTACATCCGGTACATCCGTCACATCGACCATGCACTGATCCATACAGATATTTCCGGCAATTGGGGCCAACATTCCATTGACAATGACCTTTCCTACCTGCGAATAAGGACGGGGAAGTCCATCGGCATAACCCAAGGCCAATGTGGCGATCAGGCTTTCCCGGGCAGCGGTAAAGGCTCTGCCGTAGCTTATGGTGGTACCTTCAGGCACCTTCTTCAAATGAATAATATTTGCCTTTACCGACATGGCCGGCTTAATGGAAAGCTGGCTTTTATCCACCTCTGCGCTGGGATAGCAGCCGTAAAGGATAATCCCAGGGCGTACCGCGTCATAGTATACAGAAGGCAATTCCATCACAGACGCACTGTTAGCAAAAGTACGCATAGGAACCTTCACTCCGGCGGCGGTCAGTTTGGCACAAAAATCATTATATCGCCGCTCCTGCTCTTTTGCATAGGTTTTATCCGAAGCATCAGCAGTGGCGAAGTGAGAAAAAATCCCCTTGATCTTAAAATGTTCCAGCGAATCGATCCTTTTAATATCCCCAATGGTGTCAGGATCTTGAGGAAGATAGCCAATTCTCCCCATACCGGTATCGATGGCCACCAGGCCTTCGACCGTTTTTCCTGCGTTTTTCGCAGCCTGTGATATAGCCTGTGCATTGGACGCACTGCACACAACCGGTGTGAGGTCATAAGTGATGAGGGTATCCGCGTACAAGTCGGGAGTCAGGCCCAGGATAATGATTTCCTCACCAGCCCCGCTTTCTCGAAGTTTGATCGCCTCCGAAAGGGCGGCCACAGCAAAGGTCTTAACCCCGTTTCTGCGAAGCACCTCTGCCGTCTGCACACTGCCGTGACCGTAGCCGTCCGCTTTGATCACACCGATAATATCCGCATGATTCCCCACTTTGGCTTTGATATTCTTAATATTGTAGTCCAGATTGGACAAATTAATCTCAACCCAGGCGGATCGGATCGCGTCTTTATACATCGTTCAGTCTCCTAAAAATTTGTAATAGGGCGGTCGCCAACCTTTGCTGTTAAAGCTGTATGAGCGATTTACGTTTGATGATGTCGTCCCTGCCAGGCCCATTGGAAACATAAGTAATCGGAAAACCGATTTCCTTTTCGATTTCGTTGACATAATTCTGGCATGCCTGAGGCAGCTGGTCGAATTCCCGTATCCCGCGAATGTCGCTCTTCCAGCCGGGCAGCTTTTTTAAAATCGGTTTTGCACGGTACAGATCAGTGGTGTGGGGAAACTCTTTTGTCACGTTTCCATCCACTTCATATCCGACGCAGATCGGAACTTCGTCCAAATATCCCAGCGGATCCAGTACAGTGAGGGCAATCTCTGTGGCGCCCTGCATTCTGCATCCGTAGCGGGTGGCTACTGCGTCAAACCAGCCCACTCTGCGGGGCCGGCCGGTGGTAGCGCCGTATTCGCCGCCGTCTCCGCCGCGCTTTCTCAGTTCATCAGCTTCTTCTCCAAAGAGTTCGCTGACAAAAGCGCCCGCGCCTACTGCACTGGAATAAGCTTTGACGACCGTCATTACTTCCTTGATTTCGTAAGGCGGGATTCCGGCGCCGATGGAGCCGTATCCTGCCAGGGTGGAAGATGAGGTAACCATAGGATAGATGCCGTGATCCGTATCCTTGAGGGCGCCCAGCTGGCCTTCCAGCAAGATCTTTTTTCCTTCCTTAATTGCGCCGTATAAATAGGAAGAAACATTGCATACATAGGGGCGAACCATTTCCCGATATTCCAAAAGGGTGTTAAAGAGCTCATCCACATCCAGCGCCGGTTTATGATATAAATGCTCCAGAATAATATTTTTCTGCTGGCAGATCCCGTCCAGCTTTTCCCGCAGATCTGCTTCATTCATAAACAGCTCATTGACCTGAAAGCCGATCTTTGCATATTTGTCAGAATAGCAGGGTGCGATTCCCGACTTGGTGGAACCGAAGGATTTGCCGCCCAGCCGCTCTTCTTCATACTGATCGAAGAGAATATGATAAGGCATCAAAATCTGTGCGCGATCGGAAACCAGCACTTTCGGCGCCGGAACGCCCCGATCTACGATTTCTTTGATTTCATTAAAAAGGTAAGGTATGTTCAGCGCCACGCCATTACCGAGAACACAGGTGGTATGGTCATAAAAGACGCCTGATGGAAGCATGTGGAGCGCAAATTTGCCGTAATCGTTGACGATTGTGTGGCCTGCGTTGCTTCCGCCCTGAAAACGGACAATAATATCCGATTCCTTTGCCAGCATATCCGTGATTTTCCCTTTTCCTTCATCGCCCCAATTGGCGCCAACTATTGCTTTTACCATTTAAAACTATCTCCTTTATCTGTTCTGAGGGCCGGGTCTGCGATTGATGCGGCCCGAGCTTTATCGAACGTTTGCGTTATACGTTGATTTCGGCAGAAATGCCGAGCAAATGCTTATTTTTTTCAAGTACCGGGTTGACCATCTGTTCCAGAAATTCGGAAGTCTGGGCAGGTGCGCAGCCTACAAAATTTTCCGGCTTCATAAGGCTCTGCAGCTGGTCTTTTGTCATGTTGAAGGCGGGGTCAGCAGCGATTCGATCCAGCAGATCGTTTTCTTTGCCTTCCTCCTTAACCACTTTGCCCGCGGCCATGGAATGGGTGCGAATTCGTTCGTGGAGCTCCTGGCGGTCGCCGCCGGCTTTGACAGCGTCCATGAGGATGTTTTCCGTAGCCATGAAAGGAAGCTCGCTCATCAGACGGGCTTCGATGACTTTTGGATAAACGACCAGTCCCGATGCCACATTGATGTACAGCTCCAGGATTCCGTCAACGGCCAGAAAGCCTTCCGACATGCTGAGCCGCTTGTTGGCCGAATCATCCAGTGTTCGTTCGAACCACTGGGTTGCAGCCGTCAGCGCCGGGTTCATAGCGTCGGACATAACGTAATTGGCCAGGGCCGCGATCCGTTCACTGCGCATAGGATTGCGCTTATAGGCCATGGCGGAAGAACCGATCTGATTCTTTTCAAAGGGTTCTTCGACTTCTTTCAAGTGCTGCAGGAGGCGGATATCATTGGAAAATTTATGGGCGCTCTGGGCGATTCCGCTGAGTACATTGAGAACGCGGCTGTCTACTTTTCTGGAATAGGTCTGCCCGGAAACCGGGTAGCAGCCTTCATAACCCATTTTTTCCGCGATCAGCTGATCCAGCTGCTTTACCTTTTCCCTGCTGCCGTCAAACAGCTCCAAGAAGCTGGCCTGGGTGCCGGTGGTTCCTTTGGAGCCCAAGAGGCGCAGCGTGCTTAGCAGGTATTCCACATCGGATAAATCCATAAGAAGGTCTTGAATCCATAGGGTTGCCCGTTTTCCTACCGTCGTTGGCTGAGCTGGCTGAAAATGGGTGAAACCCAGAGTTGGCAGCGATTTATAATTATCTGCAAACTGTGAGAGCTTTGCGATGACATTGATCAGCTTTGTGCGGATCAGCTTGAGGCCTTCGGCCATGATGATCAGATCCGTATTGTCGCCCACATAGCAAGATGTTGCTCCCAGATGAATGATCCCCTTTGCCTTGGGACATTGAACACCGTAAGCATACACATGGGCCATGACGTCGTGACGCACGATGGCTTCCCGCTGCCTGGCCTCATCGTAGTTGATATCATCGGCGTGGGCCTTAAGCTCATTTATTTGTTCCTGGGTGATATCGAGCCCCAGCTCTTTTTCAGCTTCGGCGAGGGCGATCCACAATTTTCTCCAGGTTCTGAATTTCATTTCCGGAGAGAAAAGATACTTCATTTCCTTGCTGGGATACCGTTCGGATAAAGGGCTGTTATAGTTTTTCATATATTAAAATCTCCTCCCTATTTTATTCGCTAAAACACCGAGTACAGTATAGCATTTTTAGCGTGTAAACACAAGAAAAACGGTACTTGACATAGAAAGGCCCGCTTTCTCTTTGCTGAAAAAGCGGGTCATTTGCTTTGCAAAAGACTTTCTTAAACTTTCAATGCCAGATCGCAGGCCGATTGTACGGCGCTGAGTACGGTGCCGATTTGCTGGCAGTCGCCCAGGGAGCGGATATCCTTCGTTGGAAAAGCTTGCTGCAGTTGTTGAAACACTTGAGTGCAGGGGTCGGAACCAATGGCAGAGACGATGGTATCAAACTCCAGGTCTGCGAGGTAAGTCTCAGTTTGGTCCAGCCTGCGGTCCCGAACGGTATATTCCAGGCGGATCCGGTTATCACTGATGGATTGAATCTTTGCCTCCGTATAGCTGCGGACGCCCAGACGTTTGAGATCCGCCAGCACCGGCCAGCCTGTCCCCGGCGCATAGCCGCCGCCGATCCGGGGGAGCGCCTCAATAATAGCGATATCCCGCCTAGTGGAGTTTGCCATCGAAGCGATTTTTTCCGGGGATTCCACTTTTTGAGCACTGTAGTAATAGAATTGGTCGGGGGAAATAGAACCTTCACGGGCCAGAAACTGTGCCGTTTCACAGCCCACTGAGCCGCCGCCGACGATGAGGACCCGCCGCCCTGCCATACGGCGGCCCAGCAGGATGTCCTGGGCAGAAACAAGGGCTTGCGGATCCAGGCCTTCTAAGTTCAGCGCCTTGGGGTGGCTGCCGCAGGCAACAATAATAGAATCTGCGTTCGTGGAAGAAATTGCTTCCTTTTCAACCGATTGTCCCAGCAGCACTTCGACGCCGGCCTGCTTGAGAGCAGCGGCATAGTAGGCGGGCAGGAAGCTGAATTCGTGTTTCCCGGGAGGAGCAGCCGCTGCTGTCAGCTGGCCGCCCAGGGAATCCGTCTTTTCCCAAAGCGCCACCTGATGTCCCAGCTGAGCGGCAGCGATGGCAAAGGTACATCCGGCCGGACCGCCGCCAATGACCAAGAGCTTTTTTTGACAGACCTCCGGCTGGCTGTGAACGCCGATTCCCGCCCGGCGGTTCCGTTTACCACACATTGGACCGGCTTGTTCTGAAAGATGTTGGCCAGACAGCCTTGATTACAGCCTACGCACCGGCGAATCAAAGATTCTTCGCCTGCTTTTGCTTTGGATGCCCACCGGGGGTCGGCCACAAGCGCCCGGCACAGCCCTACCATGTCGCAGGATTCCAGGGCGATTAGCTTTTCAGCAATGGCCGGGTCATTGATGCGGTTGGCTGCGATGACCGGGATGGATACGGCGTCTTTTATTGCCTGGGAAAGATAAGCAAAACTACCTCTGGGGACATCGCCGGTGATCTGAGGAACTTTGGACTCATGCCAGCCGGCTGTTACGTGGATGGCGTCGATGCCTGCGTGTTCGGCCAGTTTGGCAAATCGCACCGCATCTTCAAGATTATTTCCGCCGGGAACCAGATCGTTTGCTGCCAGACGCAAGGTGAGGGGATAGTCCGGCCCCAATGCTTTTCTGAGCGCCGCGATCACTTCCAGCGGAAAGCGGCAGCGATTTTCAAAACTGCCTCCGTATTGGTCATTGCGCTGATTGGTAAGGGGGGACAGGAACTGGCAGAGAAGATAGCCGGCGGAGCAGAGAATTTCCACCAGATCAAATCCCGCCTCCCGCGCTCTCAGAGCTGCGGCAGCCCATTTTTCGATGAGCTGCTCCATATCCTGCAGGGTCATCTCCCGGGGAATTTCCCTGGTAAACCCGGACCGAACAGCAGAAGGCGCCATGGGATATGCTCCGTTGAGACAGTTCTCTTTTTTTGTATATGCCCCCGCATGGAATAGCTGAACGCCTACTTTCGCTCCCCGCTGGTGGCACCCGTCTGTGAATTCCCGGTATCCCGGGATGAATGAGTCATCTGACAGGCTCATCATACCGTAGACACAGCCGCTGTCGTCAAAGCGGCAGCCGCCAGTCATGATCAGGCCTATTTCATTTTCAGCCCGCTTCCAGTAATAGGATTTAAAGCGATCGGTAACATAGCCTTCATAGGTGGTGTAGATCATATGGGAAGGGGACTGGACGATGCGATTTTTCAGTGTCAGGGAATTTATGGTTATGGGTGAAAATAATTTTTCGTATTTCATATTCTTCTCCTTTATTTCTTTACGGCAGCCGGCATTGTTTATATAATAAAAGATAGATGAAAAAAAGGCTGTGCGCAAGTACGCACTTTTTTGTTCCTGCCTGCAACGAGCAGACATTGAAAAGAAAGGAGCAGGATGCAATGAAAAACGATCCTATGAGCAGACATTGTCCCATTGTGTACGCGATGGACCGGATCGGAGGCAAGTGGAAAATGCCTTTAATCTGGCTGATCCATCAGTATCCGGGAGTGCGTTACGGTCAGATACGCAAGGCCTACGCAGGGATTACCAATACGGTGCTGACCCGCGCCCTGCAGGAGCTGGAGCAGGATGGACTGATCCGGCGGGTGGATTTTGAGGAAGTGCCGCCTCGGGTGGAATACCATTTGACCGGTAAAGGGAAGGCCGCCGTGCCGGCTGTCCTGGCAATTACTGATTGGGGACGGGAGCAGATGGAAGCAGATGGAAAGCGGCCTCTGCTGGCAGTGATTGAAGAAGAAAAATAAAAGGAACTGTCCGGCGCATTTGCATTATGCCGGCAGTTCCTTTTTATGATGATGAATAAAGCTTGAAGCAAAATTGCTGTTTTTAGGAATCTTAAAACTGTTCCATGGCGGCTTTCGGGTTGGTATCTCCCAGAGAATGCTTTACCCGGTCTTTTTCCTCGGCCGTCTTGGCGTCATTCCAATGGTCCATGGTTCCCACAAGATAACCGGTAATGCGCCGAATCCGTTCAAATGGTACGTGGGAAAACTTATAGTTTAAATCCGCATATTCGCCGTCAACCTGAATATCCAGGCTCTCTAATTTTCTCCCATACTTTTCCTCTAAATAATTCACATAAGCTTGTGCTTCTTTTGGATCAGCATTTCCTGTAACTGCTACGTTCACGTAAGCCCACCTCCTGAAATTGATAATTTATATATGCCCGCAATTGGGGTGATGAAACAACAAATCGAATTTATTATACACCCAAACACTACATTTTGTATAGAGGTTTCTCAAAAAAGTGCATATGTGGTGGATTAGAGAAATTACTTGAACAGTCGGAACAGCTCCAGCGTGCTGCTGATCTTGAGCTTTTTGTAAATGTTGACCAAATGCTTTTTTAAGGTATTGGGGCTGATGCATAGCTGGTCGGCGATGGCTTCCCGCTGAAAACCTTCCAGCAGCATAGAGGTAACTTCAGCTTCCCGCCGGGTAAGATGATACGTATCGATCAGTTTTTTGTTTCCTAGAAAATGTTTGCGCTGCACTGGCGCGGAAGCAGAGATGGAACGGAACAAAAGACAGTTGAGATGATCTCCCAAAAGCCCGAAGAGAAACAGATCTTTATCGGAAAAGTCTCCGTGTTTCCGATGGCGGAAAAGATTAATCACACCTAAAAAAGTCCCCTCGTGAATGATGGTAAGGAGCATGGAATAATGCAGCCCGGTAGGGGAAAAGAGCGCCCTGTAATAAGGGGTGGCCACCCGGATCTTGTCCTGGAGCAGATCGGTTTCCCGATAGGCTTTGCCGGAAGGGGCGGCAAAGGTCCACCTGGTATAGTCCAGCTCCTGATACTCTTCCAGATAAAGCTGGAGATCCTGATCGCTCACGTTGATTGCCACAGGGTCGGTCAGCTCATACGGCGTTTCTGATGAGGCCAGAAAAAAAGTCCCTGCGTCATAAGGAATCAGGAACTGAAGGGCTTCCAGAACAGAAAACCGCATCTCATCGAAATCGTCGATATTGTAGATTTTATGAATGATGGAATCAAACAGCATGATATCGTTTTTTTCTAACATAGCTCAGGCTCCCCGGATTGTGTAATAGTAGTGTTTGTAGGTATACCCTAGTCTGTACTTTTTCTGTTTATTGCTACTTCTTTCCTCAATATTTTAACCCGTTTTGAGTTATATGTAAATATAACAAACGCATATTTCGTTAATACCTTTATATTTTCTTTTCTTTCTATACTTTATTAAAGTAGCATCTGGATAAATGAACGGTGAGGAAAAACTTATGCAAAGAAACCAATTTCAAAAAAATTTAAGGAAGGCTCGTCAAGCTGCAGGCTTGTCCGGTACGAAAATGGCCCAGCTTTTAAATATTCCGGCTACAACCTACAGGGGCTACGAAAATTCCGGACGGCAGCCGGATTTTGAAACACTGCTTAAAATCTCCGATATTCTGGGAGTGCCGGCCGATACACTCATTCGGGATTCGTCACAAGGAAAGTCGAAGAATATCAGAAAAACCTTCTCGGCAAAGCTAAAATCAGCCAGAGAGAAAAAAGGCATTACCCAGCAGGCTCTGGCGGAACAGATTGGAATCAGCGCCAGTACTGTGGGGAAGTGGGAGACAGGCATCATTGAGCCGGATCTGACCGACTTGTTTTTTCTCAGCCACGCTTTAGATGTGAGCGTCGATACTCTTTTAGGCATTGATCGCAAAAGTGCCGATTCCATTCTGGATATCGTTCATATGCTCGATCGTCTGGATGAGCATCAGCTGCAGACCTTCCGTGATTTTCTGGAAACGTTGGTTCAGAAATGAGGACAGGGGATTTTGAGAAAAGAAAGCTCAGAACGGATAAATGGGTTATGCTTCATAATGCTACCTCCCTTGTGAGATTTTTTACAATGTTGGCAATGGAGCTGGCGGCAACGGCATTGCTTCCCAAGTGTCCCATGATGACAGAATACATGGTAAATCCCATGCCCCATACCAGATAATCGCCAAGCATTGGCAGGCTGTATCTCCAATAATCGCCTGACAAAATTCGATCGCCAGTAAAGCAGAACTTTCCATGAAGGCGTACATGGTTTTTCCGTAAAGACTCCCCATGGACCCAGGCCAGTTCGATCAATTTTGAAATAGAGGTGGCAAGGGCTGCACCGGAAATTCCCATTTTATGAGAAAAGAAGATGCCATAGATCAACGCAGCGTTCAAAAAAATATTGATTACCACAGCCGTAGAGCCAATGATCATGCTTTTCACGGCGTGCCCGGTATTCTTTAAAATGCAGAGATAGATTTGCGAGATGCCGGTAAACAGGTAAGATGCGGCCGCAATGCGAAGATAAAGAATGCCTCCGGCAATAAGCCGGGGTTCTGCCGTAAAAATCCGCATCAGCAATTGGGGAACAAAAAGTGAGGCCAGAAAGAAAACGGCGGAGATTAAAAACGACACTTTCGTAACATAGGCAAAGATTTTTTCAATCGAAAGCGTATCACCCTTCCCATAATACTGTGCCGCTAGAATACTTGTTCCCATGGTCAGGCCGCCCATAAAGAGATTAAAAACAAAGGTGATCTGCGTGGCCAGCGATACAGCCGAAAGTGAATCCTGGCTGACAAAACCAAGCATGAGCGCATCGGATGCGTTTACTGCTGCAAGCATAAACTGTTGAAAGGCGATGGGTAAAACCAGCGCAAACAGCTTACGGTAAAAACCGGAATTCTTTCCGGCCCTGATTTGTAACCAATGCTATCCGCAAATTCCAGACTTTTTCATTTTCTTCTGGATCCTTCCACCGATCAGTTTTCGGACGAGTACATTCATTTTAAAATAGAAGACGATTGCAACATCCGGGTATTGCTTGAAATGATGGTCATTGAATATGCAAACAAGCAAGAGGACACACAAGCCGTTTTGAAACCCCTGGTGCTGTCTTTTTTGATGCAGATTGCCCGGCAATATTCGGCGGCAAGCAAAGAATTCCTTCCTGACCGGCTTTCCGATAAAATTATTCATTACATGAGCCAGCATTTTGATACGGTTACGCTTAAAGACATCGCTAACCGATTTTCTTATCACCCCAACTATATTTCCACCCTGCTGCATCGTGAGACCGGAAAATCCTTTTCCGAAATTCTGTTAGAGCAGCGGATGGAGCGGGCGGTCATTCTTTTAAGAGGGACCAATCTACCGATTGAAGAAATCTCACGGCTGCTGGGTTATAGCAACAGCAGCAACTTTTATAAAACCTTTAAAGCATATTACAATCAGTCTCCACGCGATTATGTGACGTCTGGAATGTAATAACTGCTCCGCCCATACTCCTAAATAATTAAAAACCTACTCCTTACGGACTTTTTTCCGTCCAAAAGGGCAAAAAAATGGTCAAAAGTAATAATTTTTAAATATTCTGACTTTTGATACTATTTATTTGCAGCGTCGCGGCTATGCATAACAGTTTTAGCTTTATACGAACGAACGGAGGAGGTGGAACCTATGGAGTATGGGATAATTTCCTGTATACCAATCCTTGTACTAATTGTTGGCGCACTAATCACGAAAAAAATGCCGGAGATGATTATCTTGTCATCCCTGGTGGGGGCAATATTGGTCTATAAACAAAACTTTTTCCCCAATTATCTGCAAATGATCTACTCGGCTATTTCCAATGAATCCTACCAATTCCTGCTGATGATTCTTCTGGGCTTCGGAGGAATGATCAGGCTCTTTGAGAAATCAGGAGCACTTCAGGGGTTTTCCAATATTATAGGCAAGTTCGCCAATACGCGGAAAAAATCCATGTTATTGACCTGGCTCATGGGCATCATCATGTTTGTGGATGATTACCTCAATGTTCTGGCCGTGTCTTTTGCTATGAAAGAAACGACCGACAGAAACCGGATTCCAAGAGAACATCTGGCTTACGGAGTAAACTCGATGGGCGCCTGCGTCTGCGTCTTGATTCCGTTTACCAGCTGGGCGGCGTTTGCTGTAGGCTGTATGGCAGACCAGGGTCTGGGCTTCGGCGACTATCTGCGGGCGATTCCCTTTATGTTTTTCCCATTGGTTGCTGTTGTGGTCTGCCTGCTGGTGGGACTGGGGATCATTCCCAAGGTTGGCCGGCTGAAAAAGGCTTATCAGCGGGTCGATGAGGGCGGTCCGCTCCTGGTGGAAGAAAAAGTGGGTGCTTCCATCGTCAATGTGGGTGATGGAGATAATACGGATGTAAAACCATCTTCGCCGCTGAACTTTTTTATTCCTATTATTGCCTTGATCGCAGGTATGTTTCTCTGTAATAATGATGTAGTAAGCGGAATTCTCATAGCGCTGGCGGTACAGCTGGTCCTGTATCTTGTACAGAAGATCATGACGCTGACAGAGTTTATGGATAATCTTTTCGCAGGTATCTCTTCAATGGCTCCGCTGGCAGTCGTCATTTGTTTCGCATATGTATTGAATATTGCCAACACGGAGATGGGGTTTGCCGAATACCTGATCGGCGGAATGCAGCGGATGATTCCGGAGAGCATGTATGCTCTGGTGCCGGCCTTTGTATTTATCATCGTTGGTCTGGTCGCCTTTGCAGCAGCCAGCTTCTGGGTGCTGATTCTGCTCACCATTCCCATTTTCGTTCCGCTCAGCACGACCATGGGGATCGACCCGGCGCTGGTCGTTGCGGCGATCATGTCCGGCGTGGCCTTTGGCAGCAAATTCTGTTTCTATTCCGATGCGGTATTTATGACATCAGCAGGGACGGGGATTTCCAACATGACCCAGATTAAGGTCGTGGCGCCGTATGTTTTGGGGTCAGCGGTTTTGGCAGTGATTTTCTTTGCTGCTGCGGGACTTATTATGACTTAGGAGGTTTGATATGAAAGCAGATTTAGTATTAAAGAGCAAGGCTATTTTTAATGGCCGTGATAAAAAGGTCTTTTCAGGAGCGGTGGCTATCCGGGGAAATCAAATTCTCTGCGCGGGGGAAGCGGCTGAGGAGCTGATCGGCGCGGATACGCGGGTTATTGACTGCGGTGACAAACTGGTCATGCCGGCGTTCGTCGATGCCCATACCCATTATTTTTCCGGGGCAATCTCGTCCAGCGACCATATGTGTACGGAAATCAGTCAGTCTCAGTCCGAGGAGGAATGCGCGGAGATGATACGCCAGTATGCTCTGGCGCATCCTGATGAAAAAAGAATTCGGGGAATGGGATGGTTCCCTGCCAATTGGCAGGATGCACCTCTGCCGACAAAGGCTTCTCTGGATGCGGCAGTTCCGGATCGGCCGGTGTATTTGCTTGCGGCGGACGCTCATACCTGCTGGCTCAATTCAAAGGCTCTTGTGGAAGCGGGCATCACGCCTGACATGAAGCCCAAAAGCGGTTCGGTGGGCGTGGATGAAGAGGGACGGATGACTGGCCTTCTCTTCGAGCCGGAGGCGTACAAGCCGGCTATGGATAAGATCATGGACATAGAACCGGAAATAATGAAAGAGATCAATCGGGATTTCATCGCCGGTCTCAACGCCTGCGGCATCACGTCTGCCAGCGAGATGATGGGAGATGACTATGATGCAGCTACTTACAAAAAATACGATTCCATCATGCGGCTGGAGGAAGATGATGAACTTACGCTGAGGCTCCATATATTCGGACGTATGGACGGGTATACGGATTTTACTAAGGCTTTGGACATGCAGAAAAGGTACGCGTCAGAAAAACTGCGGTTTTCCGGAGTCAAGGGTTTTATCGATGGGGTGACCTCCACTTTTACCGGATTGCTGCTGGAACCTTATGCGGACAAGCCGGAAACCTGCGGGATCGGTGTGCCCCTGGCTTCCTGGGAGGATAACAAGCGTTATGTGACGGCGGCCAACAGCTATGGCCTTCCGGTAAGACTGCACTGCATCGCCGACGGTTCGGTGCGCATGGCGCTGGATTTATTCCAGGCTTCCATAGAGAAGAACGGCAGACATGGACTGCGC
Source organism: Clostridia bacterium (assembly GCA_902363595.1). Classification (GTDB taxonomy): domain Bacteria; phylum Bacillota; class Clostridia; order Peptostreptococcales; family Anaerovoracaceae; genus Hominibacterium; species Hominibacterium faecale. Next base: position 28,617 of record CABJAP010000022.1, on the reverse strand, counting down.
AATACGGTAGAGCATATTGAGACCATCCATCCCGATGATATTCCTAGGTTCGCACAGCTGGATGTGATTCCATCCATGCAGCCTTATCACCTCACCTTGGATTTCAATGAAAAGATCCGCCGGGTGGGCGAAGAGCGGTGCCGTTGGGAATGGCCCCATAAGACGATTCTCAACCATGGCGGGCAGCTGGCCTTCGGCACCGATTATCCGGTGGTGGAATATAATCCATTCCCCAATATCTATTCCGCTGTTACCAGATGTGATGATGATGGCAATCCGACAGGGGTAAATCCTCAAGAGTGCATAGGGCTGGACGATACATTGATTGCCTATACCAGCGGCGCAGCCAGAGCATACAGTAGAGATGATATCGGAGTGCTGGAAGAAGGAAAGCTGGCGGACGTTATTGTGGTGGATCGCAATCTCTTTGCAATTGATCCTATGGAAATAAAGGATGCGGCAGTGGAAATGACCATCATGGACGGCAAAATTGTTTTTGAAAGATGATTCTGAGGCCGGGAGGAAAGGAGGCGTATCTTTGAAGAAAAGTCGGATGACTTCTGAGAGCATCAGTACGGTTTTGACGGCGCTGATCTTTGTGATCGCAGGGGCTGTTCCCATCTTTACGGCCATGGGAGTTTCTGCGGGTTTGACGGCTGTAGAAATTACTTCTCTTCTCATGTGCGGAATGTTTGCCGGCGGAATTATGAGCGTGTATCTTTCCCGACGCTTTAAAATGCCTGTTTACGCGGTTCCGTCCATTACAGCGGTAGCTGTGGCGGGGCCGCTGCTCCAGGAGTTTTCTCTGGGGGAGATGGTGTTCGGCTATTTGGCTGCGGGCGCTGCCTTGCTTCTGATGGGCCGCCTGAAACTGATCGGAAAGATCATCCAGTATGTGCCCATTCCCATTGTTTTGGCCATGGTTGCAGGGGTGTATATGAACTATGGGTTGAATTTGATAAACGGTGTGGGGGAACTGCCGCTGGCCGGTGGGTGTATTGTGGCAGCCTATTTCCTGATCAATCTGGTTTCTTCCAAGGTGCCGCCCCAAGCTGCAGCGCTGGTTATGGCCATTGCAGCTGCCTGCCTTATGAAAGGCGGCGGGGCCGGATCGCTGGAGCTGGGGTGGAGCCTGCCTGTTGGGATTGTTCCAGTTGTAAACCTCAACGTCCTTGTTTATGTCAGCCTGCCTTTGGTGATCATGGCGGTATCGGATCTGTTTAAGGGGTACGGTGTGCTGAAGGCTAACGGGTATGATCTGCCGTTGGACGAAGTCGTCGCTTTTTGCGGGATTGGTTCCATGATCGTTTCTTTTGGTTTGAGTCATACCATTTCTTTGGCCGGGCCTACCATAGCCATTTTGGCGGGTGAAAACGCGGGGAAAAAAGAGCATCGATATTTCGGATCGATGGTGCTCTGCGGGATAACCGCAGCAGTGGCGCTGTTGGCAAGCATTGTCACCGGTCTGGTATCGCTGCTGCCTGCTGCGATCATCGATATTGTCTGCGGTCTGGCGATGATCGGGCTTTTGACCAGTTCGCTGACTGCGGCTTTCGGTGAAAAACGGTTTGTGCTGGGGGCTTTGACCGCTTTTGTGGTCGGGCTGTCCCATCTTACGATCCTGGGGATCGGTGCGCCGGTGTGGGCTATTGTTTTTGGTATTTCAGCATCTTTTCTGACAGAAAGGAAGGATTTTCAGTTGGTGCGTGAGTAAGCGCGTTTTGGGTGCCGGGCTTTTCAAGGGGCGTTGAAAGTCCGGCGCTTTTGTGTTTTTGAGGGGATAGCAGTCAGGGTGAAGAAAGGGGGCGGGGGAGCTGCACTGTACTATGGCAGAATGCTCATCTTGGGTAAAAACAAAAAATATTTTTTAAATTTTCTCTTTTTTCAACGGTTGCGGCCTCTCCAGTTCGGCTTGAAGCTGAAAATTCTGCTTTTTGTCGGGACCAGGCCCTGCAACGCAGCATTTTTGCGTAAAAACCATCAATTTTTATTAAAAATTACCGGACTATAGATGGAGCGGGTGCAAGGCCGGGCCGCGCTGATTTTCTCCTCAGCCAAAAAAAATAATTGAAAAAACTTTGGAATCCAGTTATTATATAAAAAAGAAATCATTGCCGAAGTGCTATAAATTTTCTTGTTTTTGAGTTATAAACAAGAGCATTTATAGCACTTTTTTCTAATAGAGGGAGGTGTAAGATGCTTATTGGAGAGATTTTAAGTTCACTGATCATGATCTTTATACTGATCCTGCCGGGAATTTTTTTTCGTAAGAAAGAGCTGATCAGCGATCATCAAAGCGAAGCGGTATCGGCCATCGTGGTAAACCTGACCTGGCCGTGCATGGTTATCAACGCTATGCAGATGGAGTTTAGTTTTCAAATTTTGAAAGACAGCGGCTATATGATGGCTGTGGCGCTGATTGTGTTTGCCATATTGATCGCTGTAAGTTTTCCGCTGGCAAGATTGCTGCGTATGTCCAAAACAAAGCAGTATATGGCGGTGTTTATGCTGATTTTCGGGAATACAGGCTTTCTTGGAATCCCGGTTATCAAAGCGTTATATGGCACGGAAGCTGTATTTTTTGCTGCAATTCTGGAAATGATCAATGATGTGCTGATGTTTACCATTGGAATTGTGCTGATTCAGTTATCGGCGGGGGCTGATCTGAAGATTCGGGCCAAACAATTCCTGAATCCGGGGTTGATTGGAGTCATGATCGGCTTGGCGCTGTTCCTGCTCAATTGCCGTCTGCCCGAGCTTTTGGGCGGTTCCATTGAGATGATCGGAGCGGCGACGACACCTCTTACGATGTTTGCTATCGGCTATCAGCTGGGAGCCTTAAAAATTAAGGAAATTGTAGGAGATTGGCAGGTCTATGTAATCTCTTTTGTCAAACTGCTGATCGTTCCGGTAGTCACGCTTGTGATTGTAAAGCTTTGGGCCGGGGAATTCACTCTGTTGGAAAAGGTTTTGATTATCAGTTTTGCAATGCCGGTGGCTTCGGCATCGACGATTTTCAGCCAGCAATACAAAGGCGAGGTGGCGTTCGCCACTAAGACGGTGCTGCTGTCAACGGTCCTTTCGATCATAACGATTCCGATCTTTGCGATTATCATCGAATTGTAAAGTGAGGAGGCCTGCAATTCATGGCTGAAAAATGTTGAAATCCTCATGGGATATGTGGTATTATAGTAAAGCAGTCATTTGCATGCTCCCGTAGCTCAGGGGATAGAGCGTCGGTTTCCTAAACCGTGCGTCGGAGGTTCGAATCCTCTCGGGAGTGCCATGTAAAAACCCGCTATAACGCAGTGTTTTAAGCGTTTGGCGGGTTTTGAATTTTTTGGAATTTTTGTTTTTTGGTCAGCTATAAGCCATAAAATCCACAAAAAGCGTGCCAATAGCGTGCCACCTTGTTATTGATAAACAATAAAAAGACGGGTGCTTAACCCGTCAGTCTGCTTTCATTTTCTTTTTTTCTTTATCTCTGAATTTCCCTATAAGCTCCGCCGCATTATTGATCGATGTTTCCGTCGTATGCGTGTAGATTTTGGCCGTGAGAGAGATATCAGAGTGGCCCATTAAATCCTTTGCAACATTGATTGGGACACCGGCATCTTGCAGATCGGTGCAATATGTATGCCGGAGACAATAAGGAACCAGGTCATCAGCGACCATATACGGGGGTATGATTTCCCCACGGTAGGTTTTTCCGCCCATATGCAGGTGCATGGCCCGCTTAAACGATTTCCACATGCGCCCCCGGTTGTGTGGCTGGACCTGGCGGCCATTCTGGTTTGTGAAGAGGTACTCAAAAGGATCTTTGTTTAAAGCTTTCACTTCCTGAAGAATTTCATCAGGAACCGGGACATACCGCCGGGCATTTTTGTTTTTTGTCCCGTCGATGAAAAGCAACTTCTTTTCAAAGTCAAAGTGACAGATTTTAACCCTTGGGGTTTCACCGGTCCGAAGCCCGCAAAACAGTATTATTTTAACCCATAGGCCATGCTTATGCGTCTCTGCGACCTCTAATATCGCCTTGCGTTCTTCATCCGTAATAGAGCGATGTGACCCCGCTGTACCTTTTGGTTTTTTTGCGTATTTTACAGGGTTTTTAGTAATGAGATCATTACCAATTGCCGATTCAAACATCTGATCCATGCACTGATATATTTTATCAATCCTACTTTGGCTCATATGGCTGACCTTTTGTAGCACGTTTTGAGCATGTATTGACTTAACGTCCTTAAGCCTTATATGACCGATTTCAGGTAGGATAGTCTTGTCAAGCCTGCGCTGATAGTCTCTGTATGTTTTGTCGTTGCATGTGCCGAATTTGTACGTTGTCAGCCATTCCTTCGCCCAATCCCGTACGAGCATATTACTTTCAATAATTTTGCCTTCCTCAAGCTCTTTGATTTTCAGGGCCTTTTTGATCTCATAGTCCGTTTCATCTTTGGCCCGAATATAGTGACGCTGGCCGTTATAGGTAAAAGACTTCCTCATAAATTGTACCTGCCTTTCTGATTTTGGGCATAGAAATGCCCGGACACTTGATTTTCCCGGGCTGCGATGGTACAATTATAGTGGTTTTAGGGTTGTACACATTGCAGCCTTATATAATTCGCTCCTGCGCCAACAGGGGCGTTTTTTTATATGGTGTTTTACTTAAAAGTATATTTTTGACTAAGAATTTCCTCGATCTCTTTATCAGAAAGCCCGTTGCTTTTTAAAAATTCTTTGCGGGCTTTTATCGTGTCATTTCTAAAATCTCCTCTTAGAGCAATCGCTTCTTTAGCATCTTCCAACTTTTCAAGATCATCCTCATTGATTGCGTCCTGCAAGTTTTTGCACATCTGATAATAGTTAAATGCGTAACCTTCAGCAGAATTTTTATATTCAGAGTTTCCTTCAATATCAGATAAACTTTTCCAATTTCCATGCAATGAGTTTTTGCTGCCCTCTAACTTCGAATAAAGATCAGTAGCGCTATATTTGCCATTACTAAATTTTTTGATATCTTTCTCTACCGCATTTTCTTGGCTATCAACGCTTCTTAAAATTATGTCAATTTGATTATCGTATTTAACGGCCTCGTCCTTAGTAAAAGAAGTTTCTCCCCCGCATTTGGATATTCCGAATATGACCGCTGCAATTATAACAATCAGTGCAATACACCCAATCGCAGAACCTTTTTTCTTTGATGGGTCTTTGTGAGTGTCAGTCTCTTTCGTCTTTTGACTTTTATCCTTTGATGTGCCAGGGTGTGAAGGTTGCTGCTTAACACCTGCTTTCTGGTCCATCAATATACCCGCTATTTGTGTGATCATTTTTATAATCACAGCTTCATCTTTTGGGTCATAAGGAACCCCGATCCGTTTTTCCCCGTAACGAAAGATAAATAGAGGCTTGTCGCCGGCCTGATGTTTTATATCTGACATTTTCGAATAAAGAAACTCATACCTGTCATACTTTAGAGACGAGTCAGTGAAAACCAAGGGTTTACCATTTACTTGCAATTCAACAATATTCATAACCATATCTCCTCTAAAAATTATCTAAATCTCAATTCTATGATCTCTCTTGGCAGACCGTAATAGACGGCCCACTGATCTACGGTATATTCCCAATGTTCCATTAGATCAATGTCTTGGATGATCAGCTCCGCAGCGAATTTATTCGCCTGAACCTCTAATTTATTCACGGAAAAAAATGTGCTTTGCAGAAACGGCGTGCAAGACCGTGGGTGCATAATTGAGTGGCCGATTTCGTGAGCCAGTACAAAACGCTCGACATGCTCATTCAAATTGTTGTGGAGATAGATCAACTTCACTTTATGAGCCATGTAATAGTACCCTCGTATGCTGCCAAGGTCATAATAAAATACCTGGATTCCAAGATCATCGGCTAATTGATAGGGACTTGTTGTATTAAATTTTTGGCATAATCTCCGCACGGTGTTTTTAATTTCCATCTTTTATTCACCTCTTGAGAGGATTATAACACTTGATATGTCCGTTTTTCGGTGCGTATAGCAAATTATTTTCTGTATTTTTTTGGAGTATATTTTTTCTTTGCCGTGATCCTGGCCGTCCGAACTGCATGTTCAAGGCTGGCCTTTAATAGTTCCTTTGTCTCATCGTCCATCGCTTCCCCGTCAAACATCAGGCCGGTATTGCTATCCAGCTGGTCTAATAAATTTTTCAGTTCTTTCTGCATGTCTTTCTCGTCTTTTTCGGTGAGTTTGGGTTCCCAATCTTTTTCTGGCTCTTTTCCAGTCATAAGATAGTCAATGGTAACGCCAAAATAATCAGCAATTTTTTGAAGTGTTTTTGCTGTTGGGGTACTCTTTCCTGTTTTCCAATTACTCAATGCAGTTTGAGTGACGCCAGTATCTTTTGAAACCCTATATGACGAAACATTTTTTTCTTTTAGAAGATTTTCGAAAACTTCATACATCTTAGACCCCCTTGAAGTTAAAAATACTTTTGAAAAAATAAGCAAAACGGGGTTGACTGCTCACGTAAAATGATGTATATTGTACTTGCGATAACGAAAGCAAAGACAAAAAATACTTGTGAGATGTAATGCTTATTTTGTATAATTAGTAATTTTGTAATTGAAAGTATATCACAACTCGAAAGTATTGTCAATCCAAAAACGAAAGGGGGGAAATGTATGTACAAGAAAATTGAGAAGCTCCTTAATGAAAGAAACGAAACCGCCTATCATGCGGCTATGACAACAGGAATAAGTCAAACAGCTTTTTCGAATTGGAAGGCCGGCAGATCAAAACCTGAACTGGAAAGTTTGAGAAAACTTTCTAATCACTTCGGCGTATCAATCGAATATTTTTTAGATGAGTGAGGTAAAAAGGATGATCAAAACAATAAAAAAGCTATTTGCTAGTAAACCAACAAATAGCGAACATTATCCACTTAAGATTTTTCCAACTGTTGGGACTGTAAGTATTGTTCCCTGGTATGTAGATAATACGATATATTCCCGAGAGTTAAACTTGTCTCTATCTGACCGCGATTGGTGTGAACTAGAAAAACAATCGTTTTACCTGGAGCTAATTCAATATCTGCACAGTAAAGAAATTCAAGGAAGTAAAAGGATCCTTGATGACCTGAAAGGTTCAACGGAAACATAGGTGTGGAGAGTTTGTCCGTTATCTTCTTAGGGATTAATTCACATTGAACCCCATTAGGGATTTCAATGGAGTCTATGCACAGAGGCTTGTCAGAGTTGTTTTGGATACAAAGAAAAAATTGGACCACATGATCATGCTTGTTGTAATCAACGACTTTAATCGCAATATTTTTTCTAGAGTTGATATAGACCCTAACACAAAGAAATGCAGACGCACAAAATCCTAAGATGGCCATAACGTTATATATGTTTTGGACTAGATCAAAGTTGAAAAATAGTTGTTGTACGGATTCAAGAAAAGTGGATAGCTGACTAGAATTGCTGTTATTCATAAATACTTACTCCATTCAGATGATTAGAAATTATACCACAAAGAGTAAATAACTGAAAGGACAAAAAGAGGAGGTGAAAAAATGCAAATGAACGAAATTATGAAAATCGGAAATCAGGAAATTACAGTCAAAGAGTATAAAGGTCAGAGGGTAGTTACTTTCAAAGATATTGACCTTTGTCATGAGAGGCCAGAAGGAACGGCAGGAAGGAATTTCAGAGAGAATAAGAAATTCTTCATTGAGGGTGAAGATTATTTCTATCTTACAGGTGAGGATTTGAAAGAGTATAAACAGGCGACGAATTTCGTCGGCAGTAACGCAAGAGAACTTGTACTCATTACTCAACAAGGCTACACGATGTTGACAAAATCCCTCAATGATGATCTGGCCTGGAAAGTGCAGCGAGAGCTGGTGAATAACTATTTCAACCCGCAGCAACGGCCATCTTCACCAATGGAAATACTAAAGCTTGAATTTGAAGCCCTGAAAGAGATCGATAACAAGGTAGATATGGTCAATGCGGACCTGCAGGACTTCAAACAGGATATTCCAATTTTGGGCGTTGAAGAGGTTAAAATCACAAATGCAGTGAAAGGCAAAGGCATTGCCTGCCTTGGCGGAAAAAGTTCAGCAGCATACAATGATAATTCGGTCAGAAGCAAGGTGTACGCAGACATACACAGACAGCTAAAGCGTGAGTTTGGGGTTACTACATACAAGGCTATCAAGAGAAAGGATTGTGACCTGGCCCTTGAATTGATTGCGGCATATGAGTTGCCATATGTTTTACAGGAACAGATTGAAACGCTTAATTGCAAGACCGCTATCTAAAAACGAAGATATCTTCGCATATCCGACAACGATGTCGTATTTGGAAAGGAGATCAATATGTTCACTGAAGGATTTGAACAATATGCTGATCAGGTACTCAAAGACGTACAGAGCAGCGCCACAAATGACGCCGTAAGAGAGCGTAAAGAGGGAGTCTATCACGGCCTGAAAATGGCGGCGATCCTACTAAATCTGGAATTGACCGTCATGGACGGGAAACACCATTTAAAAGAAAGGAGAGAGTAAAATGTTAAAGGCTGAAATGGTCAAGGATATGAAAGAAGCCTTTGGCCGCCCATATGCTACGGCAAGCCAGATCGGGAGGCATTTTGGCCGATCTGACAATTGGGCAAAAATGATCGTCAAAGGGCTGCCCAAAATCCCGGCAGAAGAAAAAGGGGATCGGTACTCTGTACATGATGTTGCGGAGAGAGTGTTAGAGCAGGTAAGAGCATAGGAGGAGCAGATGAAAGAATTAAAATTAATCCCAGGAGGAGCGAAAGAAAAGCGGAGCTATAAACCGACACGCTTGCAATATCTTGAGGTACAACAGCGGGCAATGGAAGAGTGCGCTGCTCAGTACAAAGGCATAGCGATAAAGGACGTAGCAAGGGAGTTTCCGGAATGCTTCAGACAGATGGTATATGCCGGTGTGAAACAGCTTGGACTTGTAAGAACCAAAGAACTTGATGCAAGCGACGAATTGGTTTACCACACCTATGCACAGATGTCTTTCCTATTAGATATGTTCGATGTGATGTCCCCAAGACAGGTAATCCAGCTATTCCCAATAGAAAAGACCTACGACGGCGCCCGTTGGGAATGGAAGGATTATTACTATACGATGGAGGCAGTCAATAAAACTGGAATAGATAATGTGATTGGCGCAGAACGATCTCCGGAGTTTTTAATGGATTATCAAAATCGGGACGTTAATCACTTTATGGTAGCGTTTATGCTTGTTGCGAGTCGTATGCGGGTACTTCAAGGCGGCAGGGATATCACGGAAGAATGGCTTGAAAAACAGGGCGTTCCAACTTATTCGTACTACGAGGATAAGGGGATTATGGTCAACCGTCAGACCGGCGAAGTTACAAAAGTTGAAAAACCAAAGACAAGAGTTCCGAAATATATGAAAGTCGTAAAAGGAGGTAAGGAACAGTGAAATATCCTAATTTACTTATGGAATATATAGCATCACAATACCACATTCACACACTTGCAGATCATGCAAATGTAACAGAGGCTTGCATGGGCGCAATACTGAAAGGTGAAGAGGATTTAAAGGCGAGTGAAGCGATCGCCCTGGCCCGTTTATTCGGCGTCAGCATAGACTATCTATTTAGTCCCACCGTTTCGATCATGAGAAAACGAAAATCGGCTCACCGGGCAAAAATGGCGCAACTTGATAGTATGTTCTTGAAAATTGCTGAAGCACATAGCAAAAAGAATAAACATGCGGTGAAATTTATGACTGATCGGTTTTGCTGCTCTGGTCGGACAAAATACATTAAAACAATCCATGATTTTAAAAATGACGGATTTGTTATTTATGCAGACTATCGAAATTTAAAGAAAGGCATGCGGCTCTGTCTTGGATTGATCCGTGAAGATCAGCGTAAGCCACGAGACATTACAAAGAAAAAGGCTCCCGCAGATGTTGGCGCATCAGGCGCAGGAGCACAAGTATTAAATCAATTACAGGATACCACAAAGGGGATAAATGTCAACAGGAGGGAGTAGTAAATGCAATTAAGAGGGAATAAAGGAGAGCAGTAAATGACGGAAAATAAGATGCTAGAAAGCGCCCTTACATACGCAAGCATGGGTCTGGCAGTCTTTCCGCTTAAATTCAAGGGGAAGGAGCCAGCAACGCCAGACGGATTTAAGAGCGCAACAACGGACCCGGAGAGGATCAAGGCCTGGTGGGGTAAACCGCCAGGAGATAAAAATAATATTGGGATCGCAACCGGCCAGATCAGCGGCAGCCTAATCGTAATTGACATTGACAAGGATCCGGAAAAGGGAATCGACGGGTACGAATCATTGCTGGACTGGACCAATCAGTACGGAGCATTGCCAGAAACGGCTATGACGATCACGGGCCGAGGGGGAAACCATCTACTTTATCGAGCAAAGGATCCGGAGCGGAGCCGCACGAATTTATACCCCGGCATTGATATCCGGGCGGATGGCGGTTATATCGTGGCTCCGCCGAGCGTTCACCCGAATGGGCAGCCATATGAATGGGAACAAGAACTTGAGGAATACGGTATTACGCCGGTGAATGATACGGTTTCAACCTTTCTGCATCCGCTGGAAGATTTAGATCGGCAAGCGCTGGAAATGCCGGAAATGATACCGTCCGGAGAGCGAAACGCAAGCCTGTTCAAGCTGGCCTGTAGTCTGCGGGATAAAGGCTTGTCAGAGAGCGCCATAGCTACGGCAGTCAAAGAGGAAAACCTAGCAAAGTGCGTGCCACCCCTGGGAGATCGAGAGATCAAGACACTGATCGGCAGCGCAATGAAGTATGAACCGGAACACCGATACACGACAACGACGGAAAACGGCGTCATAAAAGCGGTTAAGAAAAAGAAGGACCCGCCGCCGCTGGAAATGTACACCGCCGCCGACCTGATGAAGATGGATTTAAGACCTCCGAGGTATATTGTGAAAGACTTGCTTCCGGTCGGTGTGTGCATCCTGGCCGCGCCCTCTAAAATGGGTAAAAGCTGGCTTGTGCTGGATTTAGGTCTGGCAGTCGCAGCCGGGCAGCCGTTCATGGGTTTTCCGACGAATAAGTGTGAGGTTGTATACTTCGCCCTTGAGGACAGCTGGGCGAGATTAAAAGGCCGGCTTAAAAAGCTGACCGGATTAGAGACGGCGCCGGAAGGGTTGACCCTTGTAACGAAGTGTGAGCCGATTCAAAATGGATTCTTACAGCAGATCGAGCAGGTTATTCATAACAAGCCGAATGTTGGCCTAATTATCGTGGACACTTTGCAGAAGGTAAAACCGCCATCAGATAAGAATAAAACGGCCTATGAGCAGGATTATGAGGTGTTCAGCGAGATATCCAAGCTTGCGATCAAGCACGACATTTCAATTATGTTCCTGCATCATACCAGGAAGGGAAACGGATTCAACACGGATCCTTTTGAAAACATTTTAGGATCAACCGCCTTGCAAGGGGCAACCGACGTGATGTTTATCATCAAAAAGGAGAAGCGGACGGATGAAGAGGCCATATTTTACGCCACAGGCAGAGATATCAGCCCGGAAGAGCTGGCAGTCAAGTTTAACAAACAGACCTGCAGGTGGGAAAACCTTGGAGACGCCGGGACAATTGATCAGCTACGGGCAGAACTGGAATACAGAAATCATCCGGCTATCGTTACATTGAAAGCCAAGCTTGAGGAGATCAAAAATGACCCGAATGTGCCCATCAAGGAATATGTGGTAAGAGCCAAAGATTTTCGTGACGATGTGATAGAACACACTGGTCAGGTGATCGGTACGTCAGAACGGAATTTTATGACAGAGGTCAGCAGGTTTGACGCATATCTTTTGAAGGACAAGATCAGGCATATCGTGCCAGAAAACACCACAACCCATAAGGGGGTAAATGGAAAATTTCACCGATATAAAAGACTTCTATAAAGAGTAATGTATTTCTTGTATCTGTTGTATCTTTTGTTCGAATTTAGATATTTGGAACCATACAAGAGATACGAGAGATATATAGTTTATAAGAGAAAGGAAACATACATGTTTAGAAATTACATAGTGGATTATAACGAAAAAGGTATTGCAAAGCATCAGGTATTCCAGGCCCCGGCTATGGGCATGACCCCTGAAAAGTCGGCCGGAATGATGATTGATTATATCCGCCTGAATGGGTGGGTACCCGTGAACGTTGTGGAGATCAAAGGTTCATTCACAATTGATGAATTGAAAAATCTTGCAGAACGGCCACCGGAGAAAGGGATCGAGTATTTTATCTGGTATCAGGACAGGCCCGAAGCAATCAAGACGTTACCGCAGGACTTACACAGGATAAAGAAGTATATTTAGGAGGTACATAACATGGACGTAATGAAAATTTTAGGAAGAAGCTACCCGGTGCTGGGGCAAATAAAAGTGAAGAACTCAGAGCGGACAATACCCCTGGTAGATATCCCTATGATGTCAGATGAGCGGTGGAACGAGCTGGCCGGAGAGAATGCAGTGAACAACTATCGCAAAGAGTTTGGACGGGATCCGGAAAGCGTCGATCAGGCGGTTGAGTGGCAGCGCAAGAGAGTCGAGGAACTGACAGGAGGTTGCGGAAAATGAGAAGAATCGAAAAGGAAAATCTGAAGCTTTTTCGAAGGCTTGGACTATATGATCATTTTATGGAGATTCGGGAGATGTCAGTAGAATCAATTATTTTTCAGCGTGAGCATGTGACCACGGAACCATTTTACCAAGAAGGTGGAGCAAGAGTCCGAGCCCTTGTAGGCGTATTTTACTGCATGTCTCTGAAACATGCGTATGGAAAAGAAAAAGCCCTCTCTCAGCACAAGGCATAGAAAAGGACTTTTTAAAAAGGTCGTAATGGTACAACCAGAGTGGTAATTGAATTGTATCATTGCGGCCGGATTTAATCAAGGAGGTAACAATGGAAAATATCGACAATGTGATCCAGTTAACGTATGAAGAGAAGAATAAAAACATGGCACTCCGACATAAGATCATTGACAATATCATTGAAATATATGACGGGAGATCGTTAGAAGTCCTGGTTAAAATGTCAGATGTCTATAAGCGGCGGGAGTATGGAAATCATGTCATGGGTCTGGATGAAGCGATTGAAATGATGGATATTGAGGATATCAGAATATTGTACAGGTTGATGAAAAATGGAGCAGACAGCCTGATCGCCAATGCGCAGATCACGAAATTATGTGAGGATGTTATTGGGCGGTATGAAGAATGGGAAGGTGAAGAGGTTGAATAAGAAAGAGCTGGCGAAGCTGAAAGGATTGCCACGAGAGATTGAGGACCTGGAAAGAGAACTGGACGGGATGGAGAAATATGAACCGGTTGCCGATGTGATCAAAGACTATCGGACTGGTTACCCAAAAGCAAAAGTAATTCGTGGGTTTAGTCCTGCCCAATATCTCCAGCGACAGGCATTACTCGAAAAAAAGATCAGACAGAAACAGAGCCTTGTTAACAGATTCGAAGATTGGATTGAGACAGTGCCAGACGCAGACATGCGGCGGCTACTGAGGTACATATATCTTCACGGGATGAGCCAGAAGCGGGCAGCTGAAATGATGGGCAGAGAGTGGACAAGGGACCGGGTGAATAAGCGGTTAGAAAGATTTTTTAAAAAAATTTTATAATGTCCCTGCATGTCCCAAAAATCTTTGATATTATTATAATGGACTTGGAGACAAGACAGTGAATCATGTGTTCGATTGTTGGCGCAACTGGTATGGTTAACAATTTATGGTAACAGGCACTCTGGTAACAGGGTGTCTTTTGTTATGCCAGGAAAGGGGAGACGATGGCTAAGGAGTTCGCAAGAGCCTTTTACAACTCAAGAGCATGGCAGCGATGCAGGGATAGCTACATCGCCGAGCGGATCAGCATAGACGGCGGACTTTGTGAGCATTGTCACAAGAAGCCAGGATACATTGTGCATCACGAGATACTGCTGACTCCTGCAAATATAGATGATCCAGAGATCAGCCTGAACCATGAGCGGCTTGCGTATGTCTGTAAGCAATGCCACGACGAAGAACATTACGCAGATATGAATGGAGAAGAAAGAAGAATTTATTTTGACGAAGAGGGCCAGCCAATCCCCCCCTCAAAAAATAATGGGGGAGGGGGATAAATAGACCGGTGAGTGCAGCTTCAAAAAACACGCAGGTCATTTTCATACGACCCCTCCCAAAATACAGGGATTTAGCCCGGAAAGGAGCGACTTATGCCACCAAAGAAACGAGAAACACGGATTAGAGCCGAGGAAAAAAGACTTCGGGCGATTTACGGCGGGATGGACGGAAAACGGTATGCGGTCGTGGACGGATTGATTCAGCGGGCAGCCAACCACCGGGTGCAGCTTGAGGATTTTGAGAAAGACCTGGCAGAGCATGGATATGTGGAAATGTTCCGCCAGGGAGAAAATCAAAAGCCATATGAAAGAAAGCGTCCAACCGCAGATTTATACAATACGCTGAATGGCCTCTATCAGAAAGAGATCAAGCAGCTGTCCGATCTGCTCCCGAAGGAAGAAGTCAAAGAAAAAGACGATGGATATGAGGACTTTGTAAATGGGCGAGAAGATATTTAATCCAATCCTGGAATATTGGCATAGGATTGAAACCGGCGAGGAAATCGTCAGTGATAAAATCCGGCGCACATACAAAAAAATCGTTTATGACCTTGAGCATCCCGGAGAATATTTTTATTCGGAGAAGCGGGCCGATCATGTGATCCGGTTCGCAGAAACGTATTGCAGGCACTCCAAGGGGCCGCTTGGCGGGCAACTGGTTCAGCTCGAACTTTGGGAAAAAGCGCACCTTGCGACGATTTTCGGATTTATCGACATAGAGGGAAACCGAAAATATCGGGAAGCTTTATTGATCGTCGGGAAGAAAAATGGAAAGTCCTTACTGGCGAGTATTGTCGGCTTGTATCTACAGATCGGTGACGGAGAAATGGGGCCGGAGGTCTATGCCGTAGCAACAAAGCGGGACCAGGCGAAAATCATTTGGACAGAGGCGAAGCGGATGGTAAGGAAATCTCCGACACTGAGGAAGCGAATTAAGTGTCTTGTAGCGGAGCTTTCTTCCGAGGATTTTAACGAGGGTATATTTAAGCCCTTGGCAAGCGACTCTGACACGCTGGACGGCCTGAACGTCCACGGGGCGTTAATGGATGAGGTGCATCAATGGAAGAACGGAAAGGCGCTCTATGACATTATCGCTGACGGCATTGTAGCAAGGGAGCAACCGCTCATCTACATCACAAGCACGGCCGGAACCATCCGAGAAGACATTTACGACCAGAAGTATGAGGAAGCGGAATCCGTCATTAACGGGTATTTTGACCAGGACGGCTATCAGGATGAACACTTTATAGCCTTTATTTATGAACTCGACAACCGAAAAGAGTGGACAGACCCGAAAATGTGGAAGAAAGCCAATCCGGGCCTTGGAACGATCAAGAATAAAAAAACCTTGGCGGCAAAGGTTGAGAAGGCGAAGCAGAACAATGGCCTTGTAAAGAATCTCGTCTGTAAGGAATTTAATATCCGGGAAACCAGCACGGAGGCATGGCTGACCTTTGAACAGCTGAACAATATGGCTTGTTACGATCTTGCAAAATTAAAGCCACGCTATGGAATCGGCGGGGTGGATTTATCCTCAACGACGGACCTCACCAATGCCACGGTGATATTCATGGTTCCGGGTGACGATCACGTTTATGTCGATCAAATGTATTGGATGCCGGAAACCGTGTTTGAACTGAGACTCAGAGAGGATAAAGTGCCTTACGACAAATGGCACGATCAAGGGCTGTTGCGGGTGTGCCAGGGCAATAAAATTAGGCCACATGACGTCGTGGCGTGGTTTATCGAGGTGCAGGAGAAGAAAGACATTTATCTGTATAAGGTCGGCTATGACACGTGGGGCGCCGGGTATTTTGCGGAAGATATGTCAAACACCTTTGGCCCGGAAGTTATGGATCCTGTTGTTCAGGGAAAAAGGACACTTTCCAGTCCAATGAAAAGCCTTGGGGCCGATCTGGAGGCCAAGCGAATTGTCTACAATAACAATCCAATCCTGAAATGGTGCCTTGCGAATACCACGGTAGACATTGACCGTAACGGAAATATCCAACCGGCTAAAGGGCATACGCAGCGGAAGCGCATAGATGGAACGGCAGGTCTATTGGATGCCTATGTCGTTTTTGAACGCTATCAGGAAGAATATCTCAGCATGATATAAGGAGCAGTTATGAATCTATTTTCGAGGAGAAAAAAAGAAAACACGGCGGTGACACCACAATACAAAATGGTAACGATGGACCGGAGCGGGTTTTTTTCCTATGACGGGAGACTTTACCGGAGCGAAATTATACGATCCTGCATCCGGCCAGAAGTTACGGCGATTGGCAAGCTTACGGCGAAGCATATACGGAAAACCACCATAGAAAACGGAATCAAAACAGAAGTCAACCCGGAACCCTACATGCGGATTTTGCTGGAAGAACCAAACCCATACATGACCGGGCAGGACATGCAGGAAAAAATGGCGATTCAGCTCATTTTAAACGGCAACGCTTTTGCCCTGATCGTCCGGGACGCAAATGGGATGCCTTGCCAGCTGTATCCAATTCCATGCACAGCCGCTGAAGCGGAGACGGCCACAGGGGTTTTGACGATCCGGTTTACACTGAAAAACAGCCATGTTGTCCGGTTCCGATATGATGAATTAATCCATATCAAACAGGATTATGGAGAGGACTATTTATTTGGCAGCTCTCCAGCCGGAGCATTAACCGGCTTGATGGAAACGCTTACGATCATGGACCAGGGACTCGTCAAGGCGATCAAAAATAGTAGTGTGATCCGGTGGCTGCTAAAGTTTACAAGCTCTATGCGGCCGGAGGACATCAAGAAAAACGTAAAAGAATTTACGGATAACTACCTGACCTATGAGTCGGACACCTTCGGCGCCGCTGGTGTGGATGCAAAGACGGATATACAGCGGATTGAGCCGAAAGACTATGTTCCAAACGCCGCAATACAAGATCGGGTTTATGAGCGTGCGCTCAATTTTTTTAACACGAACAGGAAGATCGTCCAATCGACCGCAAATGAAGAAGAGTGGGAGGCATACTATGAGCAGGTCATAGAGCCAATCGCAATAAAATTTTCAAATGGATATACACGAGGACTATTCACGCTGCGCCAGAGAGGTTTTGGAAACAGCGTGTTTTTTGAGTCCGCAAACTTGCAGCACGCTTCAACGGCGACAAAATTAAATCTGCGGGAAATGGTAGACCGTGGAGCGCTTACGCCGAATGAGTGGCGTGCCACGTTTAATTATGCGCCGCTGCCTGGCGGTGACGAACCACTGAGGCGGAAAGACACCGGCGTGGTAGGAAAGGAGGTGAACGAAGATGCGGATACCGATTAAAGGAACAGTTGTTCCGAACGATTATAAGGATTTTTATTCTTTCTGGGGCATAGAAACGACCTGTCCGGGAGATATAGAATTTGCCCTCAGTGAAGCGAAAAGCGACGATGAAGTCGTATTTGAGATTAATTCCGGTGGGGGTGAGATTTTTTCCGGCGCCGAAATCTATTCGAAAATTCGAGGCTATGCGGGTAACAAACGGATTGAAATTGTTGGTCTGGCCGGAAGTGCGGCGTCTGTTATCGCATGTGCGGCCAGATCGTCTATTACGCCAACCGGCATGATGATGATTCACAACGTACAGAGCGGATGTGAGGGGGACTGGCAGGCATTTGCCCACGAATCCGAAGTGCTGCGAGAGTGCAGCCGGGCAATTGCGGCGGCCTATAGGGAAAAAACCGGCATGACGGAAGAAGAGTTGTTGTCTTTGATGGACAAAGAGGAATGGATGACAGCGGAAAGGGCCACGGCGTTGGGTCTGGTTGATGAAATCCTTCCAGCTGCGAACGGCCTTTACAATTCCGTCGCAACGATCCTGACGCCGGAGCAAATAAAAGAAGCCAGGTCAGCCTTGAGTGGGAAGGCTGTTGAGCAAGAAAAGTTAAATTTATTAAAATTACGGAGGTAAGAAATGAACAGAGAAGCATATTTGAAAAACAGAGAAACGTTAATGAACGAAGCGCAGGCGCTGCTGGATGCCGGAAAGGTTGATGAAGCTGCAAAGAAGCGTGAAGCAATCGAAAAACTTGACCGAGACTTTGAGGCGGCGGCGAACGAAGCGGCAAACCTGAACGCATTGAAAGAGAACAAGGTGGTCGCACCGGCAGCAAGTAATTTTGTATCAGAGGAAAAAATGAATCAGACGAAGAGCAATTACCGTGAAGCTTTTTTTAAGAACCTTATGGGAAAGGAACTGAATCAGGCGGAGAAACTGGCTTTTGATTCTGGAACCAGTTCCGCAGGTGCGGCCATTCCAACTGAAACGGTAGAGGAAATCATCATAAAGTTGAAAGAGAAGGCTCCGCTGCTTAATGAGATCACGCTCTTGCAAGTTGAGGGCAACGTGAAATTTGCCGTTGAGGGAACTGTCACCGAAGCACAAAAGCACGCTGAAAACGCAACGATCACACCAGACGGAGACGTACTTGTTGAGGTTAGTCTTGGTGGCTATGAGATTGTGAAGTTGATCCAGGTGTCGGATACGGTTTCCACCATGTCGATCAATGCCTTTGAGAGCTGGCTTGTGGACATGCTGGTAGAATCAATTTCCTTGAAGATTACCAAGTATCTGATCACAGGCTCAGGAACGAATGAACCGCAGGGCGTTGATAAAGCGAATACTTGGAATGCAAATAATAGCGTTACGGTAGCTAAAAGTGCATCCTTGACAAACGAAAACGTTCTTGCGTTAATTGGACTTTTGGGTGGCGGATATGACCCGAACGCTAAGTTCTTGATGAGTAAAAAAACGCTGTTTACTGACTTTATGCCGCTTCAGGACAAAGGGAAGAACGATATTGTCACCCGTGAGGGCAAAGACTACTATGTTTACGGATATCCCGTGATGATTGATTCTGGCGTTGCCGAGCATGAGGCGTATTTGGGAGACTTTAAAAAAATTGTCGGCAATCTAGCAGAGACTGTTAACGTAAAAACTCAGTTTGACATCGATACGAACAGCAATAAATACCTGGGCGTGGCAATATTTGATAGTCAGGTAGCGCTTGGCGAAGCCTTTGTAAAACTCGTAAAGGCGACAGCGTAAGATAACGGCGGCTCTATTCCGGGCCGCAATATTTAGTAGGGGGTTATTATGACGGAAATCGAAGCAATGCGCAAACGCTTACGCATAAAAACAAACATCCTTGATGTGGACATTGAGCAAAACATCCAGTCCGCCATCGCAGAAATGCGTCGGGTTGGAATTGCGGTAACGGACCTCTCGAACCCATTAGTCTTTACGTGCGCAGAATTTTACTGCAAATGGCTGATGGGTTTTGAGGGCGACGGGGAAAAGTATGAGAAAGCCTTTGAAAAGGTAAGGGACGCATTGTCCCTCAGCGGGGAGTATACGAATGAAACTGACAAGCAGAAAACAGGCGGCGTTAAATGACGTATGCACGCTCATTAAAATAGAATATATCCCAGATGAGATCGGAAACGATGCCCCGCTGGAGACAAGAAACAACGTGTTCTGCGGGATTTTTTCGATTTCTGGGGCAGAGCATTATAAGGCGGCGCAAGCCGGCCTGAGAGCCGATCTTGGCGTTGTGATATCTGAATTTGATGATAACGGCGCAGAGTCCGCAGAGGTTAGGCAGAAGCGATATACGATCTATCGCCGCTATGTCCGTGGGGATGGATACACGGAACTGTATTTGAGGGAGGCGCAAGGAAATGGGTAGCACAGTCAGGATAGATCAGCTTGCCAGCGAAATAACGAAGTGCCTGAATCAGTACACGGACGAGGTAACCGAAGCGCTTGAGCAGACAAAGGAGAATCTTGCCAGGGAGGGCGTTAAGAAGTTGAAAGCGACCTCACCGAAGGACAAGGGAGATTATGCGAAAAATTGGGCGCAAAGAAAAATAAAAAAAGGCCGGGCGATCTACAACAAACAGTACCAGCTGACCCACCTGCTGGAAAACGGGCACGCAAAGAGGAATGGCGGCAGGGTGGCTGCGGTCGTGCATATTGCTCCGGTAGAGGAAGAGCTGCATCAGAAGGCGGCAGCCGAATTTGAAAGGGCATTAAAATGACATTGCAGGAACTAAATGAAAAATTAAATAGGATCGTGCCTTGTCGGTATAAGGCATGGAAAAAGAAACCGCAGGTTCCCTTTGCTGTCTACTATGAAGATGGTTCAGGCAATTTCAGTGCGGATGGTTCCGTGTATGTTCCATTCACACATATGGCGGTGGAGTTATATGCGGATGAAAAGGATCCGGAACTGGAAGGCAGATTACAGACCTTATTCGACGAAAATCAAATCTATTGGGAGAAATCTCCCGATCTTTACATCGAGTCAGAAAAATTATTAATGGTAGCATATTCGTTTACCATGAAAGGAGAAGGACATGGTAAAAAATAAAGTGAAATTCAATATCAAAAATGTTCATATCGCAGTCAGAAAAGAAGAGATTCCCGGAACGGTAACATACGAGAAGCCGTTCCCGGTGCCTGGTGCGGTATCAATATCTTTGGAACCTCAAGGGGAGTTGACCCCGTTTTATGCGGACGGAATCGTCTATTATACAGCGTCCTCAAATAACGGCTATGAGGGCGATCTCGAAATAGCCATGACCCCTGACGAATATCGGCAAAAGGTACTTGGGGAAGTCCTGGACGTTGCGAAAGTCCTGTTCGAGAACGCAAACATATCGCCGACACAGTTCGCTCTGCTCTTTCAGATTGACGGCGATCAGAAAAGCACAAGATTCTGCTTTTATAACTGCACATCGACCCGGCCGACCGTGGAGTCCGAGACGGTGGAAGAAACAACCGAACCGGGAACAGAAACCCTCACAATATCGGCGGTGCCGGAGGCAAGCGGAATTGTCCGGGGGAAAACGACGGAAGAAACTGACGCAGAAGTCTATAACAATTGGTTTAACGAAGTACATGTGAAACAGGAGGCAGCTGTATAATGGAAAGAACGATTGAAATAAACGGGATCGAGTGCAGGTTAAAAGCCAGCGCTGCAATCCCACGGATGTACCGCATAAAATTCCGCAGGGATATCTTTGTTGACATGAGCAAGATCGCAAAACAGCTGGAAGCGCAGGAACGATATAAGAAAGAATTGAAAGCAAGGTGCAAAAAAGACGGTACTCTATATGAGGAGCCGGAAAGCGAATTACCGATTGAGACGCTGGAGGTGTTTGAGAACATCGCTTATTTGATGCACAAACACGGGGACCCATCACAGCCGGGCAGCGTTGATGAATGGATTGATCAATTCGAGATGTTCAACATTTATGAGGTGTTCCCCGCAATCCTTGAACTTTGGGGGCTTGATAATTTGCAGCTCTCAAAGTCAAAAAAAAACAGCGAGAAATAGACCGTGAAGTTAATACCGCATTGTTCATGCTGAGGTGTGTGCAGTGCGGTATTGCTATATCCGATCTGGATCTTCTCACGATTGGAATGGTGAACGACATGTTCGTTGAACTAAAAAACGATGAATACGATTATCCGGTTATGGCAACGCAGCGTGATATTGATCGGCTTTAGGGGGTGAAAGCGTGGCAGGCGGAAAAAGAATAAAAGGCATAACAATTGAAATTGATGGTGAAACCAAAGGGCTTGACAAGGCCCTGTCAGGCATAGATAAGCAATTATCCAAAACGCAGACCAGCCTAAACGACGTGAATCGACTCTTAAAGCTTGATCCGACCAATACGCAGCTACTTGCGCAGAAACAGCAGCTATTACAAACGGAGATCGGGGACACGAAAACCAGGCTTGACGCACTGAAACAGGCGGACAAACAGGCCAAGGCACAGCTGGAAGCTGGAACTCTTGGAAAGGATAAATATGATGCCCTGCAACGGGAAATCATTGACACGGAACGAAAGTTTGACGGATTAAAAGAGGCCGCTGCAGAGACAAAGAAGCAGCTTAATGGCCTTGGCGGAGGACTTGGAGGACTTGGGACGAAAGCCACGGCAGCAGGGAAGAAAGTTTCCGGCCTGTCAAAAGGTGCGGGCGCTTTGGGTTTAGCCGCTCTGGGAAGCGTGGCAGCGACGGAAGAGCTTCGAACCGATCTGTCATTCCTAAAATCCAACGCCGCAAATGCGGGCGTAAGCATGGATAAGGCCGGGAAGTCGTTTGATGAGTTCAACACGATCAGCGGGGAGTCGGATTCTTCCGTTGAAGCGATGGCGAACTTATTTGAAGCCGGTTTTGATAACACAAATATTGTCAAAGCGGTAGAAGGGGTGTCCGGGGCATTTTCACAGTTTACGGACACACTGAAAATTGAGGGCATTGCGGACGGAATACAAGAAACCCTTGCAACCGGGAAATCGGTTGGACAGTTTGGCGAATATCTGGACCGTGTCGGAATCGGGGCGGAAAATTTTGATGCCCAACTTGCACAGTGTACGACGGACGCAGAGAAACAAAATCTTGTTCTTGACGCACTTGCAAAGGGCGGCGCATATGCCGCACTTGAGACCTATAAAAAGACAAACCCGGAACTGTATAAATATAAGCAGGCACAGAATGATCTGCAGGTAGCCGTGGCAAATTTTGCGGAGGTGATACAGCCTGTCATAACGCTGATCATGCAGTTTGCGACAAAACTTCTCACCGCATTTACTTCCTTACCTTCCGGCGTGCAAACCGGGATCATGGCGATTGTGGGAGCCGTGGCACTACTGTCTCCGGCCCTACTATTTTTCGGCAAGATGGCCTTTGCGATTAATCAACTAAAAGGCATTACCGCAATCGGGACATTGTTTAAAGGTTTTCAAACCGTCATTACAACGGTGTGTGGCGGCATAAAAACCGTGGTGAGCGGGTTGTTCACGCTCATCATGGCCCATCCTGTCATAGCGGTGATTACGGCCATTATCGCAATTGTGGTGGTGCTATACAACAAATGCGCCTGGTTCCGGGATGCGGTTAACACGATCCTCACGAAAGTGAAAGAGTTTTTCCAGGGCTTCGGTGATAAGGTTGCGGGGATCAAAGATAGTGTCGTGACCGCATTCACGAACATGGTGACGTCAATCAAAACAAAGGCGGGCAATATCAAAGATTCCATTGTGGACGGCTTCAACAAGGCCATCGACTTTATTACCGATCTTCCGAAAAAGGCATACAACTGGGGGAAAGATTTTATCCAAGAGCTGATTAACGGCATAAAAAGTATGGTCAGCAATATTACCAGTGCGGTGTCTGATATTGCGGCTAAGATTCGGTCCTTCCTGCACTTTACCGTACCGGATGAAGGGCCGCTTGTGGACGCTCCGAAGTGGATGCCGGATATGATTGACCTGATGATCGGCGGCATTAAAAAGAGTCAGCCACGGCTGCAAAAGGCAATAAAGGGGCTGGCTGGTAACATGCAGGACGGTATCACGATGGATGCCGCTTTTGCGGGAGCCACGGCAGCAGGTACTCAGGAAATTGTATTGCAAAACACGGTCATGCTGGACGGTACGCCAATCTACAACAAAACGGAGCGGCATATATCAAGACGGCAGCAGGGAGCAATGAGAGCGAAAGGAAGGTAGTATGTTTGATGTTGAATATAACGGCGTGAAAGCATCTGACCTTGGCGTTATGATTGCGCAAAGGCCAAACATTCCGGCGCCAGAACTCAAGATATCGGAACTTGATATAGCTGGCCGGGACGGAACCTTGATCAAGAAAGACGGCTACGGAAATATCTCGATCGAAGTCGAAATGAACTACATAACAAATCCGGACCGGTGGGGCGAAACCTATCGGGCCGTCAAGGATTGGCTGTTATCGTCATCCGGTGACAGGCAGCTGAAATTTACAGATGATGGCACAGTGTTTTATAAGGTGAAGCATGTCGTTGTCGGTGAAAATGAGAGAGAGGCGAAAGAAACGGGCGTCATTACCCCGTCTTTTTCATGTGATCCATTCACCTATCTGGTTGCTGGTCTGCGGGCCTGCACGCTGGAGGAGATTACTTATAACCCCTATCACACCTCTTGCCCGATCTATAAGATCACGGGCGAGGGAATTTGCGCCCTGGACATCAACGGCAAGACGCTGGCCGTAAATGTCGGTCAAAACGCAACGGTTGATACGGACCTGATGATCGCCTACAGGGAGGATGGGACGTTAATCAATGCGCAGGTATATGGATATTATGAGGATGGCCGATTGAAGCCAGGGAATATCCGGCTATCTGCTTCCGACGGATTTAAGATTGAAGTTATACCAAACTGGAGGTGCTTATGATACAAATTTATAGTGCGGGAAATACTGATTATGAGAAAAACGGCGATATGGTATTAATGCCAACTGCCTGCAAGATCAGCGCAAAGATCAATGATGCCTGGTCGCTTGAACTTGAGCATCCAGTTTTGACTGAGACAGCCGGAGGGCGAGAAATAAAGCGGTGGAGGTACATCGATGAGGGGGCAGTAATTAAGGCTCCATTTTATAATAAAGAGCAGCTTTACCGGATCAGGAAGAAAACTGTAACTGACACAAAGGTGACTGCTACGGCGGAACCAATTTTTATGGACGCAAAGGACGATTGCTTTTTAATTGATATCCGACCAACAAATAAAACTGGCCAGGAGGCGCTTGACCTTATGACGGCGCCGAATAGCAAGTATAAAGGCGTGTCGGATATAACGGGTTTGTCCACGGCCTACTACCAGACGATGAATTTAATCGAGGCAATCAATGGCGATAATGAAAACTCTTTCGTGAACCGGTGGGGCGGGGAAATCTTTTTTGATAATTACACGGTCCACGTTGACCTGCAGATTGGCAGCGACAAGGGCGTACAAGTCCTATATGGAAAAAACATCAAGGTCGATGGATTTTCCGAAGAGGTTGACACTTGCGACGTTGTGACCAGGATCGTACCAAAAGCCTATAACGGCCACATGTTGGATGGCAGCGCCCCGTGGGTAGATTCTCCGCTAATCAGGAAGTATCCGGTTGTCTGCACGAAGGTGATCCAGTACGACGATATCAAGCTCCAAGACGATGCAAGCGAGGAAGATGCGGAGAACGGGATCATTGTATGTGCAGACTTAACCACGCTCAGGCGGGAGCTTGTGAAGAAGTGCGATGCAGAATTTGCGGCCGGGATTGATAAGCCGAAAGTAACCATTGCGGCGGACATGGAACTGTTGGAAAACACCGTTGAATATGAAGAATATAAGGTGCTGGAAACGGTCGGCCTTGGCGATACGGTGCATTGCAAACATAGAAAACTGGGAATACAGACCGATGCAAGAGTGATTGAAATGGTTTACGATTGCCTGAAACAGCGTACCGAGAGCGCTGTGTTAGGAGACTTTGAATATAACTACTTTCAGGACGTTTCTTCAATTTTTAATCGGGTTGATAGTGCGATCAGGCAAGATGGTTCATTAATCGCACAGCAAATTCAAGGTATCGTGGATGGAATGAAGGCCAGCCTGCGGGTGCAAAAGACGATTGCAAAAAAGCAGGATGTTCGGGCGATCCTCTTTGAGGACCTGGATCCGAGTAGCAGCACTTACGGGGCTATGTGTCTTGGGACGCTGGGCTTTCAAATTGCAAATACACGTACCGCAGATGGGACTGACTGGAAGTGGTCAACGTTTGGTACTGCGAAAGGCTTTAGC
The DNA here is from genome assembly GCA_902363595.1 of Clostridia bacterium. Lineage (GTDB taxonomy): Bacteria > Bacillota > Clostridia > Peptostreptococcales > Anaerovoracaceae > Hominibacterium > Hominibacterium faecale. The sequence goes on along the minus strand of CABJAP010000022.1, from coordinate 2,774 downwards.
GCAGATTTAATTACCGCTGGCACGTTGGCAGCGATTAGGATTCTGGGGGCAACCATAACGGGAGGAATTATAACCGGAACAACGATAAACGGGGTCACCATAAACGGCAGCACGATTATAAGCGAGGCAAACGGAACAAAGATTACAATTGCTGGAGGAAAGATCAAAATTGAGGTTACACAAGCAGGACAGGCAAATACAATCGAGCTGACCTATCCCGGTGGAAATACGATTAGATTGTCCTCTGCTGGCCTTACTATGAGTGATAACAGCGGGAGCAATAGAACGCTCATCTACCCAGGCCGAATTACCGTGAATGGCAAAGTATTATCGTAGAGAAGGGAGGAACATATGGATAAAATAACATTGCAAATATTTGTCGCAAGCAAGAGCATATCGTACCCGATCAACTATGTGCAGGGCACAAACACGATACCAATCGAGTTAATTTTAGCGGACTATAATATACCCTCCGGCGCTGAGGTGAGGGTTTATATCAAAAAGCCATCCGGCAAAGAGGTCTATAACAACTGCACATACAGCGGTAACGTGGTGACGATTCAGCCGACTTTGCAGATGTTTGCGGAGTCCGGCCGGCAGGTTGGACAGATACAGATCGTCGGAACGGGTGGAAGGATTTTAGTCAGCTTCCTTCTCATATTCGATGTTGAAAAAAACATTATATCGGACAGCGCTGTTGAGAGTAGCGATGAATACGGCGTGCTGGACGCTCTAATCATGGAAGCAAGAGAATCAATACCGAGAGCGACCGCAGCAGCAGGGCGGGCCGAAACAGCCGCTACCGCAGCAGAGACTCAGGCGGATAGAGCAAAGACAGCAGCGGATAAAGCTGAGATCAATGCAGCGGCGGCGGAGAGCGCAACAGAAGCCACAACGCTTGTGAAAAACGAAATTGAAAGAAAGCTTGCAGCTGGAGAGTTTACCGGTGCGCAAGGCCCTCAAGGAGAAAAAGGCGAGAAAGGGGAGCCTGGAAAAGATGGCTCTCAGGGCCTACAGGGTCAAAAAGGTGACACCGGCCCGCAGGGTCCGCCCGGCGAAAGCGGTGTCGTGACTCCCGTAAATGCGTTTTTTACAATGTCGGTCGATCAGGAGGGAAATCTTTGGTCGAATTATGCAGACGGCGGTACAGCACCGAAGTTTGAACTCGATAACGGAACACTTTATTTTGTAACGGAAGGAGCTTAATATGGCAAGAACATTAATCGGTAATATTAAAGGCCCAAAAGGAGATACCGGAGGCACTGGCCCGGCTGGCCCGAAAGGAGACAAGGGGGAAACCGGAGGCACTGGCCCGCAGGGGCAAAGAGGGACACATTGGATGCAGGGAACAAAGATCACAGGGACCTCAACAACAGCGACAATCTTTTCCGGCAGCGGCATAACGGCCGCAATTGTGGATGACTGTTATCTCAATACCAGCACAGGTAATACATATCGCTGTACGGTGGCGGGAGCCGCAAGCGTGGCAAAATGGGTATACACTGGCAATATTAAAGGTCCAAAGGGGGACACGGGAGCAACCGGCCCAACTGGACCGAAGGGGGAAAAGGGGGAAACTGGAGCGGTTGAAAACTTGGATGCACAGATCGTCACCTTTGCCGAAGCTGCTGAGGCTTTAAATATCCAAAGTGGCGATACCGTAGCTACCGTGTTAGGCAAATTGCTTAAATTCCAGAATACCCAAAATTCGAACTGGGAAAACCTCATCTCCGATGAAACCATCGCAGCCGCAAAGGCCGCAGGCATTGATTTAACGTCGGGGGGGGGGGCCTAAATCTTAATAGGTTGGTGCAGCTGTTTATAGCAAACGCAATTGTCGAGGAGTATGACGAAGGTATCTGGCATGTGGTCAAGTATGTCAACGGCCGGGCAGAGTGTTGGGGGCGTGAAAAGTTAGAAAACGTAGCCTTTACAGAAGCAGGACCGTATGGAGGGTACATGGCTCCAGCTCGATCAGTTGCGTTACCTCTTACGTTTGTAGCAGAGCCGGTTGCGTTTGTGTCCGGCGATACTACGCATCAAATTGTAGTCAGCTTTGTAATCGCCCGGGTAAGTGACATTGCATATCGGATTTATAATAGCAGTCCGGGCAATTTTAGCGCCCAGCTTAATTATTATGCGGCTGGCAGATATAAATAAGACACCTCTCCCGCCTGGAGGGGTGGGAAAGGAAAGAGAATGAGTAATGGAATAGAAAAGTTAAATAAAGGGCTGAAAGATATCTTTAAACTGATGGCGGCACGAAACAAAGTATTGTGGGAGAATGGCACCGGGTGGAGCAGCGGTAGCATAACCGTGCCGGATGTGGATAAATACAACGAGTTTGATGTCTATTTATGGACAACGACTTCACCTGTTCGGTGCTGTCTAATTGATGGCAGGATCGTTGGCGCAAATATGTTGCCAAACGTAAGCCCTAATAAACATACAAGCGCAGCGATTAGTCTTGTAATATCTGGAACAACACTGACTTTTCAGGGCGCTGGCACAATTCAACATTTACCGTCCGGCTCGCACATGACGTTGGATACACAGTCGATCAGAAAAATTGTTGGGATTGAGCCTATCCCGTCCAAAATTTTGTCGGGGGGGGGGGCGCTTAAAAGCAGTATTTTTTAGGTGTCTTGTCCAGATTAGGGGGTGCGTGGCATGAATGGAATCGATTATGCGAACAACGCACTCCAAGCCCTATTTGGCGGCTTAGAGGTCAAAACAGAAGGTATTTGGAATTATGTCAAGCTACCCAACGGCTT
>CABJAP010000021.1 GCA_902363595.1 Clostridia bacterium | reverse complement strand
GAGAAGGACCTGAGCCTGAAAAGCGAAGTGGTGCAAATACAGCCCCAGCTGAGCAAAGCGGACATACAGGTGGAGATCCTGGACGTGGTCAAGGAGGCCAAGGAACTGGTATCCCTGACCGACGCCAAGATCATCTGCTCCGGGGGACGAGGCCTGGGGGATGCCTCCGGGTTTGAATTAATCGAAGCCTTTGCTAAGAAGGTCGGCGGCGTGGTGGGCGCCTCTCGTGCAGCCGTAGATTCCGGATGGATCGATCAGTCGCATCAGGTTGGACAGACGGGCACCACCGTAAAGCCGAACATCTATTTTGCCTGCGGGATATCGGGGGCCATCCAGCATCTGGCCGGGATGCAGACCTCGGATATCATCGTGGCCATCAATAAGGATCCGGAAGCGCCGATGATGCAGCTGGCCGACTACGCCATCTGCGGCGATCTGAAGAAGGTCATTCCGGAAATCATCGAAGCTTGGGATCAGGCGTAAGAAACGCCAGGGACGATTCCAGGGACCAAAAGGAGGTTCGTAACCATGAAAGAAATACTGATCAAAGGACAATTGCACAAGTTCCAAACCTTTCAGGCGTTTGCCGAGGAATTCCAGCTGGGAGCGCGGGATCTGCTCTTCACCAATGAATTCGTCTACACGCCCTTCATGAAAGAGCTGGGTCTTTCCTGCCAGGTGGTGTTCCAGGAGAAATTCGGAGCCGGGGAGCCCTCGGAGGAGATGATCACCGATATTTTCGCGGCCATCAAGGAGGATTCCTATGACCGGGTCATCGCGGTAGGCGGCGGCGCCATCATGGACATCGGAAAGCTGCTGTCCTTAAAGCGCACCGGCACGGTGCATCAGCTGTTCTTTAAAGAAGCCGAGGTGGTGCCGGCCAAGAAGCTGGTGGCCATTCCAACCACCTGCGGCACCGGTTCGGAGGTCACCAACATTTCCGTGGCCATCGTGCGGGACGAAAACGGGGACACCACCAAGCTGGGTCTGGTGTCCGATCTGCTGATTCCCCAGGACGTGTGCCTGATTCCGGACATGCTCAAGACCCTGCCTTACGCGCCCTTTGCCTCTTCGGCCATCGACGCCCTCATCCACGCGGTGGAATCCTATCTGTCGCCGGCCAGGGCCACCATGACCTCGGAGCTTTATGGCGTCAAGGCTATGGAGCTGATTCTGGAGGGCTTCCGCAGGATCGGAGAAGGGGGCCCGGATGCCAGGCTGGATTATTTGGATGAATTTTCCACCGCTGCCTGCTACGCCGGAATCGCTTTCCTGCAGGCGGGCTGTGCCACGGTCCACGCCATGTCCTTCCCTCTGGGCGGTACCTACCACGTACCCCACGGAGAATCCAACTACGCCCTCTTCGGCAAGGTGCTGGAGAAGTATGAGGTATTGAAACCGGAGGGCAAGATCGCCGACTTCAAAAAGACCATCGCCCGCATCCTGGGCGGAACCGAAGCGGATGCCCTGAAGAATCTGGCGGCGCTGGAGGAGACCATTCTCCATCTTAAGCCCCTGCGGGAATATGGGTTCAAGGAGGAGGACATCCAGGTCTTTGCCGATTCGGTGTTAGCCAACCAGCAGCGCCTGGTCACCAATTCCTATGTGCCTCTGACCAAGGAGCTCATTCAGGAAATTTATGCGGAGTGTTATTAATTGAAAAACGTTGAAAGAGATAGAAAGAGGAGGAGAAAATATGTCACTTAGAACAAGCTTGCCAAAGATCGTTACAGATACGGTACCGGGTCCAAAATCCACCGAATTGTTAAAGGTAAGAAAGGATAATGTTACCGATGCGGTTGCCATGCTGGCTCCTGTATTCGTGGACAGAGCAGAAGGCGCAATGGTCCAGGATGTGGATGGAAATGTATTCCTTGACTTTGTAGCAGGTATCGGCGTGCTGAATATCGGCCATTCCCACCCAGAAGTTGTGGAAGCAGTTAAAGCACAGTGCGACAAATATTTCGCACCTAATCTGAATGTGTTCAACTATGAACAATATCCCAGACTGGCGGAAAAGCTCAATGAAATTATCCCGATTGAAGGAGAAAAACAGACGATCCTGGTCAATACCGGCGCTGAGGCGGATGAAAATGCCATTAAGCTGGCAAGAAGATATACCGGAAGAACAGAAATCATCTGTTTTGCCGGAGCCTTCCACGGCAGAAGCTATATGACAATGGCCATGACCAGCAAATGCCATCCATACAAGACCGGCTTCGGACCCCTGCCGCAGGGCGTGAACCGCTTCCCGTTCCCATACTGCTACAGATGCCCATATGGACTGGAAAAGGGCTCCTGCGACATGCACTGCGCCAAGATGTTCGAGGAAAGCTTCTTCCTGGAATATGTAGCTCCCGACGAAACGGCAGCGATTATTCTGGAACCGGTTCTGGGCGAAGGCGGCTTCATCGTTCCACCAGATGAATTTGTTCAGGAATTGAGACGTTTGTGCGACAAGTATGGAATCCTGCTGATCGCGGATGAAATTCAGGCGGGCTATGCACGTACCGGAAAGATGTTCGGATGTGAACACTGGAGCGTGAGACCGGATATTGTGGTCAGCGCCAAATCGGTTGCAGGCGGTATTCCGGTAGCTTGCGTAACGGCCCGCAAAGATATTATGGAAGCAGTTTCTCCAGGAGAACTGGGCGGTACATACAGCGGGAACGCTCTGGCAACTGCATCGGCTCTCAAGGTTCTGGAAATCATGGAACGGGACGATTATTGCGCGAAAGCAAGACATATCGGCGACATGACCATGAAACGTTTCCAGGAAATGAAAGAGAAATATGAGATTATCGGCGATGCCAGAGGCGTCGGCGCCATGCTGGTTCTGGAGTTTGTTAAGGATAGAGCCACAAAAGAGCCGGCAAAGACGGAAACAAAAGCCATTATCAACGAGTGTATGCAAAACGGCCTGGTCGTTCTGGGCGCAGGCGTGAGAGACAACTGCATCCGCTTCCTGATGCCGCTGGTGATCACCGACGAACAGGTGAACGCAGGACTTGACATTCTGGAAAAAGCGATTGCAAAGATCGACGCTGAAAGATAAGAATAAATCATTTAGCAAAGAGAGCAGTTCTCAAACCGAGAGCTGCTCTCTATTTGACTTCTTTTCTGAAAAATGCTACCATTAGATGCAATAGATTTCTTGAAATAAGGTTGCTTTGAGAGCATCAAGAGATAGGAGAATAATTTGGATAAGAGATTTGCGCTACTGATCGACGCCGATAATGTTTCGGCAAAATACATCGACCCGATTTTGGACGAGCTGTCCAAATACGGAAACGTCACATACAAGAGGATTTACGGGGATTGGACCAGCCGTCAGAATTCCAGCTGGAAGGAAGAACTTCTTTCCAGTTCCATCACGCCCATCCAGCAGTTCAGCTACACCACCGGCAAAAACGCCACGGACTCGGCGCTGATTATCGATGCTATGGATATTTTGTATACCAGTACGGTGGACGGATTCTGCATTGTTTCCAGCGACAGCGATTTTACCAAGCTGGCCAGCCGCATCCGAGAATCCGGGCTGACGGTGATCGGAATGGGTGAAAAAAAGACACCCATGGCTTTCCGCAAGGCCTGCGATATTTTCACCAGGCTGGAATTGCTCCAGGGAGAAGAAGAGACGAAGGAAGAAGCGGCAGTCAAGGACATCGACAAGTCCACGATTGAGGATGCCATCGTTAAGATCATCACAGAAAATACCAACAATGGCAGGGAGACCGGGCTGGCTGAGCTGGGCAACCGGCTGCTCAAGCTGTATCCGGACTTTGACGTACGAAGCTACGGCTACAGTCTGCTTTCCAAGCTTTTGGAAGAGTTCCCCAAGATCCGCCTCCTGAAAAAAGGGAATTATGTTTCCGTCAAGCTGGCGGAGGGAAACAATGTGGAGGATTTTGTGGTCGAGCTGGTTAAGGCCGGCGGCAGAGAAGGCGTTGATCTGGGTATTCTGGGGCAGGAGCTGCATCAAAAATACGATAATTTCAATGTACAGGATTACGGATTTTCCCAGTTTAAAAAATATATTCGCAGCATCAAAGGAATCGAAGTGCGCAAAAGCGGCAATCAGAACATGGTGCGGTTTGCAGGAAAGTAGGCGGACATGCAGGGATATAATTGTATCATGGTCTATAATCCCTCCCGGGAAAAACTGCTGTTTTGCAAACGGACGAAGGATCCATATAAAGGAAAGTTCAATCTGGTGGGCGGAAAGATCGAGCCGGGTGAGGACGGACTGGCCGCGGCCTATCGGGAGCTGGCGGAAGAAACCGGCATCGGCCGGGATCAAATCGTGCTCAAGCATATGATGAACTTCACTTACTTTAATCAGAACTGCGTCGTTGAAGTATACGTGGGTTCGCTGGTCCGCAGCGTGGATCTGAAGGAAGAAACCCATCCTCTGCTTTGGCTGGATATGAATGAAAACTTCTTTGATCTGGAGAAGTTCGCAGGAGAAGGAAATATCGGCCATATGGTGGAGCAGGTCAGGGTTTACGGCGACGGGATTTAGAAACTATAAGACAATGGGAGATTTTGAGGATTGCGGCGGCAGGGAAACGTTTTGCCAGGGCAATCCTTTTTGTTTGAGAAAATTTGTCTGCCATTGACAAACCTCTAAAAATAGAATATAATCTTAAATAATAATTATTATCAATAAGGAGGTGACCATAATGCAGACCAGAAATACGCTGCAAAAGGATATTATTTTGAAAGCTGTCAATCAGCTTCATAATCATCCCACGGCGGAGATGGTATATGAGGAAGTAATTCGCGAGTATCCGAGAATCAGCAAAGCAACTGTCTATCGCAATCTCAATCAAATGGCTCAGCAAGGGCAGATCCTGCGTATCCAGATTCCCAATTCGGCAGACCGCTATGATTTTAATATCTCCGGACACTACCATCTGAAATGTACGGACTGCGGACAGGTATTCGATATGGACGTACCCTATATGGACAGGCTGAACGAGCTGGACCTGAGCGAACAGGGGTTTACAATAGAAGATCACAATATTATTTTCCAAGGGAAATGCCCCCGCTGTAATAAAAAGGGGTCCAACTAAGGATATAGCAAGGGATCAATTCGTCGCTGCAACTGTTATTGAGTAAAGGAGAAGAAGATGGGAGTATACAAATGCGGCATCTGCGGTTATATCTTTACCGAAGAGCCGGGAAAAACAATCGATAGTCTGAGTGAATGTCCGATTTGCGGGCAGCCGAGGAGCGTTTTTGAAAAGATCGATGACGATGAGGTTCAGGCAGCGCCGCCGGAGGAAGCTTCTCCTGGCGAAGGTTCGCTGGATTATGATCCCGAGTATGCCAGAGCCGATGCCTCCTGCCGCTATATGGATGAGATTCACAAGATGTCAGTAACCGGAGAGACCATTATCGAAGCCATGGGTACCAAGATGCCCATGCCCAACTGGGACGACATTCTGATTTTGGGAGCACAGCTCAACCCGCCGCCGTTGTCAGAGCATGCGGAAGTGGACACGACCACCATAATTGGGCGCAGAGCTGCCAAACCGATGGTTTTGGAAAGTCCCGTCTATATTTCCCACATGTCATTCGGAGCGCTTTCCAAAGAGACAAAAGTTGCCCTGGCGAAAGGAAGCGCTATGGCAAAGACGGCCATGTGCAGCGGGGAAGGCGGCATTCTGCCGGAAGAGATGGATGCAGCTTATAAATATATCTTTGAATATGTTCCCAACAAATACAGCGTTACGCCGGAAAACCTGAAAAAAGCCGATGCCATTGAGATCAAGATCGGCCAGGGCACCAAGCCGGGCATGGGCGGTCATCTGCCGGGAGACAAGGTGACGCCGGAAATCGCAAGAATTCGAAACAAACCCCTGGGCCAGGATGTGATCAGTCCTTCCTCTTTTGAAGAAATTAAAAGTAAGGAGGATCTGCGGGCGCTGGTGCAAAAGCTGAGGCTGGAATCGGAAGGCCGTCCCATCGGCATCAAGATCGCTGCCGGCCGTATTGAACGGGATCTGGAATTCTGCGTTTTCGCGGAACCTGATTTTATCACCATCGACGGCAGAGGCGGAGCTACGGGAGCCAGCCCCAAACTGGTAAGAGATGCAACCAGCGTTCCCACCATCTATGCCCTCAGCCGAGCGAGAAAATATCTGGATGAAGTTGGCGCGGACATAGAGCTGGTGATTACCGGCGGCCTGCGGGTATCTTCTGACTTTGCCAAAGCACTGGCTATGGGGGCCGACGCTGTGGCCATTGCTTCAGCGGCGCTGATCGCTGCGGCCTGTCAGCAGTACCGCATCTGCGGAAGCGGTAAATGTCCGGTGGGCGTGGCTACCCAGGACCCGGAACTGCGATCCAGACTCAAAGAAGAAGCCGCGGCTCAGCGAGTGGCCAATTTCCTGAGCTGTACCTGCAGAGAGCTGGAGACCTTTGCCAGAATTACAGGACATGAACGCCTTCAGGATTTATCCCTGGAAGACCTGTGCACGATCAACAGAGAAATTTCAGAGTTTACCGACATACCACATGCATAGGAGTAATCAATGATTGAAGAAATACTGGAATACAACCGAAAATTTGTAGAAGAGGAAAGCTATAAGGCCTACGTCACCAGCAAATACCCGGATAAAAAGCTGGCTATACTCTCTTGTATGGATGCCAGACTGACCGAGCTTCTGCCTTCGGCAATGGGCCTGAAAAACGGTGATGTAAAGATCATAAAAAACGCCGGCGGCGTGATCGCGAACCCTTTTGGAAGTGTCGTAAGGAGTTTGTTGATTGCCATTTATGAATTGGGCGTGGAAACCATTCTGGTGGTCGGACACACCGACTGCGGCGTCCAGCACATGGACAGCAAGGCCATGATTGCGCATATGAAGGAGCGGGGCGTATCTCAGAAATCGCTGGATATGATGGGCTATTGTGGAATCGATTTTGAACGCTGGCTAAGCGGGTTTGACGATGTGAATACTTCAGTCAGAGAAACGGTTGATTTGCTGAAACATCATCCATTGATTCCTGAGGATATTCAGATCGGCGGATTTGTCATGGACTCTACGACTGGAGAATTGATGCCAGTATCGGAAAAATAGAAGGGCTGTATGGCAGAAAGCGGTAAGAGGCCTGTACCCTTTCCCGCATTAAAAGCATAGTTTGAATCACCGCCCAATATACTTGACTGGGTGGTGATTTTTTATGATTATAATGATTCGAAAAAAAAGACTGCTGCGTGTAACGGCAGTAGTGGCCCTTTTCGCAGTAGCATTTGTTGGTGTCGGTCTGGCAGCCGGCGTCTTTAAAAAGGATGCTGTCTCCACATCGGCAGACGGAAACTGGGGCCTGAGCTTCCAGCAGGCGGGGCAGCCTCCGGTTGCCAATGCGACGGCGGAATACCTGAAAAAGTATAATGCCTATTATGCGGAAAAAACCCAGGAGAAGGTCCTGTATCTGACCTTTGATGCGGGATACGAAAACGGGCATACGGCCAAAATCCTCGATGCTTTGAAAAAGCATAAGGTCCCCGCGGCGTTCTTTGTGGTGGGTAATTATTTGCAGACTAATCCCGAGCTGGTGAAACGAATGGTGAAAGAAGGGCATATTGTAGGAAACCACACCTTCCATCACCCGGATATGTCTCAGATATCCACCATGGAGGATTTTTCAAAAGAAATTAAGGACCTGGAAGCACTGTACAAAAAAACCACAGGGAAGGAAATGAAGAAGTTTTATCGCCCGCCCCAGGGAAAGTACAGCGAGTCCAATTTGGAAATGGCTAAGGAGCTGGGCTACCATACCATTTTCTGGAGCCTGGCCTATGTGGACTGGTATGAGAGCCAGCAGCCATCCAGAGAAGAAGCCTTTAAAAAGCTGATCCCCAGGGTACACCCGGGCGCCATCGTCCTGCTCCATAGTACTTCCCAGACCAATGCCGAAATTCTCGATGAACTACTGACAAAGTGGGAGGAACTCGGGTATACCTTTAAATCATTAGATCAACTAGTGCAGAATTAATCAGCGCATGTCCTTTTTCGTTGGGATGCATGCCGTCCAAACAGAGCAGCTCGCCGTAATGACGGTTTTCAAGGAAAATCCGACGAATATCGATCAGAGGGGCATTTTGCTCCTGGGCCAATTGAAAGACCATGAGATTATAGGCTTCGTGCCAGCGATAGATATAATCGATATCGCCGAGCCAGTTTAAAATATTCTCTTTGTTCAGCCCCTTGCAGACCCAGTCGAAAAAACGCTGCGGGTTCAGAGGGGGCAGTGAAAGAAGGATCGGCTGACTTCCGCAGGCTCTGACCTGCTTCAGGATTGTAGTGTAAGTATCCTTAAAAACAGATGAGGGGACCGCAGGCATGTGGTCCTTTTCCGGTGTCCGTGATATTTCTTCCCAGTTATAGTTGCAATCGTTTCCCCCGAACTCCAGAATGGTATAATCGTATAGAGACAGCTGGGTTTTATGCTTTTCAAGGATTTCCCGTCCTTTGGTGGTCGTGCAGCCGAAGCGGGCCAAGTTTTTTACCGGAATCTGCCTCACACTGGAAAACAGATTGATAAAACTGTTTTTCAAAAACGTATATTTGTTCCTCGCCTCATCGTAGATGACCCCTTTGGCAACGGAATCTCCGAGAACACAGATTTGCATGGTGAATCCCCCTTTCTTGAAACTTGGAATCTATCAGTAAGTCCAGCTCTTTTATGAGTTCTTAAACATTACTTGATACTACGGGATAATAAAAATTGTTTAATGTAATATTTAATATTATATTATGTAATTGTAATGAGGTCAAGACTATTTACAATTATTTATATATGATATATACTATTGGTGCAGCCAATAAAGCTCCAATATGGAGTCCTTGTATATAGAATGGCATAATAAGGAATTATTTATACAGAAAAGAGGTATAAAGGATGGAAACAATTAAGAAGGTATTGGAAGAAAAAAGGCCAAATAAATGGGATGATATTCCGGACATCGATTTATATATGGATCAGGTGCTCAGCTACATGCCCAGGCAGCATGCCGGACTGGAGCTGGACGAGAATCTGACGGCGGCGATGGTCAACAATTATATTAAAAAAGGGCTGCTGCCGAGAGCCAAGGGGAAAAAGTACAATCGAGAGCATATCGCTTATCTGACGGCAATCTGTCTTTTAAAGCAGGTTCTGTCTGTGACGGATACGGGAGAGCTGTTAAAAGCCAGGATTGAAGACGGTGAAGTTCGGGATTTTTATGAACGATATATCCAAGTGATGGATGAAGAGTTTAAAAAGGTGTCGGCGTCGCTGGAAGAGACCAAGGACAAAGCTCAGCTGTCGGAAGCGGCCCTCCGGCTGGCGGTTTCCAGCTATGCCCAGAAACTGGCCTGCGAGCAGATGCTGAAGGAACTGGGGGAATCGTTCAAGGAGGAAGCTGAGGAGGAAACGGAGTAAGCCGCCGGACACCCTCAATAAAGGGTGTCCGAATTGATGCACTTGTAGAATTTGCGGCAAATTTCCGGCCAGGAAATTCCATCCTCCGCCATAATCCACATCATCTTGGTCAGAACGGCTTCCAGGGTCATATCCTTGGCTTCCAAGATGCTGAAGGTTTCGTTGAGCCTGCGGCCCACCTCGTAAGTCTCCACATTGCTGCCTTCATAAGTAACCTGGGTGGTCATCACCAGCACCTTTTCCTGGGGAGCATATTTGCTCAACTGGGAAAAAAGTTCGCTTTCCAGCGTGTCGGGAATGCCGCCCACGCCGAAACTCTCGATAATGATGCAATCGTAAAGGCGAAAGATTTCGCCAAGAAGGACCGGGGAAATTCCGGGCGTCAGCTTGAGCAGGAAGACCTTGGGATTGAGCCGGTCGTAAAAGACTACCGGATTTTTTTCGATGCTGGGCGGCAGATAGCGGATGATCCGGCCATCCTGAATAGTAGCCAGGTAGGGGTAGTTTATGCTGGAAAAGGCCGCGAAGCTCAAAGTCTTGGTCTTTTTCGCCCTCGTGCCCAGGATCACTTTGCCGTCAAAGACGATCTGAACGCCCCGGGAATGGGGATCGGCCGCATAGAGAATGCTGTCCCGCAGGTTTGCTTTGGCATCGGTGATCTCAGAGCCGATGGGCTTTTGCGCCCCGGTGAGAACGATGGGTTTGGACGAATGCTGGATCAGATAGGAAAGAGCGGCGGCCGTATAGGCCATGGTATCCGTTCCGTGGCAGATGACAAATCCGTCGTAATTATGATATTCTTCCCGGATGGAGCCTGCCAGCAGCAGCCAATGCTCCGGCGTGATATCGGTGCTGTCCAGATTGCAGACTGCTTTTGTTTTTAAAAGAAAATCGCTGCCGATTTCGGGAAGGTAAGAAAGCAGTTCCTCGGAAGTCAGAGCAGGGATCAGCCCATGGGGCGTCTTTACAGAGGCGATGGTGCCTCCTGTAGTTAAAATAAGTAATTTTTTCGTCATATGTTGATTCACTTTCTGTTTCAAATTGCTGAAAACAGGATAGCACACGGTTGATGATTTTCCAAGTACAATCCTTGTAATTTCCTGAATTTGTACTATAATAGAGTATAGCGTAATAACATGCAAAATAGGAACGTACGCGTCAAGTGTTCGGCGGATGGGGAGTTGCCGCTGAAACGAAAAGCACGGACAAGCTGCTTGCGGTGTATGTTCCGCACCCGTTGCAACAGAAGCTCTGGCATTATGTATGTGAAGGGAGAAGTTTTTCACCGGCATCATGATAGATGGAGAGCTTTTTTGTTTTCTGTCAATGGGAAAAAAAGAAGGAGACAGAACAACATGGATCAAAAGAAAATCAAAGAAGGCGTCCGGCTCATACTGGAAGGGATCGGAGAGGACCCTCAGAGGGAGGGCCTTTTAGAGACCCCGGACAGGGTGGCCCGGATGTGCGAAGAGATATACGCAGGAATGGCCCAGGACGCAGAGGCACATCTTTCCAAGCAATTTCACGTGGAAAACAACAATATGGTGTTGGAAAAAGACATCGTCTTTTATTCCACCTGTGAACATCACCTGCTGCCCTTTTACGGGAAAGCGCATGTGGCCTATATACCGGACGGTACAGTGGCGGGACTGTCCAAGCTGGCCAGAACTGTGGAAGTTTACGCCAGAAGACCTCAGCTGCAAGAGCAGATGACCGCCCAGATCGCCGATGCTCTGGAAACCCACCTTCACCCCAAAGGAGTCATGGTTATGATTGAGGCAGAGCACATGTGCATGACCATGCGAGGCGTGCAAAAACCAGGAACAAAGACTGTGACCACCATGGTCAGAGGAGATTTTGCACAGGACTATTCGCTGCAGCAGACTTTTTTACAAATGGTGAAATAATATGGAAAGAGTAAATCGAATTTTTAACCATCCGGCATACCAGGAAGCGATGGAGGCCATTGAAGAAGCAGAAACCGATCGGATTTTCTGCAAACATGATATGGAACATTTCTTGAGTGTGGCAAGGCTGGCCTATATCTACAATTTGGAAGAACAGGCAGGCATTGCCCGGGAAATCATCTACAGCGCGGCCCTGCTGCACGATATCGGCAGAGGGCTCCAATATACAAAGGACATTCCCCATCACGAAGCGGGGGTAGGCATGGCGGAGAAAATTCTGCCAGAGTGCGGCTTTTCCGACGAGGAGCAGGCCCAGATCATCGATGCTATCCTGTTTCACAGGCGGGAGGGCGTAAAAAAGGGCGGACCTCTGCGGACGTTCCTTAACAAAGCGGACAAGCGGTCGCGGAATTGTTTTATCTGCCGGGCCAGGGATGCCTGCAAGTGGCATAAAGAAAATATGAATTTAAAAATCGACTACTAAGGAGAGCATATATGAAAATCGGCAATCGAGAATTTGACGCTGCGAATCGAACTTACATTATGGGGATCCTCAATGTGACCCCGGACTCCTTTTCCGACGGGGGAAAGTTCAATCGACTGGATGCCGCTCTTTTTCGTGCGGAAGAAATGATCCGGGAAGGGGCTGACATCATCGATGTGGGCGGAGAATCCACCAGGCCGGGGCATACGGTCATTACGCCTGAGGAAGAAATGGAACGGGTTGTGCCGGTCATCGAGCAGATCGATAAAAATTTTGACATCCCCATTTCCATTGACACGTATAAAAGCAGCGTGGCCCGTGCTGCGCTGGAAGGGGGCGCCCATCTGGTGAACGATATCTGGGGACTGAAAAAGGATCCGCAGATGGCGGCTCTGATCGGAGAAAAAAAGGCGGCCTGCTGCCTGATGCACAATCGGGAGCAGCCCGTTTATGAAGATTTCCTCAACGACATGCTGGAGGATCTGAAGGAATGCGTCCGCCTTGCAAAGGACGGCGGCATTGCAGATGATAAAATCATCCTCGACCCGGGCATTGGTTTTGGCAAGACTTATGAAATGAACCTGACGGCTATCAACCGGGTGGAGCTTTTGGGCCATTTGGGTTATCCGGTGCTTCTGGCAACATCCAGAAAATCGGTGATCGGACTGACGCTGGATCTGCCGGCGGATCAGCGCCTGGAAGGCACCCTGGCGACGACAGTCCTGGGCGTGATGAAGGGCTGCGCCTTTGTGCGGGTTCACGATATTAAAGAAAATAAACGGGTCATACGTATGACAGAGGCCATTTTAGGCAAATAACAGTTAGGAGAACCATGGACAAAATCTATATCAAGAATCTGGAAGTTTTCGCCCGCCACGGCGTTTTTCCGGAAGAAAACGCACTGGGACAAAAATTTCTCATCTCTGCGGTTCTATATACGGATACGAGGAAGGCGGGAATGACCGACGATCTGACCGCATCCATCCACTACGGCGAAGTCAGCCAGATGATGAAAGCGTTCATTGAAGAGAATACCTTCAAGCTGCTGGAGACCGCAGCGGAAAGGCTGGCTTTTAAAATGCTGATGGAGATCTCCAATCTGGAGCAGGTCAAATTGGAAATCAAAAAGCCCTGGGCGCCGATCGGCATTCCGCTGGAGACCGTATCGGTGGAAATCCTTCGCGGGTGGCATCGGGCCTATATCGCTTTGGGGTCTAATATGGGCGATAAAGAGGCATACTTGAAACAGGCGGTGGCTGCCCTAGATGAGGAAGAAGGCTGCTGGGTGAAGCAAGTATCGAATTTTTTGACGACAGAGCCCTATGGATATCTGGACCAGGATGAGTTTCTCAACGGCTGCCTTGAACTGCACACGCTGCTGACGCCGCAGGAACTGCTGGAACTGATCCACAGGATCGAAGCAGATGCGGAGCGCAAGCGGGAAATACGCTGGGGCCCTAGAACCCTGGATCTGGATATTCTGCTCTATGATGATTTGATTCTGGATACTGAGGATCTGACCATCCCCCATATTGAAATGGAAAAAAGGGATTTTGTTCTGCGGCCTCTGGCCCAGATCGCGCCCTTGGTGCGGCACCCGCTCACAAGAAAGCGGGTAAGTGAAATGCTGGCCGATTTGGAATCTGAATAAAAGAGGTGAAGAAAGAAGATGCATAGCATAAAACTGGTTTGCGACAAGCCGTTTCACAATAACTGCGATGTCACCGTATACGATGTGACTGACGGGAAAGAAAAGAAACGCTGCAAGATCATGGTAGATTACGCTGAGAGCGATATCCGTCAGCTGCAAAAACAGGGATACGATTATGAAGCTGCTGCAGCTTATTTTCAAGAGTGGATTTATAAAACCGTAAAACGATACATTGCCGATGACTGGGAATGTACGGAAGGCCTGGATGAAATCATGCAGATCGTAAGAGAACATATTGAACCATACTTCTAAGGAGAAATGACGATGATACAGGATATAGCGCCGCACAAGCTGGACAATTCTTATGCACGCCAGCAAGCAGAGAAAGAACATATGGCCTTTACATTCAAAGACGGCAAGATATTGCTGCACAAGGATAAAGAGGGAAACCTGACGCTGCCGGTTCTGGGGCAGTTGCCGGGGTCCTTTGAAACATATGAAGAAAAGGCCCTCTATGCCTTTTCCGTGGATCAGGAGCCCATGTTCCTCATTTTACCCCATGATTTGGAAGAAGGGCAGACAGACCTGGAATACCACGATCTACGGGATTTATACGGGGTTTCACCTGTCTGGGCCGCCCTGGCCGGGGTGACAGCCAGCCATTTGAATCACTGGTATCTGGAGCACCTGTTCTGCGGCTGCTGCGGAAGTCCGGCAAAGCTGGGAAAATGGGAGCGGGCCATGGTCTGTCCCCAGTGCAAGAACATCCAATATCCCAGAATTTCGCCGGTAATCATGGCCGCCGTTACAGACGGCGACCGGCTGCTGGTCACCAGATACGCGGGCAGGCCTTACAAAGGACTGGCTCTGATCGCGGGATTTGTTGAGATCGGCGAGTCGCTGGAAGGCGCGCTGCGGCGTGAAGTAATGGAAGAAGTGGGACTGGAAGTGGAAAACCTTCAGTATTTTGGAAGTCAGCCCTGGGGATTTTCCGATTCGGTGATCTCAGGCTTTTTCGCCGATCTTTCAGGAAGCAGCCAAGTCCGGCTGGATCGGGAGGAGCTGTCGGAAGCCGTTTGGCTCCATAGAGATGAAATACCGAAGCAAAACAATGGCATCAGTATCACAGCGGCCATGATCGAAGCCTTCCGCACTGGGAAGTTTTAAGTTGAAAGGGGAATGAAACGATGACAAAGGTAGATCTGATATCCGGCTTTCTAGGCGCCGGAAAAACGACGTTTATTAAAGAGCTGATTGCAAAAGTTTGGAAGGATGAAAAGATCGTTCTTATTGAAAACGAATTCGGTGAGATCGGCATTGACAGCCGGTTTATGCAGGACTGCGGCATTGAAGTTACAGAAATGAATTCTGGCTGCATTTGCTGCACCTTGGTAGGCGACTTTGCAAGAGCCCTCAAACAGGTGGTGGAAGAATTCCAGCCTGACCGGGTGATCATCGAGCCTTCCGGCGTGGGCAAGCTGTCCGATGTGGCCGCCGCCGTCAAGGAGATGGAGGAAAGCGCCCAGGTAGAGATCGACTGCAAAATTACAGTTGTGGATGGGAAAAAGGCAAAGCTCTATATCAAGAATTTCGGAGAATTCTATAACAATCAGCTGGAAAACGCGGACACGATCGTTGTCAGCCGTACCCAGGACATGACCGAGGAAAAACTCAAGGAATGCCTGGCTTTGATCCAGGAGCATAATGAGGATGCGGCCATCATTACCACGCCCTGGCAGCAGCTTTCCGGCGAAATGATTCTGGACGCCCTGCACCACGCCCATGATCTGGAAGCGGAGCTGGCCAGGGAGCATGACCACGATCACCACCATGGAGCCTGCCACCATGAAGATCACCATCATGAACATCACCACCACCACGATGAAAGCTGCGGCTGCGGCCATGAACATCATCATGACCACGATCACGAAGGCCACCATCATGCGGATGAAGTGTTCACAAGCTGGGGGATCGAAACGGTCCACAAATTCAATGAATCCGAGCTTGCGGATACGCTGAAAATGCTCAGCATGACCGATGAATTCGGCACGGTTCTGCGGGCTAAAGGCATCGTGGAAGGTGAGGACGGACAGTGGCTCGAGTTTGACATGGTCCCCGAAGAGACAGAGATCCGCAGGTGCCGCCCTGACTATACGGGCAGAATCTGTGTGATCGGGACCGAGCTCAAAACGGACGATCTAAAGCGGGTCTTTGGTAAATAGAGGGCCGGAGCAATAAGGAGGCAGAGATTATGGAAATTCCTGTTTATTTGTTTACAGGACTTTTGGACAGCGGAAAGACGACCCTGATTCAGGAGGTCGCTGGTGAAGAAGACTTTCTGGAGCCGGGGACGACGCTGCTGATTCAGTGTGAAGAGGGGGAAACCTCATTCAGCGATGCATTTTTGGAACAATATCAAATAAAAAAGATCGACGTGGAGGATCCGGAAGAACTCAATGAGCTTTTTTGGAGACGTTGTGAAAAAACGTACCGGCCGGCTCAAATTATAATCGAATACAATGGAATGTGGGAGCTGAGTACGCTGTTTGAGAGCGGAATTCCCGAAGACTGGTTCATCGGCGGCATCTATTCCACCGTCGATGCCGGGTCTGCAGAAATGTATATTGCCAACATGCGCAAGGTTTTTATGGAGCCGCTGAAGGAGTCCAATCTGATCATATTCAACCGCTGCGGCGATGATACGGATCGGCTCAAATTCCGAAGAAGCCTGAAAGCCCTTAATCCTCAGGTCCAAGTGGCTTTTGAGCGCACCGACGGCACCATGTTTGAAAACGAAATCGAAGAAATGCCCTTTGATTACAGCGGACAGACAGTGGTCATTGAGGATATGGATTACGGGCTTTGGTATCTGGATGCAATGGACCATCCCGACCGCTATATGGGAAAAGAGGTTATGTTTACAGCAAGATACTGCGCCAGCGCCAAAGCCTCTCAGAAATACTTTGTCCCCGGCCGCCATATCATGACCTGCTGCGAAGATGATATTCAATTTCTGGGGTTTATCTGTGACTTCGAGGGTGAAATGCCCTTTGAACATGGAGACTGGGTACGGGTTACGGCTCAATTTGATTATGGTTTCAGCAAAATGTACGGAGAAGAAGGCCCCCTGCTGCATTTGATTCATATTGAGGAAGGAAACAAACCGGAACAGGAACTGGTCGCCTTTACGTGATAAAAAACACAAGATTAAAAGGAGAGGCACAGCCGGCCCTGTGTCTCTTTCTTTTTGCAAAAAGTAAACATGCAGGATGGACGCCCGCATTTTTGACTTGCACTTTTACACTCACTTCGGTTTATATTTATGAAGTTGAGGAGACAAAGCTTCTTTTCGGACAACTTTCCTTGTCCCAGCGTCTACACTATAACATTTACTCGGAAACATGGGAACTATAACAAAGTCGGCTTTGCCGATTCTTAAAAGAAGTAGACTTTGTTGATACTCCGGAAATATCGCTGACGATATTTCCTACGTAATAAAAAAGATATAGGCCTATATGGCTGATTGCATAGCAGACGTATCCACAGGATCTGTCTGATTTTGTCGAAAAGAAAATTGCTTATTTGGCGCAATTAATTGTAAAATCATGTTATGTTAGGAGTTAATTTACTAAAATGTTATCATATTTAGGAAAAAAGAGGGTATAATGGAAATAAGAGTATATGATGAGCGCGAAAATATCCGAAGGATTCAGGGAAAGAAAACAACAATTTCCGCAGCTGTGTATCGGGCAGAACCGGGAATGTTTGCGGCGATCTGCATTACTGCGGTAAAAGAAAAGAGGTTAGAGAAATGTTGAGGAGGAAGAAAGAGCAAGAGTCGGCTCTTGGATACGAGTGTATGGATGAAATCTTTGACAGTCCGGAAGATGTTCTGATCGTTGCCGACCGCCTGAGTCTTAATATTGAATATATCAGCACAGGCGGAAATGCGCTGCTGGGCATACAAAATGCAGATACTGAAGGATGCGTTTTTACGCTGCTGGATCGGGTGGGAGTTTCGCAGGAAATCCTTGAAGCCATGCGGTTAGGCTCAGAGCCTTTTGAATCAGAGTGCTGTCTGACCAATCTGCGTACAGGTCAGGCCGTTTGGTGCAAATGCAGATGGCGCCTTGCATTTCTTTTTGACAGCAGCGAAGAAAAACTGATTTTTCATGTTTTGGATTATTCCAAGGAAAGGGCGCTGTTAGATAAGACCAGGCAGGAACTTTTGGAAGCAAACCGGTCCAACGATGCAAAGAGCCGCTTTCTTTCCACCGTATCACACGATATCCGTGCACCTCTAAATGCAATCATCGGCTTAGCGGATCTGGCGATTGAGCATAAAGAAGACGGGGAAAAGGTACAAGGATACATACATAAGATTTTCCGCTCCTCCAATTATCTATTGAGTCTCTTGAACGATGTGCTGGATATGTCAAGAATTGAAAGCGAAAGAATGTCCTTGGATTATGAGAGCTTTCAAATGTCGACGCTGCTGGAGTCGGTTACGGATATTATACAAACCCAAGCAGAAGACAAAAATCAGGAACTGGAAACAGAATGGATCATTGTTCATGATCATGTCAACGGAGATGCTGTACGGATCAAACAAATTTTGATCAACTTATTATCCAATGCAGTTAAGTATACGCCCGAGGGCGGGAAACTCTTTTTTCAGGCCGTGGAAACTGTGGCAAAAACCGGCGAGGATGATATGTACGTGACCTATCAGATGAAAGTATTTGATAATGGTTATGGAATGTCAGAGGAATTCTTGAAGGTTATCTTTGAGCCTTTTGAAAAGGAACGGAACGGTGTTTATGGAGGCGTAGAGGGAACTGGCCTTGGGATGGCCATCACCAAAAGTCTGGTAGAATTGATGGACGGAAAGATTTTCGTTGAAAGCAAGCTGGGAGAAGGAACGATATTCACTGTCAACCTGCCGTTGCAGCTCCAATTGCAGGAAACGGCGGATATGGGCAGAACCAGCCTGGCATCTTCGGAAAAGGATGATCTTGCAGGATTGCGAATTTTACTTGTTGAGGATAATGAACTGACCGCTGAAGTACTCAAGGATATTTTAGAACTGACCGGATGCAAGGTAGAATGGGCGGGCAACGGGCTGGAAGCTGTCACTTCATTCCGGCTTAAAGGAGAACAATTCGATGCTGTTCTCATGGACGTACAGATGCCGGGAATGAACGGTTATGAGGCAACAAAACAGATCCGCAGCATGTCGGATGCGGGTGCCAGCGTGCCGATCATCGCGCTCACGGGAAATGCCTTCACAGAGGATATCCAGGCATCAAAGAAAGCCGGTATGGATCGCCACATTTCCAAACCAGTGCAGAGGCGGGAGCTTGCCAAGGTGCTGCGGGAAGTGCGCGGCATTGACAGAAAATAAACAAGTATGTTAAAATACGCCGGAAGCAAACGATAAATTGTAAAAGGAGACTTAGATTATGTTAGAAACAGGAATCAAGGGGATGCAGCAGGTGACCGTTTGTGAAGAAAACAGCGCTCTGTCCATGGGAAGCGGCACATTAAAGGTATTTGCCACTCCGGCCATGATCGCGTTGATGGAAAAGACAGCCTGGATGAGCGCGGCGCCTCATCTGGAAGATGGACAGGGAACCGTGGGTACGGCGCTGGATATCAAGCATACGGCCGCTACGCCGCTGGGCATGACTGTGACCTGCGAAAGTGAGCTGATCGCTGTGGACGACAGAAAGCTGACCTTTCATGTAACCGCCAGAGATGAAGCCGGTGTCATCGGTGAGGGAAACCATGAACGGTTCATCGTCGATAATGAAAAATTTCAGGCAAAGGCAGATAAAAAAGCAGAAAAATAATCGGAGGGCAGCCTGATCAAAGGGCAATAAACGAGAAGAAGAGCGGAGATACCAGAGAGCATCCCTGCTCTTTTTCATTATGCAGGAAATATCGATGAAATTGATATTGATCAATTGGGACAGCACTGCCGAGGGTGGTGCCGAAAGTTGTCGAATGAGAGAATTGGTTCAACAATGCATTAATTTTTTCTTGTTGTTGAGATTTTTCAACGCCTACAGGCTGCAATTTTTGACAAAGGCTTTGATATACAAGTTTTTTCCATTTAGGCAGCCTGCAAGCCTGTGTTTTAGCTCAACAAATGAGTTGTTTTCCCCGATTGTTGAACCAAACTCTTAATTTTCTCTAGCTTAATCGATCCAACGAATGTCTACACAAAACAAGGTTCCAAATATCCGTATTTCTATGTCGGCAGTTTTTTTGTTAAATAGCAGGAGAGGAAATTACATAAAATCAGAAAGCTTTTAATATTTCCCGGTCCGGCTAATATACTTTAAAGAGTATCTTGGCGGAAAGAGGAAATATAACATGAAGAATACCATTTTTAAGAAGCTGCCCATCGGAAAGACCGGCGGGGGAGGGCTGAAGCGGACTTTAGGCGCTTTTGAACTGACCATGATGGGGATCGGCGTCATCATCGGTTCGGGAATTTTTGTGATTACGGGGGTGGCTGCCGCGGAACATGCCGGACCGGGACTGGTCTTTTCTTTTCTTCTGGCCGGGATCGCCTGCGGCTGCGCGGCTTTATGCTACGCGGAACTGGCATCCTCCATTCCCGCCTCCGGGGGTGCGTATACCTTCGCTTACGCGGGGCTGGGGGAAATCTTCGGCTGGTTCATAGGATGGTGCCTGACGCTGGAATACGTGGTGGCTATGTCGGCAGTAGCGGTGGGCTGGTCAGCGTATATTTCCAATGTTCTGCCGGTCCTGGGGCTGGAGCTTCCCCAGGCCATTCTTGCCGACCCATCCAGCGGAGGAGCGATCAATCTTCCGGCAGCCGGCATCATTACGATCATGGCCCTTTTGCAGCTGAAAGGATCGAAAGAAAGCGCCAGACTGAACAATCTTCTGGTTGCCATTAAGCTGACGGTCATTCTGCTGTTCATCGTTCTGGTTGCCGGCCGCATCGACCCGGCCAATTACGATCCCTTCCTGCCTTTTGGATGGGAAGGTGTCTGCTCTGGCGCTGCGGTGGTATTCTTTGCCTATCTGGGGTTTGATGCCATTGCCAATTCCGCGGAAGAGGTGATCGACCCGCAGCGGAACATGCCCAAGGGAATCATCGGTTCTCTGGTGATGGCTACGGTTTTGTATATTGTCGTAACCTTTATGCTGACAGGCGTGACCCGTTACTCTTCCTACGCTGGTGTTGCCGCTCCGGTGGCCTTTGCCCTCAACGAAGCAGGCATTCGATGGGGAGCGGCTATGGTATCGGCGGGAGCCATCGCAGGACTGACTACCGGGGTGCTGGTGTTTTTAGGAAGTGAATCCAGGCTGATCTACTCCATGTCCCGGGATGGGCTGCTGCCTCCGGCTTTTTCCAGAGTGAGCAAAAACGGGGTGCCGACAAAAGCAGTGGCCTGCGTATGGCTGATGGGATGCGTTTTAGGCGGTTTTCTTCCCATCGGGACCATTGCCGAGCTATGCAACATGGGAACCTTGTGGGCCTTTTCTTTGGTATCAGTGACCGTAATAGTGCTGCGGGTGTCCCGCCCGGAATTGCGCCGTGGCTTTCGCGTTCCGGTAGTCCCTCTTGTGCCTCTGATTGCCATGGTGATGTGCGCCTTTCTTGCCCTGCAGCTGAGTACGGTTACCTGGAAGGTATTCTTCATCTGGACCGCTGTCGGTATGTCCATCTATTTTCTTTATGGCAGAAGGCACAGCTTTCTCAGATAATCGTATAGCTGCCGTCCTGTCTGCAGCGGATTTCCGTTTGATAAAATTCCTTGATGGCCTGAATCAGAAAGGCGGTATCCTTTGAACCGGCTGTTTCATATGGAGTATGCATCGCCAGCTGGGCCAGGCCGATATCCACCGTATTCATGGGCACCTGGGTGTTGGAAATATTGCCCAGGGTGGAGCCGCCGGCCATGTCCGACCGGTTGAGGAAGGTTTGACAGGGAACATCCGCTTTCTCACAGATAGATTTGAATATGGCAGCCGATACGCCGTCGGTGGTGTATTTTTGGTTGGCGTTATACTTGATCACCACGCCGTGATTCATGTAAGGCCGGTTGGTGGGATCGGTTTTGTCCGTGTGGCTGGGGTGAACGGCATGAGCGTTGTCCGCCGAAAGCATAAAGCTGTTTGCCAGCATGGTATGGTAGGCCTCCTGATCTGCACCCAGGCCCATTAAAATCCGCTTCAGCGTATCCTTGAGGAAGGTGGACGCTGCTCCCTGCTTGGTGCCGCTTCCCGTCTCTTCATTATCCAGCGTGCAATGAACCGAGATGGCAGCAGGGCTTTCCGCTGCCAGAAAGCCTTTGAGGGAGGCAAAGGCGCATTGAAGGTCATCCAATCTGGGACAGGAAATAAATTCGTCGTCCGCGCCCCAAAGACTGCCTTTCATGCGCAGATATAAAAAGAGATCATTGCCCAAGATGGCATCTTCTTCCGTATCCGCGGCCTCTGCGATCAGTTTCATAAAGCTGCCGCGGGCGTTTTCACTGCCGTATAAGGGTAGAAGATCGGTCTGGGCATTGAATTTATAGCCGTCGTTCACTTCCTTATTCATATGAATGGCCAGGCTGGGGATCAGCAGCAAATCCCGGTTAATGGACACGAGCCGGGTTTGAACGGATGAGCCGTCCTTCACCAGAACCCGCCCGGCTGCGGACAGCGGCCGGTCAAGCCAGGGGGCCATGGACATGCCGCCGTATTTTTCCACGTTGAGCTGGATATAATGCTGCTCTTTTTCTATTTCACAGTTTTCTTTAATCTTAAAAGTCGGCGAGTCGCTGTGGCTGGCCGTGATATGAAATCCGCTTCCGTCCTCTTTTGGGATATGAAAGGCGATCAGGGAGGAAAGGTTTCGTGTTACAAAATAGCGCCCTCCCCGGACCAGCTTCCAGGAATCGGCCTCACTCAGTTCCTCAAATCCATGTTCAGTCAATTCCTTTTTCATATTGTCAATGGCGTGAAAACAGCTGGGACTTTTTTCGATAAAGTCAAAGAGCTGTTTGTTGATATTCGTTGTCATAATTCATCCTCCGTTGTTTGATGGTTCCTCTATTTTATAATAACCAAAATTGGGATGCAAGATGTTTGAAATTTGACATTGACAATAGTACTAATCCGTACTATAATAAACATGGTACGAATCAGTACTATTTTGTGGAGGTGAATGATGAATATTCGTGAACAGATCAAGCTGGTAAATCGTGCGCTGAGCGGCACTCTGGACTTGTACGGAGTATGGGCGAAAAAGCACGGACTCAACTATAATGCTCTCGTCATTTTATATACGCTGGACGATTGTCAGACTTGTACGCAAAAACAAATTTGCCAATGGTGGGCGCTGCCCAAGCAGACCGTCCATGGCATTTTGCTGGATTTTGAGAAGAAAGGCTATCTTACAATAACAGCAAATACAGAGAATAAGCGTGAACGGCTCGTCGCATTTACAGAAAAGGGAAAAGCATTTGCAGCTTCCATACTGGAGCCCCTTTATAAGATGGAAGAGAAGGCTATGAAAAAGATGGGACAAGAGCAGCGAGCTCAGCTGATTGCCTGCAATACAAACTACTATGAATTATTAAAGGAGGAAATGGAACATGGAGAATAAACTGGCCGGGAAGTTTACATTTGCTTCCTTGCTGTCCTTTGCCATTCCCAATGTAATTATGATGATTACCTTGTCCATGTATATAATTGTTGACGGCATGTTTGTATCCCGTCTGGCGGGAACGACAGCGCTGTCGGCTGTAAACATGATTTACCCGGCAATCTGCTTTGAAATGGCCATTGGAATCATGATCGCTACCGGAGGAAGCGCCATTGCAGCCAGAAAACTGGGAGAAGGGAAGCAAAGAGAGGCACAGAAAATTTTAAGCTTTCTAATTGTCGTGGAGCTGGTGATTGGCATTGTATTTGCCGTTGCAGGCAACTTGTTTCTGGAGGAAATCGTTCTGTTGCTGGGAGCAAGCGAAAGACAGCTTCCCATGTCTCTTGCATACGGCAGAATTATATTTGCCTTTGCCCCTGCCTTTTTCCTGCAGACGGCCTTCCAGACCTTTTTGGTTACTGCGGGAAAACCTGCTCTCGGCTTGATGGTTACTGTGTCCGCTGGTATTGTGAACATTGTATTGGACTTTATTTTCATGGCGCCGCTGGATATGGGCGTGTCTGGCGCGGCTCTGGCTACCGGATTGGGATATTGCGTTCCTGCTGTTGTCGGATCGGTCTTTTTTCTGAAGAAAAAAGAGAATCCGCTTCATTTGGTCAGACCGGCAGTGGACTGGAAGGTTCTTCGGCAGTCATGTGCAAACGGTTCTTCAGAGATGGTGGTGAATTTAGCCAATGCTGCAACGACATTTTTGTTCAACTATATCTTACTGGATTTTTACGGAGAAGACGGCGTTGCTTCAATAACGATCCTGCTATATTTCCAATATCTATTTACCGCCCTCTATTTTGGCTACTCCAACGGGATCGCGCCGATCATCAGCTTTAAGTACGGAAGCGGAGATCAAGAGCAATTAAAAAAAATCTTTAAAAGCAGTATCTTATTCTTGATCATAAGCTCCGTCCTGGCAAATATCCTGATCCAGTTGACCGTAACCCATGCCCTTACAATTTTTACGCCCGCAGACAGCAGGGTTTATGATATCGCCCTAAACGGGTTCTGGCTGTATTCGCCGGCGTTCCTGATCATGGGTCTGGGCATCTTTGCTTCTTCCATGTTTACGGCCTTTTCCGACGGGAAGATATCGGCTGTCATATCCTTTTCCAGAACCTTTATTTTCATTGTGGGAGCGATTCTTATTCTGCCTTATTTACTGGGCGGCGCTGGGATTTGGATCGCTGTGCCGATAGCAGAAATTCTTGGGTTTTTTGTGGCAATTATCTTTCTCATTTCCAGAAAAGATCGATATGCATACGCCTGAAATGCTGAGGGCTTTTTCGGGCTGATGCCCGCCAATGGTATCCTTTTGGTGCCTATCCCACTTTAAAGTGCCGTCTTTACAAGCTGAAAACATGCGGTCATAATAGACTTAACATGAATAGAGGAGGCCGCGGCCATGGAAGATAGGAAACGGGACAGCAATAAAGAGAAACTGAGGAGCATGGCTCTTATTTTAAACCGGGCCGATGCCCTTGTCATTGGGGCCGGTGCCGGTCTTTCTGCGTCAGCAGGCTTTACTTACGACGGACCCCGTTTTACCGACAATTTTTCCGAGTTCATCGAGCGGTATGGGATGACGGATATGTACTCGGCAGGTTTTTATCCGTTTAAAACCCCGGAGGAAAAGTGGGCCTATTGGAGCAGGCATATTTATGTCAACCGCTACGATATGGAAGCGGGCCGGGCATACAAGGATTTATTTCAGCTGGTGAACGACAGGAATTATTTTGTCATCACCACCAATGTGGACCATCAATTTCAGCTGGCGGGATTTGACGATGATCGGATTTTTGCGACTCAGGGGGATTACGGACTTTTTCAGTGCAAGCGGGCTTGCCACAAAAGGCTGTATGAGAATGAAAATCAGGTCCGGGAAATGGTGAAGCACCAGAAAAACTGCCGTATTCCATCCTCGCTGGTGCCGAAATGTCCGGTATGCGGCGGTGAGATGGAGGTCAATCTCCGCGCAGACGGCTTTTTTGTGGAAGATGAGAGCTGGCACCGGGCTGCCCGGCGATATGAGGCGTTTTTAAACGAAAACATGGAAAAAAGCATCGTGTTCCTGGAGCTGGGTGTGGGCATGAATACCCCCGGCATCATTAAATATCCCTTCTGGAAGATGACAAAGGGCATGAGCCGCGCTTTTTACATTTGCATCAATCGGGGAGAAGCCTGGGCGCCGGGTGAAATTGAGGATCGATCCATCTGCGTGGATGGGGATATCGGGGAACTACTCAACCAATTATTGCTGTACGAATCGAGGCTTTGAAAAAGGAGATGGGACGGATGAGTCAGTTTGATACACAAGAAGAACAGCTGGAATATCTGGTAAGGGAGCTGAAAAGAGACAGCGGCCGCTATAAGGATTTGGTCATTCCCAAAGGGAAACTCGAAAAAAGAAGGCTGATGCGATCCTTTATGAATATCCGTATGCCGGAACCGATGGATGAGGATTTTCTGAAAGTCCAAGATCAGTTCCTACAGCAGGAGGCCCGGGAAAAGGGCATTGTCTCTATTTCACGCCTTGCATCTGTGAAAGAGGAATTGGGGTGCGCTATGGAACATGGGGAGCGGATGGTTCTTTGGCGGGGAGATATCACTACCCTGGCGGCGGATGCCATTGTCAATGCGGCCAATTCACAGCTTCTGGGATGTTTTGTACCCTGTCACGGATGCATCGATAACGCAATTCACTCGGCTGCGGGGGTGCAGCTGCGGGAGGAATGCAGCAGGATCATGAAAGCCCAGGGACATAGCGAACCTGCGGGAACTGCCAAGATCACCAGCGGATATAACCTTCCCTGCAGATATGTGATTCATACAGTAGGTCCTATCGTTGCAGATACGTTGACAGATGAGGACTGCCGGCTGCTGGCCGGCTGCTATGAATCCTGCCTTCGATTGGCGGCAGAAAAGGGACTAAAGAGCATCGCCTTTTGCTGTATTTCCACCGGAGAATTCCACTTTCCCCAGGAGATTGCTGCAGAGATCGCAGTGAAAACTGTCCGCGATTTTCTGAGGGAAAACGGGGAGCTGGATACGGTGATTTTCAATGTATTCAAAGAAAGGGACTATGAGATTTACCGGGAAATTTTCTGCGGCGGCTCGTCATCTGTAAGCTGCTCTTTATAAGCGGTTCCCCAATCGATCATGGATTTTAGGACTGGCTGCAGGCTGAGTCCTGTTTCGGTAAGAGAATATTCCACTCTGGGCGGAACTTCCGGGTAAACGGTGCGATTTAGAAGACCGGCCTTTTCCATATCGCGAAGATTGCTGGTCAGCACCTTTTGGGTGATGCCGCTCAGGGAACGCATCAGTTCGTTGAAACGTTTCGTCCCGGAGAGCAGGTCGCGGATAATCAGGACCTTCCACTTGTTTCCAATGAGCTGAAGGGTCATTTCCACCGGACATTTTGGAATTTTTTCTTGCATGTGGATCGGCTCCTTTCTATAAACAGGTTGTATTACGGCAGATAAACTAATTCCTATTATAATAAAAGAAAAAGAAGAGGTAAAGGATAATGAATGAGAAAGCGAGAAAATATGTGGATTTGTTTCGTCAGGTCAAGATCGCATCTGCGGCCACTGTGGATGAAAAGGGGCGTCCCCAGAGCAGGATTATCAATGTGATGATCGCAGCAGACGAAGGCATGTATATCGTAACTTCCAAAGGCAAGCCCTTTTACAAACAGCTGATTGATACGGGACGGGTCGCCCTCAGCGCCATGTGTCCGGATTGTCAATCGCTGAAATTCAGCGGCAAGGTGCGGCAAGTGGACAAACAATGGGTGGACCGGGTCTTTGAAGCCAATCCGGGGATGAACGAGGTATATCCCGGCAAGACGAGGGATGCTTTGGAGGCTTTTCTGATTTATGAAGGCAGCGGCGAATGGTTCGATCTTCTCAGCTATCCTATCAATCGGGAGACCTTTGCATACAACACAGAGGAAGAAGCGGCCGGGTTTGAGATTACGGACGATTGCATCGGATGCGGGCTTTGTCTTCCGGTTTGTCCTCAAAAATGTATTGTGAAGGGACAAGCCTATGGTATAATGAAGAGTCATTGCCTGCAATGCGGCGCATGTCTGGCGGCGTGCCCGCAGGGAGCGATTCGCAGGCTGCATCCATGATAAGGAGGAGCACGCTTTGGAGTTTGTGAAAGAAGTTATCAGCCTGTATATTGAAAGAAAAGATTGGTTTCTCCAGCTGATCGCAGAGCATATTGGTTTATCTTTGATCGCCATTGTCTTTGCAGGGGTGATCGGTCTGCTGCTGGGGATTTGGATTGCGGAGCACGAGAAGGCGGCGCCGCCTGTTTTGGGCATTGCCAATGTTTTTTACACTATCCCTTCCATCTCCCTTTTGGGAATGTTGATTCCCCTATTAGGGATCGGAAACACAACGGCGGTGGTGGCACTGATCATTTACGGAATCATGCCCATGGTGCGAAATACTTATGCGGGCATCAAGGGTGTGAGTGAGGATGTGGTCACGGCGGCCCGGGGCATGGGCAGCACCAACTTTCAGATTATGACCAGAATCAAGCTGCCTCTGGCGCTGGGGGTCATTATTGCCGGTCTGCGCAATATGGTGGTGATGACTATATCCGTAGCAGCCATCGCCTCCTTCATCGGAGCGGGCGGTCTGGGGGTAGCCATTTATCGGGGCATTACCATCTACGACACAGCCCTGACCTTTGGCGGCAGCTTCTTGATCGCACTGATCGCGCTGATCAGCGACCTTCTTTTGGGGCATATGGAAAAACGTATTAAGAAAAAGAGAGGGAACTAAAATGAGAACATGGAAGAAAATCACAGCATTTATACTGGTATTATTGATGACGCTGGCTTTCGCAGGCTGCGGAAGCGGCGGCGGGGCGGACAGCGAGCCTATCAAGATCGCCACCAAACCGATGACCGAGCAGTACATTTTGGGTGAAATGATCAAGCAGCTGATCGAAAGCAAAACCGATTATAAAGCGGAGATCACTAAAGGCGTTGGCGGCGGCACCAGCAACATTCAGCCGGCTATGGAAAAAGGGGATTTTGATCTTTATCCGGAATACACTTCTTCCGGATGGTCCATGGTGCTGGGCCATGAGTCCAAAGGCGTCAGCGATGATGAGATGCTGAAAAAACTCCGGGAAGAATATCATGAGAACTACGGCATGACTTGGACAAATCTTTACGGCTTTAATAATACCTTTGCCGTAGCGGTGCGCAAAGAGGTTGCTGACAAGTATAAGCTGGAAACTTGCTCCGATCTGACCAAAGTGGCGGATAAGCTGGTGTTCGGCGGCAACCCGGATTATTTTGAAAAAGAAGAAGGCTTCGATGCGCTGAAAGCGGCGTATAAGTATGAGTTCAAACAGGTGAAGGACGTGGATATCGGCCTTAAATATGAAGCCATGAAAAAAGGCGATATTGATGCGACCAATGCTTTTACTACCGACGCACAGCTGAGCAAAGATTTCGTGAAAGTGCTGAAGGATGACAAGCATCTCCAGTATAACTACTACTGCGCTACCGTCGTGCGGGAAGATGCCCTGGAAAAATATCCTGACCTGGAAAAGACGCTGGCTCTGATGGACAATCTTCTGACCGATCAGGAAATGGCGGAGCTGAATTATCAGGTGGAGATTGATGGCAAAAATGAAGGGGATGTGGCTAAGGCATTCCTGGTTTCTAAGGGTTTGATCGAGGAGTAAGCTGATGGATATGATCCGATTAGAGCATCTGTCAAAGAGCTTCGGCGGCCGGAAAATCCTTGATGATTTTTCCCTTGCCGTCAAGGAAGGGGAGTTTTTGACGGTGATCGGCCGCTCTGGATGCGGCAAGACGACCATGCTGAAGATGATCAATGGCTTGCATCAGCCGGACAGCGGCAAGGTCTTCGTCCAGGGACAGGATATCGGCGAGACGGATATTATTGAGCTGCGGCGGAGCATCGGTTATGTGATTCAGAATAAGGGCCTTTTCCCCCATATGACGGTGGAAAAGAACATCACCTATGTGCCGGTGATCAGCGGCAGGAAAAACAAGGCGGAAAATCTTCAGCTGGCCCGCCGCCTGATCGAGACTGTCGGTTTGGAGGAGGATATGCTGGAGCGCTATCCGTCCGAGCTTTCCGGCGGCCAGCAGCAGCGGGTGGGCATCGCAAGGGCCCTGGCATCTGACGCCAGGATTCTGCTCATGGACGAGCCTTTTGGGGCGCTGGATGAAATCACCAAGCGGGCCATGCAGGATGAAATTTTATCGCTGCATCGCAGTTTGGGGATTACCATTGTCTTTATCACCCATGATATCCGCGAGGCCATGAAGCTGGGGGATCGGGTTCTGGTCATGGAGCAGGGGAAAATTGTCCAGCTGGATGAACCGCAGCAGATTCAGGAACATCCTGCCGATTCTTTTGTGGCCCAGCTGATCGGGGCTGTGTAGGAAAGGGCGGGAGCCAGCCGGTTGAGCGTTTTATCGAAGTCTGGGCGCTGGGGGAAAGGGCCGGGCTGTTGGTTTGGCGTGAAGGCGGAAAAAAGGTGGGGTTCATTGAGAATAATGTAGGCCCCTCCAAAAAAGGGGAAGTGTAGGGTAAAAAATGCGTAGATTTTTTGGAATTTACGCTTTTTTTAACGATTGAGGCTCCTCAAATTTGCTTGTTTGGCGTCAGGAGCCCTTTTTCCCAATATGAAGACCCGCAAACCCACAACTTTGCGTAAATATCACGAAAATTTTTTGAAATTTTCCCGATGACGAGCCCGGAGGAGGTAAAATCTATGGGATGCCCAGTCCGGCGGTAAACATAGAAAAGGGGCGGCTGCATGAAGCAATTTGCTTTTCATACAGCCGCCCCTTTTTCATAACACAGGAAATATCGGTTGCGTAGCATTTCCTGTGTTTCAAAAAAGTTCACCTTGTGAAAGTGAGTGCGAAGCGCGATTAACGTCTCCCAAGAAAACTTTTTTATTTCAGCATGGAGCTGAGAAAATCTTTTAAACGTTCGCTCTTTGGATTTTTAAAGATCTCTTCTGGCGTTCCTTGTTCCACGATTTTGCCCTGATCCATGAATACCACCCGATCGGCAACCTCTCTGGCAAAGCCCATTTCGTGGGTAACGACAACCATGGTGATCCGTTCTTCTGCCAGCTTTTTAATGACGTTGAGTACCTCGCCGGTGATTTCCGGATCCAGGGCTGAGGTTGGCTCGTCGAAGAGCATGATCTCCGGGTTCATGGCCAGTCCTCTGGCAATGGCGATTCGCTGCTTTTGTCCGCCGGACAACTGGGCCGTATAGACACCGGCTTTGGTTTCCAATCCTACCAGCTTGAGCAGATCGTGTCCCCGGGCCTCCGCTTTCTTTTTATCCTCTTTTTTCACTTTGATCGGCGCATAACAGATGTTTTGCAGACAGGTCATATGAGGAAAAAGGTTGAAATGCTGAAACACCATTCCCGTTTCCGCGCAGATGCGGCGCAGTTCCTTATCGGGAATATACTCGGCCTTGCCGCTCTCAGGCGTGTCCACGAAGGTTTCTCCGTTGAGGGTGATGGTGCCGGAGGTAATGCGATTCAGGCAGTTGACGCACCGCAACAGGGTGCTTTTGCCAGATCCGGAAGGCCCGATAATGGCCACCGTTTCGCCTTTGGCAATGGAAAAATCAACATGATCCAGCGCCCGGCAGTTGGCAAAATCCTTTACGATCTGTTTCATTTCTAATATCTGTTCCATGTTACCATTCCTCCTTCGCGTCATAGACTGAGAACCTTCTTTCCAAATAATTGGACAGAAGGGTGAGCAGGAAGGTGAAGATCAGATAGATGATGGCCGCCAGCAAAAAGGCCAGCGGGTTTACATCCCGATTTACCGCCGAAGAGGAAGCTTTCATCAATTCCAGCACGCCGATGGTGGAAACCAGGGCCGTATCTTTGATGAGTATGATGGCTTCGTTGGAAACCGGCGGCAACACGCATTTCATGGTCTGAGGCAAAATGATGCCAAAGGTGGTCTGGGTCCTGGAAAGGCCCAGCGAATGGGCGGCCTCATACTGTCCCTTGTCAATGCTGTTGATCCCCCCGCGATAGATTTCAGCAAAGTAAGCGGCGTAGTTGAGTACGAAGGTCAAGGTTGCCGTTGTAAATGCCGAGAACCGAATGTCAAAAGCAATGGGGAGAAAAAAGTAAAAGAAGAACAGCTGCAACAGTAGAGGAGTGCCTCTGAATATCCAAATATATAGTTTTGCAAGTACCCGGAAAATCCCGATACGGCTGTTGCTGCCCAGTGCGAAGGGCAGTCCCAGCGGCAATGAGAGAACCAGGGTCACAACAAATAGTTTTAGCGAACACCAGGCTCCTGTCAGGAGCGAGGGCATCAGGACCACCATATATTCCAGGGTGTCCTGAAGACTTGCGATAAAATTACTCATAGAAGCAACTCCTCCAAGTATGTTTTATTTATCCAGTTCTTCAAAAATTACGATGTTCTTTCCAAACCATTTGTTGCTGATCTTTTCAGCTTCACCGCTGTCGATGGTCGCTTTAATGGCTTCGTTTACTTTGGCTGTCAGAGCCTTATCATCTTTTCTAAAGCCGATGGCGTAGAAATCATCGCCGAAGTCAAAGTCGCATACGGTCATTTTCTTGTCCAATTTGGAGTTCTTGTATTCTCCCAGTACCTGGTCAACGACGATGCAGTCAACTCTGCCGGCCTGCATGTCCATCAGAGCTTCATCATATGTCTTGTATTCGGTGATGTTGTCTTTGTATGAATCATAAGCTTCATTCTTTTTCATGGTTTCCAAAGCAGCGGAATCTGCCTGGGTTCCGATTTTGTAGTTTGCCATATCTTCAGCGGCTGCAATTTTGACATCTTTTTTCAGCGTCATTACGACAATCTTGTTGTTGAGGTATTTGTTGGACAGGGACATGCCTTCTATTCTTTCTGGGGTGATGGACATGCCGTTCCAGATGCAGTCGATGTTTTTGGATGTCAGTTCCATATCTTTGGAATCCCAGTTGATGGGCTGGAATTTGACTTTCACGCCCAGCTCTTTGCAGACAGCTGTCGCCAGGTCGATATCGAATCCAACCAGATTGTTGCCTTCATCGCGGAAGCCCATAGGTGCGAAGGTGTCGTCCAGGCCTACGATCAGCTCACCTTTTTCCTGTACATATTCCCATGAGCCGTCTTCGGCTGTTTCATTGTCGCTGCCGCCGCATCCGGTGAGAGCCAGTGAGCCGACAACCAGTACCAGCACAGCTGCCAGTAATAATAGTTTCTTTTTCATGATGTGTTTCCTCCATAACTTAATGAGTAATAAGTAAGAATAAGTTCGCTTTATTCCTATGCGACATCTTTGCGTTATTGGAATAAAGCGATACTATATTAAAAATGGTACCATAAATATGGACGAAAATCAATGGTTTTTGGGAAAGGTTGTGAAGGTTGGCGGCTGGGGTGAGTTGATACTTTAGCGGTCTCCTCTGCCGCCAGCACTCAAGTGCTGCTTACGATGATATAGGCTGCGTTGGGCAATAGACCCTTATAACAGTACAAAAATAGACCCTCATTATCAGTCTAATAAATTTGAAAGGAATGGGATAAACTGTAAACGAGGGAGGGAATGCATGAAAAATAAAGTAATCAGTCGAATTCAAGAGCTTTGCAGTGAAAGAAATATTAGCTTATACAAACTCGCACAACTTTCAGATATCCCTAAGACCACTTTGAATAACCTGGTGGCTAAGAATAAAATGCCTACCATACCGACAATCGAGAAAATCTGTCAGGGAATGGATATCACACTTGCGGAATTCTTTTCTTCCCGAAAAACCTTTCCGGACGTAACAGAAGAGCAGCAAGAACTTCTGATTATGTGGGAGGCATTAGCACCTGAAGACAGAAAATTGGTGAAGGCATATATGAAAATGATGGAAGAGTTCAGGCGGGAAAACAATACAAAGTGATCACGACAGGAGCGATCAAAAATGATAAAAAACAGGCTGTTGGCAATGATCGTAGAAGATGATAAAGATGATGCTCTGCGGCTGCAAAAAATTTTGAATCGTATACAGCCGGAATTGAATTTTATATTGTGCAAGGATGGGGCTGATGCGATTCATTACTTAAGCAATGAGGGCAGCCTGGTGGACCTTTTCTTTCTTGATAGAGATTTGCCTCAAATTGACGGTTTTTCCCTGGCTGAGAAAATAAGAAGCATAACGGCGTATCTGCTGACCCCCATTATCTTTGTTACAGGCTATGAAATGGATCAGCTGGGAGCCTTTCAAGAATATCACTGCTACAGCTATCTGGTCAAACCATTGACCGAACACGCCGTGCGCCGCTCGATAGAGCCTTTACTAAAGAACCTTGGAAATGAACAGAAGAAGCTGAGCAAAGTGATTCCTCTTGATACGGCGGAAGGCACCAAACTCCTGC
The DNA here is from genome assembly GCA_902363595.1 of Clostridia bacterium. Lineage (GTDB taxonomy): Bacteria > Bacillota > Clostridia > Peptostreptococcales > Anaerovoracaceae > Hominibacterium > Hominibacterium faecale. The sequence continues at coordinate 28,085 of CABJAP010000021.1, read as the reverse complement.
GCTTTCAGGATATTTTAGGCATTGAAGTACTAAATCGGAGCTGCCATATTTATATAGATAAGGGACAGATTGAGATTTCCTGGAAGCCGCTGGAGAAATTGCTGGCAGAAATCGACGAGCCCTATTGCGTCCGCTGTCATAAGTCCTTTGCTTTAAATTTAACCAGAGTCAGAGATATTGTAAAAGTGCGGAGAAACATATGGAGTCCAGTATTTGATATTGATACCTCTTTTAGCTGTGAGATCAGTAAAACCTATTACGTTCACGTTCTGGATAAATATAAAGAATGGATATCGGAAAGGGAGTAATGCGGTATGGATAATACCATATTTAACCTGACAGCTTCGCTGCTGGAAATGTTGATGTTGTGTGGTGTTCTATGTATATTGCGTAAAGATTACCAGCAAAAGTGGAAACTGCTGCTTACGGCTGTTTCGATGGCAGCCATAGCGGCGGCGGCTGACAAGTTGTCGATTGATATCAACACTGGGATAAATGTCATCCTGATCGCTGCAGTCTTATTTGCATGTTTTCACAGTAATTTTCTGGATATCTTTTTCGATGTCATCAGCGGGCTGATGATCTGTCAGCTATTTCAGCTGCTGGTGGTCTTTATCTGTAATTCGGTTTCTCCGACATTTTTTGTTCAAGAAGCAAACATTTACATCTCTTTATGTATAATGGCTGCAATCATTTATGCAGTCTTAATCTTTGTAAAATTGGATGCACTGCGTCTGTATTACCACAAGTACAGACGTGCGATATGGGTCGTGCTTTTGAATTTTTATATTATTCAAGCCGCCTATATGTATAATTGGAATGAAACTAATACAGTAGAAGAAAGCGTTTTTATTCTGATATTAGTAGTAATCGCGACCAACATACTGCTGGTCTATAACATTGTCGTTTCCAAGAGACAGGAAGAAGCCGTTAAGCACCAACAACAGCTTTCGGACACCAAAGAAGAGTTCATTAAGCGAATGGCTGAAAAACAGCATGAATTCGCTAAGCATATCCAGCTCATTCATGATCTGTCAGAATCCAATGACAGCGAAAAGGCGCTTCAACAGATACATGCTTATACATTGGAATTAATTGCTGCCAAAGATAAAAACCAGGAGGCACTGGTATATTCCGGCGATAGTATTTTATCCACATTCTTAATGAAAAAGAAAGAAGAAGCAGATCGAAGAGGCCTTCAGTTAAGTACGATCATAAGAGATCCTCTGCCGTCTGTTCCCTGCGCGCAAAATGAGTTGATTGAGGTGGTCGGCAATCTTCTGGACAATGCTTTTGAAGCTGCCGAAGGATTAAAAAGCGATAAGCGAAAGATTTTTTTCGAAGTTGGAAGAGATAATGGAATTAGTTTCTTGCAGACGATTAATGCTCTCCCTGAAAATTCCGCGTTAGACCAGGCGCAAATGATGAGTAGAGGATATTCAACGAAAGGCGGCGCTTTACATGGATATGGGCTGTCCAATATAAAATCCATCGCGGAAAAATATCAGGGAAAGCTGGAAATTAGAATGAATTACGAAGTAATATTGGTCAAAGTCTTATTTCCATAATTCTTTAGGGCAATCCGGTTCGCCCCAATGCATGATTGTGCTTGTCGAAGTGGCTATGTCAGAAAGTGCGATCAATGCCATTGCAATCATAGGAAGCGTATATTTTTTTATGTTCTTAAACATCAGAAGTTCTCCCTTCTTTTTTGAGTTTACGATAGATAAACGTAAAAATCATTTGTAATGCCTGCAGTGCAAGTGCCCAAATGCAGCAGGATCTCAGATACAAATCAGGAATCAAAAATAACAAAATCACGCCCCACAATAGACTGAAAAAAACAGCGGCTCTTTTACAAAGCCGGTATCTTTTTTGTCCTACAAATGGCCTTTTGTAGGATGCCAGCGGCGATAACAGGCAGATGATGACGATGCTTGAGATGAGCAGCCCATTATAAACAGGGACTGGAAAAGCCGCTAAAGCGGGCAGCACCATAATTTCCGCATAAAAGAAGAGAAAGCTTAGCATAAAACAGCCAATATTTGTCTTCATATGCATTCCGCCTGCAAAGATACGAACCGTACAGGCGATGGCCATACATAGCAGGAAGGCATTGAGTCTGCCTGCAAAGAAAAAGAAAATGAATAAAAGTATGGTTTTGATTCCTTCATTCTTCAGAAGCTCTAACGCATACTGGATCTTCAGTTTTTCCGTATGAGTCATATTCATCTGAGAACTCAATGCAGAGATAATGTTACTTTGAATACCTTTCATCTACTTATATCCTCCACTTCCTATTTCAAAGCTTAATCAAAAAGATCCATAATGACAATTGATATTACATGAAATTGCAAAATCTCGCATAAGATTGCACCTTGTGACAATTAATGCGGGATTTTGCAATGTTACGGCAGGCGTATTGCATAATGGGTAAAATATTCCGATAATGAAGTGTGATATTTATGTGAATATTGTTTGAAGAACAAAAGGAGAAGAATCATGCAGCTATTAAAACACAAGACGATAACCCTGTGGAGTCTTGCAGGCTTTCTGGCCCTGAGCATCCTGGGACTTTGGATTCTGCCGGAAGTCATCAATTATGCGAGGTTTCATCTCAACATGGAAATCCCCGCATATGCGGGATTTTTTGCGGCGTTTTTAATCGTGTCCATATTTTTTGCCGCCATGCTTACCTATCAGGTGGATCGAGCCTGCGGCATCGACCTTTACAAACGGTTCCGCCCTTATTTTATGCGGATGTTTTTGTTTATGGCGGCAGCGGCTGTTTTATATCTGGCTGTCAGTCTTCTGAATGGAGCAGCTGCCTTGCTATTATACAAATTAGCGGAAAACAGCTTGGGTTTTGAAGGAGTCAAATGGGTGATCCATTTATTATCGCTGGTCCTGTCCATCTTGCTTACTCCGATTATCATCATGCAATTTTTAACCTTTTCTCTATATAACGCAAGGTTTTGGCGTACGCTGCGCATGGGTTTTGTCACATTACGCTTTTGCTATTTAAAACTGCTAGCTATTGTTGCGGCCTGCGGTCTTTTAGGATGGTTGATTCGGCTGACCGCTCTCCTTTTTCACACAGATCCGGCTCAAAGGCTTTGGATGTGCCTGGGCTGCAGCATATTGGGAACATTGGCAGCAGCACTGGTTTTTCAGACGGGACTGTCTGTGTATAAGAGAAGGAGATAAAAGCCATGGGTAAACTGGACAATACAACGAAAAGAATAAAAAAATCAATTGCCTATCTGCTAATTCTCTTCCTGCTGACAGGGCTGATTCCCCAGTCGATTTTTGCGTCTGAAGTCAGCACAGAGAAAATTCAAGAGGATCTAAAAAAACAATCTGAAGAATTTGATCAAAAGCAGAAAGAAAACCAATCAAAAGAACCATCATCTCAGGAACAAAAAGAATCGGTGGCGGCAGACCGTAAAAAGGAGGCTCAACGAGACAATTCCGTTAAACGGGAACCGATTCTGGAAGAAACGCTGCCGGATGTGGACGGAACATTAGTTGAAGAAAGCGGCAACAGCGCCACTTACCAAGTAGGGAAAAATGAATATATTACCAGAATTACGGATGAGCCCCTCACTTATAAGGATGATAAGGGAAAAGAAAAGCCCATCAACAATGATCTGGTAAAAAGCGGGAAGCTCTATACCAATCAGGCAGGAAGCTATGATGTGAATCTGCCGCGGGAAGGAAGTGCGATTACCATCGATCAGGGCGATCTTCACTTTAAAATGACTCCCGATTTTGGAAAACTGGAAAACGCAGTTGTTCTGGAAAACGCTATCCGCTATAACAACGCAGCGGAGAACATTGATTTGCAGTATACAGCTTATGGAGATCATGTTAAAGAAGACATCATCCTGAACAAACCGGTTCAGCTGAAAGAATTTACCTATATTCTAGAAGGAAGCGGCCTGACGTATGAGATAAAAGATAATCAGCTCCTGGCCTATCTCCATGCTCACAAAAGTCCGGCGTTTACCATAGATGCGCCATATATGATCGATGCTGCAGGGGAACAATCCATCGGAATCACCCTTCAGCTGAAAGAAGAAAATGGAAAACAAGTATTGGTGGTTATCCCGGACCAGAAGTGGCTGTCAGCGCCAGAACGAGCTTATCCGGTTACCATTGACCCTAAAATTAATCTGACAAAAAGCAAGCTGGTCTGCAATATGGTTGAAAATGGTGTTGACACTTCCGGAAACGGTCACGCCGGACCTAATGTGGATCATACGGGAGTATCCTATTTGTATGCCGGATATGAACGGGGCAATATGACAGGAGTGCCATCCATTACCTATAAAAACACCCGCTCATATCTGCGGATTAAATATAATTTTAAAAAAATACAGGAAAACGCCACGATCAAAAAAGCCGATCTAAAAGCTTTTAAATACGCTGGAAGACCTTCATCAGGAAGCCAGGTATATTGCGATATGGTTTTGGAGGACTGGAAAAGCGATAGTAAACGGACCTGGAATACAAAACCGACAAAACTCAAAAAAATCGATGACGGCCAGGATGTTTCCGGCGGAGATAAATGGGTGACTTGGGACATAAAAAAAGCAGTGCGGGCCTGGGCAGACGGCGATGAAAACTACGGTCTGGTACTGCGGCCGAAGGATGAGAACCAGGATGCTGTCTGTTTTTCAGGGCCGGGGAATCAACATGGTGAGCATAAGATGTATCTGGACCTCAACTGGACGGTGCCTGACGAGGTGGAACAAGACTATCCGCTCAAAGCTCCAGTTGTCAACCTGCGGCCTCTCACCAGTAATCCAGGAAATCGTCAGGCGCTGAAAGGCGTATTAGCTGACGGTGTTGTCCGTCCCGAACTGGATGTGGATTACCGGCTCAACAACACCCAGAAAGGAACTTATAAAGGCGCCGAATATGGCAAAGTGTACCCCAACAGCAATCTGGTCAAAGATCAGGTCAGCTTTGAAAAAGGCTATACTGGTTATAAAGCTTCCAACTGGCAAAGCCATGCCTTTAAGAACTTTTCGTATGTGACGCCTTATCGGGTGTATGCAAAAGCTTCGGATGATGACAACGAAACACCGGAAGGCAAGAGCGACGAATTTATCGTATATAAATTCAAGAAAAAGGATACGCTGCCTTATGTGGCAAAGTTCTACGGAGTAAAAGTCAAGCAGCTGGTGAAGGATAATCGGCCGATTGACTATTTGTGCTATGCCGGAAGTACGATTTTTATTCGCAGCCCCAAAAAGAATAAAACCAAGAATTATAACAGAGGGTCCAAGCTCTCTAAGAAACACAGAAAGGCTTTAGTAAAGGCCAACCTGGGTAGAGGTAAATGCGCCAAGTTTGACCTGGAGCCGATCAATACCAGTCTGGGCAACTATTACTTTGAAAGCGTGGATGCGGAAAATACGGAATTCAACGGAACCTTTTCTCTGACCCGCTCATACAACTCTATGGGAGATCAGACCAGCGGCATATTCGGGGAAGGCTGGAACTTTGAATATGAACAAAACCTGACCGGAGATGAAGACGGCAGCATGACGTACAAAATGGGGGATGGTAAGGAGATTGTTTTCCCCCAATCCAGTTCCGGCTGGGAGTCTCCCGAAGGCTATCATATGGAGCTGCGAAAAATCCAGGGCAGCGATCCTGAGAATACCGTTTATGAAATTAACGATCTGCAGGAGAATAAGCTGTATACCTTTAACGCTTACGGCTTACTGACGAAAATTACAGATGAAAAGGGACTGGAAACAAAACTGGAACTAAACGAAGACGGATTGATCCAAAAGCTGACGACCGGCAGCGGCAGAGTCTATCAATTTACCATCAGCGAGGATGGCCTGGCAACGGCGGTTACCCTTCCCAATGGAGGCGTTCTTTCTTACGGATATAACGCAGATGGCTATATGACCACCTATACCAATGCTGACGGCGATCAGGTCAGTTATAAGTATGATGCTGACGGTTATATGACATCCTGGACAGACGGAAACGGCAAAAAGGTCGTGGAAAATACCTACGATGAATATGGACGAGTGGTAAGACAAAAAGATGCCGGCGGTGGTGTGTCCACGCTGGTATATGAGGACGAAGAAACACAAATTACCGATGCGGAAGGAAATAAATCTGTCTACGAGTTTGACGAGGACTATAAAACGACAAATTCAGAGATCGCGGGAACAGAAACAAAACAGGAATATGATCAAGACTATAATCTGACCTCAGAGACCGATGAGGAAGGAAATACTACCCGCTATGAGTACGACCAAAGAGGTAATGTGACAAAAGAAACCCGCGGCGACGGAGCTGTCCGGGAAGTACGTTACGATAGCAATAATAATGCGATTTGGGAAAAAGATTTCAACGGCAGCATTACAGAAAGCAAGTATGATGCGGAAAGCAACCTGCTGGAACAGACAGGGCCCACCGGTATTAAGACTTCTTTCACCTACGATACTTATGGGCGAATGACGAGTCAGACTGACGGTGAAGGCCATAAAACCACTTATACCTATGATGGCCTTTCAAAAATGACTGAAACCGATCCAAATGGGAACCAGACGGTCAGCTATTATGACGCAATGGGAAACCTGATCAACGAAGTAGATCCGGAAGGTATTGAAAATAGGACGATGTACACAAAAGACGGAAAGAATTCCGGCACCTGGCAGACGGGAGGAGCCGGGGAAACCTATCATTATGATAAGGCGGGAAACTGTGTAGCCATCATCGATAGCGAAGGAGCAAAGACAACGTTTCAGTATGACGATATGGGTAATATGACCAGCGTTCGAGGCCCGGATGGCAGTATGCTATCCTATACTTACGATGCCCTTGGGCATAAAACATCTGAAACGGATTCACTGGGCAACAAAACGCGCTACGAATATGATAAATTCGAAAATCTAAACAAAGAAATCGACGCTAAGGGGAATGTTAAGACTTATCAATACGATGGACTCTCCCAACTGACAAAAGAAATGAATGCCAAAGGCGGCGAGACGATTTATGAATACGATGATCATACCGGACAGCTTGTGAAGCAAACCGGGCCGGAGGGGACGGAAACCTTTCAGTATGACCGTGAAGGCAATCTGATTTCTTCTGTCGATGGAAAAGGCGGAAAGAGTGCGTTTACCTACGATGCGATTGGGAATCTGATCGGTGAAACTCTGCCGTCCGGGCTGGAAGTTCAGTATGCTTATGATAAAAATCAAAATCTGATCAAAAAAACCGATTCTGCCGGGAGAACTCGGACTTATGAATATGACCCAACCGGAAATTTAATCTGTGAAACGGATGAACTGGGGAACGAAACCCGCTATGTTTATGATAAGGCCGGACGGCTGGTGCAGGAAACCGGTCCTGACGGAAGAACCTCACAATACGAATATGACAGTGCAGGCAATAGGATCAAAGAAAGGGATGCCGAAGGAAACATAACCAAAATGAGCTATGATACCCTGGGCAATTTGCTTTCTGAGACGGACGCCCGCGGCAACGTTACAAAATATACCTATGATGCTATGGGGAATCTGCGTAAAGTCATTGACGCTGCGGGCAATGAGACTGACTATACCTATAATCAGGCGGAGATGCTGACCGCAGAAACGGACCGCAACGGAAATACCACCAGTTATGAGTATGACAGTCTCCATCAGGTGACGAAAATAATCGATCCCCTGGGCAATGCAGTGACAGCGTCTTACGATGAGTTGGGCGGAGAAGCGCGCATTAACAGTCCGGACGGGGGATTTGAAGAAAACACCTATGACAAATACGGCAATCTGATCAAAACAGTGGATAAAGAAGGTCTGATCACTGAATACCAATATGACCGGGCAGGCCAGCTGACCCGCCAATGGGACAACGCTGGTAATGAAACGACTTATGCTTACGACGTTTCCGGCAACCTGATCAGTGAGACCGACAGCGCAGGAAGGACCGCTTCCTATACCTATGATTCTGCAGGAAATCTCGTCCAGGAGATTAATTTTGATGGTGATACGACCCAATATACTTATGATAAAAAGGGTCAGCTGACTTCCACGACGGACCAGGCAGGCCATAAAACTACCTTTACTTATGACAGCGCGGGTAATGTTCTTACTGAGACGGATCAGGCAAAGAGGATTTGGACCTATGCCTATGACCGGCTGGATCAGCTCAAACAGGAGACCGATCCTCTGGGACAGACCACCGCCCATACTTATGATGAGAACGGAAATCTGATTCAGACACAGAATCCGGACGGCACGGCTGTAACGTATCTCTATGACAAATTGGACCAGCTGACTTGTGAGATCGATGAAGCCGGAAACAAGAATACCTATGCCTATGACCGGGAGGGACAGCTGATCCGTGAAACGGATAAAGAAGGCCAAGCTACCGAATACTTGTATGATGCCGCAGGCAACGTGATAAGCACCAAAGATGCCAATGGGGCCGTTACCAAGACAGATTATACCGAGACCGGGGAAATCAAAGAAGTGACCTATCCCCGGGGCGGAAAAGAAACCTATCGCTACGACACTCACGGAAATGTTTTATCCCAGGAAAACGCGACAGGGGCAGTGACAAGCTATCTTTATGACAAGGATGATAAACTGCTGCAGCAAAAGGAAGCCAACGGACTGGTATACGAATATGCCTATGACAAAGCAGGGCGCATTACACAGATCAAGGACAGTATGGGCGCGCAGTCCAGCATGACCTACGATCGGCAAGGAAATGTTTCTCAGGAAAAGAAAGAAAACGGTGGCGTTATCAGCTACAGCTACGACAAGCTGCACCAGGTGACAAAAGCAGTGAACGAAAAGGGAGCTGTTACCAGCTATACTTATGATGCGGCCGGAAATCTGGCCAGCGAGTTGTCTGCTTCCGGAGCAAAGACCAGCTATACTTACGATAAGCTGGACCGGATTAAAAGTATAAAAGAATCCATGCTGGCAAAGGTGGAATACACCTATGATGCGGCTGGAAATATAACAAATGTAAAACAAAAGGATAAGACCGAGACCTATACCTACGATAAAACCGGCAATCAGATTCGGGCAATCAGTCCGTGCGGCAGGACGGAAGCCTTTTCCTATGATAAAAACGGAGAAATGGTCAGCCAAACTGACGGCAAGGGAAATCAGACAAAAATGGTTTACGATGCCATGGGGCAGCTGCGGGAAACCATCGACGCCAAAGGCAGATTAATGAAATCCGACTATGATGAAGAGGGAAACCTGATCAAACTGACCGATCCTACAGGCGCGGCCATGACCTATGGTTATGATCTGGGCGGCCGTATGATCCTGGCAACGGACCCGCTGAAAAACACAACCGCCTATACATATGACGAGATGGATAACCTGACCACGGTTACCGATGCTGCCGGGAACAGCACCAAGTATCAGTACGATCTTCACGGAAACCTGACCCAGATTACAACACCTCAGGGAAAAGTGGAAGCCTTCAAATACGATGCGGCGGATCGATTGATCAGCAAGACCAAAGCAGATGGAACCCACATCAAATATGATTATGACAAACTGAACGATCTGGTTGGAAAATCCTACAGCGACGGCAGCAAAGGCAGTGTTTACGGCTATGATAAGGCGGGCAACAAGGTTTCCATGAAGGATGAAAGCGGAAAGAGCAAGTACACCTATGACCAGCTGGACCGGCTGAAAACCGTAACAAACGGCCAGGGGAAAAAGATTTCTTACCGGTATGATGAATATGACCGGGTTTCCCGCATCACTTATCCGGATGGCAGAAAGGTGGACTATCAGTACGATCTGGATGATAATTTGATCAAGGTTTCCGACAGCAAGGGCCTCACAGTCAAATACCGTTACGATGAAAACAATAACGTGGTCAGTTGCAGCCGCAGTGACGGCACGGTGACCACCTATCAGTATGACGAGCTGAACCAGCTCGTCCGCCTGGAGAACCGCAAAGGCAAGAAGACGCTCTCTTCTTTCGCCTATACTTATGATGCCGCAGGCAGAATCACAAAGGAAAAGGCTCTGCAGGATGGAAAAAAAGAGACCAGGACTTTTACTTATGATAAGGCCGGACAGCTTACAAGCTGCGTGGAAAAGAAGGGCGGCAAGACGGAGAAAACCAGCTATACATATAACAGCACAGGTGATAAAATAGCGGTAACAGAAGGAAAAGAAACCATCGTTACCCGCTACAACGATGATCATCAGATTACCAGCCGCAAAAACAAGACAACCGGCGAGACGGTCCGCTATACGTATGATAAAAATGGAAATCTGGTGGGCAAAAAAGAAAACGGACAAAAGACGTCCTACCAATACGATGCGGAGGACCGCCTGCGGGCTGTATCCTCCGGCGGACAAGTTTTGATGTCCGCAACCTATGACGGTGAAGACAACAAAGTCTTTCAGATGACCAGAAAAATTGTCACTACAGACGGCTCGAAAGGAACGACTGCCACTGTGTCTAATTCATCGCAGGATGAAGGCGCAGAAGGGGAAGATGACGTTGACAGCGATGGGCCGGAGCGGGCTGACCGGTCCGGAAAGGATATCCGCTCCTGGTTCGATCCGGATATCTTTGGCTATGGTTTTATCCAGGGGCTTTCCAAGCTTTGCGCCGGACTCAACCAAGGTTTGGCTTACGGGATCGGCGAGCAGATTCGTCAGCTGTGGAGCGGCAAAACGGTCTATAACACGGATGGAAGCATAAACGAAACAGCCGCAGGAGATTGGGACAGCGATGATCCTCAGAAGATTGAGGATGTGACTGTGCCGGGAGACGCAGCGGATTATCTGTCTACGATCGTTATACCGGGAACGGATCCGGCTGCGACGGTGACCTATGATCTGACTTACTATGTCAATGACATAAATACAGAATACGTCCAGACCTTGATGGAATACGGCAAAGACGGCAAAGCAAAGGCGTCCTATACTTATGGAAATGAACGTCTTACAGCCGACTTGGCCGAGGAAGCCACAGCCTATACATCCGGGCAAAAGGCAGGCCTGTCTACCTATCTCTACGATGGCAGAGGGAATGTGGCCCAAAACCTGGATTCCAAGGCCGGTTCCATCACACGCAGCCTGAAGTATGATGTCTTTGGAGAGATTACCCAGGGGGCGGATGAGAATGATGTCCTCTACGGCTATAACGGAGAGGAGCATATTCAGAATGTGAATCTGCAATATCTCCGGGACCGTTACTATGATCCCCAGACTGGCACCTTTGTCAGTGAGGATGATTATCTGGGGGAACCGGATGATCCGATTACGCAGAACCGCTATGCTTATGGAGACAACGATCCCATCAATCATTACGATCCCAGCGGCAACTGGTCGCTGAAAAAAGCGTTTAACCGAGTGAAGAGCGGAGCTAAAAAGATTAAGTCCGCTGTGACGGCCAAAGTAAACAAGGTGAAATCCTACTTTTCACCCAAAAAGACTACCCGCTCTTCAACGAAACGAAATCCGGCGCCAAAACCGCCGCGCAAGCCGCCTAAAAATGTGATAGGAGGCAGCTATGGGACAAAGACGCCCAACTACCGCGATTACAATAAAAAGCTGACGACGAATTATAAGAATTATAAAAAGGATACTAAGAACGGCAGATCGTTTAAAAATCCAAAGATAAACAAGCCAAAAGGAAGCGGCGCAAAGGGAGGCGGCTCTGGCGGCGATCAGTCGAAGAAGGATAAGGGGAAGAAGGCTGGCGGCAAGAAGAAAGGGTATGGGTGTACGAAAAAGTCCGGTAAACCGGGCAGAGGTCATAGAGGAGGAAAATCCAAACGCTATGGCAAGGTAAAATATAGAGGAAATCCACATATTGCTCTGGAGATTGCAGGAATGTTCCCAGGTGTTGGTGTAGTCTTTGATGGAGTCAATGTGATTTTGTACTATAGCCAAGGCAATAAAAAGAATGCTGCTTTGGCTGCTGCTGCATTGCTGCCTTTTGGTCAGGGCGTTACCGTCGGTAAGTATACGGTTAAAGCTGGAAAAGCCGGGGCGAAGATAAAGAAGGCTACTAAAGGGAAAAAGAAGGCAAAAAATAAGGTACCCAAAAAATCAAATTATAATTTAGTTAAAGATAGTTATCTTAAGAAAAAGGGTATTGATGCACATAAATTGAAGCATGATATACTAGGCCAAAAAGCACCTATTGCTAAATATGATATTTATGTCAATAAAAATACGGGAGAGTTATTTATTATGAAGAAAAAAGGGAAGGGAGAAGCTATTCCAACTAGGGAATATATTAAATAAGAATGGAACACACAACAATATGCGTGGAACTTCGTATCATGGGCGATGAATACGACGTGGAAGCGGTCACAAACAAATTACGCATTCAGCCAACGGAGACTTGGAAGATGGGAGATTATATCAGAAATAAGGACATAAGATATAAATATACTTGCTGGTTATACAGCACAGGAGAAGCACCTCTGAAGTTTAAAACACAGCTTGAAAAAATAGAATGTCTATTTCTGCCCAAGATCGAAGAGCTCTGTCAATTGAAAGACCAATATGATCTCAATTTCAGTTTTGATATTGTAATCTGTGCTACAGGTGAGGAGTTTCCTTCAGTGCGTTTGGAAAATCCCTTCATGCACTTGGTCGACAAACTGGATGCAAGAATTGATTTTGATATATACATAAACTAGGAGGAGTCCATAAAAGAATATGAGAGAGTCGACAATTCAAATTTTCTTTGAAATTTCCGGAAATAAGTTTGATCTTAAGAAGATTACCGAAAACGTAGGAGTCAAGCCAACATATGAATCCAGCAAAAATAGTTTGAATACAAAACAGACAGAAATGATGTGGGTATACAGCACGGATAAGATCAAATCCATTGATGTGAATGAATCGCTTAATACAATTGAAGCAATCTTGCTGCCTAAGGTGAACATATTGCGATCCTTAAAAGACGAACTTGATTTGGATTACTGCTTCGAGATTGCTGTTGAAATAGGAGAAGATGCGGTGCCCGCGATCTATTTTGAACAACCGTTTACGAAAATGGTGGCGCAGCTAGACGCAAAAGTTGATTTGAAAACATCGTATCTTTGATCCAACAAACGGCCAAGAAAGCAGGATAAGATCTTGCAATAATGAACTTGATGGTTGGAATGCCTGATAGATGCTATGGAGATGTTTATGATGAAAAAGCTGCAGGAACAGAGTCGATGCGGGGGCCTATGCGATCAAACATCCGATTAAGACTGGCAAGAGGCTGGCAAAGGACATTTATGAGACCTATAAGAAGAAGGGGATCTGGTACTTGGCTGGCTGTGGGGCGTTCTATGTGGCGCTTGGGAAAGTTAGTAAAGGGGTCGGAAAGGGCGCTAAAGGTGTTAAGGCTTCAAAAGCAGCAAAGGCTAAGAAAATCCCACAAGTAAGTAAAAATAGGGTTAAACATATTATAAACGAACACTGCCCACAGAAATATGCACAAACACTTAAATACAAATCCAGAGAAACCGTGGAGCGCGAATTAGTCAGTGGAAAAGAGGGAAAAACATTTTTTCCACAAAACTGGTCAGAACAAACGATTAAAAATGCAGTGAATTATGGGTATAAGAAGGCTTTGAAAAAAAAGTAAAAGAACTGGAACTTTTAAATTTAAATATAGAGGTAAAAATGTGGAAATTTATTTGCATAATGGAGCGGTACGTACAGCTTATGGAGATTATCGATATACTTATGAAGATTTGAATCGTTTAATTGGAAGGAAATAGAAATGGTAGAGATAAAATATCGCATCATGGATGATTTGGAACTCATCTCAACAGCGACAGCGGAGGAATTTGAGGACGAGCTTGATGATTTTTGGGGATTTTTTGAACTGCATATTAATAATCAAGTTATCGGGCTTTACCATGATGGCAAGATCGAGGAATGGGAGAACGGAAGTGAGATTATCAATCTATGGTTCATATTTCTGCTATCAGTAATCAAAACTCTAAAATGTTTCGATATAGCCAGCATGTGTGTCATTGGAGGACTTTCAGTTTTAGAATTTGAAAAGGAAGAAAATCGAATAAAAGTAAAATGGGGACTTCCTGAAGAGAGGAAACAAGAAGATTTTGTGGAGGTAAGAAAGAATACATGGGAAAAAGTCTTTTTCGATCAAGAATATATCCAACTAGAAGAATTGGAAACAGAGGTAAGATACAAAAGTTACGCCTTCATTAAAGATGTCAAAGAAATCAATGCGGAACTGGTAAAGGCCAGTTCCATACGCTCTTTGTTAGATGAACTGGCAGTCGAACAAAGGGTTTTGATTGGAAACTATTTCGTCCGATCCGGGAAGGTCGGAGCGAAAGTAAAGAAAAAATCCCAACCTGAGCATGAGACGGGCAGATTGAAAAGGTTTTTGCAAAAAATAACTGCGGCACGAAAAAGTAGATAAACGCAATCGATGGAGAGCCAGATACCAGGGAGATTAGGCATGCCAAAATATCGAATAACCAGATATGATCCTAAAAATAGAAATTACAAAGGCCACTACAAGGTCAACACGTGGACTTCTTATGCAGATATTGGACGAGTCTACGAAGGGAAAAAGCTTCAGCCGCAAGAGTATCTGAGTGTGGAAAGAAACTATGTCGATACGATTTTGAGTGTTGCGTCTAATAAAAAAGTAGATTCTTTTACTGTTTATGAACTCGAATCATATGTTACTGTTGCGGAAAATGCTCAAAAATTAGTAAAGCGGGGACTTTGTTTGACAAATAAAGAACGGCGTCTTCTGGAAACGATCGAAAACGAAAAGCAGCTTGATCTTGATGAAATTGAAACAATCATACCGTTGATTTTAAGAGAGTGTTTATGGTGCAAATTGGTATCCAAAGAACCAAAATGCATCGTGGAATTTGGCTATGATCTTTATTCCTATGTCATATGTTCGGGAATTGACAGAAGTCTGGCAAAGGAGGCAAGGGAAAAAGGCATTTTCATTGAGCTCGAAGACGATTACGGTTGGCAGCCATTAGCGTAGCATGGCGCTGCTGTTAGATAAGTCGGCGAAAACACGAACAAGGAGGGCAAAATGGATGCAAATATCACTTGCGAATGTGAAAAAAGAAAATTTAAAACATCGAGTGTACAAAGGCTTTGGGTATATACAGATGCCGAATGGGATGCGATCTTGTCGAAGGACATAGTAAAAACTCGCGAAATACCGGCTCCAAAGTTTGAAGTATGGAGTTGTTCAAAGTGCAAGCGGATATATCTCACTAATAAAGAAGACGGTAGAATTGTAAAAATATATGAACTGGAAGAAGATTTCTCTTAAAGAATAAAAAAGATGATATTAGTAAGGCACAGAATTGTTTCAAATTCAGGAGAAAACAATGGCGAAATTTACATGTAAATGTGGAAGACTTTTATCAACGGTGATGGCACCAAATGATGTAGAACTTTGGGTGTATACAGATGACGAATGGTATGCGATCCTGTCAAATGAAGAAATTGAAGCATGGAAAGTTCCGTTTCCAAACTTGGAAGTGTGGAAATGCCCAAGGTGCGAGAGAATATATGTTTTTCAAAAGGACTCAAATCATTTGGCAAGAGTATATAAACCAGGAGATGCTGGTAATGGCAGAAATTAAATATCGGGTCATGGCTGGTCTGGAGATCATACATAAAACTACCGATACCAAGAGGAAATTATTATGGTAAAAATTGAGTACAGATTAACTGAAGCCGACTATCTAAAAAATATAACGTTGGAAGAGTTTATGAAAGACTCAGTAAATATTTATGGCATGTTTCAGCTTACGATCAATGATAAATCCATAGGGTACATTCATAATAGGGAACTGGCAGATGAAGAACTTGGTGACGAGATCCTAGACTTGTGGATGGAGGATTTAATGGAGATCGTAATCTATTTAGCGAAAAATGAATTGGCGATTTATCCAATCGTAGGAGGATTATCTTATTTGGAATTTAAAAAACAGGGAAAAGCCATAAAAGTGAAATGGGGAGGAGTAAATGATTTTTTCCATCGAAATGCTGTGGTCTTTACAAAAGAAGTGAAAGCCGAGGAAGTGTATTTTGATAATCAATTTATAGACTTGCAGCAATTAAAAACAGAAGTGGAGATACAATGCTCAGAATTTATTGAAGAAGTGATTCAGCTAAACGAGCAATTACGTCATTCTGGCACGATGAAAAATCTGATTTCCAAGTTAGAGGAAATGCGGAAAGTTAAGGAGATCGACTTAACAGCGCCCATCATTCCCTACGAAGGACTGGGAGGGATCAAACTGAATACTCATATCAGTGAGCTGCGGTTCTTGATCGAGCAGGAGAATACCAAGGCAATTATTCCATTTGGTTTTGGGCTTAGGTATGAAGTGGATGGAAAGGTATTCTTGCATTTTAATATCTATAATGGAAAATTATATAAAATTACAACATTGGAGAAATACACAGGAAAATTATTTGATAAAATATACGTAGGGCAGCCCATCAAAGAGGCCTTGGAATGTGACCCGAGCTTCTTTTATCTTGATTTTGAGGAAGTCTATGAAAGCCCAAAAGGTGTGCTTATAGAAACAGATCCACTTACCGATTGTGTGATGTGGATATCAGTATTCCATGAAAAGATGTTATCGGATGAATTTTTAAAAGAATTCCATGAAGGTTTATGGTAAGGAAGCGTTAATCAATAGTTGTAGTAGTAAAGAGGGGACTTTTTTCGTGTTTTCACCGGCTTATCTAGCAGCAGAACCAGTCTATGCTAATGGCTGCCAACCGTAATCGTCTTCGAGCTCAATGAAGACGCCGTTCTTTATTTGTCAAACAGCCCCCATGGCTGCATGAAGCAAACAGCCAAATCAGAAGACAGAACAAGAACCTGCAATTGTGAACTTGGTGGCGGGAAGTCCCGATCGATGGTATAATTTATTCAGATGCTTGACGCAATATGGCGCCAACAATTAAGAAGGCGCCTGAAGTATGGAGGAACGAATGTATACAACAAAACGACACTGTATGTCAGTTGGGATAGAGGAATATCTGGATGGTTACGTCAACATAGAGGAGTTTCTTACGTATTGCCAAACCTGTCCGAACTACCAGACATTCTGGGCATGCCCGCCCTTTGATTTCTCCCCGATCGATTATTGGAAACAGTTTGAAACCCTGGACCTTTATGCGGAAGAAATTATCTTTGATGAAGCCCATGCAGGAAAGAAATTTGATCAGGAGGAAATGGACCGTATCATCGACGACTCTCTCAAACAGGTCAAAAAGCAGTTGACAGAGGAGCTTTATGAGATTGAGCGGCAAACTCCGGGAAGCGTCAGCCTTTCTGCCGGCAGCTGTGAGCTTTGCCAGGGCAATTGCACCAGAAAAGATAAAGAGGCTTGCAGGTTTCCCGACAAAATGCGATACTCCATTGAAGCATTGGGAGGCAATGTAGGGCTGACCATTAACAAACTCATGGGTATAGAGCTGGAGTGGATCCGGGAAGGCGTACTTCCGGGCCGCTTTGTACTGGTCTGCGGGCTTTTGAAAAATTCTAAGTAATTAAGGAGGTATCGATCTTATGAATAAAAACAACATCCCTTCCATGGACGCTTGGTTAAAGGAAGCCAAGCAGCACGAAAGCGCTAAAAAAATCGGCATGTACCTGACACACAACGGCGTTGTCCGGGAAAGCGCCAAGGCAAAAGTGCGGCAGGGCGCAGAGAATACCCGCCCGGTAGTGGGTATGGAGTTTTCCTATGATCAGGAAAAAGTAAACGCCATCATTGACGAAACTTATAAGATGGACGGTATCTATTATATCAGAACCTGGCTGGCACAGGGCCAGCTGCAGGTGGGGGACGATATCATGTACGTACTCATCGGCGGAGACATCCGGCCGCATATCATCGAGGCGCTGCAATATCTGGTAGGCCGTATCAAGAACGAGTGCGTAGTGGAAACGGAACTTTATGGGGATTGATGCGACCTATGGTTAAAAAACTGTGCGAACACTGCTTTGAAGATAATGACATTTATTTTGTAAAGACCGAACATGATAAGATTTTTATCAACGATAACTACCAGGGCCTTTTCGTACTTGACATGAAATTCAACTGCATCGACCATATGCAAATGGACGACGAACTTTTTATATATGAAGGTTTTGTCCATGATGAAGAAGTCTTTTTGCATTGTGCGGAGAATAACTGCATCATATATGTTAGTTTTAAAAAGAGGTCAAAAAAGATCGTCAATTTGCCCAATGGTTTTATGACCTCTTTTAATGAGGTGGTGCGATGGACAGACAAGCGTGTTGATTTGATTTGTGGAAACGGTCGTTTCTATCGAGTCGATTTTATGGATAATAAGATACACAAGGTGTCTTGCCCGGATAACAGCCTGCCTTACTATGAGGCCCTTTGCAAAGCAATGGAGCAAGGAGGGATTGACCATGTTATTAATTGGAAATCCGGTTATGGATACAAAAAACGATCAGATCGATTCGACCTTTATTCCGTGAGAGACGGGTTTACAGGGGAATTAGATAAGAGCGCATATCACATCTATGAAAAAGACGGCGTGCTGGCGGGTGTCGGAGAAGAAAAGATAGAGGTCCTTTATAGAGCCCAGAAAACGGTTCTTACTCCAAAGCGCGGGTATTATTTCATTGGGTTTGATGGTACAACCGTTGATGAAGAAAAAATCTTAATCACGATCCAATCTGACAAAGAGAATTGTAAAAAGAACCGGATGACATTATTTAAAATATAGAGAAAGATAGCTGCATGATAGATATATTAAAAAAGATACAACTTGAACCTGACAACTTAGAAAGGATCGAGATGTTGATAGATGAACAAATCGAGGCTTGGCACAATGATCCCAAATTACAGATAGATTTAGCAAAGATGTTGGGAATGAATGAATACGAATGGACAGCTTACGGCCAAGGTATTGATTTGAAATTGTTAGCAGAGTGGCGTCAAAAAGGTTGGCCTACGAAATGTGCATTATGCAATGAACCTTTAGATTACAAAAGTTTTGGCTGGTTTATAATCGAAGGAAGGAAACTGGTACATATAAAGTGCCTCTAGCTGAGATGCCATTTTTCTCAGGGATCGCACGGCCGCAACAACCACCAGAGCCCCACCCGATCAGGAATTTACCCAGGAGCAGATCAATGGCATACACCGAATTAATCAAAAACTTTGAACGTATCCGCAGCTACATGCGGGATTTTTACGTCTACGGCTTTAAGAGCCGGGACAACTTCAAACAAAAGAGCGCCCGCTCTTATGACAATGAGCGCCGGCGGATCGAAAGCTATCTGGGCGAATATATGAAGTTTCACCAGACGGCGACGGGTAAAAACGTTTTTCTATCCATCGACAGCCGCAGGACAAGGCAAAACCCTCTCTATAAAGCATGGAAGGCCAAAAGCTTTACGGACAGGGATATTACCCTGCATTTTTTGATTCTCGATATCCTTCACCAACCTGAAGAATGGCTGTCCTTGACTGAAATTATGGAAAAACTGGAAAGCGAGTACCTATCCCGCTTTCGGGAACCGATGATCCTGGATGAATCCACCGTTCGCAAGAAACTGAAGGAATATATCGGACTGGGCATTCTTGCAGATCGGAAACAAGGCAGACAGATGTATTACAGCAGGAGCGGGGAGCTGGCGATTGAGCCGATGAGGGAGGCCATCGCCTTTTTTTCAGAAACCGCGCCGGCGGGCGTGATCGGCAGCTTTCTGCTGGATCAGCCGGGAATGGAAAGCTCCGTGTTCACCTTTAAGCACCACTACATTGCCTGCACACTGGACGATGAAATTTTGTGCCGCCTGCTTTCCGCAATTTCTGACGAAAAAGAGATCGCTCTGCAGCTGACAACAAAGAATCCGCACACCAACTCCACGAGGCGGGCGGTGCCTTTAAAAATCTTTGCCAGCACACAAAACGGCAGGCGGTATTTGATGGGCTACGACCGGAAGCAGCGAAAAATCACAGCTTACCGCCTGGATCGAATCGTAAAGATAGACGAAGGAGAGGTTTCACCGGATTTTGCCAGGCTGAGGGAAAAACTTGAGACCATCCGGCCGCAGATATGGGGTGTTGTCTGCGAGAGCAGAAGCACCGCCCTGGAACATGTGGAGTTCACCATACAGATCGGGGAGGGAGAGGAGCACATCTATCAAAGATTGATACGGGAAAAGCGGTGCGGCACGGTGGAGCGCCTGGACAGCAGCACCTGCAGGTTTACCGCAGACGTCTACGACAGCGGAGAAATGATCCCCTGGATCAGAACCTTTATCGGGAGGATCCTTTCCATGAACTTTTCCAATCGGACCATTGAAAATCAATTCCGGCAGGATATTGAAGAAATGTGCCGGCTCTATGGCATAGGAGGTGAAGGGTAATGCTGTTTCATGAAATCTACGGCTGTTACTACAATACGGTCGCCAGGATCCTCAAAGAAGCGCGGAAGGGAACCGTCGATTGGGATGCGATGAGGCAGATCGTTTCGGAAAATGCCTTTTCGGAGAGTTTTCTGACAATCGAGCCGGCACTGAAAAAACAAGAATGGAAGCTGATCGATGAAAAGGGGCTCACGCCGCTGAAGCACGACCCTTCCCTGCCGGTGAGCCTGCTTCAAAAGCGCTGGTTGAAAGCGATCAGCCTGGATCCGAGGATACAGCTCTTCGACGTGAATTTTGAAGGGCTGGAGGGCATAGAGCCTTTGTTCACACCCCAGGACTATGTGGTCTTTGATCAATATGACGACGGGGATCCATATGATGACCAAGCGTACCGCGAAAACTTCCGGATGATCCTCGATGCCATAAAAAATCAGAAGCAAGTTCACGTGCTCTATGAAAACCGCAAGGGGTCGGCGCGGGAGTTTGTTTGTGTGCCCTATCAGATGGAATACTCGGAAAAAGACGACAAGTTCAGAGCCCTGGTGGCGGGTACCAGATATGCGGATATTGTCAATATCGCCAGGATAAAAGAGTGCCGCCCGGTGGGACAAAGCGATGGGCAGATAAAAGAGCCTGCGGTAAAAAAATCGGATTATTTTGTTTTAGAACTGACCGATGAAAGAAACGCTTTGGAACGGGTGATGCTCCATTTTGCCCATTTCCAAAAGGAAGCGGAGCAGCTTTCGGATCATCGATATCGGCTGCGAATTGATTACCAGCGGGATGATGAAACGGAACTGGTGATCCGGGTGCTTTCTTTCGGCCCCATGGTAAAGGTCACCGAACCGGCAGGCTTTTTAGAACGGATCAAAGAAAGACTGATGATGCAAAAAGATTGCGGACTTTAATAAGGTTCGCAACTTTTTTTCCATGATATAGGAAACCATTCCCAGTATACTAAAAACTGCAAGAATGCTTAAGCATGTGTCTGCGGCCGTACATGGGCCGGGCACTGCGGTGCGCCAGGTGTACCGGGGCGTATGTCAAAGCATGAACTGCACATGGATGGCAATCGCAAAAGCGATGGGGTTCGACTCCCCAGATCGCAGGTTCGATTCCTGCCTGAGTTTATCTGACTCAGCCAAGCGGTTTTGGTAAGTAAAATTGAGTTTTTGTCTGAAAGACGAAAACAGATGACATCCGTCATCTCAAGTAAGGCAATAGGCCACGTCAAGTCGTCCTTGATCAGATATGCGTCTGGTGAAGGAGCAGGCTGACAATGAGCATTGTACCCTGCCGGAAAGAGGATACCGTTTTGTGCGCCCCAGCCGGCCAGAGCATCTGCTTCCGCCGCTGCGGCAGCAAACTGAATGTTTCCGCCGTACCATGTTCATGGCAGATTGCCAAACGAATTTCAACTGGGAGGTTTATTTATATGAAGAAAATTATCAATGAAAATCAAAGGGGGCTCCTGTTTAAAAAAGGCCGGTTTATCAGACTGGTGGAGCCGGGATGCTGCTATTTGTTCGGCGGCGCGCAAGTGGAAATTGTTGAACTGGATGAGCCTTTGGAGCCGGTGACCTGTTCTTTGGATGTGCTTTTGAGAAATGAGGCTGTTCAGGAGCAGGTGGAGGTAGTCAATGTGGGAGATGAGGAACTGGTCCTCCACTTTGTCAACGGGCGTTTTGACCAATGCCTGGATACGGGAAGATATGCCTTTTGGTCCCTTTATGATCGGCATGAATTCATTTTCGCAGGGATTGACCGCCCGGAAGTGGCGCAGGAGATTCCCGCTCACATCTTCGACAAGATTCCCGCCAGCTATTACATAAAAACAGAGGTTGCTGAATACGAAAAGGGCGTGCTGTTCTATGATCAGAAATTCGTCGGCGTACTGGATGCAGGCACCTATTATTTCTGGAGGGGCAAGACAAAGGTGAACGTTAAGCTGGTGGATACCCGTCTGACGAGGATGGAGATCAGCGGCCAGGAGATTCTTTCCAAAGATAAAGTGACCCTGCGTATCAACTTTGTGTGCAACTATCGGGTTGTGGATTGGGTAAAAGCGATCACCAAGCTGGATAATTACCAAGAACAGCTGCATGTAACTGCCCAGCTGATCCTCCGCGAGTATGCGGGAAATTACCGCATTGACGAGATTTTGGAAAACAAGGAAGAACTGGCAGAAAAAGTGTTTCAGAAGCTGAAAGAAAAGGAAGCGGATCTGTACGTGCAGATCAAAGAGGCGGGTATCAAAGATATTATCCTGCCGGGAGAAATACGGGAAATTATGAACACGGTTCTTATCGCGGAAAAGCGCGCCCAGGCCAACGTGATCACCCGCAGGGAGGAAGTGGCGTCCACCCGTTCCCTTCTGAACACAGCGAAGCTGATGGATGAAAACAAGACCCTTTACAAACTGAAAGAGCTGGAATATGTGGAGAAAATATGCGAAAATGTAGGAGAGATTTCGGTTGCGGGAGGCGATTTGCTGGGACAGCTGCGTGAGATCGTCGGCCGTTAGCGGGATTGCGGCAAGGAGGTCCTGTAATGCAAATTCTATATCTTACAATAAAACTTTATGCTCCCTGGGTTCACTCCCTGAAAGAAAAGCGGATGATCGTCAAGAGTCTGTGCGCCAGGCTCCGCAATAAATTCAACATAGCAATCGCAGAGACGGCAGAGCAGGATACCCACCAGACGATCGTCGTTGGTATAGCTGCTCTGGCAGCGCATCAGGCTCAGGCAGACAGCATGATGGAGAAAATCGTTCATTTTATCGAAGAGACAGTAGAGGCAGAGGTTCAGTCTGTGGAGTATGAGATGAGGTGAAAGCCCTCCGCTTGCCTTTTTTCCCAGTTCAGATTAAAATAGAATTGCAGTTAATTTCTGATAAGGGGACGAGGAGGTACTTCAATGAAAAGCCATAATCTCGATAAAGACACCAGGGCGGAATTGTTTGATGTGCTGCTGGAAAACTCCTTTATAGGAATAACGATAACAGATGAAAAGGGCGAAATCGTAGCTGTAAATGAGGCTCAATCAAGGATAACCAATATACCAATCGTGGAATCAATCGGGGCAAATATGGAAAGCTATGTGGAAAGTAACTATATTTCCCAGTCCGCATCCATGCAGGTAATTCAGGATAAAAAACGAGTGGTGATTAACCAGAAATTATCTGCGGGCAAGTCCCATGTCGTTGAAGGTATTCCTGTGATGGATGATGCTGATCATATAAAATATACGGTCAATTTTTTATTGGATGAATCGGAACTGGAGGAAGCAAGGCAGGAAATCGAAACGGTTTCATCTGACAAAGAAAAACTTTTCAACAAGTATCAAGAATTGCTGGAAATCCTGAACGAACAGGAAGACATCATCTATCAGAGCAAGGTTATGCGGGATATCGTGTATCTTGCGAGCCGAGTAGCTGATCGGGATGTAGCAGTGCTGATCACAGGGCCGTCCGGTTCGGGAAAGGAATTGATCGTCAATCTGCTTCATGAAAAGAGCAGGCGAAAAACGCGACCGTTCGTAAAAATAAATTGTTCGGCAATACCGGAGCAGCTGTTGGAATCAGAGCTGTTCGGATACGAGCCGGGCGCTTTTACCGGAGGAGCGCCAAAGGGTAAGGCAGGGCTGCTCGAGTATGCGGACGGAGGGTCTATACTGCTGGACGAAATCGGCGAAATGCCGATGCAGCTGCAGGCCAAGCTCTTGCGGGTGCTGCAGGACCAGCAGGTACGCAGGATAGGCAGCACGAAAGATATTAAGGTTGATGTACGGATTATTGCTTCTACAAACGCAGATTTGAAAAAGCTCATTGCAGAAAAAAAGTTCAGGGAAGACTTGTATTACAGGATCAATATCGTAGATATCAAAATGCCCGGACTGGATAAGCGCAGAGAAGACATACCGCTTTTGATCGCTCATTTTGAAAAACGTTTTAATCAAAAATATGATTTCAATAAAAAATTCAGCATTGATGCCATCAATTATCTGATGGGTTTGGACTATTGCGGAAATGTTCGAGAATTGCAAAACATCGTCGAGCGGCTCATTGTCCAAAGTTCGAATGATGTTATTACTTTGGAGGAAGCCTTTGCTGCCATGGGTATCCTCACCATCGAGGAGGATGGGGAAGGAGGAAGGGAACTTATCAAAGTAGAAGAAGAGATGTCACTGAAAAAGATTATGGAACAATATGAAAGAAAGATCCTTCTTCATTATAAAAAAGTATATGGCAAAGGCACAGTGATGGCAGAAAAACTAAAGACTGACCAGGCCACAATCTCTAGGAAGCTAAAAAAATACGGTTTATAGGAAATATGCAGGAATACAATATTTGCGTTCCTGCATATTTTATGTTTAAGGCTGGATATTTAGAGCTTTTCGGTGGTAATACGGCCCATAATATGCAAAATTGCAAGAATCCCTTTTGGAGCAGCAAAGGCAGAAGAACATAAAAGAGACCCCACTTTGCTTAAAAAACCTTTTATATTTACAAATATTAAGAAAATTCTGCGCAGCGGCAGCGTTGGCATCATAGTTGCGCTGTAAATAAGAAATTTGTAAATAAGAGGTTTTTTGTTTTGCAGAAGAAAAGGAGGGTGTTATGTTTCACACAAAAACAATAGCGGATATTGTCATAAAAAATGGCAATGTCGTGACGGTCAACAATGGCAATGAAATACAGGAGGCCATCGCCATTAAGGGAGAAAAAATCATTTTTGTCGGCAGGACAAACGATACAGAAGAACTGATCGGTAAGAGGACAAAGGTAATCGACGCTCAGGGAAAAACAGTCATGCCGGGATTTGTCGATGCTCATCTTCACTTGGGAATGTTTGGTTTGCTCGGCCATGGAGTCATAGATATCAGCTATCCAAAGGTTAAGTCCATCGAAGATATCAAAAGGCTGATCCGGGAGGCTGCCAAAAAGAGTGCGCCGGGACGCTGGATCAAACTGCAGGGATATGATCACAACAAGCTGGAGGAAAAGAGACATCCCTCCAAAGAGGATTTGGATGAGGCCGCTCCAGAGAACCCAGTCCAGTGTATGAGATGCTGCGCCCATCTGAGCGTTTATAATTCACCGGCGCTGAAGCTGGCAGGCATTCGAGATGATACAGGCTATGCGCCGGGAGAAGTGGTGATGAATGATAAACATGAACCCCATGGATTGTTAAAGGAAACGGCTCATTGGAATGCCTGCGAGATCGTAGAATTTTACGATGAAGAGCTGAGGGGCGGCTACAAGAACGCAGATCAAATCCTGACATCTTACGGAATAACATCAGCCCATGACGCAGGAGGGTATGGCAGCAGCTATTACAGGATCATGCAGGATATGTGTAATAACAGTGAGCTGAATACTAAAATGTACCCAATGCTGTTTAATTTATTTGGAAAGGAATCCGCCCGTAATTTTTTAAAGCTTTTCGTGGGAACAGGCATACATACAGGGTGTGGAAATGAACGATTCAAATTGGGGCCTGCGAAAATCATGCTGGACGGCAGCTCCAGTGGACCTTCATCGGCGATGATCGAGCCTTATTGCCATTTGCCTTCAAAGGGGATCCTAGTATGGACCCAAGAAGAAGCGGACAAAATGGTAGCTGATCTCCACAGAAAAGGCTATCAGGTCACAGCGCATGCAGTAGGGGACCAGGCAGTGACGATCATTGTAAATGCAATCGAAAAGGCTATGAACGAATATCCAAGGGAGGATTGCAGACACAGAATCGAACACTGTGGCATTGTAAACTCCCAATTGCTCGATCAAATAGCGGAGCTGAACATAATTCCAATCGCAAACCCCGCTTTTATAGCGATAAACGGTGCCGATTACAATCGCTTTTACGGTATGCGGACAGAATACATGTTTCCTCTTAAAAGCTATTTGGAAAAAGGGATCGTGGCTGCTCTGGGGTCAGACGCTCCGGTTTCTTATCCAAACCCCATGTACAGTTTTTTCGGTGCCCTCAACAGAAAAGATCTGAAAACAGGAGAGCCGGTAGGGGCGGGCCAGAAGGTGGAACTGATGGAAGTCATACGAATGTTTACCTACAACGGGGCGTATGCCTCCTTTGATGAGGATATGAAAGGAAGTCTGGAAGAGGGGAAGCTGGCAGATGTGATTATTCTCAGTGAAAATATTTTTGATTGCCCGAAGGAAGAGATCATGAGAATCACAGTGGAGACCGTCATATCAGGCGGCGAAATCGCAGGTTAAATGGGAGGAGGATTTAAATGGATATAAATTTAGTTAAGAAAAGCAGAAGGCGCGCCTGGCTGGTTGTAACTGCGGGATTTTTTACTTATTTCTTTATTTATGGTTCGGCATTCAACTGTTTTGGTCTGTTTCTTACACCAATGACTGAAACGCTAGGGGTATCGAGGACAATCATATCCAGTCTTTTTACCATAGAGCTGCTGGTAGCTATACCGGGCGCTTTGATCTTTGGCAGAATCGCCGACAAAAGGGATCTGAAATGGCCAATGGCAATATGCTGTGCGCTGGTGGGCATAGGATATATCATGTATGCTACTGTAACTTCGGTGGCGCTGCTTTATATAGCAGCCGGACTGATCGGTATTGGAATTGCAGGAACCATACAAATACCGGCGGCGATTTTCATTGATGGCTGGTTCATCAAAAGAAAAGGATTTGCTATGGGCGTCACCATGGTTGGAAGCGGTGTGGGTGGAACGATACTATCGCAGGTCCTCACACGCGTCATTCAGTCATCTGGATGGGAAGCCGCCTATTTTGGCCTGGGCGCAGCAATCATTGTCATTACGGTTCCGCTCACTTTGGCCTTCGTTACAAAAACGCCGCATACTAAAAATATGCTCCGATATGGCGAAGAAGATGAGGCGTATATTGAGAAACTGAAAGCATCTGAATATGCGGCTTCAGAAAAAGAAGGCGATATAAGAGAGATCATGCGTAAACCAGAATTCTGGGTGCTGTTCATAGGTGTATTCTGTTTTATGCTGCCGATGGGAGCCATCAAAGGCCATGTAGTAGCTTATTTAGGCGACCTGGGATATTCACCTCAGCTTGCGGCAAATATCCTAACCATTATGGTGTTTACCGTGATACCGGGAAAGCCGTGTACAGGCATATTTTACGATAAGCTGGATTCCAGGATCGCCACTGCCATATGCGGAGTATGCATGGCAGGCGGACTGTTCTTCTCTTTGGGGGCAGGAGCCGGGATTATATTCGCGATCGCCTTTGCTGCAATTTATGGATTCGGATCAGCAATGGCATTGCTTTTGTCTGCGATCATCATCGCCATAGGATATCTGGCATGTATCATCGCATTGACAATGAGCAAAAGAAGGAAAAGGCAGAGCAGGAAACATAATTTCTGTAATTAAGGAACGTCCGATAATCGGCTCCGAACAGGGCGGCGTCAGGACAAGCGGTACAAAACATCTGATTTACAGGCCGCATAGATAAAAAGCAGAAATAAGTCAAAAACGACTATGTGAATAGTCGTTTTTGACTATAAAAATAACGTTGTTTGGGATGAATTCCTTCCTACTACAATATATTTATGGTTAAGATCCCTTACCGCCAGTAAGGAATGATCCATCTTGTTGCTTAAGCTGATATAATGATGGAGCAATTGGTATATCGTTTCCCTTTC
>CABJAP010000020.1 GCA_902363595.1 Clostridia bacterium | reverse complement strand
TGAAATTTAAATGGTTTCATGGGGTTGCGAGAGGACTTTTGCATAGCATGGTGGACTGATTTTTTAATCCGCTATGCGCGAAATGATTGGTGGGGGCTTGGTTTCGACTTTTTCAGTGGCCTCGTAAAAGTGTTCACGGGGGATAATTTCCCTCTGAATATGGGCTGATCTGCTGTGAAATGGAGCTGAAATTATCGCGATCAAGGTTTTTTCAGGGCTCCAGCGATGAAATGCGGCGGGCCGGGTTGAATCGGGATGGGGCGGGCGACCTTCGATTTTTCAATAAAAGAGACTGTCGCTATATGCACCAGTCTCTCTACTTACCTATTCCCAAATTCCCTCACAAGCCACACACCTAATTTAAAACAATACACATCTTATTAATCCCCTGTTTTGTCCTTCTATAATATAAGATGCAATTCATGTGCGGAATGTTACAACTTTTTTAAAATTTTTTAAAAAAGTTTTTTAGTAAGCTCTTTTGGGAAAATATAGCGTACTTGCCCTTTGCTATTTTTGCCGTATTCGATAGCCTGGCTGGGACAGCGGCAGATGCAGGCCATGCAATGGGTACAGTGATCTTCCCACACCGGCTTCCCCTGTTCCATATGGATGTTTTTCAGAGGACAGAGGGTTTCGCATTCACCGCAGGATATACAGGCATCGGTCGCATAAAACTTTTTCGCATGTACGATGACCGGGTAATAAAGATCGTTGACGATCCCGCTGGATAACCGGTCCATGAGTGTGACTGAGGGCCGGCAATAGGGCTGTTTGGTTTTGATCAATTGTGCAGCCTCCGTGATTGCCGTCTCTGCCCGGCGGATAATTTCCATCGCCTCCTCCTTTCCTGGGGTATGAAAGAGGGCGATATAATTCTCCGGCATGACAATGGGGATGCAGCCCAAATCATTCATGCCTTTGGTGCGGCACAGTTTTTTCGTATAAGCTCCTGCGTTTCCAATGTTCCCACCGCAGGTGAGGACAAAATAAATGTCCTTGTTTCCTGTCAGCGGGGTATTTTCCAGCCATTCCTGCAGAATGCGCGGGATCCGCCAGCAATAGGTGGGCGCGACGATCACCCACGGTTTTTCTGATCCCATTTGAGAAAAATCACGGTCCCTGAGTTTTTCAAAGAGATTGAGGGTCTGGTCCTGCAGCTCCTTGCCGATTCGCTTTGCGGCATATTCGCTGTTTCCGGTTCCGGAAAAATATAAAATCATTTACGCTTCCTCCTTATCATGGTTGTGCCCGATGCTTTTGTAAACGAGATTGATTAATGAGACGATCTCCTTCCATTGGGTTTCGTCCAGGTTGATATAATAATAATTTCTCGTCCCTTCTTTTCTCATCGCTACAATTCCCGCTTCTTTGAGAATTTGCAGATGGTGGGAAACCGATGGCCTTGTCAAATGGGTTTTTTCCGCGATCTCGCCGACACGAACACCGGATAAGTCACTTTTTAACAGTACCATCAGAATCAGCTGCCTTGTCTCATCTCCAAGGGCAGTAAAGGCAGTTCTGCACGTTTGAAAGCCAAGTGTAATTTTTTGCAGTCGTTCTTCACATTCTCTTTCCATCTTAACATCCTTTACATATAGTTTACATCCAGATTTTCACGCTGGGCAGATCGGTAAAATTTTACATCCGGGTAGCCCAGCACTAACGTAGCGGCCGCTTTCTTGCCTTTTTCAGCCTTGAGCGTTTTTTTAAGCTTGTGGGAAGCATTGGCGCAGGATATAAAGAAACCGCTCAGCAGTACGCCCAGTCCGTTGGCTTCTGCCACAAATTCCATGTTCTGCGCCGCAAGTAGGCCGTTGGTTTTATCGTTTGCCATAACCACAATCACCAGGGGCGCTTGGAAGAAGAAAAAGTGGTCGTCAATCTGATTATTCCTTGCCATAGGACTGACCAGGTCTGCAAAGGGTTTTAGCTTTCGGAACAGGCGGACAGCCATCTGTTCCACCGAATCTTTTTCCCGGTCCAGGACAACAAAGGATACGTCCTGCATGTTTTTCGCCGTATGGGTCAGCCGCCCCGCCTCCAAAATCTGTTCTACCACATGGCTTGAAATTTCTTTCTGCTGAAACTGCCGAATGGTTCTTCGAAAGCGGATTACGTCCAACACTTCTTTTGGATCCAGGCGAACTTCTTCTGTTCGCGCAATGGGTTTTGAATCATAGCCGCTGATATGGATCGCCTCTTTTGGACAGACCGCGCAACACTGGCCGCACTTTATGCAGCTGTCCGATTTTATTTGGGCCTTGCCCTCTTTCATGGCAATATTATGGGCAACGCACGTCTTGACACACATGCCGCAGCCGATGCATTTATCCTGATTGATTTCGATTACATGTTGTTTCATCGCTCATCACCTTTCGTTAAAGTTCATTAACCATTATAGCAAAGGTGCCTGATATTGCAACATTGGTAAAGAAACACGTTACCATTGAATTTTGTGGGTGTGGGAAATGTGGAGCATTGAGGCTGAGCCCCGGGGAGGGGCCCTGGGTGTGTGCCAGGCCTTGCCCAGAGGTCCCGGGGAGGGTTGGGGGACCCTGGGGATGCTGCAGTATCTTGGGAATATCAGACCTTCCGAGGGGCCCTGGGGATGCTGAGCCTTATCAAAAGCATCAGGGTCTGCCGAATTTTATTTATTTTTCGGATTTCTATTCCAAATGGGCGAAATTGAGGTACATGTGAATATAAATATAAATTGGAGATTTTTTTAATTTTAGGCAGCAGGCAGCGCTCCTCAAAAGGCGGCAACATAAAAAATCCCCCTAAGGGCGCCAGGAAGAATGAAAAAAAGCTCAACAACTGGCCTCGCAAGGGCAATTGTTGAGCAAACTTTCACATTCGACAACTTTCGACGCGGCTGCCGCGCCGCGCAATAATTATTCCGCTGTGTATTCCTTGCAGATTTCCCCGCCGATAATATGGCGGCGAATCACCTCTGCGGCTTTATCTGCGGTCATCTTAATATAAGTCGTTTTCATTCCATCTTCATCGTAGACCTCTACGATAGGCTCCAACTTGCACATGCCAATGCAGCCCATGGTTGTCAAATCAACGTTTTTCAGCCCTCTGGTACGAATCTCATTGGCAAAGGAATTCATGACCGGCCTGGCTCCCGCCGCGATGCCGCAAGTGGCCATCCCTATGGAAATGGTCATTTTCCCTGTTTTCTTTTCTTCCTCTTCACCTTTGCTGATCTTTTCCAGTTCTTCTAATGTCTTCATTTTTCTACCTCCCACGCGTGCGGTTAAGAATGATGCACGCTCTCTCCGTAATTAAACCGCGTACAATGTCTTCTGCAAAAGCCTTGCAGGTCGGAGCCCCACAGACGCCGCAGTCCACACCGGGCAGCGTACTGACGATCCTTCCCATTTCTTCCATTTTCTTCAGAGACACGCTTAAATCCTGATCCAGCTGCAGCACCGGCCTGTACAGCAGCTCCCGGTTCCGCTTCAGTTCTTCTTCGCTTCCCGGATAATTGAGAATCCGATCTCCGTATTTCGCTTTGGCTTCATCCAGGATCACCTTCATATTGGCCTTGGCCGAATAGCTGTTTTCCACTGTCAGAGAGCCGCCGAAGCACCCGCCGATGCAGGCTTCCGCCTCAATAAAATCTACGCCCTCCAGCTTTTCATCCTCCACCTTTTCAAAGATATCCATCACTTCATCAATTCCATCTACGGCTATGAATTTATCCGTATTAAGGGCCAGACTCTCGCCCCCCGGATTGGTCCACCGAAGCCCCATGACCCCGGACCGCGCCAAATCCTCTACTTCTGAGTCCTTCAGAACCTTAAGCTTTGCCCGCACCTGTTTATAGACCTCAGAGATGGCTACCATCACATCCACATCAGTCTCGATCACCTCGTCGCTTTCCTTGATAAACGAAATCTTTGCCGTACAGGGAGCGATGAAAAAAATGCCGATCTTCTTATGCGGATACTTTTTCTCAGCTTCCCGCCGCGCCATGCTGGCAACCACCTCCACAGGGGGACGATAATCCACCACATGGTCCAGCAAATTGGGATAACCGATCTGGATCATCTTCAGCACGGACGGGCATCCCGACGAAATCAAAGGCAGCTCCTTCTCTCCCGATTGGAGCAGTTTTCTGGTGGCATAACTAATCATTTCTGCGCCAATGGCTTCCTCATACACATCATCAAAGCCGATCTGTTTTAAGGCGGTCAGAACATGATTTCTGCTTTTGATCCCTTTGAACTGCCCAAAGAAAGACGTGGCCGGTATGGCGATCTTGTAATCGTATTCATTCATCGCCTCCAAGGTATCAACCACAGGTCTGGTAGCATGTCTGGGGCATACCTTGACGCACATGCCGCATTCTATGCACCGCTCCGGGCTGATGGTCGCCTTCCAGCTCCTGACGCGGATCGCCTCAGTAGGACAGTTTCTTACACAATGAATGCAGCCGATGCACCGCTCCTTATCCAGCTGTATGGAGGTTACCTGGCTCAACTCTGTTGCCACCGGTCCTTCCCGCATACCTATGTTGTGCAGCTTTCCGCATACGGTAAAGGTTGTATAGTGGGTTTCCACCAGAGCGATGTTCCTGGTCTTGGCCAGTTCCATCATGGTATCGGTAACCGTCTTGCCGCAGGTGAGGATAATGCAAGTAATGTTCATCATCTCTGAGGCACGGATTACCTGGGGATTAACCAGGCTGGTGATCAGCAGACTGTCGTCGGCCGTATCCAGCATCACATTGCTCATCAGGTCGGACGCTACCGCATAAGCGTATTCCCGATCGAGAATTTCCTCCGTCTCATAGAGCAGCCTGCCTTTTATCAGTCTTACAACTTCCTTCAATTCCATGGAGGCCACCTCCCATCTCCGGCAGAATATCCCGGAAGATCAGTTCCGCCTGTTCGTTGATAAATGTTTCGGCGCTGAACGCCGCATCCATATAACTGTTGCCGCAGCGTTCCTGGGCGACGGCAAATTTTCTGCTGTCAAAGTAAAAGGTTCCTCTGCTGCTGGACAGCACCAGGGAAAGTTCCAAGTCCTGATGGGAAAGCATGGTGAGGAAAAAAACGTTTCCCAAATTTCCCATGGGCTGTCGATCGATGGATTCATTGACAAACACGGCTGTCAGCACGGTTCCTCTGCCCTGTTCCGATTCCAGGATAAAATCGCCTCCGGTAAGAAGGGCCGCTGCCTTAAACATGGGCAGCCCCAGCCCCACAAGCCGAGTCGTCCTGGAAGTATGGAAAGGGTCAGTCGCTCGTTTAAGTGTCTCTTCGTCCATACCATAGCCGTTATCCTCTACCGTAATCGTCAGCAGCCTGTCATTGTCACAGGTCTTAACGCTGACTGCGATTTTGGTGCTTTCCGCGGTTATGGAATTCTGCATAACATCCATGATATGCAGAGACAGTTCTTTCATTGTATTCACCTCATGTCTTTTATCCAGTTGATTACTTCTTGCGTTGTCATTTGCGGCAAATCGATCTTATTTTTACGCTTGCTCATCTCCGACAGCCGGTGGCAATCGGAAGAATAAAGAAAGCGTTTGTCCGCCAGATCCTTTCTCCCCTTAGCAAACTGCCTGCCCGCTTGTGAATCGGACACCTCCACCACTGAGGTTTGGATATCCGCAGGCATTGTTCCCAGGGCAGACAGAACGCTGTAAGAATCCCGGTCCACATGGGAAAAATACGCGCACCCTGAAAGGGAAAGGGCTGTCTGGAAAACCCGCTCAGCTGTCAGATCGGTAGAAACCAGCAGCAACCGCTCCTCCTCCCCTGTGATCCGGTCATGGGCGTCGAATATGTACTGAGGACCAAAGATTTCTGCCTTATTGTTGATGGGCGGAAGATGGGCTCCTACAAAGCGGCCCATTTCTTCGGCAGCTTCCAGTTGTGGGAACAGACAACTGATATGGACTTCTTCTATGGATTCCACCTCAATTCCAGGCACCAGCAAAAGCCCCTTGTCCGCGGCACATTGCCAGATCGCCGGCAGGTTTCGGGCAGAATTGTGATCCGTAACCGCGATCATGTCCAGCCCATTGACCAGCCCCATGTTCACGATATTGTTAGGCGTCATTTCTTCTTCCGCACAGGGCGATAACGCCGAATGGATGTGAAAGTCATAATAGCAATTCATAATTGTCCTGCTGCCCTAGGACAGCAGCTGATGGATCTTCCAGCAAAGCTCATAAGTGGTCATCTCGCTGGACAAAATGGCCATACCCTGTTCCTCCGCCTTCTCTGCAGTCCCCGCTTCAACGGTAATGCCTTCCGGTACGATGATACAGGCCGCCTCATCCAATTCGGCCACCGCCAGCACGTTCAGGTGGGTCTGAACGGTAATCCACGCATTTCCTTGTTCACATCCGCTCATCACACGGCTGAGAAGATCGCAGGCATAAACCCCTGTCACTTCCCGCTGCGCGCCTCCGGATGTCAAAAGCTGCGCGCCCAAAGCCTGAGCCAGTTCTTTTACGTTCATAGGCACCTCCCTACTCAAAATTGATAATCATTTTCACTTTTGTACCTTGTCCAGGTGCTGTTTCAATTTCCAGCACATCGGTATTCTTCTTAATGTTGGGAAGGCCCATCCCGGCGCCGAATCCCATCTTGCGCACCTGCTCGCTGGCCGTCGACCAGCCTTCCTGCATGGCCAAGTCCAGATCGGGGATACCTGCCCCCGAGTCCTGAATGATGATCTCAATTCGGCTGCTGTCGATATCCACCTGGGCGCTGCCTCCCCCTCCATGGATAAAAGCATTGATTTCAGCTTCATACATGGAGATTGCAACCCTCTTTATAACAGGCGGAGACACACCCAGCTGCGCCAAGGTTTTCTTGACGCTGCTCGATGCCTCTCCGGCCATGTCAAAATTATTTCCGTCGATTATAAAGTCCAGTTTCATATCACTCTTCCAATGCCTGCCGCTGCTGGGCAATCATCATATCCTTAATCTTCATCAATCTCGCCAGATTACTTCTTTCATTTTCATCTAACTTCATTGTAATACTTTTGATGGTTTCCTGCAACGTCGGAATCTGGACATATTCCAAAGCATTTACTCTTCTTCTAGTTTTTTCAATTTCTTCCGCCAAAAGCTGAGTGGTTTTTTCCACCTGCGCCAGCTTGAGCATTAAAGGCAGAACCTCCTGCAATGCATCCACAGAAGCATCCAGCTCGCCGGATGTAAAGGCGAATCCATAAGGGTAGATATCTCTTCCCTCATCGCCGGTATCGGTGAACTGAAAGTCGGGAACGTTTACGCTCATGACGTTCTTTGTTTTCACGCTGGCATACACCTGTCTCTGGGGCAGCATGAGGGCTTCCTGCAGGGAAGCATCCTCCATGGCGGCTCCGGCCACCACAAAACCCGCGTAGACCTGGGCCATCTTTTCTTCCAGCTGCACCCGCAAATCCATGTTCTCGCGAATCAGCTCCAGGAATTTTTTCATCAGGTCGTCCCGCTTATCCTTGAGGAGCTTATGGCCCCTGGTGGATGTGGCCAGGCGTTTTTTCAGCTTGGAAAGCTCCATTCGGGTCGGGTTTACTTGTAAAACTGCCATATCCCCGCCTCCTTACTTTTCTTTTTTAACGCCATATTTTTCAATCATTTCCGGCTTGATTCTCTTGAGCTCGCTTTCCGGCAGAATAGAGAGCAGCTCCCAGCCGATATCCAGGGTCTCTGTGATTTCACGGTTGGTGGTAAAGCCCTGGGAAACGTATTTCTGCTCGAATTCTTCCGCGAATTTGGCGTACAAAAGGTCGGTTTCCGACAGCGCCGCTTCACCGAGGATGGTCATCAGTTCCTTGGCGTCCTTACCTCTTGCGTAAGCCGCAAAGAGCTGGTTCATGGTGCCGGAATGGTCCTCTCTGGTCTTATCCGGTCCAATACCCTTGTCCTTGAGACGGGACAGAGAAGGCAGAATATCGATGGGCGGCATTACGTTCTTTCTGTAAAGCTCCCTGGACAAAATGATCTGTCCTTCTGTGATATACCCGGTCAGGTCGGGGATGGGATGGGTCTTGTCGTCCTCCGGCATGGTCAGGATAGGAATCATGGTGATGGAACCGTCGCTGTCCTCTTTTCTTCCAGCTCTCTCATAAAGGGTCGCCAGGTCGGTGTAGAGATAACCAGGATAGCCCCGGCGTCCCGGAACTTCTTTTCTCGCAGAGGATACCTCACGGAGAGCCTCGGCGTAGTTGGTGATATCCGTCAGAATAACCAGCACGTGCATGTTCTTTTCAAAGGCCAGATATTCGGCAGCCGTCAGAGCCATACGCGGGGTGGCGATACGCTCGATGGCCGGGTCGTTGGCCAGGTTGATGAACATAACGGTACGGTCGATGGCCCCGGTGTCTTTGAAGTCGGAAATGAAGTAATCCGATTCTTCGAAGGTGATACCGATGGCGCAGAATACAACGGCGAAGTTGGATTCACCCTTGAGCACCTTGGCCTGTCTTGCGATCTGGGCCGCCAGCTTGGCGTGGGGCAGACCGGAGCCGGAGAAAATAGGAAGCTTCTGTCCTCTTACCAGGGTGTTCAGTCCGTCGATGGCGGAAACGCCGGTCTGGATAAATTCATCGGGATAAACACGGGCCGACGGGTTCATCGGCAGTCCGTTGATGTCTACGTTCTTTTCCGGAATCAGCTCCGGGCCGCCGTCAATGGGCTGGCCCATGCCGGAGAATACTCTTCCCAGCATGTCTTCGGACACGGATAATTCCAGGGAATGCCCGAGAAAGCTCACTTTACTGTCCTGCAGGTTGATTCCCGCGGAGCTTTCAAAGAGCTGTACCAGCACGTCGTCTCCGTTTACTTCCAGTACCCGGCAGCGTCTTCTTTCACCGCTTTGCAGCTGTATCTCGCCCAGTTCGTCGTAGGCCACGCCTTCAACGCCTTTGACCAGCATCAGAGGGCCTGCTACTTCCGATATGGTTTTATATTCTTTTAACATTAGCCTGCCACCTCCTCTTTCATCAGCCGATCCAGTGTTTTGGTCAGTTCAGCCGCCGTATCCTCCATGTAGGTTTCGATTTCATCTTCCGCCACATATTTGGCTCTGGCGATCTTTTCGCGGACGTTCATATCGAGAATACGATTGATATCCACGCCCTTTTCCAGGGCTACGACCGATTCATTGTAGAAAGTCAGAACCATCTTGAGAATCTTATACTGTTTTTTCAGGGAAGTGTAAGCGTCCGTATCATCAAAGGCATTCTGCTGCAGATAGTCCTCGCGAATGGATCTGGAAGCTTCCAGGATCAGACGGTCCGAAGGGGACAGAGAATCGTATCCAACCAGCTTTACGATTTCTTCCAGCTCCGATTCCACCTGGAGCAGTTTGTTGGTTTCTGTCACGCATTTAGTCCAGTCGTCGGCCACGTTCTTATTGAGCCAGTTGCCGATGGTCTCGCTGTACAGGGAATAGGAAGTCAGCCAGTTGATGGACGGGAAATGCCGCTTGTAAGCCAGGCCCGAATCCAGTCCCCAGAATACCTTTACGATACGCAGGGTGGACTGTACGACCGGGTCGGAGTTGTCGCCGCCGGCCGGAGATACGGCTCCGATGGCGGTCAGGGTACCGGTTCTTTCTTCGCTTCCCAGACATGCCACTTCACCGGCCCGCTCATAGAACTGGGCCAAACGGGATGTCAGATAAGCCGGGTATCCCTCTTCACCAGGCATTTCTTCCAGACGTCCGGACATTTCACGAAGGGCCTCGGCCCATCTGGATGTGGAGTCGGCCATGATGGCTACCGAATAGCCCATATCGCGGAAATACTCGGCAATGGTGATACCTGTATAGATGGATGCTTCACGGGCAGCTACCGGCATATCGGACGTGTTAGCGATGAGCACCGTACGGTTCATCAGAGATTCGCCCGATCTGGGGTCCTTTAGTTCCGGGAACTCCATCAGTACTTCGGTCATTTCGTTTCCACGCTCGCCGCAGCCTACATAAACAACCAGGTCTACGTCCGACCATTTTGCCAGCTGATGCTGAACGACGGTCTTTCCCGATCCGAATGGTCCCGGAACGGCTGCCGCTCCGCCCCTTACGATGGGGAACAGGGTGTCGATAACCCGCTGACCGGTGATCATGGGAACTTCCGGAGATAATTTATTTTTAAAGGGCCGCTGTTTTCTTACCGGCCATTTCTGCATCATCATGACTTCCTGAACGGTTCCGTCTTCTGTCTTGATCTTGGCAACCGTATCGGTAATCTTATGCATGCCGCCGTTTATTTCTTCAACCGTTCCGCTGATTCCCACCGGAACCATGATTTTGTGAACGATGAGTTTGGTTTCATCCACCGTACCGATCACATCGCCGGGGATCACGGCGTCGCCTGCCTTGACAGTCGGTTTGAAGTCCCATTCTTTATCATGATCAAGGGAAGTGACCTCAACACCTCTTGCGATGTTGCTTCCGGTCTTTCCTTTAATCACTTCCAGAGGTCTTTGGATTCCGTCAAAGATCATTTCCAGGATTCCAGGCCCCAGTTCGGCGGAAAGTGGTTCTCCCGTGGTCACGACTTTGTCGCCGGTCTTGAGGCCGGCGGTTTCCTCGTATACCTGGATGGAAGCTTTGTCGCCCCGCATTTCTATAATTTCACCGATCAGCCCCAGGTCACCTACGCGGACAACGTCGAACATGTTGGCGCTCTTCATGTTTTCCGCAACGACCAGCGGACCGGATATTTTTACGATTTGTCCATGGTCCATAATTTTTTCACCTACTTTTTTCTCAGTTATTAAAGATGTCCGCACCTACGGCTCTCTCTACATTCTTGTGTATGTTTTCCATGCCGATCCCAAGGCTTCCGTTTCTGCTGGGAATAGGAAGGATGGCAGGAAGCATATCGTCCTTATATTTTTCAACCACGTCCAGGTTGGCTGCGATAAGTTCTTCGGTGACGAAGATGATGCCGTATTCCTGTTTCGCCAGGTCCGCTACCAGACCGGCGATGGAAGGCTCTCCCGCCACTTCATAGACATCGAAGCCGATGGCCTTGAAGCCCAGTACGCTGCCGCGGTCACCAATCACAGCGATTTTAGTCTGCATAGATGTACCTCAACCTTTCTACGATCAATTCTTTTGGAAGACCGAACACTTTTGATACCAGCACCAGTCTGACAGCCCGAATCTCACGGTCTTTCAGATAGAGGAACGCGATCACCGGCTCCAAACCGAAGGGAATGACTTTGGCCTTATCAAACAGGTCCTTAAAACATCCGTCTAGATTCTGTTCATAGACATTCAGCGGCTCCCCATGCCGTAAAGCCGGTACGCTTTTTTCCATTCTGCGCTTTTTTCCTGCTTTGTCCAGGAGACGGCTGATGCCTTCATAGCCTGCCGAATAGCCTTCGTCGATGTCCGCTGGATCGATGGTTCCGCCTTCTGCGAAAATTCGTCTTACCTCATAAGCATCCTTTTTCATGCGGATGAGCCGGACCGCGGTCTCAATGTTGATCAGGTCGATCTTGGCTTCCACGTACTCGATGAGCAGCGGATTATCCAGCGCTACTGCCTTTTCTTTCATCAGCGCCAGCACCGCCTTGTCGATAATGATATCCACGATCTGGGAGTCTTTAGTCTTTGCCAGACGTTCCATAGCCTCAAGAGCCGCTTCCCCTAGGATCTGGGGAACCTTTTCAAAACGTTTCGCTGAGAGCTCCGCTTCCATCTGCTCCGGGCTAAAGGTACCGGTCTGTTTATATAGATGGTCAAACTCGCCTTGGGCAAGCCTTGCTTTTGCATACACCTTCAGATTGTGACCGTCTGCCGGATAGCGGAAAACATAGGTCACTTCCGATTGCTCAGTAATGTTTTCAAGGAGCTGATACGTTCTCACCAGGTCCGCCTCAAAAGCAGCCTCGTAGTCTCCATGGGAGACGTCCCGGAACATTTCTTTTCCGGCCAGGGATTTGAAAGCATCTTCCGCATCGGATGCTTCGATGGCCTTCAATAAATCCTGCTGAGAGATCAGCTGATTTTCCAGAGAATGGACTCGTGCCGCAGCATGCAGGTACTTTGTATCATCTTTTTCCATAAATACATACCTTCCTTTCCTTTATGCGAAAAGCATTGCCGCAACTTCTGATTCCGTCTCTTTCTTTCGATCGTTTATGAGCACTTCAAAGGTACAGTTGGTTTCGACTTCGCCTTCCTGAATGATCAGGCCGCCCAGAAAATCGCCGGTCTGCTGTGATAGCTTTACGTCCAGATTGTGGGCCTTTCCGGCCGCCTCCGCCAGTTTTTTTCCGAAGGCTTTGCAGTCGGCGTCGTTGAGCACGATCGTAACCTCTTTACTGCCGCTGTATCTTCCAATCAGCCTTTCGTATATGTTCAGCTTTTCTGCTTCCGGCAGCCGGGCCAGCTTGCCCGCCGCCAGTTCAAAGGTCTTTTCCAGCGCCGCGCGTCTTGCCGTCAGCTTGGTGTTGCGGCTTTCAATACCGGCCTGGGAAACCCCTCTTTGCGTGATTTCTTCTGCTTCCTTGAGGGCTCTTTTCAGGATAGCGCCTTCTTCGATGCCGGCTTCTTCGCTGTAGAGCTTTTGAATTTCCTCTACATTCTTCTGTCCGGCAGCGGTAATTTTATCCGCCTCTTCCTGACCTTCCGCCCGGATAGCATCCAGTATTTTTGAAATATTATCCATAACGAATTCCCTTTCCGATTACATTTCGATGTTGAAGATCAAAAGCATAGAAATCAGGAATGCCAGGATGGCGTAGGTTTCTACCAGCGCTGCGGATACCATGGCTTTGGACAGCTGATCCGGTTTTTTCGCGATGATGTTGATGCCCGCAGCGGCAACCTTGCCCTGAGCGATTCCGGAAAGGAGACCAACCAGTGCGATGGGCAGTGAAGCAGCCAGGATATATGCGCCTGTGCCTACGGAAAGCTGTACGTCGCCGCTCATCATTCCGCTGTTGAGCATAATGATAAATCCGATCAGGAATCCGTAGATACCCTGCGTACCAGGAAGAGCCTGCAGTACCAGACACTGACCGAACCGTTCTGGGTCTTCGCTGAGTACGCCTGATGACGCCTGACCTACCAGGCCTACGCCTTTGGCGGAACCGATGCCGCAGAGGCCTACAGCCAGGGCAACGCCTAAATATGCATAAAAGTTACCATTTGTAAATAAAGTTCCAAAAGTTTCCATTTTATTTTTCCTCCGTTACGTTTACATATTTCGTTCTTGCTTTCAGCGGCTCAAATTTTCTGCCGCCGCTTTCATAGTATTTTCCAAAGAATTCAACGTACTGCAGTCTGGCCGAATGCACGTATGCGCCCAAGGCGTTGATTGCCATATTGAGGGCGTGGCCGAATACAAAGATTACGATGAATAAAATTGCTCCAACAATTCCGCCGCCTGTCAGTGTACCGATGGTATTGACAACGCTGGCGATAACTCCTGTTGCCAGTCCCAGAGCCAGGATTCTGGAGTAGGACAGCACATCGGAGAAATATCCGGTCACATCATAAAGGCTCATAACGCCCGATGAGATTTTTCCGAAAATAGTGGGCTTTGATCTTCCCTGTGTGCAGACCAGTCCCAGCGCTCCAACGATGGACATGACGATGCCGATCATTTTCAGCCGGCCCGGCAGAATCAGCAGCGGCAGTCCGATGAGGAAGATGTACCAGAATCCCACATCGAAGAGCGCGCCCCATTTGTCGCCCCGTTTGATCATCAGATAAGCTTTAAAGCCCATACCCAGGAACAGATGGATGACACCCAGGCCGCAGGACAGTCCCAAGACGACCATCGGCTGAGTCAGCGGGTCGATCAGCTGGGGAATCTCAACGGTTTTGCCAAAGAACACTTTTGCTACCGACGGAATCACGTCGCCGAAAAAGCTTCCGTAAATCAAGCCAAAGATGATGGTGGAGATGCCGCTGATTCCCAGCATGGTCAGAAGCCGTTTCATGCCTTCTCCAACATCGAGAAGTTTGGCAGCTCCCAGTCCTCCAACGGTCAGCAGCAGGCCGTAACCCGCATCGGACAGCATCATTCCGAAGAACAGGAAGAAGAAAAATCCGATGGCCCAGTTGGTATCCATGCTGTTTGCATTTGGCAGCGAGTACATCTCTGTCAGCGCTCCGAAAGGCGCTACCAGCTTGCTGTTTTTCATCAGTACCGGGAAGTCCTCGTCTTTTTCCGGTTCTGTGTATTCATAGCAGCAGGTGTATTTTTCCAGTTCCCGGCTGACTTTATCTTTTTTGTCAGCCACGACCCAACCGGTGATGATGTCCACCTTGTCGGTATGAAGCAGGTTGTCTTTGCTGGCCAGACAGTCCATCCGGACTTTTATGGCATCGTAAGCCATTTCCAGTTCTGTTCTTTTTTCCGCCAGTGCTTTCAGCTTTTCGTTTTCCCCTGCTACTTGTTTTGTCAGAACCGCGATTTTCTGGTCGCAGCTTTCGATGTTTTCTTTAAAGGTTCCGCGAATGCCTTCCAGGGTGAACTCTTTGGCTCCGAACATGCTGATGGTCTCTCTTACTGCTTTTTCATCTTTTTGATGAAAGAGAGCGACCATGTATCGGTTTTCGTCGTCTTCTGAAATCTTTTTCAGATAAACGTCCAATTCTTTTTCCCCGGCTGCCGCCTCTACTTCTTCAAGATCGCGGGGAGCCGGCAGGACATAACACAGCAGTTTGGTGCGCTGTGTCCGAAAATCCCCGATTTCCGCATCCAGGGATTCCCATGAAACGAAGGAAGCTCTTTCGAATTCTGCTTTTGTCAGTTCTTTTTGGTAACGATTTCGTTCTTTTACAATTCCTTCAATGTGATCACAGGTTTTCATCGTATCGAAAAGAACCTGATCATTGGTCAATTCCTTGTAGGTCACTAGAGGCCGCTTGTAAAAGAGGCTTCTCTTTTCACCGAATTCTTTCAGGGCTGCGATACATTCGTCCAGTTTGTCCACCAGATCTTCTTCTCTGGATAAGTCGATGCTTTCACTTCTTTCCAGTATCTTTACTGCATCTTCTTCCAGCATGGACTGGGTCGCAGTCGGTTCTACGACGCCGCATCGCTGTATGTCCTCCATTATGTCTGTGGATTGCCCTCTGAGACTGTAGATGTAGACTTTTTCCATTTTTTCAATCATAAACTATCCACAATCCCTTCCACAATCACAAGTGCCGCCTGGTCCATTCTGCTTTCTGCGATCTTCAGAATCTTATCCGCTTCTTTCTGAGCGGCAGCGATTTTTTCTGCTGCTGATGCCGCAGCTCTTTCCTCAGCCTGCTTGGTGATTTTGGCAGCTTCTCGGTTGGCTTTGGCGATGGTGTCTTCGATGTGCTTTTTCCCATCGACTTTTGCCTGGGCCGCCGCGTCGTCTGCAAGTTTCCTGGCCGCAGCTTTCAAATCCTCCGCTTCTTTTTCAGCGGATTTAATTCTGTCAATAACATCCTGCATATGCACTCCCTCCTTTCGTCACCTTTTTTATAAAAAATAATAATTCCTACCTATATATATTAACAGACTGCATATTAATTAAAAAGCGTTATGAAAAAGTAGTTGTTTTCACGCAATTCTGACTAATCACAATCTTGTCTACGCCACAAATTTCAACCGTTTCACGCCTCATCGGAAATAAATTTCCTATGGTTCCAATAGATTTACAGATTGTTTCACAGCATTTTTTGTGTATTTTTATTCATATACAGAAATTTCGACCATTTTTTCACAAAAAATGGTACTAATTTGCTAAAAAAGTTTACATATTTATACTTTATTTTAGACCGATTAGTAGGAAGATATACATGCTGCTGCGGAGGTTGTGGGAAGCCGGTGCCAATAGGGCTGGCTGGGACGGTGCTGCGAAGGAGGCCGGGGATGGGCGGGAGAAATATGGGGAGCGGGATAGGAAGTGGAATGATTGGCGGCATGGGGCCGCCAATTATCGTCAGCGCTTCCTTACGGCTAGAATTACGATGATTTTTTATCGCTGCTAATAGAAATTTTGGTCATTCACGATGATTTCTCTCTTTTTCCCGGCCGATATTGTCCCAAAACACCCAAAAATCATCGTGGAGAGACAGATTTTGATGCATCCACGATGATTTGCCGGAGGGGCGTTGAAGTGCGCTGCGGAAAACTATCATAACCAACTCGAAAGGCCTCTAACTCCGATAGTTGCGGCGGTCAGGCGCCCGGCAGCGTCCTCGATAGGCCTCTTTAGAGTTCTATAACAGGCCCTTCCGAAGTACCAACGATCCACAGTCCCTCTGCCCACCCCAAACAAATCTCCATTTCCATCCCTCCGCCGTTGTTCCACTATGTAACACTGACAAACGAAGGACTGCACTCTTTTTTAACATCCTCCCGCCAAGGCTCCAAATTTTAAGCCGCCTTTTTCTCACTATTCAAAAAAGTTAAAATCCGCTCGTCGCTTACAAAT
The DNA here is from genome assembly GCA_902363595.1 of Clostridia bacterium. Taxonomy (GTDB): domain Bacteria; phylum Bacillota; class Clostridia; order Peptostreptococcales; family Anaerovoracaceae; genus Hominibacterium; species Hominibacterium faecale. Next base: position 46,049 of record CABJAP010000020.1, on the reverse strand, counting down.
ACAACGCTTTCTTTCCGCCTGACATCAGCCGCCTGCCTTTCCATTATAATTTGGTACGCTTTTTGCGTTTTTATTTGGCAACAAATTATTATTTCTTTAGTTAAGGAGGAACTAGAAAATGAGCGAAAAAATTCCTGGCTATCAATTTATCGCCAATACGCTGAAAGGCTACGGCCTGACGCATATCTTCTACGTGGAGGCCATGCTGCGGATGGTGAACCGCCAGTTCGGAGAAATGGACGTGAAACGGGTCATGGCTCATTCGGAAAACGCCGCCGCCTACATGGCCGATGGGTATGCCCGCATGTCTGGAAAACCTGGCATATGCATGTCTCAATCCATCGGATCGGCTAACCTGGCTGGTGGGATTCACGAAGCTTGGCTGGCAAACTCGCCGGTCATTGCCTTTACTGGGAAAAAACCGCCCACCTACCAGTATCGAGGCTGTTATCAGGAAGCGGACCATCGCCTGCTTTATGAAGGGATCACCAAGTTTAACGCGGACGTTTCCGAATCTGAACAGCTCTCAACGGTGCTCCGGCAATGTTACCGGGCGGCTGTCACGGGAAAACCCAGACCCGTACATGCGGACATGAGCAATCACACCGGGCGGGTTATTGAAGTGGGCAGCGTTTCCCAGCCGGTTATGGTTGAAGAAAAATACACCCAGTATCCGGCTTTTCGTCCGGCCGCGGAGCAGAGCGACATCGATCTGGCCGCCGATAAAATCAACCGCGCCCAAAAGCCCGTGCTGGTCCTAGGAAGAGGCGCAGCCATCTCAGGCGCCGGACAAGAAGCGTGCGGCTTGGCTAAAAAAGCCGATATCCCGGTTGTCACCTCGCCCGACGGCAAGGCGCTGATGGATGAAACCGATGAATTATGGAGCGGAATCGTGGGCGAATACGGCATGGATTGCGCCAATCGAACCGTTATGGATGCCGATCTGGTCATCTTTGTCGGAACACAGACCGGCGATCAGACCACCCTGGCTTGGAAGGTTCCGGCTCTTTCCACAGAGGTGGTTCAAATCGATATCGATCCCACGGAGCTGGGAAAAAATTATCCCAACTGCACCGGTCTTTTGGGCGATGCCAAAGTGGTTTTATCTCAGCTGATTGAAAAGGTAGACAAAGCAGATCATCTGCCGTGGAAAGAAATAGTCCAGGGATATGTCCGCGAAACGTTAGACGAGTATGAAGAAAAGCAAAACAGGGACACGCTTCCCATCCGCCCCGAACGCCTGTGCATGGAAATCAGCAAAGCGCTCCCGGGCGACGCAGTACTGGTAGCGGACACCGGTTATTCCGCCGTATGGTCTTCCACCATGCTCCGTATGAAGCCTTCCCAGAAATACATCCGCGCAGCCGGTTCTCTGGGCTGGAGCTATCCGGCTTCCCTGGGCGTCAAATGCGCTGCCCCTGATCGTCCGGTTATTTGTTTCACCGGAGACGGCGCTTTCTACTATCACTTAAACGAGATGGAAACCGCTGTCCGCAATGGAATCAACACCGTGACCATTATCAATAACAACATGGCTCTGGTTCAGTGCCGCCCGGACCTGTCCCTGGTCTATAAAGATCAGATGGATTTGATTCATGAACGATATGAATATCCGGACGTAGACTTCTGCAGGATCGCAGAAACCTATGGCTGCTGGACCCGGCAGGTGGACAAGCCGGAAGAGATCGGCCCGGCCATCCGCGACGCGCTGGCCTGCGGACGGCCCGCGGTAATCGATATCCGTACAGAGCGGGCCGCCGAAATTCCTATGGCCCTGATTCCCAGATAAATTACAATCATAACAAAATCGGCTTCGCTGATTCTTAAAAGAAGTAGACTTTGTTGATACGCAGGAAATATCGTTGACGATACTTCCTGCGTAATAAAATCCAAGAACTGGCGAACACTTCGTCAGTTCTTTGGTATATAATTAGACCAAACGAATTTTCTTTCATTGCAACAGGAGGATATCATTATGACGATTTATAATTGGAACGGAGATGTATTGACGGAATGGAAACTGCTCCAGGAGAACATGTCAGCAAAGGAACAGGCATGGAAAACGTTCATGAGTACCGGACGCGTAGCCTCGTCCATTGATATTTCTCCGGAAGTACTCAGTTCATGGCAGCGTTGTAAAGACCGGGGAATGGACCCTTATGATGAACATGTGGTCACGGTCCCCTTACATATATTATCGGAAAAGCTGAAGAAAAATAATTGGATCATCGAGCTGGTACGCCCGATCCTTCAGGAAACCGCGGACAACATCCGCGATTCCGGCTATCGCATCGACTTGTACGATCAGGAACTATGCCTGCTGATGCGTTTCGGCAAAAAAATTGCCGGACAGGATTCCGAACGGCGGGAACTCATCATTGGTGAAAGCCACACGGAAGCCGATGCGGGAACGACATCCACCAACCTGGCCGCCCTCCTGCAGCGTCCGGTCCAGCTTATGGCTTATGAGCATTACAAAACCATGTGCCACGGTCTCACCTGCGCCTCCGTTCCCATTATGGACTCTTCGGGAAACCTTTTGCTGGTGCTGACTGTTGAGGGAAACTGCTGGCCCATGCATAAACATACGCTGGGCATGCTGGTCACTTTGAAATACTATATTGAATATTTGATTTCCAAAGACATCCGTTCCTACTCGGGAATCAACGAAAAAACCATCACATCGGTGATTGAAATGATCGAAGATCCTGCGATTATTGTGGACAATACAGGGAAAATACTTTTCTCCAACTCACCTGCGCAAAATACACTGGGCGAGGGCTGGAACAGCCTGATCGGTTTCAACTGTGAAACTATCTGGGGGAAAAATCCGTTCCGCGAAGTCCTCAATTCGCCCCACTCCATTGCCAATCGTAAAGTGGTACTAAACATCGGTTCCACCCAGGAAACTTTTTTCGCTACCATAAAGCCTGTGGTCAATGACAACGAAAAATTGGTTATGGCCATTGGGATTTTTAAAAAGGCGCTGATTAACAAGTGCGCCGGCGCCGGTTCCCAAAAATTCAAAGCCACCTATGTCTTTGACAATATCATCGGCGAAAGTCCTGAAATTCAGCAAACCATCAAGCTGGCCCGGGAAACCGCTAAGCTGGACAATAACATCCTGATCTTGGGAGAAAGCGGCACGGGCAAAGAGCTGTTCGCCCAGTCCATCCACAATGAAAGCAACTATTCCAGCGGGCCTTTTGTTGCCATCAACTGTTCGGCAATTCCCCATTCCTTACTGGAAAGTGAGCTATTCGGCTATGTGGGCGGCTCCTTTACCGGCTCCAAAAGGGAAGGACAGATCGGTAAATTTGAAGCAGCCAACGGCGGCACCCTCTTTTTGGACGAGATCAATTCCATGTCTATGGAAATGCAGTCCAAGCTGCTGCGGACATTGCAAAGCAAGACCATCGTGCGGGTCGGCGGGACAGAAGAGATTTCCATCGATATCCGCATTATCGCGGCCTCCAATCAGGACCTATGGCAGCTGGTAAAGGAAGGCCATTTCCGTGATGATCTCTATTATCGAATTAACGTGATATCTATATCAATTCCCCCCCTGCGGGAGCGAATCGGGGATGTGGACCGCTTGATCGATAACTTTATCGATAGTTTTTCCAAGCAGTTCAAACGGGATATCAAGCTCAACGAGGATGCCCGCCGCCTGCTGCAGAGCTATTCCTGGCCGGGAAACGTCCGCGAGCTGGAAAACGTACTGGAGCGATGCCTGGTTTTATCCAGAGTCAATGACAATAACATCATCTCCATCTCCGATATCTGCACGTATAACGGAATCTTCGAGTTCTACCAAAAGCAGGATAACCAGCTGATTTTAACAGACCCTGCCCAGGAAGAAGCCTCAGATGAAGGAAGCGTTCTCACGGATTATGAGAAGCTGCTGATTATCGACACATTAGAAAAATACGATCACAATATACAAGCAACTGCTCAGCATCTGGGAATTGCCCGAAACACTCTGTATCGTAAGATAAAAAAATACGGGATAAAATAATATGTTCAAAAAAACATAAAACCATATAAAAAGTTTCCAGCATTAATCGTCTGGAAACTTTTTATATTCATATATTATTTTAGGCCCGGTTTACCAAAAGATCAAGTAGGTTCATTATCCATAAAAATTTGTTGAAATACTACCTGCCCATTTCGCACAGTAGCCATCGGAATTATCAATCTTTCTCCTGTAATTTGTCCGCCGAAGGTATCTCTGTAAGTTTTTTTACAATCGACAACTTTGATAATTGCAATATCTGCGGGCCTTCCTTGCATAAGAGTGCCAGCCTTGTCCAATATACCCAGTGACCTCGCAGGGGTAAAGGTAACTGCTTTAATAATATCCAACAGTGGCATCCCCATATTAAGAAACAAAGACATACTGTTGATAATAGAAAAATTTGGTTTTAGGTATAATGTTTTTTTCCCTAAATCAGTGCTGATTACATCTGGATAAAATCCGTGTTTTGCTGCCTTTTGAATGTTTTCAATGGAAAAGTTAATTCTACCTCTGCTGCTATCAAACAAAATCCCTTTTTCTCTTGCTTTCATAACGCAGTCCATAATGGTACCGTCAGGATTAAAAATCGAATCTCCAGCCGGATGAAACACATGCGAGAGAATATCGTCTTTTTGTAACGTTTCCATGAGCATATCCATTGTTACACCATCTGCCAGATCACTAAAATGACAAGTTACCATACAGTGGTATCCTTTGTTTCGAATTGTTTCAGCGATTTCTTCAGCTTTCTGAATGGGAGCGATTCCAAATTTTCCTGCGGTCCCTTTACTCATTCTGATTTTTAACCCACGGATTGTGTCCGGATACCTTTCAAAGAATTGAATAATTTCTTCTTTGTTAAAGTGGTTTGGGTTTTCGACCTCTTCAGATGGCGGCAACTGCACTCCTGTAATACAGGGATGAAGCATTGCAACAATTCTAGTCAGAGAGTTTGTAATATCCGATTTATAAAAACTTTCAAAATTCCATATACTCGTACTACCTGCATCGCAGCCTGTAGTGACGCAATTAGGCAAGCAGGAAATATCTGCTTGCGTGCTTAGAATTCCACTACCGCCCCAATATAGATGAGTATGCGCATCGATGAATCCTGGCGCAACAATACAGCCTTCAGCATCAATTACTTTCGTCGCAGTATCTTCGTTACAACATTTTATAATTTTTCCATCTTTTACTGCTATGTCTTGTATCAAATCGGTTTCGGAAAAGAAATCGACCACCCTTCCTCCCTTTATAATAATATCTTGCATAAATTCACTCCTCATAATATATTGCATCTGTAAGGAAATATTATTTTTCAACCCATTTGCATGTTTTTTAAACAGAAAGGGGCATGGACACATATGCCCCTTTCTCTAATTTTTTATTACTTTCCAATTATTTTGCGTGCTTCTTCAATAACATCGGCCCCAATCGTGCTTTTCATTTGATCGTATACAACCTTAGAATCTTCAACCCATTTTGCCCTTTCAGAATCGGTTAGTTCAATCACTTCAACTCCATTTTCCTTCATTTGGTTGATGCTTTCACTCTGCCTTGTCTTACCATATTCGCGCATTATTCCTTGGTATTCGTCTAAGCTTTCTGTCACGACTTTCTGTAAGTCTTCCGGCAGCGAATCAAACCAAGACTTGCTAACCAAAGTGGTGTTTGCCATAGCTGCCTGATTTACTAACGTTGCATACTTTTGTACTTCATAGAATCTTTGAGAAATGCTCAAATTAATAGGTCTGAGATGCCCATCGATGGAGCCTTGCTGCATCGCAGTATAGGCTTCTGAAAAAGCAACGGTTGCTACATTCCCGCCCCAAGACTCAGCTGTTTTTCTAAATACATCTGGCGATTGGGTCAAGATGGATTTGCCCTTAATATCTGCGGGAACATGTGCAGGTTTTGCAGTTGTCGTCAGGCAATGCCAACTTCTTACATAACTCGTAACGGCTTGTACGTTACCTGTTTCTTTTAGAACTTCATCCATCATAGCTTTTCCATAATCACTATCTAAAAACTTATAATACTCTTCATCGGTTTCAAATAGATATGGCAAATCCAGCACAGAGAACTTTCCTAGGTTTTTACCAATGTTGGCCAGACTGAAAATACCTACGCATGCCATCTGTACGGCATTTGTGTTTACTAATTCTACAGTTTCTTCATCTCCACTGGATAGGGCTGCATTACCATAAATTTTTACGCTGATGCGCCCGTCTGATCTCTCTTCTAACATTTCTTTTAGTTTTTCAAACCCGAGGTGTACATCATCTGTTTCTGAAAGCACATGCGCTATCTTTAGTTCATAGACCTTATCAGAAGAACCCCCGGATTTATCACCACATCCGGCCAACCCAAATGTTGCCATCATAACAACGCATAGACAAATTACTAAAATCTTCTTCATTTTTTCCTCCTAATCTTTTCATAATTAATTTAGCAGCCCTGGAAGTCCTGTAGAAAGTACCGGAACAAACGTTACAATCAGAAGCGCCAATACCATACAAGCTAAGCAGGGGAACAACCATTTGAACATGGAATGTACAGGAATTTGTGCCATACCCGCAGAGACAAATAGGTTAACTCCAACAGGAGGAGTACACATTCCTAAGGTTAGATTGAGTACCATAACACATCCAAAATGTACAGGGTCCACACCTACGGCAGTTGCCAAAGGCATCATCAATGGGGCAAATATTGTAATTGCAGGAATTGGTTCAATAAAGCATCCCGCTATTAGTAGAATTACATTAATTAGTAGTAAAATTACAATTCGGCTGTCTGTCATTGAAGTAATCCAATCTGCCAAGATAATCGGTATGCTGTTCATTGTAAGTAGCTTTGCAAATGCTGCTGCAGCTCCAAGGGATACTAAGCAATAGCCTGTTGTACATGCGGTTGTAACGAAAATATGTGGTATATCTTTCCATTTTAAATCTTTATTGATATAAATACCTACGAATAATGCATATACACATGCAACTACGGCTGCTTCTGTCGGTGTTGCAATTCCCGAGTAAATACTTCCTAAAATGATTACCGGCAAAATTAGAGACCAAGACGCTTCTTTCAAAGCCTCTCGCTTTTCTTGCTTAGAAGCAACTTCATGTTTATTTCCAAAGCCTTTTTTCTTTGAAACGAAATAAACATAGAAGCAGAGAATAACGCCAATTAATGCTCCTGGACCAATGCCCGCTAGGAATAAGGCTGATACAGATTGCTCTGTGATAGTACCAAATACAATGAACAAAATACTTGGCGGAATAATTGGTCCAAGAGCGCCTGCACATGCTGTTAAAGAGGTCGCAAACGATTTTTCATAATTCTCAGCCACCATAGCCGGAACTAATAGCGCTCCAATTGTGGCAGCTGTAGCAGGTGCGGAGCCTGAAACCGCTGCAAAAAACATACAGCATACTACTGTTACGATTCCCAGCGACCCTGTTAATGTTCCCAAATAGGCATTGGCTAATCGTACTAATCTTTTAGAGATTCCCCCAGCCGCCATAAAATCACCCGCAAGCATGAAAAATGGTACGGCTAATAACGTAAAGCTATCAAACGATGTAAAAAAGGTCTGCCATACTACATCGATAGGCAATGAGCCCTCTATCAATGCAAAGATTACTACCGCCAATCCAAGCGCTAAAGGCAATGCAATTCTGAATGATAAAAACAGTAAAAATAAACCTAATACGATGACTACTGTTTGCACTATACTTCACCCCCTTCTGTTTTTTCCTTTCTAAACAGATTACGAATTTTGGGCAAAACCTCTACCTGCAGCAATCGAACTCCCATAAGAAAATATCCGATTGATACCGCTGTATAAGGAATACTCATTGGTAATCCTAAACTTGGCGACATCCTTCCTGCTCCCGCAACTACATTAATGTTGTAAACAACTGTTTGATAACAGACGAAAATACAGAATAGCATAGCAACAACACTTCCCATTGCTTCCATGTATTTCCGTATTTTTTTTGGCCAGATATAAACAAGGATATCAATTTTAATATGCTTCCCAAGAAGCATTGCAAGCCCTGCGCCAATGTAAGTCAATAATACAAACAAGTATCTTGCAGTCTCATCTGTCCACGTGGCCTTAATTCCAATATTTCTGGAAACAGTTTGCCATATCAGAATAATGAAAAGAATGCCGACTAAAATTCCGCCAATCACTTTCTCAAAAGAATCAAGCCCGTTAATTATTTTCTTCATGGTCAACCTCCCTCGCATAATAAGCTTTCCACCTAGGAAAAAGCGCTAAACACATCGAATTTCTACGAACGCCATTCCCCTCACTTTCAATTACAAATCACCCTGTATAACCGCCTAAAATCTCCACGCAGGAACCTGTAATATACGAGCCTCCCTCAGAAGCAAGGAAGGTAATTACGTTGGCCACTTCTTCCACTGTACCCAGCCTCCTGATTGGGATTCGCGCCAGCACTTCATCCAGCTGTTCTTTTGACAGCATCCTCGTCATGGCGGTGTCGATCCGCCCCGGTGCTACGCAGTTAACGGTGATATTGTATTTGCCCACCTGCTTGGCCAGCGTTTTGGTCAAACCTATGATGCCGGCTTTCGTTGCTGAATAGTGGGCCGCAGAATTAATTCCCCCGTGAAGTCCCGCAAGTGAGGACAGGCTCACGATCCGGCCCCATCCGTTGTCTTTCATATATGCGAAAGCTTCCTTTGAACACAGGAAATTGCTTTTTAGATTAATGTTCAGCACCTGGTCAAACTGTTCTTCCGTGATTTCGTAAAAGGGCAGTTTGGGCGAAATTCCCGCATTGTTGATTAAAATATCGATTCTTCCGAAATGTTCATGGGTTTTGCGAAACAGATCTTTCACGTCCCCCTCCTGTGAAACGTCGCAGTGGATGAATAGGGACTCCACTCCCAGCTGTACCACCTCCGCACTTGTTTTTTGTCCGGCTTCGTCATCGATATCGCTGATAACCACCGCCGCCTTTTCTCTGGCAAGCTGCAGTGCGCAGGCTCTACCGATCCCCTTGCCGGCTCCGGTCACGATAGCAATTTTTCCATTGATTCCAAGATCCATCGATCTCCTCCTTTCTCTTTCCGTTTGTAGATTTACCTATATATCACGCAACAACTGTGCCAATTTACTGAATTTTTAAAACGTTGAATGCGACCATTGAAAATTCAAGCTTTGCAAGAATCATGTCATTTTTGATCGAAAAAAGCATCTCTTTTTCATTGCTCCATTTTGTAACAGACCGGCTATATTCCATTTTATTTTTTTCATTTTGTAACACTTTTTATATGCGGGCCGGTGTCGATCAAACGGACGTTATGCAGGTCGGTGTTTTGCAAGTTGGCGTCACGCAGTCCGGCCCCCGAAAGGGCATAGTGTAGTTTTTGGCTTTCTGGCAGGTAAATCGGCGCCCGCCGGGAAACTATCAAAACGAACTCGAAAATCTTTCTAATCTGATACGTTCTCCTTCATCGCAGGCGGTACCATCAGGAAACGTATCGGTAAGGAGACGTTTCTTCTCGTATACCGACAATTCCCCTTAAACCAAGGCGGCGCAGCAGCAGAAAACGCTCCCGAAATATCAGCATCCACAAAAAACGCCCAGTTCCGATACTCGGCCCAGCACTTTCCACACACCATAGGCCCGCATCTTTAGAATATCAGAGTTGCACCCAAAAAAAGTTTCCAATTTTTGGGCATTGACAATAGATCGCATGCTCCCGGGATGCCGCAAGAGTTCCAGCCTGCCAGCCAGCTTTTTTCCATACAAAAAGAAAATCGCCTGAACTCACGATTTCAGGCGATTTTCCTTTAAAAGCTTTATTTATTTAAGAGTTTGCACTTACCTTTTTTAATTGCAATTATCCCCACAGCTCTTCATCGGAAGGAACATGATTATTGGGCATGTAACGGGCGATTCTGGATACGTTCATCAGATGTTTGTAATCCAGATTTTCGGAGATACTATTATGGCCCCAGCTTCCGCATCCCAGCGTGTTGGTCGGAGCCAGGCCATTATAGAAGCTTCCGCCTGCGCTGCTGGCACAAACCTGGTTAATTACAAATCTGGATACGCATAGTTCTTCGCCTACGTGTCTGATATGGTCTTCCGAATCGGAGTGGAAGGATACGCTATGCCCCTTACCTTCTTTCTCCAAATTCTCTCTGGCAATATTGATCCCTTCATCCAGGGTTTTATATTTATATGCGGCAATAACCGGAGCCATTTTTTCTCCGCCCAGCGCATCTGTCAAAGCCGTTCCATCCGCCTGAGCAACAATGATCTTGGTGCCTTCCGGCAGCTCGATCCCCGCCAGCTCGGCGATCTTTTCCGGCGACTGGCCCACTGAATGCCGGTTGGGTTTTCCATCCTGGAAGAGAGCCTCCCGGACACCTTCCAGCTCTTTCGGATCTTTTACCACATAGGCGCCGCCCGCTTCAAATTCAGCCATGATTGCATCGTAGTCTTTTTCCGGGCAGATAACGGACTGCTCTCCGGAGCAAATGATTCCATAGTCAAAGGTTCTGCCGGCGATGATCTTGGGCACCGCTTCTTTATAGTCATATCCTTCATCGATGATGCACTGAACATTGCCAGCGCCAACGCCCAGAGCCGGACGGCCGGAGCTATAGGCTGCATTGACCATTCCCGCGCCGCCGGTAGCGATTACGATATCCGCGGACGAAATCAAGTTTCTGGTGTTTTCTCTGGAATGCTGATCCAGGATTTGAATGAGATGTTCCGGATATCCCAGCTTGGACAGCTGGGCATTAATCATTTCTACAGTCTTAGTACTGCATTTCTGTGCTTTGTGGTGAGGCGTGATAATGATTGCATTGCCGCACTTTAAGGCAAACATCGCATTGCTCATCGGCGTAACAATCGGGTTGGTGCAAGGTGTAATGGCTGCCGCCACACCGATGGGTTTAGCAATTCTGGTAATGCCTGTGTTTTCATCTGTATCGAGAATTCCTCTGGATTTTTTTCCTTTCAAGTTGTTCCAGACAATTTTTGATTTCTGCTTATTTTTGGCGATTTTATCGGGGACATTGCCCATGCCGGTTTCTTCCACCGCGATTTCCGCCAGATACTCCGCATTGTCGTATACGACTTTTCCCACTGTCTTGACGGCCAGATCAACTTGATCCTGGGTCATTTTTTCAAATTCAGCCTGAGCTTTTCTTGCCCGTTCGATAAATCCGCCTATATACTCCTGACTCATTGCTTTTTCATCCATTCTTTTTTCCTCCATCTTTGTTTTTATGTATTAACGTTTTTTATCACTCTTCCAGCATGCTCCCCGTGTCCAGATATCTGGAATGCCATGACAGCGCTTCTGTAAGAATATGCGGCGTATGCAGCGCCGAGGAATCGCAGGCCCGTTTAAAATAAGACATCAGCTCTTCCTTAAAATCCGGGTGGGCGCAGTTTTCAATGATTTTCACGGCCCGTTCCTTTGGGCTCAGTCCCCTCAGGTCCGCGTAACCCTGTTCGGTAACCAGCACCATCACTTCGTGCTCCGTATGATCCACATGGGAAACCATCGGTACAATGGAAGAGATTTTACCGCCCTTAGCTGTAGACGGTGTGCTGAAAATGGTAATGGCGCCGTTTCTGGAGAAGTCCCCGGAACCTCCGATCCCGTTCATCATCTTCGATCCCATAATGTGGGTGGAATTTACGTTTCCATAGATATCCGCTTCAATGGCGGTATTCATGGCAATCACACCCAGTCGCCGCACGACTTCCGGATTGTTGCTGATCTCCTGCGGTCTCAAAATGATCTTATCCCGGAAAAAATCAACTTCATCTAAAAACTCTTCCAGCGCAGCAGGGGAAGGGCTGAGCGCTGTGGTAGAAGCCATATTGGCTTTCCCCGACCGGAGCAGATCCAGCATGGAATCCTGTACCACTTCTGTGTAGCAGGTCAGGTTTTCATACTCGGAATCGCACAGGCCGTAGAGAACCGCGTTGGCAACACTTCCTACTCCCGATTGTAACGGAAGCAGAGAATTTGTCAATCTTCCAGAGGCAACTTCTCTATCAAAAAATTTTATGATGTTATTGGAAATCTCTTTGGAAGCATCGTCCACTTCGCCCAGAGGCCTGGTTTTATCCTGCATATCGGTAATGACAACGGCAGCAATTTTATCGAACCCGCACTCCATATAGGGCATGCCGATTCGGTCGGCCGGATTGCAGATACCGATGGGTTTGCGGTTGGGCGGATTATCCAGCAGGACAATATCGGCCATTCCTTCCAGGCTCATGGGCTTTTTTAGATTGATCTCCACGATGACTTGATCTGCGTTTTTGATAAATGCGGGAGCATTGCCCACTGCGGTGGTCGGTATGATATGGCCCTCTTCCGTGATGGCCAGCCCTTCAACTATGGCCACATCGATTTTGTTTAGCATACCATAATTGACATATTGGGTGCTCTGGGATAAATGCATATCTATGTACTCGACTTCGCCTTCGTTAATCTTGCCGCGGATGGTGGCATTGGTGTGATAAGGGAGCCGCTTTTTGATCACGCCCGCCTCAGTAAGAGCCGCATCGATCTCCGGTCCTACCGATGCTCCCGAATAGAGATCGATCTTTATTTTCTCTCCGCCTTTCGCCCGTTCTGCCAGAGCAAGAGGCACAGCCTTGGGATAACCGGATGGCGTAAAACCGCTGACGCCCACTGTCATCCCGTCTTTAATTATCTCTGCTGCTTCCTCCGCTGATCGTACTAATGCTAACGCTTTTTCATCTCTCAGCCTGGCCGCAAGGCCCATCTTTTTTTCGCTCATGTTCGAATACCTCCATTACACAATTGGCAACTGGTTTAATATAATTGTAAATATGATCATACATAATAACGCGAATGGGTAAGTAGCTCCATACCCGGCCGCCGGATCATCGCTTTCCAGAGCGTCTACCGCTGCACCAAGTCCAGGTGTGGATGTCATCCCGCCGCAGATCGCACCCGAAAGCACAACCCAGTTCAGCTTGAACACATAGCGGCCGACAACGAATCCCACCAGCATGGCCGTTATTCCCACCACCAGGGCGGAAACAGCCAGAAGTACGCCGGATCCGGTCAAGGCGTTGATGGCCACATATCCGTACTTTAACCCGACGATGCACAGGAAGAATACCAGTGCGATATCGCGGATAATGCCCATTACTTTGTTGTCCATTCGGAAGGAAAGAGGGCCGACCTTGCCGATGGAACCCAGCAAAAGGGACATGATCAGGATTCCTCCGGTAGCGCCCAAGCTGAAATATCCCAAAGGGCCGAGATAAATTTCGATGCTCCCAACCAGATAGCCCACAACGCAGGTCACCGCGAAGGCGATCATATTGAATGGGCTGACCGGAATATTTCTTTCCTTGACCATCCCCCTGGCCTCATTCATTTCCAGTTTGTAGCGTTCTTTTTCTTTGTTCAGATCCATTCTGAAAATAATGGCAAAGAAGCTGACGGCAAAGATGACAATGATAACGCCGAAGGGATAAGCGATGGCATATCCGGTGGCTACGCCTCCTGTGGCGTTGGTCACATATGCGTCTTGCTGCTGGGGCGTGAGAGCCGGTGTATTGTCCACAGTCAGGGAGTCATCTCCAATCACCTGCAAAACATGTTCTTTTTCTTCCTGGGATGCCTGCTGATAATCGGCTGCCACAGATTTTGCATGATCCTCAGCTGTTTCCAATGCCGCTCCAAGGCCCGGCGAGCTGGTCAGAGCACCCACGTAAACCCCCGAAAATTCATAGGCGCCGGCCTCCTTTACCAGCTTCATGCCGCCAAAGCTTCCCAGTGCACCGACAAAGGTGATAATGACAGCCAGGGCGACAAATTTAGGACCGTATTTCCGTATAACAACGCCCATATCCTTGGCCGCCAGCAGCCCGATCGCCGCTACGAAAAAGATCAAAGACATCTCTAAAAAATTTCCATCGATGATTCCATTGTCCATCATTGTTTTGGCGGCTTCATATCCGGCAGCGCTTTCGCCCTGCGCCACAATATGTCCGCCGTACTGATACATAGCCCAGCCGATCACCAGTCCGGTAAACAAGGCTCCTGAAGATCCGAAGCTGAATTTCCCAAATTTAATCTTTCCGAAAATCAAGCCGGTGCCGATGGCGAAAAACATCAGCATGAAGGGATTCATCAGCAAATTGATAAATTCAAACCTCATAAAGGCCTCCTCTAATTTTTATTTCTCAAGCAGTTTTAAAGCTACAGCGCTGTTTTACTTTGTTAACGATATCACAATCCATAACACAGGAAAAATTGATTATTCTGATAATACCCTCAGTTTTTTCTAGGATTACAGTTCTATATATTTAGTTGTTTTCCAGCAGAATCATCTGTTATACTGTTGACAGAAAAAATAGGGTTAAAGGGAATCTGATATGAATTTTCTCAATATTTCGAATTTAGGGGGGTGCCATTATGAATATTAATCATTTGCGGTATTTTGAAGAAGTCTGCAGACAAGGGAGCATAACCAAAGCTTCGGAAGCTTGTCATATCTCACAGCCGTCGATCACAGCAGCCATTAACGGGCTGGAAACGGAGCTGGGCTACAAGCTTTTTTCCCGCGTCAACAATCGGCTTCGCCTAACCCATGAAGGGGAAGCCTTTCAGACGCTCACAAACCAGTTTTTAAAGGAGTTTGCAAGCTATTACGAAAAAGCCTGTGATCTATCTAAGGGCAGAAAGGCGGTCCTCCGTTTGGGAGTGCCTTCTGTTATGGGAACCTTTTTCTTTCGCAAGATCATCCCTGATTTCAATGAAAAACATCCAAATATTGAGCTGGAAATCTTTGAGATCGCAACCATCGACGGCATTCGAATGCTGGGCAACGCGGAGCTGGATCTGCTCCTTGGCATCAAGAATGAAACTTGCTACAACAATTGTGATTCCAAGGAAATCTTTGCCACTGAGCTGCAGCTGGCGGTCAACAAAGACCACCCTTTGGCCAGCCAAAAGAAGATTGCGGCCCAAATGCTGTCTGGCCTTCCTCTGGTGATTATTTCTAAAGGGTCTTATCATTACAAATCGATCCGTTCCACTTTCTCGGACATTGATTTGAATATCATCATGAATTCCAGCCAGCTTTCCACCATTCGCTACATGATCCGCGATAATAATTCGGCCACGATTATTTATAAAGATATCTTTGCCGACGATCCGGATATTTGCTGCGTCCCGCTGGAACGGCCCATGCCGGCCCATGTCCATGTGTTCTGGCAGAAGAATACATATTTATCCGCTGCTATGAAATCCTTTATTTCCTATATTACTCAGCTGGATTTTTAGGTTCCGGCCGCGGACTTTTTTGGGTGCGATGCGTGCTGCGAACCGCCAAGTTTTGGGTTGCTGCGGCAGATGAAATTGTTTTTTCTTTGGCTCGGAAAATTTTTTTGGAAATTTGGCTTTTTTACGCAAAATTGTGGGGTTGTAGTGGCTGGTTCCGCGGGATATGGGCAAAACCCGGTCAATCCCCAATCTGACGAGGCGCAGTCGTTGAAAACGGCGTAAATTTTGAACAACGATTTTACTTTTTTCCCCTGAGGGAGGGGTTGTCGCAATAACCGTGATCGTCGTGGTCCCCCAATCCTTGAGCGTTACGTTCCGAAGGGGGCCACACGCCCGCAACCAGGGGGCCTGCGGCCAAACTTGATACTTTGCTGCCCCCTCCGCTCACCCACCCAAGCGCGCCAGCAATTTTTTATGAAAAAGCCTTGACAAAACAATTCGGAAAAGTTATAGTATAGACAACGATTAAACATTCATTTAATCGTTTGCAGACTAAGTCGCCGTTGCTGATTCTTAAAAAGGAGCAGCCTTGGCCAATAGACTGGAAATATCGATGATCGTATTTCCTACGTTATAACAAAGTCGGCTTCGCCGATACTTGAAAGAAGTAGACTTTGTTGAAATACAGGAAATGCTACGCAATTGATATTTCCTGTATTATAAGAAAGGAGGAATCTGATATGGCAAAACCCACACTTCCTCATGACCACGGCAGCCACACTTTAGAACTGCTGGAACATAAGCCCACACTGGACACCTTTGAAAAAGTCTCTAATACTTTTCAACTAATCAGTGATACAACTCGGTTAAAGATCTTATGGCTTCTGTGTCACAGTGAAGAATGCGTAATCAACATTGCAGCCGCCATAGACATGAGTTCTCCGGCTGTTTCACACCATCTGCGAGTTTTGAAGCAGGCCGGGCTGCTGACGGTTCGCCGTGAAGGCAAGGAAGCTTATTATACGCTGGCAGATACGGAAGAAGCGGATCTCGTTCACAAAATCGTTGACAGTGTCTTTGATATGAACTGCAAACGATAAAAAAATTTAAGCATTAATTAAACAATTGCTTAATCATTTAATTTTAGGAGGAACCAACCATGAAAAAGTCATTTAAATTATCTGAACTGGACTGTGCAAACTGCGCCGCAAAGATGGAAGCTGCCATCAACAAGCTGGACTCCGTGGACAGCGCGACCATCAATTTTATGTCGCAGAGATTAATACTGGAAGCTGACGACGATAAGTTCAACGAAGCCGTTGATCTGGCCCAAAAGGCCATTACGAAAGTGGAGCGCGGCTGCAAAATCGTCCGCTAGATTGATCGGCACGACACATATCTGCAATCGAAAGGGGTAATTCTATATGAAACGCAAGCAGAAGATACAGTTGGGACGGGCAGCCGTCTCGGGCATACTATTAGTTATGGGAGCGCTGCTGCCCCTCCCTGAACTGGCAGCTTTTATCATCCTCATAGCCTCGTATCTAATCGCCGGCTATGATACGCTACTGACCGCTATTCGCAATATTTGCCACGGTCAGGTATTCGACGAAAACTTTCTCATGGCCATCGCGACCATCGGTGCCATCGGGTTAAAGGACTATAAAGAGGCTGTTTTCGTTATGCTTTTTTATCTGGTGGGGACCATATTTGAAGAATATGCGGTTAACAAGTCCCGCGGTTCCATCAGTGAACTCATGGATATCCGTCCCGATTACGCAAACTTGCTGAAGGACGGCCATGAAGAGAAGGTTGACCCTTATGAGGTCGCCATCGGAGATATTATCCTGGTAAAACCCGGCGAGCGAGTGCCTTTGGACGGAGTCGTTCTGGAAGGTCATTCTTCTCTGGACACTTCTGCTCTGACCGGCGAATCACTGCCCCAGGATGTGACAGCTGAACAGCCCATTACCAGCGGCTGCATTAATCTGACCGGCATTCTTAAAATAAAAGTCAGCAGTGAATTTGACCAATCTACTGTCGCCAAAATTCTGGATATGGTGGAAAACGCCGGCAGTAAGAAAGCAAAAGTAGAAAAATTCATAACCAAATTTGCCCGTTATTACACGCCGATCGTGGTCATTGCAGCGGCTCTGATGGCTGTCATTCCGCCGCTTGCCATTCCCGGCCAGACTTTCAGCGATTGGATATCCAGGGCGCTGATCTTCTTGGTTATCTCCTGTCCGTGCGCATTGGTCATTTCCGTGCCCCTTGCCTTCTTCGGCGGCGTGGGCGGCGCTTCGCGCTGCGGAATTCTGGTCAAAGGGAGCAATTATCTGGAGGCCCTTGCCAGCGTAGATACGGTAATCTTTGATAAAACTGGCACACTCACTACGGGTACCTTTTCCGTAACCGACGTGCATAGTTTGAAGCTTGACCGGGATCAATTCCTGGAGCTGGCCGCTTATGCGGAGAGTTACTCCGACCATCCGATTTCTCTGTCCATCAAAGAGGCCTTCGGAAAACCAATCGATAAAAGCCGGGTATCCGACGCTGAAGAAATCTCCGGCAAGGGAGTTAAATCGATTATCGATGGCAAAGCAATCTATGCGGGCAACAGTAAGCTGATGCGCTCTTTAGGTATCGATGAGTTCCCAGAAACGGAAAGCGCTACTCTGGTACACTTGGCGGACGAAAAGGAATATTTGGGCTACATCTCCATCTCTGACACCATCAAAAAGGATGCAGCTGCTGCTATACAGGGCCTGAAGGATGCCGGTGTGCGTTCTGCGGTTATGCTGACCGGTGACCGGCTGGCGGTTGCCCAAAAAGTTGCAGACACGATTAATCTGGATGCTTTTCATGCAGAACTTTTGCCTGGAGATAAGGTCGAATTGGCAGAAGAGATCATTGAGACAAAAAAAGCAAAGGGAAATGTGATTTTTGTCGGAGACGGGATCAACGATGCACCGGTTCTGGCTCGTGCGGATATTGGAGTAGCTATGGGTGGACTCGGTTCGGAGGCAGCAATTGAAGCCGCTGATATAGTAATTATGGATGATCAGCCTTCAAAACTCTCCGTCGTTATAAAAATTGCTAGAAAAACCCTGACCATTGCTAAGCAAAACGTAGTTTTCGCATTAGCGGTCAAGGCTCTCGTTCTAGTGCTGGGAGCTTTGGGGCTAGCTTCCATGTGGGCTGCCGTGTTTGCGGATGTAGGAGTGGCTGTAATCGCGATCCTTAATTCCATGCGAGCGCTGCGGACAAAAAATTTATAAAGCTGGCAGGTTTCTTTATTCAAGCCTCTTTGAAGGAATACTCCGGCGACACCTGGCAAAGTCAGCATTTTCCACGTCATAAAAATTGGGCTGCCCCATGAAGTAAATCATTTTTCTTCATGGAGCAGCCCTTTTATGCTAAAGGATTAGATTTAGCTCATCCTTTTATTTTCACGTTATACGTTGCTTCTGACATTGGTGGCTTCTCCTAAGCGAGTAATGGTCAAAGCCAGGTCACTAAACGTAAATCCATCCTGCGCAACTACAACTTCCACTGTGGAAGGGGCTGCATCCACCAGGAACGGTACATTAAAGGACAAGGTCGCAGCTTCATTGGTCGAAGCAAAGGTGTGACGTGTAATTGCACCGCTTACAGGGGCTCCGTTTAAATAAAGCTGTGCAGTAACAGTTGCCGGAATAGCAGTTCCTGGATTGACTGCTGCAGTGCTGTGGAAAGCTGCCTGATAAACGCCGTTCTGGTGAATTTCCACCTGTGCAGATCCTGCCTGGTGAGTGATTGCTGATCCGGAGATCAGCGGCGTTTCACTGAAGGTCAATGGTGCTCCAACAGTTGATGTCTGATTAGTCGTATCTATCGTCGCCAGCACTTCAGGTATCCCGGCGCCTCCCGGTTCTCCGCGGGGAATGATAAAATCAAAGATGGCATCATTCTCATTTCCGGTATTGATTACTTCAGCAGCCGTACCCGGATCTCCAGTTATTACATTTCCAATACGGATGGTTGCGGCAGGACCTGGTTCTCCCGTATCGCCCTGTGGTCCGGTGGCTCCTACTGCGCCCGCAGGACCCGTGGCTCCGGTTGGGCCTGTTGGACCAGTTGCTCCAGTGGCGCCTAATTGTCCTGGCTGTCCCTGAGGGCCCTGTGGACCTTCCGGTCCCTCCGGACCCTGTTCACCTCTTGGACCTTGATCTCCTCTTTGGCCCTGAATACCTTGCAGGCCCGTGGCTCCAGTGGCTCCTGTCTGGCCTGTCGGGCCGGTTGGGCCCGTGGCTCCTGTGTGGCCTCTTGGAATGATGAACTCGAGAACATGGTCCGGCGATCCGGCTACGTCAACGACTTGCGCATCTGTTCCAGGCTCACCGGTAGTTGTGTTCTGTATTTGAATGGTTTCTGCTGTTCCAGGAGTTCCATCATCTCCCCTGGGACCAGTCGGACCGGTCGGGCCTGTTGGACCGGTCGGGCCTGTGGCTCCTCTTGCTCCTGTGGGCCCTGTTGCTCCACTCGGACCGCTCGGGCCTGTTGGACCGGTCGGGCCTGCATTACCAGTTACTCCCTGCAGCCCAGTCGGCCCCTGCGGACCGGTTGCACCGCTCGGGCCTGTTGGACCGGTCGGGCCTGCATTACCAGTTACTCCCTGCAGCCCAGTCGGCCCCTGCGGACCGGTTGCACCGCTCGGGCCTGTTGGACCGGTCGGGCCTGCATTACCAGTTGCTCCCTGCAGCCCAGTCGGCCCCTGCGGACCGGTTGCACCGCTCGGGCCAGTTGCACCAGTCGGGCCTGCGTTACCAGTTGCTCCCTGCAGCCCAGTCGGCCCCTGCGGACCGGTTGCGCCTGTGGCTCCAGTCACTCCAGCAAACCCTTGGGGCCCGGTTGCCCCGGTAGCTCCTGCAGGGCCAGCTGGTCCCTGCGGACCGGTTGCTCCATTTGGACCTGTTGCACCGGTTGGGCCTGGTCTTCCTTCTGGTCCCTGCGGACCCACTGGTCCCTGCGGGCCGGTCGGCCCTTGTATAACTCCGGTGTTTTTCCATCTGCAGGTATCCGGATCCCACACATATAGCTCACCATTTACAATATACGCATCACCTATGCAGCCTACTGGATGAGCAGCAACCAATTCTTCATACGAATTGTAATGTCCTAAAATAGTAATGCCTGCCCCTGCAGGGCCGGTTGGTCCCGTTGGGCCGGTCGGTCCTGTACAGCATACCGGAGGTTTTGGAGGCGTCGGTGGACATCCGCACCCGCAGTCTCCGCTCTGGCCGCATCCACAGCCGCAGTTTCCCCCCGACTGCCCGCCGCAGCCGCACTGGCTGTCAGTCGAATTATTACAGTCGCAGGAATTTCCTAGGTTTGCTCCATGGGCTTGATTTACAAACCCGGTAAAATTTGTTTTATAACTCATTAAAAGTCTCCCCTTTAATTGCTTTTAATTTGTTTTCAAAATAGATTCGATTGTAGCTTACCGCATCCGAATCCGGTTTGAAAACAGCAGCTTGTTCATTGCAGCGACTTGCCATTTCCCATTGCCCCATTTTGTCATAGCAGACAGCCAATTGCAGATTAGGAATATAGCCGTAGCACTCAGGCTGTACAAATCCTCCCGATCTCAGATCCGGCTCTCTTGTACGCGCTGTCTCAAACCAAAATGCCGCTTGTTTCAGCTGGTTTCGATCTAAAAAATATTCCCCCAGCTGACAGCAGATTTCTGCCCGAGGTTCATCCAGCTCCAAACTTTTCAATAAAGCTCTCAAGGCAAGGATTTCCTTATCAATTTTCAGATAACAGTCCGACAGCAATTTGCAAGCTTCTAATTTATTTTCGATCCACCCTCCGTCTTCCTCTATAAATTCTTTCAAGACCAGGACCGTTTCTTCATACCTCTTATGAAAATACAATTCCTGCCCATAGTAAAATTTTTGACGCGGTGGAAGCGTTATCCCTGATTGTCTTTTCTTCTCAAGGATTCGAAGATTCCGATCCGGATCACCCGGCTTCATCTTCTTATGAGTCACAGAAGCCTCTCTATAAAGGATTTTTCCAGTTGGCGTTATCGCCTCGTGTACTTCTCCTTCCCAGAAAAAGCGGCCGCAGTTCTTAATCAGCCGTTCCCGGTTATAAGTGAAGGTTGGGCAGCCGGTTATATCGAAAGCCGCATGATAGGGCAGCATGACGATATCCTCACTTCCGTCCATTTCTTCCTTTAATTCAAGAAATTTCTTTTGATCCTCTTGTAAAATTACATCGTCGGCATCCAGCCACATGCAGTAATCCATGCTAGCTTTCGAAAAGGAATAGTTCCTCGCATCTGCAAAATCATCTTTCCAGGTATACTCATAAAGTTTATCTGTAAACCGAAGAGCAATGCTTTTCGTTCTGTCAGCAGAACCGGTATCGACGATTATGATTTCATCAACCAGCTCTTTGGCAGACAGTAAACATCGTTCCAAAACATCCTCTTCATTTTTTACGATCATGCACAGACTTATCGTTACCATGCCGCACCTCCAACTTTCTTCCATGACTTCTCTTTATGGTATGCGGCAGTGGTGAAAAAGGCTACATGGGCCAGGTGCGGGGGAAAAATGATTTTCATCCTGCGGAAAACATTTAAGTTAAGTTGTTGAATGGGCCTTAATACGATATAATGAAGAAAATGGCCCTTGCGAAAATCGCACTGGCAGCAACTGAGAGATTGTAGAGGAGGTTATTATGACTGACTACAAAGAATTGTTTGAACCAGCACAGATCGGGACATGCAAAATCAAGAACAAAACATCCATGGCGCCCATGGGGCCTGTTGGCTACGCCGATGCCTTCGGCGGATTCAACCAGCGGCTTCAGGACTATTATGTGGAACGGGCAAAGTACGGCGTTGGACTGATCTTTACGGGGATCTGCAGCGTGGACACCAATATCGAAGGGCTTCCTTCCATGGGTCTTCCCTGCCCGACCACCCAGCCGCTGGCATTCATTCACAGCACCTATCAGATGAACGAGCGGGTACACGCCTATGGTACGAAAATCTTTCTTCAGTTGACCGGCGGCCTGGGCAGGAGCGCGCTTCCCGGATTTGTATCCAAGCAAATCGCCCCTTCTGAGCAGGGAAACCGGTTTGATCCCAATGCGATCCATCGGGAAATGACCAAGGAAGAAATCATGAATTTGATCCAAAAATTCATCGCTTCCGCGGTTGTTGCAAAAAAAGCCGGATTTGACGGCGTGGAGATTCACGCGGTCCACGAAGGATACCTGCTGGATCAATTTGCCATTGAAATTTTCAACCACCGTGACGACGAATTCGGCGGCAGTCTGGAAAACAGATTGCGGGTTTCCACAGAAATCGTTAAGGGCATCAAGAAATTCTGCGGACCGGATTTCCCTGTCAGCCTGCGTTACAGTCTCAAAAGCTGTATGAAGGCTCTCCGCCAGGGCGGACTGCCTGGGGAAGAGTATGAAGAAGCGGGCAAGGACATTGAGGAAGGAATCGCAGCAGCCAAAATTCTGGTGGATGCCGGTTATGACGCGCTCAATGTGGATGCGGGAACCTACGACTCCTGGTATTGGAACCACCCGCCTATGTATTTTGAGGACGGCTGTTACCGTGAGTTCGGAGAGATACTGAAAAAAGAAGTGGACGTTCCCATTATACTGGCTGGTAAAATGGAGGATCCCAAGATGGCGGTAGAAGCCCTTGGAACCTGCTGCGATATTGTCAGCTACGGCAGACAGCTCTTGACCGATGCTGAATATATTGAAAAACTGCGGACCGGAAGGCTGGACGAAGTAAGACCGTGTCTGGGCTGTCACGAGGGCTGTTTGGGCCGGATCGGCAATGCTCCTGTAAGCTGCGCGGTAAACCCGGCCTGCGGCCGTGAAACCATCTACGGCATCGTGCCTGCGGCTAAGAAAAAACGTGTGCTGGTCATCGGCGGCGGCGTGGCCGGTCTGGAAGCAGCCAGAGTTGCGGCGGAATCGGGACATGAGGTCATCCTCTGCGAAAAATCCGACGCTTTGGGCGGTAACCTGATCCCCGGCGGCGTACCCCATTTCAAGCGAAACGATCACAAATTAATCCAATATTACAAACGTCAGCTGGAGCTGTTGGGCGTAGACGTTCATTATCAGACAGAAGTAACCCCAGAGTCCGTATCTCAATACAAGCCGGATGTTTTGGTGGCGGCAACAGGCTCTCATGCGAAAACCATCACCCTGCCCGGATCGGGAAAACCGGTGAACGCGGAAGATATCCTGCTGGAGAAGTCGTCGTGCGGCAGCAAGGTCCTGGTAGTAGGCGGCGGCCTGGTAGGATGCGAAACCGCTCTTTGGTTGGCTCAGCAGGGCAAGGAAGTGAACGTGGTCGAAGTGCTGCCGGAGATTTTAGGCGGACATGGAGCGCTGCCCCATATGAACGAATTCATGCTCCGCGATCTGCTGAAATATCATAAGATCGGAATCCACACCAATGCCAAAGTCCTGGATACAAACGCAGATACGGCGACCATCCAGGAAGGAGATCAGAGCTATGAGCTCCCAGCGGAAACAATCGTCCTTTCTGTGGGCTATGAATCCAATGACAAGCTTTACGATGAACTGAAGGTTCTGGATATCCCTGTATATAATGTAGGGGATTCCAGCAAAGTACATAATATCATGTATTCCATCTGGAACGCTTACGAGGTTGCCCGCAATCTTTAATAGTTGGCTGTGCATCTGAGGATCAGCAATGGAGTTACAAAGTTAATTTTGCCCCTGGCAGTACCTCTCCCACAATAAGGGAAGTAGCGAACCCAGGGGTGTTTTTTTTTAGAAAGGAACCTACACAATGTCAAAAATCGCAATATTGGTTGATGGGGGATTCTATAGGCGTCGAGCGCAATTCCTCTATGATGAAAAAGCCCCAACGAAAAGACTTGATGAGTTGATTACATATTGTAGATGCCTTAAAAGGACGACGGAAAGTGGCTCTACGTCTTGGGTCACTTGCAGATGCACAAGCATGTTATACGTTACGCCCTGATGCTGTTAAAAAGATTTGCCACGGCACTTTGCAGTTAACTGATTTAGAGGAAAAACACTTTACCCTCGACGTTAAGCAAAAAGGCGTTGATATAAAAATCGGTATCGATATAGCTTCCCTTGCCTATAAAAAACAGGTGGATAAAATTGTTTTAATATCTGGTGATAGCGATTTTGTCCCTGCTGCTAAACTCGCACGAAGAGAAGGGATAGATTTCGTATTGGATCCAATGTGGGTTGATATAAAGCCAGAGTTATTTGAACACATAGACGGATTACGCACTTTTGCACCAAATCCACTAAAAACAAAGAAAAGGTGAGCAGGAACAATGAGAGAGGAAAAACATATGGTATTTAAAAGTTTGTATTAGCGCTGATTCCAAAGGAAAATGGTTTGCCCTATATTACTTTGCACGGTTTCCGGCACCCTTATGTCAAGGCTACGACAAAAATTTCAGCTTATTTAATAAAGTCCACCTTCACTAAATGATGGTGGACTTTATTTGGATTTTTATATAATTTACCTACCAAACAAGTCGGAATGTGTTCCAGTGCGTGAAGCTGTTAAAACCAGTTTGTCTTGCTTTATTGCATAAATGAGCAGCCAATCCGGTAAAATATGACACTCACGGAATCCTGTATAGTTTCCAGTTAGGGAATGATCACGGTACTTCTCTGCAAGTAACTTTTCTTCTAAAAGTGTTTGGATTACATCTTCCAGCAGATTCATATCATATCCTCTCTTTTTTACTCGCTTATAATCTTTCCGAAATTGTCCGGTTGTTTTTAATTGTAACATCATTCATCGCCCATTTCTGTGTCAAGCTCTGTAAACAGCTCACGGGCAGAGGAATAGGTTTTTGTGGAAACATTACCATTCATAATATCTCTTGCTTCCTGCATGGCGGCCTCTGTCTCGGCATTATACCGGGGCTGCTTCATTTCAAAAGGCAATCCGCCTTCCATGATAGATTTGCGTAAAAAGATATTAATTGCATCAGTAACCGTTATACCAAAACTGGCAAAAAGTTTTTCCGCTCCGGCTTTTGTTTCTGGATCAATACGAATGTTGATATTAGCCGTCTTAGCCATTATGCTCACCTCCTTAAAGCCTTGCTTATATCTTATAGTATATCTTCTTGTATCAACAATATCAATACATTGTAAAACATTTTTATATAATAAATTTTTGTGATAAATTGTCGAATCTTGTCGTCACCATCTCCGTCACACGCATACATCTTCCCTTGCCTATATGCAGACAGACACCGTGGAAATCAAATTGCAGACGATTTATCCAGTTTTACGTCAAATTTACGTCAAGGCTCTAACAAATAGAAAAGACCGTTGATCTCTCAACGGTCCATTTTTGGTCGAGGCAGCAGGATTCGAACCTGTGGCCTTTGCGTCCCGAACGCAACGCTCTACCAAGCTGAGCTATGCCTCGCCCTGCCTTATCTATTATACACGTTTGAGAAAAAAATGAAAGAGTTTTTTTCAAACA
Organism: Clostridia bacterium; assembly: GCA_902363595.1. GTDB lineage: Bacteria > Bacillota > Clostridia > Peptostreptococcales > Anaerovoracaceae > Hominibacterium > Hominibacterium faecale. The sequence continues at coordinate 20,214 of CABJAP010000020.1, read as the reverse complement.
TCTTCAACTTTTTTTCTTATTCCTGTTCCTTCAGCTTTTCCGCTATTTGTTTATACACAGTTCGCGCATCATCCACATGGGGATTATAGTGTTCTTCCGTTCTCTGAGCATGCATGGAGATGCAGACGTATTCCCATCCGTCGATCTTTGCGATGGATGCCAGGCAGAGCTGGGCCTGCGTCGTATTTCCCAGCTTGCCGCCGAAAACACCGGCCCGGTCATTTCCAAAACGGCGGACAGCCGCGTTGCGAATGGTCCGCGTCTCATCGCACTTATTGGTCGGCTTGATCTTATAGGTATAGCTGGTAAAGATTTGGCGGAAGTGTTCATTTTTCAAAGCATACCTTGTCAGCCTCATCCAGTCGCGGGCCGTGGTATAGCAGGCCGGATTGTCCAGCCCGATGCAGTTGCCGAAGGTGGTGTTTTTCATTCCCAGCTCAGAGGCCTTTTCGTTCATCATCTTTACAAATGCAGCTTCGGAACCGGCCGTATGCCGCGCCAGGGTCAGGCAGCACTCCGCTCCCGAGTTGAACAGCATGCCGTAGAGCAAGTCCTCCACTGTAAGCCGCTCGCCGTCCTCAAACCCTGCCACCGCGATCCCGGAACCGTTCAAATAGGTATAGATGTCATGGGGTATGTTTAAGCGTTCATCAAAGTCCTCCGTATGCTCAATGACCACCAGGGCCGTCATCATTTTGGCCAAAGAAGCGGGGCGGGTCTTTTCATCGGCCGCTTTTTTAAAGAGGACCTTGTTGTGGGTCAGATCCATAACAATCATCTGATCGCTGAAAACATCCGCTTCGATGGATTTGAGAGGAGTCCTTTCCGCAGGTTGAGACTGAGTGGAATCAGAAGCGCCGCCCTTTCCCACAAGGGTCCGTATGATAAACCATCCGTTGATCACCAGCACCACGGCCATCAGGCAGCTGATCACAGCCAGCACCTTTTTTCTCCTTGCCCGCTTCCGTTTATCCAAATCCGTTCTCATGGCTCAATTCCTCCTGATTCAACCGATCAAATCCGGTCGATGGTTTCCATCTGACCGTTGCCCAATTTATCCCAGGGTTCCGCGATATCCTTTCCCCGCAAGTTATTGCTGACAGCCCGCAGCACACCGCTGTGGGCCACCAGAATTAAATCTCTGTTTTGATCCTCTTTCAGGATTTTGATCAACGTTTTCACCACCCGATATTGGAGATCAAAAAAGTTCTCGCTGCCATTGCCCATTTTATAGGTCATGAGATCCCGGCCCCGCCTTTGGTATTCCTCAGGGTACTCCTGCTTGATCTGGCTGATGAATTTCCCGTCCCAAGGACCCAGGTTCATTTCCCGAAGGCCCGGCTCCATAATCAGCTTCTTTTCTCCGATATGCTGTGCAATGATCTGCGCGCTTTCCGATGCCCGCAGCAAATCGCTGGCATAAATCCGATCCGTCTGGAGCGGGATGGATGCCAGCTTTTCCGCAGCAGCAGCTGCCTGCTGCCTGCCTTCCCCGCTCAAAGGAACATCGGTCTGACCTAAGAAGATCTTCTCTTTATGCTGGCGGATCTGCCCGTGCCGGATGAGGAAAAACCGCCTGCCCGCAGCCAGCGCTGTCAGGCTTTCCGACCGGCATCCCCGGGAAAGATATGCCTTGATCTCCTCATAGGCCTGGGGCGTGTCCATATCCATGACCACGCCCTCATCATCGACTTCAATCCGCTTCATCTTTTCCGGATCCCGGTCCGTGATGGCCTTCAGCCCATTTGTTCCATCGTGGCAGATAATTTCCTCCCGATAGGTAATGGGGACCAGCAGCGGGTGGCCCTTCTTGCCCCGATAGCAGGGAACGCAGAACCGATCCTCCTCAAACTGGCCTATAAGCCCTTCCAAAACAGCGCCGGTCATCAGAGGACAATCCACCGGCATGATGAAAAAACCATCCAGGTCAGAAGGCATTGCCGCCGCCCCCGCCTGGATGGAAGTGAACATCCCCTTCTCAAAATCCGGGTTAAAAGCCTCGCGGGCGCCCTGCCGGCGGATGATCGGCACCAAAGCCTCTTTCTTATACCCGGTCACCACCACGATATCTTTGATTCCGACAGACTTTGACACCTTTAGAACCCTTTCAATCACTAATTCATCGCCTAATGACAATAAAGGTTTAAACTTGCCCATTCTTGACGAAAAACCTGCTGCCAAAATCAAGGCGCCAAACCGTTTATCAGTCATTGTTCGCCCTTACCTGAATCATTTCCGCAGCAATACTGATGGCGATCTCCTCCGGAGTCTCCGCCTGGATCGAAAGGCCGATGGGCGCATGGACTCTGGCGATATCGTCCTCCGAATAACCTTCCTTACGAAGCATGTCAAAGAGCATGGAGTTCTTCTTTCTGCTGCCGATCATGCCAACGTAAGCGCTCTTCTGCTTCAGCGCATCCTTCAAAACATCGTAATCGCCCATATGTCCCCGGGTAACGATGATAATATAGCTGTCCTCGTCCGTCTCGATGTCTTCGAAGGCATGCTTGAAATCCTGGATTACCTTCACATCGGCCGCCTGGGGGAAACGCTCCCGGTTGGCGTATTCTTCCCGGTCATCGATGGCCACCGTTTTAAAGTTGATGTAGCGCAGCACCGGTTCCAGCGCCAGCCCAACGTGTCCGGCTCCGAAAATATAGGCGGTGGTTTCCAAATGAAACTCTTCCACAAACTCCTCCGGATGGGAAGCATCGATATATTCGATCAGCACGTCCGCATCGCCGCCGCAGCCCATATCCAGAGCATCCCTCTCCTCCGTGTTCAGCTTGAAATGGTGAAGCTTGCTCTTCTCCCTGGTCTTGAAGGTCTCTTTGCACAGCTTTTCCGTCTCCGCTTCCAGTCTGCCGCCGCCCACGGTTCCAGCAGTTGTTCCGTCCTGCTTCATCAGCAGCCAGGCACCCTTTTTCCTGGGCGTGGAGCCATGTGTGTCCACCACTTTGGCAATTACAAAATCCTCGCCCTTTTCCAATAAATCTCTTGCAAAATATATGATCTTGTCCGACATGTTGTCCTCCTTACGTTCGTTTCTCAATTATGTCCCCAGTTTATCACAGGGCTTTTCCTTTTTCAACGCTCAGTTCCCAGGAACGGGCATCGGCCTCCAATGCACTGCTCATTGCGGGGCGAAAACATACAGGCAATCGCGTCGCCGCTGCCCTCCATCTCCACATTCAGATGACGTCTTGTAAATTCAATGGCAGAAAGGATGCTCAAAAAAGAATCCCTTTTACAGCACCTGGGGCCGTCATAAGCTGCGATATTTTCCAGGGCCAGGGCTGTGAGTCTTTGTGATAAGGACCATGCTTTATCGCTTAAAGGGGTCGCTTCTGTTACAATACTGGCGTAAATGCCGCAGCTTACCGCAGCGCCGCAGCATCCCCAAAGGCCGCAAAAGCCTCCCGGTACCTGGCTCCCTCTTTTAATCATTTCTTCCAAACAGCTTTTCAGGTCGATTTTGCCGCCGGCATTGCGATAGGCGGCTAAGAGGGATGCTCCCACCAGAATGTGGTGCTCTGGCCCATGCATGTAGATATATGGGTCCTCCATGATCGCCTGAGCAATTTGAATGGGTTTTTTCGACTCTGTTTTCAGGCATGTGCTAAGAATGGTCTCCAGGCCCTTTTCCTGGTGACAGCTGTCGCAGACAAAATGTCCCTCTTCACACTGGGCGTTGCTCCAAAAAACATTGCCGCAGATGGCGCAGGTCATCTCTTTCTGGTCTTTCAGATAGCGGAGCGGTTTCCCGCAGATCAAGCAGTTTTCCGTATTCATGTCCTTTTCCTCCTTATCGCGTTATAATCCGCCGAAGAGCCATGCCACCAGGTCAAAACGGATAATGATCAGCACCACCAGGCCGGTCAGCGGCAGCACCCGCAGTTTCTGATCCTTTGATCTGGGCATCATCACATACAGAGCCGCCGCCATGACCAGCGCCGCCATATCTTTGAAATCGTAGGTGTAAAAAACCGGATAACCTTCTGTAATCAGATAGCCGATGGGGATTGCCGCGCAAAGCGCCGGAGGCCACCCCTTTTTGCCCGCATACCAGACCGTATACCCGGCCAGCGCCGAACAGCCGGCAAAGACTGCCCAGCGAATCACCTGCTCTGCCGGCAGCACGCCGAACAAGATTGCCGTATAGATGTAGTAGCTGATGAGCAGCCCTGCAAAAAACAACAAAGTATGTATGGCCGCCGCATTGGCTGTTCTGCTGTAATAGGCGATGACGCACCCGGCGAACACCCAGAAGGGCAGTTCGGACAACAGCTGTCCGGCCGTCTCCATCAAATCATGGACAGGCGTTCCGTCTCCGGGAACCGTATCCAGATACTTGGAAAGGACCCCTGCCAGACAGCCGGCCGCAAAGACAAAAATGCAGAATAGGATTCGTTTCGTCTTACCGCTCATTAACTTTCCACGCTCCCTTCCTGACGCCCCGGTCGCCGACCCGGCTGATCCGCTTGAGCACGCTGCCGCAGCCGCAGGGCTGGGTCAAAAAGCTGCTCCAATCGCCGGTTCGATAACGGATGAAGGGCATTCCCTTCCTGGTGAGGGTGGTAAAAACCACTTCGCCTTCTTCCCCATCTGGCACCACTTGTCCGGTCACAGGGTCAATGATCTCCAGATACAAATCCGATTCTCGAATGTGGCAGCCGCAAAGCTGCGGGCAGCTGACTGCGCATCCCAGACCCATTTCCGTCATCCCATAATGTTCAAAGATGCGGCATCCCCAGGCCTTTTCAATGATTCTCCGGCTCTCCGGGGATACATATTCCGCAGACAGGAGTACTGTTCCCATGGGGATCCTGCGGCCCCCGGCTTTTTCTGCCAGCGCGGCAAGCTGAGTCGGCAGGGCCACCGCGCAGGTCACCTGCTCCTGCTCCATCATCGCCAATATGAGATTATCGTCCGAGCCATCCGGAAGTCCGTAGGGGATCACCCGCACATGAAACCGCTCCAGCCCTTTTTTCAGCAGATCGCCGATTGATCCCGGCCTGCGGCAGGGCATCAGGATCATCACCGTATCGGAGGAATCCACCATCAGCTGCATGCCATTATGAAAAAAATCGGTGGTCAGCTCCTGATCTTCCTCAGTAAAATAAATCCGCTTTGGCCGCCCCGTTGTTCCGCTGGTGTCCATGGTAACGATTCTGCTGATCTGGCTTTGCGCCACGCAAACCATATCCATGCCCCGCTCATACACATCCGCAGGCGAAGTGAAAGGAAGGCGCCGGAAGTCCTCCCAGGTTTCTACGGTAACCCCGCGATACAGTTCACCATAAAAAGGGCTGTTCTTCGCAGCCCAATTGATGGTTTCTTTTATTTTTTCCAGCTGATAGTTCTCTATGGCATCCCTCGTGAGAGTATTTACCCCCAATTTGCGGGCTGTCCAAATATCCAAATACCGCTCCACTAGTCCCACTCCAACAGTTCTTCCACCTTCTGGAACGTGGCTTCCAGCATCATCGGGCATTTTTCCACTTTATTCAGAGGATTGTCCTCCATTAGATCGTGACAGTCCGTAAAGCCGAAGGCATCCTCAAACCATTCCGTCAGCTCTGCTGTCAGGCCCTGGCTGGCTTCTTTGGGATCAGCCAGATACAGCAGGCAGATTGCCGCGGACAAAATACCGCAGACTCTGCCGGACCACATGCCGTCGCACAGACCGGCCATGGCCGCCACCAGATCCTGGTTTTCCTTCTCCATCCTGCGCAGACCCATTTCCATAATCATCTGACTGCAGCAATACCCCTTTAATTTCAGATCCAAAATCTCCTGATTCATCCTCTTTCCTCCCCAACTTTCTTATTTTGCCGGTTTTTCCGCTACCAGCATGAAGTATCCGATCCCCTTCTTCCCTTTTGCGCAGGTGACGCAATTATCCAGCGATCCCTCCTGCAGGATCGTTTCCGCCACGTATGTATCCAAATCATCCGAGCGGTCCTCAAAAGCGACTACTTGATATCCCACTTCCTCCAGATATGCGATCATGGGCTCTTTGATAAAGGCCCCTTCAAAGCGGAAGTCCACAAAACGCATCTGTCCTTCGCCGCAGTCCTCCTCTTTATGGGGAATCTTTGCCTGGCGCTCGGCTTCGATCTTGATGGCCTGTACCTGCTTGGGATCGGGATTCTTCATATATAGATCGCTGATAAACAGCTTTCCTCCCTTTTTAAGAACGCAGTAGGCTTCATGGAGCGCTTCATCCGGCAGGTTGATCAGGGACAATGTGCATTCCATCATCACGCAGTCAAAAGAATAGGATGGGAATTCGTCCAAGAACTCTCCGTCGCCCATGCGCAGATCCAGTTTGCCGTTTCGCTCTTTTCCTTCGCTGATCTTTGCCAGATTAAGATCGATCCCCGTCACCTGGTACCCGTATTTGTCCTGCAGGTACTCGGCCGCTGTTCCGTCTCCGCAGCCCACATCCAGCACCTTGGCTCCTTTGTCAAGCTGGCAAAGCTCCATAGCCTTGTCCGTAATCTCAAATTTACCTGGTCTTACTAAACTCATTTTCTTCTCCTTAAAACTAAGATTTTCGATAAATACTGTTATATCCGCAGAAAGGCACCAGCCGGTTGTCCGCGGAAAGCACCTGCACCCGGCACCGCTTCAATCGCTCTGCATCCAGGTTGGTGCTGTCCTGGAAGGCCATGCCGGTCACCGTAAAGGTGTTCTGCTTATAATAGGTAAGGAACTGATCCAAATCCATGATCTCTTCCTCCTGCTCCGCCTGACAGCAGGGTTCCTCTCCGGCCGCGGCCGTATCGGCCGGATCGCAGCAGGAGCAGCAGTCTACCTCGCTTGTTTCCTGCTCCTGGGGCAAGTCCCATTTGTTGAGCACAAAGTCCCGGTCCTTTTTTATGATTTCCAGAGGATCCGGCTCGCAGCAGCAGGAGTCCTGCTGTGTATCGCAGCAGCTGATGCCCGCCTCTTTTTCCTTTTTGCTGACCATACATGTTATACCGTCTTTTTCCTTTAAATAAGTACTGTAAAAGCAGCACAGGGTATGGCCGGTGGCGATGGGACAGAAATCCTCATAATGAAAGCCCGGACACTGGTTTTCAATTTCATGGAGCACATCGAACATGGTCACCCGGTTTTCATGGTCCGGGTCGGGATGCCTGCCGAAAAAGCTCACCGGTTGGAAATGGATCCCTTTGACAACGGCTATGTTCTCCAGCAGAAACTCCATCATTGCCCCGATGTTGTCCAAGTTGACGTTTCTGGCGACCGTCGGTACCAGCGTCACCGGCAGACCGGCTTTCCTGCAGTTTTCGATGGCTTGTTTCTTTTCTTTAAATAAAGGCTCTCCCCGCATCTGCATGTAAATCTCATCGGTGGTTCCATCAAACTGCATGAAAATCACCGATGCTCCCGCCTCTTTGAGCGCCGCGGCATACCCGGCCTCGCGGGCGATTCGCCTGCCGTTGCTGTTAATCTGTATGTATTCAAATCCTTTGGACCTGGCCATGCGGATGATCTGGGGCAGATCGTCGCGGACAGTGGGCTCCCCTCCTGACAGCTGAATGTTGAAAGGCCGTTCTTCCCCCAGCTCCACCAGCAGATCGAATTTTGCTTCCAGTTCTTTTAAGCTGGGATCGCCCGGTTCCTCCGAATCCATTTCCGCCCTTGCAAAGCAGAAGGGACAATGCTGATTGCACCGCTTGGTAATATCGATCAGCACGCAGCAGGCGGTCTGCAAATGGTTTTCGCAGGTGCCGCAGTGAAGGGGGCATTCATCCTGCCCGCTGCCCTTGGTCATCGCCGTTTTGGGCGGAATATTGACAACCGGATTTTTGATCCAATCCAGATAATCATCTGTGCGGTTTGAAACCAGTGCGCGAAATTCGCCATGTTCTTCACATGTTTTTTCAAAGAATACTTTGCCCTCCCGCTCTGTATAAAAAGCTTTGATCGGCTTTTCACAGACTGGGCATATGCTTTGAACTTCCGATAATCGTTTCATGTTTCTTCTCCTGTTCCTACTCTCCCCCAAACCGGTTGGGGGACAAAGTATCTGTTTTTCATTCTATTATAAATTCCCAAAATGGGCAAGGGGCGACCGAAAATGTTTTGCAGGACCGGGCCGTAAGGCCGCCGGGGAGGTTCGCCGCCGGATCGAAAAGAGGCCGTTTTTACGGCAAATTGTAACAAATTTTTTACAAATTTAAGACAATTCAAATAATAGCTACTTAGTACTGGGCTTGACCGCAAGATTGTACTGAAATCAGGGTTTCCGCGGTTGACAGGCCCCTGAACAAACTGATAAAATGAAAAATGTAGTAACAATTCAATACACAATCCGATTTCCGATCTCCTACGGTTCCTGAAGAAAAGCTATGGAGGCGGAAACGTTGGGTTTATGTGGAAACATGTGAGCCTCCCGCGTTTGGAAAGGTTCGTGTAACATTTCGAAACGCACGAAAAGGCCTTTGTTATTGGATGTGAAACGTTAAAGTATGTTCAATTGAAAAATTAATTGGAGGCAAATTATTATGAAATTGAGAAAAATGACGTTAAACATCAATGGTGCCGATCGAATGTTCATCTGTGACCCTGAAAAGGACACTCTGGCTGATGTTGTCAGACGCTTAGGGCTTACAGGTACAAAAGTTGGCTGCGGAGCCGGCGTATGCGGTTCTTGTACCGTAATGCTGGACGGCAAACTAGTTCGTTCTTGTACGAAAAAGATCGCTAAGATCGAAGAGTATAGCGAAGTAGTAACGATTGAAGGAATTGGAGCTCCCAGATATCTCCATCCGATTCAGGTAGCATTCATGCATGCCGGAGCTGTACAATGCGGATTCTGTACTCCAGGATTCATCGTATCGACCTACGCGCTGCTTCAGGCTAATCCTGATCCAACCAGAGAAGAAGTAAGAGACTGGTTCCACAAAAACAGAAACATCTGCCGCTGTACAGGCTACAAGCAGATTGTCGATGCTGTCATGAACGCTGCAAAGGTTATGAGAGGCGAATGTGCTCTGGAAGATATTATGGTAAAACTTCCGGAAGACAAAGAATATTATGGTCAGCCGCTGGTACGTCCTGCTGCGCTGGCAAAAGTATGCGGACTTGCTGATTACGGTGACGATATCGAGCTGAAGATGCCGGAGAACACGCTGCATGCCGTACTGGTGCAGCCGAAAGTCGCCTTCCACGCAAAACTGAAAGCAATCCATAAAGAAGAGGCAGAAAAAATGCCCGGCGTTTACAAGGTTGTTACGGCTGCCGACATCAAGGGACCAAACAGACTTGGATTCATGCCGTTCACACCGAGAACTCTGGCTACCGGACAGTCCCACCCGATTCTGGTTGAAGATAAAATCTTTAACTACGGTGATGTGGTAGCATTGGTTGTAGCCGATACAAAGGCTCACGCTCAGGAAGCAGCAAAGAAAGTCACCATCGATTGGGAACAGCTGCCTGAATACAAGACCTATCTGGAAGCAGCTATGCCGGATGCTATGAGAATACATGACGATCATCCAAACGTATGGTCCGAACAGCCTAATGTTAAGGGTGCGGGACACGATACGCCGGAACTGATCGACGATGCTCCTTATGTGGTAGAAGGTTCCTTCTACTCATCCAGAGAGCCGCACATGCCGATCGAAGGCGATACGGTACAGGCTTACTGGGGCGATGACGGCCTGCTGACCGTTCATTGTAAAGCAATGCAGATCTATTCCAATATCGGCGATATCGCAGAGGCTACCGGCCTTCCTGCAGAAAAGATCAGAGTCATCGAAAACCCGACCGGCGCTACATTCGGCTGGGGTATCGCAGCAGCGACTTACGCGATGGCGGCGATCGCCTGCATGGCATGCGATGATATGCCAGTAGCATTATCCATTACTTATCCTGAGTTCATGGCTCTGTCCGGAAAACGCGCTCCGTCGTACACCAACGGCAGACTGGCCTGCGACAAGGACGGCAAGATCATCGGCGCAGAATGGGATTGCGGTATGGACCACGGTTCCTACAACGAATTGGGCGATGACCTGATCACAAGACCTGCAAAGTTCATGTTCTTCCCGTACAACATTCCAAACTGTCTGGGATTAACGAGAGTTGCATGTACCAACCATAACTATGGTACTGCATACAGAGGCTACGGATCGCCGCAGGCGTATACGGCGTCTGAAGCATTGGTCGATATGATGGCTAAGAAAATCGGCATGGATCCGTTTGAATTTAGATATAAAAACATCGCAAGACCAGGAGACACCAACATTAACCAGTATCCTTTCCGTGAATATCCGATGGAAAAGATGATGGATATCTTAAAACCGATATATGAGGAAGTAAAAGAACGAGCTGCCAAAGAATCTACTCCTGAAAAGAAGAGAGGCGTAGGTATCGCATGGGGCGGATACAATGTAACAGAAGGAATCTTCGACCAGTGTACCGTTGCTCTGGAATTACTGCCTAATGGTAAATTTGCGAAATACGACACTTGGCAGGATCAGGGTCAGGGCGGCGATGTAGGCGCGCTGGTTACCACTCTGGAAGCCCTAAAGCCTCTGGGTGTAACTCCTGACGACATCGTGCTGATTCAAAATGACTCCAAATTCTGTCCTGACTCCGGTGCTACCGCATCATCAAGACAGCATTACATGAACAGTAAAGCCGTTGTCATGGCAGCTGATGAACTGATGAACGCTATGAGAAAACCGGACGGCACTTACAGAACCTATGATGAAATGGTTGCGGAAGGCATTCCGACCAAATATGAAACTCAGTACCAGAATCCGGAAGATATGACCCTTAAATATCTTGACCCGAATACCGGCGTAGGCAACCCGACCCCTGCCTTTACATATGCCCTGCATATGGCAGAAGTTGAAGTTGACACGAAAACAGGTAAGGCTACTTGTATCGGTTACTGGTGTGTAGACGACGTCGGTGTTATCGGAAACATCGCTGCGGTTAACGGTCAGGCTTACGGCGGACTGTCCCACTGCATCGGCTTTGCTCTGACGGAAAACTATGAAGATGTCAAGAAGCACAGCAACATTGCAGGTGCTGGTATCCCGAGCATTAAGGATATTCCGGATAACTTCAATCTGATTCACCACTGCACGCCGAGAAATACCAATCCGTTTGGTTCCTCCGGTGCTTCCGAGGCATTCCAGTCCGCTGGACACATGGCCGTTATTAACGCCATCGACAATGCCTGCGGTGTGAGAATTTACGAAATCCCGGCTTATCCGGAAAAGATCAAGGAAGGTCTTGACAAGGTCGCTAAGGGCGAAGAGGTTCTGCCTCCTAAGAAATATTTCCTGGGTTCGGATTTCTACGAAGAAATGGAATACATCAAGAACAATCCGATGGTTGACCTGTTCGAAGACATGTTCCCGGAAGATAAGAAGGAAACTTACGAATCCATCACAAATATTCCAGACTAAACCACTTGATAAAAACAACAAAACAATGATACAATCTTATCGGCTTAGGGGTTACCTTAAGCCGATACTTGTATGGAGAGATGATACTTATGAAAAGATATCTAAAAAACTTTGACGACTGTATGGAAAAGGAGATCCCCTATTGTGTGGGCGACTGCCCATTTGATATGGAGATTTTAAATTTTATAGAAAAGGCGCGGCGGGGCGCTTTTAAGGCGGCATTTAAAGTATATCGCAATGCAACCGGGTTCCCCCGCATCGCAAATTTTTTATGTGATGAACCATGCAAAAAAGCTTGCCCGCGGAAAGACTGCGGGGGCGCCATTGAGCTGTCGCTTTTGGAAAAGGCGGCCATAGAATTTGCCAGAGACACCTCGGCTACCGACTATAACATCCCGATGAAAAAAGAGCGGATCGCCATTGTCGGCGCCGGACTTTGCGGAATGGCGGCGCTGCTTCGACTTTCTACCAAGAAATATACGCTGGAGGTCTTTGAAAAGAGCGATCGCATCGGCGGCCATCTGCACGATACCATGAATCCGGAAGTATTTATGAAGGATTTTGATGAACAGCTGGCCCATCAGGAATATCATATTCATTTTAACAAGGAGATTCGGGCCCTTTCTGATTTAAAGGATGGAAACTTTGATGCTGTTTTTATCGCTACTGGCAAAGATGGTCCTGACTTTGGGCTTCTGGACGCCCGCAGTGCTTCCGGCGACCCCTTCTGTATGGAGCAGGGCGGAACCGGATATTTTGCAGGCGGCGAATTGATCGGCGATTCTCCCCTCCACGCTCTGTCCGGCGGCCTGGCTATGGGAACGGTCATTGACAATTACCTAAAAACCGGCAGCCTGTACTACCCCAGGGAAAGTAAGCGGACCCGCATGTGCCAGGGGCTGGTTCAAATTGAAGGCACATCGGAGGCTGTGGCTGCAGCCGATGGTCATTATACAAAGGAAGAGGCCATGGAGGAAGCAGCCCGCTGCGTGGAATGTCAGTGCCGGGCCTGCAAAGACCACTGCGATCTGTTGGAATTTTCCAGTAAGGGGCCGGTTCGTGTCAAGGATGAAATCATTGCCACCACTCTGGAGGGTAAGAGCGAACTGAAGGCCACTCCCGCCAGGAGGCTCATGTCCATGTGCAATCAATGTGGAATCTGTAAAGAAATCTGTCCGGAGGATATTGATCTGGACGGCCTTTTCCTGGCCGGGCGGCAGAAAATGCACAATCAGGGAAAAATGCCCTGGCCTTACCACGATTTCTGGCTTCGGGATATGGCGCAGGCTGACAGCGAAGAATCCAGTCTGGTCCGTCCACCCAAAGGCAGCAGCAAATGCGGGTATGCCCTATTCCCCGGTTGTCAGCTGGGCGCGTCGGAGCCGGAGCTGATCGTTAAAATTTACGATTCTCTGCTCAACCAGCATCCGGATACGGCCATGTTCCTCCGCTGCTGCGGAGTTCCCCAGCTTTGGGCCGGCGACCGGGCCAAATTCGACCTGGGCCTTGAGGAAATCAGAGACCAGTGGCGAAGTCTGGGAGAGCCGACCATGATTATGGGCTGTATGACCTGCCTGAAGCATTTTAAAGAATATCTTCCGGAAATACCGGTCATTTCTCTGTTTGAGATTTTGCAGGAATGGGAGATCAGCGGCGGCTGCTGCGAACAGACCTTTTGCATCTTTGATCCCTGCTCTGCCCGCAATGAGGAAGACGTTCGCCGGACCGTGCGGGAACTGGCTGAGGATATTGGCGTAACGCTGGAGCCTTTACCGGACAACAATGAATATTACACGTGCTGCGGCTATGGCGGTCACGGAGCAATCGCTAACCCGGAGTATGCCGAGTTTGTTGCAAAAAAGCGAATTGCCGAAAGTCAGACACCTTATATCACTTATTGTATCAACTGCCGCGATATTTTCCTCAAGCAAGGCAAACCGGCCCATCACATTCTAGAACTGCTCTTTGGCGAAGGCGACGGCCAGCAGCATCTGCCGACCGTAACTGAGCGCCAGGAAAACAGAAGGCTCCTGAAAAAGACACTTTTGGGATTTTTCTGGGAGGAAGAAATGGAAATCAAGCAAACAGAATACCCGATTGCCGTAGAAATGTCCGATGAAGTGAAAGCCAAGCTGGATAAGGAACGGATCCTGGAAGAACAAATCCTCCACACCATCGATTTTTGCCAGCGCCATAACCGGACTATTCTCAACGAGGAGACCGGCACCTTGTCCGGCTACTGTGTGATCGGCTATATGACCTATTGGGTGGAATACAAAGTGCTCAGCAAGGCGGACGGACGGTTCGAGCTGGTCAATGCTTATGCCCATAGAACAAAGATAGAATTGGAGGCGGTCTGGAATGGCATCAAACAAGACACTGATCTGCAATAAATGTAAGTGCGGACTTGCGGAAATCGATACGCAGTTCACTTATCTGGACAAAAAATTTCGTCATAAAGTGCTGCGCTGTCCTCAGTGCGGTCAAGTCTTTATCCCTGAAGATTTGGCTAAAGGAAAAATGGCACAGCTGGAAAAATCTTTGGAAGAAAAATAAAACGGTTTCCTCACAAACGTTATACGTGCTTCACGCTCATCTTCACAAGGTGAAGTCTTTCGAAGTATTGGAAATGCCAAGTATTCGATATTTTCTATACGATAGCAAAAGCTGCCTCGTCCGATTGACCGGATCCGCCAGGCAGCTTTTTAATGCACTCAAAAAACAAATTTTGTTTGACAAAAGCAGTGCTTTGTTATTATAATAGTTAGGTACCTAATTAAATGGATTGTAAGTCGAAACAAGAAACGAGGGATTATTTTTGAAACCAAATGATAAGGAAATTATCGAGCTCTTTTTTTATGTGGCAAAACTAAGCAAACATATTACTGACAATGACCATCGTTACTATATTGGACAATGGCGCTGCATGCTGCTTTTAGATTATATTGGAACAATCAATCAAAAGAAGCTGTCGGATGCTTTAAAAATCCGACCCGCTTCCTTAAGTGAACTGCTCTCCAAATTGGAAAAAAAAGGGTATATCGCCCGAATACCCTCTCAGGAAGATAAACGGAGCTTTCTCATTTCATTGACTGAATCCGGTAACAAACAAATAGCGTACTATCGCAAAAAACGAGAAGAGTCGCTAAACAGCATGTTAACGGTTCTGTCTGAGGAAGAAAAAAATCAATTTTATAAAATTCTGCTGAAATTGCAAGACTATTATAACCGAGGGAATGGTCATGAGTAATCATACAATCCTTACAAACAAAAAACGCACGCTGATTTTTGTGGATATTTTAATAACATGCATTGCCTCTTCTATGCTTGCTACGGCCCTAACAACCGCCCTTCCTCCGATTATGGCCGACTTTCACATCAGTGTAACTACAGGCCAGTGGCTGACAAGCGGATACTCCTTGGCTATGGGAATTATGATGCCTTTGACAGCCTTTCTGATTACCAGATTTCCGACGAAAAGACTGTATTTACTGGGGATACTATTCTTTATTGCCGGTTTGACTTGTTGTGTGATTGCCCGCTGGTTTCCTATTATGATGTTGGGGAGGGTCCTCCAAGCCTGCGGAAACGGGATACTTCTGTCTATGTCACAGGTAATCCTTCTGACCATTTATCCGCCGGAGAAAAGGGGTACTATCATGGGCTTATATGGCCTGTCGATCGGTGCGGCACCAGTAATTTCACCTACGTTGGCGGGAATTTTAGTTGATTCTTTCGGATGGAGAATGATCTTTTACATCTCAATCGGTATTATGCTGATCTCTCTGATTTTTGCAATCGGCGTTTTTGATAATGTTCTTGCTACTATGAAGCGAAAATTTGATGGATTCTCCTTTGTTCTCAGCGCTTTGGCTTTTGGAGGCATTACTCTGGGGATTGGCAATATAGGCAGCCGCAGCCCTACAGCCGCGCAAACCTACATGCCGCTGGTCATTGGGATCATTTCCGCAGCCTTTTTTGTTTACCGGCAGCTTCATATAAAAGAGCCTTTTTTAGAGCTGAGGATTTTAAAACAGAAACAATATGCCTTAAGTGTATTGGGAAGTATGTTGCTCTATCTGGTAATGATGGGATCATCGATTATTATTCCCCTTTATGTGCAGTCGATTATGGGTTATTCCGTGACGACCTCCGGCCTAGTAACTCTGCCCGGTTCTCTAGTAATGGCTGCGATCAGTCCTTTTGCCGGCATCATTTATGACCGGATCGGCATGAAAAAGTTATTTGTGGCAGGAGCGTTTTGTATGCTGCTCAGCAATATTGGGATGTTCTTTATTACAAAGGAAATGTCTATTTGGATCGCATCTTTTTATAATATGATGCGATGCGCCGCAATCGGCTGTTTGATGATGCCTCTGGTTACTTGGGGGATCAGCGGTATTCAGCCGGAGCTGACAGCCCACGGGACAGCATTAGTAAACTCTTTGCGGACAATTTCCGGAGCCATCGGAACTGCTGTTTTTGTAGGAATAATGACCATGGTAACCAATCATTCGATCGATCGCTATGGAGAAAATGCCGCTATACATGGACTAAATATGACCTTTTTGGCAATGTCTGCGGCAACTCTTATTTTAGTTTTCATCGCTGCATTTTTAGTAAAAGGAGGCAGAGCCCACACGGAAATCATCTCATAAATGGGATCGATTCGTGTATAATAGATGAACTATCCGTCATAATGCGTCCAATCTTGTCAATATAAAATTTTACAGTAAACAGACAAACGGATTGGCATGCGCATATTGTCTGTATTATAATACAGACAATATTTCAGGGGAGCTTGTATAAGCAGGCTGAGAGGAAGTAATCGAACTTCGACCCTTCAAACCTGATTTGGGTAATGCCAACGTAGGAAGAAGCAAGATTATGTTTTCATTACGGAGAATACCAAAGTCAGGGTTCTCCGTTTTTTCTTGCCCTGAAAGGAAAGGAAGTTAATATGAAACATTACACGACGCAGATGGATGCCGCACGCAAGGGCATTCTCACCAGAGAAATGGAAATTGTCGCTGAAAAGGAGGGCATTCCCGCCGAGCAGCTGATGAAGCTGATGAGTGAGGGCAAGGCCATTATCCCCTGCAACAAGCGCCATAAAGCCATATCTCCCAGCGGATTGGGTTCTTCTCTGAAAACGAAGATTAATGTCAATCTGGGAACATCCCGGGATATGACCGACCTGGACATGGAATTAGCCAAAGTACAGAGCGCGGTGGACATGGGCGCAGAAGCGATCATGGACCTGAGTTCCTATGGGGATACCCGTAAGTTCCGCCGCCGCTTGACGGAAACGTGCCCGGCTATGATTGGAACGGTTCCCATTTACGATGCCGTGGTCTATTATCATAAGCCTCTCATTGAGATCACTACTGAAGAGTGGCTGGATATTGCCCGTATGCACGCAGAAGACGGCGTAGATTTTCTGACCATTCACTGCGGCATCAACAAAGAAACCGCGCATAAATTCAAGCGCAATAAGAGGCTGACCAATATCGTGTCCCGGGGCGGCTCCATCATCTTTGCCTGGATGGAAATGACCGGCAAGGAGAATCCCTTTTATGAACGTTTTGATGAGCTTTTGGACATTTGCAGGGAGTACGACATCACCCTAAGTCTGGGAGATGCCTGCAGGCCCGGCTGCCTGGCAGACGGTACTGATGCCAGCCAGATCGAGGAGCTGATTGCCTTGGGTGAGCTGACCCTGCGGGCCTGGGAAAAGGATGTGCAGATCATGATCGAGGGACCCGGACACATGCCCCTGAACCAAATCGCGGCCAATATGGAAATCCAAAAAACATTGTGCCATGGCGCGCCCTTCTATGTGCTTGGGCCCATTGTCACCGACGTCGCTCCCGGCTATGACCACATCACTTCTGCCATCGGAGGCGCGCTGGCAGCTGCCAGCGGCGCGGCTTTCCTCTGTTACGTCACTCCTGCGGAGCACCTGCGGCTGCCCACCCTGGAGGATGTGAAAGAAGGAATCATTGCCGCCAGGATCGCCGCCCATTCTGCGGACATTGCCAAAGGGATCCCCGGGGCTATGGATTGGGACAACCAAATGAGCCAGGCGAGAAAAGATCTGGATTGGGACAAGATGTTCGACCTGGCCATCGATCCGGTTAAGGCCAAAGAATACCGCGCTTCCTCCTCTCCTGAAAAGGAGGACACCTGCACCATGTGCGGAAACTTCTGCGCAGTGAAAAATATGAACCGTATCCTGGATGGCGAACTTGTTTCCATCTTTGATGAATAGGAAAGGGGCTGCTTTATGCTAAAGGAACAATTGGAAAATGTACGCAGCCAAGCGCCGCTTGTACATAATATTACCAACTATGTAACCGTTAACGACTGCGCCAATATCCTGCTGGCCTGCGGCGGTTCGCCCATTATGGCCGACGATCCGGCGGAAGCCGCTGATATTACCTCCATCTGCGGCGGATTGAACATCAATATCGGAACCTTGAACCAATCCACCATTCCGGCTATGCTGGCAGCAGGCAAGAAAGCCAATCAATGCGGCCGCCCGGTGCTGCTGGATCCGGTGGGCGCGGGGGCTTCACCTCTGCGGACCCAAACGGCCGGACAGCTGCTGGATCAAGTCTCGTTTACTGCCATTCGCGGCAATGTATCTGAGATCAAAGCTCTGTCTCTGGGTTCTGCCACTACCAGGGGAGTTGACGCCGATTTGGCCGATGCCATCACCGAGGACAACCTGGATGAGTCTATCCGTTTTGCTCAGGATTTTTCTGCCCGGACCGGCGCTGTTATCACCATCACCGGGGTCATTGATTTGGTCTGCGACCGGCAGCAAGCTTTCATTATCAGAAACGGTCATCCCATGTTGAGCCGGATCACTGGCAGCGGCTGTATGCTCTCTGCCATGATGGCGGCTTACCTGACCGCCAATCGGGATACGCCTCTTGCGGCGGCAGCGGCGGCCGTCTGCGCCATGGGTCTGTGCGGCGAAATCGCCTATTCCCATCTGAAAGAAGGAGAAGGCAGCGGTACATTTCGCAGCCGTCTCATCGATGCGGTATACTGCCTGAGCGGCGATGAGTTAGAAAGGGGTGCCAACTATGAAGTGCGATAAAAAAACCATGCTCCTGTATGCGGTAACCGACCGCTCCTGGACCGGCCGCCAAACGCTCTATGAGCAGGTGGAGGCGGCTCTCAAAGGCGGCGTCACTTGTGTGCAGCTGCGGGAAAAGGATCTGCCGGAGGATGCTTTTTTGGATGAAGCGGTAAAAATAAAAACCTTGTGCCATCAGTATCACGTTCCCTTTATTATCAACGATAATGCGCCGCTTGCCGTCAAATGCGGCGCTGACGGCGTTCATGTGGGTCAGCATGATATGCAGGCCGGCGCAGTTCGGGAATTGATCGGAGATGACCGGATCCTGGGCGTTTCCGCTCAGACTGTGGAGCAGGCCGTTCTGGCGGAAAAAAACGGCGCCGACTATCTGGGCGTGGGAGCTGTCTTTGATACTTCTACAAAAAAAGATGCCAATCCGGTCAGCCATGATACAGTAAAAGCTATTCGCCAGGCAGTTTCCATTCCCATCTGTGCCATCGGCGGCATCACCAGGGAAAATATTCGCAGGCTCTCGGGAACGGGAATCGACGGCGTGGCTGTGGTTTCGGCTATTTTTGCCAGCTCGGATATTAAACAGACTTGCAGAGATCTTCGCAGGCTGTCGCAGGAGATGATCGCAAAATGAAAAAAGTATTGACCATAGCCGGCTCCGATTGCAGCGGAGGAGCCGGTATTCAGGCAGATATTAAAACCATTACTGCTCACAAGATGTATGCCATGAGCGCGATCACATCGCTGACTGCACAAAATACCACCGGTGTCTACGGGATCATGGACGCTGACCCGCAGTTTGTCCGTCAGCAGCTGGATGCGATTTTTACCGATATCCTTCCCGACGCCGTAAAAATCGGCATGGTTTCCGCCGCCGGGATCATTGAGGCTATCAGCGAAAAGCTGGAAGAATATCAGGCGCAAAACATCGTTATTGACCCGGTCATGATCTCCACCAGCGGCAGCCGCCTTCTCTCAGAGGATGCGGTGGAAGTTCTGATCGCAAAGCTCCTTCCCCTTGGAACGCTGGTAACGCCCAACATTCCCGAAGCAGAGGTACTCTGTGGGTTTTCCATCGCAGGAAAACCGGATATGCTGAAGGCAGCGGCGCGCATTGCTGATGATCTGCATATGGCAGTTCTGATCAAAGGCGGCCACTTGCCGGGGACTGCCGCCGATCTCCTTTATGCAGAAGGAACAGCTTTCTGGTATGAAGAGGATCGGATCGACAATCCCAACACCCACGGCACCGGCTGTACTCTGTCTTCGGCTATCGCCTGTAATATGGCTGCCGGCCATTCTTTGAACAAAAGTGTGGAGCAGGCGAAAGCTTATCTTTCAGGCGCGCTGCGTGACGGCCTGGATCTGGGAAAAGGACCTGGTCCTCTCAATCACGTATATAAGCTGTAAAGGCTGCCAGGGGCAGCTTATTATGACAGTAGCGCCGCCATTTTGGTTTACCATAATGAAGCGTCCTGTTCTCGGAGGCTCGGGGTTCGGGGAAAGAGGCCGGGAGTCGAGGTCGGGTGCAAATCATCGCGATCTGTGTCTGGCAGGAGGCCACTGAAAAAGTCGAAACCAAGCCCCCACCAATCATTTCGCGCATAGCGGATTAAAAAATCAGTCCACCATGCTATGCAAAAGTCCTCTCGCAACCCCATGAAACCATTTAAATTT
>CABJAP010000019.1 GCA_902363595.1 Clostridia bacterium | reverse complement strand
CCAAGAAAGGGAAACGATATACCAATTGCTCCATCATTATATCAGCTTAAGCAACAAGATGGATCATTCCTTACTGGCGGTAAGGGATCTTAACCATAAATATATTGTAGTAGAAAGGAATTAGTGAAATGACCAGATCTGAATTAATTAAAAAACGTATGTTTGAAAAAGACTTTTACGAAAAAAAAGACTGGTGGGGTATGAATCAAACCATCCTTGATGACGAAGAGGTGAAGAAAGAACCTCTGGTGGTCAGAAAGGGACTGGCGATTCGTTACACTCTGCGCAATATGCCCGCATATATCAAGGATTATGAACTGATCGCAGGAATTACCATGAACGCATCGGTTGGTCTGGGCAGAGAAATGGTGGAGTTTTGTCTTCCCGAAGAAAAGGAATGGGCGTTAAAGGAACACAGTTTAACGTATAAACAGCATGGCGACGTTCATCCTGCCGATTATGCCAAACTTCTCCGTGTAGGTATCAAAGGGCTCAAGGCAGAAATCAATGAAGAATTGGATAAAGAATACCTTAAAGAAAAGGATGAAATAGATGAAGAAAAAATCAATCTTTTCAGAGGTATGCTGATTTCATTGGATGCGGTTATCGAGTTCGCCCATAGATATTCTGATCTGTGTCTGAAGGAGTCCCGAAAGACAGATGATCCTGTCAGAGCAAAGGAGCTTCTGGAAATGGCACATATTCTGAACAGAGTACCTGAAAATCCGGCGGAAAGCTTCCATGAGGCAATGCAGAGTTTCTGGCTGTTCTATACAGTCCAGCATTCAATTATGGAATTCATGCCTGCTGGCAGAACGGATCAGTATCTGTATCCTTATTACAAGAAAGATATCGAATCCGGTAAGATTACTAAGGAATATGCAAGAGAACTTCTGACAAGTTTCCTCGCTAAATTTTCGGATTGTATGCAGCTGAATCCCGAACACTGGGAGTGGGATCATACAACACCGCTTGACGAAGGCTGGGGCGGCGTAAATCCTGAGGAAGCGTTCTTCTTTTCAATGAACAATGAAGCTGACTGGAACCTGGGCTCATCAGCAAATCATTTCCTGATGAATATGATGCTCGGAGGTGTTACTCCGGAGGGGAAAGATGCAACAAATGATTTGACCTATATGATTTTAGAACAGCTGCATTTTCTGGAAACAACATCTCCGATTCCTTCCGTTCGTATTCACAAGGACACCCCGCGTTCATTGCTGGAATTGATTGTAGATCTCTTCCGCCAGGGACGTGGAGAACCCGCTGTTTATATGGATGATAACATTATACCGGGACTCGTTGCATCCGGCATTCCAGTCGAGGATGCACGGCAGTACGCGAACGACGGCTGCTGGGAGGTCTTGATTGAGGGAAAAACCAATTACTTATACGAACATGTCCATGCACTGAAGATTTTGGAATATTTCCTGATGCACGGAAAAAGTCTGGTCAGCGGCGAAACAGAGTGGAGAGACTGTGGGGAGCCGTCACAGTATAAAACATACGAGGAATTCTATGAAACCTATATGAAAGAAGTTTGCTCGCAGGCATATGACGTTGTGCAGAACGACATCACGCATTTCTGCGGCTGCCGCTACAAAATCAACCCGGCTGTTCTTCTTTCAACAATTACCGATGACTGTATAGCAAGGGGAAAGGATCTCTTCAATCAGGGCTGCCGCTATAGAATGTTTGGCCTGTATATTACCGGGTTTTCCCATGCGGTTGACTCTCTTGCAGCCATTAAAAAGATGGTCTATGAAGAGAAGAGGATTACAATGGACGAACTTGTGGAGGCAATGAAAACAAATTATGAAGGGAAGGAAGACCTGCGTCAGATGCTCCTTCACGATGTGCCTAAATATGGGAATGGTGACCCATATGCGGATGAAATCGGTGCAAAATTCATGAAAGATTTTTCCGATTATGTTCATGAACTGAATGCGCTTCCGGAAGTAAAAGCGGCAGAGCCTAATTATATTCTTCAGTGCGCCTGCGGCACGTTTGAGCATTATGTTCAGTTCGGCCGGGATTGCGGCGCTTCTGCAGACGGAAGGCCATATATGCACTCAGTAGCAAGCAATTATTCGCCGTCACTGGGATTGGACTTGAATGGTCCTACGGCTGTTCTGAAGTCCGCATGTTTTGGGGATCTCCTGCCGTTCTACAGCGGCGGCCCGCTGGATATCGGCATCAACGCCAACGAAATTGTTGGGAAAGAGGGTACGGACCGGCTGATCGGCATCCTTGAAGCCTTTAATGAAATGGGCGGCATGATTACTACGCTGCAGGTCCTTGATATAGATACACTCAAAGATGCTCAGGAACATCCGGAAAACTATCCTACACTGAGAGTAAGGCTGGGAGGCATGTCCGTATTCTGGAACCAGCTGGCTAAAGCTCAACAGGATGCGATTATTTTGAGAGTTGGAAAGATGCGGTAAGAAAGAATGGAAAGCGGTAAACTGCGCAGCGGTGAGTTTGGGATTATTACAGGCATACAGAAATTTACAGTGCATGATGGCCCCGGCGTGAGAACGATGGCGTTCTTTAAAGGTTGTCCGCTTCAATGCAAGTGGTGTCAAAATCCTGAAACGTGGGATATACGCCCTGAACTTTTGCATAATCCGGGAGAATGTATTGGCTGTGGCAAATGTGTGACAGCATGCACAAAAAACGCCATTACAATTGCGGAAAAGAGTATTAAAGTCAGTCGGGATATTTGTAATGGGTGCGGAGACTGTACAAAAACCTGTTACAGCGGGGCTCTGAAAATATCCGGTACATACATGACTGTCGATGAAGTCTTTGACAAATTAATGGAGGACGAAATTTTCTACAAAAAGAGCGGCGGCGGGATTACATTGTCTGGCGGCGAGTGTACGGTGCAAAACGAATTTGCCATCAATCTTTTAAAGAAACTGAAGAGGCACAAAGCCCACACAGCAATCGAAACCTGCGGCTATTGCCACTGGGAGAATTTCAAGGGGATTATTGAATTGGCCGACCTTGTCTTGTTCGACATTAAAGTTCCTTTTGATGAACAAAGCCGCGTTTATACCGGCCATGGAAATTCGCTGATTCTTGAAAACCTGCGGCGAATCAGCGAGATGGAAAAGGACATCGTTATCCGCTTTCCGCTCATCCCCGGAGTCAACGATGATAAGGAATCGCTGCAGGCTGTCGCAGATATTGCAGTCAGAAACAACATCACCAGGCTGAACATTCTGCCCTTTCATCAGGCGGGCACCTCTAAATGGCAGGCCATTGGAAGGCCTTATCCATTTGAGGATTTGGAGCCTCCGTCAGATGAGAAGATCGATGCGGCATTAGAGTTGTTTCTGAGCTGCGGACTGGATGCCAGTGAAGGAGGGTCAAAGGCCTGATGAAGGAGATTTGCCCGGACGGGACCTTCAAGACAAGACCCTTATAATAAGATATCAAGTTTCATTTGATGCGCACTGCCGCTTGCCGCGGCAGTGCAATAAAAAAAGACGAATTAAAAGCAAGATTTAGGAGGTGCTTTATTATGGAAAATTTTGAATTTTATAGCCCGACCCGTTTCATATTTGGTAAAGGTGAAGAGCAGAATGTCGGAAAGTACATTAAAGAATACGGCGCAACGAAAGTAATGACGTTCCATTATGGAATGGATTATGAAGATGAATTAATGGAGCGAGTCTTTGCTTCACTAAAGAAAGAGGGACTTTCATATGTTGATTTTGCAGATATTAAAGCAAACCCTACATATGAACGGGCAATGGAAGCGGCAAAAATCGCCAGACAGGAAGGCGTTGACTTATTGCTGGCGATCGGCGGCGGCAGCGTCATTGATACTGCGAAGTTTGTCGGCATTGAGCTTGCGGAAGGGGACGCATGGAATAAATTTTTCAAGGGCGGACAAATTGTCACAAAAACTCTTCCGGTTGGCACGGTCTTAACAATTGCCGCAACTGGCAGTGAGGGCTCCAATAGCTGTGTAATTTCAAAGGGAAAAGAAAAGAAGAATTACGATGGG
The DNA here is from genome assembly GCA_902363595.1 of Clostridia bacterium. Classification (GTDB taxonomy): domain Bacteria; phylum Bacillota; class Clostridia; order Peptostreptococcales; family Anaerovoracaceae; genus Hominibacterium; species Hominibacterium faecale. Next base: position 68,242 of record CABJAP010000019.1, on the reverse strand, counting down.
GATGCAATTCGCCCTAAGTTTTCAATTATGAACCCGGAACTGACGTACAGCGTTCCTGCCTATCAGACGGCAAGCGGCGCGGTTGATATGTTCTGCCATGTTCACGAAAGATACTTTTCCCCGGGGCAGGATGTCGGGCTGACGGATGAATTGTGTGAAGGGATTTTTCGAACCGTTATCAAATATGCGCCGATTGCGGTCAATGATGACCCGAAAAATTATGAGGCGCGCGCTCAGTTGATGTGGGCAGGTACCCTGGCACATAATAACACATGCGGTGTGGGCCGTATTCAAGACTGGGTCGTGCATATCCTGCAAGCCCCTGTAGGCGGTTTCTACGATACTGCTCATGGCGCCGGCTGCGGCGTTTTAACTCTGGCATGGATGAGATATGTCTATAAGAACAATATCCCTCGTTTTGTCAGGTATTTTACTGAGGTTTGGGGCATCGAAGACAATCCGGACAATCCGGAAGGTGTCATTTTGGAAGGCATAAAAAAACAAGAAGACTTTTACAAGAGCCTTAGGATGCCGACGAAAGGCGCCCAAATTGGTATAAAGGAAGAGGATATCCTAGAACTGGCAAAGGCCGCACTTCCGGAGGGTACGATAGGCGGGCTTGCTGAACTCAATGTTCAGGATTGTATTAATATTTTCAAACTGTGTATGTAATCTAGAGGAAATACAATTAACGTGAAAGAAAAACTGGGGGTCTTTAATGAAACAATTAAGAAAAATGACTCTGAACATCAACGGGGCGGATCGGATGTTTATCTGCGACCCGAATAAGGATACTCTGGCAGATATCCTCCGGCGCCTCGGACTGACGGGGACAAAAGTTGGATGCGGCGCCGGTGTCTGCGGCGCATGTTCGGTCATATTGGATGGAAAAGTAAGACGTTCCTGCACCAGAAAAATTAAGAATATCCAAGAGTACAGCAAGGTCATTACCATTGAAGGAATCGGAAACCCCATGAATCCGCATCCGCTTCAATACGCTATGGTGCACATGGGAGCCGTTCAATGCGGCTTCTGTTCGCCGGGGTTTATTATTTCCGCGTATGCACTTTTGCAGGAAAACGCAAACCCTACGAGAGAAGAAGTGAGGGATTGTTTCCAGAAAAACAGAAATGTCTGCCGCTGCACCGGGTATAAACAGATCGTAGACGCAGTCATGGAAGCTGCTGCCATCATGCGCGGTGAAAAAACATTTCATGATATCACATACGACTATAAAGCAGATGTGGGCAATTATTATGGCAAACCTGTGGCGCGTCCAAACGCTATGGCCAAGGCTTGCGGTGTCTGTGATTACGGTGATGACATCGCGCTGAAGATGCCGGCGGAGACTTTGCACGTAGAACTGGTCATGCCCAGAGCGGCCAGCCATGCAAAAATTATCGGTATTGATTACAGCGAAGCGGAGAAAATGACCGGGGTGAAAAAGGTCATCACTGCCTATGATGTAGACGGCCCGAACCGCCTGATGATGTTCCAGTTTTCACCGCATACAATTGCCATGGAACAGGTGCACCAATTGCTGGCGGATGAAACGATTGTTAACTGGGGAAATGTGGTGGCCATGGTGGTCGCGGATACAAAGGACCATGCCAAAGAAGCCGCTGCCGCGGTAAAGGTCGAGATTGAACAGCTGCCGGAATACATGAGTTATCTGGAAGCTGTTATGCCCGGCGCGGACAGAGTCCATCCGAACATGGAAAACATTTATACGTGGCAGCCGCTCCATAAGGGAAATTCTGAAAAGGTTCCTGAGATCATTGATGATGCCCCTTATGCAGTGGAAGGCAGTTTTTACTCTTCCAGAGAGCCCCATATGTCCATCGAAGGAGACACGATCCAGGCCTACTATGATGAAGATGGACTGCTGACGGTACAATGCAAATCCATGACCACCTATTTCGACCGTGACGATATCGCCCAGGCAGTGGGGCTGGATGTGGAACAGGTCCGTGTGGTCGAAAACCCTACGGGGGGCTCCTTTGGCTGGGCAATGAATGCTGCCTCCTATGCATTGGCGGCCATTGCATGCAAGGTGATGCAAATGCCTGTTGCGCTGCATATGGACTATGAGCAGTTCATGGCATTCAGTGGCAAGCGTGCGCCATCTTATACCAACGGCCGTCTTGCCTGCGATAAAGATGGAAAAATCATAGCAGGCGAATTCGATGTTGGTGTGGACCACGGATATGACCCGGCGCTGGGCGACGACTTATTATTTAAAATTGCCCGCTTTATCTTTTTCCCATACTATATACCAAATGCACTGGGGCTGTGCAGAGCAGCAGTTACAAATCATTCTGCCGGTGTCCCTTATCGGGGATACGGGTCGCCGCAGGCTTATACCAGCGGCGAGGCTCTGGTTGACATGTTAGCGGAACAGATCGGCATGGATCCATTCGAATTCAGATACAAGAACATCGCCAGAAGTGGTCAGACCAATGTCAACAGTTCGGAATTTCTGCAGTATCCAATGGAAGAAATGATGGACAAAATGAAACCGCTTTATGATAAAGCAGTTGAAGAAGTAAAGAATCAGGATACTCCGGTGAAACGACGCGGTGTAGGGCTTGCCTGGGGCGGCTATAACGTAGGGCTTGGATCCGATGACTTTGCCAATGTGGCAATCGAGCTGGCCGGAGACGGCAAGTTTATTAAATACGATACCTGGCAGGACCAGGGACAAGGCGGGGACCAAGGCTCGCTGATCTGTACCCTTGAGGCGTTAAAACCTTACTTCCCTGATGTTACTCCGGACAACATCCGACTGGTTCAGGCAGATACGAAACTCTGTCCCAATACTGGAGAGTCCGCAGGCTCCCGATCCCACTTTGTGAATGGGAAAGCGAGTATCCTGGCAGCGCAGAAACTTGCAAATGCCATGAGAAAGGAAGACGGAAGCTACCGTACATACGAGGAAATGATAAATGAAGGGATCCCTACCTGCTATGAAGGCAACTGGGTAGCGGAAGCGGAATGGGATTGTTTCCTTCTGCCGGATCCAAACACCGGACAGGGCAGCTGCAGCTATGCGTACACCTATGCACTGTATATGGCAGAAATAGAAGTAGATGTTGCCACTGGAAAGACCACCGTTCTCGGTATGACATGTGTGGACTGGGTAGGTAAAGTTGGTAATATCCAGGCGGTGGACGGGCAGGCCTACGGCGGAATATCGCATTCCATCGGGTTTGCGCTCAGCGAGAATTACGAAGATGTCCGAAAAGATACGAATATGTTTCTTGCAGGCGTGCCATATATCAAGGAAATACCGGATAAGATGGACGTGATTCATATGGATGGATTCGACGAGCGGGGGCCGTTCGGCTCTTCAGGAGCATCGGAAGCATTCCAGTCCGGCGATCATATGGCAGTAATAAACGCAATCAATAATGCCTGTGGTGTAAGGGTGTATGAATTGCCTGCGACCCCGCAAAAGGTCAAGGCCGGATTAGAGCTTCTGGCTGCCGGAGGCAGGATTGATCCACCGAAGAAATACTATCTGGGACCGGATTTCTATGACGAAATTGAAAGACTCAAAAATAATCCGGTTTAAATCGAGAGAGTGGACGAATCATGGAAAAACACTTCAGACAATATGACGTTTGCAGGCAGGATGAAAAGCCTTTCTGCACTGGCAGGTGCCCGTTTCACCTGGATGTGCCAAAATTCATTACAAAGATGGAAGCAGGCAACTATCATTCCGCTTATAGAACGTTACAGGATGCATTTGGTTTTCCTGGCGTTGTAGCTGCGCTGTGCCCCGAGTATTGCGCATCGGCCTGCCAGAGAAGACAATTGGACCAGCCAGTGCAGTTGAATCTGCTGGAAAAAACCTGTGCTGCAAAGACAGAAAAAAAAGAGCCGCAGTACTATAACCTCCCTGCCAGAAACCGGAAGGTGGGAATCATCGGAGCAGGAGGCAGCGGGCTGGCCTGTGCGCTGCGATTGGCTCAGGAAAAGTACGAAGTAACGATCTGGGAAAAAACAGATAAATGGGGAGGCGTTCTTTGGGAACGACTCCCTTCTTCCATATTCCTGGAGGATATTGAAAGGCAATTCCAATTTGAACAATACAACTTATTTTGCAATGCAGAGATTCGAAACCTGGAAGAACTTCGGGACTGCGGAATGGAAGCCGTATATATTGCCACGGGGAAGAATGGACAGGATTTTGGTGCATTGAACAGAGATGACAGCTGCTATATTTCGGAGCAAGGAATGGGTATCTTTGCAGGCGGCGCACTTACAGGCGAAGATCCTGTCAGTGCCATTGCACGGGGACTTGAGATGGCGAAAAATATAGGAAACTTCTTTAAAACAGGGAAGGCGGTATGTCCGGCCGGCAGTAATCCTTGCAGGGGAAAGGCGGATTTGTCCGCACAGCAAAAGAAACCTGCGGTACATGCTACGGATCATGGGCTTTTCGCCCAGGGAGAAGCAACGGCAGAGGCCAGGCGGTGTATGCGCTGCAAGTGTAATGCTTGTACCTATTATTGTGACGTCAGCCGCTACCACAGTAAAGAACCCAAACGGCTGAGGGATGATGTAATGGCGACGGTAGCTTTTTCTGCCTCGCCTTCTATTATAAAGAAAACCCCTGCCAAGCGCATGATCAATACCTGCACCCAGTGCGGGCTCTGCAAAGAGATCTGTCCGGAGGGGATCGATACAGGCGCGATGTTTCTGGAAGCCAGGCGTGCCCTTCACCGGCAAGGGACAATCCCGGGGCCTTATCACCAATTTTGGCTGCGGGATATGGAATTTGCCAATCGTGAACCCGCAGCAATCACAAAGCGGGCGCCGGGCCAGAAAGACTGCTGCTATGCTTTTTTTCCAGGATGTCAATTGGGAGCCTCAGAGCCGCATTATGTGATGGAGCCATATCGCTGGCTTTTATCAAAGCGGCCGGATACAGGTTTGCTTTTAAGCTGCTGCGGTCTGCCTGCGGAATGGGCAGGGGATGAAACGGAGCACCAGAATGTGATTGATGGGCTGCGGAAAAAATGGGAGAGCCTGGGGCGGCCAATTCTGATTACAGCTTGTATTTCCTGTGAAAAACACTTGCGAAAATATCTGCCTGAGATTGAAACAGTGACACTTTATGAGCTTATGGATTCCTGGGAATGTCCGCCGGAAGAGGAAAAAGAATTAATGAAAACGGGTGAAACCTTTTCTGTCTTTGATCCCTGCAGCGCTCGTCATGAAAGAAAAATACAAAAAGCGGTCAGAAATCTGGCCAAAAGAGCAGGCTTGCTTGTGGAAGAACTGCCGCAAGGAGAAAAACACGGCTGCTGCGGTTATGGCGGACAGATTTCTGAGGTTAATACGGATTATTATTCCGATGTAATAAAAAACAGATGCTCACTCAGCCAAAATCCATATCTTGTATACTGCATCAATTGCAGAGATACTTTTAAAGGAGAGGGAAAGAAGACACTGCATCTGCTGCAATTATTTTTTCCAGCGGGAACAGAAGAGGAGCAGTTGCCCAACTGGAGCAAACGACGCCAAAACCGTCTAAATTTAAAAGAACAGTTGTTGCAGGAGATATGGGGACAAGAAATGAGAAATGATCCACAACCCGATCAGTATCGCCTGAAAATCGGGGCGAAAACGCAAGAAAAGATGAATACTCTTAAAATCCTGGAAGAGGATGTGTGCCAGGTAATTAAACTGGGTGAAACGACCGGCCGGCGTGTATATGATCCGGCAAGAGCCAGCTTTACCTGCTATCGAGAGTCCGGTTATCTTACCTTTTGGGTAGAATACCGCAAAGAAGATGGAGAATATGTAGTACTCGATGCTTACAGCCACAGAATGAAGATTGAACTGGAGCGTGTTTGGAATGGAAGAAAAAAGGAAACTGATCTGTGATAAATGCAAGGCACAAATGGAAGAGCTAAAAGTGGAATTTCGTTATCTAAATCGTTCTTTTAGCCATAAGGTTCCACGATGTCCTGTATGTGGGCAGGTCTACATTTCTGAAAATTTGGCATTGGGCAGGATAAAGGAAGTGGAACTTAATTTGGAAGAAAAGTGAGCTGTCCGCCGGAGCAAGACACCTCTTTGTAAAAAGGCCCTGTTCAGAGTTCTTCTTTTTTTTGGAATTTTTAGAAAACGCTACCTTTCTCAAAAATTCCATGATAAAATATGACTATGATGAAAAAGGAGGAACCGACTATGGGAGTATTAATTAAGAACGGGACGATCGTTACTGCAGAAAATGAATTCAAAGGCGACGTGTATATAGCCGGCGGAAAGATCATTGCCATCGGCGCCAGGCTGGGGCACCGGCCGGATGACGAAGTTGTCGACGCTACCGGCAAATATGTTCTGCCCGGAGGAGTTGACCAGCATGTACATTTCTCCTTTACCTATAATGGCAGTAAAGTGCGGGGATTCGAGACCTCCAACGCTGCCGCAGTAGGCGGGACCACCACTCTGATTGAATTCGTCAATCAGGAAAAAGGAAAAGGCCTGATCGAAACCCTGGAAGCATACAAGGCTTCCGATGCGGATGGGATTGCCATGGTAGATTATGGCTTCCACAGCGTAATGACCGATCCTAGGGATGAAGTAATCGAAGAGATACCTAAGCTGGCCGAGGCGGGGTACCCGACTATGAAATTGTTCATGGCATACAAGGGAATGTTTTTCCATGCGGACGACGACGCTATCTTAAAGGCGCTGCGCAAGGGAAAAGAGGCCGGCGTCACGATTATGGTCCATGCGGAAAATGCCGACATGATCGATGTCCTCACCAAGCAGCTCATTGCCGAGGGTAAGACTGAACCCTACTACCACGCTGTTTCCAGACCTCCGGTGGTAGAAGCGGAAGCTACAAGAAGGGCTATCTACCTGGCCGAACTGGCGGGAGCACCGCTTTATGTGGTCCACGTGACTTGCAAAGAAGCCCTGGAGGAAATCAAGCAGGCATATAATCGGGGACAAGCTGTTTTTGGCGAAACCTGCTCCCACTATCTGGTGCTGGATACGGAAGATTTGGCGCGGCCCAATTTCGAAGGAGCCAAATATGTCTGTTCGCCGGCCCTGCGTACTGCGGAGCATCGTCAGGCGCTATGGCAGGCTGTGGACAGAAAGTGGCTCAACGCCATCAGCTCCGACCATTGCGGCTTTGACTTCGCAGAGCAAAAACATATGGGATTTGGTGAAGGCAAGTCCTTTGCCGATATCCCCAATGGAGCGCCGAGCCTGCAGAACCGGTTGAATATTCTCTGGACCTACGGCGTTTGCGAAGGAAAAATTTCCAGGACAAGGCTGGTCGATCTCTTCTCCACCATGCCGGCAAAAATCAACGGCCTGGATACAAAAGGCCACATTGACGTGGGCTACGATGCCGACCTGGTCGTCTTTGATCCGGAATACCGGGGAATTATGAGCGCCCAGAATAACCTGGAAGGCGTTGATTACAGCCCATTCGAAGGATTCGAACAAAAAGGCCGTCCAGAGACCGTATTCCTAAGAGGCATGAAGATCGTCGATAACGGCATCTATGTGGGCCAGAAAGGACAGGGCAAATTCGTGCCTGGAAAGCCGTATGGCGCAGCTTATGAAGATTAATGGAGAAAGACTGCTGGAAGACCTTCATCTTCTGAAGGATTTTACCGACACGCCGGGAAGCGGTGTTACCAGATTTTCCTATGGGAAGCAGGATAAAAAAGCCAGGAAATACCTCTTTGAACAGGCAAAGGCTCTGGGCTGCCAGATCGAAACGGACGCGCTGAAAAATGTACGCATCCATATGCCGCAGAATCAGGAAGGGCGAAAGAGAATCGTAATCGGTTCCCATGTGGATACTGTACGAAACGGCGGCTGGCTGGATGGAATCTACGGCGTCACAGGGGGACTTGCGGTTCTGCGGGCTTTGAAAGACTGTCAGCTTAGGCGCAATCTGGAACTGGTGATCTTTGCGGAGGAAGAGGGATCCAACTTCGGATCCACCATGACTGGCAGCAAATTTATTACCGGCAGCTACGGCGACCCTGATCTGGATAAGCTGAAGAACGACCAAGACATTTCCCTGAGAACCATTTTGGGAGATCCATCTCCGGCGGACCTTGAAGCGGTCAGGTGGGATTTCGCTCAAATTGAGGCTATGCTGGAACTGCATATTGAGCAGGGCCCGGTGCTGGAGAGAAAGGGACTGCCTCTGGGAATCGTTGAGGCCATTTTCGGTATGCAAGTCATTGAGGTTGAAATAAAAGGCGTGGGCAACCATGCGGGAGCAACGCCCATGGTCGATCGCAAAGACGCCCTTTGCGCTGCCGCCCAGTGCATTCTGGCCGCAGAAGACATGGTCAGGCCGGATGGAATAAGTGTGGTAACCGTGGGACGCATCCACGCAGAACCGGACTGCTCCAACGTGATCCCGGAAAAAGCCCGGTTTACCTTGGAGGTTAGGGATCGGGACAACAAAAAAATTCAGACCTATATGGATCGTATTACAGCGGCGTTCAAAGAAATTTGCAGCCAAAGAGGCGTGGACTGCCAGATAACAAGAACATCGTCATCCAAGCCCCTCAGCCTTGACACTGGGCTGATTGAGACTATGAAAGGGCTGGCGGAAAAGAAAAGAATTCCTCATCAAGTGATGGACAGCGGCGCGGTACACGATGCCTGTATGATCGCAAACCATGCCAGAACAGGAATGATCTTTGTACCCAGTATTGGCGGCAGAAGTCACGTACCAGAGGAAGATACCAAAAAGGAAGATTTGATTCTGGGAGCACAGTTTCTGCTCGATCTGGCTTCTGATTTGACCGGCGCGAAATAAAAGAAAATTTTAATGCTCCTTTCATTTATAGAATGTACCATAATGGTACACAATAGAAGCAAGAGAGGAGATGGAATTATGAGAAAAAAAGTTACATTGCTGTTAGCTGCGGTTGTAGCAGTATTGATGATTGCCGGATGCTCTTCCGGAGACGACGATAAAGCTGCCCAGCAGACCCAGCCGCCTTCCAGCGAACAGACTACACAAGCGGCGACTTCTGAAAGCCAGCAGAATCTGATCGGTGAACAGAAGGCCAAGGAAATTGCCCTTAAGAAAGTAGAGGGCGCCAAGGAATCCCATATTACCAAATTCAAGCTGGACAAAGACGATGGCCGTCAGGAATACGAGGGTGAAATCGTCTATAACAACCGGGAATACGATTTTGAAATCGATGCGGTTTCCGGCGAAATCCTCAGTTGGGAAGACGAAGCAGTAAATCAGTAAAAAAGAAAACAGCGGGCATGCCGGAGAACGGCATATCCGCTGTTTTTATTTTGGAGCTATCCATGGAGAGAGCGCTTGACCTTTGCCAATGTTTTCTTCAGGAAGAGTGCGCACAATAAGACGGATACCAGTTCGGCGATGGGGAAGGCCCACCATACCGCATTGATATTTCCCGACAGGGAGAGCAAATAAGCGGCCGGCAGCAGCACGATCAGCTGGCGGATCAGGGATACGATCAAACTGTATACGCTCATCCCCAGTGCCTGGCATACGGAACTGGCGATGATGGAAAATCCGGCGAATACAAAATGGATGGAAATGATCCGCAGGGCCGGAATGCCCATGGACATCATATGCTCAGACGCGCTGAACAAATGGAGCAGCGGGCCGGGTATAGCCTGAAAGAGGATTACCCCCAGGCACATGATGCCGATGGCATAACAGGCCGCGTAGCGAATGGTGCGATGAATACGGTCTTCTTTACCGGCGCCGTAATTATAAGCGACGATGGGTACCATGCCGTTGTTGAGGCCGAAAATGGGCATGAAGACAAAGCTTTGAAGTTTAAAGTAGACCCCGAAAACCGCCACAGCTGTGGAACTGAACGCAATCAGGATTTTGTTGAGGCCGAAGGTCATGACCGAACTTATAGCCATCATCAAAATAGACGGAATTCCAATGTACAAGATACTGAAGAGAATGTGCCGGTCCGGGCGAAGACAGCTGAAGCTCAGCGTAACATCATGGTTTTTCTTATAATTAAAAAACAAAGCAAGGCAGGCAGCTGCGATCTGCCCTAAAACCGTAGCTAGAGCAGCCCCGGCCACTCCCATTTTCGGCATTCCCAAAAGACCGAAGATCAGGATCGGATCAAGGATGATATTGATAACAGCACCGATACCCTGTGTGATCATGGTATAAAAGGTACGTCCGGTGGATTGAAGGAGACGCTCAAAGGTGAACTGAAAGAAGAGCCCGAAGGACATGGCGCAGCAGATCTGCAGGTAGATGTTTCCGTAATCGAGGATCTGGGCAATATCTGTCTGGGCCCTCATGAAGATGTTGACCCCGGTAAAGGAAAAGAGCAGAAACACCAAATAACAGATAGCGATGAGTAAAAGCCCCTGCATGGCTACTTTATTGACTCTCGGCTGATCCCTCTGCCCCAGAGCTCTGGAAAGTAGTGCATTGATGCCCACGCCTACCCCGCTGCCCACAGCGATGAGCAGATTCTGGATGGGAAAGGCCAGGGACACGGCGGTCAAAGCGTTCTCGTTGATCATGGCTACGAAGATACTATCCACTACATTATACAGGGCTTGCACCAACATGGAAATAATCATCGGCAGAGCCATAGTAATCAGTAATTTGTTAACGGGCATAATCCCCATTTTATTTTCGGTTTTTTGAAGTGTTGCATCAGACATTTTAAAAATTCCCCCTTTATAAATAAGTTAGATATCGAACTATATCAATGAAAAGAAAATGAATGTATCTGCAAGTACATTCATTTAATCGTTTCGGACAAGCGTTTTAAAAGACGCAGCAGTGTTTCCATCTCGTCATCTGTAAATACCTGAAAATCCTGTGCTTCATCCTGAGCCAGCCTTTGTTCAAACTCAATGAAGGTAGACTCGCCGGCCGAAGTTAGAACCAATTTTTTCAGCCGTGCATCGCAGGCAACGCTTTCCCGGCGAATGTATCCTTTGTTCTCCAGAATTCCCAACACATTGGAAATAGTTGAGCGCCGCACATCCAATGCCGCTTCCAGATCACGCTGGAATACATCTCCCTTTTTGGAGGCTATAAAAATATGCTCCATAGCGATGAACTGGATTAACGTCAGATTGTATTCGTCTGCAAGACGGTCGATTTTTCTCTTTAATTTCACATCAATGACATGAATCATTTTGCCTATATTTTTCATAAAATTTGTTCCCTTTGTTAGAACTCTAACAATATTAACAGAAGGCGATTAGAATGTCAAGGCAGAAAAACGTTAAAAGTTTTTGGTAATGGGTATAATAAAAAACACAAGGGATGAATGAGGAGGAAAAAACAATGTATGATGTGATTATTATAGGTGCGGGACCAGCCGGGCTTTCCGCAGGCATTTATGCGATTCGCTCGGGATTGAAAACTTTGATATTCGATAAAGCTTCCTTTGGCGGACAGACCATTCTTTCGGCGGAGATTGAAAATTATCCCGCCGTACCATCGGTAACAGGGCCGGATTTTGCGGAAAAAATGTATGAGCAGCTGACCTCTTTGGGCGGCGTAATCAAACTGGAAGAAGTTAAAAAAATCGATGCGGAGCATAAAATCATAGAGACGGGAGCCAATCAATATCAGGCACAAAAACTGATTATCGCGGCCGGACTCAAGAGGAGAAAGCTGGGCTGCCCAGGTGAAGATGAGCTGGCTGGAAAAGGCGTTTCCTACTGCGCCATCTGCGACGGACGCTTTTTCGCCGATAAGGATGTGGTCGTGGTGGGCGGAGGTAATACGGCTATGGAAGATGCCCTGTATATGGCAGCCTACTGCAATCATATTACCATTGTCTGCCGCAAGGACAGTTTAAATGGAGAAGAAACGCTCAAATCCGGAGTGGAGAAAAAAGACAATATATCGGTGATGTATGGTGTCAATGTAGCTGAGATTCAAGGCGAAACGGTTGTTGAAGAAGCGGTGCTGGATAATGGGGAGATCCTACGGACCAGTGCGGTTTTTGTTGCCATTGGATATGAAGCTGACAGCAGTTTTTTGGAAGGACAGGTGGAATTGACTCAGGAAGGCTATGTAATTGCTGGAGAAGATTGTCGTACTAATGTGCCGGGTGTTTTTATAGCAGGGGATTTGAGAACCAAAGGGGTACGGCAGATTGTGACTGCTGCTGCTGACGGAGCTGTGGCAGCGTTGGGAGCGGCAGACGAGCTATTAAAGATGTAACTAGTCACAAAAAAACTTAAAAAAAACAAAGTTTAATGTTGAAAACGGTTTCATAAAGTGCGATAATTATAGTAGTAATATTCTGAAAATATATGTGGGTGAGCATTTTAGAGAAGAATATTCGGATGATAGCCGCCGAGATGAGACCGAAACTGCTTTCATTCTGCAAGAGCGGGATCTTTTTACTGGGATTCTGACAGGCAGAGATTCGAAATGTAGAGGCTTGGCGGTGTCCAGGCCTTTTTGTCATAAGGAGATGAGAGCTTCAAGGGCGGTGCCGAATTATATAGGAACCAAAAAAACGGAAAACTGAAAATGAGCACCAGATAAGCCTTCTGAAAAGGTGAGGACTGACATGTACGGTGCCGGCCCGGTCAGGCCGCGCAGCGTATGATTGAATTGGACAAAATATTAATGATTGAAGAGGGCGCTATGAATATCAGACATATTGCAAAACAGGCTGGTGTTTCTGTGGCGACGGTTTCCCGGGTACTGAATCACCCGGAAAACGTGGCGCCGAAGACCAGAGAAAAAATCGAAAAGATCATTGCGGAGACAGAATATACACCCAACTGGTTCGCACGGGGCCTGAATTTTAATAAGACTGGGACCATCGGCCTTATGATACCCCATATATTGAATTCCGTACATATGGAGATCGCTAAAGGTGTAGAGGATGTGGCGCATCAAAAGGAATATATCGCCTTAATGTGCAACGTGGAGCACGATGCAGCCAAAGAAAAACGATATCTGGATCAGCTGATAAAAAGAAGGGTAGACGGCATCATCTTTATTTGTTCTTCTTTGGAAAAAAAAGACTTTCAGCTGGTGCAGGAACAAAAAATTCCGGTGGTGCTCATCGGAGAGCATAAAAATAGTCTGGGGCTGCACGTGGTAAGCATCGACTGCAAACAGTCAGCAAAAAAAGCAGTGAACCATCTGCTGGAAAGCGGTCATGAAAAAATAGCTATGCTTTATGGGACCGAACCTCAGATCGAGAATGAGTATAAAATGGCCGGATATAAGCAAGCGCTCAAGGAAGCGGAACTGCCCTTTGTCCGGGACTATCTGCGGGAGGTAGAAAACACCATCGAAGGCGGTTACCTTGGGGCGAAAAAACTGGCAGAACTTGCCGATCCCCCGAGAGCGATTTTTGCCAGCAGCGACTATATCGCCTTTGGTGCCATGGATGCTATTAAAGATAAAGGCCTCAAGATTCCCGATGATATGGCAGTAATGGGTTTTGACAATGTTAGAATGTCAAATCTGGTAGAACCAAAGCTGACTACCGTAGAAGTACCGCTGCATAAAATGGGAGTATACGGTGCGCGTCTGCTATTTGATATTATAGAAGGCGAAGAGGAACCAGAGACGGAGCCGAAGACGATCCTGCTTCAGTCTAAGCTGAAGATTCGAAAGTCCAGCGGCCATAAAGAAAGAATTGGAGAAATGTTTTAATGATGAAGACAGAATTTTTAGGTCTGAGAATGGAAAATCCGATTATGGCAGCGGCGGGTCCCTGGAGCAGGGATGGTGAAAGCATTCGCCGCCTGATCAAAGCAGGAGCGGGGGCTGTGGTGACAGAGAGCGTAGTCAGCGATACCCTGCTGGATGTACGACCACGGATTGCTTACGATGGCATGGGAGCTCAAAATATAAGACTTTACAGCGATATACAAATTGAAGGCTGGGAACGGGAAATGGAGATCGCAAAGAGCGGCGGCGGCGTGGTGATCGCCAGCATTTCCGCCCATACGCCGTCGGAACTGGCCTATTTGGCTACAAAAATGGAAAAGTTCGGAGCCGATGCCATTGAAATCAGCGTATCCAATCCTATGTGGGAATCTTTGGAAGTCATGGCTTCCCATCCGGAAACCGTTTTTGAAATGACCAAGGAGGTTGTATCCAACGTAAAATTGCCGGTAATCGTCAAGCTTTCCCAGAATACAACCAATATCTCCGCGGTAGCCAAAGCCGCTAAAAACGCAGGTGCCAGCGGCGTCAGCGCCATCAATACCATTCGCTGCATTCTCAGCGTGGATATTGAAACGGGAAAACCATCTCTGGCTACATATGGCGGATATTCGGGAGGGCCGATTCGCCCTCTGGGGCTGGCTTCCGTAGCCACCATCGCCCAGACGGTAGATATTCCTATCTGCGGTATCGGCGGCATTACGGATTACCGCAATGCTTTGGAATACATCATGTTGGGAGCATCCGCCGTGCAGGTGGGAACAGCCGTGATGATCAACGGCCCCGAGGCCCTGACCAAAATCATAACCGGTCTCAATCAGTGGTTGGAGGAAAAGAAGATCGGCAACATTTCCAGAATAAAAGGAAAAGCGCTGCGAAATCTCAAATCATTTGATGAGATCAAAATCGAGCCGGCGACCAGCACTGCTATCAGCGTGCCGTGTACGGCTGATTGCGGCATCTGTATCCATGCGTGCATGTATCACGCGATTTCCAAAAAAGACGATCAAATTTGTGTAGATCAGGAGCTTTGCACCGGCTGCGGTTTGTGTACCTGTATCTGTCCGGCAAAAAAATTAAAATTGGATTGGTAAAAAACTCTTGCAATTTTCTGAAAATATGGTATATTATTAAATGTAACCGGTTACAGAAACTTGTTGCATTGTGAAGGTATGGTAACTAATTTTTTTAAATATAAAAAGGAGGACGAAGATTATGTATACTTGTAGTTTGGACAGAATGACTGATAAAATCAAGACATTCAGTAAATATGGTGATGCCGGACACGGTGGAATTACTAGATATTCGCTGTCACCGGAAGCGAAACTGGCAAGAGAAGAGTTCATCAAAAGAATGAAGGCCATCGGCGCGGAAATCGAAATTGATGATGTGGCCAACATTTATGCGACTCTGCCGGGAACCGATCCGGGCGCCAAGAGAATTGTAACTGGTTCCCATGTGGATTCCGTTAAAAACGGCGGCAACTACGATGGTATCCTGGGTGTAATGAGTGCAATGGAAGTTTTGGAAACCGTTGCCGAAAACAACATTCCCCACAAACATCCGCTTACGGCAATGATCTGGACTAACGAAGAAGGTTCTCTGTATCCGCCGGCGATGATGGTTTCCGGTATTGTATGCAACGACTACCTGCCTCCTGAAATTGCAAAGAACTTTAAATATGAAAACATGATGAAATCCAAGGCAATGGAAGAGCATGAAGGCAGCGCCAAAACCTTCGGCGAAGCTCTGGATGCATCCGGCTATAAAGGCGATGCCAAATATCGTCTCAGCCCTGACAAATATCTGTGCAACTTCGAAGCGCATATTGAACAGGGACCGATCCTGGAAGAAGCGGGAAATGATATCGGCGTTGTTGACTGTGTACTGGGCATGTTCAACTACTCCCTGAAGTTCACCGGATTTGCGGCTCATGCGGGAACTTTCCCCATGAGCAAGAGACATGATGCTCTCTATGCGGCTTCCCAGGCCCTGTGCTATCTTCATGATGAGATCGACAAGCTGGGCAGACCAGAACTGGTTTACACCACAGGCGAAATCTACTGCCATCCATGCGTACATACTGTAATCCCGGACGAAGTGGAATTCTCACTGGATGTCCGCCACGAAGATCCAAAGGTCCGCGAGCAGGTTATGGAGATCGTGAAGAAGATCGCCACTATGAAATGGGCTGGCTGTGACTGCGAAATCAGAGAAAATTGGAAGCGCGACACCGTTTATTGGAACGAAAAATTGGTCGGCTATGTAAAATCTGCAGCTGAAGATGCAGACATTTCCCATCAGATGATCCATTCCGGCGCAGGCCATGATGCACAGTTCGTAGCATATATGCTGCCGACAACGATGATTTTCATCCAGACAAAAGACGGACTGTCCCATTGCGAACCGGAATACGCAAAACCAGAACACTGCACCAGCGGCGCTACCGTACTGCTGAATGCGATTCTGAAAGCGGACGAAGACTTTGAATAGTGACGATTCGTCACTACAGAGGATAATGGAGGGAGCTTTTGTCAAGCTCCCCTGAATGGATAAGCTGCATTTTCACTGACCCTAAAAGCCATTTGATGATGCAGCTTTTTTTCCAAAAGGAAAGAAGCGACGCGGTAAGGAGGAATGTAAATTGAGTAAAGTAGTAGAAGCAAAGTACACCGCAGAAGCTGTTTGTGGATTTAGCCATAGAACCGCTATGGAAGAAGCCGCAAGATGCCTGTTGTGTCACGACGCACCATGCAGCCAGAGCTGCCCGGCAGGAACTGACCCTGCAAAGTTCATTCGCTCGATCAGATTCAGAAACGTCAAAGGCGCAGCTGAAACGATTCGAGAAAACAATGTTTTAGGCGGAACCTGCGCAAGAGTTTGCCCATATGACAAGCTTTGCGAGGAAGCTTGCTCGAGATGCGGCATCGACAGACCGATTGAAATCGGAAAGCTGCAGAGATATGCCATTGATCAAGAAAAGACGTTCGGTATGAAAATACTGAATGCGCCTGATGAAAAGAAGGCGGCAAAGGTTGCCTGCGTAGGAGCAGGACCAGCATCTCTGGCCTGTGCCGCAGAACTGGCCAAAGCCGGATATCAGGTGACAATCCTGGAAAGAGAAGCCAAGGCCGGCGGCGTGCTTACATACGGAATCGTTCCCAGCAGACTGCCTCAGGCTGTCGTTGACCACGATATCGCACAGGTAGAAGGTCTGGGTGTTAAGTTTGAATTTGGAAAAGAAGTAAAAGAAGCAGATGTTGCAGATTATGATGCCGTATTCATCGGTGCCGGTTTGTGGGGCATCCGGATTCCGGATATCGAAGGAAAAGACCTGAAAGGCGTTTACGCGGCAGCTGATTTCCTGAAGGAAGCCAGAACCAAGGGCGAAGGCTTCGATCCGGGAAAGAAAGTCGTCGTTGTAGGCGGCGGCGATGTTACGGTTGACTGCGCCGTAACCGCAAAACTTCTGGGAGCGGACGATGTGAAGATCGTTTACAGAAGAACACTGGAAGAGGCTCCCGGCAATATGTCGGAATTCCAGTACGCGCTGGAGTTGGGTATCGGTATTACCACCGGTATGGCGCCGGCAGCGGTAAAAGGAAACGGCAAAGTTGAAACTGCCGTATTCAAAGGATTCAGAGACGATGCGGCTCAGATGCAGGTTTCCGCGGATACCATTGTATTTGCAACCGGCCAGGGTCCACAGGATATGACGAAGATCGCTCCTGTCAAAGTTACGGAAAAAGGCACGATTGATGCCGGCGAGGACGGCATTACCAGCGCCGACAAGTATTTTGCGGCCGGAGACATTGTAAACGGCGGCAAGACAGTTGTAGAAGCAGTAGCGGCGGGAAAAGATGCCGCAGCCTCTATGATTGCATATCTTGAGAAGAAAGGAGTGAAGTAGGATGGCAGTTAAAAAAGATTTATCTATAAACTATTTAGGTGTTGAATGCGAAAATCCGTTCTTCCTTTCAAGCTCACCGGTTGGAAGTAATTACGAGATGGTTGCAAAGAGTTTTGAAGCAGGCTGGGGCGGCGTGTTTTATAAGACCGTAGGTATCTTCGTTGCTGACGAATGCTCCCCCAGATTTGACAATGTGAATAAAGAGGGCCTACCATGGGTCGGCTTTAAAAACATGGAGCAGATTTCCGACAAGCCTACTGAATTGAACTTTGAGAATATGCGTAAGCTCAAGAGAGCTTATCCGGAAAAAATCATGGTTGCTTCCATCATGGGAAGCAACGAACAGGAATGGAGAGATTTGGCTAAGATGGCGGAACAGGCGGAAGCGGATTTAATCGAAGGAAACTTCTCCTGCCCGCAGATGACCAGCCACGATATGGGTTCTGACGTAGGAACCAATCTTGAACTGGTAAGATCTTATTCCAAAGCGGTTTCCGAGACTACAAAAATCCCCTTCATCGCCAAGATGACACCCAACTGCAAGAACATGGAAGAACCTGCAATCGCAGCTATTGAAGGCGGAGCGGCCTCTGTATCGGCGATCAATACCATCAAGTCGATTACCAACATTGACTTTGAGAATATGACGGCAATGCCTGTTGTAAATGGAAAGTCTTCGATTTCCGGCTACTCCGGCGCAGCTGTTAAGCCCATCGCGCTCAGATTCATCGCTCAAATGCTCCAGAATGAAAAGTTGAAAGATCTGGAGATTTCTGGAATCGGAGGTATTGAAACCTGGAGAGACGCGGCTGAATTCCTGGCTTTGGGATGCAGAAACGTTCAGGTTACCACTGCCATCATGCAGTACGGATATCGGATTGTTGAAGATATGGCGAGCGGCCTCATGCACTTTATGGACGAGAGGGGTTACAATAAACTGGATGAATTTATCGGCTGCGCACTGCCGAATATCATCCCTGCGGAAGAGCTGAACCGTGACTTCAAAATCCTGCCTGATTTCAATGAAGATAAATGCATTGGCTGCGGCAGATGTTATATCTCCTGTTATGACGGCGCTCATCAGGCCATTGACTGGAATGAAGAGAAAAGAAGACCCGAACTGAACGACAACTGCGTAGGATGCCACCTGTGTATCAACGTATGCCCGGTTCAGGAATGTATTACACCGGGAGAAATCAAGTGGAAAGACGGCAGAAAACCGGCGGATATCACTCTCAAACATCACTACGAGTAATCTTCACACAAAGTTACCATACACAACGGGATTACACCTCTCCGGAGGTGTTTTCCTGTTTTTGGCTGTGGTTCTTGACAAAAATAGGATCCTCGTTTAGCATGGGACCCAAAGGAGATACGATTATGGAACATATGGATCAAAGCTTGTTTGAAAAAATCAAAGCCAAAGTGGAGCTTTACATGAAAGCGCTGGAAAACGTGGGAATTGCCCAGTACGAGACTTCCAGGATGAAAAAGAGCCCTCAGACAGAGGACGAGCTGCTAGCCGCACTGGAGGTCATCTTTCAGTCGAGCAAAGAGTTGAACCTCATTTTTGAAGAATCTCCCAACAGTTTCTTTGTCTGCGATGCAGACGGCGAATGCCTCAGGGTTAATAAATCTTATGAGAAAATGGTGAAAATGAACCGGCATGAAGTCTTGGGCAAAAACGTGGCTGACCTGGATGGGGACGGGATTTTCCGGCCTTCTGTGTGTTTGCTGACCCTCAAGGAAAAGCGGCCGATTTCTGTACTGCAGGATATCCGTGATGTAAAGCGTATGGCCGTGACCGGCGTACCGGTATTTGATGAAAATGGTACGCTCTTCCGGGTTGTTACCAATGCGGTCAAGCTGGACGAGATGAATTCTTTGACCCGATATATGCGAGGCAAAGAAAAGTGCGAAAAACAGAAGGTAGAGAAAAAAGAAATCATCGCTGAGAGCAAAGCCATGAAAGAGGTTCTGGGATTGGCGGATGTGATTAAAAACACGGAATCCAATGTGCTGATAACCGGAGAAACCGGTGTGGGCAAAGGCGTGCTGGCCTCCTATATCCATGAAACCAGCAATCGCTCCGTAAAACGGATGGTCAGCATCAACTGCGGAGCCATACCGGAAAACCTCCTGGAGTCAGAGCTATTCGGCTACGAGAGCGGAGCATTCACTGGAGCTGATAAAAAAGGAAAGCCGGGACTGATCGAGCTGAGCGACGGCGGAACGCTGTTTCTCGACGAAATTAGTGAGCTGCCTTTGATGCTCCAGGTTAAAATCCTTCATTTTTTGCAGACCAAAAAATTGACCCGGGTAGGGGGTACCAGAGAAATTCCCATCGATACCAGAATCATTGCTGCCAGTAACCGGGCTTTGGAGTTGGAAGTGGAACGGGGAACCTTTCGATCCGATCTCTATTACCGAATCAATGTCATCCCCATTTACATTCCGCCGCTGCGGGAAAGACGGGATGATTTGGGCGTGATCACTCAGCATTTCCTGGACATGTACATGAAAAAGTATAATAAAAAGATGAAGTTGGACGAAGAAACCATGAATTTTATCATGAATCACGATTGGAAAGGCAATGTGCGCGAACTTGAAAATTATATTGAACGATTGGTCGTGACCAATGAATCCGGCTGGGTGCTGGCCCTGGATCAGGATGAACGCAGCCAGGAAGACGGCAGAAAAGATGCCCTCAATAAAACAGTGGAAGAGGTGGAAAAGGATATCATTATTAAAGCTTACGAGCGCTATAAGAGCAGTTATAAAGTAGCTGAGGTCCTGGGCATAAGCCAGTCGACGGCCTATCGCAGAATTAAAAAGTACATAAAGGAAAGTCAAGGCTGAATCGCGTAATTCGATTTAGACTTATATGGGGCCGCCTGAAGGAATTCAAACCTTTAGCACGGTTCTTTTTTAATTCTTTCTAGCCTTTATTTTTTCGTATTTTCAGAATACTGCCGCGTTTTCCAAATGCAACCTGGCATGGATGTTGCGGAATATAGGGGGCAAATATCAAATTTGGAAAGGAGAGACTTAAAACAATGCGAATAAACGAGGAGAGACTTAGACAGCGAATGGATCGAATTAACGCAATAGCTGTAACCGAGGAGGAGGGAATGATGAGGCTTGCCCTGTCGGATGCCGATCGTGAGGCGCGCGATTTATTAGTCTCATGGATGGAGGAAGCTGGAATGTCGGTGCGCATCGACGATATGGGAACCGTATACGGCGTGATGAAGGGAACGGATGAAAAGGCGCTGCCAATCTGCGTGGGCTCCCATATGGATACTCAGCCCAACGGAGGGAAATACGACGGATTTTTCGGCGTCATGGCCGGATTGGAAGCCATCCTCTCCATCAAAGAAAGCGGTCTTGAGCTGGACAGTGATTTAATTCTTGCTGATTGGACCAATGAGGAAGGCGCAAGATTTGTTCCGCCTATGCTAGCCAGCGGGGTAAACGCAGGTGTGTTTGATCCTCAGTGGGTATACGACCGGGAAGATACAGAGGGGGTTCGCTATGAAGATGAACTGAAGCGAATCGGTTATCAGGGAGAGAAAGAAAACCGACTGACAAAGGCCAAAGCTTATTTGGAGCCCCATATTGAACAAGGACCGGTTTTGGATGCCAAGGGCCTTTCGTGCGGAATCGTAACCGGTGCACTGGGAATCACTGGACTTGACATAACCATTTCCGGAGAAGCAAACCATGCAGGAACAACGCCCATGTCCCATAGAAAGGATGCATTGGTCGCCGCCGCAGAAGCCATTTCCCGCATTCGCAAAAACTGCATTGACTTTGGAGAACCGGCTGTCATTACAAACGGCATCATAAATGCTCAGCCGGCCAGCAAGAATATCGTTCCGGGAACCGTATACTTCAGTATTGACCTGCGCTACCACACCGATGAGGGTATGGCAGAACTGGAACAGCAGACGAAAGATATTATCCAGAAGACTTGTGATGAATTTGGTGTTTCCGTTCAAATCGAGCAATACTGGCGGGCTAAACCGGCCGTCTTTAATGAGACGATTGTTGGCTGCGTGGAAGAAGCGGCCAACGAAAAGAATCTGCCCGCTATGCGGATTATTTCAGGGGCCGGCCATGACGCCGTATTTATCAGTGAAATCATCCCCACGGGAATGATCTTCGTCCCCAGCATCAAAGGAATGAGCCACTGTCCTCAGGAGAACACCAAGTGGGAAGATTTAGTGGCGGGAACGGAACTGACTGCCGACGTCCTGGTTAAATTGGACAAGGAAACGATTTAAGTCATCATGACTTAAAAAGTCGATTCTGACTTAAAAATGATAAAAGTTTACGGTATTTTTTGAGGCTGCCCGCTTTTTATAAAATCCTCAAGCCATTGGTTTTCTGTCAATTCTCAAGAATCTGAAAACTGCACCGATCGTATTTGGCACATATATTGCGGTTATATATGGGTGTGAATTGAAAAAGAAAGGAGTCGTCAAGTGAGTGAATTAAATAAGATCAAAGATTTTTTGATCAAATGGAACGAAGAGAACACAGAACGCTTCTATGAAGCGGAACAGAAAATCTGGAATACACCGGAACTGTCCATGCAGGAATTCAAGTCATCGGCTGTGCTGATGGACCTGCTGGAGGAAAACGGATTCCAGGTGGAGAGGGGCGCTGCGGGCATGCCTACTGCTTTCATCGCATCTTATGGAGAAGGCCGTCCCGTGATTGGCATCAATGCGGAATATGATGCTCTTCCAGGACTTTCCCAGAAGGCGGAACCTCTGACTAAGGAGCCGGTTGTTGAAGGCGCACCGGGACAGGGCTGCGGCCACAATCTGCTGGGAGCAGGAGGCGCAAAAGCAGCTATTGCCATCAAAAATGCAATGGAGGAATTCGGTCTTGGCGGAACTGTCAAAGTCCTGGGAACTCCCGCCGAAGAGCTGTGCTTAGGAAAACCTTTCATGGGAAAGGCCGGTTGCTTTGAGGGATTTGATGCTTTTCTGGACTGGCATCCATGGTCCTACACCAAGGCCAATTATGACAGCTGCTGCGCGTATTTCAGCGTGAAATATCATTTTAAGGGGAGAACTTCCCATGGCAACTCTCCGTGGCATGGAAGAAGCGCTCTGGATGCGGCCATGCTTCAGGCTCATGGCGTGGAGTTGATGCGGGAACACATCTATCCAGGATGCCCGCCGGATGCGGCCAATACCATCAACTATACACTGACCAATACTGGTCCGGAATTCCCAAGCGTTGTCCCAGATGTGACTACTGCCTGGTATATTGGCAGGTTCATCACTACAGAAGATGCGCAGAACGCCCTGGGCCGGATTACCAAGTGCGCGGAAGGCGCGGCGCTGGCAACAGAAACAGAAGTGGAAACCGAGCTGATTACCGCTACTCACCACAAAATCCCCAATAAGGCGCTGGCAGAAGCGGTACATAAGAATATGCAGTTGGTCGGTCCGCCGGCCTTTACCGAAGAAGAACATGAAAAGGCCAAGGCGATTCAAAGAGAACTGGGGGCGCCGGAAACCGGACTGCCGAAAGAAATCTCCCCATTTGAAGGCGGATATACGGTTGTCTGCGATACTTCGGAATTCAGCTGGAATGCTCCCTATGCTTCGCCGTGGATCGCGATGGGCATGGAAAACTGCGGATGGCATCACTGGGGCGTTGCCAGATGCGCGGCGGATACCATGGGGCAAAAGAGCATGGACACCGCGGCCAAGGTTATTTCCTTATCAGCGGCCGATCTGCTGTGCGATCCTGATCTGCTGAGCAGAGCGAAGGCGGAATTTGATGAAAGGATGGAAGGGCGTACTTATAAATGTCTGCTGCCGGATGATTATGAACCGCCGATCCATCTCAATGAAGACGTTATGGCAAAATATAGATAAAATAGAAAGGAGACAAAATGAACACTATCGTTACAATTTCCATCGTGGTACTGATCATACTGGTCATCGCTTTCATCGGCGCCGGTATGTGGTTCAAACGGCTTGCCACGACCTCCGACGACTTCCTGCTGGCAGGAAGAAAAGCGCCGTTCTGGCTGCTGGCTACCGCTTATCTGGGCGGCTACGTGGGAGGCGCCAGCGTTTCCGGTTATGTAGGAAATGGCTTT
This sequence comes from Clostridia bacterium, assembly GCA_902363595.1. Classification (GTDB taxonomy): domain Bacteria; phylum Bacillota; class Clostridia; order Peptostreptococcales; family Anaerovoracaceae; genus Hominibacterium; species Hominibacterium faecale. Next base: position 44,524 of record CABJAP010000019.1, on the reverse strand, counting down.
AACTCCGGTATCTCAGAAATGTGGGCATCCCTGTTCGTTGTTACCGGCAGCGTAATTTTCATTATTTTATTCTCAAGAAGGCTGAACTATTTCGGACGAAAGACCAATGCTGTCACGATCTCAGACTTCATTTGTGCCAGGTACGGCGAAAAGCTCCGTGTACCTTCTGCAATTGTTTCGCTGACGAGACCGGCAATCCTGACCGGTATGCAGTTCTTAGCGATTTCCGTTTCCATGAAGGTCGTCTTCGGCACCAGCACCGAATTCGGCGTAGTCGTTTCTTCAATCATCATTCTGCTGTATCTGATTACGGCAGGGCAATACTCCGCACTGATCACACAGTGGTTCCAATCCATTCTTCAGGCGGCAGGAATTATACTTTTCGCTCTTGTAGCATTCAAAGTGATTGGAGATCCCAATACGGTGACTGTGGCCTTCTATGATGTACTGCCTAAGAGCTTTACCAACTTCTGGGCCATCGACACATCTACCTTTACCGTATATGCGCTAACGCTGGGCCTCTTCTATCTGGCTGATCCGTGGATGTATATGTGGGCATATGTGGGAGAATCTCCGAGAGTAAGCTCCAACGGAATGCTGGCTGTACTGGGCGGATCCTATTACAACGTGCTCCCGTTCCTCAGCGGTATGGCGATTCTGGTGGGTGTGACCATCGGCAAATTCACCATGCCCGACGGTCTGGCAGGCGACTCCCTGTATGCATGGTTTACCATTAATTTCTCCAATACGGCTGTAGGCGTGCTAATTCTCACCGGATTGATGATGACCATTATCTCGTGCGGTTCATCCTTTGCGATGAATGGTGTAACCATCCTCACCAGAGATATTTATCAGAAGATTATCAATAAGAAGGCTACGGACAAACAGGTTCTGTTTGCCAGCAGAGTTTCTTTGGTAATTGTTGTGGCCATCGGTATTGCCAGCGCTCTGTGGCTGCCGATTTTGGTTCCTCTGTGGGCTTTGGCTCAGGCGATCGGACTTTCCGGCCTCTTTGCCACGACCATGAGCGCTTGGTTCTGGAAACGTTCCACGACAGCGGGTGCTCTGGCCGCTACGATTGGAGGCGGAGCTGTAGCTCTTTGCTGGGCAATGTATGCGTGGGCGACGACAGGAAGCCCGGGCGGCCTGGTATTCGGTCTGCATGCGGTACATGTGGGCGTGGCAATTTCCATTCCTTTGATGATCATTGTCAGCCTGGCTACCAAGCCTGATTACGAGATGGCAAAAGCGACCAGCTATAAGGTTCTCGGCGAAGAAATGAAGGCCAGCAAGCTGATTGCAGAAGAAGACAAACCGCAAAGAGGCGGCATCTTTGGATGGCTTTGCGCCAATACGACCGGTTGGAAGGTATTCTGGGTTGTAATCGCGGTTATTTTCCTGGGACACTATGTTCTTTCCCTGGGCTTTGCAAATCAGGGGCTGGGTATGGCCATGGTATGGGTATCCTTCATCGTCGGCGGACTCATGATCTTTATGCTGGCCATCCTGGGCGGAAAAGATATTATCAATATGGCAAAAGCGAGCAAAAGAGCTGGCGATAAGCTGAAAGACAGATAAATGGAACACGGCGGGCAGATCGCCGGAATAATAAGGAAGGGCTGGCTGCGAAAATGGACATTCGCGGCCGGCCTTTTTGTCTGACGCTGCCTGGGTGCGGTGAAACGGCCGTTTTGATCCTCGGACTTGACCAGCCGACCGGTCCAGTTACCAGCCAGCTGGGCCGTTTACACTAATTTTGATAGGTTGGCTGAAATTAGTGTAAAATTTCAACGGTTTCGGCCAGTTGGATATTATGTCAGTGCAGAGATAATTGCAGCCCCGGCCCCAGATCATGAGAGATAAAATGAAACATATCAAAAATTGACTTTACATATTTTTACAAATGACATATAATGGTATAAATAAACTCTAAGGAGAGAATGATGGAACAATTAGAAGAGTATGTATTGCAATTGGATCATGCAAATTTTATAATAAAAGAAGATACGGCGTATTACCGTACCAGCCGGGATTTTAAGGATCGGATCTTCCGTCTGTTGTTCAGCGAAAAAGAGGAGGCGTTAGAACTGTTTAATGCGTTGGAAGAGACGAATTACGCACAAACAGAGAAACTGGAAATCGTGACGCTGGAAGATGCGATTTATAACCAAAAGGTGAATGATTTGGCTTTTCAATATTCTGCGGCGTTGCTTTCCGTTGTGGAGCACCAATCGTCATGGAGTGAAAATATACCTCTGCGCGAGATGGTGTATTTGGCAAGAACCTATGAAAAGATACTGGATAACAGGAAGGCCTATCAAAAGAAACTCTATCAAATTCCTACACCGCACCTGTTTGTGCTTTACAATGGCCAGGAGGAGCGCCCCACTGAAACGATTCAGTATTTGTCGGAAGCGTTTCTCCGGAAAGAAGGCTCGCTTTATGGCCAGATTATGGTTAAAATCATTAATATCAATTATCATAAACAACATCCCATCCTGCTGCGCAGCAGAACGCTGAGGGAATATTCGTACTTTATAGAAGAAGTAAGAGGGAATATGCGTAAAAAAGGGATGGATCGGGATGAAGCGATTCGTCATGCAATATGGAGTTGTACGGGAAAAGGGATTCTAAAATCTTTTTTAGAGCAACACGGAAGCGAGGTGGAAAATATGTTAACATTGTATTTGACCGAAGAAGAATTTATTGATATTCGTGCGGAGGAGAAGGCGGAAGAACTGGTGGAGGAGCGGGCCAAGAAACTGGCAGAGGAGCGAGCCGAGAAACTGGCAGAGGAGCGGGCCGAGGAAAAGGAAAGAGAAATTGTCTGCAACATAGCACGAAGCGGCATGATCCCGGAAAAAATTGTTGAAATGACTGGGATACCGGAAGCAACTGTCAAACGATACCTTGAGTGAATCTGTCGCCACTGACAAAACGAAACGGGAAATAAAAGATAGATCCTCTTACTGGCACGAAAGCTGCACTTGTACAAATCAGGCGCAGAAAAAGCTAAGGAGTATTTCACCATGTATAAGAAGTTTATAAAAGATCATTATCGGGAGTTCTTGGATATTTTAAATTGCCTGAAGGTTGGCGTCTATATTACGGATGGAAAAGGGAAAACCCTTTTTCTCAATGATGAGTCCTGCAAGACCGGCGGCCTGACCAGAGGTGAAGTTCTTGGAAAAAACATGAAGGAGCTGGAAGAAATGGGCTTTATCGCCGATTCCATCACCCTGAAAACCTTGAAGAGCGGCAAGGAAGAAGAGATCATTCAGAGCCTGGGAGACGGGGATAAAGTATATGTAACCGGAACGCCCTTGTATCACAACGACAAGATCGAGCTGGTCATATGTACGGAACGGGATATCACAGAAACCCTGACTTTGAAGGAGCTCTTAAAAGAGCGGGATAACGATAATGTGAAAATTAAAGAAGAGGTAGAATATTTAAAACGCCAGAACATCGTTATGTGGGGCAATATGATCGCAGAAGACGAAGCTTCCAAACAGCTTGCGGAAAAAGCCAGGCGCATCGCCAAGATGGATGCAACCGTCCTTTTGACGGGAGAGTCGGGGACCGGAAAAGAAGTTTTCGCCAATTTTATCTACCAAAACAGCAAGCGGGTGGGAAAACCTTTCATTAAAGTCAACTGCGCCGCCATTCCTGAGCATCTGATGGAATCGGAGCTGTTCGGTTATGAAGGCGGAGCCTTTACCGGAGCTGATAAAAATGGGAAGATGGGCCTGTTTGAGATGGCCAACAAAGGAACTCTTTTTTTGGATGAAATCGGTGAGCTGCCCATTCATCTTCAGTCCAAACTGCTGCGGGTATTGCAGGAACGGGAACTGATGCGGGTTGGCGGATCGAAAACGATTTCCCTGGATATCCGGTTAATCGCAGCGACTAACCGTGACTTAAAGAAAGCCATTGAGGAGGGAGCTTTCCGAGGGGATCTGTATTATCGGCTCAACATCATGCCGCTGGAACTATTGCCTCTGAGGGGAAGGAAAAAAGATATTAAGGCGCTGGCGATGTACTTTGTCCGCCAGTTTAATAAGGAATATAAACTAGAGAAAATCATTACGGAGGAAGCGATGGAGCTCTTGCAGCGCTTTCAATGGCCGGGCAATATCCGTGAGCTTGAGAACGTTATCGAACGTATCATGATCAGCTTTGACGGAGAAACGATTACCAAATTCCAAGTGGAACGGGCCATCGGCATTCCAGTTGAGTCTACAGTTTCAACGGATGCCATTGCCAGCGGCAAAAGCATGGAACAGCTGATGGAAGAATACGAAAAATATATCCTGGAGTCGATGATGAACAAATACAGGAGGGCCAGCGACGTAGCCCGAGCATTGCAGATGAACAAATCCACTTTGTCAAGGAGATTAAAAAAGTACCAAATTGAATAAAAGTTTCAAAATTAAAACCGTTTGTTTCAAATGTGAAACCAATAAGAGGGGTTTTATGGGAAAGCAGGAAAATGTTTCATTAATGAAACAAAACCCTGCTTTTTTCATCCCTCCAATGGGCGTTTTTTATAAAAATGGAATAGGGAAGGCTAAATAAGCGTTGGAATTGCAACGTTTTATAAAACTAAAAAAAAGATGGCACGGCACTTGCGTTATATATAGGCATCGCGATACAATCATAAATTTTCATCTTAAATATAATCGATGGATAAAGGAGGAACAGAGAATGAAAGTATTAATCGTAGGTGCTGGTGGACAGGGTGGAGCATGCGCATCCATTCTCGCAAGACAAGATGCAGTTGAAGAGATTCGCCTGGTAGATTTGAAGGAAGAGACCGCGCAGGCAGTGGCAAAACAGATCGGAAGCCCGAAGGTAAAAACAGGTGCTGTCAACGCCACGGATCCGGATGATGTAGCACGAGCCGCAGAAGGCGTGGACGTTGTGGTAGACATGGTAATGCCGTGGATGGTTACATATGTCATGAAGGGTGCGTTAAAAGCAAAAGCCAATTACATCAATACTGCCTTTGACGATCCGTACTGGGATGAATTCCTGGAGGGAAGAGCCATCGAAGATTTGACCCTTTGCAAAGAATTTAAAGAAGCCGGACTAACCGCGCTTTTCGGCTGCGGATTCGCACCGGGCATGACCAACGTATTGGCTAGAAGATTTGCCAACAAGCTGGACCAGGTGGACAGCATTAAAATGAGAATTGGTAAAGCGACTGTACTGCCGGGCGAAGCTCCCTTCGACTGGGTACTGAGGCCTTGGAATCCAGGATGGTCGCCAAAGCAGGCTCTGGTTGACTGCGCCAGCCCGACCTATGCACTGGAAGGCGGAAAGTACGTACTATATCCTCCGTTCGGCGGAATTGAAATGTGCGATTTCCCCGAACCGGTAGGAACCCTTCCGGTAACCCATCACTCTCACGAAGAAATATACAGTATGCCGTCCACATTTGAAGGCGTAAAAGAGCTGGACTTTAAATATTATTTAATGTACCAGCCGGCAATCTTCTACGCATCCGGACTCTGCTCACAGGAAAAGGTCAAAGTAGGCGATACGGAAGTGGCTCCCATCGATGTGGTAACAGCCATGGTGCCGCCTCCACAGAATAACATTTTCGGCGCCACCGATGAGCAGCTTGCAGAAGCGGACAAAACGGCCTTTATTGAACTGATCGTTGAAGTTTCTGGAGAAAAAGACGGAAAGAAGATGACATACAAAGCAAATTGCCCGAAGATGAATGCTCCTGGTCCTGAATTGAAAAAGCTCTACGGAACCGCGCTGGTTTATGTAGCGCTGCCGCTGGCGATTGGAACCGTTATGCTGGGCCAGGTGGAAATGGATAAGGGAATTATTTTCTCAGACCAGCTGGATCCAGAAGATTTCCTCAAGAGAATGATGGATACCGGTTATCCATATAAGTGGAAGGAACAGTGCATCGAAGGATAGCGTTAAGCGTTCTTTGTAAGGTGAGTCTGCCGGCGGAACTGAAAACCGCCGGCAGGCGGCAATGAAACGAGGTGAAGAACTTGGAACAGGCTGTAGATTATGGATTACTCACATTAGTGCCGCCGCTGATCGTAATTGTGATGGCACTATTGACCAAAAGAACCATTGAACCGCTCATCATCGGCGGCGTGCTGGCCTTTGTAGTAGCGCATGGGATTGGATTTATCCCGCCTTATTTGGAAGCATTATATTTTACCATTTCTGACAATGCGTCAATGCTTGTCACCATGGGCTTGTTTGGAAGCCTGGTCATGCTTTTCGAAAAATCAAGAGGTACTTTTGGATTTTCGAAAATTGTGGCGAAGCTGGCCAATAAGCCGGAAAAATCTTTAATTACTACTTTTTTCTTAGGCATTATTGTATTTATGGACGATGCTCTCAATATTATGACCCTGACCTCGGCCATGAGAGGCGTTTGCGACAGGCAGAAAATCCCCAGAGAGATGTTTGCTTACGTGACAGCTTCCACGGGGGCGCCAGTGTGCGTATTACTGCCTTTATCCACCTGGGCGATTTTCTTCGCAGGAATCTTCTCCGACCAAAAAGAACTGCAGCAGTACGGCGAAGGGATGTCTATCTACATACACGCCATGCCGTTTATCTTCTATGCAATTACGGCTCTGATCGTAGTTCCGCTGGCAATCTACGGTATCATTCCCAAACTGGGCACCATGAAAAAAGCATACCAAAGAGTTGCGGAAGGCGGCAATGTCTATTCTCAGCAGAGTGAAAAGTTCAACCTATCAGAGAAAGTTATGAGCCAAGAAGAACTGGACACTCAGGACGGAAAAGTTATGAATTTTCTGATCCCGATGATCGTTCTCATTGCAGTGGCTGTCGTCACAGGAGAAGTTCTGTACGGGCTGATCGCAGCCATTCTGGTAGCGTTGATCATGTATCTGCCGACGAAAACTTTGACTTTCACCGAATTCGGCGATTCCTTTGTCAACGGTTTTGCATCTATGACACCCATGTTGTTTATCATCGTCTGCGCACTGACCATGAAGACCGGGCTGGATGAAATCGGCCTGCCCGCTTATGTAATCAACGCGGTTCTGCCTTATATGAGTGCCGGACTCTTTCCCGCCATCGCCTTTGTCGTCGTTGCGGGACTGGCATTTGTAACAGGAAGCAACTGGGGAATTCCAGCTATTACGGTACCTATTCTGATACCCCTTGCGGCAGCCATCGGGACCAATGAACTTTTGGTGCTGGGAGCCATTCTTTCCGGAGGAACCTTTGGAAGCCACGCGTGTTTTTATTCCGACTGCACAGCACTCACATCCCAGGCATGTAAAATGGAAAATCTGGATCATGCCCTGTCACAGCTTCCATATGCGGCGATTTCAGCAGCTATGGCAGTGATCCTGTTTATTGCATTCGGATTCTTATTATAGCAATTATCTTACCTTTTCAACATTACAAAACAGCCTTTTGGATTTCGTCCAGGGGCTGTTTTGTATTGTCTGCGTAAAGAGATGGGGCGGAAGATTTTGCCATACAGAATCTTTCTGTTCCCCGGGACCCCTCTATGGGTGTATAATGGAAACAATCTATAGAACAGTACAAATATAAGGGAGGTCTCACTTATGAAAATACAATTTTGCGGAGCAGCATCAGGCGTAACTGGATCCTGCCATCTGATTACGACAGAAAACCATAAAATCCTTTTGGACTGCGGCCAATTCCAGGGAGGAAAAGCTATGGAGGCAATGAACCATGAGCCCTTTCCTTTTGATCCTTCTGAGATCGATTATGTGGTACTCAGTCATGCCCATATCGACCATTGCGGCCGGCTGCCTCTTTTAGTGAAGCGGGGATTTCGCGGCGATATCTATTGCACGGATGCTACGGCCGATTTGCTGGAAGTCATGCTTCGGGACAGCGGGTACATACATGAAAAAGAAACGGAATGGAAAAACCGTAAAAATGAACGGGCAGGGCGGCCGCCGGTGGAACCGCTCTATACAGTGCGCGATGCGGAAGAGTCCCTCAAATATGTCAAACCGGTGCTCTATGACCAGCTGGTGGAGTTGAATCCGGAGATGCGGATCGTATTCAACGATGCCGGACACATTTTGGGTTCCGCCATTACTGAACTATGGGTGACAGAAGGAGATAATGTTTCCAAAATCGTTTTTTCCGGCGATCTGGGCGTAATGGACCGGCCCATTCTCAGGGACCCGACGATTATCAAAAAAGCAGATTATGTGATCATGGAAACGACCTACGGAAACCGGCTCCACCCGGAAAATTCCATGGATGTAAAAACCTTGATGGACATTGTGGTCAAGACGGCCAGACGAGGTGGAACAACGGTAATTCCGTCCTTTGCTGTAGGCCGGACTCAGGAGCTGATTTACGAGTTCAGCCGGTTTTACAACAATGAAGATTATCGCCGGGATTTGGAAAATCTGATGGTCTACGTGGATAGCCCAATGGCCACGACTGCTACCGAAGTATTTCGTAAAAATGCTCAGGTCTTTGACGAAGAAATGAAAGAAATTATTACTGCAGGGGATAACCCTCTGGATTTTAAAAATCTCAAGTTTACGCGCAGCACGGAAGAGTCGGTATATTTAAATAATGACCGTCATCCAAAAGTGATCATATCCGCCAGCGGCATGTGCGACGCCGGCCGGATACGCCACCATCTTAAGCATAACCTTTGGGATGCCAGGGCCAGCGTGATTTTTGTCGGTTATCAGGCGGAGGGAACTCTGGGACGGAGGCTGGTGGAAGGTGAGAAGGAAGTAACCCTCTTCGGCGAGGAGATCAAGGTAAACGCTGAAATCTATAATCTGGAAGGTTTCTCAGGGCATGCGGATCGGGATGGACTGCTAACCTGGCTCAGTGGTTTTCAGAGGGAGCCCAAACATATCTTTTTGGTACACGGCGAACAGGAATCAAAAGATGATTTTGCCAAAACCGTAAAGGAGAAGCTGGGGTATGAACCCATCGTTATTTCCGGAAATTCAGAATTCATTCTGGAAAAGGACGAAATCGTCAATAAAGAACAGGCCATACAGGATGCGATGGACAGCGAAGCCATGGAAAATATGAAAAAGAATATTTCCGATATCCACAGGAGACTGGAAGGAATTTTGTACAACACCCATCTTGCCGTAAGTGAGAAAATGTCTCCTGAAAAGATGGCCGAGATCAATAATATTGTCTTAGAATTGGAGAAATATTCGGTAAATCTCGGATCTGCGGTAACGGAAGAAGATGATAACCATATGGACATTCATACGGAAAGTCAAAATTGATCGAAAGGATTAAGCACGGCTAAAATCGTTCATTTGCGATAAATATTGGCTGCGCTTTTTCAATGCCTACAGCCGCCCCCTTTTAGGAACCGACTTATCCCTGACTCTGGCCTCAACGGGGCCTTTGGGGGATATTCATACTGCATAGGCCGAAGATTTTCTTTGTTGTGAATATTCAATCGTATTATGAATGAGAAAAAATCTTAAAAACCATATTAAAATCTTAACTTCCATGGTATAATATTGGTGGAGCTATACGTAAATGATAAAGGAGAGAGCGATGTCCATATTAAAACAAATTTCCAATAGTGTCACCCAGGTGGCGGAGGCTATTAGTATCGCCATTGGTGTGGAAGTTGAGATCGTCGATACGGATTTGACGATTTTAGGCGGAACGGGCATTTACGCTGCGATGATCGGCCAAAAGGAAGAAAGCGGCCGACTGGATAGCAATTATCTGTATGCCAGAGTTCTCAGAAGCGGCGTAACAGAATACATAGAAGATGCAAAAGCAGAAGAAAACTACGATGACATGGGCAGCGGACAGACCCATTTCGGAGAACTGTCAGAGATCTGTACGCCCATTAAAATGGGCGAAAATATCATAGGAGTCATCGGACTGGTAGCCTTTACGGAAGAGCAGAGGGAGATTCTACTGGATAAAAAGAGAAGCATGGTTACCTTTGTTGAGAAGATGGCCGACCTTTTAGCAGCGAAAGCTGCTCAGCAGGAGATACTGGAGGACGTGGAAATCTCCAGGGACGAGATGTCTACGGTTTTGGAGACCACCCACGAAGGCATCTTTGCGCTGGATAGAGGCGGATATATTAAACACTGCAATAATATGGCGGCCACCCTTTTTAAAACGACCAAGGCAGATTTGATCGGAACCCATATCAATGAGTTTATGCTCGGTACACCGGCACTGGAGGTCATAGAGACCGGCCGGGGCTATACGGAAAACGAAGAGATTTTCAAGACGGACCGAGGTCAGATGCATTTTATTGTAACGGCAAAGCCTTACATGTCAGGAGATGACATAGGCGGAGTGGTCATCTCTTTCCGAGATATCGAAGAAGCACAAAAACTGGTTTATAATATCAATACCAGAGCACTGAAAAACACTCTGGACGATATTGTCGGCAACAGCGACGAAATAAAACGGGCCAAAAAGCAGGCTATGATTACGGCCAAAGGCAACTCCACCGTATTGATCACTGGAGAGAGCGGTACGGGAAAAGAGATGTTCGCCAAAGCCATCCATTATGCAAGCCCAAGAGGAGAAGGCCCCTTTGTAACGGTCAACTGCGGAGCCATTCCTGAAAATTTGCTGGAAAGTGAACTGTTCGGCTACGAAAAGGGCGCCTTTACCGGTGCCAGCGATAAAGGCAAGGCCGGAAAGTTCGAATTGGCCAACGGCGGAACCATTTTTCTGGATGAAATCGGCGACATGCCGCCCCACCTGCAGGTTAAAATTCTCCATGTTCTTCAGAACATGCGCTTTGAAAGGGTTGGCGGCAATAAAAATATTATTGTTGATGTTCGGGTAATCGCGGCCACCAATAAGGACCTGGAAGGTATGATCCGCGAGGGAACGTTCCGTGAGGACTTATATTACAGGCTCAGTGTTATTCCGCTGATGATTCCTCCATTGAGAGAGCGGCGAGATGATATCAAGCTTTTGATGTACCATTTCTTGAAAAAATATAATACTTTCATGAATCGCAAAATTACCGGATTCACCAAGGAAGTTGAGGAGCTTTACGTCAATCACGACTGGCCGGGAAACGTCCGAGAATTGGAAAATGCAGTGGAATACGGAACCAACATGGCCTTCGGCGATACTATTGGCATGGATGAAGTCCCAACCCGGCTTTTGCGCAACGAGGACAGCATCATGAAATTTCAGGATACCAATCTGCCTCTGTCGGAGCAGGTCAAGCGATACGAAAAAGAAATCATTACCCGTAAGCTTAAGAAGTATGGCAGCAGCGGCAATGCGAAGGATACAGTTGCCAAAGAATTGGGCCTTTCCAGGGCAACCTTGTACCGTAAGCTCACTGAGCTGGATATCAATGTGTAGTATTTTTACCATTGAATACGGCGTTGCCGCAGGGTAAAAATTACTGAATCTTGCTGCGACGCGGCTTGCAAGGTATACTATTCTGACCAGATTAATACGGAGCTGCCGAGAGGTGCAGAATAAGTGAAACTTGCTCAACCTGGCTCGCAAGTTATAACATATTGACCGGATTGATGTGGTATTGATTCGCACAGATTTTTAAGAGAATATAGAAAAAAGGGCTGCTGTATGAATTGCTTTTTCATGCAGCAGCCCTTTTGCGTGAGTGCGCTGGGCAGCGTATGCTTTTTCTGATTTTCTAAGGGGCTATCCCTATTTTTTGAGACTCTGTTTCAGCGCTGTCAGGTTTTTGCTCATGGAAGCCAGATAGCGCTGGCTTTGGTCTTGTTCTTGTGCAGCAGCGCCGATCGTTTGTGCAGCCTGATATCCCAGAGTACGAAGCGTCTGTATCTGCTGCTCCACAGCTGTGATGAAGAGGGTGACGCATTTGTTGAATAGAGCTTGCTGCTCCGGCTGCACATCCGTCTTATCAGAATCACGGGCCAGCTCCTCGGCCGCTTTTTTTAAATGAAGGAGGCCGTGAATCACACCATTGTAATCAAAGTCGTCCCTTCCTGCCTGCATCCATTGCTCGGACATCTGAACATTCAGTTCCCGGTAAGGGTGAATGATCTCTTCAATAAACGTTCTTATTAAATGTGAAATATGTTCCTTTTCATTAATCATAAAAATCCCCCAATATGTTTTTCTCTGGCAGACTGTCGAAATGCACGGCCGCATATCAGCTATGCAAGTCAACATAGAACCAGCTTATAAGATAAAGTATTCTTTCCCATACTTGCATGGAAGTATCTTCTTCCCTTTTATTATTGACACAATCTACCCTAAGAAATACGCAATTCTTGTGCCATTGACGAAATTTTTTGTTTTTTCAATAATTGTGGTGGAATGGAACTTGCAATTCCTATATGTAGAACATATAGGTGTGGGGAGAGGATAGAATGTTTTCATTAAAAGAAAAAATCAGATATGGCGCCGCTTCACTGGGCGATACGGCAGTTTACAATTTATTGGTGATTTATGCGCTCTTTTTTATGACCGATATCGCAGGGGTAGAAACGTTGGCGGCCGGCCATATCATTTTTATTTCCACAATATGGAACGCTTTTTCAATCGGACTGATCGGCTATCTTTCCGACCGCTTTTCCTTTGCCGGCGGCCGGCGGCTGCCGTATATGAAGGCTTCCATTATGCCAATGTCTGCTGCACTGGTGATGATGTTTACCGTTGTAAAAGGCAGCGCCCTGTTTGTCGGCATTTACTATACGGTTGTAATGTCCCTGCTGATGACAGCCCACTCCTTTTTTATGATTCCCTATGAGGCTCTTGGGGCCGATATGACGACGGATTCAGGGGAACGAACATCCCTGCGAAGCTACGCCAGATTTTTTATGGGGTTGGGGAATCTGACCAGTATTGCCATATTGCTGCCACTGGTAAAGCTTCTTCAGTCAGAGGGCTTGAGCCAGGAAAGGGCGTGGCAGGCCAGCATACTGGGTATCGCCGTTCTCTCCGCCCTTTCGCAGATTGCAACATGCAGATGGTTCTCCAGCAAAACGACCGGCTTGCCGCCGAAGCTAAAGCAGCAGAAGACGGTTATAAAAGAATATTGGGAAGTTTTTCAATTAAAGCCGATGCGATTACTCCTTGCCGTGACTCTGCTGGTGTGCATAGCCAATGTTTTCTCCAGCTCCAGCATCGCCTACTTTATGAAATATAACCTAAGCATTTCAGAGGAGAGCAAATCCGTTGTGTTTGCAGTTATGACCGGATTTGGAATTCTCATGACTCCAATCTTGTCTGCCTGCACCAAAAAAGGTGATAAACGGATCGTCATGGCAGGATGTTACATTGGGGCCGGTATTCTATCGATCGGTTTTGGTATATTCGGCATCAACTCTCTGCTCTTTTTATGCCTTTATATAATCGCCTTTACAATCGGCAGTTCGGCCTATTGGCAGCTGATTTATCCCATGCTCTACGATATCAGCGAAGTGGATGAATACCAAAACCACAGGCGCCGGGAAGCAACGATTCTCTCTTTGTCCAAAATCATTTTGAAAGTATCCAATGCCTGTGCTACACAGCTGCTGGCCGGTGTCCTTTTTTTCTTTGGCTATGAACCCGATATGCTGCGGCAAAGCCGGACCGCCCTATGGGGGATCCAGATTTCTCTGACCGTGGTACCAGGGATTTTATTTTTAACGGCAGCTGTCTTTGTGCTGCTTTATCCGATTTCAAAAACGAAGCACGAAGAGCTGATTCGCCGTTTGAGAAACAGGTGTTGACGCATAGGCATTATGCGCATGCGCATAGAAAGTCTGAAGAATCAGTGAAAATCGTTGAAAATAAGCATTTTCAAATTGGCATAGAGATTGCGGATTAAAAAGGATATCAAAGGAATACTGGTTAGCTATTATGATGCGAACAGGAGGATTTGTTCATGATGAAATTAAAGAAAATGACGTTGAACATGAATGGCGCGGATCGAACGTTTATTTGTGACCCAGAGAAGGATACCCTGGCGTCGGTAATTCGCCGGCTGGGTCTTACTGGGACAAAGGTCGGGTGCGGGACCGGGGTCTGCGGCGCTTGTTCTGTAATTCTCAACGGGAAGGTGATCCGTTCCTGCACAAAGAAGATCAAAACAGTGGAAGAATACAGTCAGCTGACAACGATAGAAGGAATCGGCACGCCCAACCAGCCCCATCCCCTTCAGGCAGCTTGGGTTAACTGCGGCGGCGTTCAATGCGGATTCTGCACACCGGGCTTTATTGTGTCTGCCTATGGACTGCTGAAAGAAAATCCAGCGCCTGCGCGGGAAGAAGTCAGAGATTGGTTCCAAAAACACCGAAACGTCTGCCGCTGCACCGGATATAAACAGCTGGTAGATGCGGTGATGCTGGCAGCAGAAGTGATGCGGGGTGAAAAGACCATAGAGGAAATTTGGTATAAGCCAGATGACCAGACTAAGGAATACTACGGAAAACCTGTTGTAAGGCCTTCCGCATTGGGTAAGGCCTGCGGTACGGTGGACTACGGCGATGACGTGGAGCTGAAAATGCCTCCGGGCACCTTGCATGTAGCACTGGTTCAGCCGAGAAAAGTAAGTCATGGAGCCATCATTAGCATCGACTGCACAGAGGCGGAAAAGATGCCGGGCGTTGTCAAAGTAATTACCAGCAAAGATGTAAAAGGCACCAATCATATGGATCTCTTTACAGCATCGCCCCTTTCCACCAATATGAAAGCGCCCCATCATATTCTAGCGGAAGATCGGATCCGTATGTACGGCGATGTGGCAGCCATGGTGGCGGCTGTAACAAAAGAGCAAGCCAAAGCGGCGGCCGAGAAGGTAAAGGTCGAAATCGAACCTCTGCCGGAGTATGTAAACTATCTGGATGCGGCCATGCCCGATGCCATTCGCATCCATGAAGAATCCCCCAATATTTATGCAAAGTGGCCCCTTGTCAAGGGAGATGAGGATGTGGAAACGCTCATTGATGAAGGGGAGTATGCAGTGAGCGGCAGTTTTTATTCCACAAGAGAGCCTCACCTTTCCATTGAAGGAGATACTGTACAGGCGTACTTTGATGAGGACGATGTTTTGACGATCCATTGTAAATCCCAGTCCATCTATTGGAATAAAAGCGATGTTGCCCAATCCATCGGTTTGCCGCCGGAACGGGTGCGCATGGTTATGAATCCGGCAGGCGGCAGCTTTGGCTGGTCCATTACAGCTGCATCTTTTGCACTGGCTGGGATAGCAGCCATGGCAACAGAGATGCCGATTGCGTTGTCCATGTCCTACGAAGAATTCATGCACTTCAGCGGAAAACGGTCCGCCTCTTACAGCAATGCCCGCTTGGCCTGCGACGAGAACGGAAAGATTACTGCCGCCGAGTTTGATATCGGTATTGACCACGGAGCTTATGCTGAAATGGGCGATGATCTGGCCAACAAAGTCATCCGTTTTGTTCTGTTCCCCTACTCTGTTCCCAACGCCAGAGTCTTGTCACGGGTTGCCTTTACCAACCACGGCTTTGGCACGGCATATCGGGGATACGGCTCGCCCCAGGCTTATACGGCGGGAGAAGCGGTCATCGATATGCTGGCAGAAAAGATCGGCATGGATCCTTTTGAAATTCGCTGGAGAAACATCGCCAGGAAAGGAGACAAAAATCTGGCAGGATCTGATTTTGTCGATTACCCTATGGAAGAAATGATGAAACGGTTAAAACCGCTTTATGAGAAGGCTGTTGCAGAGGCCAGGGCTGAGGATACGCCGCAGAAACGAAGAGGCGTCGGCCTGGCCTGGGGCGGTTATAATGTGACCGATAATCCTTTTGATCAATGCACCGTAGCCATCGAATTGAACCCGGACAATACCTTTACAAAATATGATACCTGGCAGGATTTGGGCCAGGGAGGCGATATTGGTTCGCTGATGGTAACGGCAGAGGCGCTCAAGCCGCTGGGCGTAACCTTGGATCAGATCAGGCTAATACAAAACGACAGCGCTGTGTGCCCCAACAGCGGTTCATCCGCCAGCAGCCGTTCCCACTACATGAACGGAAAAGCGACGATCATTGCTGCAGAAAAACTGATAAAAGCCATGCGCAAAGAGGATGGAACGTATCGTACTTATGAGGAAATGACAGCAGAAGGAATTCCGACCAAATATGTGGGACAGCATGAAAATGCCACTGTACCTGGTCTGGTGCCGACCGATCCAATTACTGGCCAGGGAAACCCGTCCATCGACTATACTTATGCGCTATATATGGCGGAAGTTGAAGTCGATACGGAGACAGGAAAAACTACGATCCTCAAATTCACCTGTATCGACGATGTGGGAGTGATTGGAAATATCCATGCAGTAGAAGGCCAGGCCTACGGCGGTATATCCCACAGTATGGGATTCGCCCTCAGCGAAGATTATCTGGATGTGAGGAAGCATAACAACCCATTCTCCTGTGGTGTGCCATATATCAAAGATATTCCGGATGACATTCAGCTGATCCATATGGGAACCAGGAGAAAGAACGGACCCTTCGGCTCATCGGGAGCATCGGAAGCCTTTCAGTCCAGCGGCCATATGGCAGTGATCAACGCCATAAGCAATGCCTGCGGCGTGCGCATTTACGAGCTTCCGGCAAAACCGGAAAAGGTGAAAGCCGGCCTTGAGGCCATCGCAGCCGGAAAAAAGGTTGAACCGCCTAAAAAATATTATTTGGGTCCGGACATGTACGATGAAATCCAAAAGATACGCGATACCGGAAAGTTTTAGAGACGTCTGGCCATGAGAGAATACGTTAAGACCTGTAAAGAAAACGAACCGTCTTTTTGCTCCGCAGCCTGTCCCTTTCACCTGGATGTGCCGGATTTTATGAACAAGATACAGCGGGGCAACTTCCGCGCCGCTTATAAGCTTTATCAAAACTCAGTGGCGTTTCCGCTGGTGGTATCTGCCCTCTGCCCGGAGTACTGCCGGGGAGCATGCCCCAGAAACGAAATCGATGCGGCTGTTGATATGCGCCGGCTGGAAGAGGCTGTGATCGGGTTGACGAAAAACTTAGACCCCATCGACTACAATGTCCCGCTAAAGGGAAAACGGGCAGCTGTGATCGGCGGCGGGATCAGCGGCCTCAGCTGCGCGCTCAAGCTCTGCCTGAAAAAATACCAAGTTGTGGTGTTTGAACGGGATGCTCGTTTGGGCGGTCATCTGTGGGAACTGCTGCCGGAAAGCATATTTCTCACCGATATACAAAGACAGTTTCAGTATGAAGAGCTGGATGTGCGATTAAATTCTGAGATCCTGTCGCTGCCAGAACTGGCTGAGGAAAACTTTGATGCGGTCTATATAGCCACCGGAAGGAATGGAAGAAATTTGGGGATTGAGGAAAAGGAAGGCGTTTTCATAGGAGGTTCCCTCCTGGGGGCGGATACAATCCATGCCATTGCCCAGGGAATCGAGGGTGCTGTGGCCATCGAAACCTATTTCTTAACAGGTAAAATGACTCATGAACACAAATCGTTTTCCACAACGATTCCTTTTCCCGATCTGGGAGAAATCCTGCGGCAGGGGTCGTTTCTCACAGGAGACGGCCCTGCCGAAAAAGAACAGGTCATGCAGGAAGCCGGCAGATGTCTGCGGTGTTCCTGCGATGCCTGTAAGAAAAACTGCGATCTGCTCCGTTATTATCGGAAATCCCCGCTTAAAATGATCGAAGAAGTAAGGGGAACAACCCAAGTGAAAGGGGTGCTATCGGATATAACGGTGGCCACCAAGCTGATTGCATCCTGCAGTCAGTGCGGATACTGCGTTAGATGCTGCCCGGAGGGCATCGATTTTCAGTCATATTTGCTGGAAGCCCGGCGCATTCTTCATAAGAAAGGCCGTATGCCTTGGGCATTCCATGACTTCTTTCTGCGGGATATGACCCATGCGCGGGAAAACAGCGTGTTTCTTTGGGACAGGAGGGAAAACCCCAGCTGGCTGTTTTTCCCTGGATGTCAGTTGGGAGCATCGGATCCTCAGTACGTTTTAAAAACCTATCAGCGGATTTGCTCCCATGTGGGCCGGGTGGCGCTGCTTGTAGACTGCTGCGGCGCACCTGCTCTCTGGTCAGGCGATGAGGAAAGGGAAGGCCGCATGTTTGGGGATTTCCAGAAAAAGTGGGAGGCGCTGGGTCAGCCCAAGGTGATTTTTGCCTGCGCCACTTGTAAAAAAATGATGGAGGAGCATATTGGAGGGCTGAAGGGAGAGATGGTTTATACGCTGCTGGAAAAATGGCGGACTCCTATGAAACAGCAGCTCAATCATGCGTCCTATGCTGTCTTTGATCCTTGCAGCGCCAGACACGACGATGCCGGCCAGCAGGCTGTTCGCAGTCTATCGGAACGGGCAGGTGCAGAGCTTTTGCCAATACCTGCGGAAAAAAGCAGAGCCCGGTGCTGCGGATATGGGGGCCATACGGCGATTGTCAATTCTCAGTACACGAAGGAAGTTACACAAAGGCGGGCGGCACAGAGTCCGGTCCCGTATATCACCTACTGCAGCAACTGCAGAGATCTGTTAGCCGCGGAGGGAAAAGATGCTGTCCATGTGCTGGATCTGGTATTTTCTTTAAACTGCCAGAACCGCACGGCACCGACACAGACGCAGCGGAGGCAAAACCGGGAAGCGCTGAAACATCAGCTGCAAAAAAGCGATGATCAAAAAGAAAATTCCGGCCTTACCGCCGACCGTCTTGTCAAAGGGAAACCAATTGATATTAGCCAGGCATTGAAACAAAAATTGGATCACAATTATATTTTGGAGGACGATCTGTTTCACGTGATTTCTCATTGTGAAAGGACAGAGCATAAGATGCGCAATCAGACCAACGGGCATACTCTGGGATCTTTGAAAATCGGATTTATGACCTATTGGGCCGAATATGTGGAGAAGGAGACCTCCTATGAACTGATCAACGCTTATTGTCATCGAATGGCGTTTGAAGAAGGAGAAGGATGATGGACGAAGAGATGGAAGTGGTCTGCTGTAAGTGCCGGCAGAGGCTGGTTGAAAAACCGGTTAGATTTACTTATTTAGGAAGGGAATTTAACCACGTCATGCCCTGCTGTCCCAAATGCGGCCAGGTATTGATAACAGAAGAGATGGCCCGGGGAAAGATGGCTCAAGTAGAGATGATGCTGGAGGGCAAATAGAAGTGAGGAGGATTTGATTATGATCACAATCCGAAGTAAATATATATATACCAACAAAGAAGGCCAGTGGATCGATGGATATGTCTGCATAGACGGCAATTCGATCCATCAGCTGATTCCTTATGAAAAGCGTGAAGATTTTCCACAGTTGATGAAAGCAGAGGACGTTTACGATTTTACGGATAACTTGGTGCTGCCGGGGTTTTGTGATTTTCACGTTCACTTGATCAACAGCGCAACCATTGAGCTGGATGGCGATTTGCGAACGGCAGCCTCTGAAGAGGAAGCCGCCCGGATGCTGTGGGAAAGAAATAAAAGTAAGACAAAAGAACAATGGGTCCTGGGAGGCGCCTGGGACGACATTCTGTGGAATACCAGCAAAGAGCCGAGCAAGGCTGCTCTTGACCAATATTTCCCCGACGTTCCGGTCTTTGCATTGAATAAAGAGTGTCACGGAGCATGGGTCAACAGTAAGACGCTGGAAATCTTCCATATAACAAAGGAGACGCCGGACCCGCCCAATGGGAGGATCAGCAGAGATGAAGAGGGGAACCCCGCCGGATACCTCCATGAAACGGCTATGTTTGAGGTTCAGAAAAAAATATTTGAGCGGATGTCGGATGAAGAGGTCGCCAACTACGCCAAGGTCTTTATTAAAACCGCCAACCGCTGTGGTATCACCTCTCTCGGGGATGTCGTAGGCGTCTGTCCCATTCGGCCGGAAGCGTATAAGTACCTTGAGGACAGCGGTGGGCTTAATGCTAGAATTTTTTTCTATGTGGAGCTTGAGAAGCCACTCAAGGAGGTTCATGAGCTGCAGCGCAAATATTCGTCTTCGATGCTCAAATGCTGCGGCGTGAAAGCCTTTATCGATGGAACGCCCCAAGGTGACTCGGGGTATATGCTGGAAGGCTACTGGGACAATCCGAAAGAAAAGGGAACGCCCATGATCGATCCTGATCGATTTTTAGAGCTGGTGAAAACCTTTCATAAAGGTGATGTCCAAATGCGTATTCATGCCTGCGGTGATGCGGGGGTGCGTCTTTGCCTTGACTCCTTTGAAACTGCTCAAAACTTGTACGGGAGAAAGGATCTGCGCCATTGCATCGAGCATATCGAAGTTACGACGCCGGAAGATATACCCAGGTTCGGAGAACTGGGTGTCATTGCCTCCGTTCAGCCGGAGCATCTGCCCAAATATGATTTTGTGGAGCACCCTTTTCACAAAAAATTAGGGCCAATCCGGATGAATTATTCCTGGCCTTTTGAATCGATCCGCAAAGGGGGAGGCGTTTTGGCCTACGGCACGGACAGCCCTGTGGCACCGCTGGATCCGTGGAGAGGCATCTTTCGTGCGGTCAATCGATTGACAAATCAGCTCCAGCCACAGGGCGGATGGAATCCAAGAGAACGGGTGAGCGTGGAGGAGTCGGTAAAGGCTTATACATACGGAGGCATTTTCGCCGCCGGAATGGAGGAGCGATTAGGTACTTTGGAGGCAGGCAAACTGGCGGATATGGTCGTGCTGGATAAAAATATTTTTCAGATCTGCCATGACAGAGACCAAATGTTCCATGTTAAGCCGCTTTTGACCATGGTAGACGGCAGAATTGTTTATGAGGAGGAAAAAGGGTGAAAGTATTTATTGTAGAGCAGAGTGGAGCAGAGGATGAATGGCTTTCTGCTTTGACCAGGGCAAAAGAAATTGAATTGATTAAGGTGGGCCGCGCTGAAGGCTGAGGCTGATTACGTCAATCCTAAGGCGGACATCAGTTTTTGGAGCAAGTTTAAAGAAGGCAAACGGAAATTACAAAATGCTCCCTATATTGTTTCGCCAGAAGTGAAATCCATTAAACATAAAAAGGGCGTTTAACGCACCGTTAAAAGGAACGAATACTTTGTCAAAAGGAAAAAGGTATCGCCAAAAGTGGTGATACCTTTTTGCTGATGGTCCTCTAAGCAGAAAACAGACTTCCTCTTTCTAAAAGTCATAGGCCTTCTGCAGGATTTCCAAGAACTGCTTATGGCCGATGGGGCGCGGATTTGCTTTTTTGCAGGCGTGGGAGTCGCACAGAGCGGCAATTTCTTCAAAGTCCTTGGGATCAACCACCTCCAGCTCACTGAATTTTGGAATGCCCAGTACATCATTTAAATCAAAGAGTCTGCTGACCCCTTCTGCGGCAGCTTCCTCATCGGACAGTCCAAAGGTTTCAATCCCCAGGCATTTAGCTGCAATGGCATGTTTTTCATAATCTGCACGCATGTTATATTCCGTGACAAAGGGCAGGAAGATGGAATTGGCGATACCGTGAGGGATATCGTAAAAACCACCCAGCCGCTCAGAAAAGCAATGGACAGCCCCAAGAAAGGTGTTGGTAAAAGCAATTCCAGCCATCAGGCTTCCCACCATCATATCTTCCCTGGCTTTCAAATTAGACCCCTCTTTTGTCGCCGTGACAATACTGCCGGCGATTTTATTCATGGCATACATGGCGATGCCATCAGAAATGGGATGCGAGTAGGTGCAAGTAAAAGCTTCCAGTGCATGAGTAAGCGCATCCATACCAGTGGAAGCTGTTACCAGCGGCGGTACCGTCATGGTTAACTCCGGGTCCATGATCGCCACTTTGGGAGCCATTTTAAAACCATCGGACATGGAGACTTTCATGCCCAACTCAGTAGCGGTAATGACCGCTTCAAAAGTTACTTCGCTTCCAGTTCCGCAAGTTGTTGGTACGCAGATGACGGGAAACAGCTCCTTGTCAAATTTTCTGACCTTTGCCCAATGGGAGCAGCTGCCGCCGTTGCTCATGAGAACGCTCACCGCCTTGGCGCTGTCCATACTGCTGCCGCCGCCAATACCGAGAATCACATCAGCGCCAAAATCCTTACCCAGTTCCGCTGCTTCATCGCAGCTGGTATCTCTGGGGTTGGGAAGAATCTTGTCATAAACGGCATACTCAACGCCTGCTTGTCTAAGGCTGATTTGAATTTTATCAACGATACCGGCATTGCGTACACCGCGATCTGTGACGATCAATGCCCGGGTCCCATAACTGCCCACTTCCTTTCCTGTTTCTGAACATATACCAGGCCCAAAACAAATTCTTGTGCGATGGTTGAACGCAAACGTGTGATTGATAATCATATTGTACCTCCTTCATGATCTAGACTTTGTTATTAAATAATGCAAATCCTATACCATTTTTCTGACAAGCTTCCATTGCAGCCCGCGGCGAACGGGTTGGCATGAACATTGCGTTATAAATAATCGTCCGATATTTCTGACGAATCAGGAGGTGCTTATGAAAGGAGTAAGTTTTAATTTATCGACGAGAATCGAATTTGGAAACGGGTATGTGGACCGGGCAGGAGAACTGGTAAAAGAGCAGGGGGCCCAAAAAGTCATGATCGTCACCGACGAAGGGATCCGCAGAGCGGGCATTACAGAAAGGGTGGAAGCGTCTTTAAAAAAAGCGAAAATCTCTTACGTGATCTTCGATCAAATCATGCCCAACCCAAGGGATATCCATTGCGTGGAGGCGGGAAACATAGCCATTGCGGAACAGGTGGACTTTGTATTGGCCGTGGGCGGCGGAAGCAGTATGGACAGCGCCAAAGCCATCGCTTGTCTGGTGACCAATCAGGGACCCATCGCCAACATCCTCAAACCCAATAAAGTCAAGGAAAAACCCATTCCCCTCATGTGCATACCCACCACAGCGGGAACGGGAAGCGAGGTCACATCTTTTGCGGTTTTGACGCTGGATGCAGAGAAAAAGAAAACCTGTATTTTTGACGATAAAATACGGCCCGATATCGCTCTGCTTGATCCGCAGCTTTTGAAAGGGCTTCCGCAGGGGATCATCGCCTCTACAGGGGTTGATGCTTTAACCCACGCCTTAGAGGCTTATACCTGCAAATGCGCCAGTCCCATTACGGATGCCTTTGCCCTGGCTGCCATTAAACTGATCGCTGCCAATTTAAGAAATATGATGTATCAAAAAGGCGATGAACATGCGTATGGGATGATGATGGGAAGTTTGCTGGCCGGGTTGGCTTTCGGCTTTTCTGACATTGCCTCTGTTCATTGCCTTGCAGAAGCAATCGGCGGATATTACGATACGCCCCATGGGGTCGCCAATGCGATCTTTCTGCCGGTGGTATTTGAATACAATATCCCTGCGGATGTGAAAAAACATAGGGATGCAGCCCTGGCGCTGGGGATCGATCCGACAGGAAAATCTGATCGGGAAATCGCGCAGTGCGGTGCCCAATGGATCCGGCAGCTCTCAAAAGATCTTGAAATTCCCTCTTTGCGCTCTCTGGGATATGTAGAGCCGGATAAATTCGATATGCTGGCGGAGGTCTGCATGGTAAATGTATCCACCCCCAGTAATGCCAGACCGGTAAATAAAGAAAAATATATTGAGCTGGTCCAAAAAACCTATGAAGAGGGCTAAGCGTATGCACAGCTGCAAAAACCATATGCGGGAGAGCATAAAAAATAACTGAAAATTCATAAAAAAACAGCAATAAAAATAAAGAGCGCTGAAAAATGCGCCAATATAGAGAAAAAAGTGCAGTGGCACGGATATTGCTCTATTTGGTAGGCAGACAGCACAAACCGTTTTGATGAAAAGGAGGGCCGCAATATGAAGAATAAAACAGTACGAATTACGGAAAGGAGTAAAACCATCGACCAAGCTGTCGCGGAAAAAATGAAAAGCCTCAATGTGAAGTTTTTGGGACTTTTCAATCCGGTTCCGTATGAAATGGTTTCGTACCGACCGGTATTAGTGCCCTACAACATGTTGATCTATTACTATTCCATGCAAAAGGGGCCGCAAAAAACAAAATTTCTCAACAGACAAGGAGAAATCGCGATCATTTTCGACGCCAACGAGGTACACGGTTTTCATTTTGATTTAGTAGAAAAAGAACGTTTCCGTACAAAGAGCAATAATTTATCGGAGCTTGACCAGCCTTTCGAACTTTTGCAAAAAAACTGTACGGAACAGGAGATGGAACAAAAATGCTACGACATGATACGTTATAAATATTTGCAGCGGATCTCCAGAGGGAGATCGGAAATTAAACTAAGGAAGAAAAATGAATTCTATCGTCCCGCGGTTGAAATGGTCGTTGCTGCCAGGGGAAAAGAGATGGTGAAATACGCTTATTTGGATCAATACGCCTTATCATCAGAACATATTAGCGGACTAAAGGTAAGACTGGATAGTTAAAACAGTAAAAGCTTTTTTCAGGAAAGGAGAAAAAAATGATTGATTTTAACGAATTGTGGTCATCGCTGGATTGGATCATACTGGTAGTTTATTTTGTGGCTGTCCTGGGTGTGGGGTTCGTTATGCACAGCAGGGCCAGCAAGAGCTTTAAGAGCTTTTTCGTAGCTTCGCGCCGGCTGACCATTCCCGTCCTCATTGGTGTGGCCATGGCCGGGTGGTATGACTCGTGGACCATCGTCGGTCTGGCTGAATGCGGCTGGACCATGGGAATTTCTATTTTATTTATTTATGTAGTGCCAACCGGGTTGATGCGTTTGCCTCTGGCTATCTGGATTGGACCTTTTACAAGGGACAAGATTCCCGATTATGTGGTGACGCTGCCGGATTTGGTCGGATACTTTTACGATAAGAAAACGAAAGCTTTGTCTACCATTGTCCCGATTTTCTCCGTGCTGTATTCAGCGGCGCTGCTGTTCGCGGTGGGCGATGTGCTCCATATGGTATCCGGGCTTCCTATCTATGCCACCGTGGTCATTGCGGGAGTGGGAATTATTTTCTACACGGCAATGGCAGGTCTGTGGGCGCTGGCAGTAACCGACATGATTCAGTTCGCGGTTATGACCATTGCGGCCGGAGCACTGGGGCTCGGTCTCTTGCTCCATTTCGGCGGATTGCAGCCGGTCTATGATTCCATTGCGGCTACCGACCCAGTACTGCTCACGCCTTTGGGACATAACTCGGCCCTGGATGTGGTGGCATGGGTAATTGGAGCTGCGGCCCTATATGTCAATGCGCAGAGTTATCAGAGATTCGGTGCTGCTAAGGGCGGAGGCGAAATTAAAGTCGCTTATTCGGTTATGTTGGGAATCGGAATCTCCTTCAGCGCAATCATGGTCTTCGGCGGTATGGCAGCATCTGTCATGTTCCCCGAAGCAGAGACCATCTCCCAGGGATTCTGGGCCGCGGTATTCACCGTTTTGCCCACCGGTTTGAGAGGGCTCTTTGTAGCCGCCCTGGTAGCGGCTGTCATGTCCACCTCCAGCGCCGATATTTTAATCAGTGCAGGTATTTTGGCAAAGGATGTGTGCAAAGATTTAATAAAGCCGAGTATGAAGGATGCGGCAGTTCTCAAATTGAGCCGGGTAATGATCGTATTTGTGGGATTGTTCATTATCCTGGGGACGTATCTTTGGAGCGACGGCATTGCCAACGCCTGGTACTACATAGGCGGATTCCAGGTCGCGGTGTTCTTCATTCCCATTGTAGCTGGGTTCTTTTATAAGCGAAAGACCGCCAACGGAGGTTTTATTGCAGTACTCTGCGGCATTGTCGCCTATGCGATATGGGAGTTTGCTTTAAAAGCACCCTATGGAATACCATCCAATGTATTTACCTGGGTAATCAGCTTTGTGGTTTACTTTACCGCCTGCCCCATGACTTACAAGGCACAAAAAGAAAAGGATAAGCTGGGAGCATAGAAAGAAAGGAGAACGTCATGTCTGATAAAAATAATCGAATCGGAAATATTTTTTCGGTTGTCGTCGTAATCATAAGCCTGCTGATTCTGTATGGGTTTACGGTAGGAAATACGCCCATATTCTACTTTTTAATCATTGCTAATTTTGTTTGCGGACCTATTTGTCTGGTTCTCTACTTGATAGAAATCAAACGAGGGGTCTTCCGGGTAGAAGAGGACGAAGAATAAGCTTGAAGGAAGGGGGCTGCCGCTATGCCAGAGAACATAAAAAATATGCGCAGGTGCATGGCGGCGGCAGGCCATAGCTGAACGGCAAAAGATTGCCCGACTGTCAAGAGGCGGGAAAACGTTGAAAAACAAGGGATCAGAAATATAATAAAAAATATTTTCGCTTTTGGCACACCGTTTGCGTTACAAATAAGTGCAAATATTTAAACGTAGTGATCGGCAGGAGCAGATTAATTTAGGAGGTAAAACGATGAAAGCGGCAATAACAGGTGGAGCAGGAAGGCAGAGCTTATCTGCAATCTATGATTTTGTAGAAACGGAGGATGTGGAAAAAGTCTTATTGATCGATATCAATGAAGAGGCATTGAAGGCCAGAAAGGAACTGGTCGGTTCGCCCAAGATTGAGACAAAGGCAATCGATCTCAAGGATACGCAGACACTGGCTCAAGCATTGGAAGAATACGATGTTGTCATCAACGGTTCATCCCATGTGTTCAATATGGATGTGATGGACGCCTGCATCGAGTCAAAGACCAATTACACGGATTTCGGCGGCCTGTTTCACTGGGCGGTGGAACAGATGGGACGAGACGAGGATTTCAGACGAGCGGGAATTACCGGAATCGTGGGATCCGGCAGCGCTCCGGGAATCGTAAACGTATTGACTAAATATGCGACGGATCGTTTGGATACAGTAGAGGATATTTTGATTCTGGATGCGATCATCAATCGCAGTGCGTCTGGATATGGCTTTGTTCCGCCCTATGCTCTAAACACCATTATTGAAGAATTCACAATGAACAATTTTGAATATAAGGACGGAGAGCATGTGGAGCTGCCGCCTTTTTCCGGCAAAATGACGGTGGATTTTCCAGAGCCCTACGGAACATTGAATCTGTATAACATGATTCATTCGGAAGTAGCTACCATGCCCATTGCATATAAAGACAAAGGCATTAAGAACGTAGCCTTTAAGCTGGCGCTGCCCACACTGTTTGAAGAACGTCTGCGTTTCCTCATCGAAAATGGACTGGGCAGTCAGGAAAAGATCAACGTAAAAGGCACGGCGATCGCACCTAGAGATTTTCTGCTGGAAGTGTTCGAGACCAAACCGGGAACAAAGATGGGAACGCCGGATGATATGAAACTTTTGCGTGTCATTGTTACGGGCACAAAGGACGGGAAGAAATGCACGTATGAAGTGGAGACGGATCTCCACCACCATCCTTGGGGTTTATCCAACGGACATTTCTCAGTAGGTTTTCCGGGGGCGATTACCGCTAAAATGCTGGCAAGAGGGCAGGTCAAAGAAAAAGGCTTCTTTACCGGCGAACAGGTTCTGAATACTGATATCTATTTCAGGGAGCTGGAAAAGAGAAACGTGCATGTATTTGCCAAAGTCACAGAACAACTTTAGTTCTGACATTTTAATCTTTTGTAAAAGGACACTTGGGGTAATAAAGCTTCAAGTGCTCTTTTACTATTCGGAAGCAAACAAGAATTTTTACAGAATTATTGTAGTGATTTTAAGCAAAATGTAGTACATTTGAACGGGTGGGTGTGTAAACAACGAGGAGAACCAAATATGGAAAAGGAATTTGAGCTAAAAGGCTCTGCTGAAAAGGCGATTGTGGAGAATCGGCTGTATGTGGGGCTTATTTGCGGATGCAGCGACGGTCTGATTTTGTGCGAAAAGAAAAGTTTTAAAATCTTAATGATCAACAACAATGCGAAAATGCTCTTGGATCTGGACCCGGCTGAGAAGGCCGGCAGCGTTAAAAGTATCTTAAAGAGTGAAGAGCTTGGCCGTCTGATGGAGGGGGAGCTGCTGAACACAGAGATTAACGGCATGCCGGTCAAAATCAACTGTGCGGTTGAAGAGGATTACATCTGGTTCTTCATTGTAGACTTTACAGATGTAATCCGGGTGGAAAATCTGTCCCAAAAGACGCTGGAACTGAACCGGGAGCTGATCAGCGTTTTTAATGAATACGGCGACGATACGCTGATGGTGACCGACGGCAAAGGAAACATTGAATTCGCAGGGGAGAAGATCTCCCAGACCTGCGGGGTATCGTCCAATTATTTCGTAGGCAAAAATGTGTACGATGTGGAGCGAGAGGGTATATTTGTCCCATCGGTAAGCGTTAAGGTACTGGAATCAAAGCAATCCCAGGTGGTCATACAGCGGACTCGAATCGGCGAAGAACTGGTTTCCGTCAGCGCGCCTGTTTTGAATAAGGACGGAGAAATTGAAAAGGTAATATCCGTCACCAGAGACTATTCAACACAGATGAAGATCAGCAAAATGATCGCCGAGCTGGGCGAAAGCGAAGCCTTTGATAATATCCTCAGGGAGAAAGAAGACAAGATCGTAACTTGCAACGACACCATGTTTGAGATTAAGACTCTGGTAAAAATGATTGCGCCTACAAAGGCTACGGTGCTGATCAACGGCGAGACCGGAACTGGAAAAGAAGTGATTGCCCGGTATATATACAGCCTCAGCGACCGCAAAAATCAGCCGTTTGTCAAAGTCAACTGCGGAACGATTTCGCCGTCTATCGTAGAATCCGAGTTGTTCGGCTATGAAGAGGGTTCTTTTACAGGAGCCAATAAAGGCGGAAAAATTGGATTGGTAGAGGCGGCCAGCGGCGGTACGTTATTTTTAGATGAAATCAGTGAACTGCCCATTGAACAGCAAGTAAAACTCCTGCATGTGCTGCAGGAAAAAATGCTGATTCGAGTGGGAGGCACCCAGGAGATCGATCTGGATATCCGCGTCATCGCGGCTACCAACAAAGACCTGGAAGAGCAGGTGGCTTTGGGAAATTTCCGTGAGGATCTGTATTATCGGTTAAACGTGATTCCCATCAGCATTCCGCCTCTGCGGGAGAGAAAAGAAGACGTGCCCCTATTATCAAAACATTTTTTCAAACGGTTCTGCGCTGCTTACAACAAAGAAATGCAGCTTTCCAACAATGCCATTTCTGCATTGGAAGAATATCCGTGGCCGGGCAATATCCGCCAGCTGGAAAATACCATTGAAAGGCTGGTTCTGACCACGCCCAAGCCGACGATTACCATTGATGATCTTCCGCCGGTCTTTAAAGGAGAAGAATTTCAAAAAAAAGTAAAAGTCAATCAGATTACCAGGCTGGATGCCGCTATCGAGGAACTGGAAAAAGATCTGATCAAAATGGCGCTGGACGAATACGGCACCACGGTCAAAGCGGCTGAAGTGCTGGGAGTCAATCAATCTACTGTCTCACGAAAGATCGCCCAATATGGCCTCAAAAGCCGCATGGACAAATCCTGAGCCGAATTTCTTGAAAACGAGACGTTAAATCAAATATTAGATTCATGGAAAACAAAGGTGTCCTGCAATAAGGGCAAACAGAAGTATTCAGACCATTTTAAAAAATGAGAAATTTGCTATATACCTTGCGTTTCAGGTCAAAGTAGGATAAAATTAGATTGTTACTTACAATTGATAATTTTGAAGTATATTATGGAGGAAACAAAATGTTAAGAGAAGCATTACCGAAAATCGTAACACCGTTACCTGGTCCAAAGGCAAAGGAAATCATCGCCAGAAGAGAAGCTGCGATTCCTAACGCGATCAAGTGCGGATATCCGCTGGTTATCAAACGCGGTGAAGGCGCAATGATCGAAGACGTTGACGGCAACCTGATCTTAGACTGGGTAGGTGGAGTAGGTGTACTGAATATCGGATACAGCAATCCTCAGCTGATCGATGCTGTAAAAGAACAGTCCGAAAAATACTTCCATGCAATGATGAACATCACAACACATGAAAGATATATCGAACTGGCTGAAAAGATGAACGAAATCGTGCCAGTAAGAGGCGACAAGAAAAAGACCATGTTCGTTAACTCCGGAGCAGAAGCAGACGAAAACGCTGTTAAAATCGCTAAGAGCGCAACAGGCCGTCCGAATATCATCGTATTTACAGGCGCGTTCCACGGAAGAACGCAGATGACCATGGCCATGACCGCTAAGAAAGCATATGCGATCGGTATGGGACCATTCCCAGACGGCGTATACAGAGCAGAGTTCCCCAACCTCTACAGAAGACCGGAAGGCATGAGCGAAGCAGAAGCGATCGAATACTACGTAAACAAGCTGGAAGACGTATTCATCGAAGCGACTCCGAAAGACGCTACAGCAGCCATCGTATTCGAGCCTGTACAGGGTGAGGGCGGATTTATTCCGGCACCGATCGAATGGGTTAAGGCAGTAAGAAAGATCTGCGACGACAACGGAATCCTGATGATCACAGACGAAGTACAGTCAGGCTGGGCAAGATCCGGAAGAATGTTCGCGTCCGAATACTTTAAAGAAGCAGGATGCGCACCTGACATCATGACCACAGCAAAATCCATCGCAGGCGGAATGCCTCTGTCAGCTGTAACAGCAAGCGCTGAAATCATGGATGCGGTAACAGCCGGAACCATCGGCGGTACATACTGCGGTAACCCGGTATCCTGCGCAGCAGCACTGCAGGTAATCGATGTTATGACAAAGGAAGATTATCCGGCAAAAGCAAGAGCAATTGCAGAAAAATGCACAGCTAAGTTCAACGAATGGGCGAAGAAATATGATGTAATCGGCGACGTTAGAGGAACCGGATGCATGATGGGTATCGAATTTGTAACAGACAAAGCGAAGAAGACTCCGGCCGCTGACCTGGTAGCTAACATTGTAAACGCTGCAGTTAAGAAGGGCCTGATTCTGGAATCAGCAGGTACATACGGCAACGTAATCCGTTTCCTGTGCCCGCTGTGCGTAACCGACGCTCAGATCGATGCTGGTCTTGAGATTTACGAAGAAGCAATCAAGGAATGCCTGTAATATCGGAACCATATCGAGTATATTTCAATTACAAGGGTGCATGATTTTTCATGTACCCTTTTTTTAAAGGAATTTACATAATGCAGACGAAAAAAATTGTTTATGCAGCGGCGGTCATTGAATCGGTTCTTTTTGGCCTCACTTTTTTGGGATCAAAGATCGCGCTTACACAACTGGATGCGATTCAGGTCTTGGCCTGCAGGTGGACGATTGCCATGGTTCTTTTCCTGGCATTGGCTATGTTTAAACTTATCCGAATTCATTATCGAGGAAAGCGGGTTTGGCTGGTTGCGCTGGCAGCTTTCATTCAGCCATGTATCAATACAATTTGCGAGACCTGTGGAGTTGATCTGACAACAGCCTCAGAATCCGCTATAGTCTATGCCATGATTCCCATTGCAGTGGTCCTGATTACGGCTCTGATCTTAAAACGTTCCATCAAGCCCGTTGTGGCCGGCGGGATCGCCCTATCCTTTTTGGGCGTAATTATTTCCATTGTGTTCAGTGAAGGTTTTTCTCTGGGAGGAAAAGCAGGCGGTTATTTGTTCCTGATCGGCATGGTGGTGACTGGGGCGGTGTTCACCATTATGTCGGGACATATATCAGACCAATTTTCCCCCATGGAGCGGACCTTTACCATGGCTCTTATGGGGGGCATCTGGTTCAATCTTCTTAACCTTATAAGAGGCAAAGGCTTTTCCTGCTATGCCGTCTGTTTTCAATATCCGGAAGTGGGTTTGGCGGTATTGTTTTTAGGTGCGGCCGGATCCTTTCTTTGCTATATTTTGTTTAATTACGTGGTTTCAAAGATGCCGGCGCCCCAGGCTTCCATGCTTCAAGTGAATTTGATCACCCTGACCGGAGTTGTGAGTGGAATCGCATTCCAAGGAGATTCCTTCGGATGGTATACCGCAGCGGGTTTGATCCTGGTTGTGGCGGGGGTAATCGCAGCAAACCGCGTTTCTGAATAAAATGTTGTGGAAGCAGACCGCTTTTTCTTGTATAATGGACTAAGAGCAGAAGAGAAAAAGGAGGGCGTTTCATGAAAGAGGTAAAATTGGCTTTAATCGGTTTTGGCAATGCAGGACAGGCGTTTGCAAAGATTCTATTGGAAAAGGAGGAGGTGCTCCGAAAAAAGTATAACACGCGGGTGACCGTTGTCGCGATCACGACCAAAACGAGGGGCAACCTGGTAGATGCTTGGGGCATTGATCTGGATAAAGCGCTTAAGAATGTTCAAAATAGCGGTAGATTTGATAAGATTTTAGGATTTTCTGAGAATTCCACATCGCAGAATATCGTGGACAAAGTGGATTATGATGTGCTGATCGAGCTTACGCCTCTGGAATTCGCATCTGGAAAAGTGGCAACTAACCATATCCGGGGAGCCTTGAAGCGGGGCAGACATGCCATAACAGCCAATAAAGGCCCGGTTGCATGGGCGTATCGGGAATTATCCCAGCTGGCTGAAGAGAATAATTGCAGGTTCTTATATGAAACGACCGTAATGGACGGTACCCCCATATTCAATATGAAACGCGATTATCTGAGTATGTGCGAGGTAAAACGAATATCCGGAATCCTCAACAGTACGACGAATTACATACTCTGCGAGCTGGCAAAAGGCCGCAAGTGTGCAGAGATTATTTCCGAAGGAAAAAAGCGGGGCTTTATTGAAGCCAACCCATCCACCGATATGGGAGGATATGATGCGGCGGCAAAAGTTGCTGTGCTTGCCAACGTATTTATGGATGCGGATATGACGCCGCTGGATGTGGAACGCGAAGGCATTGAACATATAACGCAAGCGGACATCAAGGAGGCTGAACAAAAGGGCCGCGTCATTAAGCTTATGTGCAGTCTCTACCGTGATGAGGACGGAGTTGTCCATGGAAAAGTAGGTCCGGAAGAGGTGGATAAAAACAATATTTATGCCGCAATTGACGGTACATCTTCCATTATTACTGTGGAGACCGACCTGATGGGCAGATTGACGCTGATCGAGGAGGCACCGGAGACTCGCCAGAGCGGATACGGCATCTTTGCTGATTTGATGGCTATTATTGCACGTGATTGACGTTTAAAGAAAAGAGGCAGCTTTGCAGGCTGCCTTTTTCCATTAGGGGAAAGAGGGTTTATTTTTTGAAGAGAAACATATTGCTAAAGACAAATCTGTTGATCTGTGCAATCGTTATCATTGGGTTTGTTTTGACAGCACTGCTCAGTTATCAGGCTAACTACAGCCAATCTATTGAAAATATCGAACAGGTGTCAACCTTGGCTTCAGAGGGAATTTATCAGGAACTGAGTTCCATACTTTCAAAACCGGTGAACATCTCTCAAACCATGGCGAATGACAGTTTATTGAGAACGCTTCTGATAGAAGAATCTGATCATCTAAAGAGCAACGCCTACATAGACACGATTCGCGAATATTTGGAAACCTACCGCAGCAAGTATGGATATGATTCGGTATTTCTGGTTTCTGCGGCAACAAAGCGCTATTATAATTTCCAAGGATTAGATCGAACCTTGACAAAGGATAACCCTGAAAATGACTGGTATTATACCATGGCCGGCAATGATGAGGAATATTCGCTGAATGTGGATAACGATGAAGTTGCGGCTGCCAACAATGAAATTACCATTTTTGTAAATTGCAAAGTCAAGGACGCATCGAACAACCTTCTGGGTGTGGTCGGTGTTGGTCTGCGTATCGCTGATCTGCGCCAAAAACTCCTGCAGTACGAAGAAGAATTTGGCGTAAATGCGTTTTTTATCAATCGCAACGCAGAGATTGAGCTTTCTGCCGATTATAATGGGTATGAAAAAAAGAGTCTTTTCCAAGTCAACGACTATGATCGAAACATCCGGGAAAAAATTCTCAGCTGGAAGAACGCCAGCGGAAAGGTAGAAAGCTTTTGGTCCGGCGGGAAAGACAAAAGCGGAAAAAAAGACTATGTTGTAAACCGTTATATTCCCGAGCTGGACTGGTCGCTGGTGGTTGATCAAAATACGGGAAAGATTATAAAACAAATCCGAATGAACCTGATTGAGACGGTTTTGATTATTATTCTCATTCTGGCGATTATCTTGATTGTACTTACCCGGGTAGTTAAAAGCTTTAACCGAAAAATTATGGAGCTTACGGAAGAACGGCAGCAGACATTTCGCAAGGTAACAGAGCAGTTATATGAAAATATCTATGAACTGAATATCACCAAAAACTGTGCGGCCGGTGCAAGTACGGTCCGTTACTTCGAAAGCCTGGGAGTACCTAAAAACATGATGTTCGATGAGGCGCTGAAAGTAGTTGCAGAAAAACAAATTAAAGAAGAATTTCGTCAGGGGTATATTGATCTGTTCGCGCCAAAGCATGTCATGGAAGAGTTTGAAAAGGGAAATTCGCATCTATGCTATGACTTTATGATCAGCGAAAACGGTACCGATTATTTCTGGATGCGTATTGATGCAAATATTTATTACAGCCCTGAGGATGCTTGTGTTCACATGTTTACCTATCGGCGAAACATTGACCAGGAAAAACGTCAGGAAATCCACATGGCGCAGCGAGTAGAAACCGATGAAATGACGGGTTTGTACAATAAGACTTCGACCAGGCAGCATATTGAACAGCTTTTAAAGGAAAATACGGATCAAAACTATGCATTTGTTATTTTTGATATTGATAATTTCAAGCTGGTTAATGATCGGTACGGACATGCAGCTGGTGACTGCGTGATATGCGCCTTTGCCAAAACCATACAAAGCCATATTGCATCAGATGCTTTTGCAGGTCGAATCGGGGGAGATGAGTTCGTAGCCTTCATGCCATTTCGGGAGATGAGCCAACTCCAAGAAAAGATAGAAGACTTATCACAAGCTCTGGATCGAGATTATGTCATCGGCAATTTGTCGCTGCACAGCACGGCCAGCATCGGAGCGGCGGCAGCCCCAAAGGATGGAGCTGATTTTGATACACTTTATAGAAATGCGGATGCTGCGTTGTATCAGACAAAGGAACGTGGTAAAAACGGCTTCACAATCTATTAATTATTCTGCGGACGAGAAGATGATCCCCTTTTCGTCCAACTTTTCTTTTATAAGGGAAAACACGGCTGAATCTTTGCAGCCAATCCGGTGAAGGTGAATGCCTCCTGTGAGAACGCTGAGGGGTTTGGCATTTTCCGCAGCTTCTACTTTTTCAATGAACAGGTCCACATCGTAGCGGGAGCCGATGTTCAATGGGCCGGACAACTGGCCGTATAGAGGATGTTCGATAGTGACATCGATGACAAAACCTCCGTAATCGACGATGGTATAGAGTTCTTCCCGGAGCTGGTCAGGACTATGGCGACAGGCCAGCAGACCTTCATAAGGGAAGGCGGAAGCCTCTTCTTCATAAACATACCCTCTGGGTGTAGCTGAAATATGGGCGCCTGATGCTCTTAAAATGGCCACATCTCCTACAATAATCTGCCGGCTTACCGATAACTGTTCTGCCAGAGATGATGCGCTGACCGGCATCTGAGATTTTTTCAATAGGGCGAGGATTTGAGATCTTCTTTTGTTTGCATCCATATGGCTGCCTCCTTTCTTCCACCAATCATAGCACAATCTCATTTATGAAGCAATAAGGCGAACTAAATATTCATGACATGTGTCTTGACATGAAAGAAAGGTCTTTGCTACAATGAACACAATTGTCCAAGAAAGAAAAGGAGAGACTGTCATGGAAGAAAAACAAAGCTTTCTAAAACGAAAAAACATTGAATTCACAGCCAAGCGCTATTTTCAGGATGCGCTGTCGGCAATGGCTCTGGGGTTGTTCGCATCCCTTCTCATCGGACTGATTATCAAAACCCTGGGAGAACAGACGATCAATCTCTTTGGTGATAATACGGTTTCAAAGTTTTTGGTGGATACGGGAACTACAGCGATGGGCTTGATGGGGGCGGCCATCGGTATTGCTGTAGCGTGGGGATTAAAAGCTCCGCCGCTCGTTCTATTTACCAGCGCCATAACCGGGATGATGGGCGCTGATCTGGGCGGGCCGGCTGGGGCCTTCATAGCGGTTGCCATTGGAGTTGAATTCGGCAAAGCCATCTCCAAAGAAACGAAAATCGATATTATTGTGACGCCGGCGGTGACGCTGTTTATAGGCGCTTTGTCGGCCAAGCTGATCGGCCCCCTTGTGGGAGAGCTGATGTATGGTCTTGGTAAGATTATTATGACGGCGACAGAATGGAAGCCGTTTCTCTTCGGGATCGTCATTTCCGTGATTGTAGGACTGGCACTTACAGCACCCATTTCCAGTGCCGCGCTCTGCATCATGCTGGATTTGTCCGGTCTGGCCGCAGGAGCCGCGACGGTGGGCTGCTGCGCTCAAATGGTTGGATTTGCCGCAATCAGCGTCAAGGAAAACGGAATCGGTGGCATTGTGGCACAGGGCATTGGAACGTCCATGCTGCAGATTTCCAATATAATTAAGAATCCATGGATTTTGCTGCCGCCAACTTTAGCCAGTGCTATCATAGGACCCATGTCTACGGTCCTCTTTCAGATGACCAACATCCCTGCGGGCGCAGGGATGGGAACTTCCGGCCTTGTGGGACAGATCGGCACCTTTACCTCCATGGGGTTTACCGTGCCGGTGCTGCTGTCTGTTTTGTTTCTGCATATCTTCCTGCCTGCGATCCTGGCAATCATTTTTGACCGACTCCTCAAGGCAGTGGGAATGATTCAGGTGGGGGACTACAAGTTGGATTTGTAGGAGCTTTAGAATAGGTAAGAGGGGCCAGCAGCCAAAATCTTTCATGCTGCTCATTTCACACTTTTTTGCGGAATCCTATTCGAAATAAGCAAAAACACGATGCATGTCCATATAAAAAAGTAAGAATTTCCCTATTTTTTCTTCTGGCAGCAATTAAGTTGCTGTTTCACGAACAGATTTTGTGAGAAGTTCGCACGAACTTGTCTCATAATACCCAGGGAGTACTGCGTTTTCGTAGAAAAAGGCCAAATTTATATGGACATTGACTGCTAGAAGGCTGGTTTTGAAGAGGAACGACGAAAATTTTTGTTGTAGCAGCTGATGTGCTGCCGAGC
The DNA here is from genome assembly GCA_902363595.1 of Clostridia bacterium. GTDB lineage: Bacteria > Bacillota > Clostridia > Peptostreptococcales > Anaerovoracaceae > Hominibacterium > Hominibacterium faecale. Next base: position 7,468 of record CABJAP010000019.1, on the reverse strand, counting down.
AATTAAAAATGGTGTAAGATGTTCAATACTGCGAACATCTTACACCATTTTGTTGTTCTCGGGACTAAAACTTATTCGGATTTAATTTCAGAAGCAGGTGAGTCGGCTGTTTCTGCTGCCGGTTGAGCAGAGCCTTCCAGCTTCCGTTCTTTACGAAATGCCCATTTGACAATGAACGCTTGAATGATTCCGGCAATGGGAACCGCCAGGATCATCCAGATGATTCCGCCGAAGTACCCAAAAACACTTACCGCCAGCAGAACTGTCAGCGGATGGAGCCCAGTGGAAGAACCCACTACTTTCGGATAAATGATATTGGAATCGATCTGCTGCACGATGATGAGAACGATGACAGCCACCGCCGCTTGTGTAAAGTCTTCCGTAAACAAGCCGATGATAAAGGCCGGGATCATTCCCAGCAGAGGTCCGAAGTAAGGAATTACATTGGCGATTCCTGCAAATACTCCGATAAACACAGCAAAGTCCAGGCCAATGACCGAAAGACCTATGGATGACAAGATGGCCACGATTACTGCATCCAGGAGCGCTCCCCGCACAAATTGGGAAAGAACGCCGTTGACCTCGCTGAGGGTTTCGGTAACTGCGGCATTAGCGCGCTGCGGCAGAAGCAGGTGCAGGAGCTTTCTCCATAAGCTGAGGAAAAAATCCTTATCCTTCATCAGATAGATGCTGACAATAGCCCCGATGGCCACGTTGACCACGCTTCCCACGGCTCCGGTGACCGCGCTGATGGCATTGGAAGCGCTGAAATTGGTAGAAATCCAGCTGATAATAGAGTTGGCGATTTCCATAAACTTGTCCGACATGAAGCCTGCCGGCAGATTTTGCGCAATCCATTGGCGAAGCTCCACTTCATAATTAAGGAACGTCTGAACGACCCCTTGCGCCATTTCCGAGAAGTTGGAAAAAACGAATTGACCCAGAATCATTACCGCAAAGCCATAGATAATAGCAGCAATAGCGGCGATGACAATTAAAAACGTCAGCAGCACACTGAGAAACCTGCTCAGATTTCGTCTTTTTTCAGCTTTGACCGGATCGTCAGGAATGCGGAAAAACATCCGCCGCATCATACGTTTGTCAATGATGGTTACCAGCGGATTGAGCAGATACGCGATCACCAGCCCGATAAAGAGCGGCGAAAAGGCGGAAACCACACTGCTGATTCCCTTGCCTGCAGCAATGGCAATAACATCAAAGTTTTTTACAATAAAATAGAGAACGTATAAAAGAAAGGCATTGAAGACGATAAACAGGCTTCCTCTTACAAATGACCTTTCTTTCATGACCTCTTTGAACTTTTTCATCCTTGTATCCCTCCCATATACGGGTTATTATATACTATACCCAACAGAATAGCAAAATTTTTCTCATCACATGACAGGAGAAGATTATGATCATAGAAAAACCGGAACTGCTGGCCCCGGCAGGCGGCATGGAGCAGCTGACTGCCGCAGTTGAAAACGGAGCCGATGCGGTCTACTTAGGCGGCCCGCTTTTCAATGCCAGGATTAATGCGCAGAATTTTACAGAAGAAGAAATTAAACAGGCGATCGACTATGCCCATATACGAGACGTAAAAGTGTATGTGACCCTGAATATTCTGCTGACCGACCAGGAATTGCTGCCGGCGCTTCAGTACGCGGCCAGACTTTACAATATGGGAGTGGACGGGCTGATCGTGCAGGATCTGGGCTTAATCGATCTGCTGAGGGAGCATCTTCCTCAGCTCCCGCTGCACCTGTCTACGCAGGGCAGCATCTACAACCTTTCCGGCGTGCGCAAGGCAAAATCTTTGGGCGTTTCCAGGGTGGTGCTGGCAAGAGAGCTCTCTCTGTCAGAGATTCGCAGAATAACCGAAGCATCGATCTGCGATATTGAAGTCTTTGTCCACGGGGCGCTGTGCATGTGCTATTCCGGTCAGTGCCAGATGAGCAGAATGCTGGGCGGAGGAGAACGGAGCGGTAACCGGGGCCTCTGTGCCCAGCCGTGCAGGCTGCCCTATAGGGATGAGAAGGGGAAGGTTTCCTATGCCCTAAGCCCAAAAGATCTGTGTACCATTGACCGTCTGGGGGAATTGATTGAGGCGGGAATCAAGTCTCTTAAAATAGAAGGCCGGATGAAATCCGCCGAATATGTGGCAGCGGTAACCGGAATATACCGCAAGTATCTGGATCAATATTTTCAGCAAGGGTACACAGATGTTTCACAAGAGGACCGAAGGATTTTGATGCAGATTTTCAACCGAGGCGGTTTTACCGGAGGGTATCTGGACGGCCGCCCTCAAAAACGATTTTTGTCAGGCAGACTTCCAAAGCATCAGGGCATCTACATTGGACAAGTTATCCGGCGAGTATCCAAAAACAGATTGATCGACGTAAGGCTGGATGAGCTGCTGGAGATGGGGGACGGCATTGAGATCAGAAGCGACAGCCTGACTGGAAATGTGGTGACTTATCTGGAGCATCGCGGAGGGAGCATTTGGCGGATCGGCGATATTAAGGGATCTGTAAAAGAAGGGGATCAAATCTATAAGATTACCGATTTAGAATTAATGAAGCAGCTGCGAAAAACCTTTGAAGAGGGCGGCCCCGGTGGCAGCAAACATCGAAAGACGGTCCCTGTTTCCATGAAATTGGAAGCCGCGGCAGGAAAACGGCCGAAGCTGACGATCCAGGATGGAACACAGGAAATTATGGTTTTAGCCGATGCTCCGGCGGAAAAGGCCCAGCACAGACCCTTGTCTGCAGAGGCCGCGGAAAAACAGCTGCGAAAAACAGGAGGCACGCCCTTTCATGTGGAAAGGGTGGATCTGCATCTGGAGGAAGGGTGCAGTATGCCGCTTTCGGTACTGAATCATTTGCGGAGAAAGGGACTGAACGCCCTGCAGGAGAAAAAACAAGTCCGCAGGCATGCGGAGATACCGGAAAGAATTCCTCAGATGTCAGCCTCCATGGAAAACCGTATGGCCTTTTACTTCTATGATTGGAGAAAATTCGAGGAATGGGATTTTCAAAGTGTGCTGAATGCTTTGGAAATAGAAACTGCACGGGCCTATGTACCGCTGCGGTATTTCATGGATGCCGATCCCAGGCGCAGCTCTATTGAGGTTGTGCCGTATATCCTCAATATCAGTAAAGGCTTGTTGGACAAATATATTGAGCAGCATCTGGATGAGATCGCGGATCGGGTGAAAAGCTGCGGTATTGCGGCTGGCAACTTGGGCTGGATCGACGAATTTACCCAGCGGGGTGTAACCGTTTATGGAGATTATGGATTGAATATATATAATAATAGGGCGACCCTTGCGCTGCAAAAGGAAAAGGTTGTTCCGATTTGTCGTTCCCATGAACTGCATGAACGTGCTTTTGGGCCGATCCCGCTTATGATCATGGAACATTTGCCTGAGGCAAAGACCTTGAAAGACCGGAAAAATCAATTGTATAAAATTGTATACAATCCGGAAGGCGATAAGGCCATGCTAGTTCCCCATCACCGGCAGCCGGACTGGGAAACCCTGAAAATACTGCTGAAAAACACCTGGCAGGAGGCCCGGATTTATATCCCGTAATCCTTTAACTCAAAGGGTTGCAGGATTTTCAGAATAGTGAGAATTGTTTCTTTTGCAAGTATCTCAAAAAGAACAAAAAAACCGGTTGACGAAGGATTGTACTCGGGTGTACTATGTATACAAACAACGGCGATCGTGAAAACTGACATCCTTTACTTCGCCAAAAGGGAAGGAACAGAAGGCTTGGGAGAAAGGCAAAACGCCGAGCAAATTTTTTTCTGATTATTTGTATACATTATACAACATACAATGTGAAGGAGGGTACAATCATGAAAGAACAATGGAAAGGGTTTAAGCCGGGAGCATGGACGGAAGAAATCAGCATCGAGGAATTTATGCAGCTCAATTATCATCCGTATGAAGGAGATGAGAGCTTCCTGGCCGGCCCTACAAAACGTACGGAAATCGTTGCCGAAAAGGTTCAGGAACTGCTGAAAGAGGAAAGGAAAAACGGGGGCGTTTTAAAAGTAGACGCCAGCAGGATTATGACTGCCACCGCATTTCCTCCGGGATATATTGATAAAGATCGGGATTTAATCGTCGGCCTGCAGACCGATGAACCGTTGAAGCGGGGCATATGTCCCTTCGGCGGCATTCGAATGGCCAGACAGTCGGCGGAAGCATACGGCGAAAAGCTGGATGACGGCGTGGAAGAGATCTTCAAATATGTGACGACTCATAATGACGGTGTGTTCAGCGTATACTCCGATGAAATGAAAAAGGTGCGTCATTTGGGGTTCATTACAGGACTTCCGGACGCTTACGGCAGAGGCAGAATTATCGGCGATTACAGGAGAATTGCTCTGTACGGAATGGACTTTCTGATTGAACAAAAGAAGCGCGATAAGGCTTTGCTGGCTGAGAAGCCTATGACCAACGAAAATATTCAGCTCATCGAAGAAATTCACAAACAGATTGTAGAAATGGGTGAAATTAAAAAGATGGCCGCCATGTACGGCTATGATATTTCAGATTCCGCCAAAAATACAAAGGAAGCGATTCAGTGGCTTTATTTCGGGTATCTGGCAGCGATCAAAGAAGAGAACGGCGCAGCGATGTCTCTTGGAAGAACCTCCACTTTCATCGACATCTTTGCCGAGAGGGACCTGGCAAACGGGGTATATACGGAAAGCGAAATTCAGGAGATGATTGATGACTTGATTCTCAAACTTCGTGTCGCCAGACATCTGAGAACTCCTGAGTATAACGAGCTCTTCGGCGGCGACCCCATGTGGATTACAGAAGGAATCGGCGGTATGGGAGCGGACGGCAGAACCAGGGTTACTAAGAATTCCTATCGGATGCTCAATACCCTGTACAACCTGGGGCCATCGCCGGAACCGAATATGACCGTGCTCTGGTCGGAAAACCTGCCGGAACCGTTTAAGCGGTTCTGCGCCAAGGTTTCCATTGATACAGATTCGATCCAATATGAAAACGATGATGTCATGAGAAAATCCTACGGCGATGATTATTCGATCGCTTGCTGCGTATCCGCCATTAAGATGGGGGAACAGATGCAGTTCTTTGGAGCGCGGTACAACCTGGCGAAAATTCTCTGCCTGGCTTTAAACGGCGGTGTTGATGAACGAACCGGCGAGCGGGTCGGACCCCAGATGGAACCGGTGGGAGACGGACCGATCGATTATGAGGATGCGATGCGCAGGTTCAATATTTACAGAGACTGGCTCTGCGGCCTTTATGTAAACATTATGAATATCATCCATTATATGCATGATAAATACGCTTATGAAAAGAGTCAGATGGCGTTCCTGGACAGCGACATCGGCAGACTGATGGCCTTCGGCGTAGCAGGCCTCTCCGTTGCGGCGGATTCTTTCAGCGCCATTAAGTACGCGAAGGTTTATCCGATTCGCAACGAGGCCGGCGTCATCGTTGATTACAAGACCGAAGGTGACTTCCCCAAATACGGGAACGACGATGATCGTGTGGACAGTATTGCAGTTGAGCTGACGCAAGGGACAATTAATGAATTGAGAAAGCACAAGACTTACAGAAATGCCGTGCATACCCTGTCGGTTCTCACTATTACTTCCAATGTTGTCTACGGCAAAAAGACCGGCAATACGCCTGATGGCAGAAGAGCTGGAGAACCGTTTGCTCCGGGAGCAAACCCAATGCACTGCAGAGATGACCATGGAGCTATTGCATCGCTGAACTCCGTGTCCAAGGTTAAATGGGACGATTGCAAGGATGGTGTGTCCTATACCTTCAGCATCACGCCTGAAACCCTGGGCAAGAGCAAAGAAGAACAGGCCGATACTCTGGTGGGCCTGATGCGCGGATATTTTGATCAAGGAGCGCATCATCTGAATGTCAACGTGCTCAATCGTGAGCTTTTGATCGATGCCTACGAAAATCCGGATAAATACCCAAACCTGACGATTCGCGTGTCCGGGTATGCTGTGAAGTTCAACGCTCTTTCCAAAGACCATCAAAAAGAAGTCATCCAGAGAACCTTCCACTCAGCTATTTAAAAAGCTATAATTCTCCATTATAATATAAGGTGTCTGCTCTGCAGGCATCTTATATTACTCTCTATCGCGCGTGCAAGGAGGAACTATGACTACTGGTAAACTACATTCAATTGAAACATTCGGTGCTGTTGACGGCCCGGGAATCAGAACGGTATTTTTTCTGCAGGGATGCCCTGCAAGATGCATGTACTGCCATAACCCGGACTCATGGACGGTTACAGAAGAAACGGAACAGATTACCATCGAACGCGTCGTTCATACCGCCAAACGGGGCCGCCCTTATTATGGGAAAGATGGTGGCGTCACCTTTTCAGGCGGAGAGCCGCTCATGCAGGGGGCCTTTTTATCGGAAGCGATGGATGCCCTGGCAGAAGAGGGAATTAGTACAGTGATCGATACCAGCGGCACTTATATCGATGAATTTACTCAAAAAGTCATTGAAGACAGCCAGCTGCTTCTGCTGGATATCAAGCATTCCGATCCTAAGAAGTTCGAAGAAATAACCGGACTGAAACAGGACAATCTGCTCCGCGTCATCGATCTGGCCAATGAAGCGGATAAGCCCCTTTGGATCCGGCAGGTTATTGTTCCCGGCTTCAATGATACGGAAGAAAATGCGGCAGAGTTGAAAGCGTTTGTCAAACAGAGAGTGAAGAATTTATACAAGATCGAGCTGCTGGGCTATCACAATATGGCGATTGAGAAATGGGATAAGCTGGGCATACCATATAAATTGAGAGACGTGGAACCTATGGACCGGGGAAAGCTGGCAAGGCTCAGTCAGACCATCGGGCTTTGATTGCTTCAGGAACACGGCAGGGAATTCTGCGCAAAAGGAGGACCAGCTGGCCTTGTGAACAGGCTTCCTTTTATAGAGATAAAAAAACTCATACATTTTATGTATAAGTAGTCGTATTATGGAAAGCCTATTTATTGGGAAACCGAATAAGAACACGTTTCCTACTATATTACCAAATAAAACAGGCTCTGTTTTAGCGGCTTTCTCCCATGTAAAACGCAAGGTCAGAAACTTTATGAAAAATAGAAAGAAAAAAGTTGAAAAAAGCGGTTGACATGTTAGTAGAAGTTTGGTAATATAGACAAGCTGTCAGGTGAGAGCAGCCACAAAAGAGCTAGAATGACAGACAAATGGAAAGTGAAAAACTTTCCAAAAAAAGAAAAAAGTGGTTGACAAAACACCGGAATGATAGTAAAATATTAAATGTTCGCTCGACAAGAACGAACAAGGCCAAAACCGAACGGTTGAAGCCTGAAGAACCTTGAAAACTTCATAGTGTAGAAATTTAGTCAAAACGGGAATCGAGAGATTCTCAAGGAGATTAAAGAAAGAAACAATCATAAAATTGGTAAGACAATT
>CABJAP010000018.1 GCA_902363595.1 Clostridia bacterium | reverse complement strand
CTCCCTGTTCGTCCCCGTGCGGGAGACGATCGACCTGGACGCGATTCTGTGCGTGAAGCATACAAGGAAAACCGACGCGGCCGGTGTGTTTTCTTTCAAAAACCGCTGCTTTCAAATCCTAGACGCTGGTTTCCCAATCGTAAGCGCCCGCAAGGAAATCACGGTTCTCATCCATCCAAATCGCGGGATCCGCGTAGAATACCAGGGGCGAACCTATGACACAATCCGCTATCTGAAGCCGCAGAACAAAAACGCCAATACCAAGGTTCCCAGGAAAGTTGTAAGCACCGTTACGCCGCATGTGGAGCTACGACATGGCAGCGAGGAATGGAAACGGATCTGGTGGATGGAAGACTACAACCTATCGCTCAAATTCCTTTACGAGATTTTCTTTGAAAAACAATCCAAACCAGCTTTATAAAAGGGCGGTTCCGCCCTTTTATAAAGGAGACATTTTCTCAAGTGAATTTCTCTCACAAAAAGAGACATTTTCTCAAGTTATTGACACGATTTGCGTCTCTTTCTTTCAACAGATCCTTTGCCGCCGGAAGTCCATAGGCGGGGTCTGCCGCAAAGACGGCCCTTTTAATGGCCTCCGCAGTCACCTGGGCTGCCAGAGTTCCCACCCCGTTAATATCCGCCGTCACATCGCCTGTTGACAAAGCGTAGATGGTATCGCCATCCGCTTCCGTGTGGACCGGCCGAATGGCTCTGGCGTATCCATTCTGTGCCATGGCCGCAATTTTGTTCATCTGCCCTTTGTTGAACCTGGCGTTGGTGATCACAGCGCCGATGGTGGTGTTGCCGGTGAAGAGATCTTTCACTTGACCGCACTGCTTATACATTTCTTCTTCCGTAGAAAGGTAGCCGTCTTTCTCCTGGTTGAGCAGGCCCGCGATCTGCTGTCCAGTCCGGTAATCAAAGATATCCCCCAGGGCGTTGACTGCCACAATGGCTCCGATCTTCAACTCACCCAGCTGCACCGCATAGCTGCCGATCCCGCTCTTCATCATAAATTCCGTGCCTTTGTATTTGCCGACTGTAGCGCCGGTACCCGCGCCGTAGTTGCCATCCTGATAACTGCCGCTGCAGGCTCTGTATGCCATCGCCTTATCGGGACGAACCCGTTTGCTTACCAGCTGCAGATCAAAGAGACAGGAACAGCAGACCAGAGGCACCTTGGCAACGCCTGTGTCCACGCCCACATTCTTTTGCTCCAGGTATTCCATGACGCCCCCTGCCGCATCCAATCCAAAGGCGCTGCCTCCGCTGAGCAGTATGGCATGGATCTTATCGGCGGCAGCAACCGGGTTAAGCAGCTCGGATTCCCTGCTGGCCGGGCCGCCGCCCCGCACGTCGATTCCTGCCGGCGCTCCCTTCTCACATAAGATCACAGTGCATCCAGTGGCATTTTCCCGGTCCTCTGCGCTTCCAATTTTTATATCTTCAATGTCTATAATTGATATTTCTTTCAAATTCATTCTCCTCGCATAGCTCCTTCCAGCTCACCTCTCCGCAGGAGTTCCAGTTTCATTTCCTGGTAGCCCCTCCCGTAGGCCACCAAATTCATCCCCGCGATACTGGCTGCGAAATTATTCATAATCTCTTCCTCCACAGTTGGATAATGCAGCTTGGGGAGTAATTTGGTGAGAGCACCCAGCATAACCATGTTGATGACAAACGGTTTTCCCATTTCCTCAGCGATTTGCGTAGCACGGACTCGGTAATAGGATGGATTGTCTGCATCCACCAGGGTGCTGTTGATCAATACGATAGCATCCGGTTTGACCGTGCCAATATAACGGTCGAATCCCATTTGATTAAAAGCGATGAACACATCCGCCCGGTCAACTTTCATGTAATCAATATTTTCATCCGATATCACCACTTCCGCCTTGCAGGCGCCGCCTCTTGCTTCTGGCCCGTAGCTTTGGGTCTGGGAAATATTGTAATCCTCTCCAAGTCCGTAGGCCTTGGCCAGCAGTACCGACGAAAGGATGACTCCCTGACCTCCCGCTCCTGCAAATCGCACATTGAGTCTCATGTATCCGCCTCCTCTTCCACATTGATCGCTCCATCCGGGCAGAGCCGCTCGCACATCCGGCAAAGGATGCAGTTTTCCGCTCCCAAAATATCCGGCATATTGGTGCCGTAATTGTTCCGCTTCTTAGAATGGATAAAAATTTTCTTGGGGCATACTGTCAGGCAAATATCGCATCCTTTGCAGCAAGCCTTATCCACTGTGATCATAGCCATGGCTCTATCCTCTCTTTATACCCTGGGAGATCAGCTTCTTGTTCACCTTCTGTATGTACTCCTCAGCGTTTTTATCATATTTCAGTGTGCCGATGGGGATCTTCCCCTCTGCGATTTCCTTTCCTTCTTTATATGAATCGGTTTTTTCTCTATAATATTTCAAGATTTTGGCCGGCTCTTTCTCTCCATAAACGCCCTTTCCGGCCTGCACCGGACATTGGCAGAGAACCTCGATGAAGGAAAATCCGCAGTGTTCCATTCCCTCGCGGATCGCTTTAGCCAGCTGCACCGGATGGGCGGTGGTCCACCTGGCTACGTAACTGGCGCCCATGGTCATTGCCAGCTTGCAGCCGTCGATGGGCTCGTCGATGCTGCCGAAAGGCGTCGTTTTGGTGATGGAGCCTTTGGGTGTGGAGGGGGATTTCTGGCCGCCGGTCATGCCATAGATATAGTTATTGGCCATAACCACGGTCAAATCGATATTCCTGGCTGACGCATGGAGTAAATGATTGCCGCCGATGGCCAGGCAGTCCCCGTCGCCGGTGAACACGAGAATTTTTTTGTCCGGCTGGGCCAGTTTGAGCCCCTGGGCAAAGGCCAGGGCCCTGCCGTGCATGGTATGCATGACATCCAGCTTATAATAGCAGGGAATCCAGGATGAGCAGCCGATTCCGCTGACACAGGCCACTTCCTCCTTGATTCCCAGCTTGTCAATGGCATCGATGGCTGCATACTGGATGATGCCATTGCCGCAGCCGGGGCAAAAAAGGGTGGGCAGCAATTCGGTTTTAATATACTTTTTATACAACTTATTCATGGACCCCCGCCTCCTTTAAAATTTCATCTAAAATTTCATGGGGCGTATGAATGTCGCCGCCGCTCTTGGGCATGGATATGACATGCTTATCTTTTAAAGCCCGTTCCACTTCCTGGCAATACTTACCCACATTCATTTCCGGCACGATGACCAGTTCCGTGTTTCGGGCCGCCCGCTTCAGCTCTTCTTCCGGGAACGGCCACAAAGTGTTGACTTTGACCAGCCCCACCTTAAGATGACTGTAATCAGTACGCATGGTGGCCGGCACACCCCGTTTGACCAAATCTCTAAATACCCGCAGCTTAGGCAGGATGCGCTCATCCTTAATTCCCCTGGCCAATTTAACCGCATCGGCCGCCGGCCGCGCTACCGATCCATAGGCGACGATGGCGATATCGGCGTCCTCCATACAGTAAGTTCGGATATCGGCGATTCGATCAGCGTTGTCCTGTATTTTTTTATTAATATTGCGGATGAATTGTCCGCTCTTCTCAGCCACGTGGCCGATCCTGCGTCCCCATTCATCGTGGAGCTGGCCTTCAACCAGAGAGTTCTGCCCTTGGAAAAAATCAGCGTGGGGCGAAACCACGTAGGTTCCTTTTCCGGTCTTAATATTCTTTGAGCCGTCGTGAATGGTAATCTTTTCTCTCATGTGCCCGACCACTTCATCGGACAGTAGGATAACGGGAGTGCGGAACTGTTCCGCCAGTTCAAAAGCCCGCACAGTAAAATCGTACATTTCCTGCACAGAAGAAGGGGAAAGGGCGATGATGCCATAGTCCCCATGGCTGCCGTATCTGGCCTGATAAACATCCTCCTGGGAGGATAAGGTGGGCTGTCCGGTGGAGGGTCCTCCCCGCTGTACGTTGACGATCACAATGGGCGTCTCGGTCACAGCCGCATAGCCGATGGCCTCCTGCATCAAGGTATATCCCGGACCGGAAGTCGCGGTCATGGCTTTTTTGCCGCCCCATCTGGCGCCAATGATTGCGCATGCGGATCCGATTTCATCCTCCATCTGAATGAAGGCCCCTCCTGCCTTCTGCATTTCTGAGGACATCAGTTCTATAATTTCTGTGGAAGGGGTGATGGGGTAGCCGGCAAAAAACCGGCATCCCGCATAGAGAGCTCCCTTTGCGCAGGCTTCATTTCCCTGCAGTACAACTTTTTTTGGATCGCTGGCGTTTAGTTCCATAACAAACCTCATTTCGCCTTTCAGATATCAGGGACGGCTCCGCTCCGTCATGGCAGAGCAGGTTCTTTTACTACTATATCACAACAAATGGTTTTCAATAACCTGTACGTCCGGTTTAAAGTCCTCAATCTGTAAATAATATTCGGCCGCGTCGAAAAGAGCCTGCATTGGAGTGAGTCCGATCAGCTCCGTTCCAATAACAGCGACGCCATAGCGGGCCGCTTCCGCTTTGACCAGTTCATTGACCCGATACAGGGGGGTCACTGTGAAATCGGTCATGTTGATGGATACCTGGGCGATGTTTCTGTCCTCCAGCATTACGCCCATGGCCTTTACACAATCCAGACCACCGCCGGATTTGCGGATGATCTTGGCGATTCTGCTGGCAATTTCCAGATTATCGGTTCCCAGATTGATGTTGTAGGCGATGAGCGGCGGCCTTGCTCCTACGCAAACGGCTCCGCCGGTGGGATGAATCCTCTGGCCGCCGAAATCCGGGATCCAATCCGGGTCCTTGACCTTATCGGCCATGCCCTCGAACTGTCCTTTGCGGACCTTGGCCAGATTCTCCCTGTGGGGCGCGGCAGCTGACCGCTCATATAAAAATACTGGAAGATCCGCCTCTTCAGCAATCCGTTTTCCCACTTTCTGAGAAAGAGCCACGCACTCCTCCATCGTTGCCTCTTTTATGGGGATGAAGGGCATCACGTCAACGCATCCCATGCGTGGGTGTTCACCGGTGTGTTTGGTCAGATCGATCAGTTCCACTGCTTTTTTCGCCAGTTTGACACTGGCCTCTTCACACGCCTGGGGGCTTCCCATATAGGTTATGACGCTGCGGTTATGGCTGGGATCGGATGAATAATCCAGCAGGGTGCATCCCGGTGTGCTGCGGATCTGGTCCACACACGCTTCGATGACTGCCTGGTCTCTTCCTTCGCTGATGTTTGGTACGCTTTCGATAATCTTTGCCATTGTTTTCCTCTCCTTTTTATAACTGGTTTAAAATTTCATCATACAGCTCTCTTGCCATGGTCTGGGCATCGTCGTAGATCGTTTGTCCGCCCTTTTCGAAGGCTGCCGCCTTATCCTCGTCCTTGACCCCCGGCAGATTGATTTTTACGTTGAGCCAGGCTCCCTTGATCGCCGCCATCAGGTTTAGGATGGAAACACCCAGGTCGCTGGCCGCGTTGGGGTTGGATCTGCCCACCATGGTTTTTGCCAGCATCATACCCTCATACGCATATTGCATGACATTGTAAGGCACTTCGGTGGCCGCCAGGGTTGCATCGGCAATGGCCTTGCTTCTGGCCGCTTTTTCTTCCGGCGTAGTTTTGGGCATTTTGAAGGCGTTGGAAACCAGGTTAAAAGCATCCGTATCCTTGTCAATGGCAGCGGTCAGCTCTCGATACAGCTCACTGCCTCTGCGTTTGGCCGTCTGGCAGACATCCTGGTACTTAGCGTATTTATCTTTGCCGATGGTCAAATCGGCGACCATCATGAACAGGCCCACTGCCTGGGCTCCGGCAAGGGCGCTGACCGATCCGCCTCCCGGCGCCGGTGCGTCCGATTTGAGTACATCCAGATATTCGCTGACTTTTAAGTCGATTAATTTCATCATACCAATTCTCCTTTTTTAATTACTTGCAGGGCCATGTTGGAACCGAAGCGGTAGCAGAGCATTTCCATGTCAGGCGCATCCCAAATAACCAGGTCGGCCTGTTTGCCCGCTTCCAGGGTTCCCACCTGACTGCCCCTCCCGATGGCACAGGCCGGATTGATGGTCACTGCTGTCAGAATCTCCTCCGGTGTCATCTTGTATCTCAAGTATCCCAGATTCATTGCCAGCTGAAGGTTGAGGGACGGACAGGAACCCGGGTTAAAGTCGGAGGCGATGGCTACTGGAATTTCTCTTTGGATCAGCTCTCTGGCCGGCGCATAGCTTTTTCCCAGGTAAAAAGAGGTAGCGGGCAGGAGCATGGCTGTCGTCTTTGCCGCGGCCATGGCTTCCATTCCTTTTTCCCCGATGGCGATCAAATGCTCGGCAGAAATGGCTTCCATCTGTCCGGCCAGCTGGGAGCCGCCGATCTCTTCGATTTCATCGGCATGGATTTTCAGGCCCAGTCCGTTCTCCCGGGCGCACCTTAGATACCTGCGGCTCTGCTTTACGTCAAAGACCGAATCCTCGCAGAACACATCGCAGAATTCGGCCAGGCCGTGTTCCTTTACATAAGGAATCATTTCCCTGCACAAAAGGTCGATATAGGCATCGCCCCGTCCTTCATATTCCGGAGGCACCGCATGGGCTCCCATGAAGGTGGCAACTAAGTCCACCGGATGGGAGTCATTCAGCTCCCGGATCACCTGGAGCATCTTGACTTCCGTATCCAGATCCAGGCCGTAGCCGCTCTTGGCTTCGCAAGTGGTCACGCCCAGGCTCAGCATCTCATCCAAAAATCCTCTGCTCTTTTGATACAGTTCGTCTTTGGAAGCTTCTCTGGTTTTCTGAACCGTATCGAGTATTCCGCCTCCGGCGCGGAGGATATCCAGATACCCAGCCCCCTTCAGCTTGAGTGGTATCTCTGCCTGGCGGTATCCGCCGAACACCAGATGGGTGTGGCCTTCCACCAGGCCGGGGGTCACCAGATTGCCCTGGGCATCGATGACCACATCCGCCTCTTCCTGGGGCAGGGTCCCATTTGATGTAATCTCCTTGATCCGGTCGTCTTCAATCAAGACTGCCGCCTGATCCAGCTTTTGGTTCTCACCCTGCTTTGCTCCGTAATGGCTGCAGCTCCCCAGAGGGGTTTGCAGCCGCCCGATATTTTTTATCAATAGTTTGCTCATAAATGTCTCCTAATTGTCTCTTTTGCCTGGATCGGTGTGTTTGATGTGGCCCGCCAGCCCATAAAATTTACACGAATTCCACCAAAAATTTCCCATCTTCATTACGGTAAACCAAAAAGTGGTGGCAGCGCCGTACTTCATGGTAAAAATAGTATAGCACGCCGACCAATTGCTACGGCGCTGCCGAGAGCGATTTCTAAAATTGTCGAATTGATAAAAATACTATACATATTTCTTCACAACTCCGTTCACCAGCTGATCATCAGCGATATAGGGGATGGTGATATGGCCGCTGCCGCCATAATTTTCGTTGTATGCGACGGATGTTTCCAGAGCGTGCTGGTTTCTGGCCCAGTTTCTCCTGGCAACGCCGCCCATGACATCCCACATCATCGCCGAACGGATGATTTCATCCACGCGCTCGCTGCCGTCCAGAACCAGGCCGAATCCGCCGTTAATGGCCTTGCCGATTCCTACGCCGCCGCCGTTATGGAGCGCGCACAGGCTCATTCCCCTGGCCGCATTTCCGGCAAAGCACTGGACTGCCATATCCGCCATGACGTTGCTTCCGTCTTTAATGTTGGCCGTTTCCCGGAACGGGGAGTCTGTGCCGCTTACATCGTGATGGTCCCTGCCCAGCATGACCGGTCCAATTTTTCCTTCCCGCACCAACTGATTGAAACGAAGGGCAATCCTGGTCCTTCCTTCCGCGTCCTGATAGAGGATCCTGGCCTGGGTTCCAACCACCAGCTTATTGGCTTTGGCATCGCGGATCCAAACCCAGTTGTCCCGATCCTGGAACCGTCTATTGGGGTCGATGCAGTCCATGGCCGCTTGGTCGGTGGCATCCAAGTCCTCCGGTTTTCCCGACAGGCACACCCACCGGAACGGTCCGTATCCGTAGTCGAAGAGCATGGGGCCCATGATATCTTCCACATAGGACGGCCAGATAAACCCATCCTTTTCATCGTGTCCGTTCTTGGAGATTTCCTTTACGCCGGAATCATAGATGGCTTTCATGAAGGAGTTTCCGTAGTCAAAGAAATACGTGCCTTTTTGGGTCAGAGCCTTGATTGCGCGGAAATGTCTGTGGAGCGATGCATCTACTTTTCCGCAGAAAGCCTGTCTGTCCTCATGGAGCAATTGGGTTCTCTCTTCAAAAGTCAGCCCTGCGGGACAGTATCCGCCGTTATAAACATTATGACAGGAAGTCTGGTCGGAGAGAAGATCTATTTTGAAGTTTTTTTCAACAGCGGCTTCCAGCAGATCGACAATATTGCCGTGATAGGCGATGGAGATGCTTTCTTTGGCTGCCAGCTTTTCTGCGGCCAGCTGGAAAACTTGGGAAAGATCATCCAGAATTACATCCACCCAGCCCTGGTCATAGCGGGTCTGAATCCTGGAACGATCCACTTCGGCGAAGATGCCCACGGCCCTGGCAATGTTGGCTGCTTTAGGCTGAGCGCCGCTCATGCCGCCCAGACCAGATGATACGAATAGATGGCCGGTCAAATCGCCTTGTTCCGGGACCCCCAGATATTTTCGCCCTGCGTTGAGGATGGTGTTGAAGGTGCCGTGAACGATGCCCTGGGGGCCAATGTACATCCAGCCTCCGGCTGTCATTTGCCCATAATTAGCCACGCCCATCTCTTCGGCAATCTCCCAGTCGTCCAGATTATCAAACATACCCACCATCAGGGAGTTGGTGAGTATGACCCGGGGCGCCGTGGGCTTTGAAGGGAACAGTCCCAGCGGATGTCCCGATTCCACCACCAGAGTCTGGTTTTCCGTCAGTTCCTCCAGATACTTTTTAATCAATCGGTATTGGAGCCAATTCTGACATGGCTGTCCGGTTTCACCGTAAGTAACCAGCTCATAGGGATACAATGCGATTTCAAAGTCCAGGTTATTGTCAATCATCACCTGAAAGGCTTTTCCTTCCAAACAGTTTCCTTTGTATTCATGGATGGGCTTTCCGTAAATTCGTCCCTGAGGCCGGTAGCGATAGGCGTAAATTCTGCCGTAGGTCACCAGCTCCTCCATGAATTCCGGCGCCAGGGTTTCATGGAGCTCTTCGGGCACGTAACGAAGGGCGTTTTTCAGCGCCAGCCTGGCCTGCTGCTCGGTCAGGCGAAAACCTCTGTCCGGCGCTCTTCGCCTTCCCTCTTCAAATTCGGGATATTCGGGCAAGGTATTGTCCAGTTTGATCGTCATTGCACCTGCAATGGTTTTATTATCCAACATAATTTCCTCCTATCTTATCTCAACGGCCCGGTTATCCGTTCCGCCGCTTCTGCGATTTCATTCTTCTTGATCATTTCATCGAATTTGACCAGCTCATCGTGCATGATCACATCCCGGTCCACAGGATCGACTGTTTTTCGTATGTGATCGTAAACGCTTTTTGTGGCCGGGGCCAGGCCGGCAATCCCCCGCTCGCCCCTCAGCCAGATGCCCTGGGAAGCGGCGAAGAGTTCGATCCCAAGCACCTTCTGTGCATTGTCCAGTATCATGGCCGCCGTCCTTGCGGCAGTGGTGCCCATACTCACGTGGTCCTCCTGATTGCCTGAGGAAGGGATCGAATCCACGCATGCGGGATGGGCGTATATTTTATTTTCGGAAACCATGGACGCTGCTGCATACTGAGCGATCATGAACCCGGAGCATACGCCGCCATGCTTGGTCAAGAAGGGTGCCAGCCCTTCGGACAGCTGGGGATTGATCAAGCGTTCGCTGCGCCGTTCGGAAACGCTGGCAAATTCCGATATGGCCATTTTCAGAAAATCAAAGGCGAGGGCCATGGGCTGTCCGTGGAAGTTTCCTCCTGATATAACCTCGTCCTCATCGGGGAAAATCAGCGGATTGTCGGTGACCGCGTTGATCTCTCTGGTCACTGCTTCGTATACATACTCGATGGCGTCGCGGGATGCTCCGTGGATTTGAGGCACGCATCGAAGCGAGTAAGGATCCTGAACCTTATTGGGGTTCACGTCCTTTGCGTTGCGGCTGCCTTCAAGAAGCGTTAGCAAGTTGGCCGCCGAGTCCTGCTGGCCCTGGTGCCCCCTGACCTGATGCACTTTGGGATCATATGCTTTTTTAATTCCCCTCAGGGCTTCCGCAGTCATGGCGGCGGCGATATCGGCTGTTCTGGCGAGGTTCTGCGCATCCCAAAGCACGTTGATGCCAATGGCGGTCATCACCTGGGTGCCATTGATCAAAGCCAGGCCTTCCTTGGCTGCCAGCTCTACCGGCTGTATGCCCGCCAGTTTCATCGCTTCTCTGCCGGGCAGAATCTGTCCCTGGTATTCCGCCTGGCCCTCGCCGATCAAAGTCAGCACCATGTGGGACAATGGCGCAAGGTCTCCGCTGGCGCCCAGCGAACCTTTTTCCGGAATCTGCGGGTGAACGCCTTGATTGAGCATGGAAAGAAGCGTATCCAAGGTCTGAGGCCGAATCCCCGAGTTACCCCTTGCAAGGGCGTTGCAGCGCAGCAGCATTACGGCCCGCACTGCTTCTTTGGGCAGCATATCTCCCATTGCGCAAGTATGGCTGATAATGAGATTTCTCTGCAAATCGGCGGTCTCTTCTTTTGAAATCAAGGTATCGGAAAACTTTCCGAAACCAGTGGTCAGGCCGTAGATCACCGCCCCCTCTTCCAATTTTTTGTCCACGTAGTCCCGGGCCTTTTTTACCGCTGCCCTGGCCTCCAGGGAAAGCTCTACCGGTTCTCCTTTTCGCGCTACGCGGATCACTTCATCAACCGTCAAATTTTGTCCATCAATTACGATTGCCATAGTTTTTCTCCAATCTAATGTCCGTTTTAATTTTTACAAATTATTATAAATAAATATTTATAACCAATTTGTACAACATTTTCGATCATTTTTTCCTTTTCCAGCCTCATTATCCAAAGGCCTCAGCCTTTTCGCTGCGACTGCTTTTTCAGTCATTGGTAAGTATAGTATAATAAAAAAGCCGATTTTTTTCTACTGTTTTTTTAAGAATCCTTTGTATTTGTATGTTTTTAATTTGCGCAAATTACCGGCAGGTCTATAGCAAACTTGTTGTTTTCTTATATTATTGCGTTAAAACATTATCCCTTTACAGTGAATAATTATTAAAGTCAGACAATTCAGGAATTGTCTTTGGCCGCGGAGCAGCTTCTACGCAGACCTTGGGCATCCCTTGTACAAGCTGCAGCCTTGACTTTCAGTGATCCTCAGGCTTGGTTGAATCCAACAAGGTCCACAGTTGACATCCTCATCGGCTTCCTTTAAACTGTAAGATGCAGGCTGGGACGGGGAAGCGGCCTGACGGTTTGTATGGCACAGTAACTTTAGCAGCGAGCGCAAAGAGGCTGTTGCATTAAAGCTAATTTGGCGCACGCAGCCGCCCCATGTCTGGGATTACACCATTTTTTTATTTTTTAATAATTTCGTGTAGAATTACAACGTTTCCAAGGGCTAAATTGTGTCAAAATCCTTGAAAATTTATTTTTCTTGAGATTTCAGGCCCGAAAGCCCACAAAATTTATACTAATTTCATTAAAAATATCCCGTTTCCATTACGGTAAACCATAAATCAAAAGCACTTACGCTCCGCCAACGCGGCCGCCCCAAATCAATCCGGGGCAGAACTGGAGGAAATCGCCCATGACCGTGAAAGAATACGTTCTAAAAGCACTGGAAGAAAACAAAGGAAACTGCCTTTCCGGAGAAGCTCTGGCAGAAGAAATCGGAGTCTCCCGGGCAGCGGTGCACAAAGCCATAAAAGCGCTTCGGGAAGAAGGTTATGATATCGAAGCAGTAACTAACAGAGGGTACAGCCTGTCCGCCAGCAGCGACATGCTTTCCGCCCAGGGCATCGCCGCCCATCTGGCGCCTCCTTATAGGGATCTGCCGCTGCATGTATTTAAGACTGTGGATTCTACCAACAATGTGGCGAAAAAACTGGCTGTCGACGGCGCGGCCCACGGTACCGCGGTTCTTGCTTTTCATCAGAGCAGCGGCAAAGGGCGGCTGGGCCGCACCTTTATTTCACCTGCAAACACTGGCATCTATATGAGCGTCCTCTTAAAGCCGCTCTTTGATATGAGCAAATCGGTCCTCATCACCACAGCCGCTTCCGTTGCCGTCGTGAGAGCCATTGAAAAAGTCTGCGGCCTTGCTCCCCAAATCAAATGGGTTAACGATATTTATGTCAACGGAAAAAAAATATGCGGCATTCTGACCGAGGCGATCACTGGCTTTGAAACAGGACAGATCGAATATTTGATTGTCGGCATCGGCATCAACTGCAGCACCAAGGAGTTTCCTGAGGATTTGCTGGAAATTGCAGGTGCTTTAGAAGGGGCCTTTTCGAAAAACCAGCTGGCAGCAGAAGTGCTCAACCAGCTCCTGCCCCTTATGGATCATATGGAGGATCGCTCCTTTATCGATGACTACAAGAGCCATTCCATGGTCATCGGAAAGACCGTTACCGTCTATAAAGGGGGGTATTCCCCGAAAACGTCCGGAAAGCAGGCGCGGGTTCTTAATATCGACCAAAATGGAGGGCTGGAAGTTCTCTATTCCTCCGGAGAGCGGGAAACCCTGTCTACCGGGGAAATCTCCATTCGAATGTGAGGAATCATACATGGAAAAATACTCGAAAACAGCCAACTTGATGCTCTGCGCGCTCTTTGCCGCTTTAACCGCGGTTTGTTCCTTTATTTCGATTCCCCTGCCGTTCACACCAGTGCCTGTCAATTTGGCCACACTGGCCGTTTTTCTGGCAGGCGGACTGCTGGGATACAAATATGGCACCATCAGTCAGCTGGTCTATATCGTTCTCGGCGCTGCCGGCGTCCCTGTTTTTCATAATTTTACAGGAGGCGTGGGGATTCTCGCCGGTCCCACAGGCGGATACATCATCGGCTATGCAGCCGCAGCTTTTTTGGCGGGAGCTGTCATCCACCTGGCGAAAAAAAAGGATTCTTTCCTGACCCTGGCAGGCGCCATGCTCGTCGGCCTGGCATCCTGTTATTTGCTGGGAACCATTTGGTTTATGGTGTCCAGCGGTTCAGGACTTTTTGTCTCCCTTGCCGCCTGCGTCATCCCTTTCCTCCCCGGTGACGGGCTGAAAATTGTCGCAGCTTGTCTTTTGATAAAAAAGCTCAGGCCTGTTCTTGCCAGGTCATTTGTGTTAAAATAAACTCATCTAAGAGAGGTGGGTATTTGGTGAGAAAACGAATAATAGCAGTTGCTGCTTTTGTTATCTTGGCAGGAGCGGGGCTTTTTTTGGTTCCCGGAATGCTGGGGGCTGCTTCTGATGATTCTGTTCCTGCGGAACAGCAAAGCAGCGCCGCAAAAATTTTAAAATCAATGACGCTGGAAGAAAAGGTGGGTCAGATGTTCCTTGTCTGCGTTTCAAGCAGTACGGCCAGCAAGGATGACATTGCCGCTTACCATCCGGGCGGCTACCTTTTTTTCGCGGACTTTTTCAAAAGCCGTGACTGGGATTCAGCCAAGGAGGCGATCGCTTCTTATCAGAAAGCGTCTGCGATCCCCATGCTGATGGCCGTGGATGAAGAAGGTGGAACGGTGGTGAGGGTGAGCAAGTTTCCGGCTTATAGGCCAGCCCCCTTTGATGCGCCGGGAGATGTATATAAAAGAGGCGGATTGGAAGGGCTCCGCGCAGATGCCAGGGAAAAATCAGACCTGCTGCTTTCTCTGGGGATTAACGTGAACCTGGCTCCGGTATGCGATATGACCGAGGATAAGGAGGACTTCATCTATCCCCGCACATTGGGCCAGGACAAAGGTAAGACTGCCGATTATGTGTCGGCGGTGGTCGAGGAGATGAATGCTAAAAAAATAGGCTCTGCTCTGAAACATTTTCCAGGGTATGGCGGAAACGCGGATACCCATACAGGAATTGCTGTGGACTATCGTTCCTATGAAGCCTTTGTCTCCGGGGATTTTTTGCCTTTTGAGGCGGGAATCGCCGCCGGAGCCCCCTGCGTACTCATGAGCCATAACATTGTCTCATGTATGGACGCGGACAAACCGGCATCCCTGTCCCAAAACGTGCATAACATCCTGAGAAAGGGATTGGCTTTTGATAAGGTGATCCTGACCGATGATCTGAGCATGGAAGGCGTACAGGGATATTGCGGCGGAGATAATATTGCCGTGGCTGCGGTGAACGCCGGCAACGATCTTCTTTGTACGGCTGACTATAAGGAGCAGATCCCTGCCGTCTGCCAGGCAGTGAAAAGCGGCAAAATTTCAATGGAGCAAATCGATCAGTCGGTTCTCCGGGTCCTGCAATGGAAAGAGGACCTGGGCTTACTGGATGACATATAATGTGGACAGGAGGGTCGCACAGTGGAAAAAAAGCAAATTGTAATAGGCTACGAAGATTTTCGGGAGTTGATTGAAAAAGGATATTATTATGTAGATAAAAGTCACATGATTAAGGAACTGTTGGACCGTACTGATAAGGTGAACCTGTTCACACGACCCAGACGATTTGGAAAAACATTGAACCTTAGTATGCTTCGCCGTTTTTTTGAATTTGAAATGGACGAGGATGGAGAGAAAATAGATAATAGGAACCTATTTGAAGGTCTTAAAATCAGCTCCTGCGGGCAAACCTATTTGTCCCATCAACAGCAATACCCAGTCATAAACCTATCCCTTAAATCTGCAAAGCAACCAAATTATAGTTTAGCATACACCATGTTAAAAAGAGAAATTGCGGCGGAATATGATCGGCATCGTTATGTACTGAGCTGCCAAAAGCTAACGGAAAAAGAAAAGGATCAATATCAAGGAATCATGGGCTTGGGAGAAGATCCGGCGCTTTATATTGATTCCCTTAAATTTTTATCCGCTTGTCTCTCAAAGTACCATAGCGAGAATGTAATCATCCTGATCGATGAATATGACGTTCCGTTAGAAAACGCATGGGCTTCAGGTTTCTATGAAGAGATGATTACATTTATTCGCTCCCTATTTGAGTCTGCTCTGAAGACGAACCCTCACCTGGAATTCGCAGTGATTACCGGATGCCTGCGCATAAGCAGGGAAAGCATTTTTACTGGCTTAAATAATTTGGCAATACACTCCATCTTAAGCCCTGGCTATACAGACGCTTTTGGATTCACGGAGAATGAGGTAAAACGGATGCTTACCTATTATGAACTAGAGGATAAATATCCGGAAGTGCAAAGCTGGTATGATGGCTATCGATTTGGTCAACAAGAAATCTATAATCCCTGGAGCATTATCAACTATGTGCAGGCTGCCACCATAGACCATGAATCCTTTCCAAAGGCATATTGGTCCAACACATCATCAAATAGTATCATTCGGGAACTAGTTGATGATGCGGACCTGGAGACAAAAGCAGAGATTGAGTCTCTAATTTCAGGCAATACGATTGAAAAACCAGTACACGAAGACATTACTTATGGGGAAATACATAAGTCAAAGGATAATCTCTGGAATTTCTTGTATTTTACCGGCTACTTGAAAAAAATAGATGAGCGTAAGGATGGAAGAAAAATATATCTTACATTGGCAATCCCAAACGAAGAAATCATATCCATTTACGAAGATACGATTCTGGCTTGGTTTGATGAAAAAGTTCAACAGACTGATTTATCCACTTTTTTTACTGCAATCGAGTCAGGCGACTGCAAAACCTTTGGCCGTATCCTTTCCGGATTATTACTGGAGACGATTAGTTTCTACGACTATACAGAAAATTATTACCATGGGTTTCTGGCCGGGCTGCTCAAGACTTCAAAAGAATATCGAGTTTATTCCAACCGGGAAAGTGGCACTGGGCGGCCAGACTTGATCATGAAGACACCTACTGTCAGGGATGGAACAGCCGTAATTTTTGAACTAAAAGTGACAGATGAATATCATAAGATGGACGAACTGTGTCATGCCGCGCTCAAACAAATTGCGGACCGGGATTATGCGGCAGCATTAAGAGCCGAAGGATATCAAGAGATCAAGAAGTATGGTATATGTTTCTATCGAAAAGAGTGTTTGGTGGTAAAAGAGTAAATACCATCTAAATAACTACACGCGAGACCTGGATTTTAAATCCGGTTCTTTTCAGAAAAGCTTTAACAATGAGATGGGAAAGTTCCAACTGGCTGTTGGGTGCTTGAATCCTACACTTATATATTAGGAGGAGTGATTGTAAATGATCAAATATTGTCCTGCGTGCTACACAGAATTTGAAACAGAAGATCTCGTCTGCCCCCAGTGCGGAACCAGGCTGGAGGACCCTTTTACAGAGGATGAGGCGGATGAAATGCTGGAATTATTGTTGAACGAAATACGGGCATAGGCTGCCGGGGCGGCCTATGCTTGCAGCTGGGTTCTAGAAAAAGCACCTCAAGTCAGCGAGGCGCCGGATCCCGGAAAACTTCTGCGAAATTTTGCATTTTTTTCGCAAAGTTGTGGGGTTGCGGGGCCTGATCCCGGCAACTTGGCGGGCCAAGGAGCCTCCAGGCGAATTTGAAAGCGCCTGACCGTTGAAAACTGCGTAAATTTCACATTATTTTTTCAGTTTTTTCCCGGAGACCCCCACACCGTATCTCCAGGCCGCAGCCCCCTATACAAACAAACTCAAATACCGTTCCCCCGTGTCAGGTAGAAGAATAACGATATTTTTCCCTGCGTTTTCAGGCCTCTGTGCCAGCACCAGTCCTGCCTTCAATGCGGCTCCAGAAGAGATTCCCACAAAGAGGCCTTCTGTCAGAGCCAGCTCTTTCATCGTTTCAAAGGCATCCTCATCGGTGACTGTGATGATTTCATCATAGATGGAAGTATCCAGCACCTGCGGCACAAAATTGGCGCCGATGCCTTGAATTTTATGAGGACCCGCCTTCCCCTCCGATAACAGCGGCGAAGAGGCCGGTTCCACAGCAACAACTTTGATCTGGGGATTCTTTTCCTTGAGAAATTTTCCTGTGCCGGTAATGGTTCCGCCTGTACCCACGGCAGATACAAAGATGTCTGTCTTGCCATCGGTGTCTTTCCAAATCTCCGGTCCCGTGGTTTTATAATGGATTTGCCAGTTGGCCGGATTGTCGAACTGACCGGCGATCATGCTGCCGGGAATTTCTTTTTTCAGCTCCTCTGCTTTTTCCACAGCCCCCTGCATCCCCAGGGCCGCATCCGTCAGAACCAGTTCCGCTCCATAGGCTTTGAGCAGATTGCGCCGTTCCATGCTCATGCTTTCCGGCATGGTCATAATGGCCCGATAGCCCCTGGCCGCAGCCACCATCGCGATCCCCACTCCGGTGTTCCCGCTGGTGGGCTCAATAATCGTCCCACCCGGCTTCAGCCGCCCTTCCTGCTCTGCTTCCAGAATCATATTGTAACCCACCCGGTCTTTGGCGCTTCCGCCGGGATTAAAATACTCCAGCTTGGCAATGAGAGCCGAGCCTGCGCCCGTTTTCTTCTGATAGCGGTTCAGCCTCAAAAGAGGCGTTTTTCCGATCAACTCAGCAATATTGTTCTTAATTTCCATAACATCCTCCTAAAACGCTTCATACCTTACAATCTCGCTTTTTTCCAGGGTCAGAGTGTACCCATGTCCAGGATCGGGGATCCACTTAAAAAAATGCTCCCTTTGCCCGGGAAAACACACATCCATAATCGTAGCAATGGTTCCGCCGTGGCAGACCATGACCGAAATGGCATCCCTTCCGCTGTGTCTGACTGACAGTTCTTTCAGCTGATGTTTTCCGTGGAGAATCCGCAGGCCTTCCTTGATTCTCATGGAAAATCCGGTGATGCTCTCTCCGCCGGGACTGGCCGCGTCGCCGCTTTTGTCGCTGATCCACTCCACATATTCGGGCACTTCCTTCAGCTCATCATAGCTTTTCATCTCAAAATCGCCAAAGCCCATCTCTTTCAGCTCCGGGATAACCTCATGCTCCCGTTCTCCATAGATGAGCGCCAGCGTTTGCTCGGTCCGTTTGAGCCCGGTGGTATAAAAATCCCCTTCATCCGCCTGGGGATAGATTGCCTCTTTTACCAGCTTTTTCAGCTCCGCAACACCTTCATCCGCCAGGGGAATATCCGACGCGCCGTAATAGAGCCGCCTTTGATTCCCCTCGGTGATCCCATGCCTGATTAAATGTATCTGTGATTTCATAATTCCCCTCTTCATTTTAATGTTTGTCCCAGCCCGCAGAAAACACGGGTAACGCTGTCCGCTTCTTTTGCCAGGTAAATCATGGTCCTTCCCGTCATTTCCCGAAGCGCCCGAAGCTCCCGGTCAATCGGCACCACGCCTTGAGAAAGATCAGTGCAGATCACCGTCTTTGCACGCAGCTGGTCGATGTGCTCCCGCAGGTAATCCGCCGCTTCCACGCCCGCCCGAAGGCAGGCCAGCACAAAATCCTCCAGACCGTATATAGTATCCTTGGAAAAGTCCAGCTCAGCCCGTTTTTCATCGCATATATAAATTTCTTTTACTGAAAAGTTTTCTTTCGCATAATCAAGTTTCCCCTGATATGCTCCGCCAAATACAAAATTCATATCAAATCACTGCCAGCGAAATCACTGCCGCAAGTTCGCTCCAAACCAGTGCAAACCCGGCAATATCGCCGTTCATTCCTCCTAACTGCCGCCTTGCATAGGCGCCGCTTAAAATGGATGCGCAAAATTCCGCAGCCGTCAAGGCGGCGAAGGTGTAAAAGAGCCCCGGGCCTCCCTCTGGATTCAGCTCCGCTTCCAGCAGCCCGCCGCCGCCGATTAAAAGCAGCGCCGCCAGGAGCCAAATCAGGCTGACTGCCCACTTAAACCTCCGTCCTTTGGAAGAAGCAAAGATCTTTTGATACTGGCTAGTGGACAAAGGCTGGTGGACGATAACCGCTCTTGCGGACATGGTTCTTGCGAGAACAGGAATCAGGATCAGGCTCCACATAATATGAGGGTTTTCCCGTTCCAGCGCCGAACTCATGGATGCATAAAACAGCAGAAACAGTAAAATTGCCGTGATAACCGCAAATGCTCCCACGTGGGAATCCTTGAGAATACGGCGTCGTTCTTCCAGCGGCCGCCTGGAGAGGATGGCATCATTGCAATCCATAAATCCATCCAGATGGATGAAACCGCTGACGACAAAGGGATATGCCGTCAATAGGGCGGCCGCCAGCGGCCTGGGAATACCCGCCGCATCAACCAGCAAAAACAATCCATACCACAGGATGCCCATGATAAGCCCGACCACCGGGAACATGACCAGCATATGGGGCCTTGCCTTTTCATCCCACTTTTTGCAGGGGCAGGGGATGGCGCAGAAATTCCCCCAAGCCATAAAAAAACCAGTTATTGCTTTCATTCTCATCCTACCTCTTAAAATAATGAAAGCTTCCGTATGAAACTTCCACTACTTGGTCGCAGATCCGGGCCAAACTCCGGTCGCACAAAGCCAGGCCGCTGCGATAGCTTTCCGTCAGATGCTCATAGCGGGCAGCATCCCCATAAATATAGTCGGACACAAAGATCGTATTTCCTGTCCGCTGCGCAAATTGGACCAGCTCCCTGCTCACCCGCCGGGGAGCATCTTCATCTGCCCCGCCCTGCTCGTCGAACATTTCATTGGACAAAAGGGCGGTCACGCTGTCCAGCAGAAAAACGCCGTCAGGATCAGCCTGCCCCAGAGCCTGTAGGATATTTTTCCCCTGCTCGATGGTGGCAAAGCCCCAGCCTTCCCGTTCCTTGAGATGGCGCTTGATCCGCTCCCGATCCTCCCCATCCGCGGGGATCATCGTCGCTAAATAATAAAGTGGCACCCCCAGCTCATCCGCCTGCTGCCTGGCCTGCTGCTGAGCGAAAAACGATTTGCCGTTTTTGCAGCCACCGCTGATAAACAAATTCATCAGAAACAATCCCCTCTGCGGATTTCTTCCAAATAATCATCGTTGATTTCAGCCTCTTCAAAGGTTGCCATCCGGTTCATAACCCCACACGCCCCCTCAATGATCTTGAAAGCCAGCGGGCACCCGCTGCCTTCGCCCAGGCGCATCTTCAGATCCAGATAGGGCATCAGCCCCAGACCTTCCATGGCTAAACGGTAACCCCTTTCATAAGAGCTGTGAGACGGGAACATATAGGAAACGCAGGCGGGGGCGATTCTGGATGCTGTCAGAGCCGCTACCGCCGATATGTAACCGTCGATCACCACTGGAAGCCGGCTGACCGCCGCTCCGAGAAATGCACCGGTCATGGCCGCCAGGTCAAAACCGCCCACTCGGGACAGCACCGAAAGAGGCGATAAGCCCCGACAGCGGCTCAGGGCCTCATCTACGATCTCTTTCTTACGGGCAAAGCTGCTATCCACGATGCCTCCGCCCTTACCAACTGTCTTTGCTGCCGATTCTCCGGTAAGCGCGGATAAAACCGCAGCGCTGGTGGTGGTATTTCCGATCCCCATTTCCCCAATGCCAAAGATATCGTAGCCTTTCTCTTTTACCGCTGCCGCCATCTCCAGCCCGATTTCCACGGCCCGCAATGTCTGTTCTTCGGTCATGGCGTTTTCCCTGGCCAAATTCCGCGTTCCCTTTGCAATCCTTCGATTGACGATCTTGTGGGTGTCGGAAAAAGGTGTTTCCGTATATAGATTCTGGGGAATCGATCCGTTTATCCCCACATCCACAATTAAAAGTTCGCTGCCAAAGCTTTCGCTAAGGGCCCCAACGCCGGTCAGCCTCCTGGTAAAGTTAATTGTCTGTGCCAAGGTAACGCTCTGAGGCGCTGAGGATACATTTTCTTCCACAACTCCGTTATCGGCACACATGACAACTACGCAGGTTTTTTCGATGTGGTTGTTCACCTTTCCCGTGACCCCGGCCATCTGAATGGAAATATCCTCTAAAAGCCCCAGGCTTCCAGGCGGTTTGGCCAGGCTTTGCTGACGGCTGCGCGCCTTTTCCATGGCCTCCTGGTTCAAAGGCGCAATCGTCTTGATCACATCTTGCAATTCTTGATTGGTCACTTCCAAACTCCTTCCTCATCCGCACCATGAGCAAAATCGCCGCAAAACCATACGGACGGCTCACTGCTTACAATTTTATCACAGCCAGCGCCTTTCGTACAGGTTTTCAACCTTGAAAACACTTGAAAGTTACCGGCAAACCCGATAGAATAATCTTGCATGTAAAAAAGTTTTCTTTGGAAACATTATTCGCGCTTCGCGCTCACTTTCACAAGGTAAACTTTTTTGAAATACAGGAAATGCTACGCAATCGATATTTCCTGTATTATGAAAAAACAAATTGACGATAAGGAAGGTTTTTATGAACAAAAAATTGCGCGGCAATCTTTTGCTGCTTTTAACGGCTCTGATCTGGGGTACGTCTTTTGTGGCTCAGCGGGCTGGAATGGACTATATCGAACCATTCACTTTTAATGGAATCCGCTCCCTGATCGGCGGCATTGTCTTAATCCCGGTTATTTTTTTCTTAGGAAAAATGAACCCAGCAGATGACAAGGAAGAATCCACAGAGGAAGAAAAGAAGTCGGAAAATAAGACGCTCATCCTGGGCGGAATTTCCTGCGGAGTCATTCTCTTCGTCGCCAGTTCCCTCCAGCAGTTCGGAGTCGTGTACACCACTGCCGGAAAAGCTGGATTTATCACAGCGCTTTATATTGTCATCGTACCCATACTCAGTTTTTTTATCGGCAAGAAAATTCGCCCCATCGTTTGGCTCTGCGTCCTTCTTTCACTGGCTGGACTGTATTTGCTGTGCATGAAGGACGGTCTGTCCATCAATAAAGGCGATTTTCTGGTACTGCTGTGTGCCTTTGGCTTTTCCATACATATTCTGGTCATCGATCATTTTTCGCCCAAAACCGATGGCGTGAAAATGTCGTGCATCCAGTTCTTTGTCTGCGGGATCATTTCGCTGGTGCCGATGGCCATCTTCGAAACCCCCGTTTGGTCCGACATTCTGGATTGCTGGTTTCCCATTTTATATACCGGCGCCATTTCCTGCGGGGTGGCTTATACGCTGCAAATTATCGCACAAAAGGATACGGATCCGACCATCGCGTCCCTTCTTTTAAGTTTGGAATCGGTGCTTGCGGCCATCTCCGGCGTACTGATTCTCCATGAACAGATTTCGCCCAGGGAATTGATCGGCTGTATTGTTATGTTTGCCGCCATTATTATTGCTCAGCTGCCGTCTAAGACGGATCGGCTGTCAGCGAAAAATCATGAATAGAGAGGTGTTATTATGATCACAAGAGAAGAAGCGTTTGCATTACTGACAACATACAACAAGGAAGAATTCCACATCAAGCATGCCCTGACGGTGGAGGGTACCATGCGCTATTTTGCGGAAAAGCTGGGGCATGATCCCGAGTATTGGGGGCTGGTAGGACTGCTCCACGATATCGACTTTGAAATGTACCCGGACGAGCACTGTCAGAAAGCGCCGGAGCTGTTAAAAGAAGGCGGCCTGGATGAAGATTTTATCCGTTCTGTATGCTCCCACGGCTACGGCATCTGCTCCGATATCGAGCCGACCCACCAGATGGAAAAGGTTCTCTTTGCCACCGATGAATTGACAGGGCTGATCGGCGCCTGCGCCCTGATGCGCCCATCCAAAAGCGTCCAGGACATGGAGGTCAAATCCGTCAAGAAAAAATTCAAAGACAAGAAGTTTGCTGCCGGCTGCTCCCGGGATGTGATTCGCCAGGGCGCGGAAATGCTGGGATGGGAGCTGGACGAGCTGTTCCAGGAAACTATTTTAGCCATGCGCACTTGCGAGCAGTAGGGGCTGCCATGATGAAGTATGAAGAAAAGCTGCTCTCACTGGAGCGGATTATAAAGGACTATGGGCAGATGGCCCTGGCCCTGTCCGGCGGCGTTGACAGCACATTTTTGCTTTTATTTTCAAAGAAAGTTTTGGGCGATCAGCTGATTGCCGTCACTGCCTCAGCCCCCAACTTCGCGCCCGATGAGATCGCTTATGCCCGTGAGCTTTGTCAAAAGGAGGGCATTCGCCATTTGATCGTCGATCTGGGTGCGGAAATCCTTTCCCAGTTCTCCCATAATCCCCCGGACCGGTGCTATATCTGTAAAAAAGCTATTTTCAGCCAAGTGAAACAGCAGGTGGCCGCCCAGTTTCCCCATGCAGTCATTGTGGACGGTACTAATTTGGACGATATGAAGGACTACCGGCCCGGCCACAAAGCTCTGGCCGAGTTGAGCATCGCCAGTCCTTTAAAGGAGGCGGGACTGACCAAGGCGGAAATTCGGCGAGCTCTAAAGGAGCTGGGAGGCGATATCTGGGACAAGCCGGCCTTTGCCTGCCTGGCTTCCAGAATTCCCTATGGGGAAACGCTCACGCCGGAGAAGCTGGCAGCTGTATACAGGGCCGAATCAGTGCTGCGTGATCTGGGATTTCGCCAGGTGCGGGTGCGCTGCCATGGAAACCTGGCAAGAATCGAAGTGGCTCCTGAGGACCGCAAGAAATTCTTTGATTTGCAGTTTATGGACCGGGTGAGCGCTCTGGTCAAGGAAGCCGGTTTTTTCTATGTTACACTGGACTTGATCGGCTATCGCATGGGAAGTCTCAACGAAGAAATACAGGAATAGAGGTTAACAATTATGGAGATTTTTGATGAATTTGTAAAAACAATCGCCACACTGCGGGGAGAAAACGGCTGCCCCTGGGACATCAAGCAGACCCATGAAAGTCTGAAGGAATGCCTGATCGAAGAGTCGGGCGAGGTGATCCAGGCCATTGACAATAAAGATGACGCCAATCTCTGCGAGGAGCTGGGGGATCTGCTGCTGCAAGTGGTTATGCACGCACAGATCGCGGCGGAAGAAGGCCGCTTCACCATGGAAGATGTTGTCCGGGGCGTCAACGAAAAAATGATCCGCCGCCATCCCCATGTCTTTGGCGATGCCAAGGTGGAGTCTGTGGAAGAAGGGCTGTCTCTTTGGGAGCAGATTAAAAGACAGGAGAAGGAGATGAAATAGTTGCTTTTTGATAGCATTTATGCTATCACACCATTAAGAAATAACTCACTCGCTTTGGAGCATACTAAGAATGTATACAATCGAATTCTATGAAGAAAGCAATGGAGAATCCGACGTTTGGGAATTTCTTGAAGCATTGCGGCAAAAAGCATCCACAAATAAAGATGCCCGTATACAATATAAGCAAGCAGTTTTCTACATTCAGCTTCTGCAGGAGAATGGCACCCGCCTTCCGGAAAATGTTACGAAACACCTCGGGGATGGTATATGGGAACTGCGCCCCGGAAACAACCGTGTATTGTATACCTTCTTTGATAATAACACCTTTGTTCTTCGCCATCAGTTCCGCAAGAAATCGCAAAAGACACCTCGCCGCGAAATTGAAAAAGCCAAGATATCGAAGAAGCTGAAAATCTTGCCGCTATTGTAAGCGCAATGATAGAAACACGCAATGCACTTGGAATCAGCCAGAGGGAACTAGCTGCCATCTGTGGAATTCCTCAGTCTTCCGTTGCAAGAATTGAATCTTTCAAGACTATGCCAAACTTAGCTACCTTGCTGAAAATTTTGCAGCCGCTTGGTTTAAAGCTTACCGTATCCTCATCAAAGCAATCTGGAGGACGGTAATGGCAGTTATGCAGCCCGCCTATCGTCACTGACAGGGATACTTATGTTATAGTTCTTTCTTTTGCAAATTATATCTTGCTTGTAACGCAGCGTAACAAGTTATAATAAAAGCAGGAGGAATCGTTTATGCAAAAAGAAAGAGCGATACCCGAAGGGTATATGACTGTCGGAGAACTGGCAAAGAAAATGGGTACGACAGTCCGTACTTTACAATATTATGATCAAGAGGGAGTGCTTTCTCCATCGGCTGAAAGTATCGGAGGACGCAGATTGTATACTTACAAGGATATGATCCGTCTTCATCAGATACTTTCTTTAAAATCCTTAGGTTTTTCTTTAAGCGATATTAAAGACCGGCTCATATCATTGAATACGCCCGCTGAAGTCGCAGATATTCTCGCCCAGCAGGCTTCTGTTGTGAAAGAAAAGATCGAAGTTCTTTCCGAATCCTTAAATGCAATCGAAGCACTGAAAGAAGAAGTGCTGCAAATGCAAACCGTAGATTTCAAAAAGTACGCTGATATTATCATCAATTTGCAATTGGATAATGAATATTATTGGCTGATCAAGCATTTTGACAGCGATACCTTGGACCATATTCGCAGCCGCTTCGATATTGAA
This sequence comes from Clostridia bacterium, assembly GCA_902363595.1. Classification (GTDB taxonomy): domain Bacteria; phylum Bacillota; class Clostridia; order Peptostreptococcales; family Anaerovoracaceae; genus Hominibacterium; species Hominibacterium faecale. Next base: position 48,208 of record CABJAP010000018.1, on the reverse strand, counting down.
AGCGGCAGACTTTTTATGGATCGATTCAACCAGCTGAACGAGGATATTATAGCTCTCAAGAAGAGCGGCATTGCGCCGGATGACGAAAAGGCGCAGCGACTAGCGGAACAGTTTTGGAATATGGTTATGGAGTTCACCGATGGCGATCTGCGCATGCTGCCAAAGCTCATGAAGTTCGGAAACCTGAAAGGGGAAAATAGGGATTGGGTGCAAAAACAGACAATTGTTAATGAATATATTCAACCGGCATTGAATATCTATCTTTCGAAGATCGGAGTCAATCCTTTTGAGGAGGTACGGTGATGGATCATGCGATACAGGTTGAGAATTTGTACAAGAGCTATGGAAATGATCTTATACTTAAAGATTTGAATTTTCATGTGGAAATTGGGGAAATCTTTGGAATACTAGGTGTTAACGGCGCGGGAAAAACAACGCTTCTTGAATGTATGGAGGGACTTAGAAAATATGAGCGGGGAAAAGTCTCCGTAAACGGACAAGTAGGGATTCAACTGCAATCTGCCTCTCTGCCCGCCTGCATCAAACCTATGGAAGCGATCCATCTTTTCGCTAAATGGAAAAAAACAAAGGTTGGACCGTCGATTTTATCCGCACTTGGAATCGATGAACTGGCTAGAAAGCAATATTGCCAATTATCAACCGGGCAGAAACGCCGTCTGCATTTAGCTCTGGCTTTAATCGGAGATCCGGATATTCTTTTTCTCGATGAGCCGACGGCCGGGCTGGACGTAGAAGGACGGATTGCCTTGCACAATCAAATACGCCGGTTGAAGGAGCTGGGGAAAACGATTATTCTGGCCAGTCACGATATGGCAGAGATAGAGGCCTTATGCAGTCGAATCGCCATACTCAATCATGGCTGTATCGCTTTTTTAGGAACCGTCGATGAATTGACTGAGGAAGTCGGCACCCAGTATAATATCGAAATTATAACCGAGTGCGGCAAAGACGATTATACGGTTGATGATATTGGAGAGTCTCTGCCGGCCATATTGGAACAATATAAAAGTAAAAGCCTTACGATTCTGGATATAAAAATAAATCGAGGTTCTTTCCAGCAGCATTTTATTGAGGTAGCGAAAGGAGAATGACCGATGGGCGCATTTTTATATGGGATTGCTCTCCAATTCAGGTTGGATATCAGGAGTAAATCTTTATTAATTACTTGTTATATTGTTCCTCTCATGTTTTTTGCGATCATGGGCGGTATATTCACTTCATTAATGCCGGAGGCAAAGGACACATTAATTTCATCCATGACCGTCATGGGCGTATCTATGGGAGCTCTCATAGGCGTTCCGCCCTCGCTTGCAGAAATTTATGGATCTGATATTAAAAAAGTGTATAAAGCAAATGGAATGCCGCTGTGCTTTGGCTTGCTATCTTTAATACTGTCGGCATTTATTCATCTGCTGATTATGAGCAGTATCATCTACATCCTATCGCCCATTGCTTTTGATGCGCAAATTCCTTCTAATCTTCCACTTTACTTTGGAAATGTGATCGTTTTTATCCTTGTGTCGCTGAGCATAGCCTGCGTCTTGGGATTGTCCATCAAGAGCCAGGCAAAGCTAACCATGTTCAGCCAGTTAGTATTCTTACCCTCCATCATGCTGTCAGGCATTATGTTTCCAGCAAATTTACTCCCCGAATTTTTGCAAATTATTGGAAATCTGCTGCCGGCAGCATGGAGCTATACCTCGCTTTCCAGCCAAGTATTCGAACTGAGCGACTTTATCCCATTAATGGTTATCTTTTCAATCGCAATTGCTCTTTGCGCAATCCTGCTAAAAAAGCTGCGTTCCGAGTAAAACGCAGCTTTCAGTTTGCTTTTAAAACATACACCTTGGCTCCTTATTCTCTTGTTGGAACCACTTCCATCCAATATCCGTCCGGGTCCTCAATGAAATAAACGCCAAAATTGGGATTTTCAAAGCAGACGCAGCCCATTTCTTTGTGATAAGCCAGAGCCGCATCGTAGTCGTCAACCCGAAAGCCCACATGAATCTCATTATCTCCCAGATCGTATGGTTCTTTTCGATCTCTCATCCAGGTCAGCTCCAGCTGGCACGGATTTCCTTCTGTGGCTAAAAACACAATTTTGCTGGAACCATCCTGGGCCTCGATGGTCCGTACCGGCTTGAGGCCCAGCGCTCTTTCGTAAAAATCCAGCGATTTTTCCAAATCCAAAACGGTTATACAGCTATGATACATTTCAAATTTCATGTTCGTTCCCTCCTCGTTTTAACTAGTCAAATTATACCACGATTATTTGTCCCTCGGCCACAGATAATAGAACTATGAGTATATTTATTTTCACTGTCGGCGCTCTTGGCTATGGAGCACTGGAAGTCCTTTTCCGCGGGTTTACCCATTGGACGATGATGCTTACCGGAGGAGCCTGCCTGCTTACTCTATACTATTTGAACCTGCAATTTCATAAGGCGCCTCTAATGCTAAAAGCCGCTTGCGGAGCTTTGGTCATCACCCTTTATGAATTTGCAGTGGGATTGATTGTAAACCTTTGGTATCACTGGAACATCTGGGACTATTCTCAAATGCCCGGCAATGTATTGGGCCAGATATGCCCGCTGTTCACCCTGATCTGGTTTTTCCTGTGTCTGGGGATACTTCTTATTTCCAAAGGTCTGTATTATGGATACCGATTTTTTCGGCCTTAAATACAGGGTCCAATCCCTGTGCTTTCTGCTCCTGGTAATCCTTTAAAACTTTCAGGGCAATACCGCCCAGCAGTATGATCGCAATGATATTAACGGTTGCCATGCAGCCCATTATTACATCTGCGAGGCCCCAGGCAGTTTCCAGGTCATTCTGCGCGCCGACAAAAATCATCAGGATTGCCAGGATGCGGAAAATGAACATAAAAATCTTATTTTCACTAATAAATTTAATATTCGCCTCTGCATAAAAATAGTTTCCAATTAAAGATGTGAATGCAAAGAGGCAAATCGCTACTGTTACAAAATGGATACCAGCAGAACCGAACACAGAAGCGACTGACTGCTGGACCAGCGGAATGCCATTGAGTTCCCCGCCCACTGTGTACTGATTAGTCAGCAGAACGATAAACGCAGTGGTCGAGCAGAGGAGCAAGGTATCGATAAATACCGATAATACCTGTACCAGGCCCTGCTTGGCCGGATGGGATACATTGGCAGCGGCAGCCGCATTGGGCGCCGATCCCATACCTGCTTCGTTGGAAAAGAGGCCTCGTTTGATGCCCAGCACCACGCAGGAGCCGGCAAATCCGCCAAAGATCGAATCCCAGTCAAAAGCAGCCGCAGCCACTTCCTTCATTGCTTGAGGAAGATATGTGATATTGGCGAAAAAAATAATCAGTCCGATGATGATATAAAGCACTGCCATAATGGGTACCAGCACTGACGAAACTCGTCCAATTTTATGGGTCCCTCCAAAGAAGAGCACGGCGGCTCCAACAGCCAGGATGATGCCGATAACCATGGGAACATTAGACTGGGCAAAGTTGGGCACATAATATTCAAAGGCAGAACTGATATTGTACGACTGCAAACCGTTGAACCCAAAGGCGAACGTAAGGATCAGCAATATGGAAAAAATAATTCCCAGCCATCTGGCGCCCAAAGCCCGTTGAATATAGTAGGCCGGCCCGCCTTTAAAGATTTTGCCGTCCCGCTCTTTATAGACCTGTGCCAGGGTACTTTCGATGAAAGCTGATGCTCCTCCGATCACGGCCATGATCCACATCCAAAGCAGCGCCCCGGGGCCGCCCATAACAATAGCTGTTGAAACGCCGGCAATGTTTCCCGTTCCTACTCGGGAAGCTGTAGCGATCATCAATGCTTGGAAAGAGGATAAACTGCCCTCTTCATGGCTCTTTTCCCGAACGACCCTGAGGGAATCAGGGAACAGCCGAATCTGAACAAATCCCGTGCGAATGGTAAAGTACACTCCGACAATAATCAGCAAAATGATTAAAAACTTGCTGTACAGAAACTCATTTGCTATATTCAGAACCTCTGTAAATTGCTTCATTCTCTCACTCCTTTAAATTCTGGCAAAAAAATCTTTTACTGCTAACACTTTTCTTTTATAATGGTTCTAGGGGTAATAAAACCCACACGCCTTTAAATTTAACATAAATACATAGCATATTCAATCATGGAATTTTTATTGCCGCAAAGTGGAATATGCCAAGGCATCTATGTACAAGGAGAATACTTTATGACGAACTATAATTTTAAAAACTTACAAAACGGCAGCGATATCCGCGGAATTTCCCTAACCGGCGTTCCAGGACAGCTGCCAAATCTGACCGATACGGAAGCGGAAAGGCTGGCCAAAGGGTATCTACTCTGGTTGTGTAAAAAAACGGGCAAGAACACCGATACGATAACCATCTCCGTAGGACGTGATCCAAGGATGTCCGGCCAGCATTTGAAAAACGGATTGTTCATGGGGCTTGGACCTTACGGTGTCCGTATTCTCGACTGCGGTCTTTCTTCCACGCCGGCAATGTTCATGTCTACCGTCTTTCCTCAATACAACTGCGACGGTGCAATTATGATCACTGCCAGTCACTTGCCTTTTAACCGCAATGGCTTTAAATTCTTTGATAAAGAGGGCGGTCTTAACAAGAGCGATATTGCTCAGATCATTGAGTTTGCCCAATCAGATGAAAAACTATCCTCACTGGGTGAACCGGACTGGAACAGGCAGATTTTCGTTTTTGGCAAAAAGAGCTATCCCACTGAAGAAGCTGATCTGATGGATACCTATTGTTCTCATCTGCGAAGCATAATTCAAAAGGGAGTAAACCACCCCGATTTTTATGATAAACCCCTTACCGGTTTAAAAATTGTTGTTGATGCGGGCAACGGAAGCGGAGGCTTTTATCCGCGCAAGGTGCTGGCGCCCTTGGGTGCTGATATCAGTGCCAGCCAGTTTCTTTCACCGGATGGCAGCTTTCCCAATCATCCGCCCAATCCGGAGGATCGGCAGGCCATGGAGTCCGTTGCTCTAAAAACTATTTCAAGCGGTGCTGACCTGGGGCTCATCTTTGATACGGACGTTGACCGTTCGGCGGCAGTCGATCACCGCGGCCGCGAAATCGCTAGGAATGGAATCGTAGGGCTGGCTGCTGCGCTGATTGCAGAAGAGCATCCTGGAAGCACGGTTGTTACCGATAGTATAACCAGCGACCCCCTAACCGTATTCCTGGAAGAGGGGCTGGGGCTTAAACATTTGCGTTATAAACGCGGTTATAAGAATGTCATCAATAAAGCCATCGAGCTGAACGAGCAGGGAATTGACTGTCAGCTGGCCATCGAAACTTCAGGTCATGCGGCGCTCAAGGAAAACTATTTCCTCGATGACGGCGCTTATCTGGCCACGAAAATTGTTATTAAAACGGCCCAGCTGCATCTGGCCGGCAAAAATTTGGACAGCTTAATCGAAGGCCTTAAACAGCCGGAAGAAGCAATAGAAGTCCGGATTCCCATCACTGCCTCCGATTTTGCATCCTACGGTGATCAGGTCCTTGCCGATCTGAAGGCTTTTGCTGATCAGGATCCGGACATGACGGTGGTGTCTCCCAATTATGAAGGCGTGCGCATCGCCTTTGCGGGCGGTTGGTGTCTTCTCCGAAAGTCACTCCATGATCCGATTATGCCGCTGAATGCAGAGTCGGAAAGAAAGGGGGGCTGTGCGGAGATTCTGGAAAAGGTTCGAAGCTTTTTATCCGCTTATCAAGAGCTGGATCTATCCCCTATGAATTATTAAAAGAAGGTGGAATCATGAAAGATTTTGTGACTTGCGGGCAAATGAAAATCCTAGAGAAACGTGCTAACGCGGCAGGTCTGTCCTATTATGAGATGATGGAACGGGCGGGTACTGCCGCTGCCGAACTAATTGCCGCTAAATTTGCCGCCAAGTATGGAAAACCACTGTCTAAGGTAAAGATCATCCTCTTCTGCGGCAAAGGCAATAATGGCGGAGACGGCTTTGTCGCCGCCAGAAAATTTATGGAACAGGGCGCCTCCATTACCATTGTCCTGGTAGATGGCGCACCCACTGCTGATGATGCTGTCACCAATTTTTCTTTGATAAAGGATCAGGTCCAAATTATCGATATGACAAAGACCGAATCACCTTTTATGGAAATTCGAGGCAGACAGGATATTCTCGTGGATGCGATCTACGGGACCGGGTTCCACGGGAAATTGCGGCCCAATGCTTTAAAAGCCGCCGCTTTTATCAATCAATTCTCCGATAAAGCCTTGATCTGCGCCTTGGACATTCCGTCAGGTTTGGGCGGCGATGCCATTCAAAGGCAGCACATCGATGCCAACGCGGTGCAGGCGCATTTGACCGTAACCTTTCACAATAAGAAGCCGGTACATCTCAAGTCTTTTGCCAGGAAATACTGCGGCGAAACGTTCATTGCAGATATCGGCATCGATGAGGACGCGCTCTGGTAAACTGTTGCGGGTATATCGTATAACATTTTGACTTATTGTTGATATTAGTCTGTGTTTTAGCTCAACAATCGAGTTGTTCTCCTCGATTGTTGAGCCTAACTCTTAATGATCGCCTTACAGCAACGCCGTACAGATGGTAAAAATACTATACCTCCAGCTCCAGAACGACTGGGCAGTGGTCGCTGCCCATGACATCCGTCAGAATGGAAGCATCTTTCATCTTATCTTTCAGCTTTTCAGATACCAGAAAATAGTCGATCCGCCATCCGGCGTTATTCTTTCTGGCGTTAAAACGGTAGCTCCACCAGGAATAGATGCCTTCTGCTTGCGGATAGAAATAACGGAAACTATCGACAAATCCTGCGTCCTGCAAAATGGTCATTTTTTCCCGTTCCTCCGGTGTGAACCCTGCATTTTTCACATTGGTTTTTGGATTTTTCAGGTCAATTTCTTTATGAGCCACATTCATATCGCCGCAAATAATAACCGGCTTTTTTTGGTCAAGACCGCATACATAGGTGCGGAAGGCATCTTCCCATTCCATCCGGTAGCCCAAGCGCTTGAGCTCGTTCTGCGAGTTGGGCACGTACACATTAACCAAATAAAAGGTTTCATATTCCAATGTGATCACTCTGCCTTCATGATCGTGGGCATCGATCCCCAGTCCATAAGCTGCCGAGAGCGGTTTTTCTTTCGTAAAAATCGCAGTGCCTGAATATCCTTTTTTTTCTGCGGAGCACCAGTATTGATAATATCCTTCCACCGGCACCTCTGCCTGCCCTTCCTGCATCTTGGTTTCCTGAATACAAACGATGTCTCCATCTTGTTCCTTTATGATATCCACAAATCCTTTGCCCATACAGGCTCGGATTCCATTTACGTTCCATGATATGAGTTTCATTCTTTTTCTCCTTTGTTATTAATCGCCAGCTCCGCCAGGAAGCTGGAATGATTTCTATTATAGCACAAATTCTCATCCTGCATAGCGCCGGTGTGTGCGCAGCCGGACTGGCATCTGATTACGGGCCCGCAAGATTTCAGCAAAACCAGTTCCAGACTGATACTTTTCCCCTCTTTGGCTTGGCAGAAGGCCACCTGAATATCCTAAACCCGGTGACTTTCAACCCGTTCTTTAACACTTCTCCCACTCCCTTCTTGCCCTCGAAGCCATCTGAGGTCCAAACTATCAGAAATAAATACGTTTTGCTGCTATTCCGACACTCCCGGCCGGCGGAGTCGCTGACCAGCGTTTTGCAAAGCCGCCGTTCTTATACCACAAAAAAGGTACACTCCAAAACATTCATAGGTTTTAGAATATACCTTTTCATAACTTCGTGTGATGCCCGGCTTATATCCCGGTGCATTGTTTCCGGATTTATCGAACCCCTTTTGGTCTCGTCTACGATGTCTTTATTGGGCGAGACAACTGCGTATTGAAACTTCTAAGTAATCGACTTTCCAGGCTCAAGCCGCCTCTGCCAAAGGACTTGTTCGGCCCCGCTAGAATTGATCTACCTTTGACTTCACATAGCTGTATGTCCGCGGCCGTTCGCTTTTCAGCCTGCTCGGATTCTCCGTATAGTTTTTAAAGGATTCGGCGAAGTACTCACCCGAACTCTGGGTTACATAGGCCTTGTCGCTATAGTTGTACTTGCTCTTCTCATCGTTATAAATATCCTTGAACTCGCTGGTGCTGTCCGCTCTTCCTGTCCGATAAGAGACAAAATGCCCCAGTTCATGGTAGACAACAGCATTGGCAGCCTTCAATTCAATGGTCTTAGTCGCAGAGCGGAAAACGCCGGAATAGCTTACCTTTGGATTAACCACAACTTTGTAGCCGCCGCTCTCAAAAGCGTTGAGAACATCTGGATCTGCCTTTGGCGCGATGCTTCTTATCTTCACTTCGCCGCCGGCAGCCGTAGTGGTCTGTGTCGTAGTCGTAGTCTTGATTGTCGTCTTAATCGTCGTTTTGATCTTTTTCTTTTTCGATTTCTTCTTGATTATCGTCTTTGTTGTCGTTACGACTGTCTTCTGAGTTTTTACCGTCTTTGTGCTGTATTTCTTAGTACTTGTGCTCTTCTTTGTCTTTTTCTTAGTCGTCGTTTTGTTCTTTTTGGCTTTTTTCTTTAATTTCTTAACCTGAGTTTTCTTTTTTACGGTTGTCTTTGTTGTGGTTTTAGAAACAGTGGCAGCCAAAGGCGGCGCGTCATCCTCAATGATCACAACCTGGCCGGAGATGATACAATCCGTTCCTGCCTCTTCATTGGGATTGGCGATGCAAAGTCCGATCATAGATACCATGATCAGAGCAATACAAACCTTCGTTAAAGCTTCTTTTTTTGTCGCACTCATAATTACACCCCTTCCTCTTCGGATGTAACCTTATTCTATACTTTTCCGCGCCTGTCTGTCAACACTTAAAAGCAAGAACTTTCAACGTTTCTAAGAATTTCACTGTAACCTTTTGTAATTCCGGTATCTCTGGGCATTACGGACAAGATTGGGCGCTCTTTTCTTACTCCTTTTTTCTCTTTTTATATTGCCCCAGAAGTCCGTCGTACCGTTTCCCGGTAATCCGGAATGCAAGCTCAAAGCTCAGCGTGAGAACAACCGTGATTGCGATAAAGATTCCGATAAAGACGACCCAATTTATCATCCGGTCTGCCGGAAACCAATGAAAGATCAAAGCAAAGGCTGTCAGCAGGATCAGAAACGGTATGATAAAAATAATCAGCCTGGTCGTATATTTGGCATTTTTAATCACCCAGCCCGGGTAAAAGGCAATCCCTTGGATCAGCGTGCCCAGCGCCGATAGGATTATCAATTGCAGCAATACCCATATATTGAGGCTATCTCCTCCCTGGGCAAGCGTAATTGCACCGTAAAGGCACACGCACCCTGTGAACATCATGCAGGCGTAATTTTTCCACGTTATTACTCCAGATATAAACTTTTTCATTTTCCATACCTCCTCATAAAAGTCCCAACTTTTCTTTAATCGTTGAGACATACTGCCGAGAAACGTTGAGATTCTCCCCATTGTTCATCTGCACCAGCATGCGGCCGCCGAAGTCCGGTCTCAAAGACTGAATTTGGTTAAAATTAATAATCGTGGATTTGGATGCCCTGAAAAAGTCGCTGCTGATCAGCTGTTCCTCCAGCTCGTACAGCCGCAGCGGCGTCTCATAGACCTCTTTGGATGTATAGAAAAATGTCTTTTTATCCACAGTGTCTATGTAAAGTATTTTCGAAGCTTCCAAGATATAGGTCCGGCCTTCCCTCATTCCAGTAATTTTTTTATCCGAAGCCCGTAGAAGTGCGATCACCTTAAGTATCTGGGGAGTAGTCTCCCTGCAGTTGATAATGACCTCTGTCTCCTGAAGCTCCTGATTTTCGTTGATTTGAATTTTCATAAGCCCTCCTTCCGAGATGGCCCTCTCTGTTTTCTAATACTATCTTATCCGGCAGTCCGTCCCCTTGCAAGGCAGTTTGCCTATGGTGCGCAGATTTCTTTCTAAGATGCAAAAAGACCGCCTACAAATATGTTTGTGGGCAGCCTTAAAGTCATTGCAACTTTATTCGGTTTTATTTCGTTCCGCCAGTTTTCGCTGAATCTCTTCAAAGCGCTCTTTGGTAATCGGATACCTGGAGAGCGCAATCATCGCCAGGATTAGAAATCCGGCCGGCAGGACCGTTACCGAATTCTGCACCCAGGTAAGGGCCGTCTCTGTCTGTACCTGCGCGCTGCCGTCAAATCCCGCCAGCTGCAAAACAATACCCAAAATCTGCGAACCCATGCCAGTGGCCAGAGCCTCCACCAGTCCCTGAAGAGAAACAATTGTCCCCTGACGTTTTTTTCCGTTTTCCAGCTCGTCGTATTCGCACACATCATAAATGATGGAAGGCATCAGCTGCCAATAGACAGAGGTGGACACCGCCACAAAGAAAACAAATACATAAAGCTGCCACATCGACTCCACACCGATGATTCTGGCAATGGTAACCGATACGGCTCCAATGACGAACACCCACATCAAAGCTGTCCGCTTGTCAGTGGCAGCGCTGATTTTGCGCATAATCAAAATAAGGACCAGACAGGCAAATGTACGATATAAGAACATCCCCGATACCTGTTCTGGGGAAAGGCCCTGATTATATGTAAAGTAATAGACCAAATCCGAGGTAAACATGGCGTAACTCACAAGGGCGAAGAGACTGGTAAACAGCAGTGACTTCACTGGCTTGAGTTTGAGCACCTGCCAGTATTCCCGGAAAATTTTAACCAGATTGGGCCTGGGCAGGCCGGTCCGCTCCCCGCAGGGAGCAGACTGATCCGTATTCTTCGCCGCACGGGCGGTAATAAAAATCGACGCCATGGATGTAATCCCCACAATGGCCCCTGTGGCAGACCATGCTCCGGGCGTGGAGAGGCCCCTGTCTGTAAGGAAAGCCACGAGAATAGAAGGCATAACCATAGCCACCACATTGCCCAGCATGTTAAAAATCGAGGCATAGGACCGCAGCTCAGTGCGTTCGTTGTAGTCTTTGGTATATTCTGCTCCCAGAGCCAGATAGGGAACAAAGAAGCCTGTGTAAGACGTCCAGAAAATCAGCAGGATCGCCCCATAATAAAGGGGCTTGATCTGAGGCAGCAAATCCACCGCAGTAAAAAGCATATAGGTGGATGCGGCCATAGGCAGCGACATGATGACCATGAACGGTCTGCGCCGCCCCCATCTGGTCATGGCATGATCGCTGAGATAGCCAACGATTGGGTTGATCAGAGTATTCCACAGCGCTCCTACCACTGTGATCGTTCCTGCGAAAGCGGGTTCCACACCAGCGACTGTGGTAAGAAAAAACAGTAAAAACGCACTGATAAAACCATAAGATGCGGCATCTCCGTAAGCAGCTGAAGCATATTCAATTTTATTCCGAAATCTTAATTTTTCCATACCACTATAATACCCTATCGTGCTACCGGATAGTCAATGGGTTTTGCCATCTTTTTTTGTTGCATTTTCGCACATTCTAAAAATCAAACAACTTCAGCTGCTCCATATTGGGAGCGGATTTCTTTTTGAAAGCCTCTTTCACAGTCAGATGGTTTTCTGGTATTTCCGCCAAGAAAGGGGATGGCTGTCCGGATACGGACAAAATTAATTCCTCCTTAGCCCGGGTCATGCCCACATAAAAGAGCCGGCGCTCCTCCTGGATGTCCCCCTTCGCCATAGGAATAAAGTCTTCATTGACGCCGCATAGAAAAATCACAGGAAATTCCAGTCCCTTTGCTGCGTGAAGGGTCATGAGTCTGACCGCGCCTGAGTCGTACCGTTTGCCGGAAGCGCTTCGCTCCAAGTCCTGCTCCTCACCCAGCAGCAGCTGGTCTAAAAAGGTCCTCATATCATCATAAAAGACAGCCATGCCTGACAAACTCTCCAGGGGTTCATGAGAAGAAAGGCCTGTTTTCTCCGCCCAGGTCCGCAAGAGGGTTTCCGGCTTGGTTCCTTTTAGTTGGGGCAGCAGCAAGTCTTTTAGATATTGGCAAGTTTCTTGAAGATCAGTCTCAAAGATCCCTTTGCAAACCCGCTTCATCTGCTCCTCATAGGCCTTTGGCTCCAAAAGATAAAGGAAAAACCAGATCGCCGCCTGCACCGCCGGATCTTCTTGAAAGGGTTCTTTACCCGTGATGATGCAGGGTATGCTTTCTTTTTTCAAACATTGTTCCAGAAGCTTGGCCTGAAAATGGGTACGATAAAGAACCGCCATATCGCTGAAGCTTCGATGATGCTCCCTTGCGGATGCGAAATTCTGGGCGTCCATCATATCCATACCGCCAGTCATACGGTTAATTTCTTTGGCAATAAAAACGGCTTCCGCCATACGGCTTTCCGCTGTGACCAGCCGCACCTGCTGTCCGACGGCCCCACTTGCGAGCAGCGTTCTGGGTTGGCCGTCGTTATGGTCAATCACAGACAATGCACAGTCGATAATCTGAGGCGTGCTTCGGTAATTTTGGGTGAGGCGGATTCTGTCAATCTGGGAATATTCCTTTTCAATCCGGCCAAAGACGCCGGGATCGGATCCGCGAAAACCGTATATGGACTGATCCGGATCTCCGATGACAAAGAGGGTATCGGCCTGGGCGCTCCAGGCCCGAATCAGCTGATACTGGATCTCATTGATATCCTGCAGCTCATCCACCAGAATATGTCTGCCGGCGGAAAAGGCCGGATGCCGGGGAGATTGATCCCAGCGCTTAAGCACCTCCAGCAGCAGATCGTCAAAGTCTAGAAGCCCCGTATCCTGAAGCCTGTTCGTATAGTCCTCGCATGCTTGGAGAATTTTTTTATCTTCCGGGAGCATCCCCATCTTATATGCAGAAACCTGGCGCAGCAGCTTGACCGGCGATACGGAAACCCCGCACGCCACTTTCGCCTGTCCGGCCAGCTCAAGCTGGATGGTTTCGTCCGCCAAAGCGGCAGCCAAGCCCGCCTGAATCAGCATTTCCCGGCAAATCCCATGGAAGGTTCCCACCCTCACAGACCTGCCCCGATTCGATCCCAGCTTTTCCACCAGCCGCAGCCGCATCTCCGCCGCCGCTTTATTGGTAAAGGTGACCGCTGTTATATCCGAAGGTTTCTGATCCAGTTTCTCAATCAAAAAGGCGATCCGCTCAATCAATGTATATGTCTTGCCTGTGCCGGGACCTGCAATCACCGCTGTCACAGACTGTTTTGTTTCGATAGCCGCTAGCTGCTCGCAATTGGCACCTTTATGAGACGGTTCTTCTTTTGCAGGCTCTTTTTGAGGCGCCGCCGCTGGCTTAAGTTTCTTTTTAGGCTTCTCTCCGGCCGGGAGGGGACATCCGGCAAAGAGGCTCATCTGCCCGCACAACTCCTCGATTTCCTCTTTTCCAATAATCTTGATCTTTCCATACTCTCCGTCATACCCGGGAATCCGCTCCACCTTGCCCTGGCGGAGCCGCCTGATGCCCTCTTCAATGCACGGACCTGCCATTCTGCCGATCTCCTCCAGGGGCATCTCGCGCAAGATCGTGAATTCCGGCCCCAACTCCTTGAGCATGGCCTCATACTGGCGCTGCACTTTCACGCTGGCCGCCGACTTGTCCGTGGACGCGGCGATGACCTCCGGCAGGGGTACCAGGCTTTCGAAATATCCGCCCTCCGGTTTATAGCAGCCCTCTTCCCGATCCGCCAGCTGCTGTACCCTATGGAGTACGCCGATGGTGATCTTTTTTCCGCATACCGGACACCTGCCGCCGTACTGATCGGTTTCCGCCGGGCTCAGGCTCAGCGCGCATTTCCGATGGCCGTCCATATGGTATTTGCCTTCCTCCGGGAAAAATTCAATGGTGCCGCAAAGCCCGCTGCCCTTCTCCAAAGCTTCCTTCATTCCCTCATAGGATAGGGGAATATCCAGCAAATTGGCTTCACGCCCCAGTTTTGACGGGGAGTGGGCGTCGGAGTTGGACACCAGATTGTACCCATCCAGCGCCGACAGCTGCCAGTTCATCGGCGGATCGGAGGATAATCCCGTTTCCAGCGCATGAATGTATGGGGTCAAGTCGCCGAAGCATTCTCCAATGGTATCAAAACCGGAAAAAGCGCCGAACAGGGAGAAGTGAGGCGTCCAGATATGCGCCGGGATGAAGATGGCCTGCGGGCAGACATCCAGGGTGATCTCCAGCAAGTCTCTGCTGGAAAGGCCCAGTATAGGCCTGCCGTCGGAATGAATGTTTCCAATAGCCGCAAGCCTCCGTGACAATTGCTCCCCATCCTCCAGGCTTGGCAGCAAAATCAGATTATGCACCTTTCTCGTTTTCCCATCCTGCTTATAGATGGAGCTGATTTCACCGGAAAGAATGAAGCGGGGCTGTTTTTCATCAGCTGTCGCAGCATCTCGGATTCGATATTCGTCCTTGAGTATATAAAGCCCATCCTCCGCAGGCAGAAGCTTTTCTTTCAGCTCCTGCCTCCAGGCCGGATGGGTAAAGTCTCCGGTCCCCAGGATATCGATGCCTTTCCTCCTGGCCCAAAGGTCAAGATGTTCCGGCACGCATTCTCTACTGGTCGCCCGTGAATATTTGGAATGAATATGTAAATCGGCAATGTACATGTTGCTTCACCTGCTTTTCCCAAGATGCTTTTATTATAAATCGCTCCTGGGAAATAGGGAAGCAAAATATTTCGCCAGTTCTATCCTCTGGTCGCTTTTCCGCTGATCTTCTCGATATCCAGCCTAAGAACATGCAGCTTTTCGAACGCGGAATTGATATAGTCCTCACCCGCTTTTAAATGGTCCGGTGACAGTTTTTTTAAAATGGCTGTGATCCCCTTTCTCTTTTCCTTTTGATCTTCCACCATCTGAACGGTTCCAAAGACGATGACCGACCTGTACTGGGTATTGAATTTCTCAGGCATCAGCTTTACTGAGTCTGTAACCGTCAGACAGGCGCTGCTGTTGGCTGCCAAGTTTTCCAGTCTGTGCCCTGTAAGTGCGCAGTGAAAATAGATGGCGCCATCCTGATAGACAAAATTCATCGGTGTTCCGTATGGCGTCTGGTCGGTACTGATTGTTGAAAGCACGCCGTATTCCGCTTTTTCCAAGACCTCCATCGACTCCTCACGAGTCATAGCTTTTTCACTTCTTCTCATTTCTTTATCCATATTGATACCTCCTGTTTTTCTTGATTTCTTCTTGCCATGAGTATACAATGAAATTGGCTTTAACGTAAGCACCAATTTTCAAATTTTGACAGGATCCAATTACAAAAGGAACATTTATGTTATACATTGACCGCGACAGCGCATCGCCGCTCTACGAACAAATTTACGCCGCCTTTGTCCGTGAAATCCTTACAGGGGCCCTGGCCGCAGGAGACCGGCTTCCAGCTACCAGAAAACTGGCCGAAGAACTTTCCGTGGGAAGGAATACCGTGGATAAAGCCTATCAGCAGCTGGCCGCTGAGGGCTACATCGAATCCCGAATCGGCAGCGGATTTCTTGTGTGCAAAATCCCTCTCCAGCTGGATGCTGGAGCGCCGGCCCACAGCCGCAGTAGGGAGGAAGGGCCTTTATATAAGATGCCTGCCCGCTATGATTTTGCATACGGCTCTGTCGATAACTCCGTTTTTCCTCATGGGCAGTGGAGGAAAAGTGTGAATAATGCCTTGACCACAATGGAACTTAATCCGGCGATCCAATATCCCTGCCGCCAGGGAGAACCGGCTCTGCGCCTCGAAATTGCCCGCTATCTGCAGCGTTCCAGGGGAGTTGTCTGCGACCCGGACCAAATGGTCATAACCTGCGGTCAGCAGCATTCCATGGAAATGATCGCCAACATCTTTGAAAACACAGGGAAGCGGTTTGCTATGGAAGAACCGGGGTACGACGGCATTCGGGCGATTTTTGCCAACCATCGTTTTCAGCTCCAGCCGGTACCGGTGGAGTCTGACGGCATTTCCATGACAGCTGTGGAAAAACTAGACACCGACCTTTTATATGTTACACCCTCTCATCAGTTCCCTACTGGCGCCGTTCTACCTGTCGGAAAGCGAAGGCAGCTGCTGTCATGGGCCCAGGAAACCAATACTTATCTGATCGAGGACGACTATGACAGTGAGCTGCGCTATTATACCAACCCTATACCCGCTCTTCAATCGCTGGACATCCACGACAGGACTATTTATACCGGCACCTTTTCCAAGTCCCTGGCCCCGTCCATGCGCACCGCCTATATTGTCTTTCCCAAGTCCTTGATCCCGGCTTACAAGGCTTATTATCAGCGGTATAATGCCCAGGTATCGCCGCTGCATCAGCTGGCGCTGGCGGACTTTATCGCCGAAGGCTATTATGAGCGTCACATCAACCGGCTGCGCACAGTCTATCGAAAAAAACAGGCTGCGCTGCTTTCTGCCCTGGAGGAAATCTTCGGGGATTCGGTCTCGGTCTGCGGAGGCGGCGCAGGGATCCACCTTTTGCTGGATATAAAAAGCCCCTTCTCTCAGGATCAGCTGATTGAAAGGGCTGAAAGCATCGGTATTCGCTTTTATTCCACGGAAGTTCTCTATATCGATCCGCAAAACTGTCCCCGCTCCCAGCTTCTGCTGGGGTTTCCAACCATTCCAGTAGAGGCCTTTACGTCCATACTGACAGAGCTGAAAAAGGTGTGGGAAATTTAAAACAGAAACAGTTCAGGCTCTTTCCGATGGGTAAATTTAGACTCTAGCATGGCTTTTATCTTGAGAATCGGTTCTGCGTCGATAATCTTGGCCTCCTCAGGACAGCACTTTACACAGGCGCTGCACAGAATGCAGCCCGAATCAACCACCCGCGGGTTTTCTTTATGAATAACCTGCATCGGACATTTTTTTACGCAGATTCCGCAGTTTGAACAGGCGTCCGTAGTCTTAGGAACAAAAGGCAGGTCAGGCATCGGGTCTTTATATGGGCGATTTCCCTTGATTTTGATTTCCGCTGTGCTGCCCTGCTCCAGCTTTTCTGCAAATTGGCGGCCGAATGCTTGAGCCTTCAGGATATCCGTTTCATCGGGCCGCCCGGCAGCCACCTTCTTGGAATAGGAATGTTCACCGATGAATGCTCCTGCGCCGATGACCGAGAATCCCGCTTTTGTAAGAATGTCCTGTCCTTCTACTAAGGCATCCTCATAATCCCGATTTCCATAGACCGCGGCCAGTACTGCCGCATTACCACTGCCCTTTAACATGCGCAGCGGCGCCTGCAGCACATCGGGAACTCTTCCTGCATATACCGGATAGCCCAGTACCAGTAAAGCATCCTCCTCAAACTCGTGCTCCCCGTCTCTAATTTCTTTCTCAGTTAAGTTTATAGTTTCCATTTCACATCCGAATTGGGCACAGATCGCACTTGATATGGCTTCTGCAATCTTTCTGCTGGTACCTGTTGGGCTAAAATACATTGTGATTACCCGTTTCATTTTATTTTCCTTTCCTTCGCTTAATTTTACAGGAGTCCTCAAAGAAGAGCGGGTTTTAATTCTGCAGTCAGCAAGCCCGGCGGCCGCTGATCTCCTGTCTCAGCTTCTTGTGCCCACTGGCTTTTAATCAGAATCCGCCGCAGCCTTGCGATTGCTCTTTGATGGCGGCTTTTCACTGAACTCTCAGTCTCTCCGATGATCTGCGCAATTTCTTTTAACTTGTAGCCTTCATAATAATGGAGTCTAAGAAGCGTTAATGATGCCCGGCTAAGCTGTCTTAAAGCCTGAACCAGCTCTTCATGGCGAAAGCGCTCACTTAGTTCAGGTATAAAGCGTTCATATGCAGCATCATCGAAGATATCCTGGTTCTTTTCATCCATGCCTTCGATGGAAATCTTTGATTTGCTGCTTGTTCGAATCTCTTCCCAATAATGATTCAGCGTGTTCCTGGTAATCGTCCAAAGCCAAGCTTCCATTTTTTCGGTATCCCGAAGCTGGGACAGATGCCGCAGCGCGTTCATAAAAACTTCATGCAGTAAGTCTTCCCGGTCTTGCGGGCTGACCCCGTATATGGCCAAAATCCGATTAATACGATTATATTTGCTGCATAGTAAAGTTTCTTTTTCTTTCTCGTCCATATTTGCCTCCCTTTTTTACTTGATTCATCTTTTCTTAAAGTATAACCAACTAGAGAAACAAATGCTACCTAATAATTACGAGCAGTACCTGGCGGCTAGTTATCCGTTCCCCGTTTCCGATACAGCAGTATCAGAATGATAGCCGCAATTACGATCCAGGCCAAGATCACCGCCGCGTTCATCAGAGACTCCCCGGATGCCAGCTTCCCCGTCTGCAGCCGAAAGACCAAATCCAGCGTCGGCTGGCAAGGGGTAAAGGCCGCGATCTTATCAACCGTGCTGTTGATACCGCTAAAAACCGTCGGCAGCACGAAGAGCAGCATGACCGGAACTTCATACACGCCCGCATTCATCTGATCTCTGGCCAGGATGCCTACCGAAGCTCCCAGCAGGATTAGTGGTATTCCCCCGATGACGGTTATCACGATGTAAAGGGGCAGCAGGCCGATCTCGACCCCGGAGATCAGGAAAATGAGCGTATTGCTGATGAGCATGATCAGGCTGGTTACCAGCATTTTAGAGGTAAACACTTCGACGCCGCTCACATTGGAGAGCATCAGTGTCCGCAGGGTGAACTTTTCTTTTTCTTCGGCAATCGTGGTCGCCGTCAGCATCACTGAAATCATGGCCAGATTCAGCCCCAGGATCATATTCATCAAATATAGCGCACCCACACCCATATCCGCCAGCATATACTTATAAACTACAGCGAAGATCACCGGAATGATACAGCTTACAAACACCGCCATATTCTTAAAAAAGTCTGTAAAGTCCTTTTTAAATAAAACGCCAATTTTTCTCATTGAAATATCCATTTAAAACTCCCTCCCTGTTAACTGCAAAAAGATTTCTTCCAGGTTTGGTTCATTGCTGTGGATGGTCACACAGTCCCCTGCCTGAATCAGTTCCGCAATCCGTTTTGCGCCGGCTTCGTCTTTTTTTACTGTGATGTACTGTCGGTCTCTTTTCATAACACGGATCTCATCCCTGGCGAATTCCAGCTTCAAGTCCCGGGGAGCACCGCAGGCGATCAGTTTTCCTTGGTTGATGATCCCCACCCGATGGCAGAGCTTATCAGCTTCTTCCATGTTGTGGGTTGTGAGGAATATTGTTGTGCCGGTCTTGTTGAGCTGCAAAAGCAGCCGGTGGATCTCCTGGCTGGTGGCCGGATCCAGGCCGCTGGTAGGTTCATCTAAAAACAAGAGCCTTGGACGGTGTAATACCGCTGAGGCCAAAATTGCTCTCTGCTTCATACCTCGTGAACATTTTTTAAATACTTGTTTCCTCTGCTCTTTGAGTCCGACCCGCTGCAGTATGTCCTCTACCTGGCCGCGGCCAATGCCTCTCAGACCAGCGAAAAAGTTCAGATTATCCTGGATGCTCATCCGCTCATAAAGATTGCTGGTATCGGATAAAATTCCGATCTGGTCATAATCGCTGCGGGTTACCTGATCGATGTCCTTTCCCAGCAGGGAAATACTGCCCGACTTTCGTTTCAGCTGCTTGGTCAGCAGCTTAATGGTCGTGGTCTTACCGGCCCCGCTTGGCCCCAGGAAGCCGAAAATCTCCTTTTCTTTGACACCGAAGGTCAGGTTTTCGATGGCAAAGCCCAAATCAAACTGCAGGCAAACCTTTTTTAGTTCAATTAAATATTCCATACATGTTCCTCCTTCTATCTTCTGAACCCGATTATGGGGTAAGCTTCCTTTCTTTGCAATAGCGCAGTAACCAGGGGAGCCGAATCTGGGACCAGGGGAGCCATAAGGCGACCAATGGAGCCGCTTCTCACCAGTTATAGGTTTTCCGCATCTGGGCGACTCGGCCTTTGGCCAGCGGAACCTGGCTGTGCTGGGGGTTATTCAGGCGCAGACTGTAGCTATTCTTGGTCCACTTTTCAATTTCTTCTACTTTTTGTACATTGACGATATAGGACCTATGGCAGCGGAAAAAACCGAAATCTTTCAGCATCTCCTCCAGTTCATCCATGGTATACCCAACCTGATAACTGGAATCTCTGACGGACAAAAAATTGGCTTTATTAAGGCTTTCAATAAAATCAATATCCTTTGGCTCAAAGAGCAGGGTTTTGCTTCCGGATTTGGCTGCTATCTTCTTATGGACGGCTCCATCGGAGGAGGCAGTCTCTTCTTCATCGGGGACTTGGACGTACCGTCCTTCTTCCTGATAGAAGGCCATTCCCGGAAGCAGCAGCGCATGGCGCAGGGAAGAAGTGGTGGTAACGAATTTAACTTCTGCTTCCGCTTGTTTTCCCATCCATTCCAAAATAACCTTTTGACTGAGGCCGTCCAGGTCGGAAATGGGATTTTCTAAAAAACACAGCCGATTTTCTGCCAAACGAATCCTGGCAAAATTGACCCGCATGTGTTCGCTCACCGTACATTCCCGCAATTTTTTCCTTCGAATGTCCTCCAGCTGAAAATCCCGCATCGTTTCTTTGCAGCTCAAACGGCTTGCAGACAGCTTTTCGAAAAATTTCAGATATTCTCCCACCGTTTGGCGGTCATACCCCCTGTCTGTCCGCATAATATAGGATACGCCTCGCCTGCCGTAGAGCCGCAGAAACGTTTTGAAGATTTCTTTTTCCTCATCCTGACTGCATTCAATGTTGATTCCCTGAAAGATTGTTAGACTTTGTAATAAATCTTCGATATTGGTGTATTCCCTTGGCATTTTCCCAATCCTCCTTACATGTTCGCCTTATTGTATCACAAATTGGCGCTGCCAAAAACCTGGACGCATGCAAAACGGCTGCCGTTTTATGCAGCCGTCTTACCGGTACCGTAAGTCTCACTATTCTGGCCCAGGGGGTAGTGTTATAAAGTCGGGAGGCCGGACCTCGGATCCCATCTTCCGTATCCCGGAAAAAGTTTCACCTTTTTTTAACGCAAAACCGTGGGTTTGCTGGGCTTGATCGTGGCAGCAAGTGGAAAGTCCATTCTGAAAAAAAATTTATCTGACAATCGACTTCGAGCGGCGGCTTGAGATCGCCCCAGGACGCCTCAGTGTTTTTCAGGCTGCCGCACTCAATGGAAAAAATACTACGCCTCGTGTCTACAGTAAAAGCGAATGGTTAGAATGATAAACAGCGGCAGCTGGATCGCAGCCGCGATCAGGATTACGTAAGGCGACCAGAACCCGGTGTCTCCCGCTGGCAAGAAATTCGTTCCCAGCAGCTCGAATAAGAAGCTGTGGGTCAGTCCGGCCCCGCCCGCTGGCATAAGGCAGCAGATCCATTGGATGATGCTGCCGCTGCCGATCGTTGAAACCAGTGACGGCAGAAAACAGAATACCAGCGCCAGAATCATGGAAACCATGGCGGTTTTGGTTTTGGACGAGATCATGAGAATGAAGCTGATCATCGCAAGGAAGATGAGCAGACCGGCTCCTGCCGTGAGTTTTTGCACGCCTCCTGCCGTCAGCGGAGCGATGACCGTCACATTGTAAGTAAACTGGATGGAGGCTTTCAGGCTGTCCCAGCCAAAGGCCGTATTGACGATCAGCAGGTAGATGGTCATACAGATGATAAAGCAGAGCCCGGAAAGAAGGAAAGCGGAAAGAACTTTCGCTCCGGCCAGCCTCACCCTTCCATTCTTGGTGCAGCGGAGGATATCATCTGCTCCGGTCTGGTAATCCGATGAAAATACCGGAGCTGTCAAAATGCCGCAAAGGAGCATCAGCACGATCAGCAGCATCAGCACATAATCGGCGCTGTCACTGGTGGCATAACCGTAAAGAAAGGTAAAGGGCTTTTCGATTTGATCGTTGAGGGCAAGCGCCTTATCCTGGATCAGAGGGCTCTTGGGATATTTGGAGGCAATCGAGTCTGCCACGACCCCATCCCGTACCTGGTAAAAATTCCGGGCGTCTTTATCATCGATCTGGCTCAGCGATCTGGGCATTCCTTCTTTATCAAAATATACCTGCCGCAAGGATCCTAAAATCCGTTTAGCAGGATAACGCTCTTTCTCCTGGCTATCCGCCGGAATACCTTCCTCGTATGTCTTTTCAGCTTCCCGGTTAACACGGAATACATGCTCAATCTTTTCTGGGGTCAAGGGTCCTTCATAAGGTTCCATCATTTCCTTGTTTTTTTCAATGGCTTTAAATCCGGTGAGCGTTACTTCCTTCCCCTGTGCATCCTGGTAAGTATAATTTGCATAGTGAATCACAGCCAGGGCCATGACTACTGAAAGGATCAGAGCCAGGGATAGAAGAATCTTGGGCATCCTGCTCTTGAGCACCTTTTTCATTTCCAATCTGATTAAACGAATCATTATGCACCCTCCTTTTCCGAAAACAGAAAGAGATACAAATCTTCCAGCCTCGGGGAAACGGACTGGGAGCCCGCAACCGCAGGAATATCCGACAAATAGCGGACGCGGACCCGCCCCGTATCCTCGTTGCGCACGTTGATGATATTGAGGCTGATTTCATAGCGGGGTAGATGTTCCGGCTCCAGGCTGGCTTCCCACACTTTTCCTTTCACCAGCTTTACCAATTCCTCTGTGGTGCCGATGTCGATAATTTTTCCATTCTTCATCAGCGCGTTGCAGGTGGCGATGTATTCCACATCGGGCACGATATGGGTTGAGATCACCACGATCCGGTCCTTTGCGAACTCGGACAGCAGATTGCGAAACCGGATCCGCTCTCCAGGGTCCAGACCGCTGGTGGGTTCATCTAAAATCAGCACTTCGGGTTCGTTGAGCAGTGCCTGGGCGATTCCCACCCTTCGCTGCATACCTCCAGAAAGCTTTCGAATCTGTTTATTTCGAATCTCTCGTAGGGTAAGTTTATCCATCAGCTCATCGATCTTACGAGCGGTATCTTTCTTTGACAGCCCCTTCAGCGCCGCCATATATTCCAGGTAATCCTTTACTCGAAATTCCGGGTAAAATCCGAAATTCTGAGGCAGGTAGCCGAAGATGTCCCGGTAGGCTCCGCCCAAATCTTTGATTTTAACCCCGTCATAAAGAATTTCTCCCTCAGTCGGAGTCAGGATCCCTGCGATCATTCGCATCAGCGTCGTTTTGCCGGCGCCATTGGCTCCCAGAAGCCCCCAGACTCCCGGTGTAATTTCAAGGGTGACGCCGTTAACAGCCGTCTTATCTTTATACGTTTTCTTTAAATTTCTGATTTCTAGTTTCATGATCGTCTCCTATTCGTTTACACGGATACGCCGTCCATGTGGGAAGGTTTTTTTATCAGGGCTCGTATCTGTATCGAAAGCCCTGCGATGATAACAATACACACGATGTTCCAAAGCATTGCCGCATCCGGCCCAAAAGCCCGGGGCGCCAGCTGGTGGAGCCCAAAGAGCGAGGCGATTATGAGTATGCTGAAGGCGCCGCAATAGAGAGGAAGAAATTTGTCGCAGGCCCTTCGAACCAGCAGCATAACTCCCATCCAAACGATGAAAAAGGGCAGCAGCATGTAGGAAGCTGTATTCAAAGGCATGGATAATTTTAAATGGGCCAAAGTAAAAAAGGCTGCCAGCATGATTAAATTGCCGGCCCCGGTAATAGCCAGCCGTGCGCAGAGAAGCCCGGAAAAAGACACCCTGGAGGCGGTTTCCATCTCATACATGCCCCATCTGGCTGACCGGCAGATATAAGGAATTCCTGTCATCGCTGTGACTGCGGACACCAGGCTGAAGGCAAACCCCAGAGAGCTGTAACTGCCCGAACCAGTCTTAAGCTGCAGATCCAGCACCAGGCAGAGCGCGATCAGCACTCCGGCCTGAAGCATCCAAACCCTGCCGGCGGTGAACCGGACCTGCCTCAGCAGGAAGGTTCCGAATCCGATCCGGCGGCGCTGTTTTTTCTGTGTGTAAACATCATGGGCCGCAGCGCAGGTCTCCTTCAAGGCTTGTTCTGACCAGTCTCCCCGGCCATAATTCATTAGTTCTTGTCTGATTTTTTTATTTAGATTCATCTTCGATCCCCCTTTTTTGGATCTCCATTTTTATTTTTTTCAGTGCGCTGCGCAGTCTGGATTGTACTGTGCGCAGAGGAAGCCCTGTTATCTCGGCGCACTCGCGAATCGTAAGGTCTTGTCCGAACCTGAGAACGACCAAGTCCTGCTGATCCTTTGGCAGCCGGCGGACCAGCTGAAGAAAATCCGCATTATGTTCCGCGTCTTCATATCCCGGTTCGCAGGCAGGCAGCTCTTCTGGCAGCTGGTCCATGGGAGGCCGTTTGCTCAGATCAATGCAAACGTTGACAGCGATCTTGTACAGATAGGCGCGGATTTTTCTGCCATAGCTTTTGCGGTCATAGTAGCGGACAAATTTAAGAAAGGTCTCCTGAGCCGCATCTTCAGCCGTCTGACGGCTGTCCGTATGCCACAAGCAATAACGGAAAATATCTCCGTAATAGTGAGTGATCAGCTGATCCAGACGCGTTAAATCGTCCTCTTCAATTTTTTTAAGCAGACTAGCCTCTCTGGTCACAACGGCTTCCTCCTGAAATCCTATCCTTTTTGTGCATGCACGCGCCATATGGCATGACAGATGCGGCCTCACCGCAGAGACTTTTTCACATCCATCATATTATATAACCTTTTCTCCCTTCAAAAATGATTAAATTCTGCAAAATTTTTTTCATATGAGCGTGGAAAAAAGACAAACAGTTTCCTTATCCACAGCATCTTTTCTGTTATTCACATTTTTATCCCATTGGTTTTGTGGATAAGTATATGCCTTTAACTTCTTAAATTTCAACGTTTCTATGTATTACTTCTTTTTTCTATCCACAGATTTTCCGTATCGCAAATGAACGTTGTTTCAAACATCTTAATAAAGGGCTGTTCAAATTGTTAATATCCGCATCAACTTTCAAAGATCTGCCTTTTCAGGTCATAAACAGACAGTTTTTGAACAGATTTTTGTTTTTTATCCCAAGGATAGATGTGGACAAATCATACTCCTTATATATTGAAATTACAATGTTTTTGAGAATCTTGATTTTATTTTATCCACATAATTTCAACCTTTTTCCCAATGAAAGAGGCTGAACAAGAAAACGTTTCATGCTCAGCCCCTTTTGCTATCTGTGCGCCTGTTTCTCTGCGCACAAAATTTTTATAAGACCGCGGCTCTTTTCTTATTGGAAAGCCGGCGGTTTTCCTGCAATTCCGTCCAGAGTCGTATTTTTCGGAGAAGGCTCCGACATGCTAAAGTACATTTTAGCCGCCTGAGTGGTTCCGAAGTCTCTGTTGGAACCGGTATCCTGCACTTTGTTAAAGGCTTCTCTGAACATGGCGTTGTGAGCCTCTTCCCGATTGAGCAGGAAGTCGATGGTTTCCTTCACCTTTTTGTCGTCGATCTGGCGATACAGATATTCATACACCACCTTGGCCCGCTGCTCAGATGCGATGTTGGAGAGCAGGTCAGCGCAAAGATCGCCGGTTACAGACACATAATCTGCGGTCCACGAATAGCCGGAAGCGTTAATGAGCCCCGGATTTAATCCCAGCAGCACGTGGGTCTGGATTTCCCCGGCATCGGTCTTGGTGAAATCCACATCATGTCCATTGAGAAGATTGATGGTTTGGGCGACCATTTCCATATGGCCCAGTTCTTCAGCCGCAATGTCCATAAACAGATCTTTAATCTCCGGATCTTTGATACGGAAACTCTGGGACATATACTGCAGCGCCGCTTTCAATTCGCCGTTTGCTCCGCCCAGCTGCTCTTGCAGAAGCGCCGCATACTGCGGGTTTGGCCGTTCGACTGCCACTGGATGAAACAATGGTTTTTCATGTTTAAACATAAGATTACCTCCATTTTTTTATTCATTTTTAGCTTTCCCTAAAAAAACAAAAAAACTCAGGCCTGGTGTATTTACAAATTTTTTATGCGGTTTGTCCGCTTTTTTTGTTACAATAAAGAAATCGCGCTATATCTTTGTACAGGAGGTGAGATATACGTGGAACGTTTTAATGTATTGTGTGATGAAAATTATAAACGAATTTACCGCTACATCTATGTAATGACAAATAACCAAACCTTAACTGAAGATCTCGTGCAGGACGTTTTTTTGGCGGCTTATGAAAAGGGAGACCTGTTTTTGTCCCATGAAAAACCGGCGGCCTTTCTCTACAAAACAGCAAAATTTTTGACCTGTTCTGCGCTGCGCAAAATTCAAGCTCGCGGAGAGGAGTCGCTAAGCGAAGGGATCCCTTCTTTGGATAAAGAGCCGGCAGAAATCCTGGCCTTGGAAGAAGACAGGCAGATCGATGAGATGGATCATGTTCCGGAAGTGTTAGGAAAGCTCAGCGTGGAACAAAAAGAGCTTTACAATCGCTACTATTTAAACCATGAACCAATGAAGGACATCGCCGCATCTCTGGGATTAAAGGAACCGGCTCTGCGCATGCGTTACGTCCGTCTTAGAAAAGAGATCCGCAAAATTATTTCCGAAATTGATTTTCAAGAGTGTAAGGGAGGCTGTTATGAAAGAAAGTATGAAAAGAAAACTGAATCAAGCTATTGATGACGGCGACATCGCTCTGGCCGATCAGCTGGCAGCGGATTTGGTCTCCATTGAGATACCCGATATGCCCCAGGACTTTGTCGGCAGAATCCAATCTTTATCCAAACATAAAAAAAATGAAAATGCTGCCTTACGAAAAAAGAAAAACCGCAGACGGCCTGTGGTTCTGGCAGCCGCTCTGGCAGCGCTGCTGGCCTTTGCCACCGTTGCATACGCGGCGGGATTGCTCTTTCCTGCTGTGGGATTTAACGATGGCACCGCCAATTCGGTCAACGCAGCGCTTGATTCCAATGAATACAAGGCCGCCAGCGACTATGCGTCTTATCTTAATCAAAACTACAAGACGCTGGAGAAGTCGGTATACGATCCGGTGGATTATCCCATCTACGCTGATGCAGATAAGGTGAAGGAACTATCCACAAAATATCATCTAAAGTATGCTTCCCGCAGGACGGATATCACGTCTTTGGACCAAGTAAAAGAGGCAATGAAGAAGAACCATATTCCTGATTTTCTAGGAACTTCCTTAGCAGGAGCGTTGCCTGATCCGACTCTTTTTGATAAAGAAACCGCTTTTATTTTTGACGACGGCAATTTCTTTGTTTCCTATGTTCTTCCAAGCAAAGATCAGACTTTAGGCAACACTCCGGTGTCCATTTCTTATACGCCTAAAGGATCCTTTCCCTGGAACGGATTCTGCCTGGCCCCCGGTGAAGGCACCGATCTGTTGAAGCAGGATCAGGCCTTTACTCATACGACTAAATCCGGTCAAGATTTTATCTGTGTTCCCAAAAAGGCGAATAATGACAGCAGTAAGATCATCGGCTACACTTGCTTTGCCGATACCGGCGGCGGCTATGTTACGGTTTCCATTGACCGGCTCACTTCAGAGGCTGATGAAAAAGAGTATCAGCGCTTGTGCAGTGCTATTGATGAAAAATTTGAGAAAACATCCCAAAGTGAGCTGGGTATTGATCTGGATGAGCTGCAAACCCGGGTCGTGACCCAGTGGACCGAGGCGGCATGGGATCATGATTATAAGGCTATGGAAAAAAGTTGTCTTGCTACCACCGACCCCAAAGAAGCGGATCGCCTATCTGCTCAGCTGGAAGCCAAGTACAGCACAGCTACGGAAGCGGAAAAAAAATTGTATCAGGCGTGGCAGGATAGCCTTAAACAATGTTGTGACGATTTCGATTGGGATTCGCCGGTGAGTGAGAAGGATTTGTCGGATATCCTTGGGAAGCTGAATTTGTAGTTTTTAGATGTTCGTGATTGAAGGGCGGCTGGAAAGATTCCAGCTGCCTAATTGCTATGATCGTGCCGGTTGTATCGCGGCTTAGCTGCCTTCCAAAAAAGTATTTTTGGCCGTTTCTATTCGAAATGCCCTGTTTTGGAGGCAATGTCCATATAGATTTGGCCTTTCGCGGCGTTTTAAGATAAATATTTGTGGGAAACTAGTCTGGCGGCGCGGAGTTAGTGCAAACTTTTGCGCATTTATTAAGGGATTTACCGCAAACAAGTTTCTGTCAGGAGTTTTGTAAAGAAGGATTTCCCCTTTTTATATGGACCTTGCTGCCTATTTGGGCCATTTCGAATAGAAACTGAGAAAAAAACTGAAATCGAGCTGTCATTTTGACTCCTGCATCACTGACGCAACTGCAATCACGACACCAGGCGCCTTCAAGCTCTGCGGCCGCTGCCAGCCGGCCGCCTTCTCAACCTCTAAATGTACTACGTCTCCCCATCCGGCCGTTATTCGAAAAATCCCCGGATATAGTCAGTGTCCACAGAAGAGCGCAGTTTATAGTATGACGTCTGGTTTGTGTCGCTATTTTCCACACTGAGAAACGTTTCATTTAACGATAAATAAAGCATACCTTCTTCCGCTGCGACCTCCCAGTCCACCACCGGTCCTCCTTCATAAGACCAGCGGCCGCTGCTGAAAAGTTTATCTGCCTCCAGCCCCTTTATATAGGCAAGCAGCTCTTCACTGCAAGCATGCAGCGTATGCCCCTGGTCTTCTTCATCCTTCAGATTATCGTAATAAGAAAGAGCATAAACGTCTTCAGCGGCAGTGCCGGACAGAAGCAGGTCTCCAACCGTTCCCCGCTCGCTGGCCATGGCAATGCTGCCATAACTCATGCAGCATATAAGCATCATAACCACTAAAAGAAGGATACCCGCCCGGCGCCGGCGGCGCTGCATGACGCATTTCAGCCGATATCGCAGAGAACCAGCCGCGGCCGATAAGCAGGTGGTAAAGCCCCTGGAACTCCCGGCAGTATGCAAAAGCAGCTGGGCGTATCGCCGCCGCTCCTGGTCCCCGGCATCTTCCAAAACGATCTCATCGCAGGAAAGCTCCAGATCATCGCTGGCTTTGCGAATGGCGATCCATACCAGCGGGTTGAACCAGCACATGGCCCTGCAAAAGCTCAAAAAAACTTTGGTATCCACGTCCCGCCGCTGGATGTGATGGAGTTCGTGGCGAAAAATGAGCCGCAGTTCATCCATCGTATAAAAGCGCTCCGGCAAAAGGGTTACCTGGCTTTTCGCAAACATGCCCATGGACAAAGGCGTGGTAATATCCGCGCTGGTCATAAGGCGCACTGACTTGCTGTAGCGAATGGCTCTTTTCTCCTCTTCCCACAGCTCCAGGATCCTTTTATCCTCAATCGGCCCGGCTCCTTTGAGCAGCTTGCGGCGGAAAACCAGGCCGAAAAGGATTTCTCCAGTAAATATGGCAGCAGCAAAAGTCATCCAAATATAGCCGAATACCTGCAGAACATTTCCCGGGATATAGAAGGTAAACAGCGGCACAAAGGCGCTGTCCGCCAATGTGACCGGCTGGTAAAAGAGCAGCACCGGCAGCAGCCATAGGGTCGCGCAGGCTCTGGCGCTGAAATATCTGCGCAGTACCGGCAGCAGGATCATTAGAAAGAAAAAATACACACTCATACTGATAAAAATGTCCACCGCCAGCCGCATAAATTGTTTGATCTCGCCCACTCCGCCAAGTATAAAATCGGCCAGGAAGATAATCACAACAATCATAGGAAAGATCAGGGGCGTTATCCATACAACGGCTTCATCCGTGTCCCCGATCAGCTTTTGCGTTTGTCCATGTTCGATTCTCCATGAGCGGCGAAATCCGTAGGCAAGCATAGAGGCCAGAAAAACGGACCAGAAAATTCGAAGTCCCATCATCGTCATAATTCGCCCCTTTCCAGAAGATCATGAAGCTTTTTCAGTTCTTCCTTGCTGATTCCGCTGTCGCACAGGGCAGTGGCCAGTGTGGTCAGGGAGCCGCCGTAAAGCCGGTCCAAAAGGTTGCGGCTCTCCGAGGCCAGGTATTCCCGCTCCGTGACCAGTGGTGTGTAATAATTGGTACGGCCCTTTTTTTCAATGGCGAGGAAGTTCTTGTCGCACAGGCGGGTCAAAAGCGTAAGAATGGTGGTCGGCGCCAGCTGGTGCGATTCCTTCAGCTCGCTTTCAACGACCGCCCTTGAGACCGGAGGCGTGCTGCGCCAAACGATCTGCATGATCTCCAGCTCACTTTCCGGCAGTCTTTTCATATCACCCATTGTTATCCCTCCCTTCTGCAGGCATTAAAAAACATCTTCTACATCTGTAGTAATTATATACTACGTTTGTAGAAGATGTCAAGGACCGCACCATTTTTTCCTATACACGCGCCAATTTTAAAAGTTTATTTTGCTGGCAGATACTTTAATCGTTCTTCCCCAAGTTTCGTAAGTGCATACTCAATTAACCCTTCGCCTTCACCAATTCAATCGCTTCTTTGCCGGTCAAGTGTTCAATATCGATCTCAACCATGCGCACCTGCTCAAATTGACTGTCTATTTCCTGCTTGCGGCCCTCTTCAAACTCCGGTGAATATTTCTCTGCCAAAAGCTCTATGGCCGCCCGTTTTTCCCCTTCGTCTTCCAGCACCCTTGCCTTTCCAAAGGCGATTGCGCTCCGAAAATAAGTGGTGTATTTTTCGGGAACGATCTGGTCCTGGTCGATGACGCAAAAAGACACTTTATGGTTCCTTGCAATGGCATCCATCTTATGGCCTTCCGCTGCACAGTGGAAAAAGATCTTTGAGTCTGCATACACATAGCTGAGGGGAACTGCGTATGGATATTCATCATCCCCTGCCGCGGCCAGCACGCCAGAAGTGCCTCTCTCCAAAATCGCCGCGCTTTCTCCAAACGATAACTCCTGATTCTTGCGTCTCATAGGTCGAAACATATGGATCACCTCTTTCTTATGTTTTGAATTATTATATCTCATTTAGCCCGGCAGGTACAAAAAGAAAATAATATCCAAATTAATTATTTTAGGCAATTCATAATCACACTTATCATCATTTCTTTTTCTTCCGGATTTGACTCCATTATGATTGTGAGCGCCACAAGCGTATGGTCATCAATCTGTTTTTCACCTTCATGAAACAACGCATTATTCTTATCCATGAAGTAAAGAAATATGGTTGCTGCTATTCGTTTATTTCCGTCTGAAAAGCTATGGTTCTTTGTGACAAAGTACAATAAATTCGCAGCTTTCTCTTCTAATAGTGGGATATAAATCTTCCCCACCCGAAATTCTACTCCTCTTTTAGATTTTACGCGATATCCTACGGAAATGATGGCATCAAGATTATAGTGTTCTGTCATATAGGTTTTTCCATCTGAAGCAGTTGTCGCAAATTTTGCGACAACTGAGTTTTCCTCTGAAAGTTCTTCTCGCAAAGCATTATTAATATGTTTTCCTATTGTTTTAATATCCCGACCAAATAGTTCTGCCATTTGAGTTCTATTAATCCAAGTTGTTTCATTTGCTATCGTGAGAGGCTAAATTTGGACAAGCATTTTGCCAGACTTCAAGATTATTCATCAAGGTCATTCATCGTGCAAAAACTTTTAAAGCCTTTCTGCCTCAATATCCCAGCCTCCCCGGCCCGATGCTGGGCGCCTTTCCAAAAAACCCCTTCCGGATAGCTCCCGGAAGGGGTTTGATGATAGTTCGAATTGCGGTGCAGTTCTTAACGTTTTGAGAACTGGCTTGCTCTTCTGGCTTTTTTGAGTCCGTATTTCTTTCTTTCCTTCATCCTTGAATCTCTTGTCAGGAATCCGGCAGCTTTCAGCGGCGCTCTGTAGGCGTCTCTGTCCGCTTCGCACAGTGCTCTTGAAATACCATGTCTCAGAGCTCCGGCCTGTCCGGTGTATCCGCCGCCGCTCACGGTAGCGATTACGTCAAACTTGCCTTCGCAGCCTGCGATTTCGAAAGGCCGCTTAACTTCTCTTTTTACGATTTCCATTGCCAGATAATCGTCCAGAGGTTTTCCGTTTACTGTCACGTTTCCAGTACCAGGGATTAATCTCACTCTAGCAACTGAAGACTTTCTTCTTCCTGTTCCGTAATATTGCGTTTTTGCCATTGTTCAATTCCTCCCTTCTCTAAATATCCAAAACTTCCGGCTTCTGCGCTGCGTGATCGTGTTCCGGTCCCGCATAAACCTTCAGTTTCTTGTACATCTGTCTGCCGAGTTTGCCGTTTGGCATCATGCCTTTGATCGCATGTCTTACCACTTCAGTCGGATGTTTTTCCATTAACTGCTCGAAAGTGACCTCTCTCAGACCGCCCGGATATCCGGTATGTCTCTTGTAGATCTTTTCTTTTCTCTTCTTGCCTGTCACTTCCACTTTGTCAGCATTGACGATGATCACATAATCACCGCAGTCAACGTGAGGTGTGTAAGTCGGTTTGTTCTTTCCTCTTAAAATAGCCGCGACCTGCGAAGCCATTCTGCCGAGGTTCTTGCCTTCTGCGTCTACAACGTACCATTTACGTTCAACTTCATGAGGCTTTGCGATAAATGAACTCATTTTCCTTTTCCTTTCTACCTACTGGGATCCCTGCGGGATCTGGTTCGGCTCTGTCTACTCGAATTCTAAAGAATTGGTTTCGACGAACTAAAACGATTTTTAGCCGCGCTCGCTCCGGACGGCTCTCCCATCCTGCTCGCGCGAAAAACGTGCCACTGTTTGCGACACGAGGATATTTTACACTTACTGGGCCTGAAAGTCAAAGGTTTTTGCACCTTTTGGGCATTTTCTTTTCCTTTCAGGCCCAATTACCGCAAATCGGACTAAAATCAGGCCATATCGTCACGGAGCACATCGATAATATTTTCTTTTTTGATGCGGCTGATGGCATAGAGCATGGTGATAAAAATGACCAGGAACACCCCGGCTATACTGATGCCCATGCTGCTCCATGGGAAGATGAATTCCAGATCCAGCCCGCCCGCTGCCATCACCTTGTAAATCAGAAAGGAGAGGACCGCCGCGATGGGAAGTCCCAGCAGCAGGGTGCGCATGCCATAAAAGGCGCATTCAAAATTCATCATTTTCTGGAAATCCCGATCAGACATTCCCACAGAACGAAGCATAGCCAGTTCCCGCCTGCGTAGTCTGATATTAGTGGAAATGGTATTGAACACATTGGCAATGGCAATCAGCGAAATCATGATAATAAAAACGTATGCGAACAGATTTACCACAAAGAGCAAGCTGCGGTTTTGCTCAAATATTTTATGCACATTGTAAAGGGTATATTTGGATGCAAGTCCCGCACCCTGGATCATCTTTTCCATTTCCGCCGTCGACTGAGCCGGGTTCTTTGAGAGGAACGTCAATCCCATCTGATTTTGGACCCCGGCACTATCGAATCGATCCTTTAACTGATAAGGAGCCACTGCGATAAAAACATACGGCTTTACCTCAGAAGGATCTGTTGGCAGCGTATCCGACGGGATGGTATCGACAAAGGTGATGCTCACATCCTGTCCCTGCTTTGCCTGGGGCTTACCGTCTTTTTCAGGCGCAATGCGCACGTCAATTGAGTTTTTTGCGAACAAATCGATCAGGGAATTCTTTTCATCCTGCTTCTGCCTGTCATTTTTCACCTTGGCAGCAGCGATCAATTTGGCGTTTTCCCCGGTATATTCTGTTGGAGACAAGCCCAGGCTTTTGATAAAATCCAGATATATGCTGTCCTCAATGAATTGGATATCCATGGACAGATCAACCGTTTCCTTTGTCCCATCAAGTCCGGCAGCTTTTTGAGACCCCTGGGAAAAATCCCCGGCTGCGGCCGGACATCTGTACTTTAAAATGCTCTGATAAGAACTTTCGTAAACACCTCCCGCAGTCCGAAGCCGGTCATAAAGTCCAAATAACTCGTCGTCATTTCCATTTTGTGTATAGAGACAGATATCATAGTCGCTGTTTACCGCCGACCGCTCCGCTCCCTGCTTCAGATGAGCACCGAACGTTCCTGCCGAAACGAACAGAACCACGCTCAAAGTGAGAGAGAGGACAATGCTCCGATAACGCCCCTTGTTGCGTTTAAAGTTTTTCAAAGCCAGTGTGCCCTCCAAACCGTAAAGCCGCTGCGCCAGCTTTGATGTTTTAACGGCTTTTGGGTCCACTTTCACCTCATTGGTCTGCCGAATGTTCTCCATCACAGGAGTGCCGGCAGCTTTCTTAGCCGGGATATAAGCGGAAATCAAAATGGTAATCATGCTCACAACCGCCGCGGCGATAATGGCCGGAACGGACACCATCAGTTTCAAAGGTACGCTGCTGTAAGCAAAGCTGGCAAATTTTTTGGAGATTATGGAAATGACCAGGCTGATGCTGCCGATTCCCGCCAGCACGCCGATGGGTATGCCCACCGCGCCGATGCAAAATCCTTCAAAGAGCACCGAGTTTCGCAGCTGTCTGGCTGTAGCTCCTACCGATGATAAGATTCCGAACTGCCGCGTGCGTTCATTCAGGGAAATGTTGAAGGAATTATAGATCAAAAAGATCGAGCCGATCATGATCATAACGACCAGAATTCCCACCACTGAATACAAAAGCATATTGAACAAGTTGTCGTTTGAGAGACCCATGAACCGCAGCACATCGTCGTTAAAGACGCAGGCATGGCTTCCGGCCGCGCTGGCTGCATAATCCCGGGTTCCCTTGGGATTGTCCAGGGTGACAAAGACACTGAGACTGCCTGCTGGGTGCGCCGAGTCCGCCGCAGTAATCAGGGTATAGCCCGGTGAGGAAAACTCTTCAAAAGCCGGTCTTTCGCAGATTCCGACGATTTTGTAAGTCCTTTGGTCATTTGTTTCCAGATGTTCTCTGACCGCATTCTTCTCATTGCCAGCAGCGTACGGGTCGTGCTGGCCCAACTCCTTTCCGCCCGCTTCCCGATCGCCGACAGCCAGGGACAAGGTATCGCCCACTTCGTATTTCACGCCTCCGTTTGAAGCCACGTGGGCAGGAAGAACAACTTCCCCGCTGTTTTCAGGCATCCGCCCGGAAAGAAGATCAATCGGCAGGGTATCAAAGGCTTCCTTAGAAAATCCCGCCACAAACAAATACGGTTTTTCCGGGTTTTTTCCGCCCTTGAGCGCTGCATAGCCAATATTTTCAATGGCCGCGGTATTTTTAACTTCTTGATCTTTGGCCTGTTCCTTGACAAAAGCGTCATTTACGTCCAGAAACTCCACATGCCAATCTCCGTATTTCTCCATTGCGCCCTTTACCATATAGGTTTGCAAAGAGACGGCAAACGCGGCAACCGCCGTAATCATGGCGGCGGATAGAATCACGCCGATCACCGTTACGATGGTACGGGTCGGACTCTTTTTCATGCCTTGGAGGGCAACTTTATTAAAGATGTTCATAGCCGTACCGCCTGCCTCTCGTCCCGCACGACTTTTCCGTCCGCGATGGAAATAATGCGGTCTGCCTGCAGAGCAATGTTCTCATCATGGGTAACCAGGATCAGGGTTTGGCCGTATTTTCGATTGCTCAGCTTGAGCAGGCTTATGATTTCCTGTCCGTTCTTGCTGTCCAAGCTGCCGGTTGGCTCATCGGCAAGGCAGACCTGCGGGGCGTTCATCAGAGCCCGCCCGATGGAAACTCGCTGCTGCTGGCCTCCCGAAAGCTGATTGGGCAAATGGTTCCTCCGATCCTGCAGACCCAAAAGCTCCAGCAGATCGCTAAGCCGCTCCTGGTTTACCTTGCGCTTATCCATCAGGATGGGCAGGGTAATGTTTTCCACCACATTGAGGGTTGGAATGAGATTGTGAAACTGGTAAATCAGCCCCACCTGACGACGGCGGAAAACAGCCAGCTTTTCATTGTTCTGAGCATAAACGTCCTGTCCGTCCAGGTACACTTTGCCGCCTGTGGGCACATCCACGCCGCCGATGATGTGCAGCAAGGTGGATTTGCCCGATCCTGACGAACCGATGATGGCAGTAAATTCCCCCTTTTGGATTGTCAGTGAAACGTGGTCCAGGGCGATCACTTGGTTGGCGCCCTTGCCGTAGACCTTACTTAGATTTTCAATTCTTAAAAAGTCCATTATGTGAGTCTCCTTTCTCTTGGTTTACCCATATAATAGAACCTTAAACTTACATCTCCGTGACTTTCAAGTGAGAGATCCGTCACTTTGGAAAACGGATGATGAAAACCGCCCCTCCTTTGGGATGATTCTTGGCTGTAATCGCTCCGCCCTGGCGCGTAAGGATGGTCTTGCAGAGGGCCAGCCCAATGCCATATCCGGCTGCGTTTTCGCTTTTTCCCCGGTAAAACCGGTCAAACAGATGAAGCAAGTCCTCTTTCTCAAAGCCTTTGCCGCTGTCGCGGATGGTAATCTGGGCAAACAGCGGGTTATCTGCGCAATAAATCTGAATTGTCCCCTTTTCCCCAGCGCTTTCCATGCAGTTTTTGATAATGTTCTGAACCGCTTCTGAAAGCCAGCCGCCATCTCCTTCAATCACCATTCCTTCAGGCACGTCCACCGTCAGATCGATATCGCGCAGCTCCATGGAAATGGCCAGCGGCCGGACGGCGGCGGAGATCATTTCTCTCACATCCACCTGCTGGCACTGAAAGACAACAACCCCTGCATCCAGGCGGGACAGCTTTAATAAGGAAGTGAGCAGCCAGTCCATCTGCACCAGGAGTTCTTCTGTTTCCCGCACAAAGGCTTTCCGCTCCTTTTCATCCGTGCAATTGTCCAGCAAGGATAAAATCAGGTTTACCGAGGTCAGCGGGGTGCGGAGCTGGTGGGCGATGTCGGCCAGGGATTCGGCAAGATGTGCCTTTTCTTTTTTTAAAATATCGTTCTGCTCCCGAATCCGCAGCGTCATTTTTTGGATTTCGCTGCTGAGGATGGAAAGCTCCCCCTCTTCCGAATCGCTGATAAACAGATGCTCCGCATTATGAAGCACCTGATCGATCTGGTCGGAGATTCGAGCTATGTTTTGATACCGGGCTTTGGTAAACACACAAAAAGCCGTCGCAAAAGCAGCGGCTCCGCCCAGGAAAAGGATTCCCGCGGCCGCGTTTATGGAAAATCCCAGCGCTGTAAAAATGGCGGCGATCAGGGTAAACACCAGGGCGAACCTGCGAAATTCTCTATTCCGAAGCATATCCGTCCCCCAGTCTGTAACCGGTCCCGCGAACAGTGAGGATGATCTGCGGGTTTGCCGGGTCCCTTTCGATCTTTTCCCGCAGGCGCTTGATGTAGACCGTCAGTGTGTTGTCATTGACGAATTCGCCGGCTGCATCCCATAGTTCGTCCAGCAGCCTACCTCTGGTAATAATGCTCTTGGGATTGCTGATAAAGATCAGCAGCAGGCGGTACTCCAGGGCGGAAAGAAACACCTCACTGCCGTCCTTTCGAACAACGCCGCTGGCCGTATCCACATGAAGTCCTCCGATCTCAACCTCCGATCCGGGGCGTCCCCTTTTCCGCAGAGCCGTCTTGATTCTGGCAATCAGCTCGCGGGGGCGAAAGGGCTTTGTGATATAATCATCCGCTCCCATATTGAGCCCGGTAACCACGCTGGCTTCGTCGCCGGAAGCCGTCAGAAAAATCACGGGAATGTCCTGGGACGCCTTAATTTCCGTGCAAACGGTGAAGCCGTTGCCATCGGGCAGGGAGATGTCCACAAGGGCCAGATCAAACTTATTTTCCTCCAGTGCCTCCAGGGCTTCTCCGCGCGAGCCGGCGCAGGTAACCGTAAAGCCCTCGGAGCGGAGCAGCAGCATTAGATTTTTGGAAATGGCCTTGTCGTCCTCGACTAAAAAAATTCGTGGCATTGGATCCCTCCTTACATGATTTTGCAGCACCTCTTCAGACGATTACTTCTTTATGTGCAGATTCTGATTGTGCAGCTTTTTTTTCATCCAAAAGCAGATTTCTGAGGAACGCTTCAAGGTACTCCGTTGTCCCGTAAATACCTTGCTGCAGGTCGGTATAGTTGGCGCGAACAAGGGCATTTCTGAAATACCACGCATGTTCTGCAAAGATATCATTTGCCGCTGAAAAGCCAAGTGTTCTCAGATACTTAATAAAGAACACGGCCGTTGTTCGCGTATTGCCCTCTCCGAAAATATGGATTTGCCACAGCCTTGAAACAAACACCGCAAGATGAATATTCCCTCAAACAGTTTGCAGTGGATTGAAATATACTCGTTTGGCGAAAACGAAAACGCCGTTTCAGAAAGTATGTTCTTTTCAGAAGTGCTTCAAACCATTTTATACATGCAGTTTATCATAAAATCACAATTCAATCACACAATTATTGATAATTCTGTGTGCATCATCACACTTTTATAAGTTTTCATGTGACAGCCCTGTTTACAGGAGTGAAGATAGGCCGCCCGGCGCTTCGGGAAAAAACTGAAACAAACTTTCGCTTTTTACGCAAGTTCCAACGACCAGGCGCTGTCAAATTCGCTATGAGGCCGCGAGGACCGCAAGCTGCCGGGATCAGGCCCTGCAAACCCACAACTTTGCGTAAAGAATGCAAATTTTTACAGAAGTTTTCCGCAATGCCAGGCTGCGGCGGCTTGGAGATACAATGTGGGGATCTTCGGGAAAAAACTGAAACAAACTTTCAATTTTTACGCAAGTTTCAACGATTTGGCGCTGTCAAATTCGCTATGAGGCCACGAGGACCGTAAGCTGCCGGGATCAGGCCCTGCAAGCCTACAACTTTGCGTAAAGAATGCAAATTTTTACAGGAGTTTTCCGCAATGCCAGGCTGCGGCGGCTTGGAGATACAATGTGGGGATCTTCGGGAAAAAACTGAAACAAACTTTCAATTTTTACGCAAGTTTCAACGATTTGGCGCTGTCAAATTCGCTATGAGGCCACAAGGACCGCAAGCTGCCGGGATCAGGCCCTGCAAACCTACAACTTTGCGTAAAAAATGCAGATTTTTACAGAAGTTTTCCGCAATGCCAGGCTGCGGCGGCTTGGAGATAGGCTGTGGGTTCTTCGGGAAAAAACTGAAACAAACTTTCGCTTTTTACGCAAGTTCCAACGATCTGGCGCTGTCAAATTCGCAGCGAGGCCACGAGGACCGTAAGCTGCCGAGATCAGGCCCCGCAAACCCACTGCTTTGCGTAAAAAGCGAAAACTTCCAATAAAATTTTCCCAATTTAAGCCAAGGCACGGCAAAGACGGAACTGCAAAAGTCCCGTCTCATTTCAACAGATTTTCAACACTTTATATCCCCGAATATACAGTTTTTCCATCCATCACCGTCAACACAACGGAGGCATCCTTGATTTCACTGGCATCCGCTGCGAACAGATTCCGGTCCACCACTGCAAGATCCGCCAGCTTTCCTTCCTGCAGGGCTCCGATATCCTCCCTTCCATACGCCCTCGCCGCCCCGGATGTATAAGCTTTCAATGCTTCCGCCAGACTGATGCGTTCTTGCGGATTGACCCCTGCGGGCTGTCCCTGATCGTCCATCCGGGTGACAGCCGCATAGATCGATGGAAACGGATTAAAATCCACCACCGGATAATCGGTGCCAAAGGCCAGCTGGCCGCCCTCATCCAAAATGGAACGGTGAGGCCATTCCCATCTGCAGCGGGCTTCTCCGATGCGGCTGATTTTTTCATTCTGATCCAGAACCAGATGGTAAGGCTGCATGGAAGGGATCACGCCCAGCCGGGCAAAGCGGGGAAGGTCTTGAGGATGGATGCTTTCAATATGTTCAATGGTGTTCACCTGGCCGTGGTTTCCATTGGCTTTCAGCGATCCTTCATACAGGTCCAGTGCCATACGAACCGCGCCGTCTCCGATACAATGAAGCCTCACGCCAAGCCCCGCCTTGTTGGCCGCCGTAACGGATGCCTGGTTTTCCTCAAAGGGAGCACCCGGCACCCCCTCCCCGCAGGTCTGAGGCCGATCGGAATAAGGCTCCAGCAGCAGACCCGTATAGGTGGAAGTGACCCCATCAAGAAACCCCTTTACTCCCGACAGCCGCAGCTTTTCCGAGCAGTACCTGGCCTGCAGTTTCTTAGCTTTTTCAAAGTCCGTATAGCCATCCAAACGGGTATAAATGTGCAGACGGCAGGTGAGTTCTCCAGCCTCTTCCATTTCCTTTATGATCGCATAATTCCGATTTGCCGCCTCGTTGTAATCATCGGCGGACATTTCGCTGATGGAGGTAACACCGCAGGCATTGATGCGGGATAGGAATGTTTTATGAAACTGTTTCATCTCTTGGGCATCAAAATCCATGACTTTGGCCATCGCAGGACTAAAGGCTTCCGGCTCAAAGAGCAGTCCACTCAGCTCACCGTTTTCAAATTTACCGACAGACCCGCTCCTGGGACGCAAATCTTCCGTAATCCCCGCTTCTTCCAGGGCCTTGCTGTTGAGCCAAAAGGTGTGGACATCCGCGGAAATGAGATAGACCGGCTTATCTGTAAAAATTGCGTCTAAGGATCGCTTATCCGGAAGGGGCGCATCGTTCCAGTTGGCCGGAAACCAGCCCATTCCAAGAATGCGCTTTTCCTCCGGGTGACGGGCGGCAAAGGCTTTCACCATCCGCAGACACTCCTCTTCAGATGCGGCCTTTGCGATTTCCGTACACATACGGCCGCTTTCCGCGATCGCTCCCAGGAAATAATGGACGTGGGCGTCTACAAAACCTGGAAGAATCAGCTTGTCTCCATAGTCCAAAACCATATCGCAGTCATATTGGGAAAGGTCTGTTTCTCCCACAGCGAGGATGCGGTTTCCTTTTATGACCACCGAGCCGGATATGGGAGCATCATCAGGCCCCGTAAAGATGGCCCTGCTTTTCAAAATCAAATCTGCTTTCACTTACTTTCCACTCCTTCATTGGCCAAACAATATTTTCTTTTTTTAGTGGTACTGATGCCACGGATCACAGCTACCACTGCCAAAATAGCCGCCATGATCAGCCATGGAATCTGATAGGAACCGAAATGCTCGTACAAGGCTCCCAGCCCGGCAGCTCCAAAGGCTCCGCCGATTCCAACGAACATATTGACATATCCAATGAGCCTGGGCATATCCTTTTCGCCGTACATGTAGTTCATCAAAAGCGGGGAAATGATATTGATGCTGGCTACACCGAAGATATAGAAGGCGCTGTACACGATGACCGCACTCTTGGAAACGCTGAGAAGGGACAGTCCCACAGCAGAGCCTGCAAAGCAGAGGGCGCTGCCTACTGCAGCGATGGACAGACGCCACCGATCGCAGATCCATCCTACTACGGGTCCTGTTACCACCATGATCAGGGAAAGGATAGAGGTGATGGCCGTGGCCTGGGGCGCGGAGAATCCGGCAATTACCATGGTGGGAATGCCGTGCTGTAAAATGGAGCTGGACGCGATCACAGCCAGGCTGCATGAAATCAGCACCAGCCAGGTAATGGGCCTGCGAATAGCGACGCTGAAAGCAATTCCTCTGGTTCCCGAGGCTTGCAGCCGCTCCCTTTCATCGTCTTCCACATCGCCGATTCGTTTTAGACCCTTTTTCTCCGGACTCCAGACGACCAGCTTTGCTGCGATTAAAACGGCAATTGCCACACATACAGCCAGGACGATGTATCCTGCGCGCCATCCCATTTTGCCGATCACCAAATTGAGGATATTGAGCTCTGCGATGTAAACCAGTGTCATACCGGTGAGCAGCAGGCTGATCGCCCTGCCCTTTGCTTTTTCGCCAAACCAGTTGGACACCAGCAGCTGGCATGGAGTCATGGTCATGGCAGCAAAGCAAAAGCCCTGAGGCACGGCAAAGATATAAAACATGGTCAGACTTTTAGCTGAAGCGAACCCAATAAAGGAAATGACCCCGATGATTCCTGCTGCGATCATAATTTTTTTAATTCGCTTTTCGTCCAAGAATTTTGAGACGATGGCCAGGGTAATGATTCCGGTGATGGACATGATGGTCAGGTAAAAGGAATAGGCTGCCACCGAAAGGCCCAAATCCTGGGTGACCGGCAGCATGAATACGCCGGTTACGGATACAATGCCGCTGTAAACCAGACCGGTAATAATGGCACCGGTGATGACGATCCACCATCCGTAATAAAATTTTCCGTTTTCATCTTTGAACGAGAATGATTTCATAATACTTACCTCCTATTTCTGT
The DNA here is from genome assembly GCA_902363595.1 of Clostridia bacterium. GTDB lineage: Bacteria > Bacillota > Clostridia > Peptostreptococcales > Anaerovoracaceae > Hominibacterium > Hominibacterium faecale. The sequence continues at coordinate 6,055 of CABJAP010000018.1, read as the reverse complement.
TTATATACAATCGTTCCATCCACCATAGTCAAGCAAATCCGCGCTTTTAAAAGCTCCCTGGGCTCCAGTTGGAAGAGGTTTTCGCTGAAAACGGCTATGTCGGCCAGCTTTCCCTCCTCCAGGGTGCCCAGCTGCTGCTCTGCATGAAGGCAGTAAGCGCTGCCATAGGTGTACGCCCGAAGTGCCTGCGCTAACGTGATATTTTCCCGAATCGGCTCTTCCACCTGCTGTCCCTCTTCATCGCACCTTGTTACAGCAAAATAGACATTCGGCAATGGCTGGAAAGGCGCCACCGGATAATCGGTGCCGAACGCTGCGTTGGCGCCGCTTTCCAGCAGGGACCTGACCGCATATTGGTATCTGGCCCGTTCTTTGCCCACCTTATCCCTCAACCCGCTGCCAATAGCCATTAAGTGGACCGGCTGCATGGAAGCGGTAACATCCAGCTTGGCAAATCGCTTAATATCGGATTCTTGGAGCGTTTCCACGTGTTCAATGGAATTCCTCACCGGCAGCGGTCCGTTGGCCTGGCGGGAAGCTTCATATGCATCCAGAGCCATTCTCACGGCCCCCTCGCCAGTACAGTGGAGCTTGACGCCAAGACCGCACCCATTGGCAGCGGTGACCTGCCTCTTGTAATGTTCAAACGGGTAAAAGGAAGCGCCTGCTCCGTCCGGCCGATCTGCATATGGGGTTAACAGCAGTGCCGTATGGTTTCCATGAACGCCGTCCACGAACGCTTTCAGACCGGCCACGCGCAATTTATCCGAATGAAACCGCTGCCGGTATTCCTCAATTGTGGTTAAGTCCGGCGATGTCCCCAGGCTGGGATAAAGATGGAGCCGTATATCCAGATTTCCCTCCTTTTCCAGATCCCCAACGATCTCCAATTCTTCGCTAACAGGACCCGGCTCCGGGAGCACGGTGATGTCGGTGGTGCTGGTGATTCCATGGCTGGAAAGCTGGCGGATAAAGTCCACAATCAGCTCCCGTTTCTGCCCTTCCGGCAGGGCCTGAGCCGCCGCCGCACAGGGCGCGCAGGCATCCATCTCATGGAGCAGGCCGTTAGGCTCTCCCGTTTCATCCACTTCGATGGAGCCGAAAAGCAGCTTTCTGTTGGGATCGACCCGGCATTCTTCCAGGGCTTTTGAGTTGAGCCAAAAGGAATGTCCGTCAGCGCACATCAGGTAAACAGGCCTGTCCGGGCAAATTTGATCCAGCATGTTCTTGTGGGGCGGCTCCCCATCCTCCCAGCTTGGAATAAACCATCCCATTCCTGTAATCGTTTTGTAGTCGGGATGCTCTTCTGCAAATTTTCTGATTACCGACACGCATTGGCGGGCGGATTTGCAGGCGAAGAGTTCTCTGCACATGTACTTGCTGTTTTGAAAAATGCCGTCAAAAAAGTGCATATGTGCATCGATCAGTCCCGGCATGATGAGCCCGCCGCCGCAATCGATAACCTGGGTATGGCTGTCAATAAAATTCTGCTCATCCGCGTCTCCCCGGCCGACTTTGATGATTCGCCGGCCTTTGACTGCAAGAAAACCTGCGAAGGGTTCATCCGCAACCGCATCAAAGATTGCGGCTCCTTTCAATATGTAATCTGCTCTCTCCATAATTGCTTCCTCGTTTCCTTTGTAATGTTCAACGAATTCGTTTAATTAAAGTTTAAATCTTTTGAAAATTTTTAAAACACTTAGAATCTGTATTTTTCTACTACCGGTCGTACCTCTTTTTTACCAGAATACTTCGATGGAAGTATAAGGGGTATTGAAATTTGCTGCATAATGAAAAAAGCCCCCTGTAGTCTTTCGTAACTACTTTAGGGCTTAAATAGTCTTTGGGTATTCGCGCAAGAAATATGCACTTTATTTTAATTGTGGTAACGAACATTACAAAAGTAAAAAATAGGTGGAACCCCGGTCTGAATGAAGGATGCACCCCCTCAGTTTCTCTTTCCCGATTCACCGCTTCGCGTCTTTCAGAGCCTCGATGACCAGTTCCTGATCGTTATGGGGACTAACGGCCACCCCTACGATCGTTCGACCGTACAAGTCCATAATTGCCGCTAAATACAGCCAGCCTTCTTCCGTTGCGATCTAGGTCGTGTCGCTGACGAATTTCCGGTTTGTTCGTTCTGGCGCGATTCTTCTTGCTCCCATGGAGCACCTGCTGGCAAGAAAGCTCTCCAGAAGGTTATGATAAATCTTCTCGTTTTCTTCTTCTCTTGGACTGACCTTTACCATATTATCAGTGCCTTGTCCCTTGGTGTCCGTTTTTTGGGGTCCACATTAGTTTTGACTGTACCCAATGAAACGGAAAACCACTGGCTGACTTCCTCCATTTTGGGCAATGGGTCTTTGTATCGATATGTACCGAACTCAATCTGCGCTGCCAGAAGGCCGTATATGATTTGATGTAATTCCATCACTTTATCCAAGTCTAAATCGCGAATGCCCCATCTGTGCTGTCTGAAGCAAGCGATTTTCCCAGTATCAAGGTTTAAAGTTCACAAAAACCTCGCCCGCTTCTGCCCCTGAAAAACTCAGCTTTAAAGCCGCGGAAGTGTAGAAACCTACAATGAGAAAGGCAATAATGTGAATTATCCGACAATTGTAAAAGCTTTTTTTCAGAGCTAGAATGAAGAGAATTAAAAGGAGGTGAAACAGCGATGAATTCAAACAATATCACAAATGCGCCCTACCCAAAATTGATCGTCGATCTGAAAAAACTCAGGCACAATATTGACGTGGTTTTGGAAAATTGTAATCAGGCAAACATTAGCGTCTGCGGAGCCATTAAAGGATTTAACGGCCTTCCAAAAGCCGTAGAAGAATTTGCCCAAGCCGGCTTTTCCCAGTTGGGAACATCCCGCATGCGGACGATAAAAGAACTTACCATGCTGGGCATCCATGCCAGGTATCTGCTCCTTCGAGTGCCGATGCTCAGTGAAGCAGACGATGTGGTAAAATATGCGGATATTAGCCTGAATAGTGATCTGCAGGTGATCCGGGCGCTGAATGATGCGGCCGCGAAAGCTGGGACGTCCCACGAGGTGATTCTTATGGCTGATCTGGGCGATTTGCGCGAAGGGTTCTGGGACCAGGAAGAACTGGCCAGCTGCGCGGAGGTTATCGAAACAGAGCTGGACCATATCGTTCTCAAAGGTGTGGGAACAAACCTGGGATGCTATGGGTCCATCAAGCCCACTGTCGCGAAAATGAATGAACTCATATCCATCGCAGAGCTTGTGGAAACACGAATCAGTCGAAAGCTGGACATCATTTCGGGCGGAGCGACCAGTTCCTACGTCCTTGTCCTGGATCAATCCATGCCGGAGAGAATCAACCATCTGAGGATTGGAGAAGGAATCCTGAATAACTACGATTTACCGGAAATATGGGGCCTTGATATAGAAAACATGTACCAGGATGTCTTTACCTTCCAGGCTGAAGTCATTGAGGTAAGGAATAAACCGTCCCACCCGGTCGGTGAAATATGCATCGATTCTTTCGGCAGAAAGCCTGAGTACAAGGACAGGGGCATTCGAAAGAGAGCACTTTTGGCGGCAGGCAAGCTGGACTTTACCCTTGATGATAAAATATTCCCCAAGCTGGAAGGAGCCGCGGTAATCGGCTCCAGCAGCGACCACATGATTCTCGACATTGAAGACTGCAAAGAAGAAGTCAAAGTTGGAGATATCGTCACATTTCATATCAGCTATCCCTCAATGATGTATTTAAGCAATGATCCATATGTGAATGTAATTTATAAGTGAAAGGAGGAAAAAAAATGAAACCACTTTTAATAATTGTGAAGCTTTCACCCATATTTCTTCTCTGCGGTTTGGTAATGAAAGGCTTTGATACCCTGATGGCTGCCCCGATCGCTCTGCTTTACGCGGCAATCATTTGCTGGCTTACCACAAAGCGAAAAGTCATGGATATATTGGAGAGCGCATTAGGCGGCGTAAAAGATGCCATGATGGTCTTTTTCATTTTTATGCTGGCCTACGCAGTCGCGACATTCTTTATGACCACAGGCGTTGGTGCCAGCGTTATTCTAGCGGCAATTAAAATGGGCGTCAGCGGCCGGAGCATCGCCGTCGTAGCCTTTCTGGTCAGCTGCGTGTTATCGATGGCAACCGGAACTTCCTGGGGGACCTTTGCGGCAACCATTCCAATTTTTATGTGGCTCGGCCATATTGTGGGCGGCGATCCGGTAATGACCATGTGCGCATGTGCCGGCGGAGCGGCATTTGGTGATAATGTAGCGCTCATCTCCGATACAACCATTATGACATGCGCCATCCAGAAGGTTGAGGTCGTTGATCGGTTTAACAAGCAATTGGCATGGTCCCTTACAAACGTAGCCCTTGCATCCGTTCTCTTCTACATCGTCGGAATCGTAAAAGGATTGCCCACGGAGGCGGCTGAGGCATCCAACGCGATATCTGATATCCCTGCGGCTGCATGGAGTACGCTGGAAGAAGAAAGGCCCGCGGCGGTTGAGCTTCTCCATCAAGTCGAAGGAGGCAGTATCCCGATTTGGATGATCATTCCCATCATCATAATCATTGCTATGGCAGTACTGCACTTCCCTACCCTCGTTTGTCTGGCCTCCGGAATTATCAGCGCGGCAGTCATGGGCGCATTTATCGGAACCATTACCTCCTTCACTGAATTTACGCAGATGATGTACGATTCATTTGCCGATGCAGGAAGCTGGATTTTGATCATGGTTATGTGGGTTATTTTCTTTGGCGGAGTCATGCGGGAGATGGGCGCCTTTGAACCGTTAGCCAAACTGTGCATGATGCTTTCAAGAAAGGTCCGGCATTTGATGTTTTGGAATGCGGTTCTTTGTATCATCGGCAATATGCTCTTGTCCGACGACCAGGCGCAGATGGCGACCATGGGGCCCGTTATTAAAAATATTGTTGACGAAGGCGTTGAGGGCAGCGAAGAGGATTTGTACGATCTCAGATGCAGAAACGCGATGTACGGCGATGCCATCGGGGTCCTTGCAGGCGAACTGATTCCCTGGCATGTATGCAATATCTATTATGTAGGACTGGCGGGAGCCGTCTATCCACTGGTTAAGTTCGGGGCCTTTGATCTGATTCCGCTCAATTTCTTTGCATGGATTTCGGTGCTTTCACTGCTCGTTCTCACACTTACAGGGTTAGATCGAATCTTCCCCAAATTTGGAATCCCCAAGGAACCTGCAGTAAGGCTTAAAAAATATGCAAATGAAAAAATAGCTGAAAGGAGTTGATATGATAACGGTTCAGGATATCATGGCGGACCCGCTGTTCAAAGGGTTTCGAATCGTTGCAGGCCATAAAGGGCTGTATAATGAAGTTCTGGGGACAGGAATCTTTGACTGGGAAGAGCCGGAAGACATGGCGAGGACCTTTTCCAGGAGAGAATTCATAATCACCACATTGAGTGAAGCCAAATACAGGCCCGACGATTTGCTGCGAAGATTCAAGGCACTTTTGGAAAATCACGCATCTGTCGTATGTATAAAAACCCTTTTTTATAAGTCTGTGCCAAAGGAAATCATCCGATTGGCAAACGAAAAACATGTTCCCATATTTTTATTTGAAGACACTTACACGGATGACATTATCTTTGTTGTCAGAAACGCCCTTCAGGAAGATGTGGTAAGAGATGTTGCGGCGGAAAAGATCGAAGAGCTTCTTTGGAGTGAAGAGCCATCCCGCGAGGACTCCGCAAAGGCTATGAACAGGGTCAGTCCCTTCCTTTATGAACATTATCTCTGCATGTATGCAACGCCAAGATATCACAAAGACCAGAGGATCGGCACTCTGGTCGTGGAGCAGTGTGAACAAGCCAGAGAATATTTCCAAACCCAGTGTTCAAATTTTGAAAACAGCTTTTCTGCTGCAATCAAGCTTAGAGATTCCTTTCTACTACAATATATTTATGGTTAAGATCCCTTACCGCCAGTAAGGAATGATCCATCTTGTTGCTTAAGCTGATATAATGATGGAGCAATTGGTATATCGTTTCCCTTTCTTGGACTT
>CABJAP010000017.1 GCA_902363595.1 Clostridia bacterium | reverse complement strand
CGTTTCCTTCCTCCCTATATGATGTGTTTCTTTCTCAGTTCCGTAAGCAGGTTCTCCGCCAGCTCCCTGGGCGTGTCCCCGTCCACGGCCATGCCGGCTCCTTTTGGCTTGGGCGTGAAGGAACGGAACACGTTGGTCGGGGAGGCCTTCAGCCCCACCACGCTCTGGTCCACTCCGATGTCCTGGGCGCTCCAGACCTTGACCTGGGTCTTGGCCGCTTTCCGGATGCCCGGAACGGACATGTATCTTGGAGTGTTCAGTTCCTTGATGGCCGTCAGCACGCAGGGCAGCCTTAGCTTCAGCTTCTCATAGCCGTCCTCCAGGGCCCGCTTGACGATGACCGCTTCTTCCTCCAGCTGGAATTCCTTCACATAGGTCACCTGGGGCAGCCCCAGCTTTTCGGCGATCTGGGGCCCCACCTGGGCCGTGTCCCCGTCGATGGCCTGTCTGCCGGCGAAGATCAGATCGTAGTCCCCGATCTTTTTGATGCCCGCCGCCAGGGCGTTGGAGGTGGCCCAGGTGTCCGAGCCTCCCAGGGCCCGGTCCGACAGCAGGATCGCATCATCCGCTCCCATGGCCAGACATTCCTGCAGCATCTCCTTGGCCTGGGGCGGCCCCATGGTCAGGGCGATGACCTCCGTTCCCGGATTCGCGTCCTTGATGGCCAGCGCCTGTTCCAGGGCATTGGCGTCGTCGTGGTTCAAAATGCTCGGCACCCCGTCCCGAATCAGCGTCCCCGTCTCCGGGTTGATCCTGATCTGGTTGGTGTTGGGTACTTGTTTTACGCATACGATGATTCTCATGTTCCTTTGTCCTCCCTATTTAAAGATGTCTCCGGAAATCACCATCTTCATGACTTCCGACGTGCCTTCGTAAATCTCTGTGATCTTCTGGTCCCGGTACATCCGTTCCACCGGGTAGTCCTTGATGTACCCGTAGCCTCCGTGGAACTGGACCGCTTTGTCCACCACGTAGGAAGCCGTCTCCGAACAGGACAGCTTGGCCTGCGCTGCTTCGACCGTGCTGGAAAGCCCCCGGTCTCTCCGGTTGGCCGCGTTGTAGAGCAGGAACCGGCTTCCGTCGATCCGCGTCTTCATGTCCGCCATCTCAAAAGCCAGCGCCTGGAACCGGTCCAGACTCCGTCCGAACTGCTTTCGCTGCTTCATGTATTCGACCGTCTGGTCGAAGGCGCCCTGGGCAATGCCCAGCGCCTGGGCCGCGATCCCCAGCCGGCCCACGTCCAGCGAGCTCATGGCCACCTTGAAGCCTTTGCCCAGCTGCCCCAGCAGGTTTTCCTTGGGCACGATGCAGTCCTCGAACACCAGCTCCGCCGCGATGCTCCCCCGGATGCCCATCTTGTTTTCTTTCTTTCCCCGGGAAAAGCCCGGCATTCCTTTTTCCACGATGAAGGCGCTGATTCCCTTGTTGCCTTTGCTCTTGTCCGTCATCGCCATCACCACGTAGACGTCGGCGATCCCGCCTCCCGAAATGAAGATCTTGCTTCCGTTTAAGAGCCAGTGGTCCCCCTTGTCCTTAGCCGTGGTCTGCTGCATAGCCGCGTCGGTTCCCGCGTTGGGCTCGGTCAGGCCGAAGGCCCCCAGGTGCTCCCCGGAAAGCAGCTTGGGCAGGTAGTTCTGCTTCTGCTCTTCGGTCCCATACGTAAAGATGGGCCAGCAGCACAGGGCGTTGTGGGTCTGCACGATGACGCCGTGGGAGGCGTCCACCTTGGAGATCTCCTCCACCGCCATGATGTAGGTCAGGTAGTCCGACCCCGCCCCGCCGTACTCGGCTGGAAAGGGCATGCCCATGATCCCCAGCTCGCCCAGCTTTGCCACCGTTTCATAGGGGTATTTGGCTTCCGCGTCGATTTCCTCGCTGATGGGCGCGATTTCCGTCTCCGCGAACTCCTTCAGCATTTTTTTTACCATCTCTTGTTCTCTTGAATAACTGAATTCCATTTGTCTTCCTCCTGTATGGTGTGGAATTTTCCATTCTATTTCCGTAAATGGAACTTTACCTGGTTACTTATATATCAAGAAGCGTGCCAAAGTGGTAAAATTTATACATCAATTTTTTTATCGTTGAAATTTCAACGATTATTTCTACCGGACAATCCTTTTGAAAGCAGTGACATCATCTGGTTTGCTTGATGCAAAATTTGGATTGATGCGCAAGAGCATCAATCCATGATGCAAAAAAATGTTCCGCAAATGAACTTTGATATCATCTGCGGAGCATTTTTTTCGCTTTGTATTAAATTAAGTTGGGAAGGAACAACGCTACCTGCGGTACGTAGGTTGTGATCAGAAGTACAATCACACAAGCGATAAAGAATGGGACCATGAACGGCAGTACCTGGTCCATACTCACTTTGCCCACCCGGCAGCCGACGAACAGGTTGGCGGCAAAGGGCGGCGTGATCATTCCGATTTCCAGGTTCAGCAGCATGATTCCCGCAAAGTGAATCGGGTCCACACCAAAGGATGTGGCTACCGGAATGAGAATCGGCCCTAAAAGCAGGATGCTGCTGTTGGTCTCCATAAACATACCGACAATAATCAGCAGGATATTTAAGATCAGCAAAAAAATGATCTTGGAGTCGGTCAGAGAAAGCATAGCATCGGTCAGCATTGCCGGAATTCTGGTAAACGTAATCATTTTTCCGGCAACCGCCGCAAATACGTTGAGCATGGCAATGGTCGCCGATGTTACACCTGCTTCCAGAACCAGCGTACGGAATTTTTTCTCCGGCCATTTTTTCTTGAAAATGGGCAGGATGATCCATCCCACGATCAGCCCGTAGGCCACTGCAACCGCTCCCGCTTCCGTAGCAGTAAAGATGCCTCCGTAGATTCCGTAGAAAATGATAACCGGCATCAGCAGAGCAAGCAGAGACGACCAGGTCGCCTTTCCGATTCCTGCGAAATAGCTTCCCACTCTGAAGGGTTCTTTTACCTTTTCCTGCTTTCTTCCGTACTTAAAATAGTTGATGAGGATGTACGCCAGCCCAAGCATAATCCCCGGCCCCACTGTGCAGAGCCATACCTTCATAAGATTCTGGCCCGACATCATGGCATAGAGGATGCCGGGGATGCTGGGCGGAATCAGGATTCCCAGAAAACCGCAGGCACTGATGAGGGCGGTCCCGTATTTGTGGTCATACCCTTCTTTGTCCAGCTCCGGCAGCATCATGCCGCCGATACCGGTGATGGTAGCCAGAGATGAGCCGGTGATCGCGCCAAACAGCATACAGGTCACAACCGTTACCGCCCCGGCGGCTCCCCGCAGCCTGCCGATGAAGGACTTGGCAAAATTCATGATGGCGCTGGAAATGCCGGTGGCCGCCATCAAGTCTCCGGCAAAAATGAACGCCGGGATTGCCAGCCAGGTGAACACGTTGAGCGAATTGGACACAGCCATAGGAACGGAATCCAGATTGACTCCCGCATAAAGCATGGTTACCACCGAACCGATACCCATTGCAAATGGAATCGGTACACGAATTAAGGCCAGCCCTAAAAATACCAGCAGAAAAATTCCCAAATAGATCATGATAATTCGCCCCCTTTCGCCGCACCGTCTTTCTTAAAGGACATTGCCGTTTCGATGCCATTCATGATGTAATGGAAAATAATAAGTATCCCCGATGCCAATACGGGAACAAAGACGATCCACATCGGCCATTCATTAGCCGTTGACAACATGGCCTTTTCCTTGACCTCCGCTGTATAGCCCAACACGCCATAGCTGATAAAGGTCCAAAATACCGCACAAATTCCATCGGCTGTCAGGTCGAGAACCTTCAGCACGCTCTCTTCTCGGTTCGGGTTCTTTAATAGCTTTTTAAGAATGATGGGAATGATGTTGATACAAATATGTTCGTTCTCCCGCACAGCAACGATTGCTCCGGTATAGCTGACCGCCACATAGATAAAGCGGACCAGCTCCTCGGACCAGGCCAGCGGAAAATGAAAACAGTATCTGCAGGCTACCTGAATGACCAGCAGTCCCAGCATAACGATAAACCCAATCCAAGTAATCTGCTTTTCCACCCAGCAAACTCTGTCACTAATGGCAGTGATTTGGTTTTTCTTCTCCATGATTAACCTCCATATTCATATGATAAATAATTCCGGGACCCAGCTTCTGCAGGTATCCCTTGCGCAGTATATTCATACATTTTCTTATGAAAGTCAAGTGCTAAAAAACAGGTTTTTTATTCTCATATTTTAGGACTAGTCTTATAATCATCCTCTCAAACTTTTATTAATTTCATTGAAATTTCAGCAATGTTCGTTTTTCTTGTTTTGTTTCGTTTATAACTTCTTTCTATTTATATTTTTACTATATTAAGAATAATTATTCTTAATATAGCAGTCCTCAGGACTAAAAAAAGAAACTACCAAACGGGTTTTCCGCATGATAGTTTCTTTCATTCTGTCGATTCATTCTAGCAAATTATACATGTTGAATTAGCATAAAGCTTATTTCAGACCTGCTTCTTCCAGAATCTTATTTACAGCATCCTGATCGAAGTTCTTTGTAACTTCTTTATCCTGCCATACTTTTTCAGCTGCAGCTCTCATAGCCTTGTCCAGTTCAGGAGTAACCTCAATAATTTCACTGGTTTCCGCCATTGCTTTACCGTCTGCCTCATATTCCGCACGAACTAATTCTTTAACCTTTTCCGCATAAGCCGCACCGCATTCTTTGATGACCTTCTGCTGATCTTCAGGCAGGCTTTCCAGTTTTGCGGTATTAAATCCAACTAATGCCGGAGCAAACGCGTGATTGGTCTCAGTCATATACTTCTGGAACTGATTCAGCCCTGCCGTATAAGTAAGGATCGGACCATTATCCTGGCCGTCTACGACTTTCTGCTGCAGTGCGGACGGCAGATCGTTGAATGCGATGGAAGTTGGGGTAGTTCCCAAATTCTCAAAGAATTTGAGATACATTGGAGCTTCAGGAACTCTCATTTTCATACCCTTCAAGTCTTCTACTTTTTTAATCGGATGCTTGGAGTTTGTCATCCATCTAAAGTCGCAGTCTGTCCATCCTAATACGGTAATGCCCTGTTCTTCAACCAGCTTTGTGCAAGACTCGCTCATCCAGCCGTTATAGAAGTTCTTGTCTACTTCATCGAAAGAAGTCATCAGATACGGCAGGTTAACAAATCCCAGCTTTGTAACTACCGCATCCACACCAACTGTTGAGTCAATCTGCATATCCAGTGTACCGGAAGCCGCTGCCTCAACATGTTCCTTGTCGGAACCATGTACACCGCCGAAGTCCAGCGCTACCTCAATCGCTCCTCCTGATTTTTCCTCAACATCCTTTTTAAATTCTTCCGCCGCTTTGTACCATGGGTGAGTTGTGGCTACTGTGGACCCAAAGTGGATCACCGTCTTGTCGCCGGAGTCGGAATCGCCGCCGCCGCCACATCCAGCGAAAGCGAATACCATCAATAAAGATAATACCAATGCTACTACTTTTTTTATTTCGTGTTTCTCCTTTTCTAAAAATTTACACTCAAATCCATCATGTATATTGCCTATTAATATTGCAAAAGCCGTACCAGTTGTATAAAATTTAACAAATATATTCGGATTATTTGAAGGATTGATCAGTCAAACCTTGAAAAGTCAGCATCCTAAATTTTACAGAATCATCCTGTCCGCTTGACACAGACTTTCTTTATTCTTCACAAAGCCCTCACTTTTGATGCACCTCGGCATCGACTTGTAATTCTGCATCAGATGATTGTTAATTTTCAGAATTTTTTATTTTATCCAGGTGAAACCTTTTGTTTTCATAAAGCGGCGGTAATCTTCCGTGGACATCCATAAATCCTTTTTCAAGTAGCGGCAGCCATAATACCACTGGTACGGCCCTATTAGATCCGCCTTTTTTAAATATTCTCTGCAAACAGCGCCATAGTTCTCTCCTTGGTCCTGCTGGGCGGTCCTTGCAATCTGTTCTGCTGCCCTTTCATTAAAAGGCATACGCCAGTCTTTGTATTTCTCATCAAAGGCCCGAAGCAAAATCTCAATTGGAAGATCTTGATACTGATTTGTGTGAACGAGTACTTCCGCCGGATATTTAGGGCTTGGTTTCCCTGAAAATCTGGGATATCCTGCACATACCATGATTACTGGCATTACATATTGGGGCAGATTCAGCAGTTCTGACACCCTTTCCATGTAATGAATGATATTCCCTATGTATACTGTTCCCAGGCCTTTTTCTTCTGCTGCCAGGCAAAAGGTCTGGGCGCAGATGACAGCGTCAGCCATATACATCATAAATTGAATGAACTGGGATTCAGACTGACTGGGCGAAGGCCTCTTTTGAATAATGCGCTTTTCTCTGCGCAAGTCAATGCAAAAGATCAGTCCTGCCGGAGCATTGGCGATAAATTGCTGAGGGCCGCTCAACTCTGCCAATTGTTTCTTAATCGACTTCTGTTCAACTACAATAATTGAATAATTTTGAAACCCACTGGATGAAGGGGCCTTTACGGCGGTTTCCAACAGCTCCTCCAAGTCTTCTTTTAATACCGGTCGTTTAGAAAAAGCCCTGCAGCTGCATCGGCGCTCCATGATGCTTTTAATCTGATCCGCCTTTCCTGTCTCCATAACCATACAAACTTATAGCCCTCTGTAGCAGGCTCCATAGGGTTTGGCTTTTATAAACGTTCCCTGCCCTTTTTTCCCTGTGAAGCGGGCATTTTCTACGACGACCTTTCCTCTCAGCAGAACGGTTTCCGGACGTCCAATCTGTTCTCTGCCTTCAAAAATATTATAATCGATTCCATTGGGATTATCTCTCTGCCTGACCACCCCTTTGTATTGGGGATCGAAAATCACCAAATCCGCATCAGAACCGATGCCAATGTGCCCTTTTCTGGGATAAATTCCATTGATCTTTGCAGGGTTAGTGGCACAGATTTCCACGAACTTGGTCTTGCTGATCCTTCCTTTAGCTACACCATTGGTCCATACCATATTTAGGCGGTCACCGGCTCCTGGAGCTCCGTTGGGCACCTTTGTAAAATCATCTTTTCCCGCCAGTTTCATTTCTTTCAGACTGATGCCGCAGTGATCGGAAGATACGGCGCTTAGGAGTCCACTGTCCAGCGCTTCCCACAGAGCCTCACAATCCTTTTCGTCCCTGAGCGCCGGCGAACATATGTATTTTGCCGCTTCCATAAAATCCGGATTATCCAGAGCAGCTTTTGTCGTCACCAGATAGTGGGTGCAGGTCTCTCCATATACGTTAAGTCGCCCGCTTTTTGCTATGCGCAGTTCTTCTAACGCTTCTTCACAGGTCATATGAACGATAAACAAAGGAGCCGCCGCTGCTTTTGCCAGGTAAATCGCCCGCCTGGCTGCTTCGGATTCGGAGACCGGCGGTCTGCTCAAGTAGTGGTACTTGGGCGCCGTATTGCCGCTGCGCACGCATTCATCTCTGAGAAATTCAATAATTTCGCCGTTTTCTGCGTGGACAAAGGTCGTTACTCCGACATTTTTACTTTTCTCCAGAATCCGCATTAAAGTTCCATCATCAGCGTGGAGATAAGAACCTGGGTATGCCATAAAAACCTTGATTGTGGAAATTCCATATTCAGGAAGTTTTTCTACTTCATCAAAAATTGCCGGCTTGACATCGGTCACCAATGCATGCAGCGCATAATCCACACAAATCTTTCCTTCTGCCCTGTGTTTTTTTCGATATTCAGCCGAATCAATCAACCCCATCCCCTCTTCCTGGGGAACAAACTCGACAAAGGTCGTTGTCCCTCCTACGATTGCATTGTCCGTGGTCTCGTAACCCGCTGTATTCTTATCTCCCACAGTACCTTGGGCGTCGTAATGGGTATGTTGATCAACGCCCCCAGGAAAAACCAGTTTTCCTGATGCGTCAATTATTTTATCGACTTTTACGCAGCTTGCTGCCAAATCCTTTCCTATATCGACAATTTTTTCTTCTTCAATGAGGATATCTCCTTCAAATTCTTCATATGCAGTGATAATTGTCCCGTTTTTAATTAGTGTTTTCATTTCGTCTCTCCTTGTCTTTTTCTGAAGAGCTCAAATCCCCTCAGTTCTTTCTTTTCCGGATAACCCCAGCTGTTTTGTTTGCTTGTATTAAGACCCATTCCCACGAAAGCTTCCGCAAACTTCACGGCCGGTACTACCCCATCAATTACAGGAATGCCCAAGTCCTTCTCCAATTCTTTCGCGAAATCCACAAAGCCGGCGCATCCCAATACGATGCTTTCAGCGCCGTCTCTTTCGAGGGCACATTTACTTTCTCTGTGCAGAGCCCTGCGTCCTTTTTCCGGATCCCGTTCAAATTCCAAAACGCTGAGTCCTGTAGCGCGGACAGACCGGCACGCCCGCTCGGCTCCATATTGCAGAATCAAATCTTCCGTAATTTTTTTAGACCGTTCCAGAACCGATATTACGGAAAAGGACGGAGCTGCCATTTTCACAGCAGCTATCGCAGCTTCCGCGATACCCAGCACCGGCTTTTGCGTGCATTCCTTCGCCGCCTGCAGCCCCGGATCTCCGAAACATGCGATCACATAGGCATCCATCCCGTCTTTTTCTCCCTGATAGATTTCTTGTATTACGCCGGGGACCGCCAAATAATCATCGACAAAACACTCAATGCTTGCAGGCCCCCACTCAGGTGTAGCAGCATAAATTTCCGTCCCGGGAAAAGCGCAAGCGGCGGCGGCCTTTTCTATTGCATCGGTCATACTCGTTGTGGTATTGGGATTGATTACTTTGATTTTCATTTATAGTCCTCTCTCTTTATTCAGCTCCAGAAGATTGTTCAGCAGCACATTGGCTCCATCCGCCATGCTTTTCATACTGCTGTATTCGTCCTTGCAATGACTAATCCCGCCGCTGCTGGGAATAAAGATTAGCGCAGAAGGCGTAATCAATGCCATATTGATCAAATCGTGTCCCGCCCCGCTGAACATTTCCAGTTTTGTAAGCTTTAGTCTTTTAACGCTTTCGCGGGTCGTATCCTGCAGCCGCTGATCGCACTGGGTTGGAGGTTGATTCACGTACTCTTCTATTTCCAAACTATCGGCATACTGATCCTGCAGCTCACGGATTAACCGCTGCATAAGTTCCATATCCGGACCCCGCAGATCGATCGTGAAGCGGACTTCTCCGGGAATAATATTATAGCTGCCTGGTGAGGCTTCAATCTGCCCAACGGTACATACCATTTCCGGGTGGCTTTTCACTTCATCCAAAAGCTGCAGGATAATCCGGCAGCTGCCTTCCATCGCATCCCTGCGCAGGTTCATCGGCGTCGTTCCCGCATGATTGGCAAGACCCTTTACTCTGGCCTGGTACCTGAGAATTCCAACAATTCCTTTAGCTACGCCGATCTCTTTTTTTTCATATTCCAAAACGGCGCCCTGTTCAATATGTAACTCAAAATATGCCTGATAGTCCCTGCCCGAATTAGCGCATGCGGCCAAATCACAATCTGAGATACCATACTCTTTCATCTGCTCATGCATACCATGTTCGATGGACATTCCTATAAAACACTTACTTCCAAACGTACCACCGACAGCAGTTCCTTCTTCATCAATGAAAGCAATAACCTCCATCGGAAACCTTAACCGTATCTTTTTTTCCGTAAGTGTTTTGACGCATTCGATGGCTGCAAGAACGCCATAGGCCCCATCATAGATACCGCCCTCCGGTACTGAATCGATATGCGATCCCATGGCAACGATCTTTTCACCGGGCACGGTACCATCCAAGCTACCAATCAGATTTCCTACAGGATCGATGCGGGTTTTCATTCCCGCATCTTCCATCCATGCTTTGACCAAGTCTCTTCCTTTTTCATATTCGGGCGAATATGCAATTCGAGTCGTTCCCCGCCCTTCTTGAAATCCGATTTTCCCTAAATCTTGTATATTATTTTCCAGTCTTTTTTCGTCAACTTTCAGCATACTGCTTTGATCTCTCTTTCCTATTTGATTTCTGGCTGCGGATATTTTTTTACAATCCACGTTTTCATAAGAATGTAGTATACAATTCCTCCTATCACCAGACCTACAAAGAAAACATAGTCCCAGAAAGGAATGCTGACTACCAGCCCTATGATGTTCGCAATCACGCCTGCCGGATTGATATTATTCCAGTACTTATATTGACCCCCAAAATGATAGAGCTCTTCCACATTCAACTGGCGTTTTCTCAGAATGTAGTAATCGACGATCAATATCCCGGAAATGGGCGCTAACAGATAGCCGATCGCCGTAATGACGGTAAGGATATTGCCGCCTACGGCCCATGGCCGGATTACCAGCCCCAATGTGCCGGCGATCAGAACGCCCAGGGCAAAATTGATTTTTTTCGGCACCAGGGACATGAACGCATATGCCGCGGGATAGAGGTTGCCTGTATCATTGGTAGCCCAGGTAGCCAGCAGCACAAAGATTAGACAGATAACCAGCATAATTTCATTCTGTGGTCCGATTACTTTGACCATAATGGAAATTGGGTTCCATTCGCCGGTCAATGCGACGCCAATAGCCCCGATCGTTCCAAAGAACGCAGATACCGGAACCAGGCCGACCCACTGAGCGATCATATACTTTTTGGTGGACTTCCAGAAATCTTTTGTGTCCTCTTCCTCTACCTTGCATTCTCTGGTGATGTCTGAGATGCTCAGCGCCATTGTGATCCATCCGCCGATGTAGACTAAGATCGCGCTGACCCATGTATACGAGCCTTCACCAGTACCGGTCATCTGAAATACGCTTCCGATTGTTACGTGGTTTTTTGTCAGCAATGCGTAAAGCATGTAGATCATGACCGCCAGCAGCAGCGGGCTGGCTAAGTTACTGAGCCGCGATACTGCGGATATTCCGAAGCAAGTATGAATGATCTGTATAGCCCCCATCAAAAGGATAAAGAGCGTTATGTTGGAAAATCCCCATACAGTGCTGGTCAGAGCGTTGATCGCTTCCGCCCCTACCCAGGTCTGATAGCCGAACCAGAACAAGCCGGGGATCCCCCTGAAAAAGGTGGGAAAAATCGACCCCAGATAGCCAAAGCTGGGCCGCAGGGAAACGGAAAACGGTATTCCGTATTTAATGCCCATATCCTGCGTAAACCACATCAGTACACATAGCAAGGTATGAGCAATGATTAAAATGACAAAGATTTCCCCAACGGTTAATGAATCAAATAAGTCCGCAGATTCAATAAATAATACGAGGGAAACGGCCATGGCAAACCAGATGGCAATCATACGGAAGGGTGTTACTTTTCTTTCTTTATACGGTCTGGGAGCAAAGTCTTTACCTCCTGCATGCTTCTCCGTAAATCGTTTTAAATTCATAGAATTCTCCTTTCCTGAAATTCTATCTGCATTAACGGTCAAGCGCTTTATTTACAAGGTTGCGGGGGATCTGACCCCGCAGTGCCCGGACAACCTCTTTTGCAGGTGTGGATTGCAGAATTTCCTGAGATTTTTTTGAATACCACCCAATATGCGGGGTAAGAACCACATTCTCCATGTCCAGCAGAGGGTTATCAGATGCTATCGGTTCTGTTTCCAACACGTCCAATGCCGCGCAGCCAATTTCTTTCTGCCTAAGCGCATTGATCAAATGGTCCTCGCAAATGAGCCCGCCCCTGGCCACGTTGATCAGCCCTGCGGTAGGTTTCATTATTTTAAAGGTATCTTTGTTGAACATATGATAAGTATCATCGGTCAGAGGCGCATGGAGGGAAATGTAGTCGGCTCCGCAGATCAATTCTTCAAAGGATTTTGGCCGGACTCCTGAATTTACCATGACCTCTGGCGGTACAAATTTATCGTATGCCCAGATCTCTTTGCATAAAGGTTTTACTTTTTCAATGTAAGCTTGGGCGATTTTCCCAAATCCGATTACACCCACGATTTGTTCCTTTAACCCTGAAAAGGGGAGTCCGCATTGGTAGCCCCATTTCCCTTCCCGGGTCCAGCGGTCAAAGCGGCCGGTCTTCTGAACAAGCTCCAAAAGCAGCGCCAGCGCATGGGTCGAAACCTCCTGACTGCAATAATCATTTACATTTGTTACGAAAATTCCTCTGTCCGTAGCCGCCTTTATATCAATTCCATCGTATCCGGTCGCATATCGGGCGATGATTTTGCATTTGTCCAGCTGGCCGATTACCTCTTTCGTTATCTTGGCGTACTGGACGATCATTGCATCGCAGTCTTTCGCCACCCGAATAATATCTTCTGCGTCTTTGACCTGATAATCATAAAGGTCGGCGTCAATTTCCTTGAGAATTCTCCGCTCGTGATCGATTGTTTCATATTCTCTGTCTGTAATTACAACTTTATACGTTCCCATATTTTCCTACTTTCTTCCAAACTCTTTTTCCAGCCGCAAAAGCATTTCTTCAATGTCTTCCCGGCCCGCGCAGAAGGAGATCCGCAGAAAACCTTCCCCGTCTTTTCCAAAGCTGCTGCCAGGAGCCATTGTAATCCTTGTTCGATCGAGAATCATCATTGCCGCAGACAGGGAATCCATCCCCATTTCTTCGATATTGGCAAAGACGTAAAAGGCTCCCTGTGGCTTTATACAGGAAAAGCCGGCAATATGGTTCAGCCCTTCGGTCAGTAAATTTCTGCACGTTTCGTATGCTGCTTTCATTGTTTTTATTTCGTCCTGCGGACCTGTCAGAGCAGCGACCGCTCCCTGCTGGGCAGCTGCGTTTACGCAGGAGGAAACGCTTTCCTGAAATTTTGTCATTCCCCGAATTACTTCTTCCGGTCCGGACGCATATCCTACCCGCCAGCCGGTCATGCAGTACGTCTTTGAAAAACTGTTGATGGTTACCGTCCGCGCCGCCATTTTGGGCAGGCTGGCAAAGCTCACATGTTTCTGTTCATCGTAGATAAACTTTTCGTAGGGTTCATCCGCTAAAACTGCCAGATCGTATTTTTCTGCGATTTTAGCTATTTCGTACAGTTCCGATTCTGGAATAACGGTTCCCGTGGGATTTGCAGGCGTGTTGAGGATCAAAACTCTGCTTTTCTCCGTAAGGGCCTCTTCAATAGCCTGTGCCCTGGGGCAAAATCGATCCTCTTCTTTCGTTTTAACGGTCACATTATTGAGACCTGCGATGCCCAGGTGTCCATAGTAATTGGTCCACCCCGGCGCCGGGATCAGCACATCATCACCTGGATCGGCCAGCGTCAGTAATGCTAAGAGAATTGCCTCACCGGCGCCTGTGGTACATATGATGTTTTTCTCCGGATCAACGTCCAGGTGGTTCTCTCGTTTCAGCTTGTCCGCAATCGCTTGTCTCAGCTTCAGGACCCCCGCATTATGGGTATACTTGGTGCATCCCTCTAAAAGGGCCTTGCGCGCGGCTTCTACAATATGCTCCGGTGTCTGAAACCCCGGCTCGCCAATACAAAAATTGAGCACATTTTCGTATTTGACCGCTGCGTTATACATGAGGCGAATTCCCGATGAGGGCGTATTCAACGCTTTTTTACTAATCATAACTACCTTCCCATCCAGCCGCCGTCTACGGTCAGGATTGTTCCATTCACATAATCAGATGCCTTTGATGCCAGAAAGATCAGTGCTCCGGAAAGATCGCCGGGCGTCCCATACCTTCCTGCTGGAACCCGTTCTAAAATTTGCCCGTTTCGAACGGGATCCGCTTTTATTGCTGCGATATTGTCCGTATCCATGTATCCTGGCGCAATGGCATTTACATTGATGCCTCTTTGTGCCCACTCGTTGGACAAAGCTTTGGTAAGCTGCGCGATACCACCCTTGCTGGCCGCATAGGCGGGGACTGTATAGCCGCCGGAAAAACTCAGCAAAGATGCTGTGTTAATGATTTTTCCCCTTCCTTTTTTCAGCATCTCCTTTCCAGCAAGCTGGCATAGAATAAAGGGTGCGGTGAGATTAACCATGAGAATTCGATCCCAATCCCTCAGCGGGAAATCCTCGCTTTTATGGCGAATCTGCATCCCTGCGTTATTTACTAAAATATCCACTGATCCCATATGGTCTATGGCCTGGTAAAATGCTCTTTCTACCGCATCCGCATTCTGAAAATCCGCCTTAACCGCATAGACCTTTCCATCCTTTCCGGACAGTTCTTCAGCAGCGCTGAAAATACGGTCGTTGGTTCCCGTTATGGTTACTTGGGCCCCGGCTTGATACAGTGTCTTTGCCATTTCCCTGCCCAGTCCCCGGCTTCCTCCGGTGACGATTGCCTTTTTTTCTCTTATATCAAACAACTCATTCATTCCTGATCATGCTCCTTTTCCACGTTCACCATTGCCTCTAAAATCAAATCGGGCGTAACTTTAAAGGGCATATGTTTTACCAGCGGGCTTGCCTCGCAGACTGCCTGGGAAATTTCCTTTAGCAGCGTCTCGTCTTTTGCGTCAATGCCCAGATCCTCCAGACATAGCGGCAGTTTGACCTTTTTATAAAAATTTACTGCTTCCTGCCATTCCTCTTTGGACGCCTTTTCCGCTTGCAGCTGCACCAGCGTCCCATATGCGACCCCCACTCCGTGGCTCACAGGGAATGGCACGAGAACTGCGCTCATTCCGTTATACACTCCGTGGGAAATGGCGCATCCATTGTTTTCAAACCCAACGCCGCTCAGGTATATGTTTGCTTCCACACAGTTTTCCAGAGCTTCGCAATATTGCTTTTTTCTCACTGCGTTCCAAGCGTCTTCACCATATTGGAGAAGAAGTTCTTTGCATAGCTTGGTCAGAGCAAAGGCAGTCTCCGTTCCCATGTTATCCTCACTATTGGTCGTTCCTGAGGCCCGGCAGGCTCTGGCTTCATAGTAAGTAGCGAACGCATCGCCGATTCCTGCTGCCAGTGACTTTTCAGATGCTTCCAAGATAATCTGCGTATCGACAAGCACCACATCCGGGTTTCGTTTCATTTTTTCTGCAGCTGCGAACCTGCCTTCTTCATCATAGACGACCGACATGGCGCTGCATGGTGCGTCTGACGCAGCAGATGTGGGAATGAGAATTAATGGACATTGCTGCATGTCCGCAGCTTTCTTGGCTGTATCCAGTACTTTTCCGCCGCCGGCCCCAATCAGACCGTGACTCTTATGTTCCTGTACTAACTTCCCGATGCGCTGGGCTTCCTCTGCTGTGGATTCTCCTCCGAAGCAAGCAAATCGGACGCGGCACGTTCCTTCTAAAGCAGTCTGGATGATCGGCTCCATAAAGTCCTTGGTAGATGGCCCCAACATAACGGTAAAGTCTGTGCCAAAGGGTTTTATGTACTTGGACAGATTCCTGAGGATATGCCGTCCCTGATAATATTTTCCTGGCGCTGTCAAACTTTTCATTTGCTATCTCCTTTCTGTTTTTTTAAATCTATCAGAATATTTTGCCTGCAACAATTCCTCCCGCAGCGGATTTTTCTTTTACCAAAAAAGAAAATAATCAGACAATGATGTCCGATTATTATCCTTTTTGATATTTTTTTAACCCCTAAGTATACCCTGGTTTATAGTTCGTCCAAATCCAGCTTGCTTGTTGACAACGGCAGGCACTGCAAAAGCTGTACCCGATTGCTCACATTCATTTTTCCGTAGATGCTTTGGAAATGTTTTTTCACCGTATGGATGCTCACATTCATTTTCTCTCCGATCTCCACATTGGTGTAGCCCTCTACGGCATAGCGGAAGATCTCACCTTCTCTTTCGGTCAGCTGATACTTTTTGCAGATTTTTTCGTGGTACCCCTTTGCGTAAAAGTATCTCGTATCGCCTTTCTTCGCTTCATAGGACAGCCTGTAAGCGAAATGTTTCTGCAGCTGATCCAGAACAAAAAGGTCTCTTTCGGAAAAATCCGCTTTTTCCCTTTTCCGATACAGTTTGATGATCCCTACCGGGTCTTCTTTAAACACGATGCAAAGGCCCGCGGCATGATAAAAATTGTTTGGAATATAAAAGTTCTTGTAAACCCTGGTCTCCTGTCTTTTTTCCTCAGAAATGAGGTCGGACTCGCGGAATGCTGTATTTTTCCCGCTGTAGACGATCCATCTCGTCAGATCGGATTCCAAAGTTTCTTCCTTCCAGATCTTCAGATATTTTGCCTCCAGCCCATTTCCAAAGGTATTTTGCAGCTGGTAAGTTCCCTTATTGCTTTCAATCAAGGAAAATACCGCCCCGTCATATTCGATTAGAAATTTCATCCACGATAAAATCTTCTCCTGCATCTCATCCAGAGAATAGATATATGAGATGTTATAAGCAACTTCGTTCAGCAGCATCCATTCATTTTCTTCCAAATAAGCCATCTGCTTCCTCCTCCCGTAAAGAATAAAAGGAGCCCCTGCCCGTGTTTTAAGGGGCGGAGGCCTGATATTTCAGTTACAATCCATATTTCTGAAGCTTTCGAACTACCGTTGACTGATTCACTTTCAGTTTGTCGGCAATCTCTCTGGTGGTATTGCACGTTTCCTTTGCTCTCTGGAACATGAGCTTTTCCAGGGCCTCGGTTGCTTCGTTCAACGACAGATTCTCGCTGCTTTCCAGCACAGTCCCAACCATTTTCTGAGAAGGGCTGCGCATTTCCTGTGTAACCCAGGGCAAATCCTCCGTCTGCAAGTAATCGTTGTTACTGACGATGACCATATTTTCAATCACATTCTTCAGCTGGCGCACATTGCCCACCCACGGGTATTTTTCCAGTTCTTTGGTCACCTCGTAGGTCAACAGCTTTTCCTGATTATAAAGCTCATTGTAGCGGTGAAGGAACAGGGATGCCAGAGGCATGATATCATCGACCCGTTTGCGAAGAGGCGGAACATCGATCTGAACCACGTTAAGCCTGTAATAAAGATCCTCCCGGAAGGTTCCTTCCTCAACCATCAGGGCCAAATCCCGGTTGGTGGCAGCGATAATTCTCACATCAATATTCCTGGCTTCCAGAGCTCCCACACGGCGCACTTCCTTTGATTCCAGGAAACGAAGCAGCTTTACCTGGAAATCCAGCGGAGTTTCTCCAATTTCGTCTAAAAAGACCGTGCCGCCGTCCGCTGCTTCCAGCAGGCCCTCTTTGCCGGACTGCATGGCCCCGGTAAAGGCGCCTTTTTCGTAGCCGAACAACTCCGACTCCAGCAGATTGGCCGGGATTGCCCCGCAGTTTAAAACAATAAAGGGTTTTTCACTGCGCAAGCTATTATTGTGTATATATTTTGCCACTTCCTCTTTTCCGACTCCAGACTCTCCAAGAATCAGCACAGTCGCGTGAAAATTAGCGACCTTTTCTGCCAGTGAAAGAACGCTGCGCATTTCCTGGCTGGCGGCCAGTATTGGGTTCTTTCCTTTGTTCTCCATATACCCTGCCAGCTCCGAATAGTTTTCCAGATACATTTTTCCCATTTCCCGGGAGCGCTGCAGTTCTTCGGTCAATTCATAGATTTCTGTAATGTCTCTGGCATTGATGACGATTTTTTTAATATCCCCTTTTTTATTGAACACGGGACGTCCGGTGACGATAATGTGGCGGCCCGATTTTACCGTCTGCCTCTTGGACACCGGCTGTTTTTGTTCCGCCACAATATAAGCCACAGAATTGGGCATCCACACCGGATTGATCAGATCCTTCATGGTCTTGCCTTCCATGTCCTTTTTCTTAATCTCCGCTACCCGTTCATAAGAGCTGTTGACGTAGAGAATCTTTCCATCGGCGTCTGTTACCAAAATTCCATCAAAAGATCCTTCGAGAATTTCCTCCAGTTCACGGGTCATTTCCTTTTGGTAGGAAAGCTCGGACCGGAGAAGTTTATTCTCATAAATGTCCAGAATTAAATATACCGTATCCTTCTGTCCATTATCCGCATCCATTTGAAAGGGCAGCACATAATAATATTTATCATTAATATCAATTTTAAAGATCCGTTCATCCAGCTTATCCATAATTTTAAACTCGGGAATGACATCTTCCAGTTTTTTATTAATTGCAGAGTCGCTGTCGATCCCCCAAAAGACTTCCACGGATCGATTCATCAATTTTATTCTGTTTTTCTGATCCGTTACAATGATTCCATTGGGGCTGCTGCTGATGATATCTTTAAAAAGTCTTTGATCCTTTGAGTCCGGCATATGTATACACCTCTTTTCGCGTGATTGTCCTCACCAATTATACCATACCCGCCGCATTTTTAGACAAAAATTCAGAGTTTACACAATTTTCCGGCTTGCTTCCCGTCAAAACCCGCGCCACCTCTTTTGCCACTGCCGATTGGAGTCTTTCCTGTGCCGCCTGAGAGTACCAGGCAATATGGGGCGTTAAAATTACATTATCGAAAGTAAGCAAAGGGTTATCTCTGTTTGGAGGCTCCTTTTCCATAACATCGAGAGCAGCGCCCGCGATTTGTCCTTCCCGCAGCGCCCGGAAAAGATCCTCTTCACACACCAGCGATCCTCTGGCCACATTGATCAGGCACGCTTCCTTCTTCATTTTTTCAAAGGTACTCTTGTTGAACATGTGGTAATTCTCTTTTGTAAGAGGCGCATGGAGAGAAATGAAATCCGCATTGGCAAGGATCGCTTCTCTGCTTTTGAGAACAAGCCCTTCTTTTTTCAACTCTTCAGCCGATGCATGCTTGCTGTCAATCCATATTTGATCGCACAAAGGCTTGAGTTTTCTGGCGCAGGCCCTGGCGATCTTTCCGTATCCGATCAGCCCCACCACCTTTTCTTTCAAGCCGGCACAGGGAAGTCCTTTACGGTAGTTCCACTGGCCCTCTTTGATCCATCGGCTGTACTTAGCCGTTTTCTGGCTCAGCTCCAAAATCAGGGCCAGCGCATGGGTAGATACTTCTTCGGTACAGTAGTCCCTCACATTGGTGACATAGATTCCCCGTTCACCCGCCGCCTTTAAATCGATTCCATCTACTCCTGTTGCGTAGCGGGCTATAATCTTGCACCGCTTCAGCCCGCTGATTAAAGATGCGGGCACTTTGGCATATTGGACAATCAGTGCGTCACAGTCAGCAGCGACCTTGAGAATATCCGCTTCATCCTTATACTGGTAGTCGAATACCTCTGCCCCCGCTGCTTGTAAAATTCGTTTTTCCTGGTCGATTTGTTCGTATTCTCGATCTGTAATCACAACTTTGAACGGTCTCATTATCATTTCTCCTCTTTCTTACAATTCCATATCCCTCAGCTGTCTGAGCGCGGTAAAGATCTTTTCCTGGGTTACTTCAAAGGGCATATTATGTGCTTTGGAATCCGGCGCTACAGAAGCCTTTGCGATTTTATCCAGTAAAAGATCATCCGCATCAGTAATTCCAATGTGCTGAAAAGACAGGGGCAGCCCCACTTTTCGATAAAAGGTTACCGCCTGGTTCCATTCGGCCTGGTTCCATCGTCCGCTTTCGTTATATTCCATAATCAGCTGAGTCAGCGTGCCCAGGGCGACGCCCTCTCCATGGAGCGCCGCAAAGGGCTTAACAACCGCCGTCATTCCGTTTTGGACGGCATGAGCCGCGGCGCATCCGTTGTTTTCAAATCCGATGCCGCTAAGAAAAATATTGGCTTCCACCACATTTTCCACGGCCTGGGTATCCCGCTTAGCCTCCACATCCCGTTTGGCCTGATATCCATATTTCAACAACAGGTCCCGGCAAAGCTCCGCCAGGGTCAGGGAAGTATGCATGCGAATGCCCCCTGTGTAATTCTGGACTCCCGCTCTTTCGCAGGCCCTTGCTTCATAGTAGGTAGCAAAAGCATCACCCATTCCGGAAATCAGAAGGCACACCGGAGCCTTGGAAATTATTTCTGTATCCACCAGGACCACCTGCGGCCCGCTCTTAAGCTTCTGTACTTTGTGAAAAGCGCCTTCCTCGCTGTACAATACGGCCATGCTGCTGCAAGGCGCATCCGTAGCGGCCGACGTAGGCGCTATGACAACTGGAAGCCCGCAAGTATCTCCAACCAGCTTTGCCGCATCAATCGCTTTGCCGCCGCCTACGCCGATTATACCGCTGCAGTTTTCCTCATGGATAAGCGCCGTCAATCTGGCTACTTCCCCTAAAGTCGTTTCCCCGTTGAAGTGGATAAACACACACGAATTTCCTGCGTCTCGAAAGCCTTCTTCAATTCGTTCTTCAACGAGTTCTTTGACCAGACGGTCCGCTATGATCGCGAATCGTCTTCCCAAATGGGACACATATCGATAGCTTTGGCAGAGCAGTGTGCTTCCCTGATAATATCTTGCAGGTGCGGTTAAACTTTTCGCCATGTTACATCCCTTTCCTTCTATTTCATTCTTTTCTTTTGATGCAAATGCGCATCAAAATCCACAGTCGCATCACCTATTCGTGCATCAAACACTTCCTTTCCCCCAATATCTTTGCGGGAGAATCGCGCCGGCGCCCGCAGGTATACAGCAGGTCCGGCGCTGTACATTTACATCGAAACCCTGTTCTGTCGTAGTCCGAACGTTGTTTCACAGTTATATAAAAAGCAAATCCTATGCCAACTGCACCTTTTTGGCATAGCCCTTGCTTAATTATGGTTATAAAGAAATTGAGCAACCGTTTTGAAAGGAAGGACACGTTTATGAAATGCATGAAATTATACCCAAACGATACTGTCGCACTTGCTACGCAGGAATTGAAGAAAGGAGATACGGTCGAAATCAACAATGAAACCATTGTGCTGCTGGACGATATCCCAAGCGCCCATAAGATTGCCCTGCAGGATTTTGACGAGGGTGAAGGCATCCGCAAATATGATAACATCATCGGATATGCTTCCCGCCCCATTAAAAAGGGGGAGTGGGTCCACGAGCATAATGAAGCGATCGGTCTGGGCAAATCAAAGGAATATACCTATGACTTTGATCCACAGACCACGATCATACCCGGAAGTTCTGATGAAACCTTTATGGGCTATCTGAGAAGTGACGGCAGTGCCGGAATCCGCAATTATCTTGCTGTAATTCCAACCGTCTTTTGCGCCAATGGGCCTTTGGAGCATTTGTCCGAAATGGCAAAGGAAAAGTATCCCATGGCCGATAATTTTGACGGCATCTTTCCCCTCACACATCCTTACGGCTGCAGTCAGACCGGCTATGATCTGGAATTGACCTGTAAAATCCTTTCCGGTGTGATTCAAAACGCCAATTTTGGCGCTGTACTCATTGTCAGCCTGGGCTGTGAAATCACCGATCCTGTGGAATTGAAAAAATATATGGGAGCTTACGACGAGAGCCGGATTAAAATCCTTTCTCTGCAAAATTGCGAGGATGAGTTCGAAACCGGGATGGCGCTCATCGACCAGCTGATGGAAAAAGTCCTCAGCGACCGCCGCCAGCCTCTTTCCTTTGATAAATTGCACATTGCTATGAACTGCGGCGGCTCCGACGGATATTCGGGAATCACCGCCAACACCCTGCTTGGAACGCTGTGCGACACCATGGTAAAAAAAGGGGCCACGATGAATATGACCGAGGTTCCTGAAATGATGGGAGCCGAGCATCTGCTGATGAATCGCGCCATAAACGAGGATGTATTCCATGATATCGTTGACTTGATTCACAACTATGAAGACTACTTCGCCAAGTACGGAGAAAAAGCCAGCGACAATCCCACTCAGGGCAACAAGGCCGGCGGGATTGACCACGCTGGAGGAAAAGTCTCTGGGATGTACACAAAAAGGCGGACATTGCGCGATCACAGAAGTTCTCAAATACGGAGATCGGGCTACGAAAAACGGGTTTATTCTCGTCAGCGGTCCGGGCAATGATCTGGTCTGCGTAACCGGCCAAATAGCCAGCGGTGCGGTTTTGACCATTTTTACCACCGGGAGGGGTACGCCATGCGGTTTTGCCGGCCCCACATTCAGGCTGTCTTCCAATACGGCCCTGGCTCAGAAAAAGCCCCACTGGATCGACTACGATGCCGGCCGGCTTTTGACAGCGGCTTCTTCTGAGGCTGTAGATGCGCTCAACCGGGAACTGTACGATGCGATCATGTCCACCGTCAACGGAAAGTATCGTACCTGCAATGAAAAGAACGGCTATTATCAAATGGGCATCTTGCGGGATGGCGTAACCCTATAAGAAACGCTCAGGAAAAAACACCTGCCGAACCCGATCGACAGGTGTTTTTTCTTGTGTAAATCATGGAAAGAATTTATTCCAGAACTCTTGCGAGTCCATAGAACGCTTAAAGCAGCGGCGCGGAGGGCAGCGTTCTGCGCGCCGGGCAAAAGGTCAATATACATGAAATCGAGGTAAATGCTGCCCTGATCGATTTTCAACAATTAAATTACGCGAAACCGCAGTGGTTCTCCTTTCATATGAGCCGCCGCATTCTGTGCGCAGATGGTGCTCACCGCACCGATGGCTTCCTGGGAATACATGCCGATATGAGGCGTTATCAGCACATGATCCATTCCGGCCAGCGGGTTTTCCCGATCGACCGGCTCTTCTTCCAGCACATCCAGCGCCGCCCCCGCCAGTTTTCCCGATGAAAGAGCATCTGCCAGAGCCTCTTCATCGACAACGCCCCCTCTGGAGGTATTGATGATAAACGCTCCCCGGCGCATCTTATCCATTGCCTCCGCTGAAAGGATATGGTACGTTTCTTCATTTAAAGGCAGATGCGCGGAAATAAGGTCGCATTCCGCCAGCACTTGTTCCAGATCGGCCAGAGTCACGAAGGATTGATAGCCGTCCGGAAGTTCTTCCAGGTATGGATCATAGGCCAGAAGCTTCATGGAAAATCCCCTGGCCCGATGGGCCACCTTTCTGGCAATGGCGCCAAACCCCAAGAGGCCCAGCGTTTTGGCGAACACGTCACATCCAACCACGGTTTTCCACTCCCCTCTGCGGACCAGGCGGTCCGCATAAGAAATTTTTCTAGACAAATTAAGGATCAGGCCCATTGTCAAATCCGCCACCGCATCAGCATTGGTCCCCGGCACATTGCAAACCTTTATTCCTGCTGCCTTTGCCTCTTCCATGGGAATATTGTCCAGACCAGTTCCATGTTTTAAGATCAGTTCCAGCTTTGTACATGCGTTCAGTGACAAGGCCGGAAAGGAATGCCCGCCGATTATGAGAACCTGACAATCGCAGACCCGTTTCTCAAATTCCTTCTGGCTGAAAGCCTGATTATAGAAATCCACCTGATAACCGGCTCTTTTCAGAATTTCCATGGGCTCATTGCTCACCTGTCCAAAGGATCTGGATGTAATTAAAAGTTTCTTTTTCATGTTGCTCTCCTTAATCGAATGATTGCCTCAAGACCTTTTACGGAAAAGGGCCTTTGGTCCTGGTCGCAAAACCAATGTATGTTGGAAATCAGGCTGCTGTCCTCAAAAAGGCAGTCGTAAAGCTGATGCATAAAGGGGTTTCCAATGAGCACCACGTTTTTACAATCGGGCCAGACGTTAAAGCAGTAGTATTCAATGGACTGACGTATTCCGCCGTTTATAACGCCTTCGGCAAAAGAAAACCGCTCTTCCGGAGTTCCCTGGCTGAACATGCGCATAGCATGGGCGATATAAATGGCCCGGTTGAATCCAAAGTCCCGCAGACATTCATACCCCTTCCTGACCATTTCCTCGTCCAAATGGGTTTCTGCGGCAAGGATCGGCGACAAAATGGTTTCTTTTCTGAGGGCGTGGAACAGTTCCCCTGTAAAATTGGAAAGAATCCCTTTGATCATGTTCTGCTTCACATAGGCCACATGGGTATGGGAACCGGGCAGAATGACCGCCGAACCGCCTGTAAACCCTTTTATATCCTCCAGCACGCCGATGACTTGAATTTCCTCACCCCGCATGTTATTTACAAAAGTAAAGTCAAAGCTGTCGGTCCTGAGTCCGGGTATCAGAATAATTTCCCGCTCAAAATACTGCTCTTCTCTATAAGGGTAAAGCTTCTGTGAAAAATGCTCCACGTCAATGGGTACCTGACAATGGGGAACTTCTTTCAGACCGTAGGGTGATGTGACCATTCCCGAAGCATAGATTTGACCCACATCCTTATCCGCAAGCCTGCAGGTTTCCAGCAGTTCATCGTAAAGGGCTTTCATGCCCTTTCGCAAAACCGAACTGCTGCCGGATATGGCGGAATCCTTGGAGCCAATGGGTTGTTTTTTCCAGTAAAGGACCTGAAAACGAAAATCCAAGAGATAAATTCTGGTGTTGGATGTTCCCGAGTCAAAATATACGATAAAAGATTTCTTTTTGCTCTCCATAAGCTTATCCTGTCTGGCAATCTGCAAGTGCCGCAGTATATTTCCCGGCAATACTGGTAATGACATCAAACTGTTTTTCCTCCACAAGGGCGGGGCTGACCAGTTTTCCGCCGCATCCCACACCGGCCGCGCCGGCGCGGATAAAGGCGCTGCAATTTTCCGGGCTGATCCCACCCACTGCAATCAGCGGGATATGGCATAAGGGTCCTTGGAGCGCCTTTATGTACTCCGGTCCCAAAAGACCCGCCGGAAAAATCTTAACCAGATCGGCCCCAAAGGAAACGGCTGCCGCCGCTTCCGTGGGCGTCATGGCCCCTGGAATTGAAATTTTATTCAGCGCTTTGGTCCGTTCAATGACGGCCCTGTCCACATTGGGGGAAATAATGTATTCCGCTCCGGCTTTTACTGCCATCTCCGCTTGTTCCTCCGACATGACCGTTCCTGCTCCAACATAGATCTCCCCTTCAAGCCGGGTGCAGATCTCTTCTATGGAGGCGAGGGTGTCCTGAAAATCATCAGCCTTTTGGTCGAACGTCACCTCCATGCAGGTAATTCCGCCCCGATGGAGCGCCTCTGCCAAACGGACGATTTGCCGGCTGCCAATGCCTCTGACAATGGCGATGATCTTTTTCTTTTTCATCTCCTGCAAAATTTGATGGTTCATTTTCTTCACCTCATAACCGCGACAATCTTGCCGGCCACATGACGGTCCTTCAGTTTCCTCAGTCCATCCGGAACCTCCTGCATTTGGATTGTTCGAATGGCGGGCAATTTGATTTTGGATTCCTGCAGCAGCCGGGCGTAACGATCGCCGATTTCCGCCAGCTTTTTCTGGGCCCGAAAATCGCCGTTGAGATGGGCTCCGCCCAAAGCTACTTCATGAATGGAGAGCCCCTTTTCATAGAAGCGCAGTCTGGTAAAATCGGGATGTTCTACCACGGCAACCAATTCGCCGCTGAATGCCAGCAGATCGATGTCTTTTGTAGCCGTTTGGCTGTCCACCGTATTTACAACGTAATCCACGCCCCGGCCATCCGTAAGCTCTTCGATTCTCTTTTGGATATCTTCGGTTCGATAGTGAATAATTTCATCAGCGCCCAGATTTCGGACATATTGGTCGTTTTGCGGGGAACAAGTTGTGAAGACTCTGGCACCCAGAAGTTTTGCCAGCTGAATTCCATATCCGCCTACGCCTCCGGCTCCCCCATGGATCAGAATTGTTTTGCTTTGGTCCAGCTTGAGCTTTTCCACGACCGCCTGGTAAGCTGTAAATCCAGAGCAAGGCAATGCGGCTGCCGAAACGAAATCAACCTCCTTTGGCAGTCTGCTCACAGTGTGGGCCGTGGTACAGGCGTACTGGGCAAAGCCTCCGTTGCATTCGGCCAGGCTTCCGTGATAAAAGACCCGTTCTCCCTGAGAAAAGTCCGTCACCTGACTTCCCACCGCATCCACGATGCCAGCCACGTCGAGGCCCAGAACGGGAGGTTTTTTCCACTGAACGCCTCCCCATCCTTCCGCCAGCTTGTAGTCCACCGGGTTGAGGCCGGCTGCCATCACTTCCACTCTGATTTCATGGTCCC
Source organism: Clostridia bacterium (assembly GCA_902363595.1). GTDB lineage: Bacteria > Bacillota > Clostridia > Peptostreptococcales > Anaerovoracaceae > Hominibacterium > Hominibacterium faecale. The sequence continues at coordinate 49,831 of CABJAP010000017.1, read as the reverse complement.
CCGGCTGAGGGATCTCCCGCTCCTCCGTGTATTGGAGATACGACAGATTTCCTGTCTTTGTAAGTACGATTCCTTTCATGCTTCACCATCCTATTCTAAATTTGCTTTTATCCCTGCACAGGGGCAGCATATTTTCCGACACCTGAATGTTCACCAGGTGGAGGGTATCCTGAATCTTTACCACCCTGGCATGGTTGACGTCGATGCCGCTGCAGGTCTGAATCGCCGCCCGCAGCCCTTCCTCTTCATCCTTTACGGTGATTGGCATTCTGCCCGCTTCCGGATTTCCGGATGCGATACAATTGGTATAGGTTGAAGAAAGCTCCACCATGCGGCGGGCCTCTTCGGTTATAAAGTCCGCGACTCCCCAGCCGGTGGCGTTGTTATGGGTCCCCTCCGACAATCCCAGAACCAGAATCCGTTTGATCTGTGGGCCGTCAAAGTCCTCGATTTTGCCTACTGACCTGCGGCCGGTAATATTGGGGTCCATCCCGGCGCCGGTAATATCCTTTCCGATCTGTTCAACCACAAGGACATCGATTTCGTCAAACTGCAGCCGCGGCATCAGGTTTTTGCTGATGGACAGAAGCTGGGGTTCACGCTCCAGAATGTAGTCTCCCGGTATCACTTCGACCATGTAGGTTTCTTCATGGCCATTTTCAATGATAGCCGCGCCAAAGGGAACGTTCAGCTTTTCGAGGATTACCGATGCGACCTGGGGAATCAGATCAGGGAACTGATCAAATCCTTCCTGGTGCAGTCTGGAACATCCATTATGTTTGCCGCCGCCGATGGCCAGCATTTTACAAAGCCCGCTTTCAATGGGTCCGTCAAAGTCCGTATGAACCTTTACCCTTCCCACGGGCACAATGCCGTCAGCCTCATAGGCGCAACGGTCTATATGTACGGGGACTCCGCCCGGAGTCCTGCCGATAATTTTCGTCTCCATAGAAGCGATAACCGGAACCTTCATCGCCTTTTCATCGATTCCGTATCCCTGCAAAATTTTTTTCTGCTCTTCCGCAATCCCTCCCCCATGGCTGCCCATGGCCGGTATGATAAAGGGTTCGGCCCCCAACAGGACCAAATTATCGATGACCGCCCTGACAATCTCCGCCAGATTGGAAATTCCCCGGCTTCCCACCAGGACGGCAATGCTCTGCCCAGGACGGATCGCAGCTCGAACATGTTCTTTTTCAAACTCCCTGTCTACCGATCCCCGGATGTCCGCCAGCTTTTCATTTGGAAACAGCTGGGTAACCGGGCACATCTTCGGCAGCTTGATCTCATATGCACTTTTTGGTAATATGGACATGCTTTCACCTCGCCTCTTAATTTTTTCTTTTTTTGCCGCTGAAGGACGGATAAGGCACGAAGATCTGCTTGCGGTCAAAGGCATCGTATAACTGTTTTTTTGTCTCATAGCTGACCTGGGGAAGGTGAATGGCCATTTCATAGGCGGCTGTCAGCTCTTCCCTTTTTATAAAAACTTCCGCACCAAAGGTCCTGCTCAGCATAGATGCAAAGATTTCCGCTCTTTTATCCGTTGGAAAAGCGGCTAAATTGTTCATCGCTTTACGCAGCATGTTGACAGAAAGCAGCAGCCATACGCTGAGAAAGACAAACAGGTACGGCAGGATTGCCGCCAGGCCCAGGTAGAGTCCGGCCTTTTTCATGCACACGATCAATACAATCGACACAATCAGAACGATGGTCAAAATGATAGTTTGCCGTTTATTCATATCGTTACCTCTCTGTTCCCTATAAGTTAAAATGGTCTCCGTAGGTCTTATAAACCCGCATTTTCTTTCCCAGCACCCGATACCGCATGAGCCAAAGGGGCCGGTAGATGATCCGGCAGTCCCGCATATCAATGTCGTACTCCCGCCATGCTTTTAAGTTTTTCGGCAGAATTTTAAACAGCAGCTCTTTTCTCGCTGTCTCCGTAATATGTTCAAGATTGGGCTCCCGATAAGCGACATATTTATCTTCCAGCGTGATCTCCCTGGGTCCGAAATCGGCCAAATCAGTGAAGGATTTCATTCTGCCCGTGCCAAGCTCCATACTGATATACACGTCCTGCATACGCCTGGCCTTTTTTGTTTTTCCCGCATTGGCTACATGAAACTCCATTACGGCAAAAGGCACATAGAGCAGCAGCAGCTGTTCAATATCATAGGTTTTTTTTAGAAATCTGGTTACAATCATTCCTTTAATAATTTGCGACAACTCTTTTTCGGCGTTGGCCTTATCTTTTACCAGCTCTGTCGCAAGAATCTGTCTCATAACGCACCTCTTTTATGCAAGACGCGCCTTCCGGCACGCCTTGCTGTCTTGTCCGGGTTTAAAACCAAATCGTATGTTTCCACACGCGGCAGGTTTCTCCCTCTTTAAAATTTCCTTCGTAAATGCGGTCCTTTGTCAGACCGATGGTTCCGGCCTCTGATTCGGGGAGGGTCCCCAAAATCTTTGCTCTGCAGGATTTGGAACCGCTCCAGCCGATGGAGGCATATATAAATTCACCGACGGATGCTTCGATCTCGTTCAAATCCTTTTGTGTCAGCCATGCGCCGACGATTGCATCCGGCTCTTCATGTTTTTTTATTTTTAAAGAAATTTTCTTAATTGCCATTGTTTACTCCTTTCCTCTATTTCTCAACGATTTCTTTAATTTCTTCCGTTGAAAGGTCGATATAGCCTTTTCCGCCCTTAGCTATGGAAGCCCAATAGATTTCTTCCAGCTTGGAGGACGGCTGGGCGAAGTAAACCATGCCATAGTATTCTTCGTCTGCTTTCTCCTGTTTGTGCCAGATCAGCTGACCGATTACCAGCGCTGCCAGGGCCCAAACGGTTCCGGCCAGGGAATTGTACCAGCTGCATCCCGGGGTGCCGTATGTACCAAAGCAGAAAGGTTTCAGGAATATATCCGGGATAAAAATGGCCAGCATAACGCCTACGATACTGGCTAAAATCACCAGTGTAGCTGTGTTGGAATGGATCTTCTTGGTTACAATACCTAAAATCGCCGCTATTACCATACCCGGCATTACCGCTGATGTTACGCTATAAAGCGCTGTCATCAGGGAATCAAACTGCATAAAGTATTTCGCGAAGACAAAGGGCACCACGACCGCAACGATCACCGATGAAATTCTGGATACCAGCAGATAATGTTTATCCGACTTTTTATCCCAAATCTGCATATAAATATCGTTCACAAAGATCGTTACGCCAGAGTTAATATAGGTGCTTCCCGTTGACATCATTGCCGAAAGCAGGAAGGCCACGATAACGCCCAATACGCCGGGCTGGGCGATGAGCCCTACCAGTACCAGAAACGATGCGCTGGTGTCGGCCGGAGCCGCTACCAGTCCCTGTTCGGCAAGGGATCTTAAAATAATTCCGGGCATACCTGTAAAAAGAACGCCGATGGGCATCAGGATCCCCATGAATACGCCTGTAACCAGTCTGGCCTGATTGAGGGTTCTGGCAGCGAGGATCTTTTGGATATTACCCTGATGGGCGAAGTACCAGGCAGCGGTAATGGCGAAAGCGCCGCCGAAGAACATACCCAGCTGGGGATAATTGGGATCCAGCAGCGGTGTAAACAGACTTCGATGGCCTGTGGGCAGGTTGGTCATCATCTCCGTAAAGCCGCCGGCCATCTTGACCCCGCTGAATACGATAAACCCGCCTCCCACAAAGATGAGCACTGCCTGCAGGGTATCGGTAATCATAACCGCCATGATGCCCCCTGCTGTGGTATAAATGGCTGTTATAATGGAAATCGCCATCATTCCGATGAAAACATCCAGTCCGAACATGGTGTTGAGCATAACGCCCACCGCATAGGCATTGAAGGACATCAGCGCCAGCATAAAGATGAGCATTGCAATGGAGCTGACGACTCTTGTCTTTTTATCAAACCGCCTTTCCATATATTCCGGTACGGAATAAATTCCGGACAAGAAATAAATGGGAACGCCGATTGCCAGAAATAATACGGCCCATCCGCAGTCATCCAGATACATCTGGAAAGCGGCAAAGCCGGCGTCATATCCGGTCTGTGAATAGGATACAATGTCCTGGGCACTGATTAATACAGTCATAAAGGCCAGAGAGCAGATCCACCACGGTAATTTTTTGCTTGCTACAAAGAATTCCCCCTGGTTTTTTACTCTCCTGCCGAAGAACAGCCCGATTCCAATAACGACTAAAATATAAATCGCGATGATAACCCAATCGATTTGATGCAAGGTAAATACTTTTGTTTCCACTTTTCAATCACTCCTTCCTAGATTAGCCTAAAGTATTGTCTCATGAAGCGGGAACATCTGCGGAAATACAAAATGCCAGATGGCTTCACCGATCGGGAATACCAGACAGATCCAAATAACGATCGCCAAAACAACTTTTCCGCCCGGCTTTTTTGCCGAAAAGTCACCGGCTTTCCATAAAATAATAAATCCAATGATTGCGAGTGGAATATGCATGGCATATTCCACAAGCCAAGGTCCTATTTGCTCATATATAGGTGTCATAATTCTCCTCCTTAACTTAGTACCTATTTCTATGCTCCGTTATATAAGAAACCGCCGTCCACCGGAATGGTGACCCCTGTCACATAGTTTCCCGCGTCCGATGCCAGATAGACCGCGCAGGCCCCCAGTTCTTCCACATCTCCCCAATCGCCCAGGGGGATTTTGTTTTTAATGGTTTCAAAGAGTTCTTTATCGTCCTGCACCGGCTGGGTCAGTTCTGTCTTGAACCAGCCCGGCGCGATTCCGTTCACCTGAATGTTGTACGGCGCGTATTCCAGAGCCGCCGCCTTGGTGAACTGAATGACCGCTCCCTTGCTGGCCGTGTAAGCCGGTGCGGCCACCAGGCCCAGGAAGGACGCCATGGACGCCACGTTGATGATCTTGCCTTTTTTGTTTTTGATCATTTCGTTTCCGAAAATCTTTGTCGCCAGGAATACAGAGTCAGCGTTGACCGACATGACTTTGCGCCAGTCTTCAAATTTGTAATCCTTGATGTAGCCTCTCTGTTCCACACCCTGGGAGTTGACCAGAATATCAATCTTTCCAAACTTTTGAATCACTTCGTCTTTCAAACGGATCAGGTCCTCTTCCTTTGTGGAATCCACAGAGGTATGCAGGCTTTCTCTTCCCATACCTTCGATTTCTTCCACTACTTTTTTCGCGTTGTCTTTGTTTCTGCTGGCTGGGATCACGGCAGCGCCGTGGTCGGCAAGGGTCAGTGCGATTCCCCTGCCGATTCCACGGGTTCCTCCGAGAACAACAGCTACTTTGCCAGTCAGATCAAAGCTTATTTTCTTATAAGCCATCTCCTTCTCCTCTCATATAGCAGCTACTTTTTCAGCGTAAGCGCCTTTTGGTACAGCTTTTCAAAATCCTCTACTGTGGTCTCCCTTGGATTGGTGGACCGGTCTCCGCCTTTCATGGCTTCCTCGGATAATTTCTCGATATCATCCTGGGTAACGTTCCAATCGGAAAGGGGCGGGATTGGAAGGGAGTCTAAAAGCTCATAGACCGTATCAACCGCCAGCCTGGCAGCCTGGATGGTATCCATGCCCGCTGTATTCTTGCCGAAGAGTCCTGCGATTTCCGCAATCTTATCCGGATTGGAATAGAGATTGAATTCCATCGTTACTGGCAGGCAGATGGCGTTGCCCACACCGTGAGGCACGCCGAACATGGCGCCCAGCGGATGGGCCATGGAGTGGGCAATTCCCAAAATGGTGTTGATAAAGCCCATTCCGGCCATGGTACTTCCCATCATCATGTCGTAGCGGGCATTCTTATCGAATTCACCCTTAAAGGTGGCCCTCTGTAAAGCTCCCGCGATCAGCTTGATCGCTTTTGCCAGAATGGCGTCTGAAATGGGATCGCTGGCTCTGGAAATAAAGCCCTCAATTGCATGGGTCAGAGCATCCATGCCGGTGGCGGCGGTAAACAGCGGCGGCAGGGAAGCCATCAGTTCCGGATCGCAGATGGCCAGAGACGCAATATTATAGGAACCTCCAATGGCCATTTTCCATTCTTTTTCCACATCCGTAACCACGGCAAAGCAGGTGGCTTCCGCGCCTGTACCTGCTGCTGTCGGAATGGCGATTACCGGCAGCGGCGCATTGGGAAACAGATCACAGCCTTCATAATCGCGGATATTTCCTCCGTTGGTAACCATGATCGCTGCGGCTTTTGCCGGGTCGATGGAGCTTCCGCCACCCAGGCCGATAAGCATATCGGCGTCTTTTGCAAGCGCCGTGACTTTTTCCACTGTTTCCACAGACGGGTTTGCCTCACATTTATCGAAGATGGAATACTCGATTCCCGCATCGCTGAGGGAGTCGATCACCTTCTGGGCTACTCCGAACTTTACCAGTCCTTCGTCTGTACAAACGACGACTTTTTTACCGCCAAGGCGCTTTACTTCGCTTCCCACCTTTTTAACGGCGCCGTTTCCAAAGATGATGGAACCGGCCGGGCTCCAGTTAAAAATGGAATCATGCCCTTTGAACAGGTCATAATCCAGCGGCAGTTGTGCAACTTGTCTAAACATACTTTTCCTCCGTTTCTTTACTCTATATTTTGATAACGCCATTATTTATAAGCGTTTCTGAGTACAATTGATTTTACCTGACTCATCTCTTCCAGTGTATAGGTACCGCCTTCCGCTCCGATGCCGCTCATCTTGTATCCGCCGAAAGGCTGTCCCGGAGCCCGGTAGCATCCGCCGCCGTTTACGACGCAGCATCCGGCTTCCATGGTCTTTGCTATATGCATGCCCTTGTTGATGTCGTTGGTGATGACACCGCCGGACAAGCCGTACATGGAAGCGTTGGAGATTTCGCAGGCTTCTTCCACCGTGTCAAAGCCGATGATCGGCCAAACCGGTCCGAAAATTTCCAGATCCAGTGCGACATCCAGATCCTTTGTTACTTCAATAACGGTCGGTTCGATAAAGGTCCGGTCAAACCGTTTGCCGCCCAGCAACAGCTTGCCGCCCTGTTTGATGGTCTCGTTGATATATCCTTCTACTTCGATGGCCGCTTGTTCACTGACCTGCGGTCCATAGGTGCTTTCCGGGTCGAACTGATTTCCCGGCTTTTCCTTTTTCAGCGCTTCGATCAGTTTTTCTGTAAACGTAGCTTTGATGGAGTTCTGTACCAGAATTCGTTTGCTGGCACAGCACACCTGTCCGGAGCAGTAGGCTCTTCCTCCCACCACTTGTTCCACTGCATAGTCCATATCCGCATCCTCTAATACGATCAGCGCGTCGTTGCCGCCCAGTTCCAGAGAGACTCTGGTCAGGTTCTCGGCACAATTCTTGGCGATTTGGGTACCAACGGCCGTACTGCCGGTAAAGGTTACCGCATCCACATCTTTGTTGGTGGTAATCCAGGTGCCCACTTTTCCGCCGCTTCCGGTAATAAAGTTTACGGCTTTGGGCTCAACGCCCGCTTCCAGCAGCAGGCCCGCCATCTTCAGGTTGCAAAGCGGTGTCTCCGTCGCCGGTTTAATGACAACTGCATTTCCCATCAAAAGAGCCGGAACAACCTTGTGGCAGAACAGCTCAAATGGGAAGTTGAACGGCAGGATACAGGCCACCACCCCGTGGGGCTCTCTTACGGTGATCATCATATCCGCCTCGTTGGAGTAGTGGTCTCCCGCCGGATAGGATTCACCTTTTAACGTTCTCGCCGCATCGCAGAAATGTTCGATGAGACTGGCGGCATTGAGGACTTCCGCCTCAGCGTGGGCGACGGTTTTGCCCATTTCTTTGGCTGCCAGCTCTACAAAGGCATCTTTTTCGCCGATGAACAAGTCATGGAACTTTCTCAGGGTATCAATTCTTGTGTGCAGAGGAATTTTCTCCCAAAGTTTTTGTCCCTCTTTTGCCGTGGATACCGCCTTTTTCACATCTTCCTCGGTTGCCATTGGAATGGTCTCGATGACACTCATCGTACCCGGATCCAACACGTCCTTGACCGCTTTGTCAGAAGCGTCTACATAATTCCCTCCGATAATCATTTGCATAAATCAATTCCTCCTTATTCTTGTTTTGTATCCATATACAAACGCAAGGGCTATGCCAAAATATTCAGAATTGATTTTTATAATAAAAAAGAGCTTGAAAATTCAAGCTCTTAAAATAATTTTTTTATTTATACACTCCAGATCAGAAAAGCAGCCGCTCATTCTTTCCCGGGAAAAGTGTCCGTAATCCGAACAAGTCTGTCGGATTCCGGTCATTTCTGCGGCTCCGGCGGGAGAAGAATACATTTAAAGAAATCATCCGGTTTTTCCTTGTAAATGTTTCTAATAAAGTCTCCTCCCTGGGAGAGGGGAACAAGATGAGAAATCGCATAATCAACACGGATGGCACCGCTGGAAATCAGCTCCAAAACCTGAGGAAATTCACCGCTGAAGGCACAGGAGCCTTTTACTGTAAGCTCCTGAGTCACCACTTTGGAAATATTGAGGGGAAAGGCATTTTCCAGGTTGGCTAAGGTAACGAAGATCCCCCCTTTTTGCAGGCATTGGACTGCCTGACAAAAAGTAGACTGTGCTCCGGCCGCATCCAGCGCTTTGGCGGCTCCCCGGCCGCAGGTAATCGATATAGTTACATTGTCCGGCAGCTTATAGACGATATGTTCGGGAAGGGCGATGTACTGACAGAAAGCGCCATGCTGCCGGTACTCTTGGCAGGATACCCCCAGAACTCTGCGGTTGTCGCATAAGTTGACTCTTCCGCTGCGGCAGAACCGGCAGGTCCCGCAATAGATGGTAGAGTCAAACGTAACGCGATCCCCCTTGGCGAATCGCGTTGCTTTGCTTCCTGTCTCTTCTATAATTCCGCTGGCTTCGTGTCCCATGACGATGGGAGGTCGGCGTCTTCCCGTGCTTCCGTCGCTGCCGGCGATGTCGCTGCCGCAAACGGATACCGCTTTGATCCGAATTAAAACCTCATTTTTTGCCGGCACGGGTTTGGGCACATCCCCATAGACAAATTGCATTTTGTCCTTCAGAATCAGAGCTTTCATGTTTTCCCCTCTTTCTGGCGGATGCGGCCGATGGAATCCGCCGTCACAATGGCTGCTTTCAGCGTATGCCAGTCAACGCCGAAGGGCATGTTGTGGGAAATGCCGATTTCACTGCTGGCTTTGGCCGCAGTTTCCAGTTCCTCATCCGTCAGAGACAGCCCCAGATGGGAAAGGGTTGTAGGTAGTCCGATGCTTTCGAAAAAGCCATATACCTGATTCAGCTCCCCGGCGGGAACATTTTCTGCAATCAGCTGGACCAGGGTTCCAAAGGCGACGCATTCTCCGTGGAGATACGTCCCTTTTTTCATCTGAGTAAATCCGTTGTATATTCCGTGGGCAATGGCGCAGCCATTGCTTTCAAAGCCTACGCCGCTCAGATAAATGTTGGCTTCGACGACATTTTCCAAAGCCTTTGTAACGCATTTGTTTTCTGCCGCCAGCTTGGCATAAGATCCGTTCTCCAGCAGAATTTCTCTGCAAAGGGAGGCCAGGGCAAAAGCAGTGTTGGTGCCTTTCCCCTGAAACATATTATCTGCATCTGCATTTCTGCAGGCGCGGGCTTCGTAAAAGGTGGCGAAGGCGTCTCCGATCCCAGATATCAGCAATCTCACCGGCGCGTTTGCTATCATCTGCGTATCTACGAAAACCAAATCCGGGTTTTGGGTGAGAAAGAAATCATACAGCCACTCCCCCTTATCGGAATACATGACCGCTAACGAGCTGCAGGGCGCATCGGTGGATGCTGCTGTGGGGATGACGATGGTTTTAAGGCCGGCTTTGCAGGCCGCCGCCTTTGCCGTATCGATGGTTTTGCCCCCTCCGCAGCCGGCTATGGCTCCGCATTCATGACGGGCGGCAAGATCAACGATACGCTGTACTTCCGTTTCGGTACTCTCTCCGGAAAACCGTTCAAATTGAAATATGATCTCCGCTTCTGCAGCGCTTTTTTCCATTTTTTCTTTTATCAGCGGATATACGAATGGGTCGGTCAGAACCAGAATTTTTTTGCTGTATGGGGAAAAATAGCTCCCGGCCTTTTGAAGAAGATCTCTTCCCTGTATGTATTTGGAAGGTGATCCCAAAATGTTAACCTGCATGGTTGATCCACCTCTCTTTCTTTTCTATGCTCAATATGCTCCCTCTTTGTTGGTGATGTACTGGAGGAATACGGCCAGCACAATAATCAAACCCTTGATGATCTGCTGGGGGTAAGCCGCGATACTGAGAAGGGTCATGACGTTGGTAATCAGCCCCAGAACCAGTACGCCGATGATTGTATTGCCCACGCTGCCTTTTCCGCCCATCAGACTGGCTCCGCCGATTACGCAGGCTGCGATGGCATCCAGCTCCATTCCTGTGGAAACGGCCGGCGATGCGACCGCTACGCGGGAGGTAAGGATAAATCCGCCCAATGCGCAGAGCATTCCGCAGATGGCATAGGCGAAAAATTTATATTTATTAACGTTGATTCCGGCCAATCGAACGGCTGTCTCGTTGCTGCCGAAAGCAATGACCAGACGGCCGAAAACCGTATTGCGCATGACAAGCCACATGAGAACGATGACTGCGATGATCAAAACCACCGGCCAGGGAAGTCCGATTCCCGGTATGCCCTGACTTCCGAACTTGACCATCATCGCTGAGGTATCATATTCGGATGACAGGCGGATGGGCTGTCCGTTGGACGTCATGTAGGCGGCTCCTCTGATAATGGTCATGGTGGCCAGTGTAGCAACAAAAGGAGCCATTTTCAGTACCACTACAAAGGCCCCGGACATACAGCCTATTAAAAAACCGATTCCCAGAACCGCAATCAGTATGACGATCATGGAGGCGCCGGAAACCATGCCGGCATTTTGAATCATGATCGCCGTGATCATGCCTCCCATGGCAGTAACGGAGCCGACGGAAAGGTCGATGCCTCCGGTCAGGACCACCAGGAGCATGCCCAGGGTCGCCAATGTCATGGGAACCAGCTGTCTGAGCAAATTAAAGATATTTGTCACTGTAAAGAACGCATCCGACAAAATGGTAGAAGCGATAATCAGTGCGATCAAAATTAAAACAGCGTTGTATTTCAGTAGTATGTTCTTTACGTTTATCTGTCTATTGTTCAATCTTTCTTCCATGTTTAAGACACCCCCATTGATAAATTAATTAATGTTTGTTCGGTCAACTGCCGCTTTTCCACCTCTCCGGCGATTTTTCCGTGACGCATCACATATACCCGGTCGCTCATACCGATGATTTCCGGCATTTCCGAGGAAATCATGATAACTGCCGCGCCTTGTTCGGCCAGGGTGTTCATGACTTTATATATTTCAACCTTAGCGCCTACATCGACTCCTCTCGTGGGTTCATCGAATATGATCACTTTCGAATTGGAGATCATCCATTTCATAAGGGCTACTTTCTGCTGGTTTCCTCCGGAAAGGGAGGATGCTTTGCTTTTGTAAGATCTGGCTTTGATGTTCAGCATGCCGATCATTTCTTCCACTTTTTTATTCTCTTTTGGATGGTCCAATATGCCTACAGCCGATGTAAAATCCTGCAGAGAACTCATGGTTCCGTTTACCTTGATGGGCATATCCAGGAGCAGTCCCTGCTGTTTTCGGTCTTCCGGCACCATTCCGATGCCGTTTTTAATGGCCTTCTTGGGTGTATTGATCTTGACGCTTTTTCCTTCCAGTCGGATCTCCCCCTCTTCCAACTTGTCGGCTCCGAATACGGCCCGCATTGTTTCCGTGCGGCCGGCTCCCACAAGTCCGGCAAAGCCGACGACTTCTCCGGCTTTTACATGAAAAGTCACGCCGTTGACCATTTTTCCGCAGATGAGGTTTTCTGCCTCCAGTACGGTTTCTCCGATCGCCGCGTTCCGCTCAGGAAACAGCTCGGAAAGATCTCTGCCGATCATCATGGTTACCAGCTGTTTTTCTGTAATATCCTTTACATGTACGGTGTCGACGTTTTTCCCATCCTTGAGAACGGTGATGCGGCTGCATATGCGAAAGATCTCTTCCAGCCGGTGAGAGATATAAATGACACATACGCCCGAATCCCGCAGTTTATAAATGACATCGAACAGCTTTTCCACTTCCCGGTTTGTCAGCACGGCGGTGGGCTCATCGAAAACCATGACTTTTGCGTTTCTTGAGATGGCTTTGCAGATTTCGACGATCTGCTGATAGGCGACGGTTAATTCGGCCACTTTTTTATTGACGTCAATGTCTCCGAAGCCCATCTTTTCCAGCACTTCCTCCGCCCTCTTTTTCAATTTTTTTCTATCCACCAGCGCCTTTCCTTCTCCCAGGCTGTCAATGAAGATATTTTCTGCCACAGTCAGGTCTTTTGCCAGGGCAAATTCCTGGTAGATGACGGATATTCCGCAGTCCTGCCCCTGCTTGGGATTGGTGATTTGTTCTTTTTTTCCGTCTATGTATATGGTTCCTTCATCCTTGTCGTATGCTCCGGCAAGACATTTCATCAGCGTGGATTTTCCGGCGCCGTTTTCTCCGATCAGAGCATGGATCTCACCGGATAGGGCGCAGAAATTAACCTTATCCAAAGCAGCCACGCCGCCGAAGGATTTGCTGATTTCATCCATCCTTATCATCTCTCTTTGATTGCTCATGATGCTCTCCTCTTTCCTATAACGGTAGTTCTCTTTTGGAATACAGGCCCGAAGGCATATCCTCCGGGCCTATTGGTTCAAATAAGATAGATTTGCTTATTTGGACGGAACCCATTCTTCATAATAAGTACCGTCTTCGATCGCTTTGATGACTTCGGGAACCGTCAGCACTTCCAGCGGAGCTGTTTTGTGATACAGGTTTTCCTTATCGTCATCCCAGTAAGTATCCATGGTATCTCTGTTGATGTTAAAAGCTTTGAACGCGGTCAGCATGGGCAGGTTGTTGGCATCCCATTTGTTGGTCCCCTCTGCCAGTTCTTTTATGAAATTGATGGTTTCCATAGCAAAGGCCTGGCCGTTATGGGGGCCGTCACACAGGAGCGTCCCGTCTTTTACCTTTTCCAGCTCGGTCTTCATTCCGTTTCCTGGGCATGCTACCAGGACTTTATCGGTGAGACCGTAATTTTTCAGTGCCTGAGCTGCTCCCAGCCCCTGGAAATCGTTTTCTCCGATAAAGAGGTTTAGCTTATCTTGGTTGGCTGCGATGATTGGTTCGGCCACATCGATTCCGCCTTCAAAGGTCCAGTTTCCTTCACCTGATCCCAAGCAGGCCATGTTCCATTTTTCTGATTCAAAGGTTCCTTTTTTCCTTAAATCGTTAAACAGCTTTGTGGCGTCCAGGGTTGCCTGTTCCATGGTGTATTCAACACCTCTCTGCTGGGCCCGTTCATAGATCATGCCGCTGAGCATGCCGTTTACGCGGGTTTCAGCTGTGGAGTTTCCCATGATGCCAAGAACGATACCCATGTTGATCTGTTCCTCTTTATCAAACTGACTGGCTGTATATTTTCCAGCCGAATAGCCGACGGAAAAGATATTGGCATTGATGGTGGTTACCACGGGAGCGCCGAAAATTTCAGAACCGAATCCGATACATGGAATACCCGCTTTGACTGCACGTTCAATGTCCGCTGCGATTCCGGTTACATCCACCGGGTCAATAACGATTACGTCCACGCCTCTGGAAATATAGGAATCGATATGGGCGCTCTGCTTGGAAAGTTCAAAATCCGCCACATCAAAATAGAGGGTATACCCATATTTTTTTGCCCATTTTTCGGCAGATTCTTTTACTGATACGAACCAGGGATCTCCCTGGGTCTGCTCTGTCCAGCCGATCACTACGTGCTTTGGATCTTTGGGTTTAAATGGCAGTGCCTTATCAATGTTAGAACGATCTTCCAAAGATGTGGGATCGAGAAAGCCGGAAAGGCATGTGTCAGGAAGCATGCCGTAGAGTTCGGTTTTCGCCTCATCGGCGCTTAGCTCTTTCTCTGCAGTTCCTTCCTCACTGCCTCCGCAACCGGCCAGGCAGGTAATCATTAACCCGATTACCATTAAAATTGCCAGGATTCTCATTTTTCTCTTGCTCATTTTACTTCTCCTTTCATTGTTTGCTGCTAGCCATTGCTTCATATTGTCTGTTTCCATTATTAAGCGCAAAATATGTGCCAAAATATTCTGAATAATTTTTCATAAAAAAAGAAAGCTTGCGCTTTCAAGCTTTCTTTTCATTTATATTTTTATTCATTGAATAGAAGTTGCCACCCCGTTCTATGAGCAGTCACGTTCCATTGTACGAAAATCGGACAAAATGTCGGAATTCGGTCACTTTTTTAAATACTCTGATAACTCAGTGTTGTTTTTTAACTTTTGATAGAGGGTGCTTCTGGCGATCCCTAGGGCCTTAGCCGCAGCGCTCAGGTTGCCATTGGCCCGTTCAATCTCATTTTTTATGATCTCGATTTCAACTTCTTTCAGCCGGGTATTGCGCAGATGGTTATTTCTTGTTTTGTTAACCATACGGTCCGGAAGCATGGACGTATTTATTTCTTCCCCTTCCTTGGACATGGCGATTACGCCTTCCAGGATATTTCTCAGTTCTCTTACATTTCCCTTCCAGTCGTAATTCTCCAGCATATCGTAAAAGCTCTTGGGAATGCTCAATTTGTTCAACCCCATATCCTTTTTCAGCCGCTCAATATAGTGGTCGGCCAGCAGGCGGATATCTCCGTTCCTTTTGCGCAGGGGCGGTATCTTCAGGGTAATGGTGTTGATTCGGTAATATAAATCCTCGCGGAACCTACCCTGCTCCGCTTCCAGATAGAGATCGCTCTTGCTGGCGGAAATAATCCTGATATCAATGGGTATTTCCTTGTTTGACCCCACCCTCGTCACTTTAAAGGTGGAAAGAACCCGCAGCAATTTTATTTGGGCGTCCAAGGGCATGCTCTCCACTTCATCTAAAAAGAGAGTTCCTCCTGAGGCGGCCTCCAGCTTGCCCGAACGCCCTCCCCGGCTGGCGCCGGTAAAGGATCCTCCTTCATAGCCAAAAAGTTCACTTTCGATCAGTTCCCGGGGAATAGCCCCGCAGTTAATGCCGATAAAAGGCCCGGATTTCCGCCGGCTTTCATTGTGAATGGATTGAGCCAGCACTTCCTTGCCAGTTCCGCTTTCTCCCCATAAGAGAATCGGTGCGTCGATCTTGGCCACCTGCTTGGCGATCTCCTTCAGCTCTTTTATCTCCTTGCACTGGCCGATCAGATTGTCAAAGGTATATTCGGTAGAAGACGGCTCTTTCTTTGTCGTTCTGCTCTTCAGTTCCGCTTCTATGGCATCGACGATGGAAATTACAATGCCCAGGGTATGTTCCTGATAGTCCTCTTTTCTTCCCGTTAAGGACATGGCCCCGATGATCTCTCCATCTGCCCCGTGGATGGGAGCTCCGGAACAGGTATATTTTTTATGTACTAGATTATAATGTTCTTCTCCCCAGAAAACCATGGGTTTTTTCTCTTGCAGACAAGTCCCGATGGCATTTGTACCCACATACCGTTCATTTCTGCTGGCGCCGACGACCAGAGAGGGATCGTACTCGTACTGGCTCAGCAGATCTTTATCGCTGATAATATCCAGCAAATATCCCCGATCGTCACTGATAAAGATATAATACCCTGTCGGCTTTATCACATCATAAATCTTATTCAAATGTTTTCTCGCCGTTTCGATCAATACGGCGTTTTCTTGAACAAGTTTTTTTCTTTCCTTTTCATCTAACTTTTTAATTTTCACAGGTGAATTATATTCGATTTCAAACTGCCTCGATCTCACCCATGAATCATATATTTCCGGGCGGATAAACGAATAATCATAAGGTTCATTGCGAACAAAATGTTGAAAAGCTTCAATCAGCTGTTTCTCGTATTCTTCATTGAAGTTTAACAAAACATTCACCGCCTTTCTCTGTCTGGTGGGTATATTAACTGAAATAAAGGTTGTTGGTAATATATTCCGGATCGCTGGTTACATCAATCCCCAAGGCTTTGATTGTCTGCTCATCCCTCTCGCTGAGAATGGCGGTGCAGTGGGCCTGACAGCCTCTCAGGCAGGGAAGTTTGCTCAAGGCTACTTCTGCGGACGGGTTGGTCGCGGCGGAAATGGTCAGGGCGCTGAGAATTTCTTCGCAGTGAAGGCTTGTCTTTTCATGAAGAAGGATATCCGTCTTCATATCCTGGATCCCCTTTAAGACGTTTGGGGAAATGAGGTGGATGTCGTCGGCCATTCCGCAGAGAATTTTTATTGCATTGAGTACGGCAGCAGCAGCGGCTACCATTCTCCTGGAGCTTCGGCCTGTCACAATGCTGCCGCCGGGCAGTTCTAAGGACATGACGACGACGTTCTCATATCGCTCATTACAGTTCCGTTTGTATTCTGCATAATCTCTGGCTGGCTTGACCACCTTCCGGTCCTCAACCTTCAGGTCCAGCTCATCCATTAACAGCTTGGACCGCTCCAGCGCGCCGTCATCGATTTTTCCCTTTTTATAATCGCACAGCGCGGTCAGATATCTTCGGATGATTTCCTGGCAGGCTGCTTCTTTGACAGCCTCGTCATCGATGATGCTAAACCCGGCCCTGTTGACGCCCATGTCGGTGGGACTCTTGTATTCCGACTCTTCACCAGTGATCTTTTCTATGATCCTCTTGACGACTGGGAAAACTTCCAGGTCCCGATTATAGTTTACCGCCATTTCCCCATATGCTTCCAGGTGGAAGGAGTCGATCATATTCACGTCTTTCAGATCGGCGGTCGCGGCTTCATAGGCGATATTCACCGGGTGCTTGAGCGGAATGCTCCAGATGGGAAATGTTTCAAATTTTGCGTAACGCACTTTTGTTCCCCGTTTATAATCGTGATACAACTGGGAAAGACAGGTCGCCAGCTTTCCGCTGCCGCCGCCCGGTCCGGTTACCACAACCAAGGGTTTTGTCACTTGGATATAGGGATTGGCGCCGTACCCTTCATCGCTTACAATGGTATCCACATCTGTGGGATAGCCTTTGGTAAATCTATGTTTGTACGTTTTAATGCCCCGACGGTCCAATTTGTTTAAAAACATATCGACTGCGGGGGCATCGTCTTCATAGCGGGTCACGACTACACTATTGATGGCTAGGTCGTATTTTCGAAACATATCGATGAGCCGGAGAACTTCCAGATCGTAGGTAATTCCAAAATCAGCACGCGTCTTGCTGGTCGTGATATCGCCTGAGTAGATGCAAATAATAATCTCTGCTTGGTCCTTCATTTTCTGGAGCAATTTAATTTTGGCATTTTCATCAAAACCGGGGAGTACCCGCATGGCATGTTTATCATGCACTAATTTTCCCCCAAACTCCAGATAAAGCCTTTCGCTTTCTCCCTCGTTGATCCGTTTCAAAATATACTTGGATTGTTCTTCTATATACTTTTCTGCGTCAAATCCTATCTTCGTCATCACGTTCCTCTCCTTCTACAGAAAAACAATCGCGCCAACCACGCTGGTCACTACCATTGCTGCTATAATTGCAATCGCAATTATCCGAATCGTTTTTTGCTTCATCATAATACAAAAAGCCTCCTCATTTTCCACGTTTATTTACATCAGTTCAATATTTAATTTATTTCTGCCTTCTGCCAGACCCTTTAAACTAATATGGTAGTCAATATCCAGCTGTCCCGTTCCTTCCGCTGTTACGCTGTTTTCCACGTGATTTGTGAGAACCTCCATCGCAATAGCTCCGAAAGGTGTGTCATAATAGCCGGTATAGCGTTTTCCTTTTTCGAATTCGATTTCCGTATCTATACCGACGTTTTTTCCAACCCTTTTCATCTTTATGGTTCCGTTTTTCAGTTTAAGGCGGGTCCTGCATCCGGGCATTCCGGAAATTTCGCTTTCATCATAGATGAGATAAAGGGCATCTCCTTTTTCGTACAGCTTGCCTTCGGTAATAAATTCCAGCTGGTCTTCTTCCAGATCAGCCGTTATCTGTGTTCCAATAATTTTCATCATAATATTCTTCATTCAGTCAGCTCCTCCAACATCTTTTCCAATTCTTCTTTGTTAAAATGATATTCTTTCAGACAAAACTGGCACTGCAGCTCTGCCTGCCCGTCTTCTTCGATTATCTCCGTCAAATCCTTTTTACCAATGGACATAAGCGCCCGTTCAAGGCGGGGCTTGCTGCAATCGCAGCGCCAGGTGATATCCCTGGTCTCCAGCTTTTGAATCTGATACTGCTGCGGCATTTCGTTGAATATGCGCGCGGACAGCTCCATAACCATCCCTTCTTCACTCTTTCCGGCGGATGTCTTGTTCACTTCATCAATCAGAGTTGTCAGCGGAGGCAGGTTTTCAATCATGTCCTCCAGCGCGGATACGGCTCCTTCCTCTGCTCCCGGCATCATTTGAATAATCATTCCGCCCGCTGCTCCTACATGATAGTCCCTTTCTATTTTTACGCCCAAAGCGACGGAAGTATTCTGCTGCTCGGAAATAAAAAAGTAAGCTGCCAAGTCCTCGGCGATTTCTCCGCTGACCAGGGCAATGGTTCCCATGTAGGGCTCTTTTAAGCCCAGGTCTTTGATTACGGTCAATTCTCCTATTCCCAGCGATCCGCCTACATCCAGTTTTCCTTTTTCCGTAAGGGGTAAATCCACGTCTGGGTTAGCAATGTATCCTTTTACCTTTCCCGTTCCATCCGCTGTGGCTAAAATCTGTTTGGCTGGTCCCTCCCCCTTGAACTGGAGGGTAAGCTTGTCCTGCGGGTTTTTCAGCATAATGCCCATAAGACCGGCTGCTGTCAGGACTCTTCCCAGCCCTGCTGCGGCCAGCGGCGTTGTCATGTGTATATTGCGCGCCTCTTCGACCATATCTGTAGTAATTGCCAGATATACCCGGTAAGATCCGCTTTTATCCATTGCGATTAATGTATTGCTCATCTTCCTTATACCTCTTTTTTTATCTTTTCCTTTCAATTCTATCATAGTTGTAAGAAATTATTAATAACTTTATTTTAGATTTACACGGTTTCGACACAAAAAAACCATAAAGTCCGTGTATATTAATCTCAATAAAAGGACAAAACGGATAAAGGGAGGAAAAATCAATGGATAACAATTTTGAAAATAATGAATATAGATACACCAGCGGCCCAAACCCCGGACAGTTGATCCCAACAGAGGATCGTGATCCGGGAGGCGCACCGGGAATGGGTCCCAGGTCATCGAAAAAGAAAAAAGAGAAAAAAAGCAAGCCAGTACAGCTCACCAGAACTAGCCTTACTGCAATCATTCTGGTATGTGTCCTGCTCTCAAGCGCATTCGGCTTTGGAGGGGCCATGCTGGCCAATGACGCCGGCCTCTCGTCTCAATATTCGGCAGGCAAAGAAAATACCACCAATGCCAAGACGACTGGCTTTAATCTGGAGGATGCCACGGGCAGTTCAATGACGGTCCAGGAAATAACGGCTAAAGCACAGGATTCTGTGGTGGAGATCAAGACAGAATCCGTTCAGGCCGATGCGTGGATGCAGCAATATGTCACAGAGGGGGCCGGCAGCGGTGTCATTATTAAAAGCAATGGATATATTATTACCAATAATCATGTAATCGCAGGAGCGAATAAAATAACAGTAACGACCAGCGACAAGAAGGAATATGAAGCAAAGCTGGTTGGTACTGATGCAGATACAGATGTAGCGGTCCTCAAAATTAATGCAAGTAATTTGACAGCCGTCACTATGGGCAATAGTGACCAGTTGAACGTAGGTGATTTGGCGGTAGCGATCGGCAATCCCCTGGGTGAGCTGGGCGGCACAGTTACGGCTGGAATCATAAGCGCCCTGGACCGCTCCATCAGCATTGATGGAAAGACAATGTCCCTATTACAGACCGATACCTCCATCAACCCGGGTAATTCGGGAGGCGGATTGTTCAACCAGTATGGTCAGCTGGTGGGCGTAGTTGTCGCTAAGTCCTCCGGTTCTGATGTGGAGGGCCTTGGATTTGCGATTCCCATTAATCGAGCCGCAGAAGTAGCCAGCCAGTTGATGAAAGGCGGTTATGTAAAAGGAAAGCCTTCTACGGGGATGTCCTATGTGGATATGTCTCAGCAGCAGGGAAATAACGGATTTTTCGGCGGCGGACAGCAAAGCGCTGCGGGAGGCGTTTATATTCAGGAAGTAACCGGATCCAATGCTAAGAAGGCTGGCTTCCAGCAGGGAGATCTGGTCTACTCGGTGGATGGAAAAGAAATTGATAACATCGATACCCTTTCATCGATTATTACCTCACATAAGGTGGGCGATACGGTAAAATATATTGTACTTCGCGATGGACAGTCAAAAGAAATTAAACTTAAACTAGAAGAGAAAACTTCCTCTTAATAAGTAATAATAAGATATGCGAAAAGACCGAGCTGCGGAAGCAATTCGGTCTTTTCGTATTTATTATACCTTTTTTAAACATCTTTGCCGGGTCCGTTGATAATTTCCATTAACTTGGATTTAATCTCAATCTGCTGATCCTCTGTGTACCCCAGCTCATCCATCGCTTCTTGGTCTTCCTCAATCAAGCACAGGGGTGGAAATAAGACGCACCACCAGTTTTGTCCTTTTCCTTCGCCTAGTGTAAGATTCAGAGCTTCGTAGTTTCCAGCTGGAAAATACATATCTCCATAGGTTTTGGCCGGTATCCATCGAACGCCTAAATCCGCTTCCGCTCCATATTCTTTGCCATTTTCTTCAATTACTTTTGCCGCTGTCTTTTCCATATCCTTCAGATGATTTTCTAAATAGCTGCGGGACTGTTCAATATCTTGGCTTTTTTCCAGGCTGCCTACTTCTTTAATAATCTGGTCCCTCACTTTTAATTTGAGATTTTGATCATCAGCGCTGTCGCTGTTGGCAATTACGTGCAAACGAATGATTCCGCTGTATTGATTGGACGGTTCATCCTCATATGTATAAAAAAGGACGAATCCCATTACGATAACCAGAATCAGGCTTAAAATGCATTTTTCTTTTAGATCGATATTTTTCATAAAAAATCCTCCTTGTATGTTCATTCTTCACCAAGGAGAATTTTTTTATACACGACCGAATAAAACTTTTTTATTTTACGATTAGTAAACGACTTCCTTCCTGGAGATTAATAGGATCATTCAATTCATTGATCTTCTTGATAGACTCTATACTGGTTTTGTACTTCTTAGCTATTTTCCATAGACTGTCGTTTTTTCTTGTTATGTAAATAACCATAGAGGAAGGTCTTTTATTCTGTTTATTTTCAAGGAAGCATGGATTTTTTATTAATTTCAGCGCCGTTTCTTTTATGGCGGATACTTCAAGCTGCAGGCTGGCATTGATTTCTGCCTGCTTGCTGTTCACCTTATCCGACCAGAGATCCTTTATTCCAATTTGACAATCTATTTTCATGCCTTCTTCGGCTGCTGGAATATCAATCGAACCCCTGAAAGGAATATCCTGTTTTATTGCAAATACTTGTTTTTCCGAGTCCTCCGGTATACATAAGACAGTTCCTTCTAAAATTCCCTCGACCGTTACTCGGCCTTGTTCGGCCCTGGATTTTTGTTCTTTTATACGTCCGTTGACATAAAGAATTTTTCCTAACTGCCCATTTCTTTCCGCAACATCTACAATTTCTCTTGCTGATATCTCTGTAGTTCCTGTTCCCAGGACTGCTTCTATCATTTTTTCTGTATAATCATAAGTAGTATCTTTGACACTATGATATAAATCTGACACTACTTCTTTTTCCAGATTTTGGTATACTTCAACCGATGTGTTAACGTTTCCTTTTAAAATAAAACAATCTTCTTCTTCCTCGCTGATTGTCACTTCCAGCTCTTTGTCATTAAAGGATACTTTGCTCATAGCCAAGTTATCTTCTTTATTCATAAGTATGAACTGGGTGAAATCGGCCTTCCCTTGGTAAAAAGCAGGTTTTTGTATTACCTCTCCGTCTTTTTCTTCTTCACCTAAATAAAGAATATTAACACGCACCGCAGCATTAATGACCATTTTTTCTGAAGTTGTTTGTTTATGATTTTCCACCACATTGATGTCACTTTTCAGAATTTTAATCGGCCTCGGGCTCCCCTCTTTAACCTTTAAATCTTCTGCAATCTCCACAGATTCTTCTTTTCGAAGAGCAACATGGCTCATTTTGACGGTTTCTTTTAATAGTTCCAACTGTTCCCCGCGCAGATTTTCGAAGAGTTGTAATTCTTTTTCCGCGTATTCTTTCAGGAAAAGCCCCAGAGTAATTTTAGCTCGGAATTTGCGCTCATTAATTACAGAATAATCAATTCGTTCGATTTTAGATTCAATGACCAAATGAGATAAAGGTGAGGCTGTCACCTGCCAGTCTGTTTTGAAAGGAAGCCTGGACTGAATGATGGCCACAGATTCATCCTCTTTTCCATCAGGCAGATAAATTGTCTGTAATCCTACCTCTCCTGTAACTTTTATGCTGTCATCATCTCCCTGTCCGACTTGTATTTCTTTGCTGGATAAAAATGCCTTCCCATCCATCGATAAAATTGAGATTAAATCTGGCTTAATATCTGGAACAAGTATATCTTCTTCTACAAAGATTTTTGTTTCAAGATTTTGGGCCACGGCTGTTATCTTTAATTCATTATAAACGGCCTGACCCGCCAGTGGCGTAATTTTAACTGGTTCTGTTGCTGTTTCAGAACTTTCCTTTATCTCTTCTTCGCCTAAAAATACCGGCTCTAGTTCTTCCTCTTGTTTATGTTCTATAACTTTTTCCGGCAAAATCTGTTTTGGTAATCCCTGTTTGTTGTCTTTTTCCGTTGCATCGAAAGATTTTTCTTCCGATATTTGTTCTTGATCCGGTTTGTTCGCAGCAGTTTCCTCTAAAACAGGAAGATCCTGTGAAAATTCTTCCTCCTTTTCGGTACTTGCTTTTCCTTCCTCACGTGCAGGTACTAAAAGTCTATCATAAGGAGTTGGATCAAAGCCGTCGTTTATCTGTGCTGTATCGGTATTTTCGTCGGCTGTTTTTGCTGGTTGTAAGGCAAATTCAGGTATTTTTTCATCATAGGTCATGGTTGTTCCCCCTCTGTCTTCCTATACATATTCTTGTTATATTGTATTCGAGGGCAAAAGGGTTCATACCATTTTTTTTACAGACTATTTTTTGTGATAAGAAGAGACCGACAAAACCTTTTAACGATCAATGTATCTTTTTACGACGAAGAGTTCGTAAAAAACAGGAGCGGTTTTGTCAATCATGCTATCCGCTCCTGTTTTCTTCTTTATAATTATTGCAGTTTCATGCTTCTGATTCTTGATCTAAATTTCTACATTCCAGCTTTCCGCCGCATTGGCACCGGTACTGGCTGAGATTTGTAATCAGTTTTGATCTCTTTTGTCTGTAGAATTTCTTGCTGCATTTTTTACAAACAATTACATATCGATATCTAATTGTTTTATCTGGTTTTGCCAGTCCCAGCTCTTCGTAAGACGCTGTTGTCTTTATCTGATACCCGTAAGTCCGGTTCATTTTATAAGCATAGGCTTTCCACACTCTTCCATGATTATTACAATCATAACAGGTATGGAGAACTTCATGGGCCAAAATACTTCTTACCTTTTTCTCATCTATTTCCAACAGAGCGTTTCCAATTTCAATGACAAACACAGGATCCTGAAAACGTTTGTCTTTCATGCAAGCAGCAAATCTGCTTTTCGCTCTTTTGTTGATGCGGATTTTAGGATCGATTTGCTTACTGATCGGTATGTTTAAATGATGGCATTCCTTTATCACCTCTTGCAAGCATTTTTCAATTTCATGTATTTTCATATTGTTTCACGTGAAACGATTATTCCTATTGAAGTGATTTCAATAGCTCAATCAATCTTTCCAATTCATCTCTGCTGTAATATTCAATTTCAATTTTTCCTTTTCGTCCACTTTGATTAAGGCTTACTTTTGTTCCCATGATATGTTTCAGGTCTTCTTCTACCCGTTTCACATCTGCGCTCTTTTCCGCTTTTCTTCTTGGGTTTTTCTTCTTTGGAGAATGCTGTTCTTTAATCAGCCTTTCAACTTCTCTGACAGACAGTTCTTCTTTAATCACATATTCGGCAAGCTGTATTTGTTTTTGCCGGTCACCAATTCCAGCAATCGCTCTGGCGTGTCCGGTTGTAAGCTTTCCCTCGGAAACCATGTCTCTCACTTCCTGGGGAAGCTTTAGCAGACGAAGAGAGTTGGTTATGTAAGGTCTGCTTTTACCAACGCTTTTGGATACTTCCTCCTGGGTCATACCAAAGGAACTGATCATTTGATTAAGACCCTCCGCTTCTTCGATGGGATTTAGATCTTCTCTCTGCATGTTCTCAATAATTGCCACCAGCATATTTTGCTCATCGGTCAGCTCTTTAATCATGCAGGGTATTTCTTTCAGACCCGCTTTCCTGCATGCCCTCCAGCGTCTTTCACCAGCAACGATTTCATAACCTTTTTTCGCCTGGCGAAGAATAACCGGTTGAATTAACCCATGTTCTTTTATGGAATTGGCCAGCTCCTGCAATTTTACATCATCAAAAACTTTTCTTGGCTGATTTTCATTGGGTTTAATATCGTTAATGTCTATAAATTCAATCCCCTGTGCCCTTATCTCATCTGCCTTTTCGCTGTTTATTTTTTTTGTATCGATTTCTGAGGTGCTGAATAATGCATCCAGTCCTTTGCCCAGCCCTCTGTTCTTTGCCGCCGCCATTACTGTTCATCCTCCAGACTTAAAAACTCATCAGCAAATTCCTGATAAGCCTGGGCTCCAGCTGATTTTGGATCGTACTGCATAATTGGCATTCCATAGCTTGGAGCTTCAGCAAGTCTTACATTCCTTGGAATTACAGTGGTATAGACCTTTTCCTTAAAGTATTTTTTTACTTCTTCCACTACTTGAACAGATAAATTTGTCCGTCCGTCGAACATACTGAGGATTACGCCCTGGATCTCCAAATTTGGATTCATATTTTTCTTAACAATTTCGATTGTACTCATCAGCTGACTTACGCCTTCAAGGGCATAGAATTCACACTGAATAGGAATCAAAACCGAATCAACTGCTGTCAACGAATTAATAGTCAGAAGTCCCAGTGAGGGTGGACAATCAATAAATATATAGTCATAGTCAGGCTTTATCTGATCCAATGCATGTTTCAGCCTTTTTTCCCTTCCCTGGAGCTGAATCAGCTCTACCTCTGCTCCTGCCAGCTGCACGCTGGCAGGAATGATATCTAAATTTTGTACCTCAGTCTGAATAATCGCCGATGTTGGATCTATATGATCTTCTACTAAAATTTCATAAGAAGTATTACCTAGTTCTTTCTTGGATAATCCAATTCCGCTAGTAGTGTTTCCCTGCGGATCAATATCCAAAATTAATACTTTTTTCCCCTTTAATGCCAGACACGCTGCCAGGTTAATGTTCGTTGTCGTTTTTCCTACGCCGCCCTTCTGGTTGAATATTGCAATTGCCTTTCCCAAATTAGTTCCTCCTTTTTAAAACATAAGCAATTTTTTCGCATAATTTGATTATATACCATAGGGCTTTTTTTTACTATACTTTTTACATAAAAAAAAGGAATGTTTCACGTGAAACATTCCTTTATTGGTTAACTACCTGTTTCTGTTTTGGAGTGTTTTTAGGTATGGTTATTTTTACTTCATAATATTCCCCTTTATCTTCCTGCGTATATTTGGCTCCCTGCTCTACTTGAAAGATTTCATTAAATGTTTTTCTAATCGTATTAAGATACAATTTATAACTAATATATCTTATTTTATTTTGCTTGCGTTTTTCCTCCTGCTGCTTTTCCAAGACATCTTCAATTAATTTTTCACTTTGCCTTACATTAAGGCCATGCGAAACGATACGGTCAATGACCATTCTCCTGGTTTCATCATCAGGTATTTTCAGCAAAGCTCTGGCGTGACGTTCGGTCAGGCGATTGGCAATCAATGCTTTCTGTATATCCTCCGGCAGGCTTAACAGCCTGATTTTATTGGAAATAGTCGACTGCTTTTTTCCGACCCGCTCTGCCAATTCCCCCTGAGTAAGTTCGAACTCTTCCATCAATCGATTGTATGCCTGCGCCTCTTCCATATAACCTAAATTTTCACGCTGTACATTTTCCACTAAAGCGATAATAGCAGCATCCTTATCATCCGCTTCGCGGACAATAGCAGGTATTTTGGTCAGTCCGGCCATCCCAGCTGCCCGCAGTCTCCGCTCGCCTGCTATTACTATGTAAGACCCGTTATTGTTTCTTTTCAAAATAATCGGTTGTATAACACCGTATTCTTTAATGGAGTCTCTCAATTCAAGAAGCTCTTCTTCTCCAAATATTTTTCTCGGCTGTTCCGGATTGGCAAAGATTAAATCGATAGGAATCTCGGTCACTTTTTTGATCAGCATATATGTCTCCCTCCTTGTCCCAGTTTTATCTTAGCAGGAGTTATACACTGGGAAAAGGGTTTTCTTTCAACAAAAAACCCCTAAATTTTCTATTTTAGGGGGTCTTTCGATGGAGTTCCCGCTTTTCTCGGATATTTCGAAGGGGTATCGCCCGTCTTTTCTATAAAAATAATCTTATGTTCTAAATTAAAATTGGACAGCTTCGCATGCTCTTCTCTCCGAATCTTTCCTCCCAGCATACGCAGGGCATTTGCAGATTCCTTGATTTCCTCATCCGTATTTAGTCCTTTATAAGCTAGGAACCACCCGCCTCTTCTTATAAAAGGAAGACAGTATTCAGATAGAGTCGCCATATTGGCTACGGCCCGGGAAACACAAAGATCGTATTTCTGTCTGTGGTTTTTATTGCGGGCCAACTCCTCCGCCCTTCCATGAATAGCCGTAACGTTATCGATCTCCAATTCTCCGCAAAGTTCCTTAATAATTTTGATCCGTTTGTTGAGAGAATCGATGAGAACAAATTTTTTATCGGGAGCTGCAAGTGCTAAAGGAATCCCGGGAAATCCGCCGCCCGTTCCCACATCGATAATCAGCTCGGCGTTTTGAAATTCTTTATAAATAACAGAAAGCAGGGAATCAATATAATGCTTTTGTATAAATTGAGAAGGTTCGGTTATGGAGGTTAGATTTACAGCCTCATTCCACTTTAAAATACCTTCCATATATGTTTCATACTTTTTCAAAAGTATATCGTCATAATTAATCTTTAATTCTTCGAAAGCCTTTACAAGTTGTTTCATGATTTTTTCCTTCTCATCTTCTCCAAATGAATCAGCAGCACATTGATATCCGCCGGGGATACGCCGGAAATTCTCGACGCCTGTCCCAGAGAAACCGGCCTGAATTGATTGAGTTTCTGGCGGGCTTCGATTCTCAGGCCTTCCACCTGTTCGTAGTCAAAATTGCTGTCCAGCTTTTTATCTTCCAATTTTTTAAACCGCTGAATCTGCTGTTCCTGCTTGCCAATATACCCCTCGTATTTAATCTGAACCTCCAGCTGGTTCCTCGCATGATTGGAAAGTTCCGGTCTTTCAGGATCAACCGCGCTGAGACTTTCATAGGTAACTTGAGGACGCTTCATCAGTTCCAAAAGAGAGATCTTTGTTTTAACCGGCGTACTTCCTAAATTTTCCAAAACAAGATTAATTTCTTCTGGCGCTGCCATCGCATGTGCCAATCTCTTTTTTTCCTCCTCAACGATTTCTTTTTTCTCTAAAAATCTTTGATATCTGGTTTTCGAAGCCAATCCCAGGGCGTAAGCCTTCTCCGTCAAACGGAGATCTGCGTTGTCTTGCCTGAGAACCAGCCTATATTCCGCTCTGCTGGTCATAATTCTGTAAGGTTCATTAGTACCTTTTGTCACTAAATCGTCGATTAGAACGCCAATATAAGCCTCGCTTCTGTCGAGAATAAAAGAATTTTGTCTGTCAATTTTTAACACTGCGTTAATTCCGGCCATCAAACCCTGCGCCGCTGCTTCCTCATAGCCGGAGCTTCCATTAAATTGACCAGCGCAAAATAAATATTCAATTTGCCTGTTTTCTAAATTTAATTTTAAATCCAACGGATCAATACAATCATATTCGATTGCATAAGCTGGCCTTACGATTTCAAGGTTTTCTAAACCAGGTATTGTCTTATAAAATTGTTCTTGTACATCTTCAGGAAGGCTTGACGACATTCCTTGTATATACATCTCATCCGTAGTAAGGCCCTCCGGTTCGATAAAAAGCTGATGTCTTTTTTTATCAGCAAAGCGGTTAACCTTGTCTTCGATGGATGGACAATATCTGGGACCCACCCCTTCAATCTGACCGCCGAACAGCGCTGACCGATGAAAATTATTTCGAATGACCGTATGGGTTTCCTCATTGGTATAAGTCAGCCAGCAGGAAATCTGTTCTCCCTGCAGCTCATCATTTAAAAAGGAAAATGGGACGATTTGTTCATCTCCCATCTGCTCCGTCATTTTATCGTAATCCAAGCTTTTCCCCAAAGCTCTGGCCGGTGTGCCCGTTTTGAATCTGCGCATGGGAAGTCCATATTTTCGCAGCTGATCGCCCAGCTCCATGGATGGTGCCAGGCCGTTAGGCCCGCTGTCAAAAGCACTCTCACCGATAAAAATCTTTCCCTTGAGAAAGGTACCGGTAGCCAAAATTACCGCTTTTGCCCGATAGACAGAATTGGTCTTTAAAACCACGCCGCAGGCCTTTCCATCCTCGATCACCAGATCAACCACTTCTCCCTGCTTCAAGTCCAAACCTTCCTGCAGCTCTAGCGTCCTTTTCATTTCTTCATGATAGCGGTTTTTGTCCGCCTGGGCCCGCAGGGAATGAACGGCAGGTCCTTTCGCAGTATTGAGCATTTTGCTTTGGATGAAGGTTTTATCAATATTGATTCCCATTTCACCCCCAAGAGCATCGATTTCACGGACCAAATGCCCCTTACCCGTACCTCCAATGGAAGGGTTACAGGCCATCATGGCCACAGCTTCAAGATTAATGGAAAGGATCAACGTCTTTTTTCCCATGCGGGCGCTGGCCAGCGCTGCTTCACATCCGGCGTGGCCCGCTCCTACTACAATCACATCATATTCACCCATTAAAAATTGTGCCATTTTCTTTCCCCTATTTACCTAAACAAAATCTTGAAAAAACTTCATTTATAATATCATCGGAAACCGTTTCTCCAATAATTTCGCCTAACCATTCATACGCATTTTTCAGATCAACTTCAATAAAGTCCAACGCCTCCCTTTCCAAGGTCATATGTCTGGCATCGGCGAGCGCGTCTTTTGCCTTTTCTAAAAGTTCTTTATGTCTGACATTGGTCACCATCAGACTTTCATTCTGCTTAACTTCTCCGCTGTAAACCATGTCCAGAATAACCTGCTCGATTTCCTCGATCCCCACTTTTTTAAGCAAAGAAGTTTCCACTACCGAAGCATTGGGCATCACGGTTTCAACTTTCTCTCTGTTCCACGACTTTCCAAGATCGATTTTGTTGATGAGAACCACTGCCCTGCGATCTCCGATATATTGAATGATTTCCTGGTCTTCCTGGGAGATCTCCCGGCTGCTGTCCATGACAAAAATGATGAGATCCGCCTCATTGAAGGTTTTTTTGCTCTTTTCGATGCCCATCTTTTCAATAGTATCATCGGTCTTCCGAATTCCAGCAGTATCGGTCAGCCTCACCGGTATATTTTTTATACTTACAACTTCTTCGATGGTATCTCTTGTTGTTCCTGGAATATCCGTTACAATCGCCCGCGTCTCTTTAAGTAATTCATTCATCAAAGAAGACTTTCCCACATTGGGTTTTCCGATGATGGCAACATTAAGACCTTCTCTTATAATCCTGCCTGTATCAGCTGTAACCAGTAGTTTTTCAATCATATCGTTTATTTGCGATATTTCGATTTCCAATTCCTCGTAGGTCATCTCCTCGATATCTTCATCAGGATAATCGATATTAACCGTTACATTTACCAGAAGATCCAACAGGGCCTTTCGAATATGAATTACCTTTTGGGAAAGCTGTCCGTCCAATTGTCCCAGCGCCACATCGAAGGTTTTATCCGTCTTTGCCCGTATCAGATCGATGACTGCCTCTGCCTGTGAAAGATCCAATCGTCCGTTCAAAAAAGCTCTCTTTGTGAATTCTCCCGGCTCAGCCATACGGGCTCCCTGCCGCAGAACCAGCTCCAACGTTTTTCGAAGGGAAACCATGCTTCCATGGCAATGGATTTCCGCCACATCTTCCTTCGTATAAGTGTACGGTTCTTTCATGAAGACAGCCAATACCTCATCAATTTTTTGGCCGCTTTTGGGATCTTCCACATATCCATATGTCAATTTACGATTTATGATCCCGCTTCTGGCCGGTATAAAGACTTTTTCCAGGATTTCAAAGGTTTTGGGACCGCTGATCCTGACAATGCCGATCCCTCCTTCTCCATATGCAGTTGCAATAGCAGCAATTGTCTCTTCCATATTTCATCCTTTCAACGAAAAGACCCGCAAACAGCGGGTCACTCTCATCTTATTTTGTCAGCTCAATGATAACCCTTCTGTACGGTTCTTCACCTTCGCTTTTCGTCGTTACTTTGGGGTTTCCCTGAAGAGTGGCATGGATCACCTTTCTTTCATAAGGATTCATCGGTTCCAGCCTAACGCTCTTCTTGGTTCTTACAACTTTTTCAGCAAGTCTGTTGGCAAGCTGCTCCAGCGTCTTTTCTCTTTTGGATCGATAGTTTTCCGCATCGACTACAACCCGGATATACTTCTCGTTTTCTTTGTTAACGACCAGGCTGGTCAGATACTGGATCGCATCCAGAGTTTGTCCCCTTTTTCCAATGACCGTACCGGAATCCTTGCCCTTCATATTAACATAAACACTATTATCTCCAGTCTTTGCCGTAATGTCCAGAGTCAGTCCCATTTTTTCAGTCGTTTCTCTGAGAAATTCAAGTGCCGGATGTTCTTCCACTACAGTCAGTTCTTCTTCCGGCTCTCTTGGAATAACTGGCTTTTTTCTTTCTCTCTTTTTCTTTTCTTTTTTTCTTTGTTCAGGCCGCTTATCTTCTTTAGTATCCATCTCAACCGGTTCCGATTTGTGTTCAGCTTTTACTTCCGGCTCCGGTACAGCTTCTTTCTTCTTAGGTTCCACTCTCACCTTGGCTAGCTTTGAACCGATTCCAAAAAAACCTTTTGAAGGTTCTTCTAAAACAGTCACTTCGACTTCATCTCTTTCAAGCTTTAAATCAATCAGGGCCAATTTGACTGCTTCTTCAACGTCCGTACCCCATTTTTCTGAAAAATCCATATTCATGTTCCTCCATATATAAACGAAAGGATTCAGTTATTTTTTCTTTTTTTTCTTCGCTTCTTCTTTCATTTTCTTTCTGACTGACTTCAGATGTAAATTAAAGAAGATCTGCATTATCTGTCCTAGAGCCCAGTAAACCGCCAGGCCTGCAGGAAAGGATCTGCCCATCCATACAATCATGATCGGAAAAATGTATTTCATCATCTTCATCATGCCGTTCATCTGAGCCGCTGCTCCGGTATCGTCCGATTGCTGCTGATTCAAAGAAAATGCGATAAAGGTTGCAATACCCGCTAAAATCGGCAGGATCCATTTATCCGGCTGACTGAGGTCCATGATCCACAGAAATTTTTCGTGTACTGCGAATAACATGCTGTCATCGTTCATGTAAGTCATCGGAGTTCTGAGCAATGCAAAGAGACCCATGATGATCGGCATCTGAATGAGCATCGGTAGACAACCGCCCATCGGATTGAACTTCTCTTCCTTGTACATCTCCGCCATCTTTATATTTAAAGTTTCCTTATCGTTGGCATATTTCCTCTGAAGCGCCTGCATCTTAGGCTGCACTTCCGACATTCTGGCCATGGATTTTGTCTGTTTTATATACAGCGGGTAAAGACATAGTTTTACTATAATCGTAAAAACAATGATCGTAATCCCGTAGTTATCAATAAATCCATATAAAAAACTAAGTAACCAGCCAAGAGGTTTTGCTATTACTCCTAATATTGTGTACATTCATTTCCTCCACTATTTTAAAGGGTCGTAACCTCCCGGGTTGAAGGGGTGACACTTTAAAATTCTTTTGATTCCAAGATAACTGCCTTTGAAAAATCCATACTTTTCCAATGCCTGAATAAAATAGGTGGAACACGTTGGGTAAAACCTGCAAGTAGGTGGAAATAAAGGGGATATAAATTTTTGATAACCCTTTATCAAGAGAATCAATAGTTTTCTCAAAGCATCACCTTCTTATTTTTTCAAAATACCTGCTCTCCTGGTTGCGGCTTCAATTGATTTTTTCACATCCGCATATTTCGAATTAATAATTGTCTTTCGCGCTATAAAGATTATGTCGTATCCTATAGCCAGCTGTTCTTGAATCGTTTTGTAACTCTCTTTCATAAGCCTTCTGGCTCTGTTTCTCGTTACACTGTTTCCTACTTTTTTGCTTGCTAAAAAAGCGATTCTGGTATAGGGGAGATTATTTTTTCTGTAAAAAACAACAACAAAACGATCTCCCACAGACTTTCCCTTTTTATAGATGGAAGAAAAATCGCCGTTTCTTCTTAATATTTCTTTTTTTAGCATAGCTTAACTTTCTCTGTGTTAAAGGGCATTTATCCGTTCATGCGGCGGGGCCGCAGATCCATAACCCTTGAAGTAGACAAAAAGACCACGCTTGCGGTCTCTATGCTGATAACACTTTTCTTCCTCTTGCTCTTCTTCTCTTTAAAACATTTCTACCGTTTTTCGTCTTCATTCTTTTTCTAAAGCCGTGTTCTTTTTTTCTCTGCCTTGTCTTAGGCTGATAAGTCATTTTCATTTTCAAAACACCTCCTTACTATTATTTAATTCCATATGTTTCATCATCCGTATAAAGCATGTACATATGCCTTACCATTATACCTTTGAGCCAGTGTCATGTCAATTCTTTTATCCTTGTTTTAATTCGATGTGCTTGATATTTTTGGAGAAGAATCAAGATCTAGTTGCATCTGTGAAAACTTTGCACAATTTTGTCCACAACTAGTGGATAACTTCCTCAAATTTTATTTTTTCAACAAAAAAAATTTTACATTTGCCTGTGGATAACTTTTTTGTTATGATAGTGCTATCACAAAAATAGCAAGAAAGCGGATAAAAGAAAAGGGTAAGTATCACAATGAAAGATATGAACGCAATTTGGGAAGAAATGTTAAGGCTCTTTGAGCTGGAACTTACCGGTGTAAGTTATAGAACCTGGTTCCTTCCTCTTATACCAAAAGAAATCAACGAAGAATTAAAGCTATTTTATCTGGAGACGCCCGACAGCTTTTCACAAAGAGTCCTGGAAACCAGGTATATTGAGAACCTTCAAAAAAAAGCAGAAACGGTTATAAAAGAACCGTATCGGGTCGTCATACAGTTGAAACCCGATGAAAGTGAAGATGAAATTGAAGAGAAAAAGATAAAAGAAAATCCGAAAAAAATCCTCAAGGATGAATTTTATTTCAATCCACGTTACAATTTTGAAAACTTCGTTGTAGGCAATAATAACAAATATGCCCACGCAGCAGCCCTGGCCGTTGCCGATGCTCCATCCATGGCCTATAATCCCCTGTTCATATACGGCGGTTCCGGTCTTGGAAAAACCCATTTAATGCATGCCATCGGCCACTACATAATGGAAAATCATCCTGAAAAAAAGGTACTCTATGTTTCATCGGAAATGTTCACCAACGAATTGATCAAATCACTGGAGGACCGCAAGCGGATTCGCGCTTTCAAACAAAAATACAGAAACATCGATGTTTTGCTGATTGATGATATCCAGTTTA
Source organism: Clostridia bacterium (assembly GCA_902363595.1). Classification (GTDB taxonomy): domain Bacteria; phylum Bacillota; class Clostridia; order Peptostreptococcales; family Anaerovoracaceae; genus Hominibacterium; species Hominibacterium faecale. The sequence continues at coordinate 15,845 of CABJAP010000017.1, read as the reverse complement.
TCGAAGGAAAAGAAGCTACGCAGGAAGAATTTTTTCATACCTTCAATACGCTCTATGATCTCAACAAGCAAATTATCATTTCCAGCGACCGAGCGCCCAACAAGCTGGTCAACTTGGAAGACCGGCTTACATCGAGATTTCAATGGAACATGATCGCTGATATTCAGCCTCCAGACTATGAAACCCGAGTGGCCATTCTTAGAAAAAAGGCAGAATTGGAAAACGTAGATCTGGACGACGACCTCTTTGAAGTCATTGGCTTGATCGCGGAAAAAATTAAGTTTAATATTCGGGAGTTGGAAGGCGCATTTACCAGGATCACCAGTTTTTCAACGCTTTTAAATGAAAAGATCACCGTTAAGTTTGCTAGAAACATCCTCAAAGATATTTTATCGGCCAGCGACTTTAATATTTCTTGTGAATCGATAAAAAAGACAGTCTGCAAAAAGTTTAATATTAAAATCGCCGATATTGAATCCGCCAAAAGAACCCGAAACCTGGCCTATCCAAGACAAATTGCCATGTATTTGTGCAGAGAACTGACAGAAACTTCACTGCCCAAAGTTGGAGAAGCTTTTGGCGGAAGAGATCACACCACCGTCATCCACGCTTATGAAAAAATTGCCGCGGAAGTAAAAACAAGCCAAGAAACAGCTGATATTATTGATGAGCTCAAAGACGAATTAAACGGAAAATAAACTGACAAGATATGCACATACCAACTGAACAAAAAAAACAGGTTACAAACAATTTTTGACGAACAAATTTCGTTCAAAAATGAAAGCGCAAATCAGTTATCAACAGTATCAACAGCCCCTATTACTACTATTACTATAAATATATATAAAGAGAATAAAGGTCTTTTGGATCCTTTTGGAGGTAAAACTATGAAATTCACATGCAGCCAGCAATCATTATCAAAAGCTTTAAATACAGTTTCAAAAGCAGTGACTTCGAGAACAACAATTCCCATTTTAAAAGGAATTTTATTAAAAGCTTCATCGGACGGTACTTTGACACTCTCTGCATCTGATCTGGATTTGAGTATTGAAAAGAAAATTGATGTTAACGTGGAAGAAGAAGGATCGATTGTTGTCCTTTCAAAGCTATTCAGTGACATTATCCGCAAACTTCCCAATGAGGATATACTTATTGAAGAAAAAGAAAGCAACAATGTTCTTATTAAAACAGCATCTTCAGAATTTACAATCGTAGGACTTGCTGCCGACGAATTTCCAAATATCAGTGAGCTGGAAGGACAACCAGAGACCTTATCCTTTGATAAAGAAATTTTTAAAGATATGGTAAGAAAAACCTCCTTTGCCGCCAGCATTGATGAATCAAAGGGAATTATTGTAGGCGTTTTATTGGAAATTGAACCGGATACAGTTAATATGGTTGCACTTGATGGCTTCCGTATGGCTGTTGCAAGAGAACCTATGAAGAGTGCGGAAAGCACAAAGATCGTCGTCGCCGCTAAAATCCTCAATGAAATCAATAAAATTGTTTCGGAAGCAGAAGATGAAGGTGATATTCAAATTATGCTCAGCAATAAAAAGGCCGTCATACTGGTAGAAACTACTAAAATTGTCATTCGGCTACTGGAAGGCGAATTTATCAAATACAAAGATATTATTCCGACTCAGAATCAGACAAAAGTGGAAGTGGGAAGGGCCGTTCTGCTGGAAAGCATTGAGCGTGCATCTCTATTGGCTAAGGAAGGAAAGAATAATTTAATAAAATTAACCATAAAGAATAATCTTCTTACGATCACCTCCAGATCGGAAGAAGGGAATGTGAAGGAAGAAATCGTTATGGAGAAAACAGGAGAGGATTTGGAAATCGGATTTAATTCCAAATATGTAATCGATGTTTTAAAAGCAGTCAGCGATGAACAAGTTCTCATGGAGTTCAATACCAGTACAACCCCTTGTCTGGTAAAACCTTTGATTGGAAATACATTCGAATATCTGATCCTTCCAGTAAGAATAGCATCAAACTACTAATTATGTATATTAAAGAAATACAGCTGAAAGATTTTCGGAATTATGAGCAGCTAACAGCAGAATTTCATAAAAACGTAAATATTTTCCTTGGGCAGAATGCCCAGGGAAAAACCAATTTATTGGAGAGTATTTATATAACATCTATGGGAAAGTCTTTTCGAACCAACAAAGATCGAGAAATGATCCGGTTTGGAGAAGACTTTTTTCGGGTTCGGGTAAAAGCATTTAAAGAAGAGGAGCTGGTGGTAGATATAGCGGTAAACCAGGAAGGAAAAAAGGGCATTAAAATCGACGGTGCCAAGGCTAGAAAAATGTCTCAGCTTTTAGAGCAGATTTATATCGTTATTTTTTCACCAGAAGATCTGAGGATCGTTAAGGATGAGCCTGAAAAAAGAAGAAAATTCATCGATCGGGAACTGTGCCAAATAAAGCCTTCTTACTACGATAATCTTAATCGTTATAAAAAAGCGCTGCTTCAAAGAAATGCTTACTTGAAAGAGCCGCTCATTGATGAGGGCGTTTTGGAGATTTGGGATGCAGAGCTGGCCCAGTACGGCAGCCGAATCATTGCTCAGAGGAATGAATTCATAAAAAAACTCAGCAAAATCAGCAGTCAAATCCACCAGGGAATCACCAATCACAAAGAATGTCTGGAAATTTTTTATGAACCCAGCATTCAGACTTGTGAAAATCAAAAACAAATTTTTATTGAAGAGCTCCAAAAATGCAGAAGGCGCGATATTAGGAACCGTACGACAGGGAAAGGTCCACACAAAGACGATCTTCAGCTAAAAGCAAACGGCATCGATATACGGAATTTCGGATCGCAAGGCCAGCAGCGGACAGCGGCTCTTTCTCTCAAACTATCGGAAATCCGTCTGATTCGAGAAGAGACTGGCGAAAATCCAATTCTTTTATTGGATGATGTTCTTTCTGAGTTGGATCAGGAACGGCAGAACTTTTTGATCCGGTCTTTGAGCGACACGCAGATCTTTATTACCACCACCGAAATTTCCCGTCAGGCTATCCAATCCCTGGGGGAAATCCGCTATTTTAACATAGAAAACGGAAAAATAATTTCTTAAATACTATTCTAAAAGAAATTTATTAGTCTCAGACGCTTTAAATGAGCCTTATAGCTTGATAAAACAAGATTATAATAAAAAAACATCAAAACGCACTTAAACTTGTAAACGGTGCGTTTTTGTTGTATAATGATATATCTATGGAATTTGACAGATTCTGAAATCAAAAGATAAAGAGGTGAAGCGATTAATGAGCGCAGATGTAAAGCAGCAGCAATACAATGCTGAACAGATTCAAGTGCTTGAAGGATTAGAGCCGGTCCGCAAAAGGCCGGGAATGTATATAGGCAGTACCGGACCAAGGGGCCTGCATCATCTGGTCTACGAAGTGGTGGACAACAGTGTGGACGAAGCCCTGGCAGGCTATTGCACGACAATCAATATAACCATTCAAAAAGATAATTCGATCATGGTTGAAGATGACGGCAGAGGCATGCCGGTAGACAAGCACCCAAAGCTGGGAATTCCTGCTGTGGAAGTCATTCATACGGTCCTCCATGCCGGCGGAAAGTTCGGCGGAGGCGGATATAAGGTTTCCGGAGGTCTTCACGGCGTAGGAGCATCGGTTGTCAACGCACTTTCAACCCACATGGAAGTGGAAATACGCAGAAATGGAAAAGTTTATAAACAGACTTACGAAAGAGGAAAGACCACATCTCCCCTGACAGAGATCGGAAATTCGAGAAAGACAGGATCAAAGACTACTTTCTGGCCGGATCCTGAGATCTTTGATGAAACGGAATACGACTACGGCACATTGGAACACCGCCTTAGGGAAATGGCCTTTCTCAATAAAGGAATCAAAATTACCCTAAAAGACGAACGGGAAGGACAGAAAAAAGAAGAGGTATTCCACTATGAGGGCGGAATCCGGGAATTTGTAAAACATCAGAATCAGAATAAAGAAGCGCTTCACCAGGATATCGTTTATTTTGAAGTAAAGAAAAAGGATATGGAAGTTGAAATCGCCATGCAGTATACGGATCGATACAATGAGCTGATTCTTTCCTATGCCAATAATATCAATACTACTGAGGGCGGTACCCACATGGTGGGATTTAAGACAGCCCTGACAAGGGTATTCAACGACTATGCCAGAAAAAATAAATTTTTGAAAGAAAATGATGACTCGCTTTCCGGCGAAGACGTAAGGGAAGGACTGACGGCCATCATCTCAGTTAAGCTGACCAATCCCCAGTTCGAAGGGCAGACCAAAACCAAGCTGGGAAACAGTGAGATGAGAGGATTCGTCGAAACTTCCACCAATGAGAACCTGACTGCATTTTTGGAAGAAAATCCGGCTCAGGCGAGAATTATTCTCGATAAATGCCTGCGGGCCGCAAGAGCCAGGGAAGCAGCCAGAAAAGCCAGAGAACTGACGAGAAGAAAAGGCGTTCTTGATGGTATTTCCCTGCCGGGAAAACTGGCCGACTGCTCGGAGAAGGATCCCAGCGTTTCTGAAATCTTTCTGGTAGAGGGAGATTCGGCCGGCGGTACGGCTATTAACGGCCGCGACCGGAAAAGACAAGCGATTCTTCCACTTAGAGGCAAGATCTTAAACGTTGAAAAAGCAAGGCTGGATAAGATTTTGAACTCTGATGAAATCAAAAATATGATTACCGCCTTCGGCTGCGGAATCGGAGATGACTTTAACCTTGAAAAACTCAGGTATCATAAGATTATTATTATGACCGATGCCGATGTGGACGGCGCCCATATCCGGACGCTGCTTTTGACCTTCTTCTATCGGTATATGACACCGCTCATAGAAGGCGGCTATGTTTACGCTGCCCAGCCTCCTCTTTTCCAGGTAAAGAAGGGAAAAGAAGTTCACTACACTTATTCAGATGCGGAGCAGGAAAAGCTGCTGGCGTCCATCGCCGAAAAACCTGGAAAAGCAGAAGTTCAGAGATATAAAGGTCTGGGTGAAATGGATGAAAACCAGCTATGGGATACGACCATGAACTTTGAAACCAGAACCTTGGTTCAAATTACGCTGGATGATGTGGCAGCGGCCGATGATATCTTCACCACGCTGATGGGAGACAAGGTTCCGCCGAGAAGAAAGTTTATCGAGGAACATGCAACCTATGCAAATCTGGATATTTAGAAAACAGGGGGTAACAAGTGGCAAATTTAATTGAGGATCAGAAACTGATCCAACATGAGATATACAAGGAAATGAAAGACTCCTACATCGACTATGCCATGAGCGTAATCGTTGGAAGAGCCCTTCCTGATGTGCGGGATGGACTGAAGCCCGTTCACAGGAGAATTTTATACGGAATGAGCGGACTGGGCGTAACACCGGACAAGCCATACAAGAAATCGGCTCGTATTGTCGGTGAAGTAATGGGTAAATACCATCCTCACGGGGACATTTCCATTTACGATGCTATGGTAAGGCTGGCGCAGCCCTTTTCCACAAGATACATGCTGGTGGACGGCCACGGAAACTTTGGTTCCGTAGACGGTCACGGCGCAGCTGCCATGCGTTATACAGAGGCAAGGATGACGCCTTTCGCCCTGCAGATGCTGCGGGATATTGACAAAGAAACGGTTGACTTTATGCCCAACTTCGATGAGGAAGAGAAAGAACCAGTGGTTCTTCCTTCTAGAATTCCCAACCTGCTGGTCAACGGCAGCAACGGTATCGCGGTTGGCATGGCGACCTCTATTCCGCCCCATAACCTGGGAGAAGTCATCGATGCTGCGGTAAAGATGATTGAAGATAAAGATTGTACCATTGACGATCTGATTCAAATTGTCAAGGGACCGGACTTCCCGACAGGCGCCATGATTATGGGAAAGAACAATATCAAAAATGCCTATCGCACCGGACAGGGAAAAGTTATTGTACGTTCAAAGACGGAGATTGAAGAGACTACCCGCGGCAGATCCCAGATCATTGTGACCGAGATTCCTTATCAGGTTAACAAAGCCAGACTGATTGAAAAGATTGCCGAGCTGGTTAAGGATAAACGGGTGGACGGAATTTCCGACATCCGCGACGAATCTTCCAGCAGAGAAGGTATGAGAATCGTCATCGAACTGAAAAAAGATGCCAATCCTCAGATTACCCTCAATCGGCTGTTCAAGCATACCCAGCTGCAGGAAAGCTATAGTATGATCATGATCGCTCTTGTCAGGGGCGAACCAAAGATTCTCAATCTGTACGAGATTCTGGATGAATACCTGAAGCATCAGTTCGATGTGGTAACCAGAAGAACAAAATATGATCTTAAAAAGGCGGAGGCAAGAGCCCATATCTTGGAAGGTCTGCGCATTGCCTTGGATAACATCGATGAGATCATAAGAATCATCCGTTCCAGTTACAACGATGCCAGAGAAAAATTGATGGAGCGTTTTGGCCTTTCAGAAATACAGGCTCAAGCGATTCTTGATATGAGACTGGCCCGTCTGCAAGGTTTGGAACGGGAAAAAATTGAAGAAGAATACGCGGAACTGCAAAAGCGCATTACCTATTACAAAGCGCTGCTGGCGGACGATGACAAGATGATGAATGTTATCCGCGAAGAACTTTTAGAGATCAAGGAAAAATATAAAGATAAGAGAAGAACCAAGATTACAGCCAATGCGACGGAAATTGACGAAGAAGATCTGATTCAGGAAAAGCAGGTTGCTGTTACCTTGACCCACCTGGGTTATCTCAAGCGTATACCGGCGGACACTTATAAAACTCAGAGAAGAGGCGGCAAAGGAATTACCGGGCTTACCACCAGGGAAAACGATTTTGTAAAAAATCTGATCATGACCTCGACCCACGATTATCTGATGTTCTTTACCAATACGGGAAAAGCGCATAAGATCAAAGCCTACGAAATTCCCGAAGCGACCAGAACGGCCAAGGGAACTCCTGCCGTTAACTTCCTCAATCTGATGCAGAGAGAGCGGATCACAGCTGTGATTCCAATTCAGGAATTTTCCGAAGAAAAATATTTGATTGCAGTAACAAAGAATGGTACCATCAAAAAGACAGCCCTTGCCAACTTTGATACCAATCGTAAAACCGGATTGATTGCCATTAATCTGAAAGAAGACGATCAGCTGGTGGATATCAAACAGACAACGGGAACCGATAATGTAATCATTGTTACCAAACATGGAAAATGCATCTGCTTCTCAGAGGACGATGTAAGACCAATGGGAAGGATCGCAGGAGGCGTTCGTGCAATCAAGCTGGAAGGCGATGATGAAGTCGTTTCCATGGAACTGGTACAGCCGGATCAGCAGCTTTTGGTTGTAACGACTAATGGCTATGGAAAGAGAACGCCGGTTAAAGATTATAAGATTCAGGTAAGAGGCGGAAAAGGCCTGCTGACTTACGATAAGGCCAAGTTTAAAAAGACGGGTGAACTGGTAGGCGCCATGGTGGTCAATGAGGATGATGAGATACTGTTGATTAATTCCGACGGTATTGTAATTCGTATAGAAGCCAAGGAAGTATCTGTTTTGAACAGAGCGACCCAGGGCGTTAAAATTATGAAAGTTGAAGAAGATTCCAATATTATTGCCATGGCAAAGGTGATCAAAGAGGAAGATATAGACGATGAGCCGAAAGAAGAAGGTAAAAAATCAAATGACAGCGGCAGTAGTCAGATTCATATGAAGACAGAATAGGAGAAGCCAAATGGGTGATTTGTTAAAATTCTCAATACCGGGTAAACCCGAATATGTTAAAATAGCCAAGCTGGCTGTTGGGTCCGCCGCGGGAACGGCAAATTTTAATATCGAAGCCATTGAAGACATTGAAATCGCAGTTGGAGAGGCATGTAAGAATATTACATGCCACGGTTTCGATGGTTTCAGCAATTTTTATGAGGTTGAATGTATGATCGAGGAGGATCGGATGATTGTCACAGTTTCTGACAAGTCTTGCGAACATGGTCTCGAAAAGCATAAAAAGCCTTGTCTTGATTGTCCCAATGAAGGCAATCTGGGCGTATATATCATTAAATCACTGATGGATGAAGTAGAAATCGTTAAGGCACAAGACGGAAACAACAGTATTAGAATGGTGAAGAATAGATGCTGAAGGAAGAATTGTTCAACCAATATCAGAGGACAAAAGATCGAACACTGAGAAATGAAATTGTGGAATCTTATCTGTATATGGTAGATATTTTGATTCGAAAATATTTGAACAAGGGTGTGGAATACGATGATCTGTATCAGGTCGGCGCCATGGCCCTGATTGCTGCTGTAGAGAGATTTGATCCGTCCAAGGGATATGAGTTTTCCAGCTTTGCCACGCCGACAATTATCGGGGAGATTAAAAAATATTTCCGCGATAAGGAATGGAGCGTCAAGGTCCCCAGAAGGCTGAAAGAACTTTCAGGAAAAATCCAGTCGGCCAGGGAAGAGCTGTTCAATCAGCTGCAGAGAAATCCGACCATCCCTGAATTGGCCGATTATATCGGTTACTCAGAAGAAGAGGTTCTGCAGGCGATGGAAGGCAGCATGGCTTACAATGCTTATTCCCTTAACCAGACCTTTGATGAGTCGGGAGAAGAAGGAGAATCTTCGGCTCTTGAAAAGTACGCGGCCATTGAAGACGGAGGGTATGACAGGCTGGAATATACGGAAATGATCTCCAAGGTACTCAATGAGCTGAGTGATACCAACAAATATATTTTTAAAGAACGGTTCGTAGAGGATAAATCCCAGGCAGAGATCGCAAAAAGATTGGGCGTTTCACAGATGACGATTTCCCGGGCGGAAAAAAATATTAGAGAGCGCTTTCAGAGAGAAGCGCAATGCTAGGAGGATATGGAGCAAGATGAAAAGAGTCTTTTCGGGCGTGCAGCCCACAGGAAATATTCATATAGGAAATTATTTAGGAGCGCTGAAGCAATTCGTAGAGCTCCAGGAGGAAAACGAATGTATCTATTGCATCGTTGACATGCATTCGATTACCGTACCCCAGGATCCAAAGGAGCTGAGAAAAAACACCCTGGATGTGGCGGCCCTGTATCTGGCCGTTGGGGTAGATCCTTCAAAATCCATCGTTTTCGTTCAGTCCGACGTACCGGGACACTCTGAACTTTCTTGGGTTCTCACGTGCAATTCCTATACTGGAGAGTTGTCCAGAATGACTCAATTTAAAGATAAAAGCAAGGGCAAAGAATCCGCGCCCACAGGGCTGTTTACGTATCCCATTCTCATGGCTGCCGATATTCTTCTTTATGATACGGATATTGTTCCCGTGGGAAATGATCAAAAACAGCACATCGAGCTTTGCCGGGATATCGCAATTCGAATTAATAATAAATATAAAAAGACGTTTGTAGTACCCGATGGAAGATTCTTAAAGGCAGGGGCACGAATCATGGCCCTGGACGATCCTGAAAAGAAAATGAGCAAAAGCGCCGAAAATATCCACAGCAGGATCTCTCTGCTGGATGAGCCTTCCAAGATTAAAAAATCCATTATGAGGGCGACTACCGATTCAGAGGGAAGCATTCGTTTTGACCCGGAAAACAAACCGGGAATTACCAATCTGCTCAACATCTACAGTGTATTTTCCGGCAAGGACATCTCTGAGATTGAAAAAGATTACGACGGCCGGGGATACGGTGACTTTAAAAAGGATCTGGTGGAAGTAACAGTGGATGCCCTTACTCCGATCAAGGAGAGGTTCAACGAAATTCGGAATTCTGAAGAGTTGATAAAAACCTTGAAAGACGGGGCTGAAAGAGCAGGCGTCATTGCGGAAAGAACCATGAAGCGGGTAAAGGATAACTTTGGCCTTGGAATCTGATTGAGGAAAATCGAAAAAGGAGAGCATGCTTATGGCACTTTTAAAATGCCCTGAATGCGGCGAATATGTTTCGGAATTTGCCAGTTCCTGTCCCCACTGCGGTTGTCCCATGTCCGATATTGCCCAGGAAAATCAAATCGATGATCGCAGCTGGGACAACAATCAAACGAAGAGTAATACCAATACGCAGGTTTACAGCCAGAAAGAGCTGGAAGAGGCCATGCAGCAGGCGAGAGCCGGAAGAAGCAGGAGCGGACAGAAGAGAAAGCCGGGACAGCAGCGGCTGGTAAAAAATTCGGAAAGCGCATTTTCTGGCAAGAAGAAATCGAAAAAGAAAAAGGATGATAAAAGAGGACTGAAAATAGCCCTCATTGTTATTATTGCCATCGTCGTAATCGGAGGAGGTATTGCCTATTATTTTGCGATGGCAGGGCCTTCTAAAGCCAATAAAGATCCATCGGATATGACCGATCATACCGATGTGACCACGCAAGAAACTTATCGCAGTTATGATGAGAAGCAGCCTTCCTCAAAAGAAACGACTAAGAAAAAAGAGACGAAGGCCACGACAAAACCTACAAAATCAACGACACAGAAACAGACCACAAAGCAGTCTACAACGCAGGCTCCTACACAAGGACCGACTGAAGCACCGGATGCACCTGCGAATGAATAAAAGGGGAAGCTTAAGTAAGATCAAAGGGGGAATTAATCATGGCATTAATCAAATGTCCGGAATGCGGCCGCCAGGTCTCGGAATACGCAGAAAATTGTCCGAACTGCGGATGTCCGATGGACCGGGATCTTCCGTATGAGGATGAGTACGAAGATTATGAGGAAAGCGGCTCTGGACGCAATAAGAGAAGAAGCAGCCGTTCTTCTAAAAAGACGGTTAAAAAATCCGCTAGGAGCGGATCCAAGCGGCCAGTGGTACATAAACATGTAAAGAAAAAGACCAGCATCCTGCCGGCAGTACTGGTTATTATCATCGTTTTGCTTTTGGCGGCAGCGGGCGCGTATTACTATTTTTACGTTTATAAGGACAAAGACGACCAAAACGCCCAACCTTCTACCCAACAAACCCAGGAGCAGACCATCGAGCAAACGCAGAAGCCTGCTGAGCCGGAAACTCAGGCTCCGACTGAAAAGCCGACTAAGGAGCCGGCAGAAGAAACAACAGATGGAAACGATGTTCCGGGAGGGGCAGACGCGTAAAAAGGATTATAGGGGCTGTCGCATTAGAAAACGAATGTGATGTGCCCTTTTTTCGACCCATTTTGTGAACTGTTGGGAAAGGAGCGGTCCCTTCGGGCCAGGATTCATAAAGGGTGAAAAGCAAAATGATCGCTCGAGCTTGTTTTGGTCTAAATTTGCGATGATTTTTCATCGCGGGAAGAGAAAATAAGGTAGAAAAGCGATAATTTCCTGCTGTTTTTAGGTGGATTGGCAGCGAAAAAGGCCTAAAATCATCGCTGAAAAGGCTGCTAGGCACAGATCACGATGATTTTCTCCATACGGGGAGGCCGCGCCAGCCTGGCCGATCTTGACCGCTTTGTCTGCCCTGGTCTCGGGCCTTTATTTAACCCTTTATTTTCCCTGGTCATCCTTCAAGCTGTTCTGCAGCTCCCGCAGTTTGGCGATTCCGTCCTTTACTGTTTTTTCAACATCCAGGCACAGCTGTTTTTCTTCTTTCCGGGAAAGTCCCTTGGTTTCTACCCGGGGATGGATCATGACATCGATTCTGGTTCCTTTGAGAATGCCGGTTTCTTCATACATCTTATAGCTTCCAAAGACCGATACCGGAATGATGGGGACTTCCGGCTTGATGGCAAGTTTGAAAGCGCCTCTCTTAAAATCGCCGGGATCAGGCCCTTTGCTCCTGGTTCCCTCGGGAAAGATCATGAGGGAAAAGCCCTGGTTGATCAATTCGATCCCTTCATCGATAGCCTTCAAGGAAGCGCGGGGGTCGTCCCGTTTTATAAGAACGCTTCGTATTCTGCGGATCCACTCGCCGTAGATGGGAATTTTGCCCAGATTATCCTTTGCTACAAATCCGAACTGAATTGTGTTCAGCGAAGCCGTATAAGCGATAATGTCCGCATATCCCTGATGATTGGCGATATAGACAACCGGTCCTTCCTGGGGCAGATTTTCTTCTCCATGGACCACCAGCTCCGAACCGAACATATTGAGAACATCCCTGGACCAAACCGTTTCTGCCATGAGGATGTTGCGGCATTCCCGCTCCACATCTCCTTTTGCTTTCGCGTCCTCAATTTCGCTTTTATATTCATTTAACCTTTTTAATGTGGTATAGAGTTTAAAAAACCCTGGTATGTTTCGTATGATTTTCATATAGCCCTCCTGAATCTTAGTATATCTACTATACCATAATTTTAGAGCCGCGTCGAAAAATTTTCTAAGTATTCAGTTCCATAATTTGGACAAGGACGGCAAAAAAACGTCGTGTATTTTTAAAAAAAACCATATATAATAGGATAGATAAAAGAGGAAGGCGGATGATGAACAATATGTCAAAAAAACAAATGATTCTGATGATTGGCGGACTGGCGGGTTTTCTTATAATCGCCTGTTTTGTCGTGGGCGGAGGGGAGCTTGCCTTTGATACTGTGATCAGAGAGTGGTTCTATTCTTTGAGAAACGATGTTTTGACTCCAATACTTAAGGTCATTACATATATGGGAAACTGGCAGAGCATAACCATTTTGTGCATACTGCTGCTGTTTTTTCGAAAAACCAGAGTTCGTTATGGAATACCGGTTTCCGTGGGCGCCATCACTGTGACAGCCCTCAATAAAGTTATTAAAATCATATTCAAGAGGCCCCGGCCGGATGTGAGCCTGCATCTGATCGATCAGGGAGGATACTCCTTTACAAGCGGCCACTCCATAACCAGCATGGTTGTCTTTGGAATGTTGATTTATCTGGTGAGGCGTTATGTGAAAGATAGGAAAAAGGCCAATCTCTTGACGGTGCTTTTGGCTATACCCTGGATCTTTATCGGCTTGAGCCGCATCTATATGGGTGTTCATTTTCCAACGGATGTTCTGGGAGGCTGGTGTTTGGGGCTGGCTATTTTGATGGTCCTCATCGCCATGGAAGAACGGTATGAAAAAAGAGCAGGACTGCCGCATTAAAGAAGAAAGGTTGTCTAGATGAATTAAAAAAATATGAGCATGTATTTTCCTTTTTTTTGTCTTTTTACTTTTATTTCCTGACTGCTCCCATGCGGCCGGAGCCAGACTCAAAGTTGGCGCGTTCTATGATACATCTTGGCAAATCCAACCGCTCCATGAGAGCCAACAACACCAGCAGCTTAATCCTTATGTAAAAGGATCAACCGTGGAGCCCGCAAACGGCAAGGTTTAAGCCCAGCGTGACGTAAAAAAATACAGCGGCAAGTAAGCCGCTGCGATGATTCATAAAAATGACTTTATATACAAGCTGTTTAAAAAGCATGGTTTTACCTGGGGCGGGGATTGGAAAGCACTAAAAGATTATCAGCATTTTGAAAAATAAATATCAGCGATTAAACCATCACGTTTTCCGGGTCCCGATCAAAGAAAATGCTCTTAGATGAAGTGGAAAGAGGAATCCCAAAGCAAACTCTCACGCCGGACGGGAAACATCCCATCCTCAAGGCAGCCTGTCCGGCTGAAAATAAGACCCGATTATCGATCCGATTATCAGCGGCTATGGAGACGGCCGATCCGACAGCAATGCCTAGATCGGTTACATTAAAGGCGCAATTTGCTCCGGCTTTCGTCATTTCCGCACAATTTTCAAATCCGCACATGCCGCACGGATCAAGTCCCAGCGGATCGCTGAGAACACCAAGCAATACGATGCAATGACTGTCATCCACATTTTTAGCGTCCCTTTCAAAAAAGTCAGCTCCCGTTTCCTTGGCGATGTCTCGCATATGGGCGCTGAGCACGTCCTTATCGTTTCCATCTAAAATAAAAGATATGACCTTGTCTTCTCCGCAGCCCTTGGGAGCTGTCTTGGCGGCGGCAACCATTTTATCAGCTACAAGAAAAGCGCTTCTTTTCTCAGCATCTTCACTTTTGTAAATCATTGAAATCCTCCTAAGATTTTCATATAAATTGATTATACAATGGTTTGCGTTGTTCGTAAAGGGCAAAGAATTTTTCTTTCTTTAAGGAAGAATCGCTTTGATTCATAAAGGCGTAAGGCAGCCCCTTCTCATCTTTTGCCCTTTCCCACAAGGTTTCCGGGGAAATGTCCCCATCTGCGACAATGACTTTGTTTTGTTCGAGTATGTCCCTGTTCATTTCATCCAGCATAACACCGTCCCCGCAGGAAACGACAATCCCCTCTTCCTCCGCCAAAAGGCACAGCATTTCGTACTCTTTATTCCGATATTCGTGTTCGCCCATCATCATGCAAATTCTCTGGACGGTGCGGCCGTCCTTCTTCTCAATTTCATCGTCCAAATCAAAAACGCGATATTGATACTCTTTTGCCAGCTTTTCAGCCAGCCCCCGTCGATCGCTTCCCATAAAGCCAATTACAAAGATTCTTGAATGATTCATAATGTCCCCCGATCAAATATAAGTTATGTTTTCAGTATACGACACAAATGGGCTGCAGGCAAGTATCCCCGGCTTGCGGGCGGCCGTCATTTATCGTATACTATAACAGGGCTTTTGCATTGGACAGGCCCTGTTAAAAACATCAGAAAAGAGGAAGCGTTATGAAAGAACCAACTTTAATTATAATGGCCGCGGGAATGGGTTCCCGGTACGGCGGGCTTAAACAGATGGACCCCATCAGCGATCAGGGCGAGATCATCTTGGATTTTTCCCTCTATGATGCCATGATGGCCGGATTTAAAAAAGTCATATTCGTTATTAAAGAAGAAATGGAAGAGGACTTCCGGGCTTTAATCGACGACAGAGCGGGAAAGCATCTACAGGTGGAGTACGCCTTTCAAAAGCTGGAGGATCTCCCCCAGGGTTATCTGGTTCCGCAGGGCCGGGAAAAGCCTTGGGGAACAGCCCATGCAGTTTTGAGCTGCAGACATTTGATCGACGGACCCTTTGCAGTCATCAATGCCGACGATTATTATGGAGCCGGAGGGTTCCAGAGCATCTATGATTTCCTGATCAGCAGCAAGGACGGCGCAACCTATTCCTACTGCATGGTGGGCTTCAAATTGGAAAACACCATTACAGAAAACGGACATGTGGCCCGCGGCGTATGTGAGATCACGGAAGAAGGTAATTTGACTCAAGTTACTGAGCGCACCAAGATCATGAGGCGGCCGGAAGGTATTTGCTATACGGAGGACGACGGCCAGTTCTGGATACCTCTCCCCGATGGAACAACGGTGTCCATGAATTTTTGGGGCTTTACCAAAAGCATGATGGAAGAAATGGAAAAAGGATTTCCTGCTTTTTTAGATCAGGCGATAAAAGAGAATCCGCTCAAGGGCGAATATTATCTGCCTATGGTGGCGGACCGGCTGGTGAAAGAAGGAAAAGCAACGGTAAAAGTTCTTCCTTCCCAGGACAAATGGTACGGAGTGACCTACCGGGCCGATAAGGAGCAGGTGGTGGCTGCTCTCCAGTCCATGAAGGATAAAGGGCTTTACCCGGATAAGCTGTGGAAATAGGGTAAAGGATACCAGTAAATTTTAAGTCCGGAAAATTTTCTGGATTTACGCAAAGTTGCGGGTTTGCGGGGCCTGGAGTCGAGGCCGGGAGCAAATCATCGTGATCTGAGACTAGCAGCCGTTTCAGCGATGATTTTAGGCCTTTTTCGCTGCCAATCCTCCTAAAAACAGCAGGAAATTATCGCTTTTCTACCTTATTTTGAGGCCACTGAAAAAGAGGGGATAAACGGCGTGAAAGTGGGATTGGTTTCCAGTACCGTCCATAACATTCTTTTTAAGCGGTTTGGAGGATGAAAACAGTCTCTAATCCCGCT
>CABJAP010000016.1 GCA_902363595.1 Clostridia bacterium | reverse complement strand
GCCCAGGCGCTGGGCATTGCCCAGGGCGCCTTCGACCAGACGGTCGAATACATGAAGCAGCGAAAGCAGTTCGGACGGAGTCTGGACCGGTTCCAGGCGCTGGCCTTTGAGATGGCGGACATGAAGACGCGGATCGACGGAAGCCGGTTCCTGCTCTACAACGCGGCTAACCGGAGAGACCGGGGGCTTTCCAGCACGGTCGAAGCAGCGCAGGCCAAGCTGTCCTGTTCGGAGACGGCCTCCTATGTGGTGGACAAAGCGGTCCAGTTCCACGGAGGCTACGGGTACATCAAGGACTACCCGGTGGAACGGATGTACCGGGACCAGAAGATCACAGAGATTTACGAAGGCACGTCGGAAGTCATGAAGATGGTGATTTCCGGAGACATCTTTAAATAGGGAGGACAAAGGAACATGAGAATCATCGTATGCGTAAAACAAGTACCCAACACCAACCAGATCAGGATCAACCCGGAGACGGGGACGCTGATTCGGGACGGGGTGCCGAGCATTTTGAACCACGACGACGCCAATGCCCTGGAACAGGCGCTGGCCATCAAGGACGCGAATCCGGGAACGGAGGTCATCGCCCTGACCATGGGGCCGCCCCAGGCCAAGGAGATGCTGCAGGAGTGTCTGGCCATGGGAGCGGATGATGCGATCCTGCTGTCGGACCGGGCCCTGGGAGGCTCAGACACCTGGGCCACCTCCAACGCCCTGGCGGCGGGCATCAAAAAGATCGGGGACTACGATCTGATCTTCGCCGGCAGACAGGCCATCGACGGGGACACGGCCCAGGTGGGGCCCCAGATCGCCGAAAAGCTGGGGCTGCCCCAGGTGACCTATGTGAAGGAATTCCAGCTGGAGGAAGAAGCGGTCATCGTCAAGCGGGCCCTGGAGGACGGCTATGAGAAGCTGAAGCTAAGGCTGCCCTGCGTGCTGACGGCCATCAAGGAACTGAACGTTCCAAGATACATGTCGGTTCCGGGCATCCGGAAAGCGGCCAAGACCCAGGTCAAGGTCTGGAGCGCCCAGGACATCGGAGTGGACCAGAGCGTGGTGGGGCTGAAGGCCTCCCCGACCAACGTGTTCCGTTCCTTCACGCCCAAGCCCAAAGGAGCCGGCATGGCCGTGGACGGGGACACGCCCAGGGAGCTGGCGGAGAACCTGCTTACGGAACTGAGAAAGAAACACATCATATAGGGAGGAAGGAAACGATGACAAAGTTTAGCGAATACAAGGACGTGTGGGTATACACCGAGCAGAGGGGCGGCAAGCTGATGAACGTGGCCCTGGAGCTGCTGGGAGAAGGGCGCAGGCTGTCGCGGGAGATCAGCGGGGACGCCAAAGTGTGCGCGGTGCTGGTGGGCCATGAAACGGACCACCTGGCAGACGAGCTGACCGCCTATGGAGCGGATCTTATCTACCAGATCGACGATCCGCTGCTGGCCCATTACACCACCGACGGATACGCCAAGGTGATCACCCAGGCCATTGAGGAGCGCAAGCCGGAGATCGTGCTCTTTGGAGCCACCCACATCGGACGGGACCTGGCGCCGCGGATCGCGGCCAGACTGGACACCGGCCTCACCGCCGACTGCACCAGACTGGATATCGACACCGGCGACTACATGGAGTATCTGGAGAAGAACACCACCGCCAGCCTGGCGGGCCTTAGCGCAGAGGATGGGGACAAAGGCCTCAAGCAGACCCGTCCGGCCTTCGGGGGCAACCTGATGGCCACCATCGTCACCCCCAGAACCCGGCCGCAGATGGCCACGGTCCGCCCGGGGGTCATGGAGAAGCTGGAGAAGGACCTGAGCCTGAAAAGCGAAGTGGTGCAAATACAGCCCCAGCTGAGCAAAGCGGACATACAGGTGGAGATCCTGGACGTGGTCAAGGAGGCCAAGGAGCTGGTATCCCTGACCGACGCCAAGATCATCTGCTCCGGGGGACGAGGCCTGGGGGATGCCTCCGGGTTTGAATTAATCGAAGCCTTTGCTAAGAAGGTCGGCGGCGTGGTGGGCGCCTCTCGTGCAGCCGTAGATTCCGGATGGATCGATCAGTCGCATCAGGTTGGACAGACGGGCACCACCGTAAAGCCGAACATCTATTTTGCCTGCGGGATATCGGGGGCCATCCAGCATCTGGCCGGGATGCAGACCTCGGATATCATCGTGGCCATCAATAAGGATCCGGAAGCGCCGATGATGCAGCTGGCCGACTACGCGGTCTGCGGCGATCTGAAGAAGGTCATTCCGGAAATCATCGAAGCCTGGGACCAGGAGTAACAACTTAAGGGAGGAAAACAATGAAACCATGCGTAATAACAGGTGCGGCAAGAACAGCCGTAGGAGCTTATCTAGGAAGCTTAAAGACAGTTGAAGCTCAGGATTTATGCGCTGCGGCTATCACAGCTGCGGCAAAGAGATCCGATATAGAACTTGGGGATTTGGATCAAGTCATTATGGGCGATGTATATGGATACACACCTAACGTATCCAGATGCGCAGCTCTGGTTGCGGGAGTCCCTGAAGAAGTTCCTGCCTATGTCGTCGACCGTCAGTGCGCATCTTCATTGCAGGCAGTGGTTAGTGCTTGCTATGAGATCGCAGCAGGCGAAGCGGACATCGTCATGGCAGGCGGGGTAGAGGTTATGTCGAGGCTGCCCTTCTACCTAGATCCATCCGCCCGATATAAACCATTTAGGCTGGGGGATAAACCACTGTTTGACACCTTCAACCACGGGGTAACGATGGTATCGTCCAAAAAATATCCGGGTCTCAACATGGGACTGACAGCAGAAAACGTTGCTGATAAATATGGTATTACAAGGGAAGAGATGGATGCTTTTTCCGTTGACAGCCAAAGAAAAATGGCCGCGGCAAAAGCTGCGGGCAAATTCAAAGAAGAGATTGTTCCTTTCGAGGTACAAGACCGAAAAGGGAATTTTATCGTCGACGAGGATGAACATAACACGCCGAATACAACGATGGAAAGTCTGGCCAAACTGAAACCTGCTTTTAAACGGGACGGTGGTCTGGTTACAGCAGGAAACTCCTCCGGCATGAACGACGGTGCCTCTGCAGTCGTTGTCATGTCAGAAGAAAAGGCCGAGGAACTGGGTAAAAAACCTCTGGTAAAGATCATCAGCATGAGCGCGACAGGCTGCGATCCCAGAATCATGGGAATCGGCCCTGTATCGGCTGTTAAAAAAGCTTTGAAAAAGGCCAATCTAACCCTGGAAGATATGGATCTGGTGGAACTTAATGAAGCTTTTGCGGCCCAGAGCTTAGGCTGCTTGAAAGAATTAGGGATCGGGATGGACACCGATTTTTACAAGGAACGGGTCAATGTCAACGGCGGAGCTATCGCCCACGGCCATGCTCTCGCAAATAGCGGTACCAGAATCCTGACAACCCTGATTTATGAAATGAAGCGTAGGGATGCAAGATATGGTCTGGCCACTCTCTGCATTGGAGGCGGTCAGGGAATGGCAATGATCGTGGAGAATTGCAAATAGATAAGCAGGAGGAATCAAATCCATGGATATAAAAAAAGTAGGAGTTGTAGGCGCCGGCATGATGGGAGCAGAAATCGCGCTGTGCTTTGCACGGGCGGGGATTGAGACCATTATCAGCGATACTTCCCGGGAAATAGCAGAAAAAGGAAAAGAAAAACAAGCCGTAGTGCTGGATAAGAGTATAAAAAAGGGCAAGATTGATGAGGCAGCCAAAGCGGCGACGCTGGAAAAGGTTACGCCCACTGGAGATCTTTCCGATATGGCGGACTGCGATTTTATCATAGAAGCTGTTCTGGAAAATCTGGAGATCAAACAGGGAATCTATAAACAGCTGGATGAAATCTGCAAAGAGAGCACCATTATTGCCAGCAATACCTCCAGTATCTCCATCACGAAATTGGCATCTGCTGTCAGCGAAAGCAGAAAAGGCAAGTTCATTGGAACTCACTTCAACTCACCGGCCAGTGTCATGAAATTAGTAGAAATCATACCAGCGCTTTTGACCGATGACGAAACCGTAGATATTACCAAAGAGCTGCTGCTGTACATTGAGAAAGAACCGGTAAAAGTTAAGGACGTGGTAGGCTTCGGGCTGAACCGCTTATTCCACTGCTTTTACCTGGAAGCATGCAGACTGGTAGAAGAAGGCGTTTGTACACCAGAGGATGTGGATAAGATTTGTAAATACGGTCTGGGCCATCCAATGGGCATTTTTGCACTGCTTGATATTACCGGCCATGACCTGAATCAGAGCGTTGACCAAATCCTGTTTGAAGGATATGGAGAACGGTTCAGACCCAGCCCTGTTATACAAAGGCTGGTGGATTCGGGAAGACTGGGCAGAAAATCAGGAGCCGGTTTTTATGACTACGAGAAATAGGAGGCAGAGAATATGGCACAGGTATTATTAAAAAAAGAGGAGAACATTGCCATTATCCAGGTAGATCGGCCGGAAGCTCTCAATGCCCTAAGCCGCAGCATCATTGATGAAATGGATGAGCTGGTAGAAGAAGTGATGAGGGATAAGGACATTCGCTGCCTGATCCTTCACAGTGAAAAAAACTTTGCGGCAGGCGCAGATATCAAGAAAATGGTCGAGTGCAACGAAGAGGAAGCACGGGCTTTCCTCTTTTCGCCCACCTACAACAAGATTGCGGACCTGAGTATACCGGTTATCGCCGCCATTGAAGGCTATGCACTGGGCGGCGGAATGGAGCTGGCCATGACTGCAGATATCCGCATTGCCGGCGAGAGCGCCAAGATGGGTTTCCCGGAAATCACATTGGGGATCATGCCCGGAGCCGGCGGTACCATCCGCGTTCCCAGAATTATTGGAGAAGCCAGAGCAAAAGAATTAATTTTTACCGGTGATGTGATAACAGCGGAAAAAGCTCTGTCCATGGGCCTTGTTAATCGGGTGTCCGACGACGAACATGTTTTTGACGAAGCGATGAAACTGGCAAAAAAGCTGGCAAAGAGAGCCCCGATCGCAATGGCTATGGCAAAGAAGACGATCAAGGCCGGACAGGAAGAGCAAAGTCATACGAAAGGCATTGAGATTGAGGCTGACAACTGGGCAAAACTCTTCACAACCCAAGACCAGAAAGAAGGCATGCGTGCATTCCTTGAAAAGCGAAAACCGGACTTTCAGAATAAATAGTTAAGAGGAGGAGACATGATGGATGGCAAACCAATGACATCAAAAGAAATGCTCAATCATTTGGTGGCAAAACACTACGAAGGCGCTCTGCAGGCGAAAAAAGAAGGCAGACCCGTTGTCTGGGCCACCTCAATCTGCCCGCAGGAGCTGCTTGAAACAATGGACCTGACCACCGTTTATCCGGAGAACCATGCTGCGGCTATCGGAGCAAGAAAAGAGGCGCTGACCTTTATCGAACATTCCGAAGCGGAAGGCTATTCGGCGGATATCTGTTCTTATGCGAGGGTAAATATGGGATATGCGGATATTCAGCACGCAGAGGCACAGGATATACCGCTTCCGGATCTGATTTTCTGCTGCAGCAATATCTGCAATACGGTGATCAAGTGGTATGAAAATCTTGCGAAAAAGCTCAATATTCCGTTGATTATGTTTGATATGCCCTTTAACCATACATACGAAGTGCCCGAGCACAGTGTAAAGTATATGCGGGGACAGATCGAATACGCCATTAAACAATTAGAGGACTTTACAAAGAAAAAATTTGATTATGATAAATTCGGCCAGGTCATGGAGCTTTCCAACGCTACCTGTGAGTGGTGGAAAAAAGCGACTGACTGGGCCAAAGTAAAACCGTCCCCGCTCAATGGTTTTGATATGTTCAACTACATGGCCATGATCGTCTGCATGCGAGGTAATGAGGACGGACACAAACTTTTCAAATTGTGGCACGATGAGATGGAGGCTAAGGCCAAGGCAGGCAAAGGCCCGTGGAATTCCGCTGATGAGAAATACCGGGTAATCTGGGATGGAATCGCATGCTGGCCCCATTTGGCCGTGACCTTCAAGACTCTGAAAAAATACGGGATCAATATGGTAACGTCCACTTATCCCGAATCCTGGAACGTTCGTTATGAAACCAATGATCTTTCTGGTATGGCAAAGGCCTATGCGTCCAATTATGCCAACCGCAACCTGGACTATGATACAAATAATATGAAAGCTCTCGTAGAAGACTTCAGCGTGGACGGAATCGTCTATCACTCCAATCGAAGCTGCAAGCTGATGGACTTTAGACAGTATGAGGTACAGCGGAGAGTCGCCGAGGCCACAGGAGTCCCTTCTGTTGTATTTGATGGAGATCAGACCGACCCTAGAAACTTTTCTGAAGCACAGTACGAAACGAGAATTCAGGCATTAGTTGAAATGATGGAAAAAAATAAGGAAGCAAAGAGGAGGGGTTAAGATGAGCTATCAGGATACGATCAAAAAATTAGAGCAGGCGGCTCTTCATCCGGCCAAGACGGTTACTGAACAGATCAAAGAAACCAGAAAAGACGCCTTCGGATGCTTCCCCATCTACACGCCGGAAGAAATCATCTACGCGGCGGGGCTTCTGCCCATAGGCATGTGGGGAGGAAAAACTGAGCTGAAGCTGGCGGACCGGTATTTGCAGAGCTTTTGCTGCTCGATCATGCGTTCCAATATCGAATATGGGATGAAAGGTACTTATAATATGCTCAAAGGAATTATTCTACCTACCTTCTGCGATACGCTGAAATGCATCTGCGAAAACTGGAAGGTAGCGGTGCCCCAAGTACCCATCGTACCCATCGTTTATCCGCAGAACCGCAACATCGATGCAGGGTTTACCTACATCGTAGAAGAGCTGCAGCGGGTAAAAGGCGAGCTGGAAAAACGGATAGGCAAGGCTATCAGCAGCGATGATTTGGAGGCTGCCTGGGAGCTCTACGAAGAGTATCGGAGAACAATGCGGGAATTTACGGATGTTGCAGCCGAGTATCCCCACATCATAGGGGCCAAGACGCGGCATCTTATCATAAAAGCCGGATACTTTATGGATAAAAAAGCGTACACGCGAGATATCCGGGATATTATCGCCGGACTGAACGCAGAGGAAAAGAAGCCCTTTGCCGGAAACCGGGTGGTGGCGACCGGCCTTTTAGCAGAACCGGTTGAACTGCTTGATATCTTTGAAGAAAACCAGGTTGCCTTTGCAGCCGATGATCTGGCTCAGGAATCAAGGCAGTTCCGTACGCCGGGAAGAAGCCAGGGAAGTTTCTTTGAAAAAATGGCCGGCAGAATCTGTGATCAAAAAGGCGATACCTTCCTCTATGAAGAAGAAAAGACAAGAGGCCAAATGCTCATTGACCTGGTAAGAGAAAAGAAGGCTGACGCAGTTGTGATCTTTATGATGAAATTCTGTGATCCGGAAGAATTCGATTACCCGATTTATAAAAAGGAACTGGAAGCTGCGGGTATTCCGATGCTGTATCTGGAAATTGATCAGCAGATTGACTCTTTTGAACAAATTCGAACGAGAGTCCAGAGCTTTACAGAAATGCTCATATAAATGATCAAATAAATGTGGAAGGGAAAATACCATGTATTTAGGAATTGATATTGGCTCATCTTCATCGAAAGTCGCCATTCTTGATAGCCAAAAACAGATTGCTGCTGTTTCGGTTCTAAACTTGGGAACTGGGACGAATGCTTATGAAGATGTAATAAAAGATGCAATGGAACAGGCTGGTGCCGGCAAAGAGGACATTTTATATATCGTTGCTACTGGATACGGTAGAATCAACTTTAAAGGCGCAGACAAACAGATTACAGAAATTACCTGCCATGCAAAGGGCGCGGGATTTTTGATGGATGACATACATACCATTATTGACATCGGGGGTCAAGACGCAAAGGCCATCAAGCTGGGCGAAAACGGTCAGGTAGCGAACTTTGTTATGAATGAAAAGTGCGCTGCCGGAACAGGCCGGTTTCTGGAAGTAATGGCCAGAGTCCTGGGCTGCGGAATTGATGAGCTTTCATCTCTTGCCCAAAAATCCACGAAAGAAATATCGATCAGTAACGTGTGCACCGTATTCGCCGAGAGTGAAGTCATTTCCAGACTTTCGGCAGGAGAAAAAGTGGAAGATGTTGCTAGAGGGGCCCATATGGCTATTGCCAAACGGGTCATGGGTATGGCTGGAAGAGTAGGCTATGAACCAAAAGTGGCTATGACTGGCGGTGTCGCCCTCAACCAGGATATGGTAAGATGTATGTCAAAGGAAATGGGCTGCGATGTGGCGGTTGTCCCCCATTGTCAAGCGGTGGGAGCCATCGGCGCGGCAGTCTTTGCATATGAAATCAGCCATAAAGAGGAGAAATAAAATGGAAACAATCACAATGAACAAAGATCAGATCAAAGAAGTCATCCCCCATAGGGAACCGATGCTTTTAATCGATGAAGTTTTAGATATGGTGCCGGGTGAAATGATTAAGACGGCGTTTTACCTGGATCCGGAACTGGATTTTTTCCGCGGACATTTTCCGGGTGAGCCGGTTATGCCGGGAGTATTGACCGTGGAATCCATGGCCCAGACTGCCGATGTGCTGCTTTTGTCCATGGAAAAATACGCAGGCAAGGTGCCTCTGTTCATCGGCATCGATCAGGTGAAATTCAAGAGAAAGATCGAACCGGGCGACAAAATTGAAATAGAAGCAAAGATCGTTAAGGTAAATGAACCCAAAGCCGTGGTTACCTGTGAAGCTGTCGTATATAATAAGGGCGAAATTTCCACGACAGGACTGGTAACACTAGCTATGCGTTGAACAGCATGAGACAGAAAGGATACAAAAAAGAAGATGGACTGGAAAACGATATATAAAGAAAGAACCGTCAGCGCAGAAGAAGCGCTGAGCCATGTAAAATCGGGCGACAGCGTCGTTCCCGCTCATGCTGCGGCAGAGCCGCAGTACCTGATCAACAAGCTGCTGGAACGCAAAGATCAGCTGGAAGGCGTGAGAATTACTCAGGGCCTTAACATCGGCGATGCGCCTTACGCAGCGCCGGAATACAAAGACGCCTTTGTAAACGTAAGCTTTTTCTGCGGAAAGAATAACCGCAAGTGCATCCAGGAGGGCCGGGGCGAGTTCCTGCCCATCCATTTCTATGCCCAGCCAAGGGCGATCCGGGAAGGGATCCTGCCCTGTGATATCGCGCTGGTTCAGGTGACGCCGCCGGATGAAAACGGCTATGTCAATATGGGAACCTCCTGCGACCAGACACGGGTAGCTATTGAAAAGGCCAGAGTGGCCATTGCCCAGGTAAACCAGAATATGCCTCATCTGTGCGGAGATACGCTGGTACATGTATCGGATATTGATTATTTTGTCGAATACGACGAGGATATCTATGAGATTCCGCTGATCAGCAGTGATGATCCGGTTGCAGAGAAAATTGGATATAATATATCGACTTTAATCGAGGATGGAGCTACGCTTCAAATGGGTCAGGGGACCATTCCCAACGCCATTCTCAAATTTTTGGAAGACAAAAAAGATTTGGGCATTCATACGGAAGTGTTTTCCGACAACCTGATCCCGCTGGTAAAGGCAGGTATCGTCAACGGCAGAAGAAAATCCATCAACCGGGGCAAGATCATTTCTACCTTTGTACAGGGTACAAAAGAGCTGTACGAATATGTAGATAACAACAATATGATTCAGCTGATGCCTGTGGACTATACCAATGATGTGGCGGTGATCGCAAAAAATGATAACATGGTTGCCATTAACTCGGCTCTGGAAGTAGATTTGATGGGTCAGGTCGTGGCCGATGCCATTGGATCCAAGACTTTCAGCGGTGTAGGCGGCCAGCTGGATTTCCTCAGAGGCGCAGAACAGGCAAAGAACGGCAAGCCGATCATTGCCCTGCCGTCAACGGCTAAGGGCGGTGAAATTTCGAGAATTTCCGCCGTACTCAAGCCAGGAACCCCAGTGACAACGACCAGACAGGATGTACATTATGTGGTTACCGAATATGGAATCGCCTATCTGTTTGGCAAGACCATCAAGCAGAGGGCCGAAGCTTTGATTAACATCGCCCATCCAAAATTCAGGGACCAGCTTAGAGAAGAGTTTCAGGACTACTGCAAGTCAGCAGGCCAGTTGTATTTCTAATAATCGTTCCTTCTTTTAACATTAACAATATTCAGTCAAGGAGAATGCCTCACGGAAAAAGAGTGGAGACATTCTCTTTGCTTTCGCCGGGATTGCAAAAGAAATAGTGGTCCGATCAGGGTTTTTGTTTTATAATAGAGAGTACGCAAAAAGCGGACAAAACGACAGGAAACAATTTAAAGGAGGATTATATATATATGGAAGAACGTTTTCAAGAAATTTTAAATTATATCAAACATCCAAAAGAGGTCAGATTGAACAATATGCTGGACCCGTACTTTTTGGGGGCAGACGAAGATGAGATGATTGCCGACATCTTGTTTTGTACACAAGAATGGGAGCGGAATCAAAGAAATGAAATTCATGGAGGCGCCATCGCATCCATGTTTGACACGGCGATGGGTGTCAGCGCTGCCGCATTTCAAAAACAAGGCAGTGTTTCTACCGCCGATCTTCAAGTCAGCTTTATCCGGCCTTTTCTCAGCGGAGCGTTTATTTTTACCACGCAGATTACTAGTATGGGCAAGACACTGATCCGTGCCACCTGCATTGCACGGGAAAAGCAGAGCGGAAAAATCGTGGCCACTGCGTCTGGAACCTTTGTGCCATTTAAGAAATAGACCGGATTCTATTAGGGAGAAGAACGAGTATGTACGCCAAATATTTTGTCTTGTTTGCGATTTTGTTCACAGGATATTTTCTGCGAAAAATCAATTTTTTAGACGATAACATGAACCATGGACTTAATAAGTTCATCGTCTATTTTGCATACC
Organism: Clostridia bacterium; assembly: GCA_902363595.1. Lineage (GTDB taxonomy): Bacteria > Bacillota > Clostridia > Peptostreptococcales > Anaerovoracaceae > Hominibacterium > Hominibacterium faecale. The sequence goes on along the minus strand of CABJAP010000016.1, from coordinate 79,650 downwards.
CCTGTATGATCGTACATAATCTGGGGACCCTCACCATGGACAGACGGCTGATTTTCAACTTTTTATTGATGCTGATTCTGACGCTGGTCTGCTTTTTCCTTTACGCCGCATATATGTACTGGTACTGCAGACTGCGCAAGACCCCTCGGGAATTCTCCCATATTGTGGAGTTTTCCTCTTTCTGTCCTAATAATGGATTCATGGGCTTTCCCATTACCCTGATCTTCTTTGGGGAAGAAGGGCTATTTTTGATGCTGGCCCACAATGCTGCAATGAACTTTTTCTTTTTCGCTTACGGCGTGCGGCTGATGAGGCGCAATAAGGACGAGGTGAGAAAGCGGACGCCCCGGGCTGCAGCCCGTGCGGTTCTCAAGGTTCTGCTCAACCCCAACATTATTGCTCTGGCAGCAGGCTTTTTAATCAGCATTACCCATGTGGGTCTGCCCGAGCCGGTGGATGAATATCTGCTGTATATCGGCAATGTTTCAACGCCCATGGCCATGATCTTCATCGGGTCCACCCTGGCAAACTGCAATTTGCTGGAGATTATCAAAGATCATATTGTGATCGAGGCGACGGTCAACAAGTTGTTTCTGCTGCCGCTTTTGACCTTTGGCCTGGCTGTTTTCCTGCCCATCGACCCGCTGATCAAGGCGATGCTGGTGCTGGGCTGCTGCTTCCCGGCGGCTGCTATGGTATCCATGCTAGCGGAACAGGAAGGGGAGGATCAGACCATGTCCAGCAAGATCCTTTTTCTGAGCACCCTGATCTCGGTTATTACCATACCCCTGTCCATTCAGCTGCTCAGCCGAATTTTTTTGTAAGAATTTTGGCGCTAAGGGTCAGAATTGGATTCTGATGCCGGTCGGCTGTTTTCAACGATTGATCCACCTCAAATCCGGCTTGAAGCAGAAGTCTTCACTCTCTGTCAAGATCGGGCCCCGCAAACCCATTGCTCTGCGTAAAAAATAAAAAATTTTATAAAAATTTTCCGGCCCTGGGCCATGGCCTCCAGGCCTAGAACCTGATTTCGGAACGCTGCCCAAATGGAAATCACCCTGTCTAACAAAGCATTTGTCAGGAATTGCAGCCTGTAGCCGTTGGAAAAATCTCAACAATTTGGTCAATATGTCACAAAAGCTGCTCGATCAAGGAAAAGAAATCCTTCTTTGTCCGCTCCAGAGTTTCCTCCGCATCCCGGCGGCCGTTGCCGGCGACACAGAAATAAAAGCGAATTTTGGGTTCCGTGCCCGACGGTCTGGCTTTGATGAATCCGCCGTTTTCAAAAGTCAGTCCGACGATGTTGACCTTTGGAAAATCCAAATCCAGCATGCAGCCGTTTTTTAACTGCTTGCCTCTGTCATAATATTCCCGGCTGATGATTTTTTGGCCGCCGATCCGGCAGCGATCATCGGCTGCTAAGAACTTCATAATCTGGTCGATCCGTTCTTTTCCGTCTTTTCCCATGAGCGTACAAGCAACCTGTTCATCGAGGAAATAGCCGTAGGTATCAAAGAGTCCGTCCAGAACATCGGTCAATGTCTTTCCCTCGATCTCCTGATAATAGAGCGCGGCTTCCGCTACAAGTGCAGCGCCCAGGACCGCATCCTTGTCCCTGGCGTATGTGCCTTTGAGATAACCCAGACTTTCCTCAAAGCCAAACAAAAAACTTCCTTTGCCCGTCTCTTCCATCTCTTTAATCTGTTCCCCGATAAATTTAAAGCCGACCGGTACCTTTTTCAGAGGTACGGCCAGTTCCTCCGCCAGCTTTTCGGTCAGGGCAGTGGAAACGATGCTTTGCAGCATGATACCATCTGCGGGCAGGCCCTTTTCCGCTTTTTGCGATCCAATGATGTAATTGGCTAAAATGACTCCTACCTGATTGCCAGTCAAATGCTGGTATTCCCCTTTGCTGGTCCTGCACTGAACTCCCAGACGGTCCGAATCCGGATCCGTAGCCAGCAGCAGATCGGCCTGCAGTTCTTTAGCATAGGTCAAAGCAAGTTCCCATGCACCTTCATCTTCCGGATTGGGAACGTGAACCGTAGAAAATTCCGAATCGGGCTCAGCTTGTTCAGGGACAGTAAAGATCTGGGAAAATCCGTTCTGGGAAAGGATGCGCTCAACAAAAACCCGGCCAGCGCCGTGGAGCGGGGTGTAAACGATCTTCAGTCCGCAGCCCTTCTGCTGATCCAGCTGGGGATGGAGCAGCTGCTCCTGGACGCAGGTCATATAACAATCGTCCACCTCCTGGCCGATCATTTCCAACAGCCCTGAAGCAAGGGCTTCCTCGCGGGAAAGGACAGAAACATCCCATCCGCACTCGTCCATCTTGGCCATGATCTCATCGGCTTGGGCCGGAGGAAGCTGGGCGCCGTCCTCCCAGTAGACCTTATAACCGTTGTATTCTTTTGGATTATGGCTGGCGGTGATCATGACGCCGGCAATGGCATGCTTGTGGCGAATGGTAAAGGATAATTCCGGTGTTGAACGGAGAGATTCAAACAAGTATGCCCGAATACCATGAGCTGCAAGTACCAGGGCCGTCTCCATAGCAAAATCCTCTGAAAACCGGCGGGAATCATAAGCGATTGCTACTCCCCGATTTTTCGCATCTTCGCCGTGGTCTGCAATGACGCGGGCAAAGCTGGCTGTCAGTTTACGGATCAGATATAGATTCATACGATTGGTTCCGGCTCCAAGCATACCGCGCATGCCTCCAGTTCCAAACTCCAGATCGCAGTAAAAGCGATCCTCGATATCCTTTTCATCGGTTATAGCCTTGAGCTCCGCCTTCGTAGCTTCGTCAAAATACGGGCTGGTAAGCCACTGCTGATAACGGTCTTCGACTTCTTTATTTAACATAGCATTTCCCTCACTTCCTGAGTTGATCTGTGATATACTGAATATAATTAAGACACGGAGGCCTTACCTATGATCATGACAATGGATATTGGCGGAACCAAAACCTTATGCACCTTCTGGGAGGACGGCCGGCAGGCGGAGAGACAGCGGATCCCCACCGCATCAATCGATGATCTTGGCCGTCTCATATCCCAGCTGGCCTGCGGCAGGACCGTGGAATGCCTCTGCATTGCAGCCGCTGGCCCCGTCCACAGGCAGACGGTGGAACTGACCGGCACGGGGCTGCGTATTGATCGGGACTCCCTGAAAAATGCGCTTCCCCAAATCCCGACGATTATACTCATGAACGATCTTGCAGCGGTGGGATACGCATTGCCTGCCATTGCGACGGGGCAGCTCTTATCTTTAAAAGAAGGCTCTCCCCAAAAAGGCGCAAAGGCAGTCCTCTCTCTGGGAACCGGCCTGGGGGTCTGTGTGATTACCCCTGTAGGGGAAGTACTGCCATCAGAAGGCGGCCATATGGATTTTGCTCCCGGAGACCTGCGCCAGCAGCAAATCTGCGATACACTGCACAAGCAATATGGCCGTCTCAGCTGTGAACGGCTGCTATCCGGCCAGGGACTTGTCAATATCTATGGTGCACTGACCGGTGCCTGGGGCCTGAGCCCTGCGCAGATCACTGACAAAGCTTTCAAGCAAGAACCCGATGCCATGGAAACCATGACGGTGTTTTCTCAGATCCTAGGTTCTGCCTGCGGTAACTTTGGCTTGATCTTCATGGCATCGGGGGGCATTTATCTCAGCGGCGGCATTCTTCCAAAGATCCATCCTCTGCTGGACCAGAATGCTTTTTTGAACGCATTTCTAGATAAGGGCCGGGTACGAGATCTCCTGGAGGAGATCCCCATCCGTCTCATCCTGGATGAAACCGCCCCATCGCTGGGAGCGGCCCTTTACGCAGCCAGGCTATCTGCCACTGTCTAACGCCCATCTTCGCACTTTTGCTGCCAGCTCCTGTGTCAACTGAGAGGGCTGGGCCTGCCAGGTCCAATTGCCAAGTGCCCGGCCCGGCACATTCATCCGGCTTTCATCCCCCAGCCCCAGCAAATCTTGAAGAGGCGTGATGATCCAGGCGCCATTGCCTTTATATAATGACTCTATTATAGCATCACTTCCCCGGGGCTGGGTAGTATTTTCTGCGCACCATGCGGCGAGAGTCCGGTTGTCGTGGGTGCCGGTATAGTAAAGTTTTTCTGCCGCCGCCTTATCGGGCAGGCACTCCATTTCGCCATGAGAAAACTGATAGACCATCATCCCCGGATATCGGCAAAGATGGAGCAGGTTTTTAACCTGGATGTCCAGACAACCTAAATCCTCCGCTAAAAGGGGCAGCTGACCCAGATGCTTTGTTAAACAGCGGAAAAAATCCTCGCCCGGACCGGGAAGCCATACGCCCTCGCAGGCTGCTTTACCAGGAGGAATGGCGTAAGCAGCTGAAAATCCTCGAAAGTGGTCGCAGCGAATATAGTCATAATGCCTCATTGCCTGGGAAATGCGCCGGCGCCACCACCAATAGTCTTCCTTTTTCATCCGATCCCAATCACATAATGGATTACCCCAACTCTGTCCGTCCGGGCAAAATTCATCGGCGGGCGCCCCGACATAAGCCAGTGGGAGACCGTCATCCCCAAGGAGAAACAAGTCCCTGTGGGCCCAGGTATCGGCGCTGTCGGTCCCGGGACTGAAGGGCAGATCCCCGATGACCGAGATTCCTTTTTCATTGGCATAGGTCTTTAAATGTTCCCACTGGGACCAAAAGCAGAACTGACGGCGGCGGATTGCTTCCAGCCGCTGTCCCGCCTGCTGTTTCCAAGAATCCAGGTTCGTTCGATCCCGCTCGGGCTGAGGCCATTTCTGCCAGGGTAAATCCGAAAACTCTTCCTTTAACACCATATATAGCGCAAAGTCCTCCAGCCAAAAGGCTTCCTGGCGGCAAAAGGCTTGATAACGGTCCCAATCCAGGGGAGCATTCTCATCCATAAGACGCTCATCTCCCGCAAAGACTGCTGGGCTGGAATAGGGCGAATCTCCCTCCCCTCCCGCGGGGTTGAGGGGCAGGATCTGCCATAATTTCTGACCGCAATCGGACAGATAATCAATAAACTGCTTTGCTCCAGAGTCCATCTTTGCCGAAGGTATGGACGAGATGTGGCATAACACGCCTGCCCGCCGCTTCAGCGAACGCTTTTGGGGCGGATTGGTACGGCAGTCGAGGACCATGGCCGATAGCGGCGGCAGATTAACTAAGAGGCTGCCATCCTTTGGATAAAAGACCCTCGAAGTAAGAAGCTCCAGTACATAGGTCGTTTTTTCGGGCAGGGACAATTGAAAAGAGACCGCTCCAAAGATATGACGATTAACAGCGGCGATTAGCCTGCGGCCGTCCCCTTTTTCCCACCTGGTACATATAAAAACATGTTCCCCTTCCCAGGAAAACCGGTAGTCTCCATCAGCAAGAAAGGCATACTGCTTTCTCAAAGCAGCCAGCATCCGATAATGTGCCAGCAGTTCCTGGTCCTCCCGGCCCCAGGGATAGGTGCCCCGGTTATAAGGATCTTCGTATCCCTGACAGCCAGCCTCATCCCCATAGTAGACAGCGGGAACTCCCGGCAGAATGAACTGGAGCAGACTGATAAGCTTCAGCCGCTGCTTTGCCAGGGCATATTTATCCTTTGACAGTCGGTATCCCTCCTTCTTGTCGTATTCCAAATCCTGGGGAGCATCGCCCAGCACAGTGAGAATACGAGGCTGATCGTGGCTTCCAAGGAGATTAAATGACGCGTAGAAGTTCTGAGGCGGATAATTTTCAGCCAGGCTCAAAAGGCGGCGCACTGCGTTTTCCGCAGAACACCGGCCGCACATGTAATCCATTAGAAGACCGCGCAAGGGATAGTTCATCACCGCGTCCAGCTCTCCTCCCAGAAAATACCGCCGCCGCTGCCCATAGCTGATCTTGTTGCTGGCATCCTCCCACACTTCCCCGATGAGGACGCCCTTGGGATCATAATCCTCCATGGCTTTTTTGATGCCGGCAATGAAGGAATCGGGAAGCTCGTCAGCCACATCCAGTCGCCAGCCGCCTGCCCCCTCATTCAGCCAGCGGCGGATGACACTGTCTCTGCCGCCGAAGATAAATTCCTGATAGGAGGAATTGCTTTTATTAACCGCGGGAAGATCGGCAACCCCCCACCAGCTGGCATACTCATCGGGAAAACTGGTAAAGGAATACCAATCGTAATAAAGCGATTGCGGCCCCTGGCAAGCGCCGGGCTCTCGGTAGCGGCCAAAGCGGTTGAAGTATTTACTGTCGGCGCCGGTGTGGTTGAAAACCCCGTCCAGTATGAAGCGGATTCCCAGGCGCTCCCCATCTCGGATTAGGCGGGAAAACTCCTCCAGGCTGCCAAAGGACGGATCAATGCGCAGGTAGTCGGCCGTATCGTATTTGTGATTGCTGCGTGCCAAAAAAATAGGATTGAGATAGATGGTTCCCGCCCCCAAGCTTTTTAAATACAAGAGCCGGCTGCGAATTCCTTCCAGGCTGCCGCCGAAAAAAGGCCAGCGAATTACTTCTCCCTTTGTATTCCGGCTATAAAAGGGCTGATCGTACCAGTTCTGCTGAATCAGCCGCGAAGGGAAAGTCTCTGCGAATGGCTCGGCGGCGGCATCGGCCTGTCTGGAAAGCCAGGCGTCATCTCGGGCAAATCGATCAGGAAAAATTTGATAAAGAATGGAATGAGTATACCAGTCAGGAACGGAAGACGGCGCATAGACGGTAATCTGAAAGGGCGGCGGAATATGGTCGTACAGGAGGCCTTCTCCGCCGAGCTGCTGGGGATTGTTCCCATAATAAAGGGGAGATCCGTCGGTGCCGGTTATAGAAAAATAATACCAGCATAATGCCGGGCTGGCAGAAGCGACGATTTCTATGGAAAAAAGCTGCAGATTCCGGGAGTGCCGCACACCTTCCATTGCAGCAGGCTCAGCATTCGTCCCGTCCATATACAAGTACAAGAAGCAGCCGGGGCACGGACACTCCCCTTCCACCGCCAGGGAAAGACAAATGCGCGTTCCTGCAGCTACAGCGCCTTTTGGAGACCGATAAGCCGGATCCTGTGAATTGTGATAAACGTTCATAAATCATTCCTTTTATAGATGGATTAAATCCCGGTAAAGGGCAGCATATTTTTCTGCCGAAGCTTTCCAGGAAAAATTTTTTTTCATAGCGCGCACTGCCAGAGCATCCCAAGACGCTCTGCGGTTGGTGTAAAGATCCAAGGCGCTCTTGATGGTAAACAGCAGTTCATGAGCATTATAGTTGGCAAAGCTGAATCCGTCGCCGGTATCCTCATATTGGTTATAGGCGATGACGCTGTCCGCCAGCCCTCCGGTTTCCCGTACTATGGGAATCGTGCCATAACGCATAGCTGCCATTTGTGACAGGCCGCAAGGTTCGAACTTGGACGGCATCAACAGAATATCAGCAGCAGCATAAAATTTAGATGACATGGGAGCGTCAAAAGTCATGCAGGCCCGAACTTTCTGAGGCATGCGGGCCTGATAGCCGCGGAAAGCATCCTCGTATTTGGCATCCCCAACTCCCAGGACAGCCAGCTGGACTCGCTCACAGAGGAGCTCATCGAGAATTCCCAGGACCAGATCGAGGCCTTTCTGCTCAGTCAGACGGCTGATGATGACAAGAAGCGGTATGCTTTCATCCCTATTTAGCCCCAGTTCTTCCTGAAGAGCACGTTTGTTGGCGGCCTTTCCCTGCTGAAAGGAAGACGGCCGATACCTTTCATAAAGGCATCGATCTTTAGCCGGAGAATACTTTGATTGGTCGATTCCATTGAGAATTCCAGTGAGAACGGAGCTTCGTCGTCGAAAGATTTCTTCCATGTGCTCTCCGTAATATGCAGTGCGGATTTCTTTGGCATAGGTAGGACTGACTGTGGTGAGCCGGTCGCTGTAATAAAGGGCTCCCTGAAGATAGTTAATACTCCCCTCAAAGGCCAGCTGGTCAGAGGCGGACCTGCTATGGGCAAGCCCCAGGACATCAGCCAGCATCGACTTGGGAAAAATACCTTGAAATTTAAGATTATGTACAGAAAATACGGTGCGTAGCCGCGTATATTTTGGGGCTTCCATGTATTGTTCACGGAGGAATACCGGAATTAGAGCCGTATGCCAATCATTGCAGTGGAGGATATCTGGAAAAAAATCCGGGAGATGCTGGAGGCACTCCAGTACTGACTTGCAGAAAAAAGCGGTACGCTCACCATCATCCTCATAGCCGTAAGGTCCGGACCGCTTAAAGTAATATTCGTTGTCCACAAAATAATAGGTGACGCCTTTTTCCCGCAGCATTTGGATGCCGCAGTACTGCCGCCGCCAGCCCAGCGGAACTTCAAACTGGGTAATGGTGATCATCCTGCTTTTAAATTCCTGCGGGATTGAGGCCAGCTTGGGCAGGATGACCCTTACCTGCACGCCGGTTTTGCATAAGGCAGCGGGAAGGGATCCTCCTACATCTCCCAAGCCGCCTGTTTTAATAAAAGGGTCGGCTTCGAATATGGCGTATAGAACTTTGATCGGACTTGTCTTTTGCGAATGGTTGCTTTTGTTGGTCATATTGAATTCCTTTGCTCTAAACTTCTTTACTTTTTTCGATTACCAGCGGCGTATAGCGGTTGCCGCTGAGGCGGGTATCCTCGTTAATCCGCACGAATTTGTCGCAGATCACATTTTCCATAAAGGCGCCGGTTTTAATATTGCTCTGCTGCATGATCACACAGTTTTTGACCACTGCTCCCCTGCCGATGCGGACGCTCCTTGAGAGGATGCTGTTTTCGACAGTTCCTTCGATGACACAGCCGTTTGCAATCAGCGAATTGGACACATGGGATCCAGATCGATATTTGGACGGCGGCGAGTCCTGCACCTTTGTAAAAATTTTGCGGCCGTTATTGAATAATTCGTCGCTGATTTCGGGCTTGAGCAAATCCAGCGAGCAGCGCATATAGTCATAAGTGCTGTCAACTGCACCCACATAGCCGTCAAAACGATAGGAATCGATCTTCATATCAATTATATTTTCATAAATAATTTCCATGAGATCAACATAGCTCATGGTTTCATACCAATCCATCAAGGCCAACAGATCTTCTTGGTTAATGACAAAACAGTCCATGAACCAGGCGGCGTGACCGGCTGTCTGCCTGCGGATTCCCACCAGCCTGCCGTCCTGTCCTAGATCGAGGAAGGGGCCCTGCTTCATATGGGCGTCTGCGATCTCTTTGTAAACCATGGTGATCTGGGCGCCCGATTGGCGATGCTGGCGAATCAGCGGCTGGAGGTCCATGTTATAGATCTTATTGCTGGCGCTTACAACGACCAGATGCCCATTGGCCCGAGCAAGATACGGACGATTGTCAATAAAGTCCCGCAGCAGGAACTTTCCTTCAAACCGCTTTAATCCATAGATGGAACCCGGCAGGAAAAACAGGCCTCCTGATTTTCGATCTAAAGACCAGTACTTTCCATCTCCCAGATGGTCGATGATGGAGCGGTAGCAGTGAGAAGTGGTGATGCCCACAGAACGAACTCCGGAATGAACCATGTTGGAGAGAGGAAAATCCACCAGCCGGTATCTGCCTCCAAAGGGAATGGTAGCTGCCGGCCGGTTCTGGGCCAGGGGGCCGAAATGGCCGTTGGTATAATTGGTGGTAATCAGTCCGATAACCTTATTCATGGCTTCCTCCTTCCTGTTGCTTGAACACGATCTGATTGTCGCCGATGACCGTGATTTCGTGTCCTTTTCTGTTTCCGCAGACAGCGTCCTCCCCTACTACGGCATGTTCGCCGACAATGGTCCGAAATACCTGGGCGCCTTTTTTCACGGACGCGCCGGGCAGGAGAATGGAATCGGATACACTGGCTCCCGCCTCAATGGAGACCTCAAAGCTGAGAATGGAATTTTTTACATCACCCAAAATGCGGCTGCCATTGCAGATGAGGCTGTTTTCCACCACAGCGCCGCGGCCGATGTAATGGGGCGGATAAATATTGGAATTACTGAAGATTCGCATATCCTCTTCAAAGATATTAAACTGGGACTGGGGATTGAGAAGCTCCATGTTTGTATGATAATAGCTGTCGATTGTTCCCACATCCTGCCAGTAACCGGAAAAGGTATAGGCACAGAGCCTTTTGCCCTGATTTAGGAGCATGGGAATCACATTCTTGCCAAAATCATGGTCGGAGCGGGAATTTTGATGATCCCCTATAAGGGCCTCTTTTAGAACCTTCCAATTAAACATATAAATGCCCATGGAGGCCAGGTTGCTGTCGGGATTCTTCGGTTTTTCGGAAAATTTGACGATTTGATGCTTCTCATCGGCAGTCAGAATGCCGAATCGGCAGGCGTCTTCCCAGGCCACTTTCATTACGGAAATGGTCAGGTCGGCTCCGGTCTGCTTGTGTTCTTCCAGCATTAAGCTGTAATCCATTTTATAAAGATGATCGCCAGAAATAATTAAAACGTATTGAGGATCGTAGTTATCAATAAAATCTATGTTTTGAAAGATGGCATCTGCAGTTCCCTGGTACCATTGACCGCCTGCCTCGGTGGCGTAGGGCGGCAGCACGAATACGCCTCCGTAAGCATCATCCAGATCCCAGGCGGCGCCGGTACCAATGTAGGAATTGAGCAGCAAAGGTTTATACTGTGTCAGCACGCCCACCGTATTGATGTTGGAATTGGTACAATTGGACAGGCTGAAGTCAATGATTCTATATTTTCCGCCAAAAGCTACAGCCGGCTTGGCAATATTTCTGGTCAGCGCGCCCAATCGGCTGCCTTGCCCGCCGGCCAGCAGCATCGCTACGCATTCTTGCTTTCGCATAATAAACCCTCCTTAGTAAACAAGTACTTAAACGATACGACCTTTTATTTTATCTTCCAGATTTCTTTCGCATATTGGGAAATCGTGCGATCGCTGCTGAAATGCCCGGCCATTGCGATATTGGTAAGGGCCATTTTGTTCCAGCGCCGCCTGTCAGTGTAAGCCTGGTCTGCCTCAAAGAAGGCTTTCATGTAATCCTCAAAGTCCGCAAGTACAAAATATTCGTCGTTGTAGCGGATGAGGGCATCGTGTATACTCCAAAAGGCGTCCTTATCGGAGCCAAAAAATCCATTGACCAGTTGGTCGATGATTTCCATGAGTGCAGAAGAACGCTCGCAAATGTCCAAAGAACGATAGTTCCCCCGAAGATCCGTGACCTGACTGGAAGTAAGGCCGAAAAGAAACATGTTATCATCGCCTACAAGCTGATGAATCTCCACATTGGCCCCATCCATGGTTCCCAGGGTGAGGGCGCCGTTGAACATGAATTTCATATTACCGGTGCCGCTGGCCTCTTTTCCGGCAGTGGAAATCTGTTCGCTGATATCGGCGGCCGGATAGATCAGCTGGCCGATGCTGACGCTCAAATTCTCAAGAAAAACGACCTTCAGCTTTCCGCCTATCTGCGCATCATGATTGACCACATCCGCCATCGCATGAATCAGACGGATCACTTCCTTGGCGAACTCATAGCTTTGGGCTGCTTTTCCTGAGAAAAGAAAGGTATGGGGATGGAGGTCCAGATCCGGTTCTTTTTTCAGCCGATTATAAAGGTACATAATTTTAATCATATTGAGCAGCTGGCGTTTATATGCGTGAATTCGCTTTACCTGTACATCAAAGATGGATGCCGGATCGACGGTAATTCCGTTATGTTCTTTGATATATTCCGCCAGACGGCACTTTTGGACATATTTGATTTTTTCCAGCTGATTCAGAAACAAATCGTCATTGGCATAGGGGAGCAGATTTTCCAAATGATAGGCATTGGAAATCCACTCCGGTCCGATTGAAGTGGTGATCAGCCTGCCTAGAGCTGGATTGGCCTCTAGAAGAAAGCGCCTGTGGCTGACCCCATTGGTTTTATTATTGAATTTATCGGGGCTCTCCTGATAAAAGGTCTGAAAAACATCGTGTTTAAGAATATTGGTATGAATGGAGGCCACGCCGTTGACGGAATGGCTGCCGATAATGGATAAATTGGCCATGCGCACCTGGCCGTCCCAGAGGATCGCAGAGGAACGGGTCCGGTCCTGCCAATCTGCTTGGCTGCGGTCAATATTTTCGCGGTAACGTCGGTCGATTTCCTCGATAATCATGTAGACCCGCGGCAGCAATCGCTGTATGAGATCAATGGGCCACTTTTCCAGAGCCTCGGGCATGATCGTATGATTGGTAAAAGAAATTGTTTTTGTTACAATGTCCCAGGCATCATCCCATTCCAGGTTTTCTTGATCCAGGAGAATCCGCATCAGCTCCGGAACACACAGCGCCGGATGGGTATCGTTGGTATGGATGGCTGTGCGGTCTGAAAAGGCGCGCCAGTTATCTGCGCCGTATTGATGCTTATAGTTATCAATGATGGAAGCGATTCCGGCAGCGGTGAGAAAATATTCCTGTTTTAAGCGCAGTTCTTTTCCGGCAGGTGTACTGTCGTCGGGATAAAGGATGGCTGTGATCGCTTCAATCTCATTCCGCTCACGGACTGCTTCACTGTATTTACCGTTGTTAAAAGCAGCAAGGTCAATCTTTTCCTCTGCTGGTTCGGCTTGCCAGAGCCGCAGCATGTTTACAGTTTTGCCGTCATATCCCACAATGGGTACATCGTAAGGAACGGCCAGGACGGTCTGATAAGCCGTGTGCTCAAAATTGATTTTACCATCTTCATAGGTCCGTTCCACCTTACCGCCAAAGTGTACGGAAACGGCGCTATCCGAATTGCGGATCTCCCAGGGATACCCGTTGACCAGCCAGGGATCCGGTTCTTCGGTCTGACGGCCGTCCTCAATGGTCTGTTTGAATAGTCCGAATCGATAACGGGCGCCCATACCCATCCCCGCAAGATCCAGGTAGGCCATGGAATCCAAAAAACAGGCTGCCAGCCGTCCCAGTCCTCCGTTGCCCAAGCCAGGGTCCGGCTCCATGGGAAGAAGCTGATCCAAATCCTCTCCCAGTTCTTTGAGTCCTCGACGAACTGTTTCTTCGATTCCCAAGTTAATCAGGTAGTTGTTCAGCAGCCTGCCGATGAGAAACTCCATGGAAAAATAATAGACCTGCTTTCGCTGCTGGCTTATGTGCCGCAGCCTGGTTTCAGTGTGAAGCTTTGCTGCTCGGCTGCAGATCATTTTTGCCAGTACTTCGTATCTTTCCCGCTTGGTGCACTCTTCAAAGGGCTTTGCCATGGTTTTAGTAAATTCCGCCAGATATTGTTCCTTAAAGTCATCCTTGCTTGCAAACATAATTCTTGTTATCCTCCTTTAATTCCTCCGATCTTTTTTTTGGCGGACAGTAAGTAAGGATCATCCCGCCGACCGGAGGAACTAAGATCGATAGATACTGCTTCTGTCCGTGGTACTCGCCTTTTCTTGTTCTTAGGAGACGGCGGTTGACGCAGCCGCTTCCCCCGAAATCTTTATCGTCTGAATTGAATACCTCCCGGTAGATGCCCGGCTCCGGTACGCCGATCTTAAAGTCTTTATAGGTTTGAGGCTGAAAGTTGAGGAGGATGATAGCAAAATCCGTTTTTTTCTCACCCTGCCGTTTAAATATCAAAATACTTTGCCGGCAATTATCAGCATCGATCCATTGATAACCGTTCCAAGTATAGTTTTCTTTCCAAAGGGCGGACTGACGAAGATAACAGTGGTTCAGCGCTTTTACATATTGCTGATGTTTTGCATGGGCTTCATAGTCCAGCAGGAACCATTCCAGTCCTTCGTAGAATCGCCACTCGATGAATTGGCCGAATTCACTGCCCATAAAGTTGAGTTTGGCGCCGCTGTGGCACATTTGATAAAAGAGCAAGAGTCTCAGCCCCGCAAATTGTCGCCAGTAATCGCCCGGCATGCGGCCGATTAAAGAAGCTTTACCATGGACCACTTCATCGTGTGACAAGGGCAGGATAAAGTTTTCATTAAACGCATACATCATGGAAAAGGTCAGCAGGTTATGGCTGCCGTCGCGGAAAGGAAAGTCCAGTGAGCAGTATTTGAGGGTGTCGTTCATCCAGCCCATATCCCATTTGTAATGAAAGCCCAGGCCGCCTTCTTCCGGCGGATAGGTAACCAGGGGCCAGGCTGTACTTTCTTCTGCGATGGTAAAGGCATCGGGAAAGAGCTGGCCTACGGTTTGATTGAGCTTTTGCAGGAAGGCCTGTGCGTGGAGATTTTCTTCGCCTCCCCGCTCGTTATATCGCTTTAGGCTGGGCTTATCGATTCCATAGTTGAGATAGAGCAGACTGCTGACGCCGTCCACCCGCAGCCCGTCAGCATGATATTCCTCCAGCCAAAAAACGGCGTTGCTGATAAGAAAATTAGCTACTTGCGGTCTGCTGTAGTCAAAATTAAACGTACCCCAGTGGGCGTGTTCCTGGGATTCATATAACTTTGAGCCGCAGAAGCTGCAGAGCCCATGTCCGTCTCGGCAGAAATGGCCTGGAACCCAATCCAAGATCACGCCGATGCCCGCCTGATGCAGGCAATCGATCAGATATTTGAAATCCTGCGGCGGTCCATAGCGGCTGGTAGGGGCATAATAGCCGGTGATTTGGTAGCCCCAAGAACCGTCGAAGGGATGCTCCATTACCGGCATCAATTCCACATGGGTGTACCCCATTTCTTTCACATAATCGGTCAGCTCTTTGGCCAGCTCCCGGTAAGTATAAAAGACCGGTTCCTCCCCCTCTTGTATGCCCCGCTTCTGCTTCCAAGAACCAAGGTGGACCTCATAGATGTTCAGGGGCTTTTTAAAATGAGATTGTTTTTTTCGCTGTGCCATCCAGCTGGAGTCGCACCACGTGTATGAAAGGTCTGTCAGTCTGGATGCCGTTCCCGGCCGCTTTTCGGCATAAAAGGCGAAAGGGTCTGCTTTATACAGCAGGCCGCCGGAGGGCGTCTCAATTAAGTATTTGTACAGCATGCCTTCTTTTGCATGTGGAACAAAGGTTTCCCATACCCCGCTTTCCTCTAGCTGCCGCATGGAGGTTTCCCGTCCCTGCCAATCGTCGAAGTCGCCGATGACCCGTACACTTCTTGCGCCTGGAGCCCAGACCGTAAATCGGTAACCGCTTTGGCCGTCCTTTCGATCCTTGTGGGCGCCAAAACTTTGATAGCAAAAGATATAATCGCCCTGCTCAAAAAGACGAAGTGCATTTCTGTCCGGAAAGTTGTATGTGGCCATGTGTCACCTTCTTCCTCTCAACGATATAAACCTAAATGCAATATTATGAAAGCCGGCCTCATATTATGAGTACCGGCTTTAATTTTTTTGGTGTTAATAATCCACCTGCAGAGCCTCTTGTCTTTTCCGAATGTCCAGCCGGGCCAGCTCTTCCGCCCGTTCCAGGAGTTGTCCTTTTGATACTTCCGAAAGCTTTGAATAAAGATTCAGAAGTTGGTGTTCGTCCTTGGTAATGTTCTGGTGCAGAAAGTAATCGCTTAAAATCGATTGCACATCACATTTTACCAAAGCATCCATCTCCACATGATAAAATTGAGAAAGGGAGTAAAGTGTATTGAGATCCGGCAGCCGTTCACCCTGCTCGAGCAGGCTGTAAGAAGATCTGCATAATCCGATTTTTGCGGCCAGCTCTGCTTGGTTGAGCCGGACAGTCCTTCTCAATGTTTTTAAGTTCCTGGAAAGTCTTAAATGATCATCGATTTTCATAAACACCTTCTTTCCGTAATTTAGGGTTCAAAAAACACGATATTATAGACTACAAATTTAGACAAAAAGACGCAACTTTCGACAAATGATATAAAATTTTCCAAAAATTCTCTTTAAAGATATACTTAATTACACCAATAGTTTATTTCCGCGGGAGCTGAGAACACTAGACTATAAGTAGAGATAATTGTAACTGTGAGTGGAAACAGTTCCTGGGAGGAGAAGAATGAAGAAAAAGACCAGTTTAAAGGAGATCGATCTTAAGAAAATGGGGCGGCGGATCCGGACGCAGCGTGAAGCGATTCATATGACCAGGGGGCAGCTGGCAGCCAAATTAGGCGTCTCCAGTAAGTTTGTAGCAGATATTGAATATGGAGATAAAGGGGTATCTATTCAAACCTTATATCGGTTGACGCAGATTTTGAATTTGAGTGCTGATTATATTCTGGCTGGAGACAAGGCCGCCACAGATACTGCAGATCCGGAAATAGAGCGAATTAAGGAAAATATTATGGGTCCGCTCTCGGCCTGCTCGGTAGAACAGTTGAAATGTATGGAGCAGATTGCAAGATATTATGTGGAAGGAATTGTCGGCAAGGAAGAGTGATCCGTATCGAAGCATTTGAAAGAATTGCATAGAACATTAGATTGAATTATAATAAACCTATTAAGTACACCGCAGTGGCAACTACAGATAAAGGGGTAACACCGTAAAGAAAGGAAAGAACATGGCTGAGAAAAATAAGGATGAAAGAACGACGGCAAGAAGCGCAGTTGAGAACGCATTGGTAAAGGCCCTATCTGATGATATGGGGGAAATCCCGGAAGTGTCGATTACGGTAGAGGAGCTCAAAGCTTTGGACGCTGCAGATAAAAAAAAGCGCAGAAAACGAGCGGCGAGGTGTGCTAGTGTAGCGGCAGTTGCGGTAATTGTGTGTGCAGCGGTGGTTTATATGGCGTGGCCGGAAACAGTAGTTCCGGTCGACGCCGACAAAAATACGGAACAGCGGGTTGAGACCGGGGATGGAGAGATTGTGATTAATGAAGGGGAAATCCAGGGCGATAGTGGAATTACAGAGTATAATGAATCCAACTGGGAGAAAGTTAGCGGTTACAGGATATATGTTCCTAAATTGGTAATTCCCGGATACATTCCAAAAAAATATATTTTTCAAAATCTCTTTATTGAAATATATGGGGACAGTGATTTTTTAGCTGAATATACATATACAAGTGATCACAAAAGTTTAATAATTACTCAAAGAACTTACTCTGGCGGATCTAATGTAAATATCACAAAAGGTATAACAAAGAAAATAACTACTAATTGGGGTGACATATATACAATCGAAGATAATGGAGCCGAAAAAATATATATGAAATATTCAAGTGATGGATATTTGAGTGTAGCGGGAGATATCACTACAGAAAAGGCTGCAAAAATATTATATAAAGTCAAACTGCCTTAACCATTTTAAGGCAGTTCGATCGCTTATTTTACTAGAAGGTTCCACTATAGACCGTTCTTGAAACGCTAGAACTTCCTTTTTTGCTAGAGAAGACAGCTTTTATTCGGTATACTTTTCCTTTTACCAAGGTAAATGTATAGGGGAGACTTAGAGTTCGCACATTGCTTTTTGTCCGAGACACTGTTTTTACAGGGACACCAGTTGCAGTTCGCCAAGAACCACTATATCTTTCTTGTAAAGTAATCTTAGTGGTACACGAATCAACGGTAGTGCTATAGGTTATATCTGCAGAGACTCTTGCAGAAGTGTTGCTGGTACGATTAGTATTTACTGTTGCCGAACTTGTATACGCACTGACCACACTGACCGATCCAAACACCAGCACTAATGCAATAACGAGAAATAGACATTTTCTTTTCATTTTTTACCTTACCTTTCTTTCCGTTAATGTGTAATAGAATAATTAAATAACGTGAAATCAATTTATCGTTATAAAGCTATGAAGACAATGAATTGCAAGGACCGCAAAGTCGCATTGTCTTTTTTTTGGTCAAAAGCCGAAAGAGGTGACAGAATAATAGGGAAAAAACACAAATTAATACTGTTTTTTGAATGACTTGAAGATAAATCAGGAAAACATTTTCTTGAATAACAGGAACAGGCAGATTACAATAAAAAGGATAGGGATAAAGGAGGTTTTCTATGGATATAAAGATAGACGTTTCCAGAAGCTGTTTGGTACAAGGGGATATAGACCGCAAAAGAGAAAAGGCCGATGAGGCCCTGGAAAGGCTATGGTCAGGAAAAGAAGATTTTACAGGGTGGGTAAAACTGCCTATGGAGTATGATAAACAAGAGCTGGAAAGCCTTTTGGCTGTTTCCGACGCCATTGGCCTCCAGTGCGAGCTTTTGATTGTAATCGGCATCGGCGGCTCCTACCTCGGCGCGAAAGCTGCGATCGAGGCCCTTCCCAAAGAACCCGGCGCGCCGGAGGTGAAGTTTGCGGGAACCAATCTAAGCGCTGCCTACCATGCACAGCTGCTGGAGGAAATGGGCAGAAAAGAAGTCTGCCTCTGCGTGATTTCCAAATCCGGCACTACGGTAGAGACGGCCGCCGCATTCAGCATTTTCAAAAAAGAGCTGATTCGTACATATGGAGAAGCAGAAGCGAGAAAACGGATCTATGTGATAACCGATCCGGAAAAAGGCGCTTTGCGGGAAGAAGTGGAGAAGGAAGGTTATATCAGCTTTTCTGTTCCCTCTGACATCGGCGGCCGCTACTCGGTTCTGACTCCTGTGGGACTGCTTCCCATCGCGGCTGCGGGAGCCGACGTCAAGGCCATGCTGGACGGCGCTGCGGCTGCGGCTCTTTCTACGGACTGGGATTTTGACGCCAAGGACTATGCCATCGCAAGGTATTTGCTCCTGCAAAAAGGAAAAGTCATTGAAGGGATTCAGTACTTTGAGCCCAGGCTCAAATCCTTTGTTTCATGGATGAAGCAGCTTTACGGAGAGAGCGAAGGCAAAAACGGAACCGGCCTCTTTCCGTCCGGTCTGGAATTGACCACCGACCTTCATTCCATCGGGCAGTTTTTGCAGCAGGGAAACCAGGTTTTCTTTGAAACGGTACTCAATGTGATGGAAGCGGACGTCGATCTGACCATTCCATCGGGGCCGCTGGCGGGAAAGACGCTGAACCAGCTCAATAAGGCGGCGGTCAAGGGCGTCATCCAGGCTCACAGCGGGGCGCAGATCCCCATGGTCCGCATTGACATTCCAAAGCTTGACGCCTATCATCTAGGCCAGCTGATCTACTTCTTTGAAACCACCTGCGCTCTTACCGCAATGCTGATGGAAGTAAACCCCTTCGACCAGCCGGGCGTGGAAGCGTATAAAAAAGAAATGAAAAAAGAAATTTACTAATGCAAAGAAGACAAAAATAGTTTACAATAGATGAGTGTGTGGTATATAATATACCATGAGGATAAAGTTAATTTTTTAACAATCGGCTCCGAGAAGGCGGATTGTTACACTACAAGGAGGACATACAATGAAAAAAGTAGGAGTATTAGGAACAGGCACAATGGGTGCCGGAATTATTCAGGTTCTTGCTCAGAACGGATACGAAGTTGTACTGAGAGCCAGAAGACAGACTTCCGTTGATAACGGACTTGCTACTGTTACAAAGAATCTGGACAAAATGGTAAAGAAAGAAAAGATTACAGCTGCTGACAAAGATGAAATCCTTAGCAGAGTACATGGATCAACAGATATCAGCATCGTTAAGGACGCTGATCTGATCATCGAAGCTGCCACAGAAAACATGGAAGCAAAGAAAGCACTCTTCCAGGAACTGGACGAACTGTGCAAGCCGGATACAATCATCGCTACTAATACTTCTGCACTGTCCATCACAGAAATCGCTGCGGCAACCAACAGACCGGACAAAATCATCGGAATGCACTTTTTCAACCCGGTGCCTGCCATGAAGCTGGTAGAAATTGTTAAGGGACTGACCACATCCGAAGAAACGAGAGAAACCATCATCGAGCTGACCAAGTCACTGAAAAAGACACCGGTAGATGTAGCGGAAGCTCCTGGATTCGTAGTAAACAGAATCCTGATCCCAATGGTAAACGAAGGAATCGGAATTCTTGCAGACGGAGTTGCTGATGTGGAAGGAATCGACACTGCAATGCAGCTGGGCGCCAACCACCCGATGGGACCTCTTGCACTGGGCGATTTGATTGGACTGGACGTATGCCTTGCTATCATGGAAACCCTGTACAGCGAATTCGGCGACACCAAATACAGACCGCATCCGCTGCTGAGAAAAATGGTTAGAGCCAACAAGCTGGGTAGAAAGACCGGCATTGGTTTCTACGACTACAGCAAATAAACCGATACATAAACAATCGCATAAATATAAAGCAACGAAAAAGAGACTGTTCATTTTGTGTTCAGTCTCTTTTTGATTCTATGCGCCGCGCCGATCCCTCGACGGCCGCACCCCCCCAATCAACTGCAGCTCCTCAAGTTTCCCGTTCCGCTCCAGCCGTACTAAACCGCCTCGCTGCAGCTTTCGCCCCAGCCGAAGCCTCTCCAGAAAAAATTTCATCGTGAACCGCACCGAAAAGGCAAGATCACGATAATTCCGCCCCGCCCGGCCCTTATTCATCCCGGGCCACACCTCAACACCCCAAGTGGCCGCCTTCCGGCCCGGCTTCTGCTCACAACCCCCAGCCCCGGCATATTTTTCCTTCTAACGCAAGAAAACCATTGTACCAATTCTCGAATTGGTATATATTATTAATATTAGAATGTCTCAAAATCTTATCTGTTTTATCTATTTACACGAAATCTAGTGAAATCACCAAAACAGGATGACAAAAGCAAGAAAGGAACGCACCGTTCGGATGTGCGTAGAAATGTGATTTATGGAAGAAAAGACGCTAAAGGGAAAGAAAGTGGCCGAACTGAGGGAAATGGCAAAGAATCTGGGAATGAAAGGCTGCGATTCCATGCGGAAAGCGGAACTGATTGCTGCTCTCATGCAGGAGCCTGCCCAGCCGGAGGCCAAAGCAGAGAAGCCGGAGGAAAAACCCAAAACCAAAGAAAGAACCAATAAGAACACGGCAAAGCCTGGGAACGAAAAGGGCAGGGACGGGAAGAGGGCTAAAGCGCCCAAGCCCAAGGCTGAACCAAAGCAGCTGAAAGAAAAGGAAACTGAGAAAGCAACGGAAGCGGCCGCTCCGCCAGAAGAAGAAACTGGAGAAACCAGACCGAGAAAAAACGAACGAAAAATTGTACCGGATAAAGAGGACCGGCCGGAAGTAGAGGGCATCCTGGAGCTGGCCGAAGGGGGATTCGGCTTTCTGCGATTTTCCAACTTCCTCACCAGCGACAAGGACATCTACGTGTCCCCTGCTCAGATCCGCAGATTCAATCTGAAAACAGGTGATAAAATCCGCGGAATCTCAAGGAAACCCAATGAAGGAGAACGGTTCGGCGCACTGCTCTACGTGGTAACGGTCAATGGAGACGAACCGGGAGTGGCAATAAAGCGCCCTCATTTTGAAGATTTGACGCCGATCTTTCCCAACCAAAGATTGACGCTGGAAGATGGAACCAGAGATCTGTCCATGCGCCTCATCGACTTAATCGCCCCCATCGGAAAAGGGCAGAGGGGCCTGATTGTAGCTCCTCCCAAAGCGGGTAAGACGGTGCTTTTGAAAAAGGTGGCCAACAGCATTGAAAAAAAATATCCCGATGTTGAAATGATCGTGCTTTTGGTGGATGAACGGCCGGAGGAAGTTACGGATATGAAACGCTCGCTCCAGGGCGGTGAAGTGATCTATTCCACCTTCGACGAGCTGCCCCAGCATCACGTCAAGGTAGCAGAAATGGTGCTGGCCCGCGCTCAGCGCCTGGTGGAACACGGAAAAGATGTCGTTATCCTGCTGGACAGCATCACCAGATTGGCCAGAGCCTACAACCTGGTGGTACCGGCATCGGGAAGAACGCTGTCAGGTGGACTGGATCCGGGAGCGCTTCACAAGCCGAAAAAATTCTTCGGCGCCGCAAGAAACATGGAAGAAGGCGGCAGCATCACCATTCTGGCTACTGCCCTGGTGGAGACTGGAAGCCGCATGGACGACGTTATCTTCGAGGAATTTAAAGGCACCGGAAATATGGAGCTGCATCTGGATCGAAAGCTTTCCGAAAAACGGATTTTCCCGGCCATCGATCTCAACAAATCGGGAACAAGAAGAGAAGACCTGCTGATGAACCAGGAAGAGCTGGGGGCCGTATGGGCCATGCGCAGAGCCCTGTCAAACGGCAGCACCCAGGATGTGACAGAGACTATCATCGATAATCTGGCACATACCAAAAACAATCGGGACTTTATCCAGGTAATCAGGAAGGTAAGGCTTGAGGGGTAAACATGGATCTGAAACGAATATTTGTAAAAGACGCCTGTCCGACAAAGGTGGGAGGACAGGCCGTTTTAGACGGGATCATGATGAAGGGGGAGGACCGAACAGCAGTTGCCGTGCGCTTTCCCAATAAATCAATACACCTCAAAACTGAGAAATTGAAAAAACCTGCCAAATGGATGAAGATTCCGATCCTTAGAGGGGTGGGCGTCTTTGTGTCTTCCCTGGTGACAGGAACAAAGACGCTGATGTATTCGGCAGAGGTCCTGGAAGGTTATGACGGCCCCGATGCAGTGGAATATGAAGATGATAAATTGAGTCTGTGGCTGGAAAAACGGTTCGGTGAAAAGGGGGCATGGAATGTGATGCTTTACGCCTCCGTAGTGATCGCTCTGCTTTTGACCGTCGGCATCTTTATCATCCTGCCCACGGCAGCGGTCAATTGGCTGGGACACTTTACCGACAGCGGCATCCTGCTCAATCTGGTAGAAGGCGTTCTTCGTATTCTGCTCTTTATCATCTATGTGCTGGCGATTTCCAAAATGCAGGATATCCAGACTGTATTCCGCTATCATGGAGCTGAGCATAAGTGCATCCATTGCTTTGAAAACGGACTGGAGCTGACGCCGGAAAACTGTCAGAGCTTTTACACCCTTCACCCCAGATGCGGAACCAGCTTTCTCATGTTTGTCATGGTAATCAGCCTGGTACTGTTTTCCCTTTTAGGATGGCCCAATCTGTTCTGGAGGATTGCCTCAAGGCTGCTGCTCATTCCAGTGATCGCTGGCCTTTCATATGAGCTTCTCAGATGGGCGGGCCGCAGCGATAACTGGCTGGTCAAGGTTCTCAGCCTGCCAGGACTGTACTTGCAGAAGCTGACAACCTCCGAACCGGACAAGGAGCAGCTGGAAGTGGCGATTGCAGCCATGAAAGCGGTGATGGTTGACCCCGAAACGCCTTGCTTTGAAGGCTTGTGCGATAAGGACGGCAGACCCCTTGAAAAAGAGGAGGCGCAAACGAAAGAAAATGAAGGAGAGAAGGAAGACGATACATGCTCGTTAGAGAAATGATAAAGGCTGGAGAGATCAGGCTCATCGAGGCCCACTGCATGGATCCCTGGCTGGATGCGGAACTCCTGTATTATTATTTGACCGGACAGGATCGGGTGGATCTGTTTCTGGCTTCCAACAGGCCGGTGGATCCGGATTTGCAGCGCAGATACTTTGATCTTATCAGCCAGAGGGAAAAGCGGATCCCTCTGCAGCATATTACCGGATCGCAGGAATTCATGGGCTTGACCTTTCAGGTAAATCCCGATGTTCTGATTCCCCGGCAGGATACAGAGATCCTAGTTGAAGAGGCCGCGAAGATTCTACGGGGAGATAACCCCCGCATCCCAGGCAGAAGGAGCTGGAGAGTGCTGGATCTTTGCTGCGGAAGCGGCGCTGTCGGCATCTCCCTGGCCCGGATCTGCCAAAACATAAAAGTGACCGCCAGCGATTACAGCGGACCGGCCCTTGAGACAGCCAGATTCAATGCAGAGAAAAACCGGGTAAAAATCCGTTTTGCGCAGGGCGACCTTTATGAAGCGGTGGCCAAGAAACGATTTGATATGATCGTTTCCAACCCGCCTTACATCCGCACCCATATGATTCCCATTTTACAGGATGAAGTAAAATCCTTTGAGCCTCTGATGGCTTTGGACGGAGGAGAGGACGGTCTGGACTTCTATCGCAGGATCATCGCAGGAGCGCCGGCCCGTCTGCGCAAAAAAGGAATCCTGGCGCTGGAAATCGGCCATGACCAGGCAAAAGACGTGTCCGAGCTGATTAGAGCGACAAGGAAGTTTACCAAAGTCAATGTGGTGAAGGACCTGGCAGGGCATGATCGGGTCGTATATGCAGCAACATTGTACTGAAAATGAGGTGGTTGAATTTCCATTTTTGTGGTAAAATCATATTACACCTGAGAAAAAGGGATTAACCGATTTCAAAGGGACAGAAATATAAATCGTACTGAACCAGAAAGAAGGGATTCTTATGGAAAGGCGGTGGCATATGTATAAAAGGAACAATCTCTGTACAGCCATAGCCTGGGCAGAGATTTTTTGATTGAATGGAGTAAGTTATGGACAAAAACGAGTTGGTAAGATTGCTGGCCCTGGAGGATTTCGGCCCGGTCTATGAAAAAGCCGACCAGGTGAGGCGGGAAAATGTGGGCGATGAAGTACAGATCAGAGCCATCATCGAGTTTTCCAACATCTGCGGAAGAACATGCAGATACTGCGGAATAAACAGCACCAACAAAAGCATCATCCGCTACCGCATGTCCCCGGAGGAGATTGTGGAAACCGCAAGGCAGGCGGTGTCGGCAGGATACCGTACTATTGTTTTACAGTCCGGGGAAGATCCGTGCTTCCATAAAGAGACGATGGGTCAAATCGTCAAAGCAATCAAGCAAATGGGAGCGGCCGTGACCCTTAGCTGCGGCGAGCTCACCTCCAGCGAGCTGGCGTACCTGAAGGAATGCGGCGCTGATCGCTATCTTTTAAAACATGAAACAGCCGATCCGATTCTCTATCGAAAGCTTCATCCGTGCGGCACCTTAGAAGATCGGATTGAATGCCTGCGGACCATCGATCGTCTTGGGTATGAGACAGGCAGCGGATTTATGATTGGTCTGCCCGGGCAAAGCCTAAAGACCATTGCCGATGATCTCTTGCTGCTAAAGCAGCTTCATTGCAAAATGGCGGGAATCGGCCCCTTTATTCCCCACCCGGATACGCCCCTTTGGAATGAAAAAGAAGGAAGTCCGGAACTGACCAAGCGGGCGGTGGCCCTGGCCAGGCTGGTTCTGCCCAAAGCCAACCTGCCAGTGACCACTTCCCTGGGCGTGATTAATCAAAAGGAAAAAGAAAACGCCTTTGCCTGCGGGGCTAACGTCATCATGAAAAAAGTAACGCCGGATCCTTATAAAGAGGCATACCAAATCTATCCGGCAAAGCTGGAGAAAACCGATATTCAAAAAGACAGGAATTTATTAGAGGAGCAGATTAGAGGGCTGGGAAGAATTCCCCTCTAGAAAAAAGGAAGGAAGAACCATGTACAACAGTAAATCCAAAATCGCAACTGAATTTATCGATGATGCAGAAATTAAACGCACCCTGGAATACGCCAAAGAGCATAAAGACGATCTGGACGCCATGCGCCGGATTCTGAAGAGAGCGGAAGACTGTAAGGGACTTAGCTATGAGGAAGCCGCCCTGCTCCTGGAATGTGAAGATCCTCAAATTCATCAGGAGATTTTCAGCCTGGCCGAGCGGATCAAAGAGAAGTTTTACGGCAACCGTATTGTGATGTTTGCTCCGCTGTACCTTTCCAATTACTGTATTAACGGCTGCAAATACTGCCCTTATCACGGACAGAATAAGCACATTCGCCGCAAAAAACTGACGCAGGAAGAAATCGTGCAGGAAGTAACGGCCCTGCAGGATATGGGTCATAAGAGGCTGGCACTAGAAACCGGCGAAGACCCCAAGATGAACCCGATTGAGTATGTACTAGAATCCATAAAAACCATTTATGGAATCAAACATAAAAATGGCGCCATCCGCAGGGTGAACGTCAACATTGCCGCTACCACCGTGGAAAACTATAAAAAGCTCAAGGAAGCAGGAATCGGCACCTACATCCTCTTCCAGGAAACCTATAACAAAGAAGCGTATGAAGACCTTCATCCATCGGGACCAAAGAGCGATTATGCTTATCATACCGAAGCCATGGACCGGGCCATGGAAGCAGGCATCGATGATGTGGGCTGCGGTGTTCTCTTCGGGCTTAACTTATATAAATATGATTTTGTGGGAATTCTGATGCACGCCAAGCATTTGGAAGACACCTTCGGATGCGGACCCCATACGATCAGCGTGCCGCGGGTGCGTACGGCAGACGATATCGATCCGGATGCATTTGACAACGGGGTACCCGATGAAATCTTTAAGCGGATTATTGCCTTACTTAGAATCGCAGTTCCTTACACGGGAATTATCATGTCCACAAGAGAGAGCAAAGAAATGCGTGCAGCAGCCCTTCATCTGGGAGTATCCCAGCTCAGCGGCGGCAGCCGTACCAGCGTGGGCGGATATGTGGAGGAAGAAGCGGAAGAGGATAATTCCGCCCAGTTCGAAGTCAGCGATACAAGAACGCTGAACCAAGTGGTTGACTGGCTGATCGATGAAGGACACGTACCCAGCTTCTGCACAGCTTGCTATCGGGAAGGCCGGACGGGTGACCGTTTTATGAGCCTGGTAAAGAACGGGCAAATCGCGAATATCTGTCAGCCTAATGCGCTGATGACCTTAAAGGAATATCTGGAAGACTATGCTTCACCGGAGACGAAAGCCAAAGGCGAGGAGATCATTGCCAAGAGGTTGGAAATGATCCCCAACGAAAAGGTGAGAGAAGTCGTGAGGGAACACCTCGGCGATATCCATGAGGGGCGCCGCGATTTCAGACTGTAACTTTTAGGAGGATATGATGAGTTTAAATGAAACACCGAGAGCGGACAGACTGCATGTTGCCATTTTCGGAAAGAGAAATACAGGAAAATCTTCGCTGATCAATGCTTTGACCGGTCAGAATATTTCTTTGGTATCCGACCGGCCGGGAACGACGACAGACCCGGTGTTCAAAGCTATGGAGCTGCATCCCATCGGACCGGTTGTATTCATTGATACTGCCGGATTTGATGATGATGATGGAGAACTGGGGCTGCTGCGGGTTGAAAAAACCAGTGAAATAATTAGTCAGACCGATGTGGCTGTTATGCTCTTTGAAGACGTAGATTTCAGCAAAGAAAAACGCTGGGTACAAAAACTGGAGGCAGCAGGAATTCCGGTAATCCCGGTGATCGGAAAGGCTGACGAGATTTATGGAGAAAGTTCGCTGGCAAAGGCCATAAAGGAAGAAATGGAGATTGACCCTATTTTTGTAAGTGCCCTTAGAAGAGAAGGGATGGACGAGATTAAGGAGGCGATTGAAAAGGCGGTGCCGGAAGACTTCAAGAGAAAACGAATTTTGGGGGACTTGGTTAAACATGGTGAACTGGTTATGCTGGTCATGCCTCAAGATATTCAGGCGCCGAAGGGGCGGCTGATTCTGCCGCAGGTGCAGACGATCCGCGAGCTTTTGGATAATAAGTGCACTACCGTATGTACGACTGCCGATGGGTTCATTCGAAGCCTTAAAGCACTGGGACGCGCGCCTGGGCTGATTATTACCGATTCTCAGTGCTTTAAGGAAGTGTTCGAACATAAACCCAGAGAAAGCCGCCTGACATCATTCTCTGTTCTCTTTGCCGCTTATAAAGGGGATATCCATGTTTTCGCAGAAGGAGCAGCGGCTATAGACAACTTAACGGCTCGTTCCAAGGTACTGATCGCTGAGGCTTGTACCCATGCGCCGTTGGAAGAGGATATCGGCCGGGAGAAAATTCCGCGCATGCTGCGAAATCGTTTTGGAGAAAATCTGCAGATCGATATGACAGCCGGAGCAAAGTTTCCTTCGGATTTAAGCAAATACGATTTAATCATACATTGCGGAGCTTGTATGTTCAACAGACGGCATCTTCTCTCTCGGATTTCGGAAGCCCAGGCCGCAGGGGTAGCCATCACCAACTATGGCATTACAATGGCTAAGCTCAATGGGATTTTGGATAAAATCCAGATGCCGGAATAGGGAAGGACTTTTAAGTACATAATAGGAATAAATTACATGGGCAAATATGTTTTATTTGCCCATATTGTGCTATAATAATCCCGTCTGCCAGAAATAGACTTTAAGGAGAGGTCAAACGAACATGAAATCGAAAAGGTTGAAGCCCAGGAGGATGGTCGTTCTTGGGTTTTTATGCGTAATATTATTGGGGACGGTTCTTCTCATGCTGCCTGCTGCCTCTGCGACAGACAGGGGCATTTCCTTTGTGGACAGCTTGTTTACTTCTACTAGCGCCGTATGCGTAACAGGGCTGGTCAGTGTCGATGCAGGAACATCTTTCAGCTTGTTCGGACAGGTGGTCTTGGCGGCGCTGATACAAATCGGGGGCCTGGGTATTACCTCCATCGGTGTAATTGTCATTTTGAGCGCAGGCGGCCGGTTTGGTATCGGAAAGCAGCGGCTGATTAAAGAATCTCTCAACCTTTCTTCGGGAAAGGGGCTGACTGCGGTGGTGAGGGCTGTATTGTATGTGACGGTAGCCTTTGAGCTTTTAGGGGCAGTGTGCAGTTATATATCGTTTTCCAAAGATTTTTCCACCGGGGATGCTATTGGGGTAAGCCTGTTTCACTCCATCGCGGCCTTTAACAATGCCGGCTTTGATGTGCTGGGCAATTTTCAAAGTCTGACCGGATACCATTCCGATGTGTGGCTTTGCCTGGTGACCAGCGGTTTGATCATTTTCGGAGGGCTGGGTTTTTTTGTGATCAGCGAGATGGTTTCAGGTAAATCCCCTAGAAGATGGTCACTGCAGACGAAAGTGGTTCTTTCCACAACGCTGATTCTTTTGGCAGGCGGAACGGTTCTGCTCAAATTTACGGAAGGCAGTTCCTTTACCTGGCTGGACGCTTTTTTTCAAAGTGTATCCGCACGGACGGCGGGATTTGCCAGTGTTGAGATCGGCGCGATGAGCAAGGCCGGCTTGTTGGTTCTGATGGTACTAATGTTCATTGGGGCGTCTCCGGGATCAACGGGAGGCGGTGTGAAAACAACTACGATTTTTGTTTTATTTCAGAAGGCGCGCAGTGTTATTTTTAATAAGCACTGTACGGTTTTTAAACGAAAGATCCCAGAGGCGGTTGTGATGAAGGCATTCACGGTTTTCGCCATGGCGGTGGGCGTGATTATATTCAGTACCTTTCTTGTTTGTGTTCTGGAGCCGGAATTCACCTTTCAGCAGATCTTTTTTGAGATCATCAGCGGATATGCGACTACGGGGCTTTCTACGGGAATTACCCCTTCCCTGTGCGCGGCAAGCAAGATTATTATTTCTATAACCATGTTTGTAGGAAGACTGGGGCCTTTGACAATTGCGACGATTTGGCTCAATAGAGATGCCCCGGCCGTTACCTATTCGGAAGAAGATGTGACGATCGGATAAGGAGGTTAGTTAGGATGAAGGAAGGAAGAAGATCCGGGTTCGGGATCATAGGGTTAGGCCGTTTCGGCCTGGCGCTAGCAAAAACGCTGGCGGAGTCAGGCGCCGAGGTAATTGCTATTGATGGCGATGAAAATAAACTGCGGCTGATCCGAAATCATGTTCAGGATGCGTTCAGGCTGGGAAAGCTGACCAAGGACGCCCTTGAAGAGACAGGTATTGGAGAATGCGAGACGGTTGTGGTTTGTATTGGTGAGAAGGTGGACGTAAGCCTTTTGACCACTCTCAATGTTTTAAATTTGGGCGTGCCCAGGGTCATCGCCAAGGCTGACAGCGTGGAGCACGGAATCATACTGGAGCGGATCGGCGCGGAAGTGGTTCATCCGGAAATGGAGACGGCTACCCGTCTGGCTGCTGTTTTGCTGGGATCGAAGGCGCTGGATATGATGCGGCTCAACGATGACTATGTGATCTCGGAGATTAAAGTCAACAAGCATCTTTATGGCAAAACGATTCGGGATCTGCATTTGGATAAATATGACTTAAATTTAATCGCGCTGGAGAAAGAGCCCAATATAACTTTGCCAGGCGCCAGTCAGGACGAGATGTTGACAGAGGATGACGCCATTTTAGTCATCGGAAAGTTCGCCGACGCCGATCGCTTTGAGCGGAAAGTGATGAACCGGGATTAGGCGGGGCGGAGTATATTGGCAATGAAAATTTTTGTTGTCTTTCTGTAAATTTGGTGTATAATAAAAATAGAAAGAGAGCCAGTGATAACCGGCTCACCAAAACTATAACGAATGATTTGAAAAACCACTCAGCTTGGCAGAGCAATGAGTGGTTTTTACTTTACCGGATTTTGTTAGCTATGTATGAAGCATAGCTAAACATCATGCCGATAGCCGTAAATAATAACGACAATAGCTCAAACACGATGGCTGCCTCTCCTTTCATTAGATTTGGTCATGAAACCACCTCCTTGAAAGATGTACAGCCGGTCACCACTCTTCGGCAAGGCTCTCTTCCATTATTATACATTAAATCTGCAATATAGACAATAAATTTTGTCTTGATTCGTAATAAGTAATAATTTAAAATGAACATCACTATGTCTTGCCTTGACGAATAAAAGGATTGCAAAAAAACACTTGTTTTTCAGAGCCAGCTGTGGTATATTATATAGGCTGTATATCAGTAATTTTGCAAAGGGTGGTAAGACCCGAGCAGGAAAGAGGTGAGAAGCATGAAGGAAGGAATCCATCCTGACTATAAGGAATGTAAAGTAACTTGCGCATGCGGTAACACATTTGTTACAAAGTCCACACAGGAAGAAATCCGTTTGGACGTTTGCTCAGAGTGTCATCCATTCTTTACAGGTCAGCAGAAGTTCATCAATCGTGGTGGACGTGTTGAGAAGTTCAAGAACAAGTACAAATTGGACTAGTTCAAAGCAAATTGATTATTATGATAGCCATCTTTTGGGCGCTGTTTTCTGCAGAGATGCAGGGGAGCATAGCGCTGGGAGGTGGTTATTTTTTTGTGGAGAAGAAGGAGAGTGGCCGATATGTTGACTTTGTTTTACGTATGGAATATGATACAGATAAGAAAAGAGTTACCGGTAAACGGCTGCTCCAAAATTTGAGATTCACAATTAACCGTCAAAGTTGGTTGCTGGGACGGTTAATTATTTTTTAAAATAAGCTTTAACTTTTAGGGAGTGTAGTGAGTTCCATTACTTTTTTCATGAACGAATTTCTACCTTCCTTTGCGGCATTTTATAACGCAATCTACCCTGTAAATGTAAGAGTTCTTTCGATCATAGAAACTGTACTTTTTGCGTTGCTCAGTGAGATTGTTCTTTCCTCATATGAAAAAGGTCTTTTGATAAAAGATCTTCCAAAGAGAGAAAAAACACTGCGTATCTGCATAAGGGCCGTATGGATTGTTCTCGGATTTGCAAGTCTGCTTTATCCATCCGTACTGGTAGCTGCATGTCTGTTGTTTATTATCAGTATCTGCATTGCAATTTACCATCATAAAGATAGTTTCTTCCCACTATGGCTGATGATCGTTTGCCTCATCATATATTTATGAAATTTGGTATAAATTCAAGAGTTCAGCTCCTGGCAAAGATAATGAATATCGAGCTGGAAGAAGAACAGTAATTCAAAAAAATAAACGAGCTTAGAATACTGCGAGAAACGGCAATACGTTTTTTGCAGTTTTTTTTGCCGGGAAATACCGGTAAAAAAGTGATTAAAAAGGCGGCTGAAATGGCAAAAAATAAACTTAAATGAAAGGAGAATCAAGTGAATTACAAAGTAAAAAGACCTTCATCATTGTTGGAATGTTTGGAGGACATCTTGTTCCAATGGATGAAATGTAAAGGAGCAATGTGATGAAAAAAATAATTATTGGACAGTTCTATCACGAAAGCAACAGCTTTTCGCCAGTGGTAACTGACGAAACAGAATTCGGAATCATGTTCGGGTCAGAAATCGATCTGTCTGGAGATGATTCTCAGAACACAATTGGGGCCTTTGGAAAAAAAGCTGAAGAATATGGATGGGAAGCTATCCCTGTGGTTGATGCTGGAGGAATCCCTTCAGGCGAAATCAGACAGGGTATTTACGAATCGGTGAAAGAAGGTCTGCTGAAGGGCATAAGAGATAATTGTCCTATCGATGCAGTCCTGCTTAGTCTTCATGGAGCATCACTTGCTCAGGGGTATGATGATCCGGATGGCGATCTGCTTGAAGCAGTTAGAAATGAAGTTGGAGCTGAAATTCCAATCATAGCAACACTGGATAAACATGCTAATGTAAGCGAACTGATGGTTAAATCAACAGATATACTCCTGGCATTCAATAGAGAGCCCCATGTCGACCCTTATGAAAGAGGGCTTGAGGCAGGTGTTCTTCTTAAAAAAATGTTTGATGGAGAAATCAATCCAGTATCAGTAAGAGTAAGACCTCCAGTTCTCCTTCCGGCGATTAACGGATGTACAGAAGCCGAGCCGATGATATCGATTCAGAACAAGCTGTACGAATTGGAAAAAACACCCGGAGTAATTGATGTATCAATGCTCATCGGATTCTACGGCTCAGATAAGGCTGATTCAGGACCATGTACCATCGTTACAACAAACGGTGACCGTAAACTAGCAGCAAAGCTTGCTGTAGAGCTTTCGGAAATGATCTGGGAAAAGAGAGATGATTTCTTCATAGACCTTGTAAAACCAGAAGAGGCAATCAAGCAGGCAAAGGCTGAAGGAGGCGTATGGGCATTTGTTGACGAGGCTGACGATCCATTCGGCGGCTCCACCGGAGATAATGTTACGATACTTAGAAAACTCATCGAAAATGGAGTTAAATCAGCAGCAGTCTCACCGATCGCTGATGAGGCAGCAGTTGCAAAGGCCGTAGAGGCTGGTGTCGGAGCAGCTATAAGTGTGTCGATAGGCGGAAAGGCAGCTCCTGTATATGGCGGCCCGGTCGACGTCGAAGCTGTGGTCAGGAAAATATGGACTGATCCGATTCACATGTCAGTTTGGGATGAAGAACTTGTACCGATGGGAACCATTGTCGTTCTTGATGCAGATGGGATAGACATTCTTTTAACTGAAGAAAAGATTGGTGTTGAATCAGTAAACATATTCAAAGAAATCGGAATGGATATAAATGAGTATTCAATTCTTGTCATCAAAGGCCTTGGAAATACCATCCGTCAGACCTACGGGGACACTGTGAAAGAATATGTGGAAATGGATACTGCGTCAGGCCAGTACACCTTCCTGAATACAGCGGTGCTTGAGGCGGCAAACATTACCGAGAATACCGAAATGCCGTTTGGAGTAACAATGCAAAAGGCTGAAGATGGTGAGCCAACAGGTCTTTTCCTGGACGCTACAATGTTCATGGACATGGGCGGTCTGCTTGCCGCTTTTGAAAAAGAGCCGGAAATGCCAACAGAAGAAAGCTTTATTGAAGAATGGGCAGCATACGAGCAGGAAGCTTTAGAAAAGGGCATTACTTCAATTGTAAATGGACTTGGTTTTGACAGTGAAACGAGACCTATTATTGAAAGGCTGAGAAAGGAATGCATTTACAGGAGTTCTGTATGTAATCAAATATGTGCCGGACCAGCCAATGGATGCCGCAATGGAAAACACGCTCACATGGGCAGTAGGCCTGTTCCCTGCGATCTGTTACGGTATCGCGCTGCTGCTTTTGGCATTTGTACATGGTGTATCCGATAAGGATATCGCGCGTTTCTGTATCGAAAACGAAACTATAACTGAAGATTCTTTGAGATGACAACAGACATGCTGAAAGCCGCAGGTTCTGAAAAGCTGGAGGTCGGCGATATCTGCATATTGGCAACTGAAGCTGAAGGACGCAGACGGCTCACCGGTTAGAGCTTTCGCGATGACGATGGATTGTTGTAAATAAAAGTAAAATGAAAACTATCGGAATCCAGTTCGAAATTCTGCTATATTGATACTTTTGCGGCGGCTTCTCAAGGCAGCACGGAAAAAGTATCAATCATAGAAGCGGTATTTCTCAAATTCCGATAGTTTTGCAGGAAAGCTTTGAACATACAGGGGAAAAATCACCCTCAAAATTTTTTCTTTTATGATAGTGACGCCAGTTCTTCGGCTCGTCAAATTTTACCTGTTCATCAGTTTTATGATAGTGTTGTAACGCACCCGCGTAAGGGGTGCTATTTTGTGAGACCAGCAAAGGCTTTGTCAAAAGCCGCGAGTGTTTTCTTAATATCTTCTTCTGTATGCTTTGTTGATAAAAAGATTCGCCCTCTTCGATAAGTCAGCCGTACCCCATACTCTTTCGCTTTCACAAAAAACTGATTATACAAAGCAACATCAGAGTTTTCAATATAGTCCCGAATGTCATCCACTGGACGGTCGACACCAAACATGATCAGAGCAATCGCGCTGTGTGCCTCTGCATATGCTTTGAAACCGTGTTTTTTAGCCAATTCCATAAAGCCGTTGCAGAGCATCTCGCCTAATTTCTGAAATTGTTCATATACGCCAGGCTTGGAAAGTTCCTTCAAAACAACTAGTCCGGCAGCGGAAGCTACCGGGTTTCCATTGAAGCAGCCCGATGTTGTGACGCCGCATTCCATAACTTCTTTTCTGCCGCAAATCATGGACATAGGATACCCGCCTGCCAGAGCTTTGGCAAAGAGACCAATGTCTGGTATAACACCGTATTTTTCCTGAGCTCCGCCTAAAGCCAGTCTGAATCCGGTAATGATTTCATCAAAGATAAGAACAATCTTATATTGATCGCAAAGCTTTCGAACTCCCTGTAAATACCCTTCTTTAGGAGGAATCGGTCCTTCATCGCACATAAATGGCTCCATAATGATGCCTGCAATCTGGGATTCATTTTCTTTAATAATTTCTTCTAGAGTGGCGAGATCATTCCAAGGTGCCAAAAGGACATCATCAGAAGCTGCATTTCTTTGTCCTTTTACATTATAGATTTTTTTGGGATGATTCTTTGGGCCTAAGCCAGCTACGGTTTCAGCTTTAAAAGTAATGTTCTGCTCGTCTGCCCAGCCATGGTAATGCCCTTCAAACTTAACGATTTTAGGCCGCCCAGTATAAGCCCTTGCCAATCGGAATGCTACCATGTCTGCTTCACTGCCTGTACTTTCAAACATAACTCTTTCCGCACAAGGGATAATCTCACATACCTTTTTAGAAAACTCCTTAAGCTGCGGAGTCGGCGCTGAAAAATGTGTTCCTCTGGATAACTGCTCAATGACAGCTTTGTCAGTCGGTTCATCCGCATGGCCAAGTATCATTGGCCCCAGTCCCAGCACATAGTCGATATATTCGTTGCCATCAACATCATATACCTTTGAACCCTTACCATATTCTACACATAATGGAGCCTCTTCGACATCCGTTATATGGAAAGAACTAGCAACGCCATCAACAAGATAGTTTTTAATCTCGCTATAAAACTCTTTTGATTTTTCTAATTCCATTTACGCATCTCCTTTGCTGTACTTTTTCGTTGAAGTAACTTGTTTTTAAAAAGTGCTGTCTTTGTATACATTGATTCTAAAACGGCAATTTTGGGGTTACAATTCACCAAACGGATACTTTTTGTAAATTGGGTTAACCGAGATACTCATTTAGGAGACTATTTTGTACAGGCAAATGTAATATATACTTTTTACTATAAGAGATAATCGGGATTGTTTGTAGCTGCATTTCAACAAATGACATAATTTGTCGAAATGCAGCTACAGAACATAGAAAGAAATTTTTTGAAATTATATAGTTGCATATCCCTAGAAAAATTAATCAAATAAATTAGAGTGTACAAATTCTAAGAAAAGGATGCACTTTTACCTGTTAATCAAAAACGATAAACAAACAAATTGCCCGATTGGCACATTATTTGTATAGTATATTGTTAGTTGCAGAATATAAAAAATATTGCGACAATTATTATCGAATTTAAAGTTACTGCAAAAGGAGGAAAGGAGGAATCAAAAATGAAAACTTATAAAGAGTACGCAAATTATCAAGACCTTCCGGTAGATGTTCCTGGCCTATCAAAAGAAATGGCTGCTGATCTGGAAGCAAGAATCACAGAGTTTGAAGAAAAACACCAGGATGATGTCCTAAATGGAAAAGACGGATTCGTACCCAAGCTGAAAAAGAAGGACTGGATAATTGCGATTACCGTAAATGGCCTGATTGCAATGTATTACATAATAGCGCTTGTATCATAGACGGGAACACCAAAGGAGGTTACTTAATATGAGTTCTACAGAAATCAATTCAAAAGCTGAAGTATATTATACGCTGCTTCCTACCCGGGGCTTTGAAAGAAGCTATAAGTTCTGGGATTTATTAGCCGTACAAATTTGTTATGGCATCGCGGCATGGTTCTTCCTTGCCGGTGCGCAGACGGGACTGTATCTACCTGCAAAAGAAGCAATCCCCACAATTTTAGCAGGACAATGTATCCCACTTTTTTTGATTGTTGGATGCGGAATTGTCGCTTCACGTTATGGCGTTGAGCAGTTAACATCAACGACAGGTATTTTTGGACATAGAGGGACAACTTTAGTTTTAATCTTTTATATGTTTTGCCTCTATCCTTCCCAGGCAATGCTTTGCCTGCTATTTGGACAGAGTGCGACAAAGTTCACAGGATCGCTTTTTGGAGAATCCATTTTTTCATCGAGCTTCGGCGTGACTTTCTTTGGGGTTTGTGCCTTAGTGATTGGCGGGTTTATCGCGTGGCTTGGGCCTAATGCATTAAAGTGGTTTACCAGAATCTCTGCTATTTGCATGTTTACAATTTTGGCAGGGTTAATCGCATACGTATTTTACAAATATGGAATTGACTATATTTGGAATGCGCAGCCCCGAGAACCATACATGGTCGATGGACAGCCAAGTGTGGCTTGGTCCAGGGCTTCGGCACTTGAAACAAATGTAGGCATGGGTCTGTCATGGGCTTTCTTCTTCGGACAATGGACAAGGCTTGCTGATTCCGAATCGACCGCATTTCACGGATGTATGTGGGGATGGGGATTTTTGGCCTGTATTGCAGGGGTGTTTGCAGCATTTACGGCTCTTGCAACTGGCATATATGACCCAACGATCTGGCTGGTAAATATCAGCGAAGAAACAGGAATTCCATTCCTTTCGATTTTAGGATTGATCCTGATGGCAGTAGCAAACGTTTCATCTTTTGCCACAGCCACCTATCCGGCAACGATTTCCCTTAGAAGCAAATTTCCAAAACTTCCCTGGATCGGAGCATTAGCAATTGCCATTGTTCCAATCCTGGTCCTTCTCAATGAAGACGTTTATAATGCCATCAATAAGGTCTACGCATTTATCGCGTGCTTATCCAGTATTTACGGAGCGATCGTAGTAGCAGATCTGTTCTTTGTCTGCAAAGGAAGATTCAGTATGAGAGGAATGTTCAATCAGAGCAAGGGTTACTCTTATTGGAAGGGATTTAATCCTGGAGCACTTATCGCAATAGCAGCAGGACTAGCCTGTTATCTACTGATTCTTAACCCGCTTACCTGGGAATCTCCAACAGGATTATTCCCATACATTTCAGCGGGAATACCAACATTCCTGTTTACCGGAATTGTTTATGTCGTTTGCATGAAGTGTTGGATATTAAAAAAATTCCCTGTAACTTTCTTAAACGATATAAAATATCCGGAACAAAAACAAAAGAATCATACTCATTTTGAATAGCGGTCGGGAAATTAATTTGGTCTATTAAGAAAAAGATTATTCGAAAGGAGTATTGTGTAATTTTATTCTCGAAAAACGGACTTTTTTGAGAATTGGCTATTGATGCATGGCTATCTAAAATATAGATAGAAAGAAACTCACGGTTATTAAATTAATGAGGAGGATTAAAGATGGCAATTATAAATGGTAAAGATGTATATTCGGATTTGTTAGAGCCTGCGCATGATACTCCGTTTCCCAGAATTCAGAGAATGCTGGATCGGTATTTTACTTTCGTTCCGGAATTGGATATCGAGAGAGCTGTAATATGGACAGATTCTTATAAGGAAACAGAAGCTCAGCCGGCAATCATCCGCAGGGCAAAAGCATTTAAGAAATATGCGGAAGAACGGTCAATTTTAATTAATGATGATGATCTGTTTTTAGGCAAGTGTTCAACCAAGCCGAGAGCTGGTACGGTTGCTCCGGAATATATTTCATCCTGGCTGGCAGAAGAAATTGACGGGATTGCAGCAAGAGAAAGAGATACCTATCAGGTAACGCCGCAGCAGATCAAAACCCTTAGAGAGGATGTATTCCCTTACTGGGAAGGCAAAACAATTTTTGATGGCTGGATCAATCAAATTTCTCCGGAAGCAAAGAAATTAATGGTTAAAACAGGAATTATTGATGCCGACGTCAAGGTACAATCAGCGCCGGGCGAAATGGCGCCAAGCTTTAAAATGGCGCTCAACATTGGATTCAATGGTTTTATAAAGCAGGCAAATGAATATAAGAGCCGGTTGGATCCGGTAAACCACGAAGACTGGGAAAAAATCAACTTCTATGACGCAACAATTATGACAATGGAAGCCATGAAGATCTATATCCACAGGTGCGCCGATGAAGCCAGAAAAGCTGCGGATACAGCGGACGAGACAAGAAGAAAAGAACTGATGATTATGGCGGATAATGCGGATTTTGTTGCGGAAAATACGCCGGAAACATTTTATCAGGCTCTGCAGCTATGGTGGTTCACCTTTATTGGAATCCAGATGGAAGGGAACTCGCCGGGCGTATCACCGGGAAGAGTTGACCAGTACTTGTATCCGTTTTATCGGACTGACTGTGAAAAAGGAATCCTTGATGATAGCCAGGCGCTGGAATACATAGAAGCTCTCTACTTGGCAACAGCGGAGAATACCTGGGTTACCAGTGAAAATGCGTCGCAGTACTTTACCGGCTACCAGGCCTTTATCAATATTTGCGTTGGCGGCATTGACGAATTTGCTAAGGATGCTTCAAACTCCTTGTCCTATTTATTCATTACCGCAAAAATGCATGTGAGACTGCATTCACCAAATTTATCGGTAAGAATTCATAAGGATACACCTCAGGAACTGCTGCTGCACATTGCCAGACTGGTACGTTACGGAACCGGGTATCCGGCGATCCATTGCGATGATGTAGGGATTAAAATGATGCTTTCCCTTGGGGTCACGATGAAAGAAGCATATGATTACCAGTTGGTCGGCTGTGTAGAGCCATTTGTTTCCAATAAAATGAGCAAGTGGTCTGATGCGGGACACTACAACTTTGGCGCTGCAATTGAATTTGTTTTGACCAATGGCAGAAGCCTTATGAACAATAATGAAATATTAGGTGTCCAAACGGGCGATCCAACGAAGATGACTTTTGAAGAAATAAAAGATGCTGTAAAAGAGCAGCTGAAGTATTTTGCTTATCAAATGGCTTGTGGAGCGACGATCACAGAGCGG
Organism: Clostridia bacterium; assembly: GCA_902363595.1. Taxonomy (GTDB): domain Bacteria; phylum Bacillota; class Clostridia; order Peptostreptococcales; family Anaerovoracaceae; genus Hominibacterium; species Hominibacterium faecale. The sequence goes on along the minus strand of CABJAP010000016.1, from coordinate 40,353 downwards.
CTTCACGCAGAATTAGCTCCATTGCCATTCATTTCGGCTCTCTTGGAAGGCTGCTACGAAAAAGGCAAGGACATTAATAATGGCGGGCCTAAGTATTGTGAAGGACCGGCCTTTATTGGAACAGGTCTTACAGATCTTGTAAACTCGCTGTCTGCAATTAAGAAGTTTGTTTTCGATGACAAAGTAATTTCTATGCAGGAAATGATCGATGCCTGTGTCAATGACTTTGAAGGCTATGAAGAGATCCATAAATTAGTTACAACAAAAACGCCTTGCTGGGGCAACGATATTCCTGAGATTGATGAATGGGCGGCGGAATTTTCTGACTATATTAGAAATGAAATCGTTCAGTACCATTCATACAGAGGACGTCCCTTCAATAATGCTTTATACCCGGTAACTTCCAACGTTCCACACGGATTAATGGTCGGTGCGCTGCCTTATGGAAGGCATGCGGGAAAACCTCTGGCTGATGGCGTATCGCCAAATCATGGAACAGACCGTGAAGGACCGACAGCCGTGCTTAAGTCTGTTGCCAATATCAACCACGAACAGCATACATCCGGCACACTCTTAAATATGAGATTGGATCCGGTCAGTGTAGAGGGCGATCTTGGACTGCAGCGAATTTGTCAGATCATAAGAACTATGGTTGATTTGGAAATCTGGCACATCCAATTCAACGTTATAAAAACAGAAACGCTGCTCGCCGCGCAAAAAGAACCGGAAAAATTCAAGACACTTATTGTCCGAGTATCCGGATATAGCGCATACTTCGGCGAACTGAACAAAGAAGTTCAGGACGATGTAATTGGGCGTACAATGCATGCAGTGCATTAACAGATTGAACAGTGCGGTTATAGGACGTTGATTTCATTGGCGTCCTATAATTGTAGGAAATGAGAGGATAGAGAAGATGGCAGAAGTTTTAGGAAAAGAGAAAGGCGTAATTTTTAACATTCAACGATTTTCCATACACGATGGCGAAGGTATCCGGACCATCGTATTTATGAAGGGATGCCCTTTGAAATGCATATGGTGCTGCAACCCTGAATCCCAAAACATAGAGCCGGAGGTGCTGTTTTTAAGAGACAAATGCATTGGCTGTATGCACTGCGTGCAAAACTGTCCCTTGGAAGCGATGGAGATTGACCGGAAAAGCTGCAGGCAATGTGGTTCCTGTGCGCGAGTTTGCCCTTCGTCTGCCAAGAGGCTTTCAGGAAGATATGTAACGGTCGATGAGATGGTAAAAGAAGTTGAAAAAGACCGAGTGTTCTATCGCAACTCCGGTGGAGGTATTACCGTCAGCGGCGGAGAACCTATGATGCAGCCGGAATTCGTCGCAGAACTTTTGAGAAAATGCCATATACACGATATACATACAGCAATTGAAACCAGTGGATTTGCAGAGACGGAAGCATTCCTGTCCGTAATCGAACATGTGGATGAAGTTTTCTTTGATCTAAAGCACATGAATTCCGATAAACATAAGGTGCTGACAGGAGTTTCCAACGAGCAGATTCTGAAGAATGCGGCAAAACTGCCGGAGCTGGGTAAAAAAGTCACCTTCCGAATTCCACTTATTCCGGATTGCAATGACGAAGAAGAGAATATCAGAAAGACCGGAGAATTTGTCAGCGCATTGACAAATGAGAATGTATATATTGAAATATTGCCTTACCATCGGCTGGGCGAAATGAAATTCGAGTGGCTCGATAAAATCTATGATTTAAAAGAAACAAAAGAACCGCCAAAGGAACAGGTGGCTCGATACCAGCAGATCCTTAAGGATTGTAAGTGCAATGTGTTTGTAAGACAATAGAGGAAAGAAATTATGGTAAATGTAAAACATGTAAAATGGGCCGATGGCTGTACGGATAGAATCAATCGGCTGCGCGATAAATACTGGAACCATACGCCGGAAATTGATTTGGAACGTGCGCTGGTTTATACGGATGTGTACAGACAGAACGAAGCAATGGAAACTTGTGTAAAACGTGCGAAAGCAATGTACAAGTACATTGAAGCAAAGACCATCACCATCGATGAGGATGAGTTGATTGTTGGTACGGATGGCAATAAGCATCGGGCCGCGCAAGTGAATCCGGACATGTGCTGGAGATGGTATAACGATGAACTGGAGACAATGGCAGCCAGGCAGCAGGATCCTTATTATATCTCGGAAGAGAATAAAAAAATTTTTAAAGAACAGATTGTTCCTTACTGGGAAGGCAAATCTATGGAAGACTATTTCCTGGAAAATTGTCCAGAAGACCTGAAACGGGTAGGCCTAGGAACCATGATCATTTTTGGGGATTTGAAGGCTACGGGCGGCGCAGGTGAAATGGCGGTTGGCTATGGCAACATTATCATGAAAAAGGGATTTAAAGGTGTGGAAGAAGAAGCAAAGGCAAACATGGAAAAGCTGGATTTAAGCGATCCCACAGCGTATGACAAGATGAAATTTTACGAATCCGTATTGATCTGCTGCCAGGCCGCAAAGCTCCTGGGAGAGCGCCATGCGGAGAAGGCAAGACAATTAGCCTCAGAAACTTCGGATAAAAAACGGGCGCAGGAGCTTCTTGAAATTGCGAAAATATGTGACCGGGTCCCTTATCATGCTCCCCAAACTTTCAGAGAAGCCGTCCAGTCCGTCTGGCTGACACAGATTCTATTATGGGCGGAAGAAAATACAAACTCCTATTGTATTGACCGGCCGGATCAGTTCCTATATCCCTTCTACAAACACGATATTGAAAATGGAATTTTGACAAAAGGAGAAGCCCAGGAACTGATCGAATGTTTATGGATCAAAATTGCAGAAATGATTTTTGTTATATCCGCTGATTCCGCAGAATTCTATGCGGGCTATATGGCATTTAACGGGCTTACCATCGGAGGCATGGATGAAGAGGGTAATGATGCTGCAAATGAGTTGTCTGAAATGATGCTTAAAGCAACGGCGGATCTGCGAATGCATGCGCCGACTGTAAATGTACGGGTGTGCGATGAAACCAGCGATGACTTTCTGATGAAGGTGATTGACCTGGTGAAACTGGGAACCGGACAGCCGGCGATCTTCTTCGACAATACGGCAATCGAATTGCTGAAAAGAAGAGGGGTTCCGGAAAAAATTGCCAGGAACTGGTGCGTAGGCGGGTGCGTGGAGCCGAACGTTCCAGGGGTAACAAATATTTGGGGAGAAGGCTGCAAATACGCATATCCAGCGGCCGTTGAATGGGCGCTTTTTAATGGCTACAGCAGGATTCTTGATAAAGATCTGGGCATGCATACTGGAGATCCGCGGGATTTCAAGACCTTTGAAGAGTTCGAAGCGGCAGTTAAGAAGCAGCTGGCATTTCTAATTGAGTGTTCCGTCCGCTTTGCTCAGCTGTCAGAAAAAATTCACCAAAGATATGCGCCCAAGCCAGCAAGATCCATTGTGCTTGAGGGATGCGTAGAACGGGGTGTTGATTCTACCTTTGGCGGCGCATATTTTAACGGCGGACCAGGGCTGGAACCTACCGGGGTTGCGGATGTGGCTGATTCACTGATGGCTGTAAAAAAGTTGGTTTACGATGACAAGGTTATAACGATGGATCAGTTGATTAAGGCGCTGGAAGCAAATTTTGAAGGGCCGGAAAACGAAATTATCCGAAAGCAGCTGATCAATAATGCGCCCAAATATGGAAATGACGTGGATGAGGTCGATCAGTTTGCCCGGGATATCGTTGAATTCTCCTGCACGGAAGCAAATCGATACAGAGGCGTTATGGGAACGAAATTTGAAAATGGAGTAGTTCCTGTCAGCGCTAACATTCCCCAGGGCAAGGTGATCTGCGCCCTCCCGTCGGGAAGAAAGGCCGGTGAATCCTTATCTGATGGGCTGTCTCCATACCCTGGATATGACACCCACGGACCGACAGCCGTACTGAAATCAATCTGCAAAGTGGACCATACCAGCAATGGTGTGGGAACCTTGCTGAATATGAAACTAAACCCTGACTTGCTGCAAACTGAGGCGGACAAGAGAAAACTGATGTCCCTGCTTCGGGCGGAAAGCGATCTTTTGGGCTACCATATACAGTTCAATGTGGTAAGCTCGGAAGTCTTGAAAAAGGCCAAGGCGGATCCTGAAAGCTATAGTGACCTGCTGGTAAGAGTAGCCGGATACAGTGCATTCTTCGTAGAGCTTGCCCCTGACGCCCAGGATGCAATTATCAACCGAACGGAAAATACGATGTGGTAAAAAAGGCAGATTATTATTTGAGGAGAAAATAGTTATGAATTTACAAAAAAAGACCTTAACCATCAATGGCGCAGACCGCACCTTTATCTGTGACCCTGCTAAGGATACACTGGCCTCCGTTCTGCGAAGGCTGGGACTGACAGGGACAAAAGTCGGATGCGGGACCGGTGTATGCGGCGCCTGCTCTGTCATCCTTAACCAAAAGGTGATACGTTCCTGCACCAAAAAAATTAAATCCGTAGAAGATTTCAGCGAAATTATCACTATTGAGGGAATCGGTACTGCGATGAATCCCCATCCGCTTCAATACGCGTGGGTGCATTTGGGAGCCGTACAGTGCGGTTTTTGTGTACCAGGCTTTATCGTATCCGCATACCAGCTCCTTAAAGAAAATGGAAACCCAACAAGAGAGGACGTAAGAGATTGGTTCCAGAAACACAGAAATATCTGCAGATGTACAGGATACAAGCAGATTGTTGATGCGGTGATGGAGGCAGCAGCGATTCTGCGCGGCGAAAAAACCTTTGAAGACATCCGTTACAAATGGGAAAACGAAACAGATCTTTATGGCAAACCGCTGATCCGTCCAAACGCAATGGCGAAGGCCTGCGGTGTTTCTGACTTCGGCGATGACGTGGCTCTCAAGATGCCGGAAGGTACGCTGCAGGCAGTACCGGTTATGCCCAGAGTGACAAGCCACGCAAACATCTTAAACATCGATACTAGCGAAGCAGAGAAAGCTCCTGGCGTAGTAAAAATTATTACCGCCAAGTCTGCAAAAGAAGCGGGGTGCAAGAATTTACTGATGGCTTACCAGCTTTCACCGAGAACGAAGCAGTTCGATCAGGTCCATGAAGTTTTAGTAGAAAATAAGATCGTCAGCTACGGGAATATTATTGCTCTGGCAATTGCTGATACAAAAGAGCATGCGCAGCAGGCGGCGGAACTTGTCAAGCTGGAATATGAGCAGCTGCCTGAGTATATGAGTTATTTGGATGCGGTCATGCCCGACGCAATTGAGATCCATCCGGGAAATCCCAATATTTATTGCCAGCATCCACTGAGAAAGGGGAATGCCGAAGGTGTCCCTGAAATGATTGATGATGCGGAATTTTCAGTGGAAGGAAGCTTTTACGCATCGAGAGAGCCTCATCTTTCCATTGAAGGCGATACGGTGCAGGCATATTATGATGAGGATGGACTGCTTACCATCCACTGCAAGAGCATGACCAACTATGCCAACCGGGAAGATGTGGCCGAAGCCTTAGGAGAAGACGTAGCAAATGTAAGAATTGTTGAAAATCCTACGGGCGGTTCCTTCGGCTGGGCGATGACCGCGGTAACTTATGCCATGGGCGGAATGGCAGCAAAGCTGACGGGCATGCCAGTAGCGCTTCATTTTGACTATTCCCAGTTTATGGCCTTATCCGGCAAGCGGTCTCCGGCATACTTCAACGGCAGGCTCGCCTGCGACAAAGACGGAAAGATCATTGCCGGCGAATATGATGCCGGTATGGACCACGGTGCGTACTATGAATTGGGTGATGACAAAATTGTCAGAATTCACAGATTTATGTTTTACCCTTACTACGTGCCAAACGCACTTGGGTTAACCAGAGTCGCAGTTACCAATCATGCCTTTGGTACCGCTTACAGAGGATATGGCGCGCCCCAGGCCTTCACGTGCGGGGAAGCCTTAGTCGACATGCTGGCAAAAAAGGCTGGAATCGATCCGTTTGAGTTCCGGTATAAGAATATTGCAAGAGCCGGGCAGGATAACATGAACCAGGTGCCATTCATGGACTACTGCATGGAAGCAATGATGGATAAGATGAAACCGATGTATGATGAAGCTAGAGAAAAAGCAGATGAATTCAATGCGGCTTCTGATGGTTCTTTCAGAAAGGGAATCGGTCTTGCATGGGGCGGATATACCGTAGGCCTGGGCGCGGTCGATGAAGCGAGCGTGGCCATTGAACTTCGGCCTGACGGCGGCTTTACAAAATATGATACATGGCAGGACCAGGGCCAGGGCGGGGATGCAGGCTCCCTGATCCATACGGTTCACGCTTTAAGGAAGTATTTTCCTGAGGTGGCCCCGGATGATATCCGGCTAGTACAAGCGGATACCAAGCTTTGCCCAAATACAGGAGAATCAGCGGGTTCAAGGTCCCATTTTGCAAATGGAAAAGCGACGATTTTAGCAGCAAAAAACATCGCGGATGCGATGAGAAAAGAAGATGGAACCTATCGAACCTACAATGAAATGGTAGCCCAGGGAATTCCAACCAGATACAACGGAGACTGGACTGCGGCAAGCGAATGGGACGACCTTTGGGATATTGAACCTAACGAGGGAAGAGGCAACCCGGCATACGCGTACATCTACACGTTATTCCTGGCAGAAGTGGCAGTCGATATGAACACTGGGAAAACGACGGTTGAAGGGTTCCGGTGCATTGATGAGGTCGGAAAGGTAGGAAATGTTCAGTCCCTTGACGGCCAGGCATACGGTGGAATTTCACATGCGATCGGATTTGCGCTGACAGAAGACTACGAAGATGTCAAGAAGCACAATAATATGCTTGCTGCTGGCGTACCTACAATCAAGGAAATTCCTGACGATATGACGTTGATCCATATGAACGGCGAGAATGCCAGAGGACCTTGGGGCTCATCCGGAGCATCGGAGGGTTTCCAGTCAGGCAATCATGTAGCAGTGCTCAATGCCATCGATGATGCCTGCGGTGTCAGAATTTATGAACTGCCGGCGAAACCTGAAAAAGTAAAAGCCGGAATCGAAGCGCTTGCGAAGGGAGATACAAATCCCAACAAGCCTGATCCATATTTCTTAGGCTCCGACTTCTACGATGAATTGGAAACGATCAAGGAAAATCCAATCGATATTGATTAATAAACGAGTAATATTTGGCAGATGGGCATGTCCATCTGCCAAATATTTAATAGGTAAAACATATGGAAAACTATTATGCGCAATTTGAAAACTGCAAGCAAAGAGAAGAACCGGCGTGTACCAATGTGTGCCCGTTCCATTTGAACGTCCATGAGTTTCAAGATAAGGTCAGCAGACACAAATATGAAAGAGCCTATAAATTATACCGCAACGCTGTTGTCTTTCCAGGTATCGTTTCGGAGCTTTGTCCGGGATATTGCAGGGATGCTTGCCCGAGAAAAGATCTTGATGGTGCTGTGGACCTGCGCCTTCTTGAAAAAACCTGCACCCAAAGAGCAAAAAAGAAAGAGCCAATAAAATATAACTTGCCGCGAAAAAAAGAAAAAATAGCAATCATTGGAGCGGGGCCAAGCGGCCTTGCCTGCGCCCTGAGACTAATTGAAAAAAAGTATCAAGTAGTGGTATTTGAAAAAGAAAATAAAATTGGCGGCCAGTTAAAAAGCTTGATGCCAGAAGAAGCATATCTGGCGGAGATCCGGCTTCAGATGGGAAAAGAAACGTATCAATTGATAACTGCAGCAGAGATAAAGAACCTGGACCAACTGGGTACATACGGTTTTCATTGCATCTATGCGGCAACCGGAAAAAATGGAACGGATTTTGGAACCTTAAATAGAAAGAACCATGTGTACGTAAATGAAAAAGGTGCTGTGGTATTAGGGGGCGGCACATTGACCGGAAAAGAGGTTATGGCATCTATCGCGGACGGTGCGATGGCTGCAGCTGCTATTGATACGTATTTCAAAGTAGGGACCATCGAGTATAAGAAGGACAGAAAAGAAACGTACGTTATACCAAATCTGGAGAAACTGCTCAGACAAGAGCCTGTAACCCCTACGGACAATGGAATTTTTACCGAAGAAGAAGTCCGGAAAGAGGCAGGAAGATGTATAAGGTGTCAATGCGATGCTTGTGAAACAAACTGTGACTTAACGGCGTTTCTTAAAAAAAGACCACTTGCGATGAAAGAAGAGATTGCTGCCACGACAATCGCAGCGGAGTCCATGCTGCACAAAGCGCCCGCGATTCGCATGATCAATACGTGCACCCAATGCGGCCTGTACGAAGAGAGCTGCCCTGCACATATTGAATTTAAAGATATGATTTTAGAGGCTCGAAAGCTGATACACAAACAGGGTAAAATGCCGCCGGCTTTTCACGGATTCTGGCTCGACGACATGATGCATGCAAACAGCCAGCGAGCGAAAATTTGTAAGCACGCGCCGAGAACCATGCGTTCTGATTATGTGTTTTTCCCTGGGTGCAATCTGGGAGCAGCTGATCCAAATTATGTTGAACAGTCATATAAATGGCTCATTGACCATTTTAAAAATATTGGACTTTTGCTTCGGTGCTGCAGCATTCATGCATCATGGTCCGGAGACGAGGTTCTGCATAATGAACAAATAGCAGAAATGCGGCAGGATTGGGAGTCCCTTGGAAAACCGATTCTGATTACGGCGTGTCCTTCTTGCACCAGGCACATGCGGGAATATCTTCCTGAATTAAAGACTGTGTCGATTTATGAATTTATGGCAGATAAGCAAAAATGGCCGCAAACTTCGCTTCGTGAGGAGTTAACGGATTGCAGCTTTGCCATCTTTGATCCTTGCTCTTCGAGATACGATGTAAACTTACAAACCTCCATAAGAGATCTTCTGCGTGAGCTTAGTATTAATGCAGGAGAGATTGCGGGTAAAGGAAACTACGGCTGCTGCGGATATGGCGGAGATACTGCGGTGGCGAACCCTGACTTTGCTAATTATGTGACAAAAGAAAGAGCAAAGCTGGATAACAGGCCGTACATTACCTATTGCTCCAATTGCAGGGATGCTTTTATGGATGATAACAAACAGTCCGTGCATCTGTTCGATTTATTATTTGATGTTAACGGTTTTGATTATGAGACTTGCGATTATACGCAGCGAAGAAAAAACCGCATTAAGCTTAAAGAAACACTGCTGGCGGATATTTGGGGAGAATCTACGGCAAATAACGAAATGAATCAATATTCGATAGAAATCGTCCTGAGCGGTGAAGTCCGGCAAAAAATGAAGAGACTCCGACTTGTGGAGGATGATGTAAAGACAGTTCTTGAAAAAAGCAATCAGGCTCACAGAAAGGTTTATGATAAAGAGCATGATGAGTTTGTTTGTTATGCAAAATTAAACTATATCACTTGCTGGGTCAGATACAAAATGGAAGATGACAAGTATTTGATTCAAAGCGTATATACCCACAGAATGGATTTAAAACTGGAGGAAGTATGGAATGGGCGAAAAGTCAACCCTGATCTGTGATACATGCCAAGAGGAAATGAAAGAATTCGAAGTTCAATTTACGTATCTAAATAAATTTTTCAGACATAAGGTGCTAAGATGCCCGGTATGCGGACAGGTGTATTTGCCCGAAGAACTGGTAGAGGGGAGAATGAGCGAGGTTGAAAAAAGCTTGGAGGACAAATAGCCGGCTCCTTTGTTTTTATTCTTCGCCCAGCCAGTCGAGCGCATTGATAACCTTGATGCCATCGTAATTGCTGGCAGTATAGTGGTCGAGGGTTATGACAATTTTTTTGTAATTATCTTTGATGCGGTAAGACGGTTTTATTTCTCGGTCAAAGTTTCTTAGGCTGTCATGTCCGCGGTAACCTGAAAATAGGTCAATTGCTAACCGAAACAGGGCTACCTACTACGCTGGCAAGATATTTGGAATTGGATTTGAGCAAGGCCAGGTCTGTTACGGAAATATAAGGAAATCCGCCGGTATTTAGATATTATGCAAACCCTTTGTCGGAATTCCAAAATGGGAGCGAAAGCTATAAATGGGTTCGCAGGCATTGTAGAATAGTTGCTTCAAGAAAGTGATGCTTTTCTACTAATTGTAGACGATTTGCTACAAAAAATGAATGTGTGTTTGTAAGAAATCAAATGATCCATTGAAAAATCAATTAATTAAGACTATTGTGAAAATTGTATGAGGTTGGCACATCTTTTGCGTAATTATATGGTATATAATACCGTAGATGTTGGTTAGGAGGAAACAAATCATGAAAAAAGTAACAATTATCGGTTGTGGACTGATGGGAAGTGGGTTAATTAATGCAGCAATGGATGCAGGGTTTGATGTGACCATTGTTAATAGAACCAAAGCGAAAGCGGAACAGTTTATCAAAAGGGGTGCTAAATATGCGCCAACGCTTGATGAGGCAGAACTTTCAAAGTGCATTGTATTTAATTTGGCGGGTGATGAAGCAACAAAAGAAGTAGTGAATGCAAGTAAAAAATCTAGATTTAACGGGAAAACTGTGGTCTATTCAAGTACATCAAAACCGTCAGAGGTTGAAGAGGTTGCAAAATTATTTTCAGAAACGGATACGTTATTTTTAGATGCAAAAATAATGAATTATCCGCAAGATGTACATCCGGAAAGAGGTTATGTATATTATTCGGGTAGTAAAGAAGCGTTTGATGAAAACATTGACCTATTTAATGCATTTGGCAAAACGGCGTATTTGGGAGAAGATATTCGGCGTTCAGGAATGCTTGACATTGCGATGTTGAACATCCATTTTGGTGCATTTGCATCGCTTGTTGAAGTTGCAGCATATTGTCTAAAGAATAACTATCCAGTTGAAGAAATGATTGAGGAAACAAAAGTTTTATTACCAATTCTTCTTGAAGGTATATATCGAGTTATTAATAATGACCTAGCCAGTTATGATGGTAAATTAAAAGATGCAAGCGTATGTAGTGTTGATAAGCAAGTACATTCAACTGAGACAATGAGGGATGCCATTAATGAAGATGGAGTGAATACGCCATTCTTAGATAAGATAGTGGAATTGTTCAAAACCTGTGAAGATAAAGGGTTAGCAGAAAAGGAAATGGTAGCTATTATCAGTGAAATGATATAACGGAAAGGAATCTGGAATGGAAACAATAACGAATACAGAGAAAGAATGCGTCATGCTTAATAAACCGCCTCGATATCGGTGGATTTTCTTGGTTCTGAATTGTTTGGGAATAACCTTTTTCTTTATGGTCGTGCAATTATTCTCAAGCTTTAGTAATGAAGCCATGGAATCACTCGATATAAGTTACACAACTTATGGGTTCATCTCAACAACTTCCTATTTTTCGTATGGGATATTTCTTTTAATAGGAGGTCCTTTAGGAACAAAGATTGGAACAAAGAAATTAGCATTATTAGGACTGCCCTTTGCGATAATTGCTCATGTTTTTTGGCCATTCTGTGATTCGGTAGCACTATTTATAGTTTTGAGATTTATTGGTGGAATAAGCGGTGGCCTTTATGTAGGCTGGCTGTTATCTGCCACTGCAGTTTGGTTTCCAGCAAAAGAGAGAGCACTAGCCGGAGGAATACTTACCGGGTGCATTGGACTTGGTTATTCAGTTGATAGCTTTTTTGCCAATATATTATTGAATGCTGGATTTGAATGGAGAACTGCTGGTATGTTAATGATTGTTGTGACAGGGATTGTTCTAATGATTCTTTATGCAGCAATTGCTAAGGACTTTAGAGATGTGTATAAAGGATATACAATTGTAGATGAAATCCTCCCTGGAGGCTCTAAACAATCTGACACTTATAAAGAAGATGGATTGACATTAGACAAGCTGCCTACTACACTAGCAAAATCAATTAAGTCACCTATGTTTGTGTTTTTGTCATTAGTTATTATGATGAATTGTGGAACAGTGTATACTGTGGCAAGCTATTTACCTCTTTTACTTGAAGTGGATTTAGGTTTTGGAGCAGAAACAGTAGCATCAATACTCGTTGTTACTTTCTTAGCAATGCTGATCTCATCACCTATAGGCGGTGTTATCTCAGATAGATTCATGGGGCAAAAACGATCTTATGCACTAATAATTGGTTTTGTTATTACACTAATTACATGTATGTATATACCATATGCACCAATGGCAGTACTGCCACTCATACTATTTCTTTTTTACGGTGGAATACCGTTTATGAATGGACCTTATTGGGCTCTACCGGAAGAAGTGTTTAATCCAAAGTTTGGTGGAACAATATCATCGGTACTGTTATTTATGGGGGTTTTTGCAGGAACAGTTTCGCAGCCACTACTTGGAGCATTAGTTGATTATACTGGTTCCAATATTTCAACTTTATATGTGTATATGGTGTTTTCTGCTATAGGAACGATTGCAGCTATATTTGTCCTCAGGAAAGAAAAAAAGCTTCATGAAATAGATAAATAGGGCTTAGTTTTTAATTCGAGGATAAGGAGGTCCGAAATGGTTGAACTTTATAATGACAAAAATAGTGTTACTAGCGAGCAGATCGAAGAAGCGCATAAGCTGGAGATTGACATGCCTGGAATTGACCCGAAGCTAAAAGAGGACTTGGAATCAAGAATACTGGAATTTGAGGAAAAACACGAGTGGGATGCATTGCACGGCAAAGATGGGTGGGTAAAAAGAATTGCAAAAAAGGATGTTCTGACAGGCCTGGCAATTGTCATCATCTGTGCTGTGTGGTGGGCGGCTGAGATACTCGGCGCATGAGGAGGTTTTATAATGAGTAAAAAAGGTCAGGCGGCAGCCAGACAAGAGGCTAATTTTACTTGTTTGCCGGCAAAAGGCGGAGAACGCGTTTATGGTTTCATAGACCAGGTTGCGGTGCAAGTGTGTTTCGGTATAGCAGCATGGTATTTTCTAGCCGGTGCACAGACGGGATTGTACTTGCCGGCGACACAGGCAGTACCAACAATTTTTCTGGGCAATGTACTGCCTCTGTTTCTAATTGCCTTTGCGGGAATCTATTCATGCCGGTTTGGAATGGATTCCATGACAGCCTCCCAATGCGCCTTTGGATCAAAAGGCCCTGCTATCATCGTAGTCCTGTTTGCTACCCAATTAATTGTAAGTGCATCCATGCCCATGCTATTATTCGGACAGCTTGCAACCAAGTTCAGTGCAAGGATCGGACTGCCGGATTTCTTATGTAATGAAACTCTTGGAATTGCAATCTGGTCGGTGATTGCATTGGCGACAGGCATATACATTGCATACAGCGGGCCAAGCGCAATGATGTGGTTTTCCAGAATATCCGCAGTTTTTATGCTGGCTGTTATAGCAGAACTGGGATATTACTTGTTCAGTGAGTATGGCTTTGACTATATATATGATGCGCAGCCTAGGGGCAGAATTATAATTGACGGGAGTGAGGCTCTTACGGACCGATGGAACATAGCATCCGCTTTGGAAACAAATTTTGGACTTGGTTTCTCCTGGGCCTTTATGTTCGGCGTATTTACCAGGCTTGGTAAATCTGAAGGCAAAGCGTATCATGGATGCATGTGGGGCTGGGGGATCGTCTCGGTACTTGCGATTGTATTTGGCGCTTATGTAGCTTTAGCAACCGGCGCATATGATCCTTCTGATTGGATTATAGAGGCCAGCGAAAAAAACGGAATAGTTGGAATTGCAGTAATGGGCCTTATATTTATGGCAATTGCGAACATATCTTCGATTGCCATAAATACTTACCCAGGCGCAATTGCAATCACATCAAGATGGCCAAAAGTTAAATGGGCAGCAGCAATCTGCTTAATTGGAGTACCTACGGTGATCCTGCTAAATCCTACTATTTACTATAAAATAAGCAATATTTATGCGATTGTTGGTTTGCTTACATCCGTATTTGCAGGCATCATGGTGACGGAAACGGTATTTATTTCCAATGGCCGTGTTTCCCTGCGGGAATTCTACAGCCGTAAAAAAGGATTCCAATTTTATAAGGGATTTAATCCTGCAGGCTTCATTTCATTGGTTGTTGGAATGATTACCTATCTGCTAATATTAAATCCGCTTACCTGGAAATCAGCAACAGGTTTGTTTCCGTATACTTGTGCGGCGCTTCCAACATTCTTTGTATCTGCGATTGTGTATTTTGTTTTTATGAAATGTTGGGTGTTAAAGAAATTTCCTGTTACGTTTCTTAATAATATAAAAAAAGAACATTAACCAAATCCATTCGGTGCTGCAGGATTCGATGACAAAAACAATTGCGTAGATAATGATGCGTAATTGTTTTTTTATAGCGAATTCCTGCAGACAATTTTAGGGGGAGGCGGTGCGAGACTTCAATTATAGTAAGATTGCTGCATAAGTGCAGAAATAATGCAACAAACAAGGCAAAAAAGGAGGGGAACGAATTGAACACGCAAATATTTCATTCGGTGAACGCAAGCCTGTTTTTCTCAGATAAACAGGTAAACCTGCTAGTGGATGGGATTCATGGCGGGGCAGAATGCGGCATGTCGCTGATGTCAGGAAACACGGTAAAACAGATGATCCAGACAGAGGGCATTTTTTCAAACTTACACCTGATTTTATTTACGCACTTGCATCCCGACCATTATGATCAGGAGCAGGCGGAACGGTTCATAGAGCGATCAACGAACACGAATTTCTTTGCTCCTGGCCTGGAGTGCGGAATATTCGACTATGACGACTGCAAGGAACATTATTATTCTATAAATTATAGAGGCATTGAAATTTCAGTAATACCTACAACCCATGAGGGAAAGGCATATAGAGACGAGATCAATTGTGCTTACCTCTTGGATTTCGGCAGAGAACGCTTCTTTATTGGTGGTGATGCACTTTTGGGAGCAAGAGAATATCGGTTACTACTGAAACACGATGTAAAACCAATTGACATCGCATTTGTAAATCCCTGTCAGGTTCTATGTCAGCAAACGCGGAGGGTTTTAGAAGAGCTCAATCCGAACAAAGTATATATTTATCATTTGCCGTATGAAAAAGATGATGTATATCAGTATCGACAGTTAGCAATGCAAGCAGTCCGCTTGTGTAAAAACACTAAAATAAATATTAAAATAATAAGCTGCGGACAATGGATTGGAGGAAATGAACATGATCTATATTGAATCCCATATAACCGATCCGTACTTTAATCTGGCGATGGAAGAGTATGTCTTCGACTACATGGATAAAAGCAAAGCTTATTTCATTCTGTGGCAGAATGAACACACCATTGTAGTTGGAAAATATCAGAATACAGCAGAAGAAATCAATCAGGAATTTGTCGACCAGAACAACATCCGAGTTGTACGCAGATTATCCGGTGGCGGGGCGGTATATCATGACAGCGGTAATTTAAACTATACCTTTATCGTAGATAAAAAAAGTAATGCGGATTTTAATTTTCGATACTTTGCCGAACCGGTTATAAAGACGCTGGCCCATTTTGGGATCAAGAGTGAATTTACAGGGCGAAACGATGTGGTCATTAATGGAAAAAAGTTTTCCGGAAACTCTCAGTATGTGAAAGCGGGCCGAATTCTCCATCACGGATGTATTATGCTGGACAGTAATTTGAACATACTAAGCAGCGCACTCAAGCCAAAAGCGGCGAAATTTGAATCCAAAAGTATAAAATCGATTCCTAGCAGAGTAACGACCATCAATGCCAATAGTAAAACACCGATTTCAATGGAACAGTTTAAAAACGAATTAAAGAACCAAGTCTTTCAAGCGGGAGGATTGAAAGACTACGTATTTAGCGAAGATGACCGGATGCGGATTGAAGAAATAAAGCATAACAAATACGAAACATGGGATTGGAATTATGGAAAGTCCGCCACCTACAATTTTCAGCGAGAACTGAAATTTGACTTTGGGATTGTCTCAGCGAAAGGGGCTGTTCAGGATGGAGTCATAAAAGAAATGTGCTTCTCCGGTGATTTTTTTGGAAACGGGGATATCAAGGAATTGGAAACGCTGCTGGCAGGAGAGAAACTGGATGCAGACCTGGCCGAACGGTTGAAAGATAAGATGCATCTGAATTACTACATAAGCGGAATGCAGATACAGGACCTTCAAAGGCTATTGAGGTGATTAAGAAATTTGGCATGTGTGTTGCAATATTATTTAGTACAGGTAAAGAGATATGCAGGCAATATAGTTGGATAACAAGCAATGGAGCTATCTAAACCGGTGTTTAACGGCAGGATCGAAGCAGGTTTGTAGCCGATAATCTACAAGCACGTAGAAGATTAGCTACAAACAAGACATGAACAATTAGGAAAAAGGAGCGTAAATCATGAAAAAGAAAAACATTAGTAGAGATTTATTAGCCACGATGTACAGGCGAATGGAACAAATCAGACAGTTTGAATTGAAGTCTGCAGAATTGTATCAGGCCGGCGAACTGCCGGGTTTCCTGCATCCATGTGTGGGGCAGGAAGCAGCAGAGGTTGGAGTTGTATCCGCGCTGAGGGCAGATGATTTCATTGCAACGACCCACAGAGGTCATGGACACATTATTGCCAAGGGTGCTGATCTGAAAACGATGTATGCGGAACTGTTTGCAAAGAAGGATGGTATCTGCAGGGGAAATGGCGGTTCTATGCACATGATGGACCGGTCCCTGGGAATTATCGGTGCCAATGGCATCGTTGGACAGGGATCCACCCTTGCGACAGGGGCAGCGCTGGCATGTCAGATCAGCGGGACAGATGGCATATCCGTTTGCTTTATGGGAGACGGTGCCCAAAATGAAGGCTTCTTCCATGAGAGTTTGAATATGGCATCCATCTGGAACCTCCCGATTATTTTTGCAATAGAGAATAACCAGTATGCTGAATCCACCCCCCAGAGCTATCATATGCGGCCTGAAGATGTTGCCACAAGAGCTCAGGGTTATGGAATAAAAGCTTATATCTGTGATGGAAATGATTTGTTTGATGTTTACAATACTGCTATAGAAGCGGCCATGCTTTGCAGAAAAGGCGAAGGACCGGTACTTCTGGAACTCAAGACATACAGATGGTTCGGCCATTACGTCGGCGACCCGGCTGTTTACAGGCCAAAAGGAGAGCTGGAATCATGGAAGGCTCCTAACAAAGAAGCGTTTGCGAAATTCAGGGCAAGAGTGATAGAAGAAGGTACCTTTACCGAAGAAGAACTCGATAAAATCAGAGACGAAGTTACGGCGGAAGTCGATGAAGCGGTTTTGTTTGGTCGAAACAGCGAGCCCCTGCCGCCTGAATTCGCTTTAGAAAACGTATACGAAGAAGAGTTAATTTAGTTGGTTAGATAAAAGGAGACAAGACAATGAAAAAGACTACATATCGTGATGCGATCAGGGAAGCGTTACAGGAAGAGATGAGAAGAGATGAAACCGTGTTCATTATGGGCGAAGACGTTGCGGACCCCTTTGGCGGTTCCTTCAAGGTGACGCAGGGATTATCAACGGAATTTGGTACAAACAGAGTAAGAAATACGCCAATTTCTGAAGCAGTAATTGCAGGTTCCGCCGTAGGAGCTGCTATCGCCGGCCTGAGGCCTGTACCGGAAATTATGTACATGGACTTCACCGGCTGCTGCTTTGACGCAATTGTCAATCAAGCTGCAAAAATCCGCTATATGTCCGGCGGGCAGGTCCAGGCGCCAATCGTATTTCGAACACAACAGGGGGCGGGCAGATCTTCTGCGGCGCAACATGCACAAAGCTGGGAAGCCATCTATGCGCATATTCCAGGGCTTAAAATCGTTCTGCCATCAACGCCTTATGATGTAAAGGGGTTATTGAAGACTGCAATTCGAGACAATGACCCGGTGCTCTTTATCGAGCATAAAATGCTGTACGGAGTGAAAGGGGAAATTCCTGAAGAGGAATATACGATTCCACTTGGACAGGCAAACGTGGTAAGAGAAGGAACAGATGTAACCATTCTCGCATATTCGAGGATGGTCCAGATGTCGCTTGATGCGGCAGAGAAATTAGAAGCGGACGGTATTTCTGCGGAAGTAATTGATCTGCGTACAATTGTACCTCTTGATAAGGAAACAATTCTCAAGTCCATAAAGAAAACAGAGCGGCTGGCATTGCCCCAGGAAGCGGTGGAACGGTGCGGCTTTGCGGCAGAACTTGCTGCGTTTGCGATGGAAGAAGCCTTTGACTATCTGGACGCACCTGTAAAGAGAATTGCGGCGAAGAATACTCCGGTTGCATTCGCGCCGGCGCTGGAAGATTTTATAATTCCCAACACAGAGGATATTTATAAAGGAATCAAGGAAATGTTTTAAGCAAAGTTAGTAAGGAGCAGAAAGATGGCTAATTTTATAAATATGCCCAGATTAGGGCTGACGATGACGGAAGGTGTCATTGCAAAGTGGGCAAAAAAGGAAGGCGACTCAATAGTAAAAGGCGAGATCATTGCAGAAATCGAATCCGATAAATCTGTGGTCCCCTATGAATCACCTGAGACAGGTGTAATATTGAAGTTATTAGCAAACGAAATGGATACTCTGGCCTGTAATGATCCAATTGCGATCATCGGCGAAGCGGGGGAATCGATTGAGGATATGGCTCCAAAGGCGAGTTCACCGGCACGGGAAGCGGCTGAAAAGAATGAGGAAACGAAAGCGCCTGTAAGGCAGGCCGGAGAAAAAGTGGCAAGAAAAG
This sequence comes from Clostridia bacterium, assembly GCA_902363595.1. GTDB lineage: Bacteria > Bacillota > Clostridia > Peptostreptococcales > Anaerovoracaceae > Hominibacterium > Hominibacterium faecale. The sequence goes on along the minus strand of CABJAP010000016.1, from coordinate 21,646 downwards.
CTGGAGAAAAAGTTTTTGCGTCTCCATCCGCTAAGAGGGTTGCCAGGGAAAACGGCGTTGATCTTAAGGATGTTCCAATGACAAAGGGAAAAGCAAGAATTACAAAAGAAGATGTTCTCGATTACCTTCAGGAGAGCCATGTTAAAGCAACTCCTCTGGCAAAAAAAATAGCGGCTGAAGAGGGGATTGACCTTAAAGATGCGGCGGCAAAAGCAGGAGCGCGGGTTTACAGCGCAGATGTATTGGCGATGAAACCAGAATCAGCTGCTGCAGAAGTGATGGAGGCGGCCAGTGAAGATACCATCCTTCCGGTAACGGGAATGAGAAAGGTGATCGCCGCCAGAATGAAAGAGAGCCTTGAGATTGCCGCTCACTTAACAACCGTAATTGATGTTGACATGACCAGCATTATCCAGATGAGAACGTCTATCATGGACAAAGTGCAGGATCGATATGGTGTTAAACTTTCATTTAACGATATCATTATGAAATGTGTTGCTTCTTCAATTGAGCAGTACCCCAGAGTCAACTGCCAGTTTACCGAAAAACAAATCCTCGTAAAAAAGAAGATCAATCTTGGGATGGCGGTTGCGGTGGGGGAAGGCTTAGTGGTGCCTGTAATCAATAACGCCAATGAATTGTCCCTGGGCCAGATTGCAGCGGAGAGCAAACGGCTGGCTTCTAAAGCAAAGGAAACAGGCCTGGCTCCGGACGATATGTCAGGAGGCACGTTTACCGTTTCCAATTTGGGCATGTATGGGATCAGCAGTTTTACGTCCATCATCAACCAACCGGAAAGCGCAATCCTTTCCGTTGGCGGCACACAGAAAAAGCCGATTGTCACCAGTGATGACGAAATTGTTATAAGGCCGATGGCGACCCTGACTTTATCATACGATCACAGAGCGATGGACGGTTCCATGTCCGCCATATTCCTGAAAACGCTAAAGGAAATCATGGAAGAACCGTACAGAATGATGATTTGAGCAAACGAAAGCACGATAGAATAAGGAGTTGAAAATGGCTAAATTTATTAATATGCCCAGATTGGGGCTCACAATGACCGAAGGAGTTGTTGTGAAATGGATAAAAACTGAAGGGGAGTCCATTGCTAAGGGAGAAACGATCGCAGAAATCGAATCCGATAAATCGGTTGTCCCTTATGAGTCGCCGGAAGAGGGAGTAATCCTTAAGCTTTTAGCGAATGAAATGGATACGCTCGCGTGTAATGAACCAATTGCAATTGTTGGAGCGGCAGGAGAGTCCATTGATGATATGACAGAAGATGCAGCCGCAGAGTCCGCTGCAGAAACGAAAACAGAATATGCCGCTAAGGACTTTGATATAGCAGTAATCGGAGGAGGACCAGGCGGATATGTCGCGGCAATCAAAGCAGCACAGCTTGGAAAAAAGGTGTGTATGATTGAAAAGGAAAACTTTGGAGGCACATGTCTGAACGTCGGCTGCATTCCCACAAAGGCCTTATTAAAGAGTGTAGAAATGTTCAATGCTTCAAAAGATGCCGCAGAATACGGGATCAAAGGCATCGAAGCAGATTCCTTGGAGTTGGATTTGGAAGGAGTACAAAAAAGAAAATCAGACATCGTCAAAACGCTTGTAGGAGGGGTAGAAGGTCTCCTCAGAAAGAACGGCGTGACGGTAAAGAAGGGTGCCGCTGAGTTTGTAAATCCCACCACATTAAAAGTTGGAAGTGAAAAGATTACTGCAGATTCAATTATTCTTGCCGCTGGTTCCATATCAAAGAGTCTGCCAATTCAAATCGATCATCAAATGCCTTTATACACAAGTACGGAAGTCCTGGATATGACAAGACGTCCCGAGAAAATGGCTGTCATAGGCGGAGGCGTAATAGGAGTCGAGCTGGCTTATTATCTTGCCAACATAGGGGTAAAAGTAACGATTATCGAATTTCTTGACCGATTACTTCCCATGGTCGATAAAGAAATTACGGACATGGTAGAGGCGCAATTCAGGGACATGGGTATCGAAATCTACACAAGTGCAGCAGTTTCCGGCATTGAAAAAGATGGGGTCGTATTTGAAAAAGACAATTCTGTCAAAAAGGCAGCGTGCGATGCGGTTTTAATGGCTGTAGGAAGGGCGCCAAATATAGATAGCCTAAAGCTCGAAAATGCAGGAATAAAAGTAGAAAAGAACGCGGTTGTCACAGATCAAACAATGGCGACAAATGTTAAAAACATTTATGCGATCGGGGACATAAACGGTAAGTCAATGCTGGCTCATACTGCATCTATGGAAGCGGTCGTAGCAGTGGAAACGATCTGTGGAATTAATGCAAAGATGGATTATACAAAGGTTCCAAGTGCGATCTATATCAAACCTGAAATTGCATCGATTGGACTGACAGAAGAACAGGCGATTAAACAATATGGGGACATAAAGGTTGGAAAATTCCCAATCATGGCTAATGGTAAAGCTATGATCGAGGGTGATAAAAGAGGAATCGTAAAAATAATTGTAGATAAGAAGCATTTGCAGATTGTCGGTGCGCACCTTTATTGCGTACACGCTACGGATATGATCGCAGAGATGAGCGTAGCAATGAATTTGGAATGTACGGCAGATGAGCTGGTTAAAATGGTGCATCCGCACCCTACAGTTTCCGAAGTTATACATGAAGCATGCCATGCAGCTGAAAGCAAAGCGATCCATGTTTAGTTTTTAAATCAAAGAGAGAGTATACGGAAAATATTTTATAAAAGCGGTACGTGACTTAATAATAATAGCTATTAAGATCATGTGCCGCTTTTTGTCAGCGACATGTGTGCATAGGAATCTTTGATTCCGTCATGCACACGTTTTTTACATATTTTCGATATTACGGTCATTTTTATGATATAATATTCTGACAAGTAAACATTTATACATAATCCGGGGAACAAGGAAGTGAGTCAAAATGGATAATCGGAATGATCTTTTAAGTATTGAGGATTGCTATTATTTGAATGAGATAACCGCTCAATTATACCGTAATGTTATTCAAAATGAAGATAGAGAATCAGCGCTTAAATCTTTTCTCGAATCCTTAAAAACTCTGATACCTTTTGAAAAAGGCGAAATCTATTTTTGTAACTATCGAAAGGATAAAATAACTTACGAAGATTTTATTTTTTGCGGTTGGTCAAAGGAAGATCTGGAACAGTACCATAACGAGGAAGTATATAAAATGGACGAAGTTTTACCCATTGTATCGAACAGCAATCCTATTATTTTCAGATCGTCTGATGTCTTCATTCAAAGTGAACGTGAAAAAACAAAATATTATCAGGATGTGGTAAAGCCGCTGGGGATGCAATATTCGGTGGAATGTAATATATTTTTTGAAGAAGAAGAATTAAGCGCCATCAGTATACACAGATCCGGGAACAATGCGGATTTTACGCCGAAAGCTTTGGAGGTAATAAAATATGTCAGACCCCACTTGATTAATGTCGCAAGAATGTACAGTGATGCTAAGAAAAACAGCAATATAATCAGCTCTAATCAGATGCCAGTCAATTATAAAATAGATGATATCAGTTATTGCTTATTTGATAAAAATTTTCATGTAAAGGCACACAACTTATCCAACTTGATTGATGAAAAAGAAGTTGAGATAAAGGATGTAATTGCAATTATAAAAGCTGCGTTAAATAAAAACCTTGGAGAGTTGTCAGCGCATAAATGCAGCTCGTGCGAATTTAAACTTATGGACAAAAAATACGTTGTTGATTTCAAAGCGACGGAAGAAGGGTATAATGCTGTAATACATGATTTCACATCGACCTTTGCTAAATTAGTACTGGAATTGAAGAATAAGTATGGTTTGTCCGACAGAGAGTATGAAATCCTTGTTTGTGTGACAGAGGGGTTGGATACCAATGAGATTGCAGAGCAATTGTTTATCAGTGTGACTACTGTTAAAAAGCATTTACTTAATTTGTACAAAAAAATGAATATTAGCGGCAGACACCAAGTTATGAAGTTGATATTACGGAACGATTAGCCATGAAAATACACACAAGAGGAACAGCAATGCATAAATTGGAATTTGAAAAGATGATAAGTGGAAATGATATTTTTGATAAGGATATTCTTTCTGATTTTGTATATAACTCACATGACGGGCTTTTTGTGGTAGATAAAAATGGAAAACTGGTGTTAGCAAATCCAGCAGTTGTAAACATGTTGGACATGTCTTATGAAGAGCTGATCGGACACAGAATTGCGGATATTATAGACAGCGGTGCATATGAGGGATCGCCAAGCACAAAGGCTGCAGAGTCGGGTGAGATCTATACAGGTCTTGTTAAAACAAGAGGCGGGATTGAAATTATGTCTACAAGCAAGCCTGTGTTTGATGACAACGGAGGACTACAATATGTAATTACAAATTGCAGGCCATTATCGGTGATAAAGAAATTCTATGACCGATATTATGGCAGTAATAATGACATAACAGGGATGTATGACCAATTGTTAACATCGAGAACAAAATATATCTATAACAGCAAACAGATGAAGGAGATTGTAAAAAGGAGTTTTTATGCATCTCAAACAGATTGTGCCATTATCTTGTTAGGGCAAACAGGAACCGGAAAAGGTGTCATGGCTAAATACATCCATGAAAACAGCAAGCGCTCAAAAGAAAGATTCCTTGAGCTTAATTGCGCCGCGTTACCAGAAAATCTTCTCGAATCGGAGCTGTTCGGATATGAAAAAGGTGCTTTTACCGGAGCCAATGACAGCGGGAAAAAGGGCCTGCTTGAAATCGCCAATAACGGGACATTATTTCTGGATGAAATAGGCGAAATGCCCTTACAAATTCAGGCAAAGCTGTTAAAAGTGCTGGATAGCGGATTTCTGATGCGGGTTGGCGGGACTGTCTCACGTAAAATTAATGTAAGGATTATCTCGGCAACGAATCGAAACCTTAAAACAATGATGAAAGTGGGAACCTTTCGAGAAGACTTGTATTATAGATTAAATGTAATCTCTATAAAAATACCTCCGTTAAAAGAGCGGAAAGATGAAATAAAAGATATTGCGGAAAACTTATTGCAAAAATCCAATGAATTATACCAAACAAATAAAGTCTTTGCAAAAGGTGCTGTAGACGTGTTATATAATTACGATTGGCCCGGCAACATCAGGCAGCTTAACAATTTTATCCAACGAGCCGTGATTTTGTCTATGCAAGAGAATACGATCGGAAAGGAATTCCTGAGTGAGCTGTTGAGCGGTGAACTATCAGATGATGATGAATATGAGAATGGCGATCGATTTTCAGCGGGCGGGCATGACAGATCAGACTTGGATGGCAATCGTGAAGAAACATTGAAAGATTATATGACAAGGGTTGAATTGGCATATATTAGAAAAGTTATAAATGAATCCAATGGGTCGATTGCAAAAGCTGCAGAAAAACTGGATGTACATAGGACTGCCATATATAAAAAAATTAGAAATGGCGAAGACGATAAATAGATGTGCCAAAAGTATCAATATAGAAGTAGTATTTCTCAAAACCCGATAGTTTTTCATGAAACCGCTGTGCGCACCGGGAAAAATCATCCTAAAAATGTCTTGATTCACCCAATATTTCTCGCTTTACGATAGCCCCCCATTTCTCCAGCCTGCCACGCCCCTCCCCCTTTCCCCGGTTCACCATCAAAGCAGCCCGGCTCCAGGCGGGTCTGCCAACAAACCATCGCTCCAGCCCCAGAAGCACCCATTTCACGATAAAAACAAGGACATTTTGCGGCTCCCCAGCCCTAAAATGGCGAGAAATAATCGCTAGTACAGCCGCAATCTACAATTAGCGAAAAAAATCATCGTAACGCAATGCAGGAAAGGAAGATCACGATAATAAACCGAATTGCGTATCTCGCCTCCCGCTAACCTGGCGGCGGCTCAACGAGCGCCGCCTCATTTCCCCAAAACCTAAAGCATTACTTCAGATTTTTCACAAAAACAAATCAAAATACATCTTGACTTAACCCCTAGAGAAGATACTATAATTAATTAAATAGTAAAAATTTTTAAAAAATTAGCATAACAAGGCGGGCTCTGTGATAGATTTCATGAAAAGGCGTTGGGCGGTCCGGCGGCTGACAATTATAAGATATTTCCAAGAGAGCCCGGGATTGAAAAAAAGAGGAGGAAAAAATGAGCGCGGATAAACTATTTATAAACGGCAAAATTTACACAGTGAACAAGGACCAGGAGTGGGCGCAGGCCGTCGCCGTAGAAGGAAACAGGATTGTTTACGTGGGGGACAGGGACGGAGCGGAAGCGCTATGCGACGAGAATACGAAGATTTGCGATCTGGAAGGAAAGATGATGCTGCCAGGTTTCATCGACGGCCACTGCCACCCTGTGATGGCAGCCCATTACCTTTGCGGCGTATATCTTCAGATCGAATGGAGCCCGGAGGAATGTCTGGCGGAAATCCAGCGGTTTGTGAAAGAACATCCTGAAAGCGACACTTATTTTGGCATCGGGTACGCGGAGTGGATGTTCGATGAAACAGGACCAAAGAAAGAACTGCTGGATGCCATCTGCCCAGATAAGCCGATGATGATTCTCGGCAGCAGCGCCCACGAGGCATGGGTCAACACAAAGGCACTGGAACTGGCGGGAATCACCAGAGATACGCCGGATCCCATCCCGGGATTCCACTATTTCCACAGAGACAAGGATGGAAATCCCACCGGCCACCTGCTGGAGATGGCCACGCAGAATATGATTATGGAAAACATAAATTTCTTTGATGCGGACAAGATCGAAGAAGTGCTGGCAGCGGCCTCTGACGGCTATGCGGCCATGGGCGTCACATCGACCTGCGACATGGGCGCGCCGGAATTTGTTATGCCAGCCTATTTTGAGACTGTGCCGGAAATGATTGAAAAAGGCTCTTACAAACAGAGATTCGTCGGCTGCGGCCGCATGGTTTCCGAAAAGAGCGATGTGGAAATCGTGATGCCCAGGCTTAGAAGGTATAAAGAAACCTATGACACCGATCAATTCAGAATTAACTTCCTGAAAATCATTAATGACGGAACCCTTGAAACCAGATCCGCAGCCCTGAGCCAGCCTTATGACGAAGACGGCAGCATGGTCAAGCCCCTCTTTACAAGAGAAGAAATCGCACAGCTGGGCGTGGAGGCCGCAAAGGAAGGGCTGAATATCAATGTCCATGGCATCGGCGACGAAGCCATCAGCGGGACTCTGGCCATGGCAAAGGCAGTCCGGGAAGCGGGGTACGAAGATTGCCGCATTACCAATTCCCACTGCGATTATGTGAAGGACGAAGAACTAGAGCTGTTCGGCAAATACAATGTGATCGCCAACACTACCTGCGTATGGCATTACGGAAACCCGGACATGGAAAAGGTAATCGGCGACAGACAGAATCATACATTCAGGATCAAAACCATGATAAAAGGCGGCTGCCGCATGGGACAGGGCTCCGACTTTCCGGTGGATGAATTCGGAAGAGAACCCCTCAAAGGCATTGAAATGGGATGCACGAGACAGCTGTTCAATCATCCCGAGCTGCCGGTGCTGAAACCTTACGAAGAAAAGCTTTCCGTCAAGGACGGGATCGAAAGCTACACCATAAATAATGCTTACCAGATGCACATGGATGATAGGCTCGGCTCCATAGAAGCAGGTAAATATGCAGATTTGGTTATCCTGGAAAAGAACATCTTTGATGTTCCGCTGTCCGAAATCCATAAGGTTAAAGTATGTGAAACAATTATGGACGGCAAAACCGTATATAAGAGCTAGCAATCAAAAGATACATCGAGGCAAGGTACGTTCAATCCAACCAAAACGGCTATAGAATCCTGCGTTTAGCAAGATAGACGATGTTGGTTCTGGTGTCCCCGGCGATATGATATTCAAAAAATCGGCCGGGGTTGTACCCCTTGCTTATTTTTTCGATTTTTTCCATGATAAAGTCATTTTTCTCCAAGGTCGTTTTGACAAAATCGAAGGTAAAGACATCAGCGGCCGCATTGGAATATAGCTCGTGAATTCTCCTAATGGAAGGACTGCCGGGGCAATAATATTCTGCTGTACCTACCGCTAGTGCATCCGGCGCGATATAAGGGATAACCGTATCCAAATAGTGAGTTTTCTGAAAGAATCCCAAATTACAGGAACCCATGTAGTCGATTATGACATCGATGCAGCCATTTTTAAGGGGCAGACGTCCATTTTGATTGATGATATACGCCACCTTTAGATTGGGATTGGCATTTGCGATATGCTGCCTCATGGAGCGGATTGATCGTTCGGATAAAGCCGTAACCAGGAAGATGCAATTACGGGCATTCTCTCCGTCATGGCGGCTGTATAAATACTGGCAGGACAGATCCGGAAAAAGGATCGTTTTTCCGCGAAAATCGTAGCTCGACAGCGCATTATATATCCAGAGACTGCTTTTATATAAGTTGGTCAGATACTCATTGCTGTGCTCTTTCATCCCCATTAAAAGCATCCCATCCTCATTAGTGATTAGATTTTCTTCACCAAAATAACATTCCAGGAACTTGGGGTCATTTTCCAAATCCTTTAAATTCTCAGTAAACACCACTCCGTTTCGAATCGCTGCATGATATCCGCAGCTGCAGGTCAGAATGCCGCTCACAATTGAATCACCGCAAATATCCACATTGGAAAGTGTGAGCTTGCATTGGCAGCGAGGACAATAAAGCAAAGTGACCGCGCTGAGAGGAAAGCCTGGCAGCTGGCCGTTCTGTTCAGGCATAGCCGTATATACGGTCTTGCCCGCCGAATAGATGTGATCGGCTTCTATTTCTTTGATTTTCTTATTGATCATCCGGATATAGGTATTAATTTGATTGCGTTCCTCATACAAACGATTCTTTTTATCATTCAAGTATTCCACAAGCTTTTCATAGAGAAAGTAATCGTCCTTGTTGTAAAAACGGAAGATACTCAGATATTTATTCAATTCATTCAGCTTGAATCCGGCATCCTTCATAGAAATGATAATTTCCATCTCCTTACAATCAGAAGCAGTAAATCGGTATTGGAATCCATCTTTTTCAGGCACCAGCAGCCCAAGATTGATATAATGACGGACCGTAGAAACAGAAACATTGAACTTTTTCGAGAACTCCCCGATTTTCATGACGCACCCCCACCCTAAAACGACAACTACTGAGGGACATTATAGCACAAATGTAAAGTATTACTTTGCGTTTTTTAGAAAATACCTGAAAAAACACCTTGACCTAACCCCTAGGCAAGATAATATAATAAATGAAAAGTTGAAATTTTTAAAAAATTTAAATGATTATTATAAAAGGAGGATATCATGAGCGCAGATAAACTTTACACAAACGGCAGGATCTTCACAGTAAACAAGGATTGCGAGTGGGTCGAAGCCGTGGTTACCCGCGGCAATAAAATCGTTTACGCAGGCGATCAGGCCGGTGCGGACGCATTTTGCGATGCCAACACGCAAGTCTGCGATTTGAAGGGCAAAATGATGCTGCCCGGGTTCATCGACGGACATTGCCACCCGGTGATGGCGGCCCATGTGCTGTCTGGAGTCGTATTCGATATCGATTGGACCCTGGATGAGTGCCTTGCAGAGATTAAACGATATGTGGAAGAGCATCCCGATAACAAAACTTATTTCGGCCTGGGCTATGCGGAATGGATTTTCGATGAGAAAGGGCCGCGCAAGGAACTTTTGGACGCCATCTGTATGGATAAACCGATGTTTTTCCTGGGAAGCGGCGCTCATGAGGCTTGGGGAAACAGCAAATGCTTTGAGGCTGCGGGAATTACCAAAGACACGCCCGATCCTGTGCCAGGACTTCATTATTTTTCAAGAGACGCGGAAGGAAATCCGGCAGGTCATATTGTGGAAGGTCAGCCTCAAGCGATGATTATGAGCAAGATCGACTTCTTTGATGAAGAAAGCGTGATCAACCTCATGGCCAAAAACTCTGAGGACTATGCGGCCATGGGCGTTACAGGCACTGCGGATATGGGAATGTATACTTACTTGGAGAAGCAGTATTTCGAAGCTCTGGATGCCATAAAAGGCAGCGGCAGATATTTGCAGCGATTTGTGGGCTGCACCTGCCACGTGGATGATACGCAGATGGTAGATTTTCGAATTTCCGAACTTTTGAAGGCACAGAAGATTTACAACGATGATAAGTTCAGAATGAACTTTCTCAAGATCATAAATGACGGTACCATGGAAAGCCGCTCAGCGGCCATCAGTGAGCCCTACCCGGAAGACGGCTCTGTGGTTAAACCCCTCATGGATGAAAAGCTGTCCGCTGAGGTGGGCGTAAAGGCGGCGAAAGCCGGTCTGAATATCAATATGCATGCCATCGGGGATGTGGCGGCCAAGTCGGTGATCGCAATGGCTAAGGCGGTAAGAGAAGCAGGTTATGACGATTGCCGCATCACATGCTCCCATTCTCAGTATATTGCGCCCGATGACATACCGCTGTTCGGCAAATACAACATAATTGCTAATTCCACAGGTGTATGGATGTACGGCAATCCATTGATGGATAAAGTGCTGGGTCACATCAACAATGAAACCTTCCGCATGAGGAGCATTATCGACAGCGGCGCCCGCATGGCATTGGGGAGCGACTTCCCGGTGGACGAATACGGCAGGCATCCTCTTAAGAGCATTGAAATGTGCGTAACTAGAAAAATGTACGGACAGCCGGATGCTCCGGTGCTGGAACCCAGCGGCGAAGCCGCGACTGTGAAAGAGGCCATCGAAGGATTTACCATCAATAATGCCTATCAGATGCATATGGAAGATGTCATTGGATCCATCGAAGCGGGTAAATATGCTGATTTTGTGATCCTGGAAGAAAATATTTTAGAGATACCTCCAGAAAACATTCATAAAGTCAAGGTTTGCGAGACCATTATGGACGGAGTAACCACTTACAAAGCGTAGTGGACATTTATTACAGTTACAAACCAGTTTGGTTATGTATATCGATCATTCGAATTTTTGAATGATCGGGCAATCATTTTATTATTTTAATCATGTTGAAAGGAGACAAACGATGTCCAAAAAAGGTTACACAGGGGGGCAGGTACTACTTGATGCCACACCTGGGTTAAAGAAAAAGACCTTCACGCTGGCAGCCATGACGTTCTTCATTTATTGCGCGTGCGCGGGCGGTGCGTTTGGTATCGAGTCAATGATTTCATCGGCAGGCCCGGGACTTACATTGATTCTGCTAGTGTTGATTCCAATTCTATGGGCCATGCCCATCGGGCTTTATTGCTCAGAGCTTACAAACCTGGCTCCGGTAGAATCCGGCCCATATGTTTGGGCCAAGATGGCATTCGGCGAATTCTGGGGATTTTCATTCGGATTTTGGATTTCCCTGGCCATGTATTTGACCGGAGCGGCTTATGTCGTGCTGGCCGCGGACTATATCGGGCTTTTCGTAAATCTTACGCCCTTGATGTCTTTTGCCATTAAAGCAGCAATCATCATTATTTTTACCATCGTCAATTTGATGGGACTGGAAGAGGTAAGTACAGCCAGTACGATTTTCAGTATCATTATTCTGATCGCTTTTGCGGCTGTGGCTTTCGTAGGTATGGCCAATTGGCAGTATAATCCTATGGACCCAATCGTTATCCAGGGACAGAACGCTCTGTCCAGCTGGGGAACCGGAATTGCCATCGGCGTTTGGATGTACTGCGGTTATGTGGCGGTTTCCTTCCTGGGCGGGGAGATTGAAAATCCGCAGATTATCCCTAAAGGAATGAAAATCGGCATCGTTGTCATCGCCCTCAGCTACATTCTGCCTACCTTGGGCGGTATCGTATCTACGGGACCGTGGACCGAATGGGGCGTCAGCATCGACTATTCATCGGTACTGTACCAGCATGTAGGACCTTGGGCAGGCGCGGCTTTCATGATCGTTGCCGTTATCGCCCAATGTGCGATTTTCAATGCAGCGATTACCGCGGCATCAAGGAGCTTTATTGTATTGTGTCAGGATAATCTTTGTCCCAAATTCTTATCCACTGTTTCCAAGAAGAGAAGAGTGCCTGTCTGGCCGATCCTGATCCTGGCAGCGCTCAACCTGGTGCTGGTAAACCTGAACTTTGAAATCCTGGTTACCATCTTGTCGCCGGTTCTGTTCGTTTTGTATGTGGGCCTCAGCTTTGCATATGTCAAGATCAGAAAGGATTATCCGGTTGAAAAAAGAGGAAATCTGTACTATATGAAAGGAAAACTGGCTCCCCTTTACATATGCGGAGGACCGCTGATCGTAGGAATTATCAGCTTCCTGGTAAACGGAACTGAATATTTCCTTCTGGGATTCATCGCTATCATTGCGGCTGTCATCTTCTACCCCATCTTCAAATGGATTTATGGCGGTCTGAGCAAAACCGACCCGGAAGGAAATCCGATCAACCCCAAGACCAAGCTGGCCAAGGGCGACATCGGAAGATTTGGAATCTTTTTCCTTCTGTTTGGCATCATTGCTTTCCTGGGGTCCTTCTTTCTGGTATGGTACGAAGGGTCATGGGGACCTGATTATTATCTGGAAACCTACGGCTCCGGCATCATGAGCAATTTCTGGGGAATGATTAAGATCGCTCGCTGGGGCGGTGTAGCCATGCTGGCTCTGGGCGCTGTTTTGTTCCTGGTTGGAAAGAAGTGTGACCCGATTCCAAAAGAAGATTAAAGAAAACATTTTAAAAGAATCGTTCGGACATTGGGCTGCTGCGTGAAGCTAATCGCTTTTCATGCAGCAGCCTTTTTGTGGTACGCCCAGCAGCATATTTTTTAATTTCCAGCGCTGCGGTTTTTCGGAAATAAATTAAAATAAATTTTAGTTTTTACGCATTTTTCAACGATTGCGCCCCCTCAAACTCAGCCAGAGGCAGCAAAGCCTGCTTTTTCTTACTATCAGGCCTCGCAAACCCACAACTCTGCGTAAAAACAGAAAACTTTCTATAAAGTTTTCCCGATTGAAGCCAATGCACCGCGAAGGCGGATTGCAAACGCGGCACCAACCTAAAGATGAAAGACCTCCGCCAGCAGCGCTTTCTCCCGCTCCTTTGTGAGATCGGCCTCGATGATTTCCTCCACACCGCCCCGCTCTTTGAGAAAGGACCCGGAGCGAAGGGCATAAAAACAGCCGTCTATGTACAAAGAAACTTTCGTCCCTTTATTGATCCTGGAATCGGGATGAGCCTCTGCATAGAAGGTGGCGGGCACAAAATCCAGATCAATATGCGGCTCCTCGGTGAAGCCCAGCTTTCTGCGCCATCCATGGCCCGGCCGGTTCTGCCACATCACCCAGCCCCAGAATTCATCGCGGACCAGCTTGTACTCGCATTCTCCATCCGACTGGACCAGGTTTTCCTCAAGGAGCAAGGGGATTCGGTGATGCTCATAGTTAAACCCGGCATTAGTGAGATAAATCCTGCCGTCCAGCTTCACGCCCATCACCCGATGGCTCTGTGGCTGAATGGGCAGCGTTTTGGCGATGATGCGGGAGATGTAGCTGACCACTTCAAAGCCCAGGGACTCCAGCAGCCAGTTGTACAAGGTATTGATCTCCGAACAGACGCCTCCCCGGCCGCCTCGGATCATTTTCCCATATAGAACTTCCCTTTCCAGGGACGTTTTTTTGTTTGCCATGATATCCAGGTTTTCGTAGGGGATGTGCTGCATATGGGCCCATTGCAAACGGGAAAGATAGGATAGATCCAGGCTTTCCGGAGCCGGCATTCCGATCCGCTTCAAATATGCGTTTATCTTTTCCGGCGGCATGGGCGCGCCGTTTATTTGGTTATGTATCATTTCCTTCGCCTCATTTTCAAAGATGGCTCTATTGTATAAAAGCCGGAAAGAGCTGTCAATGCGGCCGTATAAAAAACGCCGCAGGCGGGAGAAATATGCATAATTGATAAAAAAGTTGAGAATGATCGAAGATAATCAAATTTTTGGTTTGTTTTTTTCCCATATGGTGCTATAATATTAAGTTGAAGTAGTAGGCTTGAAAGCCCAAAAAATACAGAATCGCGGGAGTTAAACATGTTTGATAAATTAGACTTCATTTTGGAAAAATATGAAGAGCTTTCACAGAAGGTTTCCGATCCGGCCATCATTAACAATCAGCCGGTTTGGCAGAAGTATGTGAAAGAGATGGGGGAAATGGAACCCATCGTAAAAAAATACAAAGAGTATAAAAAGGCAAAATCCGAGCTGGCTGACGCCAAAGAAATGCTGGAAGAGAGCGACGAGGAAATGCGGGAACTGGCCAAGATGGAAATCTCCGAGCTGGAAGAGACCATCGGCCAGCAGGAAGAAGATTTGAAGGTCTTGCTGCTGCCCAAGGACCCCAACGATGAGAAAAACGTAATCCTGGAAGTCCGCGCCGGAACCGGCGGCGAAGAGGCGGCTCTCTTTGGCAGCGACCTTTTGCGCATGTACAGCAGGTACGCGGAAAGAAAGGGCTGGAAAACCGAATTGATGGAAATCAACGATACCGGTCTTGGCGGCATCAAGGAAGCGGTTATGCTCATCAAGGGCAAAGGCGCTTATTCCAGGCTTAAATACGAAAGCGGCGCCCATCGCGTCCAGCGAGTACCCGAGACCGAATCCAGCGGCAGAGTTCATACGTCGGCGGCTACGGTGGCGGTGCTGCCTGAGGTGGACGACGTGGAAGTGGATCTCAATCCCAATGATGTGCGGGTAGACGTGTACCGGGCCTCCGGAAACGGCGGACAATGTGTAAACACGACGGACTCCGCTGTCCGGCTGACCCACGAGCCCACCGGACTTGTTGTAACCTGTCAGGACGAAAAATCGCAGATTAAAAATAAAGATAAAGCCTTCAAGGTTCTCAAATCCAGATTGTACGATCTGAAAATGCAGGAGCAGAACGACGAAATTTCCGCCCAGAGAAAGAGTCAGGTTGGAAGCGGTGACCGGAGCGAACGAATCCGTACCTACAACTTCCCCCAGGGCCGGGTTTCCGAACACAGAACCGGCGTCACCCTCTACAAGCTGGACTATATTCTGGACGGCGATTTGGACGAAATTATTGATGGCCTGATCACCAGCGACCAGGCGGAAAAGATGAAGAATTTCTAATGGATACGAAACTATTAACCGAGAAAGATATAAAAATAGCGGCGGATATTATTAAAAACGGAGGGCTGGTCGCTTTCCCGACGGAAACCGTATATGGATTGGGCGCTGATGCGCTCAACGACCAGGCGGTTGCCAAGGTCTATGAGGCAAAGGGCCGTCCCAGCGACAATCCAATGATCGTTCATATTGGCAGAGCCAGCGATATCGGACAGCTGACGCCCAGGCTCAGCCCGGATATCGTAGCCCTGATCGAGAACTTCTGGCCCGGTCCTCTGACCCTGGTGGTCAAGCGCAAGTCCTGCGTTCCGGACAGAACCACCGGCGGCCTGGACACTGTGGGCGTTCGCATGCCCGACAGCAAAATCGCACTGGATCTGATCACCTGGTCCGGATGCCCTATTGCGGCTCCCAGCGCCAATCTATCGGGGAAGCCCAGTCCCACCAAGGCAGAGCATGTGATCGAGGATCTGCAGGGCAAGGTTGACGCCATCATAAAGGGCCCCGACTGCAGAGTCGGCATTGAATCCACAGTCTTGGACGTGACCGGCGATACGCCGACAATTCTTCGGCCAGGGGTCATTACTGCAGAGAACATCGAAGCAGCCATCGGCAAAAAAGTGGCGGTGGATCCGGCGCTGTACGTCAATCGGCCCCGGGATGTGAGCGACGAGGAATTCAAACCCAAGTCCCCGGGAATGAAGTACAAGCATTATGCGCCCAAGGCGGATATGACCATCATCGAAGGCAGCCGGGACAAAGTGAAAACCGAGATTGAACGGCTGCGCGTTCTCAACGAGCGAATTGGAAATAAAGTCGGGGTCATTCTCTTTGAAGAAAGAGCCTTTATCGAGGCAGCCCATGACTTCTTCGCAAAGCTGCGAGAATTGGACAAGCAGGAAGTAGATTTGATCCTGGCGGGAGCCATGAGCGACACCGACGGTGTGGGCTTTGCAGTCATGAACCGAATGCTCAAATCAGCGGGATACAATATTGTAAGAGTATAGAATAAAGGAGAAAGGCCGATGAAAATAGCCATTGCCAGCGACCACGGCGGTTACCAGTTAAAAGAAGAAGTAAAAAAATATCTGCAAGAGAGGGGAATCGAGGTCCTGGATTTGGGGACCGATTCTGAAGAATCGGTGGATTATCCAGCCTTTGGATATGCCTGCGGCGAAGCGGTTGCTCAGGGAAAAGCCGACCGGGGCATCGTATGCTGCGGCACTGGCATTGGAATTTCAATCGCTGCCAACAAAGTGAAAGGAATCCGCTGCTCCCTGTGCACCAATGTGACTATGGCCGAACTGACCAGGAAGCACAACGATTCCAATATTCTCGCCATGGGCGGGAGAATAACCGATACCGAGACCGGGCTGGCGATCACGGCCGCCTGGCTGGATACGGAGTTCGAAGGCGGACGCCATCAGCGCCGTGTCGATATGCTCAATCGTTACTAATGCGGGATACCGCATTCAGATAAAGAAATCATTTCGACAGGACGCAGCCAGAAAGAGCCTGTTGAAATGTACTCGATGCAGTTGATAAATTAATTCAAGCACAAGAGGACTTTAACAGGTCTTGCAGGGAGGTAAAAAAATGGGTAATGTATATGTATTCGATCATCCGTTAATTCAGCACAAAACAGCAATGATAAGACAAGCGGAAACAAGCGTCAAAGATTTTCGCGAACTGGTTAAAGAAATCGCCATGCTGATGGGCTATGAAGCTACGAGAAAGCTTCCGCTGGAGGAAGTGAAAATTACAACGCCTATTTGCGATACAATGGTCAATATGTTAAAAGGCGAGGACATCGCCATTATACCGATCCTGAGAGCAGGACTGGGCATGGTAGACGGAATGCTGGCGCTGGTACCCAATGCGAAAGTTGGACACATCGGATTATACAGAGATCCGGATACCCATGAACCGGTTGAATATTACTGCAAACTCCCCAATGATATTGAAAAGAGAGAGATTTTCGTTGTGGACCCGATGCTGGCCACTGGAGGAAGCGCGGCCGCAGCCATTGATTTCATCAAGGCAAGAGGCGGTAAAAAGATCATCTTCATGTGTCTGATCGCAGCGCCAGAGGGCATCGAAGTGCTTCAGAAGGCCCATCCCGACGTTGATATCTTCATCGCCGCCAAGGACGAAAAATTAAATGAACACGCATACATTGTTCCAGGCCTGGGAGATGCGGGGGACCGGCTGTACGGAACAAAGTAACTGGAGGAAAAGAATGAATTTTATACCTGATCATGTTAGCCAACATACCAACGTATATGATGTATTAAAAGAAAGAGGCTTTATCGAGCAGACCACCGATGACGAAGCCATTCGGGAGCTGCTGGGAAAAGAAAAGATAAAATTTTATATCGGCTTCGACCCGACGGCCGACTGTCTGCACGTAGGGCATTTCATGCAGGTCATCATCATGATGTACATGCAGAAGTACGGCCATACGCCGGTGGTTCTCATCGGCGGAGGCACGGGAATGGTAGGCGACCCTTCCGGCCGCACGGATATGCGGCAGATGATGACGCCGGACACCATTCAGGACAACTGCAGCTGCTTTAAAAAGCTTTTCGAGAAATTTATCGATTTTGATGAAGAGTGGCAGTACAGCGGCAACAACGGCGTATATAGCCCGGGAAAAGAGAATAAGACGCCTGAGCCGGGAAAAGCGGTCTGCGTCAATAACGCATCCTGGCTGCTGCCCCTCAACTATATTGAGTTTATCCGTGAGATCGGCTGCCATTTCAGCGTCAACAACATGCTGCGGGCCGAGTGCTTTAAGCAGAGAATGGAAAAGGGCCTGTCCTTCCTGGAGTTCAACTATATGCTGATGCAGAGCTACGACTTCATGGTTATGGCCAGGGACTTCGGCGTCAAGATGCAGTTCGGCGGAAATGACCAGTGGTCCAACGTGCTGGGCGGTATCGAGCTGACCAGAAAAGCTTGCGACAAACAGGTTTACGGAATGACCTTTTCCCTGCTGACCACCAGTGAAGGCAAGAAAATGGGCAAGACTCAGAAAGGCGCTCTGTGGCTCAATGCGGAAAAAACGTCTCCCTATGAATTCTACCAGTACTGGAGAAATGTCGCTGACGCAGATGTGGAAAAATGCCTGCGCATGCTGACCTTCCTGCCCATGGATGAAGTTCGCGCTCTGGCCGCTCTAAAAGGAGCTGAGCTGAATAAAGCGAAAGAAATTCTGGCTTACCAGGTTACCGAGCTGGTTCACGGCGAGGAAGAAGCAAAGAAAGCTCAGGAGGGCGCTCGTGCGGCCTTTGGCGGCGGCGGATCCCTGGAAAACATTCCAACCGTGCAGAAAGCGGCAGAAGACCTGGCGGGTGAAGGCATCGGCGTCGTTACTTTCATCAAGGAACTGGGGCTTGTGCCCAGCAACCGGGAAGGCTTCATGACCATCGAACAGGGCGGACTGAAGCTGGACGGCGAAAAGGTGACGGACAAAAAGATGATGATTACAGCTGACACCTTTAAGGATGGAAAACTGCTGGTTGAAAAAGGAAAGAAGAAGAAACTGGTCGTTGAATTAGTATAATGATAATCAGCCGTTCGGGGAAGGAGATTCCTGCCGGACGGCTGATTTTGAATCTGAAAAGCGATATGGGAGAAGTGGCAAATGGCTGAAACACTTTTAAACAATGAGTGGAACTTTATCCATGAAATTACATTAAAAATGCATGCCCATGACGATGTGGATCAAATGCGAAAGGAGTTTCTGACTCTGCTGCAAACGCTGATCCGATTCGATTATGCGTCCTTTTACCTAGAGGAAGAGGGAAAGCCTGCCCGGCCTGTAGGCGTGGGGCTATCCAGGGAAGAGCTGGAATTCTATATCCGGGAATTGGAGCCGATCGATCCTTTTCGGCCCTTATGGTCCCTGCTTTCCGACCCAAAACATTCTGCCATCAGAGTGAGCGACTATGTTCTAAATCGGGAAATCGAAGAGACCGAATACTATCAGCGGACTTGGAAACCGAAAAACATTCAATATTCTCTGTTCACCGGTTTGGGATATGAGGGGAGGCCCCTTGGCTCCCTGAGCCTTTACCGGACAGGACAGGGAGAGGAGTTTTCAGACAAAGAAATCCTGATCCTGAATCTTTTAAAGTCCCATCTCAACCTCTGGCTTTGGAAGCAAAGGAAACCGCAGATCTTGAACCAGGAATTCAGTCCCTCCCTGTATGCTCTAAAAAAAGCTTACGCAGTTACCGATCGTGAGCTGGAAGTCATTGATCTGTGGAGCAAAGGCCTGACAGACAGTGAAATCTGCCAGGAAATTTCCATCTCCAAAAACACTCTGAAAAAACATATCAGCAATATTTTTAGCAAGCTCAGCATTAACAACCGGGTGGAACTGCTGAAACGACTAAAGAAGCCGCAAGGGTGAAAATGTCCGGGCGGCGGTGTGAAGGCGGTGGGTTGCCGGTGCTGTTGGTTTACCGTAATGAAAACGGGATTTTTGACGCAAATTAGTGCAATTCTAGGTGTCAGATGGAGGCAGGAATCCTTTCTCTTATCTTCCAAACTCCTTTACCACTTCATACACCCGGTCAACCTCAGACATGAGGTTATATGGCGCGAATCCGACTCGGACAAGCCCGCCGACCGGTTCAAGTCCCAGAACATCTCTTATGGTGGCGATGGCATAGTAGTCTCCATCCCAGACATTAAGCCCCTTATCAGCAAGGGCAGCGGCAATGTCATGGGCATGGACGCCTTCGATCCGGAAGGAAACAGTGGGTGTTCTTGGAGCCCCTTCTCCCGGGCCGTAAATTTTGAGCCCTGCGATATCCGTTAGCTTTGCCCTAAGCGCATCCGCCAGTTCGTCCTCATAATATTCGAAGGCCTTCATGCCTGCTGCGATTTCTTTTCTCAGGCCCGAATAATTCTTAACCTCATCTTCCAACTGATTCATGTGATGTTTCCCTGCGTCTGCGATGAATTTAACTGCTTCTGCTGCGCCGTTTACAAGCTCCATGGCTAGGGTGCCGGTTTCAAGCTTGAGCGGCATCCGGGTATTATCATATGCCTGGACTCTGGTTGAATTCAGCTTGTCGCCCAGTTCCTTTTTACAGTATGTAACGCCAAGGTGGGGGCCAAAGTATTTATAGGCGGAACACTGTAAAATATCGGTGTCGATCTCTTTCACGTCAATGAGCTTGTGAGGCGCGTAGTGTACAGAGTCTACGATCGTAATCGCTCCGTACTTATGAGCCTCGGCGATAAATTTTTTAACATCCGTAATCGTTCCGCATGAGTTGGCGGCCCAGTTGATTGCAAATAGCTTGGTCTTATGAGAAAGCTTTGACTGAAAGTCTTCAAAATCCAGTGTTATTGTTTCAGGATGAATATCGACAACCTTAACGACAAAACCCAGCTGCTCCAAAAGTCTCCATGGCGACCGGTTCGCTTCATGATCGATGTTGGTAATTAAAATTTCATCTCCGGGCTCAAACATCCTTGCGAAACAAAAGGCCATCTTAAAGTTATTGGATGAAGTGTTTTCACCGAAAGCAACTTCGCAGGGGTCGCAGTTAAAGAACTCAGCAAAAATTTTCCTGCAGTTTACAACCAGCTCGTCGCTCTTGACGGATGTTCGGAATGCGCCTTCTTCGTTGGCGTTGTAGTAAAACAGATAGTCGCATACGGCCCTGGCGACTCTGCGCGGCACCTGTGTCCCTCCGGGGCCGTCCAGAAATGCTTCGTGATATCCGTTTACTGTTTTCGCCAATGCCGGGAACTGCTCCCTGATGTAGTCCACGTCAAATTTAAAATTCTTTTTCATTTCTTTCTCCTTATAGATTTATCATTACCTGCAATATCTTATAGAGTCTTGCTAAGAGATACATATGCACATAAGCATCTTCCGGCTTGTCCGTTCCAATGATCGATCTTATCCGCTCCAACCTGTGCCGAATCGTATTTTCGTGCTGGAGCATCTTTGCCGCAGTCAGAGAGATGCTGCCCTCGCTTTCCGCATAGGTCATCAGAGTTTCAAACAGCCGTGCATTATGTTTTCTGTCGTACTTGTTGAGTTTATCTACCTCCCCTTCATAGACCGTCCGGATCCAGCTATGATTGCAAATTGGAATCAGAAGCGAATCCATTCCAAGATCACAATATCTGAGCACGGCCTCTCTGTCCACGGAAGCCGATATGTTGGCGTACATGCTTTCTTTCAGCGCAAAGCTAAACTCATTATGCTTATGATGGACATCGCTAAAACCGATAAATAGTTTTTTTCTCATGGCCAGCGCCGAAAGAATTTTTTCCGCACATTGAAAAACCGACTGATCACCTGCTTCTGCTTTCATAGAGAAAATAATAAGCCTGCAAATAAAAAGTCAATAAGAAAATGAAGATTAAAAAAATAATTCATCTGCAGGGTTCTGAGCACCACAAATAGGCCACCGCCAGAGGCTGGCCTGAAAGACAGGAAGT
>CABJAP010000015.1 GCA_902363595.1 Clostridia bacterium | reverse complement strand
CTTCCTGTCTTTCAGGCCAGCCTCTGGCGGTGGCCTATTTGTGGTGCTCAGAACCCTGCAGATGAATTATTTTTTTAATCTTCATTTTCTTATTGACTTTTTATTTGCAGGCTATTTTTCGCATCCGCGGCCGCCGCTGAGTAAAAACGCTGCGGGCGGCCTCCTGGATGCTCATTCCAACTTGTTGTTACTTAAATTGATATCCGTTTTCATTGGCCTTGGCAAAGGCGCCGGCTTTGAAAATCCAGGCTCCCTTTACCGGGTCATTGGTACATATGTACAGCTCGTTTGTTCCCGGACGGATCATGGGGTGGGTCGAACCCAGGTGAAAGCCGTCTTCTCTTCCTGCCAGCAGGACCTGCCCGATGGGCCAGCCGGCCGGATTGAACACCATCACTCTTCCCTGATCATACATAGCCACATAAAGGTTGTCGTCGTTATCTACGTAGCAGGAATCACATACGCCTCCGCCGGTGAACGTGTAGGGTACATTGACGCCGAAAGGGGCGATATCGGTAGGGCCGCCGTCCGGATCCAGCTTTACGCGGGTCAGCCGCATAGAATTTGATTCTGTGATCCATACCACTTTTTCGTCCTTTGAAAGGGCGACGCCGTTAGGGCAGCAAAGGCGTTCCAGCAGCGGTGTCACAGTTTTTCTGTCCGGATGGACGTAATATACGCCGCCGATGGGATTGGCCACATCGCCCAGCATATGAGTGTAATAAAAGCCGCCCTTGGAATCGAAAACCAGATCATCGTACACGTGTCCTTCCATGAGCACCTCAAAACCAGTCCCGTCGGGGTTTATGGTAAAAATGTAGCCGCTGTTAAAGTCCGGTCCTACGCTGGGGATAAACACCGTGCCGTCCTTATGGATTTTGACAGCCGACATGGCTCGCTTTTTTGGATCTTCATAGACAACAATATCTTCTTTTGTCTTCATGTCGATCTTGTGGAGCCTGCTGGCCGAAGCTTTTGCCTCCACGTACCAGAGATTCCCCTCCCGGTCAAAGCACAGGCCTTCCAGGTCGCTGAAGTCCGGCTGGCGGACCTTGTGCCAGGGCTCGGCGATAATGGTCTGCAGCATCCTTTCAGCGGGCGGGATGGGGGCAAACTTATCTTCAGAATTATACTTCAAGGTAGCGGTGTAATCATTTATCATCATTTCTTTGCGGGGTGCCGGACCTGCGGCATCCCGTTCTCCCTTCTACATATAGCTTCTGTATTAAGTTACAAGTGTCTGCTTTGCCATGTTCATGGCGGGCAAAGCCTTCTATTCTTCGTCGTAGATCATTTCGCAGACCTTCACCAGCATCTGCCTGTCTTCCGGTCTGTGGATCGGCGGCATCCAAAGCTGGGATTTGTAATCATCGAGAATGGCGGGGATCAGATTCTCAACGAAGGTCTTCTTATCATCGTCAAAACCGCTGGCCTTGATGGCTTCTTTACAGGTGGTAAAGCCAAAGCTCTTGTAGAAATCAAGTACCGCATCCGCCACATAGCCGGCCACTTCCTCGTTGGTGCCGATTGTAGGTACCGAGAAGATATCGGCCAGCTTGCGGATTCCTTCCGGAGCTGTGTTGGCCTGATGACGGATCAGAGTCGGCATAACCATAATACAGGAATGTCCATGAACCAGATTGTATTTTGAACCGATGGCATGGGCTACTGCATGACCGTTGGCCGCGCCGCCGGTGCTTTCCGCCATGTCAGCGGCATAGGCCATCTGGGCGCGCGCTTCTTTGTTTGCCGGATCTTTATATACGATGGGTAGCCATCTTCTGATGCGATCGATAGCATCCAGAGCAATGGGAGCTGCGAAATCATGCTGCATGGTGCCTACGACCACTTCAATGGCATGGCTCAGGGCATCCAGGCCGACGGTGGCCGTAGCCCTTGGCGGCATTCCGTAGGTCAGTTCAGGATCGATGATAACCACATCAGCAATCTGATTTTCGTTTGCAAAACTGTATTTCAGGTTCCGCTTGGTATCGTGGATAACCGCGCTTCCGGTTACTTCGGCACCGGTACCCGATGTGGTGGGGATACAGATGAATTTTGCAGTGCGGTTGAACTGGGGCTTCATCTTTGTGCCAAGGGCGCTGTAATCATGCAGGTCCTTGATCTCATCTGGGATATTGGCGATCAGGTTAGCCGCCTTGGCTGTGTCGATGCTGCTTCCTCCGCCGATAGCTAATGTGCAATCGCATGTTTCATCCGTTAAAAGTTTTGCCACTTCGATACAGATGTAGTCCGGGGGATTGGGCAGTGTCTTATCATAGATCACATAATCGATGCCCTCTTTTTTCAAGCTTTCCACAATTGGATCCACAAGACCTACTTCCATAACGCCTTTGTCGGTTACAACAAGGCACTTGCTGCATCCCATTGCTTTGAACTTTGCTCCGGCCTGCTTTGCCGTACCCTCACCAAAGACCATGTGGGGAAGTCTGTTCTTTTCAAACGAATTCATAACTACAACTCCTTTCTTTTTATGAGCGGGAAAGGCTTTGTACATCTTTCTGCACAAAGTCTTTCCGCATAATATGGTGGAACTAAAAAATGTTAACTTCCATTCGAAGCAGAGCGCATCCTAATGATTTTCCAGTTGTATCGTAGCGAAGAGTCCTGGTGGCACCGCCGTCAAGTCCGCCTCTGCAAACGATCTGAAAACTTTCGATATTGTCTTCCGGGTATACTTCCACATCGCCTTTTACCATGTCTTTAAAAAACTTTTTAATGGCTACCGGCGTCAGCTCCCGTTTTAACTGCTCGTAGTAATCATGGTTTAAGGCCATAATCCCGATGGTGGCTACGTCGCCTTTGTCGCCGCCGCGGGCAAAGGCCAGATCTTTTAATTGTACTTTTGCCATTTATTTCACCTCCTTAATGGTCAGCTGAGGAACAACAAATTCTCTTGGAACCAGAGTCGGCCACAGTCCGATGACTTTACGCGGCCGGCCGTTTACGCCGCAGGCAGCGCCCATCGGTCCATAAGTCCACAGGTGGGTGGTATTCTGCTTGATCAGCGCGGCTTCCGCAAAGGTATTGGTCTTGCATGAAATTCTAAGTGCAACTTCGTTGATGTTGGGATCCGGCTCTGTGGCTACGCTGCCGTGGAGACAGTTGACGCCAATATAATCAAAGCGCAGTTCCAGCGGTTTTACGCCCAGATAATCAAGACGTTTGCGTACTAATTCTTCAGCCTTCTGAGCCTTTTCGTAAGCGTTGGGCCATGGGTAGATGAGCATGGATTCGCTCATGAAGCCTTCTTCCACGCCAATGCAGACTTTCAGCATATCCGGACGGCCTTTTCCGGTCATATTTGTAATTTTTACTTTATCCTTGCCGATTTCGTCCAGCTTAAGTGAGGTAAAGTCGGCGATTCCGTCGGGCATGATGTAGTTATTGGGGTCAATTACTTCGTATGTCAGATGCTCTTTCATGGTCCACTGGTTGATCATGCCGCCGGTACCCTCCACCTTGGAGATGACAGCATCGCCGTTTTCATCCATTTCAATGATTGGGAATCCGATATGCCAGTTTTCCGGTGAGCTGGCCCAGAGATTGCTGTTGCCGCCGGTGCACGGGCTGCCGCATTCCACGATATGTCCGGTATTGATGGCCGCGCCGATCTTATTGTTGTATTGCTCGGAAAAGTCCCATCCGAACTCATGCATCATCGGACCAACATACAGGGAAATATCGGAAACACGTCCTGCGATTACATGGTCGCATCCCTGATCCAGCGCTTCGATGATACCTTCCGCACCTGCATAAGCGTAAGCTCCCACGATTTTATCCTTAACCCGGTCAATGTCCTCTTCGCCGGTATCGGTGTTGGTCAGCTTGACGCCTGCCGCACGAATCTCATCCAGTTTATCTGAAAGATCATCTCCCGTAACAAGACCTAATTTCAATCCGTGGATATCCATCTTCTGGCAAAGCTCTTCGATGGCGTTGGCTGCTCCCATAGGGTTGGAGCCGCCTGCGTTACAGATCATTTTGATGCCCTTTTCCTGACAAATTGGAAGGAATTTCTCCCAATGGGGCACAATGTCCGGCACATAGCCTTTTGTTGGGTCTTTTAACATCTGTCTGCGCAGAATGGACATGGTCAATTCCGCCAGATAGTCAAACGCCAGATATTTTACATTTCCTTTTCTTGCGATCTCCAGACCCGGTTCGATATCATCGCCCCAGTAACCGGAACCGCATCCGATTCTAACTGTCTTCATATTTTTCCTCCTGAACTTTTTTATCAGTTTTAACGTTTCTACACAATTAACCTAAGTATTCGAAGATACCCGCAGCCCCCTGGCCGCCTCCGACGCACATGGTCACCAACGCATATTTTCCGCCGTTTATCGCAATATTGTCCAGAGCCTTCATGGTCAGGATGGACCCGGTAGCGCCCATCGGGTGGCCCAGCGCGATTGCTCCGCCCCACGGATTCACCTTTTTCTCATCCAGTTTCAGTTCCCGGATGCAGGGAATCGCCTGAGCGGCAAAGGCTTCATTGAGTTCAATGACATCCATATCATCGACAGTCAGTCCTGCACGCTTCATAACCTTGGGCACTGCGTAAATTGGACCCAATCCCATCGTCTCGGATTTGCATCCCGCAGTGGCGAAATTGATCAGCTTGGCGATGGGCTTTAAGCCAAGGGCTTCTGCCTTTTCTCTGCTCATCAGTACCACGAAGGCCGCCGCATCATCGGTCTGTGAGGAAGTCGCCGCCGTAACAAGGCCGTCCTCTTTAAAGCAGGGTTTCAGTTTTGCCAGGCTTTCCATGGAACTTCCCGGGCGGATTCCCTGATCCAGATCGGCCGTTACCGGATTTCCTTCCTTATCGATGCCCGCAACCGGAATGATCGGTTTGTTCAAATAACCTTTTTCCTGAGCTGCCGCTGCTTTTTTATGGCTATCTACCGCAAAGGCGTCCATTTCTTCTCTTGTGATGCCTTTTTCCATACAAACGTTTTCTGCGGTGATTCCCATGCCCATATAGGCTCCGGGAACCATTTCATCTAAAATTGCATCGTCGTCATCGTCCTTATAGGTCTGTTCCATGGACATACATTCAATGCCGCCGGCAACGGCCACGTCGATATCCCCCACTGCGATGGCGTTGGTCATGGCCGCGATGGTCTGCAGGCCCGACGAGCAGAATCGGTTAACCGTCTGTGCGCTGACGCTTTCCAGCCCTGCCCGAAGGCAAATGAGTCTCGCTACGTTCTTTCCGCACCGGTTTACCGTTCTGGCGCACCCAATCGCCACGTCGTCAATTTCTTCTGGTTTTAACTGGGGCACTTTTGCCAGGACCCCCTTGAGGATCTCTGCTCCCAGTTCAACCGGATGGGTGTTTATAAAATATCCTTTTTTGGATTTTCCTACGGCGCTTCTGCCATAGGCTACAATCACTGCTTCACGCAATTCTTTTCCCATAGTCGATCACCTTCCTTTAAATACTGGTTTTCTTTTCTCGTTTCTGGCCCGCAGCCCCTCCTGATAATCCTCCGATACATCGATGGCCCTTCTGAGCCAGATGGAAATCTTCCGGGAAAGGTCGGGAGTTGTATTCAGGCCGTAAGTAATGGCTTTTTTCAGTTCCCGCAGAGCCAGAGGCGCATGCTGAGCGATTTCTTCGGCCAGCTCCAGCGCTTTGGCAAGAACCTGATCCTGGGGCACCACTTCTTCTACCAGATCATATTTTTCCGCTTCGCGGGCGGAAATTCTTCTGCCGGTAAAGAGCAGCAGCTTGGCCTTTCCCATGGGGATTCTTCTCGGGAGCATGGTTGGTCCGCCCGCCCCCGGATAGCTGCCGTAATCGATCTCTGGGAAACCGAAGATGCTTTGTTCTCCTGCGATGCGCATGTCGCAAGAAATGGCCAGCTCCATGCCGCCGCCCAGGGCAAAGCCGTTAACTGCGGCGATAGTTGGTATTTCGAGAGTTTCGATTTTTTCAAAGAGGGTTGTGACCAGCTCGTTCATCTCCTGAATCTTGCGGCCCCGTTCCTCCGGGGTATAGGTCTGCCTCTCCTTCAAATCGGCGCCGGCGCAGAAGGAACGGCCTTCGCCGGTGATGATCAGGCACCTGGTTTCCATATCAAACTTAATTTCATCCAACACCTTATGAAAATCCCTGGCAAGCTGGGAGGAAATGGAGTTGAGGGCTTTGGGCCTGTTCAGTGTGACAATTTTGATATTGCCCTTTTGTTCAATCTTGATTAATTCTTCCATGTTTTCCACTTCCATTCTTTATTTTCCCTGCATCTCGAAGAAGGTTTTTCTGGCTTTGAAGGCTCTGCCGATGGAATCATATTCGGTGAAGGCCGGTATCCCCGCTTCGCGGATCATACGGATGGCCTCCATGTTGGTGGATCCAGTATACCAATGCACCACAGCCGGAATCTTGGATGCTTTAATAATATTGATAAAGTCTTTAGCAATAGCAATGGAAGCGCTGCGTTCAATGGTAGTAGGCGCCAGAACCATGGCATCCACTTCCCCGCTCTTTTCTAAAATTTCGCCCACCTCTGCCACTTTTTCGATGGTCCGTAAAATATGGGCGGTAACATCAATCGGGTTCCGCGGTGAAGCAAAGGACGGGATCTTTTCCATAACTGCGTTTCTCGTCTCTTCACTGAGATCGGGAACGGACATTCCCGCCGCTTCCACGCAGTCGGTCAGGCAGACGCCGCTACCGCCGGAAGTGCTGATTACGGCAAATTTTTCGATATCTCCGTAGTCCGCCCACTTGTCCAGCAGATTGGCCGTATCGAAGAACTCGTCAATGCTTTCGACCATGACAGCTCCACACTTTTCAAAGAACTTTTTGTAATCCTCCATATCTCCCGCATCGGACGCCGTATGGGCGCCGCAGGCAAATCCGCCTCGCTCGGTCTTGCCGTTCTTGAATACCAGCACCGGCTTGCCCTTTTCTTTTGCTTTACGGCAGGCTGCTTCAAACTTCAATCTATCCCGGATCCCTTCGCAGTAAACACAGATGACATGAATCCGTTCATCATCGGCCAGATGCCAGATAAAGTCCGCTGTCTGCAAATCGCATTCGTTGCCTGTGGTGATGACCACCGGCACATTGATCGCCGCATCCATCGCCCGTCCGTAGATGGAACTGCACATGGCTCCGCTCTGGGAAACCCAGGCGATGCTGCCTTTTGGCATGGAATCGTAATAAAGCAGGCTGGAGGATGTGCTGGCGCACATGCCGTCGTTCATGTTAAAGGATCCCAGGTTGTTGGGCCCAAGAAGCCTCAGATCGTACTTGTTTGCCGCTTCGACGATGCTCTTTTCCATAGCCGCGCCTTCTTCCGTCATCAGTTCGGCAAAGCCCGAGCTGATGATGATCGCACTGCGCACGCCTGCCTTACCGCAGCTCTCCACGGTAGGAAGCACACTGTCTGCGCCCACTGCGATAATGGCCAGATCGATCTTCTCCGGCACATCTTCCACTGATGGATAGCATTTTTTGCCTGAAATTTCCTCATATTTGGGGTTGATCGGATACACGTTTCCTTTATAGCCAAAACGGACCAGGTTGTTTAAGATGGCCGTTCCGCCGACAACACTTTTCTTTGCCGCATTACCGGAAACACCGATTAACGCTACGGATTTGGCATAGATCAGGGCGTCCGCACCATATCCGATTTCATAATTTTTGATACTCATTTTATCGACCTCTTTCGTTTTTTCTTATCTTCCTTTCCAGACCGGTTCTCTCTTTTCCAGGAAAGCAACGGATCCTTCATGGGCGTCTTCACTGGAATTGAGCAGTACCACCAGATCGGTCAGGTAATCCATGGATTTGTAGAATTCCATGTCCCTGCATTTGTACATGCCTTCTCTTCCCAGTTTTACGGCCAGCGGGCTTCTTTTCGCCAGCTGTTTTGCGAATTTGTCAACTTCTTCGTCCAGCTTATCGTCCGGTACAACCCGGTTGATGAGGCCGATTCGCTCCGCTTCCTTAGCTCTGATCTTGTCTGCTGAATACATCAGCTCCAGGCTCTTTTTGGTCCCGATTAGTCTGGCTACCGGAGCGGTGATCATCATGCCCCAGATGCCTCTGGTGATTTCCGGAATCCAGAAGAAGCTGGATTCCGTGGCAAAGGTAATATCTGCTGTAACCGCAAAGCCCAGGCCGCCTGCGATGGCAAAGCCGTGAACGGCTGCGATGGTCGGCTTTCCTGCATCGGTCAGTTCAACAAGCAGGTCGCCGTAGTGGCTCAGGTGCTCCCGGATCATGATTGCGCTGCTCCGCATTTCGTCCAGGTTCCCCAGGTCTGCTCCCGAGCAGAAGCCTTTGCCGTTTCCTTTGATAACGATTACTCTTACGGCTTTATCATCTCTGGCTTCTCTCAGAGCATCGACGATCTCTGACATTAATTCCAGGTTCAGCGAGTTGCGCTTTTCATCTCGGTTGAGGGTGAGTGTGAGAACACCCTCGGTTAAATCTTTTAACAAAAGTCCCATTTTGTGACCTCCATCTGTCTCTTAGTTTTCTTCGATTACTTTGATTGCGTTTTCCGGGCAGATCGCCGCCGCTTCTTTTACATTGTCCAGTTTGTCAGGCTCCGCCACATAGGCCAGTACGTCGGAACGTACATCCAGCCCTTCACATACGATTGCGCATAATCTGCAGCCCAGGCATTTATCACCGTCTATTTTCACTGTATACATTAATTTTTACCTCCTAAATCTGAATGTGTTTTCTTTGCTTCCCTTACCGGCTTATTCATTTTTCGCCCACCATGCGCTGATCTTGTCTACGCAGTCTGCCATCGGCAGCGCGCCCCGCAGGTACAGATGGAGAGAAGAGTATGCATCGCCGATCGCCGCGATACATTTATTCTGCATTTCCGGCGTTGCGTTCATCAGCTTGAAGTACCACTGTCTGGCCTCATTGATCGCCTTTCTGTCGGCAATCGGATCGTTGTAAGTGGCGTCATATTTTGCCTTCAGATTCTTGTGCAGATATTCTTTGCTCAAGTCGCCGTCTTTCAGCGCCTGTGCGGCAACCTCGCCGGCAAATCTTCCGGAACGTACCGCGGTCGGCATTCCCGGCGTACCCCAGTCACTTCCCATCATCGGTCTCCAGGCCGCATCGCCTACCAGCAGGAAGGCATCGTCGGTGAGATCGTCGGTCGCTTCTTTTACAGAAAGGCTTGTTCCCGACATCATGGATACGACGGCCGCATCAGAGAAATCATATCTTCCCAATTCTTCCAGATGCTTTACAAATCGGTCGTGAACCGTTCTCAGTGTGTAGCCCTTCTGGATTCTTTTGGGGTTGCACATAACGGCAACGCCGTAGCGGTTGTCTCCCTTTGGGGAGGTCCAGCAGAAATAGCCTGGCAGTTCGGGAATCAGGTACAGTTCGTAAAACTCGCCTTCCATTGGCTTTGTCTTTTTCACATTCACCATATCGTATCCCAGGGATACGGCGATTTCGGATTCAAATACTTCGTGGTTTGTCTGTTTTACGGCTCTTGCGTAAACTCCGTCGCCTGCGATGACGATCTTGCAGTCCACGCTGTATGTAATTCCGCCTTTTTTGAAGATGACGCCGCTGATCTGTCCATCTTTGTCCCGCTCAATGCTGAGGAATTTGGCATCCATCAGAATGTGAGCGCCGGCGTTTCCGGCTGCCACTGCCATGGCTTTTTCAAATTCCGGTCTGCGGATGCCGTAGCCGTCGGACCACTTCTGGTATCCGCCGTAGCTGCCGTCGGGCGAGATAAAGCAGTTGCCGTTGACGTGATATTCGTTCACTTTGTTTCTGTTGAATTTGAATCCGGCGAATTCTTCCAGTTCGTAGAGACCGTAGATAACGGCGGTGGAATCGTAAACCGGCAGTCCGACTTCCCGTTTCTTTTCCAAGATTAAAGTTCTGGCGCCGTTTTCTGCGGCGAACTTGCCTGCTGCCGCGCCTCCGGGGCCGCAGCCAATGACTACTACATCGTAAGATTTCGAATATTTTTCCATACTCATAATAAAAAGTCCTCCCTTTAATTTTTCAGTTCATTCATTTCCATCGTTCCTGTGCAGTGTCTGGTTAATGCTTGGAAAATCCGGCAAGCCATTTGCCGAATTATCGACCAGGCACTGTACTAGCTAGCTTCAGTTTTAACTTAACACACGTTTTACTGCGCAGGGAAGACAGAGGATATGATAGCAGCTATCAGAAAATTTTTAATACAAACGCAAAACTCTCCGCCTTCACTTATTCTCAAAAAAAATAAATGAAGGCGGAGAGTTTGACATTGAACACTTTTTTCTCCGTGTTGCGTCCTATGATCGCCGATCAGCTGCGGACACAGATAATTGCGGCCTTGCTCTATACCGCATACGCTCTCCACGCTTCAGCGAAAGGTCACTTGCACATCACCGACGCCAAGAGCCTTTTCCAATCCCGCGGCGTCTTCCACCCTGCCCAGCTTGGTATAACGGTAGGTCGTCTGGAAATCTTTATAAAAGAGCACCAGGCAGTCAGAGCCGTACAACATCAGGTCGCCGGCGTGAATGCTGTCGATGTCTTTCGTATCTGTAGGCAAGGCATTGGGCAGATCATAGAATTTTTCATTCCCGTTCAGTTCCTGCATATTCACAGTTATCGGCAGCTGCTCTGCAAGTGCCCGCGCCGCAGGGCTGTCAAAGAGAACTGATGCAAAAGTCTGGCCGCCGGCATAAATTTCAATTTCCATGTTCCCATTATCCCCTATTTGTATTTTGCCCTGATTTTTTTCCACTGCGGTTTGAGGATGGCTTTCTTCGGATGTTGACTGGTCAGATGATGCATCCTGCCCGTCGACGCACCCTGCCCAAATAAAAGCACACAAAAGCGCTGTCAGCAGCAGGAAACCTTTTTTTCCAATCTTCATATCTCCTCCATTATCCTTCCGCTGTGTCCAAATAGTTTATGATTTTTGCCGGAACACCGCCGACAACTGCCATCGCAGGTACATCCTTTGTTACGACTGCCCCTGCGGCAACAATCGCGCCGTCTCCGATCGTTACGTTCGAGAGAATCGTCGCCTTGGCGCCGATCCAGGCTTTCTTCCCTACTACGATGTAAAAACTTATTTAGTTCCACTGTCGTTTCCTCCCTTTCAACCTCGTATCTTCCATTGTCACTGCTGCTGTGTTATTCATGATGCCGCTTCCTCTTCCAACATCCGGGAAAACTGCTCCAAAATCTCAGGTATATGGATTTTCTGCGGACAGCGGCTCAGACACGCGCCGCAGCTTTTGCAGCTTTCCGGGCCTTTTCCTTTTTGTTCAAGCTCCGCGATCCGCCAAGTTTCGCCGCTGACCCTCATTTCATTGAATCCCTTTATCAACAAGGGAATATCGATCCCTTCCGGACAGGTTGAAAGGCAGTAGCGGCACCCGGAGCAAGGAACCCCCAAATCGTCCATAAAGGCTGCCGCCGCTTTCTGCAGAGCCTCCTCTTCTTCTTTGCTTAAAGGATCGGGGTTCGAAAACAGTGCTATGTTTTCCTCCACCTGCCTTACATCGGACATTCCGCTCAGTACCGTCTGCACGCCTGGAAGTCCCATGAGAAAGCGAAAAGCCCATGAGGATATGGAGCGGTCCTGCGCCGCTTCTTTGAGGATGCTTCCTGCTTTTTCATTGAGAGAATTCAGCCGTCCCCCTTTTAAGGGCTCCATGACCCAAATGGGAATGCCGTAGTCTGCCAGAATCTGATACTGCTGTTTTGCTTCCAAGATGGTCCAATCCAGATAGTTAAGCTGAATCAGCGCCATGTCATAGCCGGAATACCAATCCAGAAAACGCTTCAGCGTTTTGGGCGCAGCGTGTGACGAAAAACCTACATAGCGAATCCGTCCCTCTTCTTTTTGTTTCAGCAGGTAGCCCAGATAATCCTTTTCTTTATCGGTGTAAGCGTTATAATAATTCTCGTCCAGCCCATGGAGCATGTAGAAGTCGAAGTACTCGGTTTGACAGCGTTTCAGCTGCTGTTCAAACATCTCGCTGATATCGACTTGCGCCGCTGCATAAAATTTTGTCGCAAGATAGTAGCTGTCTCTGGGATATTTGCGGAGTGCTTCTCCCAGGAAAACCTCCGAGTCGCCGTCGTGGTAAGTGTAGGCCGTATCGAAGAAATTGATGCCGCCTGCTATCGCCGCATCGATAATCTTCTGACCTTCCGCTCGATCAATGTGGTTAGGCTGATTCTTTTCTTCTGGCAGACGCAGGGAACCAAGTCCCAGCGCTGAAATCTTATCATTTTTAAATTGTTTGTAAATCATTTTTCCGAAACCTTCTTTCGAATATAGTCGATTGCTGCCTCATCCGCCTTCTTGCGGTCCTCGTCATCTCGGAACCCGTGGCCTGCGCCGTCCAGTTCAACAAGCCGGGCCGATTTGTATGCCTCGGCGGTTTTACGCGACAGCTCTACCGGCACCGCTTTGTCCTCGGTCCCCTGAACGATCAAAACGTCCTCCTCATATTTGGCGATCTTGCCGAAAAGGTCAAAATCTCTGCCTCCCATATTGATCATATAGGGATAGAATAAAACCATGCCCCTAATATCCTCCGATTTCCTGGGAGCCAGCAGGGCCGCCGCCTGTCCTCCTAAACTTTTTCCCAGCAGAAAGACATTGTCTTTATCCACAAAATCGTAGGTTCGAATCCCCTTTAAAACTGCTTCCATATCTGCTGATTCTGTAAATACGGTCATATCGTCCATGTCGCCGTCGCTGTTACTGTCTTCCGAACCTCCGCAGAAGTCAAAGGCAAAACTGGCGATCCCGGCCTTGGCAAAGGCTTTGCAATCCGTAGCCGAATTGCGGTAGGTGCTGCCGAACCCGTGGCCGATAATGACCGTGGGATAGGTTTTTTCATCGCCCGCAGGCAGATAAAGCTGTCCATAGATGTTCAGGTTATCCCGCTGGAAAGTCAGTTCGTAAATAGTATAATCGATTCTCGTTTTCACAGCCTTTGCATCCCCAAGACCCATGGTCTGCGCCCGCTGCTGACCGCCGCCACCGCAGCCGGAAAAGCAGGCCGCTATCAGCAGCAGGCACACGGCGATCCGGATTTTTCGCCTCATCTTCCTCACATACTTTCTTTGAGAATTTTCAAAATTTCCTCTTTAGACAGCACTTTATAGCCGCCTTCCATGATGAGGGTGCTCTCCGCTACAGCCTCCAGCATGTCTTCTGTCACTCCCAAGTCTTTGATATTCATAACGACGCCCATTTCCTTCATCCAGGCTTCCATGGCTCTCAAGCCTTCCTTCGCCGTCTCTTCATCGGTTTTGCCGGCCGGGTCCACGTTCCATACGTTTTTCGCAAAGCGTTTGAACTTGGCCAGGCCGTAAGGCATGATGCGGCGGTAGTACGGCAGGGAAACTGCGGAAAGGGTCATACCATGGGTGGCATCAGTGTGAGCGCCCACCGCCTGACCCAGCATGTGCACCATCCAGTCAGTGGATTTTCCCATGGCGACGAAGGTATTAAGCGCCCATGTAGCTGTCCACATAATATTGCTTCTGGCTTCATAGTTCTGCGGGTCCTTGATGGCAATACGTGAGCTGTGGATCAGGGATTTCATCAGTCCTTCCATGACATAATCGGATGTATTATCGTCTTCGCCGGAGAAATACTGTTCGCAGATATGGTTGAGAATGTCATAGAATCCGGCCGCCATCTGGTATTTGGGCAGGGAATAGGTGAAGGTTGGGTCTAAAATCGAGAATTTTGGAAAAACCCGCTCGTCGAAAACGTGGCCGATTTTCAGTTTACTCTCGTGGTTGGTGATCACTGCCCCGCCGTTCATTTCCGAGCCGGTTCCCACCATGGTCAGCACACAGCCCACGGGGATAATCTTGGTATCCGGGTCAACATCCTGGAATTTCAGATAGTATTTTTCCCAGGGTTCTTCTTCGCAGTGAGCGGAAATAGAAACAGCCTTGGCATAATCGCAGCAGGACCCGCCGCCCACAGCCAGAATCAGGTCAGCCTTTCCTTCCCTGGCTAATTTACAGCCTTCGTTTAGTTTTTCTACCGTCGGATTGGGCATGACGCCGCCGTCCTCAATGATTTCTTTTCCGTTTGCTTTTAAAAGTTCCACTACCTGGTCGTAAATCCCGTTTTTCTTGATGGAGCCGCCTCCATAGACAAGCTGTACATGCTCTCCGTACTTGGGCAGCTCTTCATTGAGCTTCTTCAGTGAATCTTTGCCAAAATGCAGTTTTGTCGGGTTTGCGTAAGTAAATGTTCCTAACATAATATAAATCCTCCTCATTATTGAATACCCTGCCACCAGCGCTGCTGATAGCCGGATGCGTTTTTTAGTTTCATGGTTTCACCGATCAAAGGCGTAGCTACAGTCAGACCGCTGGCTTCTCCGGCCTTTGTAAATCGCAGGGCCGGATCATCCCACGGATGGTCGGCCAGCTTGAAAGCGCCCCAGTGAATGGGCATGACTGTCCTCGCTCCCAGTGACGCCGCCGCCTGGACCGCTTCTTCCGGGAACATGTGTACGTCCGGCCATCTGCTATCGTACTGGGCGCAGTCGAGCAGGGCAAAGTCAAAGTCTCCGTATCGCTCATGAATCTGCTGAAAATGGTTTCCATATCCGGTGTCTCCGCTTTCAAAGATTTGAAGGGATCCGCTTTGGAACACCCAGGAAGCCCATAGAGTGGCGTCCTGGTCATTCAGACTTCTCCTGGAATAGTGCCTTGCGGGCGTGCAGCCGATGGTAAGGCCGTCCAGTTCGATTTCTTCCCACCAGGCCATATTGGTGATTTTATCTGCGGCAATGTCCCATCGCTGCAAATGATTCTCAACACCCAGGGGAACAACGTAGTTTTCCACCTTATTGTCGATCTCCTTTAATGTGTGGTAGTCCAAATGATCATAGTGGTCGTGGGACAAAACAACCAGATCCAACTTTGGCAGTTCTTTCGCTGAAAGGGGAGGCTGACTGAACCGTTTGCCCCCTGCAAAGGATACGGGGGAAGCCCGCTGAGCGAATACTGGGTCGATCAGGATATTTTTGCCGCCGATCTGAAGCAGTAAGGAAGAATGTCCAAACCAGGTAACCTGTGCCTCCCCATTTTCCAGTTCCGGCTGCTTTGTGGGAATCGTGTCTTCCGGCTTCACTCCTTTGTGGGAGAGAATTTTGTCGTCTTCTTCCATATGGTCCGTCATCATTTCAAAGGGTTCGCTGTTGCTGAATTTGCCTCCGGAATAATGATCCGCTCGTCTTTCATAATCCTCCATGTCCGCTTTTGACGCTTGGCCGCCGAACGCCGGCCAGGTTTTGAGAAAGATCAGCGCTGCTGCGAGAATGAGCAGGAGGACGCAGACGAGGAACAACATTACCCTCATTACTTTGTGTCTCTTCAAAAAAGTCATTCTTTGTTCTCCGATATAAAATATGCTGCGATTTCCGCCATTCGCTGTTCCTGCTTCACGTGAAAAGGACAACGTATCTGGCAGTGTCCGCACCGGATGCAGGCATCCGCCTTTATGGGCAGTTTTCGGTAATGGCCTGCTGCCATTTTATCTCCGGCCAGCGCCAGGTCGTAATACTTGTTGATGAGCCCCACGTTGAGACCCTCAGGGCACGGCTGGCAGTGATTGCAGTAAACGCAGATTCCGTCCGCGTCCTGCGGTGTAAACCCGCCAATGATGGAATAGTCCTTTTCTTCCGGCGCTGCGGTCACGTAGTGTAAAGCTGTCTGCAGGTCCTGCATATTGCGAACTCCGGGCAACACCGTCAGAACCGCCGGACGGTCGAGAACGTACTGAAAACATTGTTCATGGGTCAGCGCCTTTTGAAAAATGGATGTTTTAGCGTCCAGCAGCTGGCCTCCCGCAAAGGGTTTCATGACGGAAATGCCCACGCCCATGCGCTCACATTGCCGATACAGAGCCGCGCGCTCCGCCGCTTCTCCGATGGCGTACTCGCCCTCTTGGTAGTCATAGGCCGGATTGATGCTGAACATCATCATGTCTATAAGCCCGGTGTCAAGGATTCGGCGGGCGATATCGGGATTGTGCGAGGAAAAGCCCAGATGGCGGATCTTCCCTTCCTCTTTCAATGCTTTCATATATTCCCATAAACCTGCTTTCATCACTTGGTCCAAGTCATCCCGGTCGTCAATGCAATGGATAAATCCCATGTCCGTATAGTCCGTGTGCAGCAGTTTCAGCTGCCATTCAAATTGGCTTTTGATTTCATCGAGATCTCGCGTCCAGCCATACTCTCCGCTTTTGTAAATGGCGCCAAAGTGCATCTGCGTGATGACCCTTTCTCTGCGTCCTTCGAATGCTTTTGCATAAGCAAAGAAAGGCGCTT
This sequence comes from Clostridia bacterium, assembly GCA_902363595.1. Lineage (GTDB taxonomy): Bacteria > Bacillota > Clostridia > Peptostreptococcales > Anaerovoracaceae > Hominibacterium > Hominibacterium faecale. The sequence continues at coordinate 75,602 of CABJAP010000015.1, read as the reverse complement.
TTACCGATGGCGCCATGTCAAAGTAATTGATACCCTGTTCAATGGCCGCTGCAATCACCTCGGTCAGTTCCTCTTCCGTACCCGTAAGAGAGCCGCTGCCAAGGCCGATGACGCTGACCATTTCGCCGCCATGGGGCAATGTGCGATATTTCATAGTCTCACCTTCTTTTTTCTAAGTTTGTTTTTTCTTTCTTAATCATGTATAGCAAATAGTCGAGGCAGTCTATTTTACACTGCGCATCGTGGAGGGAATCCAGCAATGTGCGTCTATGGGCTGTCAATAGCTTTAAGCTGTCTGCAGTTTTGCCGTTTTTCAGCCCGTTTATAAATTGCTTCGCTGTTTGCTGGCTGCATCCTGCATCTATTAAATTGTCATAAATCGCATTTTCTGTAAGTTCCATTTTGGTCATTCCCTTTCGATAATAAGATTGCATTATACAAAATTTGGCCGGCTACGTTTTTTTCGCAGCAATGCGCTGATTTCTCTTTTTGGTTGATTCATAATCCCATTCATTGTTTTTGCGCCGCCATGGCAGGCCCGGCAGAATTTACGCTGTCGTAGCCAAAAGATTACCGGTCAATTCCCTTACCGAACTCATAAACTTGCTGCAGCTTTTCTGCTGATTTGTTCTGGCTGCCGTAAGCTGTAATCACACCCATGTCTTTCAAGCCCATGTAATTGATCAACGCCTGCCGGTACTGCTGCTTTGCCGGCCCATAAACTCCGTCGGAGCCGGAGCTGAGAAGCATGGCCGCCTTCTTCAGCTTCTTCGGGATCCCCACCGCATAAGTCCTGTGAATGCAGCATTGCAGCTGGCCGGACAGGGTAAAATAATAGATGGGGGAAGCCAGCACCAGCATTTCCGCATCCGCAAGTTCCCGGTACACATCCTGCATCGCATCCTTCTGGATGCAGGTTCCATCTCCTTTTGTGTGGCAGTATTCGCACCCCATGCAGCCGGCAATTTTCTGCTGGCCCACCGAAAGTACCTCAACTTGATGGCCCGCCTCTTTTGCTCCTTTGGAAAAGGCCTCCGCTATTGCAGCAGTGTTGCCGTTCGCACGGGGACTTCCATTTAATACAAGGATTTTCATGTTCATTCACCTCTCTATTTATTCAAATCGTTTATCGATCGAAGGGGGGCAGCCCCTTTTGTAGTTTTATTATTGCATAGAAATGTTTTTATAACAAATACTTATGATTTATATATACTTATGCCTTGAAGGCATTCATGGGCTATCACGCATTTGTTTCCAAAGATTCGGCCGCAGCTTTATCCGAAAAAAAAATTATGTTATACTCATACTGCAGCTAGTCAGCTGATCTGGTTTGTTTGAAAAAGAAATTATCAGTAAACGAGATGTTTTTAAGGAATTAAGACACTCTGACGCCACTTCTATGGTGGTATGCCAACTGGTTGACGTGTACCCATAAAAGTGGCGTAAACCCCGCGTTATCTTGATACTTTTTCGAACCCGGATTGAAAAAAGGTTGATGAAGGTTTACGGGCTCGACTCTAATCGAGATTGTCCGGGGCCGCAAACGATCGGGATAAGAGCCTTTTGGCAGTGATTCTGACACTAAGTGTTTTAAGGGGCTGCTCTCAGACCGTTCTGCTGGCAGCTCACATCTTATGAGGGAGGAAATTTAAATGAAATATGAAGGCGTTTGTATCGCGGTGAAAGATGTGAATCTTTCGAAAAAGTTTTATCAGGAGCTATTTGGACTTGAGGTTTTTCAGGATTATGGCATCAATGTTTCCTTTGGCGCCTTGTCCTTACAGCAGGAATTTGACTGGCTGGTCGATGTCCCAAAGAAAAGCGTAATGGAAAAATCCCATAATATGGAGTTGTATTTTGAGGAAGAGGATTTTGATGGTTTTATAGGGAAATTAGAAAAGCGCAGCGACATTCATTACCTGGGAAATGGTGTGAAAGAGGCCGCATGGGGACAACGTTCTGTGCGTTTTTACGACTTGGACGGCCACATTATCGAGGTCGGCGAAAACATGAAAATGGTTGTGAGGCGGTTCCTCGATTCAGGGATGTCCATGGAGGAAACTTCAAAACGTATGGATGTTTCCATATCGGACCTGGAGACACTTTTACGAAGCTGAAATACTTTTTTTGCTGATTCCTATTCGAAATGCCCTGATTTGGACGCAATGTCCATAGAAAATCAGAGCATTTTGCTGTTTTTGAAGCATGGCGGATCGAAGGATGGTATTTGTTTCCTGTTGATGTGATAACCCCGACATACTTAATCGATTTCGTCTCTTACGGCTTTACAACGATTTTTACAACCGGATCTGTTTTCGAAGTGAGCCGCTCAAAGGCATGCTGAAGCTCGTCCAGTTTCATAACATCCGTTACGTATTTGTCCGCATCGATCATCCCGCTGGCGATTATATCAATCGTTTCCTCAAATTCTTTTCGAGTGCAGGAAACGCTTCCCATCAGCCTAATCTCACGAAGAACGATTTTATTCAATGAAATCTGAACTGTATCGTTGATGGAATTTCCAACCGTAACGATCGTTCCTCCCGGTTTTACAGCATCGATACTTGCCGCGAGCGATTCTTCCGTACCGACACATTCAAATACAACATCAAAGCCGCCGTTTGCCGCTTGATTCATGATGGCGCCGCTGTCCGAAGCGCTGCTATCAAAATAATCGTCAAAGTCGCCGATTTCTTTTGCCAAACCCAGCTTGCGGTCATTTCTCTTCGCCATTGCCAAATAAGAAGCACCGGCTTTTTTCACAAGACCGCCTGTAAGCTGTCCGATGATTCCGCTTCCCACCACTAACACTTTGTCATGCAGTTTCAAGTCTGATATCCGCAGCGCATGGTAAGCGACCATCAGCGGGTCAATCAGCCCTGCAGCCGTATCCGATACCGTATCCGGCAATTTATAAGCATTGCTTGCTCTCCAAACAAATTTTTCCGCATAGGCGCCATTGCGTACAAAGCCAATATAATTCTGACCGTTTACTTGGCGGCACAGCTGCTCTTTTCCTGCTTTGCACATATCGCATTCACCGCAATACATATTTGCCCAGAATACAACCCGATCACCGATCGAAAAATCACTGTCTCCCGGATTGGTAACAACACCGCAGAATTCATGGCCCATCACAAAGTCTGCCAGTTTAGGGTTCCAACTTTTTCCGGTTTTCCACATATGAATATCACTGCCGCATACCCCGCAGGCAGAAACCGCGATTTCTATTTCCCCTGCCTTAAGCTCCGGAACCGGAAGTTCTTTCATTTCGATCTGTTTTTCTCCCGCTAATACCGCGGCCTTCATCTTTTTTTCACCTGTCATCGTTTACCTCCCTATCATTTATCGCTGCAGTCCGTCGATCCAAGACTGCAATTCCTTCTCTGTCACGCTTCCGCCGAATCTTTCTCCCGCCAGCCAGCTGCCGCTGCCAGCCTGTTTAGCTAAATGGCTGCCGCTTTCCCCAAGTCCGCTTCCACCTGATGTGCAGAACGGAATTACTGTAATTCCATTGAAATCATGGTTTTCTACAAATGTACTCATGATGCGGGGAGCATCTCCATGCCAGATTGGATAGCCCAGATAAACGACCGAATACTCTTCAAGAGAAATCGCCTTGCCGCCGATTTCAGGACGAGCTTTTGGGTCATTCATTTCAATGGATGTCCGGCTTTCATCATCGTTATAATTCAAATCTTCCTCCGAATATGGCTCCGCCGGAACGATTTCATAAAGATCGGCATTGATAATCGCAGCGATCTTTTCTGCTGCTCCTTTTGTTGTTCCTGTTGCAGAAAAATACACGACCAGTGCATCGCTTACAGCAGTCTGTGCCTGCTCCGTACTGTTCTTTGATTTCGTTTGGGTCTTTCCACAAGCTGACAAAGACAAAATCAAACATACTCCTATAGCCAGGGTGATGATTCTCGTCACAACCTTCATTTTGTTTCCCTCCAATCACTTAAATTGACTTTCGTGGTGTTATCCACTATAATAACTCTAAGTTCAATATACAACTTAAAGTTAACTTTAAGTCAATAGGTATTTTTTAATTTTTTATGAGGTGACGGTTATGCTTTATACAGTTGGTGAAATGGCAAAGGTTCTAGGGGTTCCGGCTTCTACCCTGCGTTATTATGACAAAGAAGGCATTCTTCCTTGTGTGGAGCGGTCAAGCGGCGGCATCCGCATGTTTACGGACAAGGATTACGAATGGCTGAAGGTTGTAGAGTGCCTGAAAAAATCAGGTTTGTCCATCAAGGACATCAAGGCTTTTACGGAAATGATCGATCGCGGGGATGATTCCCTGAAGGAACGACTTGACTTGTTTCGCTTACGGAGAGATTCTGTCAAAAAACAAATGGCTGATATGCAGGAGACGCTTGATTTTTTGGAGTTTAAATGCTGGTACTACGAACAAGCCATCAAGGACGGCACGGAAAGCAAGGTCCGCGACTTACCCGTTGAGGAGCTTCCAACGCAGCATAAGGCTACCAAGGAGAAAATGAATATCCTGCATTCTGACCGCGGGGATGATTGATCGTTTGTGAGTGAAAAGGTTGATAAGTCTTTCTGTTCCTGCCCTTTAACCTTTACATCTGGCTTATCAAGGTAATACCTCCGCTATTCCAAAAAAATGCCTTGTACCATCATGGCCGGCCGCGCAGACCAAGAAGCTGATCCACGCAGCGCCATAATTTGATACAGAGGACAAGTTAATTTACAGGCATTCGGCATAAATCTCTTTGATCAGTGCTTTTGTCAATGGAACATAGGAATTTACCACCAGCCTCTGCTGATTTTCAAGGACAGAATCAGCAAAGGTTTCGATGTCTTCTTCTTTGAATCCGTATTCTCTCAGGGGCTTTAAATGCAGGATCGTTTCCAGCAGTTTATTGAGGTTGCCGATGGCATCTTCAGCCGTCCCGCCCAGGATCCCGGCGATGGTCTGTTTGAATTCCATGATCTTTCCTTCAGGCTGAGCCGCGTCGTACTTTTCAAGGACTTTGCCAAAGAGGGCATAGTTGGACTCGCCGTGGGGCACATGATAAGTACCGCCCAGAGGGAAGGACATGGCGTGAACGGTTGCGCACCCAGCCTGCAAAAAGGCGATCCCTGCATAACAGGCAGCCGTTACGAACTCGTCCAGATAGTTGAATCTTGCTTCTTCTCCGCCTTCACGGATCCTTCTGAATCCTTCCAGGATCAGTTCCATCGCCTTTACTCCATAAAGTTCCGAGGTCATGGTGGCTCTGGATGGGGACAGGTAGGATTCTACCGCATGAATCAGCGCATCGATGGCTGAAGATGCAAAAGGCGCATAAGGCAGAGTCTTGAGCATTTCCGGAATGAGACAAACGGAGCTTGGGATCAGCAGATCTGATACCAATCCCAGCTTTGTGGTGTTTCCATTGTCATCGCGTACGATCGCTACGGAAATATTGGTCACTTCCGAGCCTGTGCCGCAGGTAGTCGGAATTGCGATCAGTTCTTTCTCCGGAACCACTTCTGCTTTTTTAAAGTACAGGTCATGTACCGAACCTGTCCTCTTCAAGGACAGCACCTTTCCGATATCCATGATGGCGCCACCACCTACCGCAACGATCCGCTCGAAGGTCTCCGGCTTAACAGCCTTGAAAATCTCCGTAATCATCTCTTCGGAAGGTTCTCCCGCGCCAAAGCTTTCCTGGAAGACCACCTGGCACTTCAGATTCAGATCTGCCATGAATGGTTTGTAGATAAACGCATTGGTCAGGATCAGATCCTCGCTCCCCAGTTGAAATTCTTCTGCAAATTCTTGAAACGTTTTGAATTTGTTTAATTGTCCTTTGATTAATATTTCTCTCATTTTTTCCTCCTTATTTGCCCTGGAAGGCCGCATCCCGTTTTTCCAGGAACGCCTGCATACCTTCCTTCTGGTCTTCTGTAGCAAAACACATTGCAAACAGTTCATTTTCCAGGGAAATGGCCGAATCCAAATCCATCTCCGTTCCTCGGTTGATAGCGGCTTTTGCATATTTCACGGCCAAAGGCCCGTTCTTAATGATCCTTTTTGCAAGGCTTACTGCCGCATCCAGCAGATCTTCCGGCTCCACCACCTGATTTACAAGGCCAATCTTCAAAGCTTCCTCTGCTTTAATCATATCGCCGGACAAAATCAATTCCATGGCTTTTGCTTTTCCTACCAGGCGGGGCAGTCTCTGGGTGCCGGAAAATCCGGGCGTAATTCCCAGGCTTACTTCCGGCTGGCCGAATTTTGCTTTGCTGCTGGCGAGGATCATATCGCAGGCCATAGCCAGCTCACAGCCGCCGCCCAGCGCAAACCCGTTGACAGCCGCAATGGTGGGAATGGCAAGCAGCTCCAGCTTTCTGAAAACAGCCGAACCATATCTCCCCCAGTTTCTGCCGCCTTCCAGATCCAATACGCTTTGTATGCCGATATCCGCACCGGCGGCAAAGGCTCTACCTTCTCCCGTTATAATCATCGCTTTGATTTCTTCGCTTTTTTCTGCCAGGCTGACCGCCTGATCAATCTCTTCCAGAACCTGCGCATCCAGTGCGTTGAGCACATCCGGCTTGTTGATAGTTAAAAATCCGATCTGCCCTTTTTCTTCAAATATGATCGATTGGAACATGTTCTTCACCTTTCTTTCTGTTATGCATCCCACTTTTCAATAATCTCCGGAATGACCTTCTTCAGATCGCCGCAGACGGCGTAATCCGCCAGCTGCATCATCGGCGCTTCCGGGTCCTTGTTGATGGCGATGATGATATCGGAGGTCTGCATGCCAGCCAGGTGCTGGATAGCTCCCGATATGCCGCAGGCAAAATAGATCTTCGGCTTTACCGTGGTTCCGGTCTGACCCACCTGATGGCTCTGATCGATCCAGCCCGCATCCACGGCCGCTCTCGATGCTCCCACCATGCCGCCTACTTGATCTGCCAGCTGCCCGATCAATTCAAAGCCCTCCGGGCCGCCCAGACCCCTTCCTCCGGAACAGATGATCTCCGCATCCGTCAGGGATACCAGTTCTTTGGCTGCCTTTACCACTTCCAGCACTTCCACCTGAATTTCATCCGCGCTGATCTTGGCTTCGACCCGGATCAGCTCGCCTTTGGCGCCCTCCATCTTTTCCAATTTATCCATTACGCCCGGTCTCACCGTCGCCATCTGCGGCCTTGTTCTCGGCGTTATGATGGTCGCCATCAGGTTGCCGCCGAAGGCCGGTCTGGTCTGCTTGAGACCGGTATCCCTGCTTTCCGGATCCAGGCCCGCGGTGCTGGCGGTCGTATAAGTCTGGAGATAGTCCATATAGTTTCCGGTATCGATATCCAGCCGGGTGCAGTCCGCCGTCAGTCCGGTGTCCAGTCTGGCCGCGATTCTCGGAGCCAGATCCCTTCCGATATGGGTGGCGCCGAACAGCACGATCTCCGGTTTATATTCCCGGATAGCGTCGGTCATCACCTTTGCATAACCATCGGTGGTATACGTTTTGAGCAGCGGGTCCTCGATCTGGTAAACCGCGTCCGCTCCATAGGCGTACAGTTCGTCGAAAAGCCCGTCGGTCTCATCACCGATCAGTACGGCGCAGACTCTGGCCCCTTCTCCCAGTTCTCTGGAAAGCCGGCAGCCTTCGCCCAGAAGCTCCAGCGCCACCTTCATCAGCTTGCCGTCTCTCTGCTCCGTATATACCCATACGTCCTTGTATTCTGCAAATTGTTTCATGTATCCCGCCTCCTTAGATAATGTGTTTTTCTTTCAGTCCTTTAATCAGGTTTTCTGCCAGTTCTTTTGCTGTATCTCCCGCTACGGTAACCCCTTTCCCCTTTGGCTTTGGCGTAAAGGAACGAAATACGTTGGTCGGCGAAGCTTTCAGGCCCACCGTATCCTGATCCACGCCGATATCCTCTGCGCTCCATACCCGGATGTCGGCTTTAGCTCCCTTGAGGATGCCCCGGATGCTCATGTATCGCGGCGTATTCAGCTCTTTAATCGCCGTCAGCACACATGGGGGTCTGAGTTTGAGCAGCTCATAGCCGTCTTCCAGCGCACGCTTTACGAGGATCTCATCCGCTTCCAGCTTGAATTCTTTCACATAGGTAACCTGGGGCACGCCCAGCTTCTCCGCGATCTGCGGTCCCACCTGGGCCGTGTCTCCGTCAATGGCCTGCCGCCCGGCGAAGATCAGATCATACTCGCCGATCTTTTTGATCCCTGCCGCCAGAGCATTGGAGGTGGCCCAGGTATCGGAGCCGCCCAGCGCCCGGTCTGAAAGCAGGATGGCTTCATCGGCGCCCATGGCGATACATTCCTGCAGCATCTCCTTGGCCTGGGGCGGTCCCATGGTGATGACGGTCACCTTCGTATCCGGCTGAGTATCCTTGATCTGCAGCGCCTGCTCCAGGGCATTGGCATCATCATGGTTTAAGATCGATTCCACACCTTCCCGGATCAGGGTGCCGGTTTCCGGGTTAATCTTGATTTCATTGGTATTTGGTACTTGTTTCACGCATACAACGATGTTCATTCTTTTGTTCCTCCTATTTAAAGATCGTTCCTGAGATGACCATCTTCATCACTTCCGATGTTCCTTCATAGATTTCGGTAATCTTCTGGTCCCGATACATCCGTTCCACCGGATAATCCTTGATGTATCCATACCCGCCGTGGAACTGGACCGCCTTGTCCACCACATAGGAGGCCGTCTCGGAGCAGGACAGCTTGGCCTGGGCGGCTGTCACGGAAAGCTGTCCTTCTGCCGATTTGTCTCCTGCTGCTGCCCGGTCTCTGGTGTTGCAGGCATTGTACAAAAGGAATCTGGAGCCGTCGATGCGGGTCTTCATATTGGCCATCTCAAAAGCCAATGCCTGGAATCGGTCCAGGCTTCTTCCAAACTGCTTTCTCTGCTTCATGTATTCGACCGTCTGGTCAAAGGCCCCCTGGGCGATTCCCAGTGCCTGGGCCGCGATCCCCAGTCTCCCTACATCCAGCGAACTCATGGCCGTTTTAAAGCCTTTTCCTTCTTTCCCCAGCAGGTTTTCCTTGGGAATCCGGCAGTCTTCAAAGACCAGCTCCGCTGCGATGGAGCCGCGGATGCCCATCTTGTTTTCTTTTTTTCCTCTGGTAAAGCCCGGCGTTCCCTTTTCCACGATAAAGGAACTGATGCCTTTGTTTCCTTTGCTCTTATCCGTCATGGCCATGATCACATAGACATCGGCGATCCCTCCGCCAGAAATGAAGATCTTGCTTCCGTTGAGGATCCAGCAGTCTCCCCCGTCTTTGGCCGTAGTCTGCTGCATGGCCGCATCGGTCCCCGCATTGGGCTCGGTCAGGCCGAAGGCGCCCAGCTTCTTGCCCGAAAGCAGATCGGGTAGATACTTCTTTCTCTGTTCCTCGGTTCCATAGGTGAAGATCGGCCAGCAGCACAGGGCATTATGGGTCTGGACGATGACTCCGTGGGACGCGTCTACTTTGGATAACTCCTCCACTGCCATGATGTAGGTCAGATAATCGGTTCCCGCTCCGCCATATTCCTCGGGAAAGGGCATGCCCATGACACCCAGCTCTCCTAACTTGGCTACCGTTTCGTAAGGATATTCGGCATTGGCGTCAATTTCCTCACTGATTGGCGCGATCTCGGTTTCTGCAAACTCTTTGATCATTTTCTTGACCATTTGTTGTTCTCTTGAATAACTGAATTCCATTTTTGTTCTCCTTTTTTATTTATTTTACAGGCCCAGTGGGTCTTCATAAAAAACGTGTAGATAACCGAGTTACCGTATGTGTACATAAACAGCGGACAGAAATATGTCATTTGTATGTGACAATAAACTTTGTTTATGTACACAAACAGCAACATAGCAGATTGGTTTTCTGCACAAAGGGTCATTTTTTAAGCCAACGATCTTTTTGAATGCGAAATGAATATACTTGACGTTTTTATCGGAAGCATTTGTTTGTCAACTCTGTTTCTCTCAAGCATTCGATGTATTTGGGGGACCCTTTGTCTTGGCATTTATAAATATCGCAAGAAGTATGCCAAGCACCTGCCGGCTCTTTTAAAAAGATAGATGCTGGCTGCTTTCCGCTCAAATTCACGATTCTTGCGTAAAAGGTCCTTTTATATTGCTGCCACTGACACAATCCAGGATCTGGGCCTTTATTTATATATTTGCAAGATGCAATCATACATTGCATCTTGCATGATTCTATTTTTTCCTCATACCGTACAAGAAGGAGCCCTGCTATTGTGATATATTGTTTGATTGCACTTTGCAATTTATATTTGCACAATGCAATTCAGATAATGCTTTCGCCAGGAAGATCGCTCAGCCTTTCTTAACCTTTCTCTTCTCCCGCCACTGTCAATTTACTGTCTCATAGCCCCTTTGATAAACTTTTTGCAGCAGCCCCGTCAGCTGGCATAGGAATTGCGATATTAGTATGGTAGAAAAACACTTTAATTAGTTTTCACAGAATGAAAAGAAAGAAGGTTTAGTATGAAAGCAGAAGATATCAAAAAAATATTAGTGATTGGCGCCGGCACCATGGCCGCACACATTACCACGCAGTTCGTTTTATTTGGGCGCGAAGTCGTCGTCTATGTCAGAAGTGAAGACAAGAAACAGGTGGTACTGGATCGGGTAAGAAACGAAGTCATGGCCCCTCGTATCGCAGAAGGCTACTTTACTGACGAATATGCGGACAAAGCAGTGAAAAATATCAGCTTTATTGTCGGAGATCCATCTCTGGTTCCTGATGACATCGGCCTTGTAAGCGAATCGGTCTATGAGGATTATGAAACCAAGGAAGCCGTATGGAAATCCTTTGCGCCATACCTGCCTAAGGACGCCATTCTCACCACAGACTCCTCCTCTTTGTATCCGTCCAGATACGCAGCAGCCTCCGGAGCACCGGAGCGTTTCCTGGCGTGGCACTTTTATATGCCGTCCTTCTATCGAAATGTAACGGATATCTCTCCGGTAGCGGAAACCAAACAGGAATATGTGGATTTATTGATTGAGTTTGCAAAGTCCATCCATATGAACCCCTGCCTGCTGAAAAAGGAAACACCAGGATATCTGGCTAACAATATGCTCTACTCCTTTGTTGATATGGGACTGACCCTTTATCGCACAGGCGCTGCGGGGATTGAGCAAATCGACCGGGCCTGGATGGGCGTCCGTCAGGAACAGACCGGCCCCTTTGGAATCCTGGATGCTGCCGGGATCGATACGATGTATCTCATTCTCAAAGAGTGGTATGGTACGACCAAAGAGAATCTGCCGATTCTTGAAGAAAAGCTGACAAAAGGCGAATTGGGCGTAAAAACAGGAAAGGGATTCTATACATATCCAAATCCAAGGCATCAGGATCCGGACTTCCTCAAAAGAGCCTCCAAGGTCGAATAATCCTCACAAAAGGAGAACGAAATTATGAACGTACTTGACTTATCCGCAAGATATGAAAGCGGGCAGATTGCCGGAAATCCGCAGAGACATCCCCAGGTTGAGCTCAGTCTTATGGGGAAAGTCGAAGACTGCGGCTTCAATACCAGTCGAATCGTTTTAGGCTCCCATACCGGTACCCACATGGATTCCCCCAGACATCTAATCAAGGATGGGCCGTCCATCGATCAAACAAACCTGGACGTATGCATCGGCGATACGGCAGTCATAGATTTTCGCCGTTTTAAACCATTGGAAACGGTGGAACTGAGAGATGTTAAGGGATTAAAGGTGCGTGAACGCATGGTCTTTGCCTTTGGCTGGGAAACCTATTATGGAAATCCAAACTACCATGGCAAATGGCCCTATTTTTCCCTGGAGGCCGCAGAATTCCTTGTGCAAAACGGCATGAAACTGATTGCGGTCGATACCGTATCTCCTGACTGCAAGGAAAGCGACAGTCGAAAAGATGATCAGATCCATAAGCTGTTTTTTGAAAACCAGGTAGTGGTTGTGGAGCTGATCAAAAATGTCGATCGGATCGATTTTACAAAAGAATATTCTCTGGCAGCACTTCCTCTAAATCTTCAGGGTGTGGATGGTTCTCCCTGCAGAGTGGTGCTTTTTACGGAACAGGAATAGAGGCGACTGACGGGCGACTGCCAAGGACCGGTCTGCCGGGACCAACTCAAAGCCCATTCTGCCCGCAGCTAAAAAAGCTGCCGCATCAACGGTGGAGTTTTCCATTGATGCGGCAGCTTTTTCTTATGCAATTTTTCAAAATCCGAATGATGTTTTAATGGCGGATTTTTATTACATTTTTCCGTTTTGTCCGTCGGCTTTCTTGCCTAAAAGATAAAGAAACGCTATGGCAGGTATCGCAAAAGCTTTTCTGAAATAGTCCATCGGCCTTGCAAGATAGATCAAATTAGACATTTCAAGAGCTTCGATATAACTGTCAACCGTGGCAACAGAGGTGTTCTCCAATTCCTTTGCACGAAAAAGGAACGGCCGGTATGACACAGCAGCCGCTCCCCTTATTATGTTAAGAAAAAGTATTACTTTTTTATTCCCAGGGCTTGATGATGACCTTACCTACATCCGGGCCTCCGGCCGTCTTCATGGCTTCCGGAACATCGTTCATACCGAAGATATGGGTGGACAGTTTTTCAAGAGGCACAGTCGTTCTGTCCATGAAGTTCAGCGCATCCCGGAAGGTTACCGGATGATTTGCCCATACGCCGCGGATGTCGCAGTCCTTGTTGCAGATGGTATACGGATTGATGGGAATGTCCCCGCCGTCTGTAAAGTGACCCGCTTCGATCACGATTCCGCCCCTTCTTACAAAATCAATGGCCTGTTTGAAGGCAATCGGTGCTCCGGCCGCTTCCACAACCACGTCTGCCAGTTCTCCTTCGTTGTTGTCCATGATTATCCGCTGTCTTTCTTCCACACTCAGCTTGGCATTGATGCACAGGTCGGCGCCGAATTCTTGTGCCATTTCCAGCTTTTTCGGGAGCATATCAATGGCAATGATTTTGCCTGCGCCCGCGTGTTTGAAGGCAGCCATAATCAAAAGTCCGATGGGACCCGCGCCGATCACAGCAACCGTCTTGCCAATTCCGAATCCATGTCCGGTGGATGGCGTTCCCGGTTCCATTGCCCGTTCCACAACTCTAAGTGCGATGCAAGTGGGCTCCGCCATGGCAGCCAGTTCCGGCGACATGCCGTCAGGTACCTTGAACAGCCATGAATCCGGCAGAGCATAAATGTACTGGGAGTAGCCGCCCAGGAAGTAAGGTGGTTCGCCCACTTTGGAATGCCCATAACGGAACCGATTCTGGCAGAGCAGCGGTTTGTCCGGGTATTTGAGACAGGTAGGGCACTTGCCGCAGCCCTTGGTTCCCGGCCCCAGGATTACTCGGTCGCCTACTTTCAGATCCAGAGTTTCATCGACCATAAGCATGCTCTTTTTGTAGTCCGGGCCGATCTCTTCGATCACCCCTGCAAATTCATGTCCCGGAATAATGGGGAAATCTACCATGCCTGCGTTGCCGTTCCACATATGCTTGTCTGTACCGCAGATTCCGCACGCTTCCACTTTGATAATAATACCGTCATCTTCACATTTTGGATAAGGGAATTCCTGTAATTCCAGCTGTCCGGGGCCAGCCATGACCCACGCTTTTCCTGTTTTACTCATTGTTTTCCTCCTGTTTCGTAAACATCACTTTTATTTGTAATTCAGTTTTACCTTATACTTCTTCGCCAGCTCCACCAGCGGTGCGAAGGTATCGTCTTCGATTTCAATGCCGTCTTTGCGCGCCTTTATCTCCTTTTTCAATTCGATCTCGCCCGGCATAAAGATTTCCTTGATGTTTTTTGCTTTCTTACCGTTCTTCATATCTTGGATATATCCGTCCATTCTATTTTTAAACGCTTCCGGATCGCCAAATGTCTTGAGGTCGACGGCCATAAAGAAGTTGCCGCAATCCTGCGGGTTTTCCAGGTCATTGTAGATCGATCCCAGATGGACCCCGGTATCGGAGCCGCTGAGCACACCTGCCAGAATCTCCATAACGACTGCAATGCCGTATCCCTTCGGCCCTGCCATAGGCAACAGAAAGCCTTTCAACGCTTCCGCAGGATCGGTGGTCGGATTTCCTTCGCGGTCCAAAGCCCAGTTGTCAGGAATCTTTTGTCCGTTAATGTTGGCTACAATAATCTTCCCTTGCGCCACTGCGCTGCAGGCCGCGTCAAAAATAACCGGCATCTGCTCCCCGGCTGGAAATGCGAAAGAAAAGGGGCTGTTTCCGATGGCTTTGCTGGCTCCGCCCGGCGCTGCCATAAGGGCCGTGGTATTGGCACAGGAGAATCCGATCATATCTTCTTCTGCTGCCATTTGGGAATAGAAGGCCGCGATGCCATAGTGATGGCTCTTGTTCATACATACCATACCTACGCCGCAAGTCTTTGCTTTTTCAATGGCCAGCTTCATGGCCTTTGTTGCTGTAATCTGACCCAGTCCGTATCCGCCGTCAATTACCGCCGATACCGGTGTTTCATGCAGAATCCGAATTTCTGCACGGGAATTGACTAGTCCCATTTCCATTCGTTTGATATAAATGGGAATCCTGCTGACGCCGTGGGATTTGATTCCCCGAAGGTCTGCCCGGATCAGGACGTCTGCGACCATCTGCGCATTTTCTCTGGTCGTTCCTGCAGCCTGAAAAAGGTCTGCGACAAACTGCCAGATCTCTTTATGGTCTACTTTTACTGTCATGGTTTTCTCCTTTCCGCAGCCGGCTTAACGGGCCAGCCAGCCGCCGTCTACTGCCAGAACATATCCGTTGATATACTTTGCTTCTTCTGTACACAGGAAGAGGATCGGCCCTGCGATTTCTTCCGGCGTCGCCCATCTTCCAAAGGGGATTCTTTCATTTAATTCCTTGAATCTCTGAGGATCGTCCTTATGGGCCTGATTCATCGGTGTGTCCACATATCCCGGCGCTACTGCGTTGACGTTGATGCCGTGTTTTGCCCATTCATTGCAAAGTGCCTTTGTGATGCCGGCGATGCCGTGCTTGCTTGCGGCATAGGAAGGAACCCGGATGCCGCCGCTGAAGGCCAGCATGGAGGCCAGGCTGACAATCTTTCCGCCGTTCCCCTGTTTGATGTACTGCTTGGCAGCCTGCTGGCTCAACAGGAAACAGGTAGTCAGATTGATGGTGATCGCTGCGTTCCAATCTTCTTCTTTGTAATCGATGGCATCGCATCTTCTTGCAATACCCGCATTGTTAATTAGTACATCAACTCTGCCAAAGGCTTTTACTGCCGAGGATATAATTTTCTCTGCCAGGGCCGTATCCGTCTTGGTCAGATCGGCCTGCATATATTCCACTTTTGTACCGAACTTGCCCTCAATCTCCTTTTTTAATTCCGCGCAGTCCGCATAATCCACACCGAAAATATCAAATCCTGCTTCCGCGAACTTCATTGCCACCCCTTTCCCGATACCGCCGCTGGGCCCGGTGATAACTGCAACTTTACCATTGATTGTAAACATGTTTGTTCCCTTCTTTCTCTAATTTGTTATTTCACAGATTTTTTTAATTCTTCATACATAGCATCGACTTCTTCCAGCTTGGCCTTGATCCTCGGCTCTTCCTCCGGCAGGATAACATCCTGGGGCATCATAACCCTCTTATCAATATGTCCTCTCAGAGAAATGGCATATTTGGCCGCTGCTGTGGCATTTTTCGACATGCCCAGGATTTTTCCCGATTCACGGATCAGTTCATCGTACTGAATGGTAAGTTCCACATCTTTACTCTTAGCTGCTTCATATGCGGATACGAACATTTCCGGGAAGGCTGGTCCCAGTGCGGGAACAAATCCATCTGCACCCATGAGCACGCCTGATAATGCCTGGGGCGTTGCGCCGGAAAGGACGCTGAACGAGGTATCCTTGTATCTTCCAACCATCTTGAGGAAATCCGTATAAGCGGCCGCGCTGTCTTTGTATCCTACTACACGCTCGTCCATATCTGCGATCTTCATCACCGTATCCGGCGTCAGCTTGATCCCGGTAAATGGTGGAATGTTGTACACAAACAGCTCTACGCTGGTTTCTTTGAGAATCTGTTCAAAATGTCTTATCGTCTCATCCTGCGATGTATGTCTGTCGTAGAAGATCGGCGTAACGGCTGCGCAGGTACCGCCCATATCTTCCAGGGCTTTGATGTTTTCGATGACCCTTCGGGTACTGGTATCCATCACGCCGGCGATGACAGGGACTCTGCCGTTTACCTGATCCAGGCAGATGCGGATCGCATTATTTCTTTCCTTCTGCGTCAGCTGCATCGTCTCTCCATTGGTCCCGGCAACCAAAAATCCATGCAATCCGCCCTTTATGCAATACTCAATCAACGCTCTGAACCCCTGCTCATCAATGTTTTCATCTTTATCTACAGGTGAAACGATCGGGGGAATGATCCCATGATAGTTCTTCTTCACTTTCTTACCTCCTAAGATTTAATCTCTTTTGTCCATATATAGAGCAAAATATGTGCCAACTGATTTTTGTATAAGGAAAAAGCCTTTTTTGTGTATATAAGCTGCCTTTCTCCTGGAAAATGGGTTTACTTCATGACGTTTATCATCCATCGACAGCCTGGCAGCTTATCTTTGTATTTATGCATCTATTGCAAATATCCACATTCATTGCAAATTGCAATGAATTCTTTAAAACAACCAACATTTCCTTAAACAAACAGATTCCCGTCAGGAAATTTCATCCATACCGGGAATCTGTTTGTTATCTATGGTATGTTAAAAGAAAAGCTTACTGTCTGCCGATCTTCTTTTATTCAGCAATATACTTATAATCATTGTCGTGCATCTTCTTCATTGCAACGTCAGCCGCTTCCAGCGTCTTATCGATATCTTCCATAGTATGGGCCATGCTCAGATAAAGTCTGCCGCCGAACATTAGAAAGACTCCCTGTTCCTGCAGATATTTCTGGAAGGACTCCACTCTCTTTGGCTTGAATTCAGCCAGCTGTTCGTTGGTATAAAGGGTCTGTCTGCCGCCTGGGATACCAAACAGTGTGGAAAACATGCCCGGAGCCTCTGTAATGGTCATTGGAATATCCCGTCTCTTGGCAATCTCGTCAAGGCCTGCCACCAATTTTTCCTGGATCGGCTCTCTTCTCTTATAGCATGCGCAATCATCTTTTGTCAGGATATCTAAGGTCGCCTTTACTGCACACTGGCCAAAGGCCCATCCGCGATAGGTACCCGGAGTCAGTACGCCGTTTTCTACCACCTGCATGACTTCTTTCTTGCCGCATACGCAGGATACCGGGAATCCGTTGGAAATGGCTTTCCCCATCGTACAAATATCGGGTGTCACGCCCAGATATTCCTGAACACCGCCGATGCCGACCCGCAGTCCGGAAATAACTTCGTCCATGGACATTACCACTTCATATTTGTCGCACAGTTCTCTGATCTTTTCCAGCCATCCTGGTTTGGGATAAAGCATTTCATGGTTTGCAACGATTCCTTCCAGATGAATGCCTGCAATTTCCTCATGGTATTTTTCAAAAGTGGCTTCCAGTCTTTCAAAATCGTTCCATGGCAGCATGAACACTTCTTCTCCCGCTGTCTGTTTTCTTCCCAGAGTAGCATACGGATAATCATCCGGCAGATCTTCTGTGCTAAAGTCCGTATATGGTTTTGCGTTGGGATCCGGATTGGCGCGGCCGCCCAGTACATCGTCCACCCATCCTGCATAGTGGCCTTCAAATCGGATGATGACCGGCCGGTTCCTGTACCCTCTCATGATTCGGAAAGCAACCTGAACGGCATCGGTTCCTGTGATAGCGAATTTCACCTGTTCACAGCATGGTATGTATTTCTTCAGCATTTCCGCTACTTCCACATCGTAGGGGCTGAACAGCAGATTGGAACCGATGGATGTTCCTGCTGTATCCAGGTATTCTTTTAATTTTTCGGTCCATTCCGGCATTGCATACCCCAGAATGTTTGGGCCCAGGGCGCCGTTGTACTCGATATATTCATTTCCATCTACATCGTAAAGATGGCTTCCTTTGGCTTTGTCAATGAACAGTCTGTAATCGGTGACATCCATCGGTACACGCAGATTAGAATGTCCTCCTGGGATCAGTTCCATAAACTTCTTGGACAGTGCTTTGCTTTTTTCGTTTTTTAACATTTTTTCCTCCTTGTTGCCAGCTATTTATTAGAATAATTTTTTGCCTTCTTTATATAATTTTCCGATCTGATCGGCTGTTTTCATAGCTGCGATCGCCTCTTCAACCGTCACATGGAAGGGATGGTTTTTTGTCGGCGGCAGATCGACCACGCATTTAGCCACAGTTTCAAAGTCAGCCTCATCCATATAGTCCAGCTTTACATCGGCAAGGCAAACCGGAAGGCCTACTGCCGCGCAGAAGCTGTACATCTCATCCATCTGTGCCTTTGGCGCTCCCTGAAGCACCAGCGTTGCCAGTGTGGAGAAGGTCACATATTCTCCGTGAAGCAGCACTTCTTTTCTATTTTTCAGTTCACAGAATCCTGTATAGAATCCATGGTCAGTAGTTCCGCCGTTTACTTCACAGCCGATACCGGCCAGCAGGATGTTGGTTTCAATGATTTTTTCCAAATCCTTCGTTACCACATGCTGTTCACAGGCATATTTAGCTGCCTGCCCGTGCTCCAGCAGCAATTCATAAGACAGCTTTGCAATGGCATAACCCAGCTCCGTCGCCTGTCCGCCCAGCTCGTTATTTCTATAGCCCTCATAACAAGTAGTGGCGCATACGATCTTAGCCATGGCATCGCCCATACCTGCCAGCAGGAATCTTACCGGCGCATTGGCTATGATCTGGGAATCCACCAGTACGATGTCGGGATTTTTGTCAAAACTATCCTCGCCGTCTTCTGAACCATCTTCATTGTAAATGCAGGCGCATCTGGTGGTAGCCGCGTCACTGGCAGCAATGGTTGGTATGATTACACATGGCGTACCCAGCTGATTTGCCACCGCTTTAGCTGTATCGATGACCTTTCCGCCGCCCATGCCGATGATGCAGCCGCAGGCTTCTTTTTCGGCCTGCTGTGTCAGCCGGGCAATCTCTTTTCTTGAAGACTCCCCGCCGAACTGGGCGAATACGATCTTATAACCTTCTCCAAAGCTTTCCGCAAGCTGTGCTCCCAAGTCCTTGACTCTTCTGGGACTGGCGATCACAAGAAACGAATCACCCATGGATGCCAGGTGCTCTTTTACATGGTTTAATTCTCCCGGACCCTGTATGTACAGTCCCGGTGAGCCAAATTTTCTTGCTGTCATAGTTACCTTCCTTTTTATACGTTCACAACGCCTCCTGTAATATCGATCGTACAGCCTGTTATGTAATTAGCCTTGTCACTGGACAAGAAATACATCAAGTTCGCGATTTCTTCCGGTTCCGCCAGTCTTCCGAGAGGAATTTCTTCAGTGCGCATTTTTTCGAACTCTTCCGCAGTCATGCCTTCCAGCACGCAGGCTCTCTTGAAATAGGCGCGAATCATTTCCGTATTGGTGCAGCCCGGTGCAATGGCTGTGCAGCAGATGCCATACTTGGCCAGATCCAGTGCCATTGTCTGGGTCATCATGCGCACGCCTGCCTTGGAAGCGCCGTATGCGTGACCTCCCGGTTCACCGACAACGCCGGCCTGTGAGGAAATAGAGACAATTTTACCGTTTTTCACCTTGTTTTTCACCATGTTCTTTGCGCCTTCCTGAGAGAGGAAAAACGCTGCCTTTAGATTTAAATCCAGGCTCAAATCCCAGTTTTCTTCTGTGTATTCCAGCATATCATTGTACAGAGAAATACCTGCGCAGTTGGCGATAACATGTACTGCGCCAAAGGTCTTTTCTACCTTTTCCATCGCTGTCTTAATCTCTGCCACAGAGGTCAAATCTGTCTTGATCGCCAGCGCTTTACCGCCAAAGGCTTCTACTTTTTTAGCGTTTTCAATGATTGCCTCCTCGTTTACATCCAGCAGGACAACATTAGCTCCGTCTTTTGCATACTGCTCGCACAGCGCGAAAGCAATTCCGCCTCCCGCTCCGCTTACGACACATGTCTTACCATTGAATTCCATAATATTATCTCCTTTTAAAACTTTTCAATTACCTATGGATATATGTACGCTGTCAGAACCTGTCTCCCGTATTTTATTTGTACCAGGGAGGAGGGACCAGCCGCGCATCTGTTGTCTTTTCGTATGGAAGCTCTCCTGGCTTCCACCTCATAATTTCAATAACAAGTCCCCAGGTAGTTACTGTATAAATCCAGTCAGCACTGTCGATTGCACCGCCAGCTTCCTTTTCAATATCCCCCATTACAAGTACATCAGCTCTTGACCTCAGTACCTTCACCGCCTCTTCTATATCTTCTGCGAAGAAACAGATATGCGCCCCTCCTTTTTCACAGGGGCGAGGCGGAACTGCATCCTTTTGACCAGGGTTCTGATATTCCAATAGCTCGACATTGGTTGTTCCTCCGTGAGTAAGCAGCGCGCAGCGCATAGGTGTTCTTTCTGGTTTTGTTTCACCCGGCCAAACATAACCGGCATCATCATATGGTCCGCCCGTGAACACGATCTCACAGCCGAACACATTGACAAACAGCTCAACGGCTTTATCCAAATCAGGCACGGTATAGCCCACATGATCTACACATATTCTTCCAGGGATTTTTGTTGGATTTTCCATAATCAGTCTCTCTATTTATTTTGGCCGGCCGCCTTTCCAAGTGCCGCCTGCCCCGTAATGAAACTATTTTTACATCTCTTCCATTTCATCAACACTCATATTTTCAGGATCGTAACGCCCGATTCGCAAGTAGGTATCCGGCTTATTCTTCTGCAGCCAGTTGGCATAGATGAGCGCCGCAATTACATATACGACAATCAGTCCAACGATGATCACAGACCCTCCGGTGGCTGTCCCCAGGAACTGATTGAGGTTCAACGCACAGAGGATTACCGTGAAGCCGATGCCGATCAGTCCGATGATCGGAGAAACAGTCGTATGGAATGGGCTGAAGTTATATTTCTTTGCATTCTTTCTCATGTAAACCAGAACTGCCACAGCTACCAGGCCCAGGATTGCAGTCACACACAGATTGCCGATTACGTTTGGTCTGGTGTAGGTGTATTCCGCATCAAATCCGCAGATGATTCCCAGGATCACGATGAGAACGATCCACAGGATACCGATGGAAATAGCCGCAACATACGGGGAATGCTGTTTCGGATGGATTTTGCCGAAAGCTTTGGGGATTACGCAGTCCACTCCCAAGGAGTAAAAGTATCTTGCACCAACGTTCTGGATCGCAAGACCGGAGGCAAAGATGGAGATAATGGAAATGATCTGAATAAAGTGGCCTGCAAAAGGTCCCAGGAACCCGGCCATGACGCCGCTGAACAGGTTGGCTGAATCCGCTTCTGCTGCTGCTGTTACATTGCTTGCTCCAAAGTGAGCGATGAAGCCCCATGCGCACAGCAGGTAGAAGATACCAATCCCGAATACTGCGATAAACGTAGCTCTTGGGATCGTTTTCTTTGGTTCTTTACACTCTTCTCTGTAGATAACCGTTGCCTCAAATCCATAAAAGTTACCCATTGCAAAAAGCATGGCAACGCCTAGGGTTCCAGTCGAAACATCAATGAAGCTGAACATGGGACCGCCGGAATTGGCAGGAGAGCCATTTATAAAGCACAAAGCATCAAAGATCAGCATGATCCCCGCTTCAAAACACATTACAATAAATAGGAATTTTGCAGAAAAATCAATGCTCATGGATGCCAGCAATGTGGATAATACGGTGAAAGCGATGGCATAGATCCACCACGGAATAGCCGGACCGCCTGCGCCCTCAACCAGACCGCCCACAACAATGGCCATCAGTCCCGGCATGAAAAAGCCCACGAGGGAATATCCAATGGCCGATACCATGGCCGCCGCCAGCCCCACCTTTTTGCCCAGGGCATCGGTGATATAGGCGTAGAAGCCTCCCGGCCTTTCCATTACCGTCCCCATTTTGGCAAAGCCAACGGAAAAAAATCCCAGGGTTATGATGCAGATGATATAAATCCATGGCGCCGAGTTGCCCTGGCCGCCGTCTGCATTGCCGTAGATCAAGAGCTGCGGGATGAATCCGGTCGCGGTTGAAAGCAGCGCGGAAAACGCCAATACCGTCATAACCAGAGCGCCGACGCCCATACTGCCTTTCAGACCAGTACCTTGGTTGTTCAAAGTGTTTCCATTCTCTGTCATAATAAGTTCTCCTTTTAAAAATTTTTGTAAACTCAAATAATAACGACAGTAGAACTGATCAGAGTCAAACCCCCTGCTCAGCTTTATACAGTTATATTTCCACCGGCAATGGTCAGTACGACACCGGTGATATAAGATGCATCTTCCGATGCAAGATAAGCCATCATGCTCCCCACTTCTTCCGGGGCAGCCATTCTTTTCAGCGGCACGCCAGCAGCGACTTCCTGTGCGTAGCTTTCCGGATCGTTTCCTTCCAGCGCACCCCGCTTGGCGTATACATCCTTTAACATCTCTGTGTAAGTGAACCCCGGAGCGACAGCCACCACATTGATGTCATATTCACCCAACTCCAGAGCCACCGCCTGACACCAGGCATCCATGGCTGATTTTGAGGCACCGTAGGTGGAATTACCGTATTCTCCCACTTTCCCCGCCTGGGAAGAGATGAGTTCGATGGTTCCATGGATGCCGTTTTTGATCATATGTCTGGCTACTTCTCTGGACATGAATACCGCTCCCTTGAGGTTAATGTCCATCATGTTGTCCCAGAATTCCGGTTCCAAATCCACCAGTTTTGAAGGCTTCCAGATACCCGCGCAGTTGAACAGAATATCGATATGCCCGAACTCTTTAACGCCTTCAGCAACCACCCGCTCAATGTCCGCCAGGTTTGTGACATCCATTTTCACTGGCAGCGCCTTGACACCGAGAGCCCGAATCTCTTCTGCGGCTTTTTCAAGCTTTTCCAATGTTCTTCCGCAGAGGATCACCGAAGCTCCGCTGTTTGCCGCGGCAAGGGCGGCTGCTTTGCCGATCCCCTGGCCTGCGCCGGTAATAATCGCCACCTTGCCGGTAAGTTTATAATCGTTCATGCTTTCCTCCTTTCTTATAAAATCGTCTTGGACAAACCGTATACCGACTTCCAGCCTTCTGTATGGGGCTCTTTCAGATAAGGCGCCAGTTCTTCCTTCGTTCTGAGGGTCGTTTTTTCCGGATCAGGAACCGTTCCCGGCGGATAAGCTTCCAAATATTCATCGATCAGCATGACCAGATATTTCATAATAGCCAGATAAGGTTTCTTCAGTTTATCTGCCGTAGCGGCCGTAGCTTTTCCGGCTACTCCGTTGGGCGTGGCGACAAACGCCATTACATTATGGCCTTCTCCGTCTTCCCAGCGGCTGGGATGGGTGTCATCCACGCTGCCGTCAAAATGTCCGCCCGGCAGCACGCCCGCGCCGGCTCCATTTTCCACATAGTCCATATTGACCATATCCGGAAAACACAGCAGACCGCATCCGGTCTCAGCCTCGCAGGCATGGGTAAACATGGTTTCAAACTGACCGCCCCATTCCTTTAAGGCAAACATTTCTCTTACGGCTCTGTGCCAGTCAACAATCCGGTAGATCCCCGGGAGCTGATATTCTTTCATGAACTTCCAAACTGCTGTCTGCAGTACCGGCAGATGCCCATGGTTGTTGATTAAGATCATCTTGCGATATCCCGAGTTCCATAACCCCAGCATGACATCTTTCAGCATGCTGATGGCGGTTTCCTCATGAAGTACGATGGTTCCGTCCATACCCACATGGCTCTGGGGATGGACGCCGTAAAGGAGCGGCGGGAAAGCGATACTGACCTGGGGACCGTGGTTTAAGGTATATCTTCTGACACCTTCTGCAATGGCGGTCACCATGAAGGTATCCATACCGGATGGATTCATAGGTCCATGGTCTTCGGTACATCCGATTGGGATCAGTACCACATCGTTCTTTTTTCGGATCTCATCCTGCTCCTTGCCGGGTGTTGTCTGAATATAGGATCCGGCTTTGCAAAGTTCAGGAGGCGCCGGGAATCCGAACGCTTCCAGCTCTTTATCGACTTCTTCGTCACTCATGTAAAAGACTTCTTTTTTCATTCTGCCGATCTTATCGTCTGTAAAAGCGATATTCGGACTCGGTCCTGCAATAAATTTTTCTGCCATTGTTCTTCTCCTTTTCTCTCATAATTTGTTATACATTAACGTTTCCCCCGGTGATATCAATGGTTGCACCGGTAATATAATTTGCTTTGTCGCTGGACAGAAACCAGATCAGATCCGCAATTTCGTCTGTCCTGGCAAACCGTCCCAGCGGAATTTTCTGTGCACGCATTTTTTCAAATTCCTGTTCTGTCATTCCTGCCATTTCCGCTCCGTTTTTCAGATAATTGCGGAACAGTGGCGTATCGGTAATTCCCGGAGCGATGGCCGTGCAGCAGATGCCATATTTGGCTAAATCCAGCGCCATCGTCTGCGCCAGCATACAAATCCCTGCTTTTGAAGCTCCGTATGCATGTCCGCCTTGTTCACCTACCCGGCCGGCCTGGGAGGATACTGAAACGATTTTTCCATTTTTCACGCCATGTTTGACCATATTCTTCGCTGCGGCCTGGGAAAGAAAAAACGTTCCTTTTAAGTTGATGTCCAGGCTTAAATCCCAATTTTTCTCCGTATACTCCAGCAGATCGCCGTAAAGGGAGACGCCCGCGCAGTTAGCCAGAGCATTTACGGCTCCAAAGGATTGGTCGACAATTTCCATGGCTTTTTCAATTTCCGCCACAGAAGCAAGATCGACTACCATGGGGAGCGCTTTTACATCATAGGCTTCAATTTTTTCCACAGCCCGTTCCAGCGTCTTCATATTGACATCAAGCATGACCACATTGGCACCGCTTTTCGCATACTTTTCAGAGACAGCGAATCCGATACCGCCAGCCGCCCCGCTGACCACACAATTTCTTCCTGTTAACTCCATTGTCATTTCCTCCTGCATTTTGTCCTATTCTACTTTCGCACGAAGCTCATCAAAAGAAGCCAACACTTCTTGGGTGTTTCCCTGAGGTGTAATTTCAAAACAGACGATGCCGTCAAATCCATTTTTCTTAAGACTGGTCAATAGGAACTGATAGTTGATCTCCCCTGTTCCAGGCTGGCCTCTGTCAGGTGCGTCCGCAATGTGGATATAATTCATGATGTCCAAATTCTGCAGCATGTGATTAGCCAGGTCTCCATGCATGATCTGCATATGGAACAGGTCGCAGAGCATCTTTATATTAGGCGAGCCGACGGCGCGGATGATATCTGCCGTTACGCCTGCGTCTACCAGAAACATACCGGCCAGATCGCCAAGATTGTTGAGAGGCTCCAGCCACATGGTAATCCCCTCTTTTTCCAGAATCGGTGCCGCCTTGACCAGCGTGCTGGTAATATTGGCGATCTGCCGCTGCGGACTATAGACCTGGTTGAAATTCGACGATCCGTCCTCTCCGATGGAATTGGAATGTACGATGATCGAGTCACAGTTAAAAAACTTAGCTGTTTCAATGGATTTTTTCATCCAGTCAAGAAAGTCCCCGCTGACTGTGTTATCACAGAGAGACCAGTCCAAATCCCCTTTGAAACCGCTGATCTTCAAGTCATGCTTTTGACATTCTTCTTTAATCCGTTTAACGTCCTTCTCCTGCCAGCCCCAGAACTCCACATAATCGTAACCTGCTTCTTTTGCCGCCTTAAATCGATCGTAAAAATCCAGTTCCGGGAACAATTCTTCAATATTCAAACAATATTTCATTTTCAACCTCCTTGTATGTCACAGCCTGTTTTGACCTTTGCTCCTATATAACGCAAAGTCTGTGCCAAAAAAATTAACAATCTGTTACAAGATGTTACAAATCGCTGAAATTCTTACAAATATTCGACTTTTCAATAAATTCAGGCGTAAAATCCGACCCATAGGAAGAAATTTATCATTGTAAAATGCCGTTCACCTTTGCATTATGCAATGATGCGCAAGGCTTTTTCTTGCATTTTCCTCTAGCGCATGCTAAGATTGGTACATATTATTCCAACGCCAATTCCCTTTTACGGAGGTACATATGGATTATTCTGTAGCGATTATTCTGCCCAATACCCTTACCTACAACACCACCAAAGAGGTCTTAAAAGAGCTTAATCTGGATTACCCGCTCTATAAGGCCACGGAACATGATGCTGTAAGCATTGCTAATGATCTGATTGCCAGGGGTACCCGAATTATTATTTCTACCGGTCTTGCCTACCAATATTTAAAGAGGGAAGTTTCCATTTCTCTGTTGGAAATGCCTTTCAGCGGGCTGGAAGCTGCCATTGCCGCAAAAAAAGCATTGTCCTATTCTAACCGGATCGTCCATATTGGGACAGCTCCGTTGTTTCACTATTTGCAAAAAGGCTTGGAATTTTTAGGGGTGGAACAAAACTGCATTCGATTTTGTGAATTGGATATGGAAAAGACCATTGAGGAGCAGACGTTAGATATGCTCTCAGAAGGATATGAAGTGATCATCGGCGGTTATCGGGCGGTAAAACAGGCCCAGCGTTATGGAAAACAAGGGATTGAAGTCAACGTGGACGAGCTGGTCATTCAGACTACGATCCTCAATGCACAATCCATCGCTGCAGAGATGATTGAAAAAGAAAAGAAAAGTGAGCTTGATAATGCAATTCTCCAGGCCACCTCGGAAGGAATCATCGCCGTCGATGTAAATCAACGAATTCTCCGAGCCAATCCTGCCGCGGAACGGATTTTTAACGGTTCTCTTTTGGGTCTTCGCTTTGACGATGCTCTGCAGCAAAATCATGTCGTGGATATCGATACAGTCACACCCGACCAGCTGGAAGATCCTTCTCAGTATACTCTGGTAATCCTAAATAAACTTCCGGTAATCGTGCATGGAGAGGAACAGGGAAGCGTTATCTCCGTTAAAAAGGTTTCGGAAATCCAGGAGCTGCGTCATAAGACCAGAAAGCACTTATATGTCCAGGGCTTATGGGCGGAACATTATTTCGCCGATATTAAGGGAACCAGCAAAGCCATCACCGCTGCCAAAGAAAAGGCTGAAATATATGCCAAATATGACAGCGCCGTTTTAATTTCCGGTGAAACCGGAACCGGCAAGGAACTCTTTGCCCAGAGTATCCATAATACCAGCAGAAGAAAGACCCAGCCCTGGGTCCCTGTAAACTGCGCTTCTCTTCCAGAAAATCTAATTGAAAGTGAGTTATTCGGGTATGCGAAAGGCGCCTTTACCGGTGCCAATAAAGAAGGGAAAATGGGATTTTTCGAGCTTGCCGACGGCGGAACCATTTTCCTGGATGAAATCAGCGAGATTCCCATTACCACACAATCCAAACTCCTCCGAGTTATCCAGGAAGGAGATGTGATCCGCGTAGGCGGGGATAAAATCATTCATGTGGACATCAGAGTCATTTGTTCCTCCAACAAAAATCTGCTGCAGCTGATCCGTGAAGGCAAGTTCAAAGAGGATTTGTATTATCGCCTATGCGTTTTGGAACTCAAGCTGCCGCCGCTGAGGGAACGTAAGGAGGATATCAAGGATCTGGCATACGCTCTGCTGAACAAGTTTAATCATCAGCATGATAAATATATTACCAGCATCGCTCCCCAGGCACTGCAGGTTTTGGAAAATCTCCCCCTTTACGGCAACGTCCGCGAGCTTTCCAATATCATTGAGCGGACGGTCATTCTTTGCGAGAAGTCATCCATTGACGAAACGCTCTTACGGGAGACCATCGATTCATCGGCCTTAACCGCAGCACCTATCTCTGCGGCTTCCAGCGGCAAGCTGAAGGATCTGCAGAAAGAGGTGATTTTGTCCACGCTGGAGCAGTGCGGCGGAAACAAAGCTGCAGCAGCAAGGGCCCTGGGCATTGATCCTTCGACCTTATGGAGGAAAATGAAAAAGTATGAGCTGACATAAAAATTGATTTCCTTTTTATCATTGCTTTTATCTGTTCAACTAGATATAATATGAACTAGGTAGTTCCCAAGCAGTTTGTCGTAAAGAGGAGTTGAATATATGAAGCATCAAAAAAATCTCAATATGGAAGAAAATTGGAATATCCCTGCAGCCTGTACAACGGAGCTATCCAATTCACTCATAGAGACCATCGGCTGCAGCGCCGGCAAATACATATGCGAAAGTACCTTATCGCTCCTATGGGCAAACAGCCATTTTTATAAAAGCATCGGTTTTGCAAAGGAGGAGTTTCACTCCCTTTTTAGAACCCTCACTCAGTACTTTACCAATCATCTCCAGGAGCTAGACAAACTCAAAGATGCTGCGAGAACTGCGATGGAATTGGCACAGACCTCATTCACAGTTGACTACCGCATGCCTTCTAAAAACGGTAGCTTTATTTGGGTGCGCACAAGAGGAACTTTTACTGGCGAAATGATCGAAGGACACCCTGTCTTTCTTGCTGTTCATTCCGATATCACTGATCTTGTCTTGGAAAAGGACCGTCAACGCCAGTATTTCGAATGGATCTTGGAAGAATATGAGGGGAACGCCTATGTCAGCGACATAGACACCTATGAACTCTTGTACGTAAATCAGACCTCTCTGGACACCCTGAAGGCCCGCGAAGAAGATGTAATCGGCCGAAAATGTTATGAGGTTATCCAAGGCCGGACTTCTCCTTGTCCTTTTTGCACCAACTCCAAACTGAATCCCAATGAGGTGTATAAATGGGAATTCTTCAATCCTGTTCTGGATCGGACTTTTATGATCAAAAACAAGCTTATTATTTGGGATGGACATACGGCACGCATTGAACTCTCTCACGACATGTACAGCACAGAATTCAAGCTGGCAAAAAAAGACCGGGAGCGGGATGCTCTGCTCAAATCAATTCCCGGGGGTTCTGCCCGCCTGGATGCGAGAGATTACAGCACTATTCTCTGGTACGGCGCCGAATTCCTGAATCTAATCGGTTATACAAAAGAACAATTTGAAACGGAGCTTCACTCCCAATGCACCTATGTGCATCCGGACGATCTGGAACGCTTGATTCCGATCATGGAAAACATGCAATCCTCCGGCAAAAGTATGATTACGGAAGTTCGGATTATTACACGCAGCGGCGAAACAAGAATCTTGACCTTGACGCTTTCTTATGCCGCCGCCGAGGATAGTTGGGACGGAATACCCTCCTTTTACAGCCTGGGCATTGATGTGACCGCCGAACGCCTAGAACAGGAAAGACAGCGCAAAGCTCTGGAAGATGCCTATCAGGCAGCCAGAATAGCCAGCTCGGCCAAGACCAACTTTCTGTCTTCCATGTCCCACGATATTCGAACGCCAATGAACGCCATTATGGGAATGACGGCGATTGCCCAAATGAACCTCACATCACCGGATAAAGTACATGACTGTCTGAGCAAAATCAATGTCTCCAGCCGTCATCTTCTCGGCCTCATCAACGAAGTCTTGGACATGTCCAAAATAGAAAGTGGAAAAATTGATTTAGCGCCTGAGGAAATTCACCTGCCGGAGCTGATCCAGAATATCTCAGATATATGCAGACCTTTGATTAGCAAAAAACAGCTGGAGCTTAATATAAGCGTCTGTGATGTACAGCATGAAACGATTATTGCGGATGGCGATCGATTACAGCAAGTCTTAATGAACTTGCTGTCCAATTCTATCAAATACACGCCCGAGGGCGGAACTGTATCCATGAGAATTAAAGAAGGCTCTTCTCCGATTGAAAGCAAAGGACAGTTTGAGTTCTCCTTCACAGACAACGGGATTGGTATGCCGGAAGAGTTTATACCCCATTTATTTGAACCTTTTTCACGGGCCGCCGATTCACGAATCAGCAAGATTCAGGGAACAGGTCTGGGAATGGCCATTACGGAAAATATTGTTTGTATGATGAACGGTTCTATCGATGTAAAGAGTGAGCTCAATAAGGGAAGTCAGTTCACCGTCACCCTTCCCTTTGAGCTGATCGATGAAGAATTCTCTTGTGATAGCGAACTAATGGGACTTCCTATTCTTGTCGTCGATGACGATAAGGCCACATGTGTAAACGTGGCTGCTCTCTTAAATGAACTGGGCATGCGGGGTTATTGGGTTCTATCCGGCGAGGAAGCCATCATCCGCGTATGTGAGGCACATGAATGCAGCGATGATTTCTCTGCCGTTATTTTGGACTGGAAGATGCCGGAGATGGACGGCATGACAACTCTGAAAACGATTCGCCAAAAGCTGGGAAAGGATGTTCCTGTCATTATAATATCCGCTTATGATTACTCCAATATAGAAGAAGAATTTCTGCAAGCCGGCGCTGATGCCTTTATCACCAAACCCCTCTTCAAATCCAAGGTGCTCCATGTTCTTCACATGCTCCTTTCCAGCGGCAGAGTTGACACCTCAAATATGCGGATGGAAGAGACGCCTTCGGGCCTTTTTGGCAAACGCGCGCTGCTGGTAGAAGACAATGATCTGAATCGCGAGATTGCTCTGGAACTGCTCCAAATGCAGGGAATGATTGTGGAGTATGCAGAAAATGGAAAGCGCGCCCTGGATATGTTTGAAGAATCATCATCCAAATACTATGATGTAATTCTGATGGACATTCAAATGCCGGTCATGGATGGCTATGAAGCCACAGAAAAGATCCGCAGTCTAAAACGAAAGGATGCCAAATCAATCCCGATTCTGGCTTTAACTGCCAACGCTTTTACCGCTGATATCGGAAAAGCCTATAATGTCGGAATAAATGAACACATTCCAAAGCCCATCGATGTGAATTTTTTAATAGAAATTCTGCAGAAATATATTGGTTAAACAAAACTTTCGTTCAATGAAACGCCTTTCTGTGCTAATATAAAAGAATCCTCCCGATAGCCGGCACTTATGAAGCAGATTTTAGAAAGGATGTTCACAATGCCTAAGAACGATAACAGCCAGGAGCAAACAATTTATCGCACTCTTGCGGGCAAAATACAGATGGGATTTTACGACCAGGAACGATTCCCCTCTGCAAAAGCTATTGCAGACCAATTTCAAGTTTCTTACTGTCCGGCCCAGCGAGCACTCAAAATGCTTGAAAACAACGGCCTGGTAAAGCTGTGCCGCGGAAGGGCTACTGTCGTTCTAGCCAAACCATATGAAAACTATTTAAAAACGGATATATTCCGGCAGAGGGCTGAGGCGCTGCTGGATCTTTGTGCAAGTTTGAAATTGATTTCACCGGCCATCTGTTTTCACAGCATCCGGCATATGGAGATCGATTTTTCCATGAGCTCTCGCTTCCAAGGCGAATTGCCATCCAATGGGATCAGAGATCTCTATCAAAAATTTGAACAATCCCTCCATGCTCTTGGAAGCCGTACTGCGCTCAATCTATATTATGATATCGGCGCCTTTGCAGAAAGCGCTTTTGTAGATATTCTCTTTAACCAATATGGCAAAGCAGGAGCTATTTCCTTTTTTCAAGAAATAAAAAAGGAATATCTGACATATATCCAGCAATATACCGAAAAAACTTCCAACCGTTCCATGAGGCCTTTAGAACTGTTGTGTCAGCGTTTTTTTGAAAAGATTGAAGCTTATCTGCATGTCTTTGAATCGACATCGAACAATCTGTCTCCAGAAACTTTTTCATGGGAACCACATAAGGGGCGCACCCGATATTGTGATGTCATTGCCATTGATCTTGTGTGCAAAATCAATCAAAACGTTTATCCAGTAAGCACGCTGCTGCCCAATGGTTCTATCTTGGCAAATATATACCATGTTTCTGAAATTACAATTCGCAGAACAATGGCCCTACTCAACAAATTGGGTGTGGCTAAAACCGTTAACGGCGTTGGGACTCGTGTAATTTCTAAGGGGGATTCCACGATTCCCCGCAAGCTAAAAGAGCTCACCTTAGATGATAACATGAGAACGTTTCTAGAAGCTCTCCAGCTGCTGGCAATCATAGGGGGACCAGTCATGCGGTATACATTTCCTCATATTCATCAATCGTTCTTCAAAGAGATTATCCATGCGGCGTCCCAGTCCGGTGAAAAAAGAGCTATGGTTGATGTGGTCAGCGCCGGTCTGCAGGCTGTAGTCAATTGCTGTCCACTTGCGGCTATACGGGAAATTTACAGCAAGATCACCTTGCAGCTTTTGAATGGCAGCGTCCTGCGCCTTGAGGAAACCGGTGCAGAGCCGGTTCCCGGATGGGTACGTATCGCCGATCCTCTATTGGAAAGTTGTCGTTCTTCAAACCAAGATCGGTTTGCCAGCGCTTATCAGCAGCTATTTGAACAGAACTTTAACAGCACAAAGCAAACACTGATAGAACTCGGCGTTGATGGGGCCGATGGTTTAACCGGATTTTAAGCTGCACTGAATTAAAAATTAGTGTAAAGAACGATTCCTGCTCTGTTGTTCCCGCTTCCTCTCTATCCAAAAACCAGCACAAAGGCCATCCCGCCCTCCTCTTTTTGCGCAAAGATTTCCCCGCCCATTTTACGCATGATCTCCCGGCAAATGTAAAGCCCCAGCCCGGTTCCCGGAATCCCTTCGCTGTTGCCGGCCCGAAAAAAGCTTTCGAAGATATGGTTAAAGTCATTATCGCTGACAACAGACCCGCTGTTAAAGACGCGGATCAGCTGACAGTAATCCTCTTCAAAAAAGGTAATCTCGATGCGCCTTCCATCGCCATATTTAAAAGCATTTTCAAACAAGTTTTCCAACACTTCCGCCGCCCGCTGCAGATCGCCCTTCAGCAGCCGATCTTCATAAGCCCCTACTTCCAGTTCCACAAGCCGGATGCGGCATTTCTCACCATAGGTAGCCAGCACCTGTTTCATCAGCTGATCTAAATAAAATTCTCCTTCTTCGATCCGGATGTCGAGAATATCCTCCCGGGACGTTTTCATAATCTCTTCCACATAGCGCTCGATCTCCTCCGCCTTAACCCCGATCTGATGAGCGGCGCGGGTCCGTTGAGCTTCGCTGTCATACATCTTGTTTTCCAGCGCATTACCGTACAGCTTGATGGTTCCCAGCGGCGTTTTGATATCGTGGGACAGGGAAAGGAGCAGCTTTTTCTTTTCCTTCTCCAACTCCATCTGCCTCTTTTTGCTGGCATCCAGCGTATCTTTCAACTGACCGATCCCCCACAGAAAGCGGCCGAAAAATTTATTGTTTTCTTCTTTCACAATCCCCTTGAAATGGCCGCAGGCCAGTTCCTGAGGCAGACTGCTCAGCTGCTGAAAAGGCCGGATCAATCGGTATTTCAGGTACAGCAGCACAGCCAGCAGGAACAGTTCCATCAGTGCCAGGCAGATTTGGACCAGCACCAGCAGCATGCCGGTATCAAACTCGGGCTCCTGATAATCAAACCGCAGATATCCTTTTAAACGATCGTTTTCAAAGAGCGGTTTGATCTCCGACTCCAGTTGATTGTCCTCTTCATAGAACAGCGCCCCCTGTGCTTCCTCCATTGCATCTTCCACAGAAAGCCAAGTTACCCGTTTCACATGGTCATACCAATGCAAATTAAGCTTATCCAGAGGGGCTCCCCCGGATAAGCTGGTGTAAATGCGATTAATTTCCACTTTCCACGCCTGATCCTTCTCACCTGCCGTATGCTTGACTCCATATCCTGCGGCGGCAGCCAGCAGAAGATAGACCAGGACAGAAACGGCGATCAAACCATTATATTTCTTCATAGCGATACCCGACTCCCCAGACCGTGCGGATCCTCTTTGGTTCACGGGGATTATCTTCTATTTTACTGCGAAGCCTTTTCACATGAACGGTCAGGGTTTGGCTTTCGCTGAAACTGTCGCTGCCCCAGATGCGATCAAAGAGGAATTCTTTGCGCAAAGTTTTCCCTGGATTTCGGACAAAGAGGAGCAGCAGCTCATATTCTTTCACGTTCAGCTCTACTGGTTTGCCTTTCAGACTCACACATCTGGATTCCAAGTCAATGACAAGATCCCCTGATACCAGGGGGCCTTTCTGTCGGCTGCCATAGGCTCTCTGCATCAGTGCCCTGACTTTCGCTGAAAGGATTTCCCCATCCACTGGCTTTTCCACATAGTCATCCGCTCCCAATTCATAGCCGCTGAGCTTATCTTCACGGCCTGAACGGGCGCTCATGATGAGAATGGGCAGATTATGCTGCTTTCGCACTGCCCGGCATACGGCAAAACCATCCATCTCCGGAAGCATGATATCCAGCAGCATCAGCCGGACAGAGTGGTTTTCCATATACGAAACCGCCCCTTTTCCCGTTGTCACCCAGCAGACTGTATAGCCGTCCCGCCGCAGAAACGCCATAATCAGCTCCGCCAGCTCTTCATTATCTTCTACCAGTAAAATATCGTTCATCCATTACCATCCTAATTTTATCAGCCAGTCATTGAGCGATCTTTCCCGCGCCCGGATATCCTGGGTGTTCTTCCATTTTCCCAAGGCGAACTCGTCACGAATATTGCCGTCCTCAATATACAAAACCCGTTCACATTTTGCAGCAACCTTCATATCGTGGGTAACCAGCAGGATGCTGGTTCCTCCTTCATTGATGCGGCAAAGTTCATCCATAACCTCAATGGAGTTCTGCTTATTGAGGGCCCCGGTGGGCTCGTCGGCAAAAATGATCTTGGGCTGGTTGATCAAGCTGCGGCAGATACAAGCCCGCTGCAGCTGTCCGCCGGAAACCTCTGTGATATCGTTTTCCCCAATGGCGCTGATCCCCAGCTTTTGCATCAGAACCTTTGCCCGCTCATTGGCGGCTTTTCTCCCGGCTTTGCTCTTTCCTTCCCTGGACTGATACGCCGGTAATAATATATTATCATACACGGAAAGATTTTTCAGCATATACATCTGCTGAAAGACAAAGCCCATCTCTTCCAGCCGCAGATCGCTGATCTGTCTTGCATTGAGACTCGTCAGCTCACTTCCGAAAAAATCCACTTTCCCGGCCGTCGCCTCATCCATGCCGCTGACCGTGTAGAGCAGTGTGGTTTTGCCCGATCCGGAAGGTCCCATGATTGCTGCCATTTCTCCCTCTTCAATGGTCAGATTTACGTTGCGCAGAACGTTATTCTGGCGTTTATTCACAATATAAGTTTTACAAAGATTGGTTACGTTTAATACTCCCATTTCATTTCTCTCCTATTCCAGATTATTCAACTCACGGATATTGATTTTCTTTACGTTTATAGATGCCAGCATAGTGGCGATGATAATTCCCAAAAGCAGAACAGCCGGACAAATGCCGTATACCTGGAGGGGTACAACCTGTATTTCAACATTGGCTCCCATAGCGGAAAAGATCGGCTTCAGCACGAACTGATTGCTGAGCAGCGAAAGCGGCACGGCGGCGAGCATGGAAAGCAGCGCAACCAGAACCATCCGCAAAGTCTGCCACATACGAATGTCTTTGTTTTGGAATCCCATGCTTTTCATCATAGCGATTTCCCCTTTTTCCCTCACGACGAACAGACGCTCCATGAGGAAGGTGATGAGCATGATTACCGAAAGAAGCACCGCTGTCATGGGCACAATCATATCTTCCAGAGATTGTTGTATACCTCCTGTGTTTCGGTCTACCACATCCTGCGCGGTTGCCCATTCATAATCGGGCAACTCTTTTTCCAGTTTCTCTGCCAACTGCTTCTGGGTAAGATTCGTGTCCATCTTAACCATTATATTCCAGTAATCGAATAGACTCGCCTTACTGCAATCTACTTTTGGATTGAGACGGGCGCTCTTTCCTAGCTGCATATAATCAGAATAGGTTCCGGTAATAATCATGCGCTTTTCTTTGCCGCCGATCTGCGTTTCCACCGAATCGCCGATCTTCCAGCCATTCTCTTCTAAAATCTGCTGGGAAAAAGCGATTTCATTTTCAAGTACCGGCGCATCCCCCTCCTGGTAACGAAGAAAGTTTTGGTCAGATCCCAGAATCTGAGTGGTCATAACATTGGTATTATCATCCCTGCGCGGCTCCTTGTATTGGAAGAAATAGATGGCGACTCCGGTAAGCTCTGCTTCATACCCCTTTGCTTTCAGCTCATCCGTAACCCGATCCATATCCTTCTCAAGTTCAACGCTGGTTTTATAGGTTCCCTTGCCGCTTCCTTCTATTTCTCTTGCGCAAACAGCCGTATCCGGGTTTACACAGAACTGCCGGGCCATTTCATCGCTCTGCATCGTATTGATGGTGTTGAGCGGTATGGTGATCAAAATAAAGCTGATGCAAAAGGTAATCATCAAAACCAGATAACGCTTCACATGGCTGAAGATGTCGTTTACGCCCAAAAATGCGGTTACCGGCATTCGTTTCCGGCGGTAGAGTCTGAAGCCGGCTCTTTTCCCGTACCGCTCCCCGGTCTGTCCGCCGTGTATGGCGGTTATGGCCGAAACTTTGTTCAGTTTGTGCATACATCCATAGGAGAATCCCATGACCAGAAGGATAATCAGCAGGGCGCACAGACTATTGACCCAAAATTTGGAATCACTGTTTTCCAGGATCAGGTTTTTGCTGACGCTGGAAAGCATAACCCGGCTCACCGGAATGCTGACAGCCAGACCGCACAATGCTCCCGCTGTTACCAGGATCAGATATTTGGCCAGATAAACCTTTTTAATGGCAAAGCTTTTGATGCCGACAGCTTTCATGATCCCGATTTCCCGATAATCCTCTTCAATGGTAAATACAAGGGTAAACCGAAGGACCAGAAGGGCAATCAGGATCAGGCAGATTCCAATGAGAATCAAAAGGGCAACGGTGAGCATGTCAAAGGAATAAGCCATTTTGTACGTGTTTTTATCGATGGTACTGCTCAGGGTTGTAAAACCATGATTATTCAGTTCCTGATTAAACCGCTCCTCATCATCCGTATCCACATAGTGCATGCCCAGCAAATCAGCCTTATCGTTCGCGGCAAAGCGCGCATATTCGGCAGAGCTTACGACTAATCTGCACATTCCTGCCATATCACTGCCAAAGGCCGCATCTTTGATGGCCAGCTTTATGGTGAAGGTCTTTTCCATATCGCCCACTTTGATGGTAACCTGGTCTCCTGTCTGCAGGTCATTGCGGTCCATAGTGACTTGTGTCAGGGCAATGTCTCCCTCGCCCAGATCAAAGTCTTTGCCGTCTTTATCAAAGACTTTGCAGTACGGCTCCGTTTTGGCGCTGAGATAGATGCTGGCTCCATTGGCATCAAAAGCTTTTTTCTTGTTGTTTTGTGAAAGGTCGACTCCTTTTTCCGGTAAGACCAGAATATGATCATACCCATAAGTTTTCACACCAGGAGCATCCTTCTTCAGCCAACGCTCAATGTCCGCCTTTTCCTCCGTCCCTGAAGTAATGATATTAATCTGGGGGATCTTGGCGTAGTCCAGATAAAAATTCTGCGCAGATGACGCTACCAGAATGTTGCCCACACTGCTGGACAGAAAAATGGTTGCGATGGTTATAAAGAGAAAGAGAATCAGATTGATGCTTTTTCTCCGTTTCATGTCTTTTTTCAGTATTCGCCCTATCATAAGTTTTCGTCCTTTCCTGTTTTGTATGATCAGTATAACGGGGCAATTATGAAAAAATCCTTAAATAAATGAATGATTTAAGGATTTTTCTCGGTATTACTCTGTCTTTGGTTTTACTCTATCCACAGCTGCAATTATAATGACCGCCCCTGCGGCAGTCGCCAGCGTGCTTACCATAGTCAGCATCTTTGCGCCGCTGGCGTCGATAATCATGCCGCCGATCAAGCTGGAAAATACAGTGGTAATCGTGATCATGGTTGTAAACAGCGCTTGACCTTTGACCGCTTCCCCCTTGCGCATAACCTCGTCGATAAAATGAACCATAGCCGGCAAAAAGAGAGCAAAAGAAACCAGCTGGAATACCTGGGCGACGAAGATCATAGCCACGGAGCCTGCCAGATAGCAAATCCCGATCTTAGCCGTAAAACCGACAGCCGCTGTTTTGATCAGCAGCTGACAGGAAAACTTTTTTCGCAGGAAATTAAAGCAGATCATGGTGGGAATTTCTAAAAAAGCCATGAGCGACAGGATCCAGCCCATGTCCTGGCTGCTGCCGCCTACAGAGGCGACGATCTGCATCATATAGTTGTTGAGTATAGAGTTGCTGAAATATAAGCCGATCACACCCAGATTGACCAGAAAGAAAGGTTTGTTATTCTTGATGAACTGCCAAAGATTGATCGACTCTTCATCCTTCCCATTGGGCTTCTCCGCTGCTGCCGGCACCTTTTTTTCATTGATCCGCTTGGCTTGGTCGTAAGACTTTTTTGTAAAAATCAGGCTGATTAACAGCATTGCCAGAATAATCTCGCCCGTGATGGGAAGCACCAGGATCCCCCGCTCTTCCACCAAGGTTCCCAGAACAGCGACCAAAGCGGAATAAGCCAGCGAGCCCATGCTCCTGGCAACGCCGAAATTAATGGCCACCCCGCATTCCTCCAGTTTAAAGGTCAGCGAATTCAAAAGAGGATGCAGCACAGTGTGCCAGGCGATCAGGAGGACAAACGTCGTACAAAGCGCAGCCGTTCGGCCGTCAAAGATAAAAAGACCCACCGTCACAGCCATCATCATAATAGTAAGAATCTCAGTGATTCCAATCAGTGACAGCCGCTTTATCCGGTCAGCCAGGTCCGCGACCATGGGCTGGAGCACGACGGCCAGAATATTGGCGGCGGCCAGCGTGACCCCGATTTGAGAGCTGGAATAGCCCCTTGCCAGTAAAAAGACCGAGGCAAAGCTGCTGGCCACCCCGTAGAACATCCAGTATGTTCCGTGGATGCAGGCATATTCAAAATTCAGCAATCGTTTCATGAAAAAGTTAATCCCTCCGCTTCAATCAGAATGGTTCCATTATACCATTCTGCGGCAGAAATTCCAGCTGTTTTCACTGGGGAAGTTCCGCGGGAATCGGCCTGGGCTGGGGAGAGCGCCAGGCAAAAAGGGGGCGAGAAAAAATGAGATGCCTGGATGCAAAACAAAAAATCCAACTTTTTTTCTTTTTTGTATCTGAAATGCTGATTCTTCAAAAAATCCGAACGCAAGCCCCCTTTTCAAATAGTCTATTCATCAATTGTGGTAAACAGTTTGCTCACAATCTTCCATGTTCCATCTGCCTTCAGCAGCTGAAAGCTATCTTCAAAGCACAAAGAGCCGAAAAAGTTATCTTCTGCCACAACAGCAGTCGCAGTATCCTTGGTCATGCAAATGGATTTCACTATGCAGCGGCAGTCTATGCCCTCCTCTCTCATCGAGGGCCTTGCCCCAACGTCTTGAATAAAAAGCTCCGGTGATCCAAGAACAAGCTCCCCGGCCAGATATCCGTACATAGATGCCTGCGGATGGAAGATCTCTCTCAAACGTTCCAAATCCTTACAGTAAGCCGCTTCAAAGTAAGTCTCAAGGACCTGTTTTATCTTTTCCAATTCCTGATAATATGCATTCATGCTATTCCTCCTTGCTGCGCCAGGATTTCCATTAACATCTTTTTCGCCTTCGCTTCCGTGACTTTAAAAGGTGCGATCTGTGCAAACGGCTCATTGGCAATCGCATTTGCCATCGTTTCAACATGGTCTGCCTGGAGACTTGGCATCTGCTGCGGCTCCAGGCCCAGAATCTGGTCGCGGAAAACCATGTATGCTTTGGCCGTCCTTTCTCCAATCTGATTT
Source organism: Clostridia bacterium (assembly GCA_902363595.1). Classification (GTDB taxonomy): domain Bacteria; phylum Bacillota; class Clostridia; order Peptostreptococcales; family Anaerovoracaceae; genus Hominibacterium; species Hominibacterium faecale. Next base: position 35,747 of record CABJAP010000015.1, on the reverse strand, counting down.
GGCGTCAGATTTTCATCCAATGGCGTACCAAGAATCTGGCCGATCTTGCGGACCTTCTGCGGCAGAACGCAGGCCGCTTCTTTAATCATAGCCGGAAAAGCATATGCGCAGGCTGCTCCGTGAGCGATCTTCAGTTCGGCGCCGATCACGTGAGCGATGGAATGTCCCACATGGGCGCTGGCGTTATAAAGCATCCAGCCTCCAAGAGAAGCACAGATCAGCATCTTTCTTCTGGCCTCTGAATCCTGCCCGTCGCTGGCTGCTGCGGGCAGACACTGGAAAACCGTTTCCATCAGTTTTTCACAGATTAAATCTGAAGCAGGGTTGGACATAAGAGTCGTATAGGCTTCCGCCGCATGGGAAAACACATCCAGCCCAGTGGTAATCGTCAGCTTTCTTGGCATGGTTTGCGTCAGCTCCGGATCCAGGATCGCATATTCGCTCATAGCCTGAAAAGCAAGCAGCGGCACTTTTTCCTTTTTCAAGGGATCCGTAATGATAATCCCCTGAGAAAGCTCGGAGCCGGTTCCTGCGGTCGTGGGGATGGTGATCAGACCGGCGGCAGGCTTAATCTCCTTTTCTCTATAGTCCAAAATTTTTCCATCATTAAAGCGAAGTACAGTGATGCCTTTGGCCGTATCGATCGCGCTTCCGCCGCCTATTGCAACAACACAATCACAATGCTCCTTCCTGCACAGTTCAGCCCCCTCATCAATGATGTTTGCAGGAGGGTCCGGCTCAACTTTATCAAAAGCTGTATAGTAAACCTGTTGGCGGTCTAGATATGTAAAAACCCGTTCAATAATCCCCGCTGCTTTGACCCCACTGTCATAGACAAGAAACGCTCTGCTATATCCGGCCTCCTTCAAAAGAACGCCGATCTGATCCAATTTCCCATCGCCTATGAGCACTTTGACTTTTTGTTCCAGTACAAATTCCATAAGAAGGTCCTCCTGTCTATCATGGTACAAAAATGCCGGTAATTTCCGTATACGGACACTGGTACTTGTCAAACCGCTCTTTCAGAAACGCCTTATCTACGTTCTGCGGATCCCGTTTTTTCGTGAAGACAAGTTCGTCCAACAGCAGCATCAAAGGAAAGTGAACATTAAAATCCTGCAAAGTCGTACCGGACTCCAGAGAAGTCAGTTTATGGGCCGTAAAGTTGGGAATGTTGATAATCTGGCCTTTCTTGGCCGTCATAGGATCGCGCCCCTGCACCTCAACTTTGACGCTGCCCTGTGTCACAGCAATGAGCTCATGGCTGACATAATGGGTGAAGCTCACCGCTATCTGTTCATCCAGCTCAAATTCCCAAATCTCCTTTCTTCCGGCCATCTCCCACTTGGGATATCTCAGTCTGCACTGGATCCCGGGAAAACTGTAGGTCTTATAAAATCTGCCCTTTCCGCTGAAGCCCGGCAAGTTTTCCGCCTCCGTCTTTGTCACTGCCTTCATTGGAAACTGGGGATAGGATACCTGACCTTTTCTTCTCTCGAACTGATCTCGAAACGCTTTGTCTTCATATTTCTCCGGACAATTTTCAAAGATTCGATCCAAAGACCAGATTCCATCCCACATGAACATACCATTCATGACTTCCCACCATACGGTCTCTTTGCCATAGGTAAAACCGTGGGGCATGGCGGGCGGAATCAGCAGCATATCCCCTGGCCTTACCTTTGCCTGATATCCGCCCAAAACAGCGGTCATCTCCCCTTCCTGAACATAGAACAGCTCATATCCTTTGTCATGGGTATGGAGCGGTATGCTCGTTCCTTCGTAAGCGATATAATCGTTCATTTCATTATTGCCGCTGATATGCACATTTTGCACAAAGCTGTGGGCGCTGTCTTCTTTTCCGGAAACGGCGCTGATCGCATGCGTTGGATCCTTTGGATCAAGGATGATTCTTTCTGTATTCATGTCAACCTCTTTTCTTTTTCTCTTGCAACAACTTGTTTTCCGCTAGCGGCAGATCAGCCCGCTGGCTTCTGTAACCGGACATTGATAACGATTCAGGCAGTCTAAAACCAAATCATCGTCCAAGCGTCCTTCTCTTCTTGCAATGTCCAGCTCTTCCATCATCAGAAACAAATCGTACTGAACATTGAAGTCCTGCAGCACTGTCCCAGACTCTAAAACAGTAATTCGATGTCTTGCATAATCGGGGATATGGATGATATCCTCAGTCTTTGCGATTTGTGTTTCATATCCTTCGATTTCGACCTTCACACTGCCGCTGCGCACTACCATCAGTTCATGGCTGAAGTAGGGTTCATCCCAGGCGATGGTCTGACCCTGGTCCATGATGAACTCCCATACTTCTTTTCTGTTATCCATTTTCCACCTTGGGTATTTGATGCGGCATTCGATACCCGGCAATTGGTAGCTCTTGTAATACATGTCTTTGCCGCAGAATCCAGGCATCTCTTCCGGAGAAACTGTCTCCGCTTCCAGATAAGGATAGCCTAGATAATCCACTCGGCCTTCTGTTTTCAGATAATCTCGCATGAACAGATCGTCCTCTATTTTTTCCGGGCAGTTTTCATAGATTCGGTCAAGCCCAGTCAAACCTTCCCACAAATCCATTCCTTGAATAATCTCATGCCAGACAGTTCCATTTTCGCGATATTCAAAGCCGTGGGGCATAAAGGGCCGGATCAGAATCATATCACCTGGATTGACAACAATCTGTTTTCCTCCCATCACTGCATCTACGCTTCCTCTTGTGACAAAGAAAATCTCACTTCCGTATTCATGATAATGGTAAGGGACTTCATCCCCTTCATTGACGCAGTAATCGCTCATTTCCAAATTTTTTTCGGCTCCTCTGGCTGTGATGAACAAATGACCGACGCCGTTTTCATCTGCTGATTCTTCCAGGGAAAAGGCCGTCGGATCAATGACAACCGCTTCTCTGACCATTTCATAGTTTCCCGTTTCTTGATTAAACTTTAACATTTTTCAACCTATTCCTTTCTTGTTTCAGATCACGCGGATTGGCGGGTTTTCTTTTTCAGATCCATAAAGTTGCTTCGTCCTTTCATACCTAATATAACTGCAATGACGATTGTGACCGCCATAAATATACCGCCTACAAAGAGCTCGCCTCCCGGCGTTACTTCTCCTGAGAAAAATTTTGTGATCGAGTTGACCAAATAGGGCTCGACCATTGTTCCAATGCAGTCGAATCCCCAAAAGACTCCCATGCAGCTGGAAACCCATTCTGGTTTGACAAAGCGCCCTACCATTTCCATGCCTCCTACGATGCCGATGCTGTAGCCGAAGAAGATGAAGGTCTGTGCGACCGCATAGATGAAAACACTGTACGACGCATAGCTGAGGAACAGTCCAATGGTCATGGATACGGCGCTGGTCACCAGGATAAATTCTTTGGAAAGCTTGAGGATATAGACATATAAGATTCCGGAGACCATGCTGATTAGATAGGAAAAAGAGCTCATCAGGCCAGCTACCCATGCGGCACCGCCTCCAATATTCCGGTCTTCAATGAGCATAGCCGCATTCACATTGATCGAGGCAAAGCCAATTTCAAAGAAAAAGATAAACGCCAACAGCAGAATGACCGGTACGGATAGAATTCTGTTTGCCTTCGGCCCCGATAAATCCGCATTTTCCGCCAGTTCCTCTTCTGTACTGTGGGGATTTTCTTTCGGCAGCCAGAGGGCAATGAAGATCAGGGTCGGTATGCCCAGAAAGCTGATCAAGTAGATATAGGTCCATTGAATGCTGGCGAGAGCTCCTCCCAGCATGGAGATCAGAATCAGGGTAATCATGGTCACCGTATTCTGCCATCCTAGCAGCTGACTGCGCATCTTCCCCGTAAATAGGGTATTGATTAAGCTCCCCATCAGGGTGAGAGCAATCCCTTGTCCAATGCCCATAAACAGAGAGCCGATATATAGATAAATGATGCTTCCGTGGAGCAGCATGGGCATCGCTCCGCCCGCAATAATGCAGATGACGCCAAAGAGCAGCAGCTTTTTCTGGCTGATCTTAGCCCCGGCAAAGCCGGAAGTTACACTCATCGGAAACTGGCCGATCATGGCAAAGGTCATGATCATTTGGATTGCTGTCGGGCTGGCCTCGGGAAAAGCGTCAGCGATGACCGCCAGCGCGGGGATCATAAAACAGTTCATTGAACCAACCACCGCAATTGATAATACTGCAAGCCGCATCAGATTGGTTTTTGCCGTATTTTTACTCATCAGTCTACCTCCTGTGTATTCTTATTCAAACCCTCGCTCCTGTAAAAACAGGTCCAGGTCTTTTTCATATGCTTCCAAATCATGGTCTATCGCCGTCCGCCTGCCCAAGATATTGGCACCGTAAGGCTGTACGTTTTTATCATAGGACTCGGCATCACGGGCGACGCTAGATATGGTTTCAAACAGCGGCGCGTCTGCCGCGGCCCCTGCAAAGGGCGCTGGAAAATTGAATTCTCCCACATGTTGTAAATAGTGGTCCATAAACTTGGTTCCGCAGTTTCTTGAGCGCTTTACCAAGTCCAAATCCAGCGTAACAACACAGATCGCAGCCACATCTCCGCCTTCCCATACGAGAAATCCTTCCGGACTAATCACTTGTGAATGGCCGTACATGGTCGATGAAGCAAATTGGCCGACACAGTTGGTTGATACCAGGTATGCCTGATTTTCCAAAGCCCTGGCATAATGGATATGCTGGTTCAATTCAAACAGCTCCTGGGGGTCCAGCGTTAATTTGACCAAGACTTCAGCACCCATCAGCGTCTCATTTCGCGAAATCTCCGGAAAGTTGAGATCATAGCAGATCTGCACACCAATCTTGGTATCCTTTTCCGGAATATCAAATACAACGTAGCGATTACCAGGCATTACTTTATCTTCGGCCGGATACCAGGGGGCCATTTTACGATAGACATCGATCAGTTCTCCCTGGGGATTAAAAATCGGCGCTGCATTATAGAATTTGTCATCAGGCAGCTCTTCGTGCTTTTCATAAACAGTTCCGGGAATGAGATAAATTTCATATTTTCTTGCAAGGGATGCGAAATAATCGGTCATTGGCCCGGGAATACTGCATGAAACCAAGCTTTGAAGACACTCCACACCGACAACCAGTTCCGGTTTATGAAATCCCATCATAATACGATCCAGTTCTTTTTCAAAATATGCCAGATTTACGGACGGGTCTTCTGTGACAGGCATCTGCAAGATGCCTACGTTTAAAAATCTTCCCATAATGATCCTCCTATAGATTCTAAATTTTCAGACATGTCTGTGTACACTTAGATATTAAGCAAAACCCATGCCACTCTGTTTTTAAGTTGACGCTCCATATAGCCGGTCCTGCATTTTTCAAGGTTTCTAAGCTTGAGTGCGGGGGTGTCCAGACTGACTGTTAAAAAAAACCTTCGTTCTGCTATCTAAAAGTGTAATGTTTTGTTTCCACGATTTCGTTCTCTTCAACCAAATCTGCATCTTTTCGCCTAATTTCAGGCTTCTTTCCCATATGTAAACTTTTCTTTCCTATTTGCTAAACATTCTGCATATCGGAAACATTTGTTTCCACTCCCTTAAGATCATCGCCATGAAACAATCGGTTCGCAGCATACATCATTCATTTTTTTCTATACAGCAAAAAGCCCCGGCTGAAAGGTTCAACCAGGGCTTCGGCTTATTTTTATTTATAGATTATGCTTTTTTACGATCTTACCCAGGGCCTGCCGGCTGATTCCCAGCGACTGGGCCGCTTTTGTCTTATTTCCATGAAAAACGCTAAGCGCTGCACGTACTGCTGCCAGCTCTGCGTTCATCTTTGCTTCTTTGAGCGTAATCAGGCTCATCTGCGGAAACAGTTCTCCCATTCGGTTGACAGTGGCCGCAGGCTGGGATTCGATGACTTTCTGCTGAAAATCTTTTAAATGCTTTAAATCCAAAATCGGCTCATAGCAGAGATTCACCGCTCGCTCCAGAACATTGTGCAGCTCCCTGATATTTCCCGGCCAGTCATATTGCTTCAGCAGCAGCAAAGCGCCTTCCGATATGCCTTTAATCCGGCGTACCTCAGCTCTCCCCAGCAGATTGTTCAGCTGCTGCACGATCGATTCTGTGATGGGCTGGATATCCTCTTTTCGGTCCCGCAGAGGCGGTACTTGTATTTCAAGGATATTGAGCCGGTAGTACAGATCTTCCCGAAACAGTTTTTGTTCCACCAGCTCTTGTAAATTCTCATTGGTAGCAGCAATGATTCTTGTATCCACGGTCATCGTCTTACTGCCGCCCACCCGTATAAACTCCCGCTCCTGCAAAAACCGCAGCAGCTTGGATTGCATGGCGAAGGACAGTTGATGGATTTCGTCTAAGAACAAGGTTCCCCCATCCGCCAGCTCCACCAGCCCCTTTTTTCCGCCCCGTTTAGCTCCGGTAAAACTCCCCTCTTCATAGCCGAAGAGTTCGGATTCAAAGAGCTCGGAAGGGATCGCGGCGCAATTGACTTTGATAAAATTGTGCAGGGACCTGGTACTCAGGTCATGGATGGAATGTGCCACCAATTCTTTTCCTGAACCCGTTTCCCCATAGATGAGGACAGTGGAAACACTGTAAGACACCTGCTTAATCTGTTTTTTCAAGAGTGCAGTAGCCCTGCTGCGGCCGATAATATTATCGATGGAGTATTTAGTGCTCTTCAAAGGCCGGAGATCATTTTTATGATAATTGATCTCATGGTTCATATTGATCACTTTATCAAGGAATTTATGGATTTCTGCTGCATCGCCAAAAGCATCGTATTCCAAAACGCCCTCAAGCTTTCCATCCATATAGATGGGGAACGCATTGGAAACGATCGTGTGTCCTTCAGAAATATACACTTCGCCGATCTGTTTTTGACCGGTGGACAATACTTTATAGGCGGTATTATGGGGCAGGAGCTCTTTGATGGATCTTCCTACTGCTTCGTCCCCTTTTGAAAATCCGATACTTCTGGCCAGCTCATCCTCCATAAAAAGGATATCGCTGCTGGGATCGATTATCACCAGCCCTTCGATAATATTTAAAAGCTGTTTTGTCTCACTTGTTAAATGGATCATTTCACACTTGTTCCTTTCAGCTATGCAGGAGCCCCTGAATCAAAGTCCCTTTTCTGGGTTTTGTTCACTTCTCCAGACATTATATAAAAAATTCGAACAATTGTAAATTCAAACCCTGTGTATGATCATTTCCATCATGGTCATGAGGCGTCTCAGACAGAAGTGGTGTGGCAGATACAAAACCTCGAGTCTTTGCATTTTTTGTATCTGAAATGTCCATCTCCCCAATTTTTTAAATTTTAACTAGAAGCCTGTGCATCATCCAACTTCTTTTCCGGACCTGCATCCTGCTTTCCCAGCACTTTCCAGATCACAGCGCCGACGATGAAACCTATGACCGCAGGTATCAGCCAGTCAAACCCGTACTGAGCCAGCGGAATGGCTCCGATCAGCCGATCCAGTCCATCGGTTGCTATTGAAATCAGTCCGTTGGCCCTCGCCAGAGCAAAGGCATCGTAAAAACTGAATAAGGTTGCCGCATAAACCGCGCCCTTCCAGGCCCCATCGTTGGGAACGAACTTCTTGCCAACACCAAGGATAGTCATCACTATGGACATGGGATAAATAAACGTAAAAATCGGGCCGGAAACCTTAACCACAAAGTTGACCCCTGTAGATGCCATCAATAAAATAATCAGTGTAACCACCAGGCTCACGATCCGAAACGACAGCTTGGGGAAAGCGATGCAAATCCAATCTGACCCGGTAGCGATCATTCCGGCCGCAGTTGTCAGACAAGCAAAGATAATCGCAATGGAAAGGACAACAATTCCGCCGTAGCCGGCTAGTTTTCGAATCAATCCTACCAGTAGAACGGTCTGGTCCGTGTCAGAGGCAAATAGCTGGGTTCCGGTGGAGCCTAAATAGCATAGGCCGCCATAGACGATGAATAGGATGATAAAAGAGACCAGAATCGTCTTAAAAAGGACCCCTTTAAAATCCCTATCAGCCGTATAACCTTTTCCTTTAATGGTCGCGATAAAAATCCCGGCGCAGACCAAGCCGGTGCCCACATCTCCCGTGTTATATGCGGTCAGCAGCGCATTTGAAAATGGATTGGCCACAGCTTCCCCTGAAGGATGACCCAGGGGATTTACAAAAGTCATAACCACAATCGCCACAAGGGCGATGAGCAAAATCGGTGTTATGTATTTGCCGATCTTATCAATTACACTGGATCTGCTGCTTGCAAAATAGTAGGAAATCCCAAAAAACAAAATCAGAAAAATCCATTTGCTAAATGGCGGAAGGTCGGGAAAAATCCCCATCAGCCCGGTTTCATAGGCGACGCCGCCGCACCTGGGGATCGTGCCGAATAAAATAATGAACAGGCTGAGTACCATATAGAGCACGTGCCACCAGGAATTGACATGCCTGGTGACCGATTTCAGACTGTCGCCCATATTTCCCACTGCTGCTACCGCCAGCATGGGCAGCAGAATGCCGGTCAGAGTCATACCGATAATTCCCGCGGCAACGTGTGCGCCAGACACCAGCCCGATCTGAGGCGGAAAGATCAGATTGCCCGCGCCGAAAAATACGGCAAACATGGCAAACCCGATCACCAGACTGTCTTTTGTCGATCGTTTCATTTTCGATTCCTCTTTTCTTAAATCTACTTCTGATATATTTTTTCACCCGCGATATAAGTCTGTTCAACAGTGATTTTATCAATATCCTCAGGAGGAATGCTGAAAATATCTTGATCGAGGACAATAAAATCCGCATAGTATCCGGGTTTCAGCTGTCCGATCCTTTCGAACCCGGCAGCCTGGGCGCTTTCTCTTGTATAGAGCTTAATTGCAGTCTCTACATCCACCTTTTGCTGCTGCCCGCAGTCCGTACCATCATAAGCAATTCTGGTCACAGCCCCTTTGATGCAGGGAAACGGATCCGAAGGAACTGCCCACGATGTGGCGGGAGCATCGGTAGAAAAACATAATTTAACGCCCTTATCCAGCATATGCTTGATCGGGTAAGTTTGTTTCATCCAATCTTCTCCAAGATTGGTCAGATAGCTCTCAATCTCCGCATAGAGGAAAATCGGCTGAGTAACAAAAGCAATCCCCTTTTCAATAGCTTGGTCCATCGCCTCTTCCGTCGGGTCGGTGACGTGTTCCACCCGAAGATGAGGCTCATTTCCATCTGTCCACTTCGGTTCCCCATATACCCGACCTACAATCCGCTCGATCGCCTTTGCCCCCATAGCATGCATGGAAAGCTGGCAGCGCTTCTTTTTACAGAAAGCAATGGCGCTCTCCATGAGTTCATCGGAACAGACCGGTATTCCGTATTCATCGCCTGTTCCCAAGTAGGGCTTGTTCATCCAGGCCGTCCTGCCGGAAACACTGCCGTCTCCGATCAATTTCAGACCTGCCGCTCGTATCTGCCGATTCTTTGCGAAATGGGATGCAGGAATGTCAAACTCCTTGTTATCCGCAAAATGATCCCACATATAATAGATCGCCGCTCTTTGTCTAAACCCTTTTTCTGCGGCCTCCAGATATTTGTCAAAATGATCTCCAGGCTCCAGGTTTCCCATATCGCCGATTGCCGTTATTCCCTGGGAAGCCAGCAGCTGTCCCAGCTCCACCAACTCTTCTACAATCTGTTGCCGGGTCAATTCCGGCATTACTCCCATCACTAAATCTCTGGCATTTTCTCTCAGAATTCCGGTGGGTTCTCCATTCTCATCCCGGTCGATTTGACCTCCCTGGGGATCGGGGGTGTTTTTATCGATTCCGGCCAGCTCTAGTGCTTTACTGTTGACACAGCGGATATGGGCGCAGGTTCTGAGGATGCACACCGGAGCATCCGCGCATCCCCGATCCAGGTCATAGCGATTGGGGGAACGCTTTTCCGCCAGCTTTCCCTCATCGTAGCCCCACCCTTGAATCCACTGATCCGGGCCTTGCTTGCGGCGCGCTCGGCTAATCTCGCTTACCATCTCTTCAATAGAATGCACCTTTGGCGGCAGACAAGAGATTTGCCTGCTGAAATCGGCCAGGATCACCGAATGCATATGGGCATCAACAAAGCCCGGAAGCACCCGCTTTCCTGCCAGATCAATGCTTGGATAATCTTTAACCGGCAGCTCCGCCTCAGCACCAATCCAAGTGATCACACCGTCTTCGACAATCATGGAATCCGCATACAAGCCTTCCTCATCAGAAGTAAAGATTTTACCGCCTGTTATGATAAACGTTTGTTTCAATTCTCTTCTCCTTTCACTCTGCTTTTTCAGCAGTAAAAGCACCAGGTGACTGCCGCAGTAATAGTAATCGTCGTGATCCCTGAATCCTTAAGTGTTACGTTCCCGGAGGGCTTAGGCCGGGAGTCGGGGCCGGGAGCAAATCATCGTGATTCCTTGGGTTATTTTCGCAGCATCATAGGCCATCGCCAGCTGGCCCGCGTTTGGACTCTCCTTTCAGCGCTTCTTTGAAAAGATATGCCGTGCATCGATTGATTATGTCTTGCAGATCAAGTCTGCCCCGTCCAGGACTTTCGAAAGCCGCCTCCTAGACAACCCTTTTATAAAAATCTTTTAAGAACGATTATCACCGCAGATTTTTTCAGCTTAGTCTCAACGTAGTATTATGTGAGTTAAAATCGTGAAAGGCACCTTTTCATCTCTGCGATCACTTGCACCATATCAAGGGGTTTGGATATATGTCCATTCATACCCGCATCCTTTGCCGCTTGAATATCCTCAGAAAAGGCGTCGGCCGTCACTGCTAGAATGGGAATCGCTTCTGCATCAGCACGGGCACTGGATCGGATTTGCCTTGCGGCCTCATAGCCGTTCATTACCGGCATCCTGATGTCCATCAAAATCATCTGGTAATAGCCGGCCTCAGATGCCAAAAAGCGTTCTAAGCATTGGTATCCGTCTTCTGCAGTATCCACCAGAGCTCCGCTTGAGGACAGGAGCTCCACTGCGATTTCCCGATTCAGTTCATTATCCTCCGCCAAAAGAACATGGCAGGCTTCCAAAGGTTTATCCGTTGGAAGCGGCGTGGGTTCATCTGCTCTGTGAAGCAAGACTCGTGTGATCTCTCTGGATAAGGTTGATTTAAAAAACAGAGGACTGATCACAGCATCTGCCCCTTCTTCCTCCACCTGCTTTCCGATCTCAGAATCGTTTCCCCCAGCCACGATTATAATCGAGCGGCGAGCCGCTTCATGTATCCTGGCGATGGAAGCAAAGAGGTCTTCCTTAGAAAAATGATGATTCAGCAAAATAACATCGTATTCACACCCCGCTTCATGCTTGTGCGAAATAAATTCCAGCGCTTTTTTTGTATCGCAGGCCGTATCCACCAGAAATCGGAGGGTTTCAAGAGTAGAGGCGGCACTCTGACTCGATTGCTCATCCCTATCGATCAGCAGCAGTGAAAGGCCTTGTTCTAGACCGCATACCTCTATCGATTGGCCGGATACCGGGAAATCTAACGTTACCAGGAACTCGCTTCCTCGTCCCAATTGACTGGATACTTGGATCGTACCGCCCATCTGATCGACGATCCATTTGCTGATGGACATCCCCAGGCCGCTGCCTTCGATTTTCTCGATGCGGCTGCTCTTTTCCCTTGTAAAGGCATCAAAGATGGTCTCCTGGAGTTCTTTGCTCATTCCGATACCGTTGTCCTTGACCGTAAACAAATATCGACCGTATTCCGCACCACGCGGGGAAAAAGTTTCTTCCACAGTACACCGGATTGACCCTTTATTTGGAGTAAATTTCACAGCATTTGCAAGGATATTCATAAGAACCTGATTCAAACGGACAGCATCGCACAAAACAGTTTCGTGTTCCACATGCTGAATCACCACCAGCAGCTGCTGCTCTTTCTCATCCGCCTGGAACTGAATAATATTTACCAGTCCTTCCATCACTTCGGGAAGCGATGTGATACCTGCATTTAAGGTCAGCTTTCCGCTTTCGATTTTGGACATATCCAAAATATCATTGATTAAGCCTTTGAGGTGGTTGCTGGACAAGGTAATCTTATTCAGACAGTCCAGTACTCGCTCCCGGTCTTCGATACTGCGGATTGCGATATCGGTCATTCCTGTAATCGCGTTCATCGGCGTACGAATATCATGCGACATATTTGCCAAAAAGCTGCTTTTGGCCTCATTGGAGCTTTGGGCTTCCAGCATACTTGCATGCAGCTGTTCCATCAGGTTTTTATTCTCCGTAATATCGGTAAAGGCCACCATATATTCTTTCCGGCCCTTAAGGTTCAAAGGCGAAACGCTGACGCTCAGCCAGACTTCTTTTCCCAGATGGGGGTTATTATATTTCAATTCCGCCGTAACCGGTTGTGAAGATAATTCTACCTCCTCCACCATAGCGATCACCTCGGCGGGCAGACCGATATGTGTCAGCCACTGCGAATCACATATATTCCCTTGCACCTTCTCTGCCGGAATGCCGAGAATACTGCGCATGTTTTCGAACACATGGCGGATACGGTGTGTATGCTGATCCATAATGAAGATAGCCGTATCAATATTCTCAGAAATAGCTTTATAGACCCGCCCTTCGTTTGTCTCCTGCTTCCATTTGTCTCGCAGCAGAACAAATAAGATGACCCCTAGAAAAACAAAAAAAGCGAGAACGAATCCAAGAAACAGCGCAATCATCCGAGAAGACAGCCGAATCACGGTCTGACCGTTGTTTTCCACCAGGGCCAAAGGAAGTACGGAAACGTAATACCACCCTTCTTTTACTGCGGAAGGCTCAAAACAAAGGATTTGCATCTCCCCCGAAAACTCTAACACCGCATTTCCCCGCTCTCCTTTTTTCAGTGCATTCATAAGCGCCTCCACGGTCTTCTGATTGCTTTTAGAAGCGGCAAACACGTCTCGTACATTGTGATAAATTTGAGCATAGCTATAAAAACTGGGCGCCAGGAGAATGGTGCCATCCTTTTTCAAAAGATAACTATATCCGGCCGAGTCATAAAGAGAGCTCTCACCAGCGCTGCGTAGTATCTCCGCGTCAAGATCAATATATACGCCCCCAGTGATAACACCGCTTTGATAAATCGGCGCGTAAACCCGTACTTCCTCATAACCCATCTCTCCTAAAAAAGTATCGGTGACACCGGACTTCCCGGCAAACACCTGACGATAGACTTCATCGTTGGAAGAGATTTTGGCTGATGTTCCCCCCGAGCTGACAACAGCTCCATCCGAGTTGAACACCCCAATGAAAAGATATTCTTTACGCATTTTTGCAAAAGTTTTTAACATATCGGGAGTAACGGTAAGTTTCGGCTCTGATAGATGTATCGCCAGTGCCTGGGCCTGGGTTTCGAGTAGGTTGAGCGTTTTATCCAACATCTTTACTCGGTCGGAGGTTAATGCCTCCACGCTTTCCGTTGTGGATTCCCGGATATTTTGGTAAATTCCGTCGGAATATTTTTTCACGGTATATCCAAGAAACAAAATCAATGCCAAAAACAATAAGAAACAAGCGGTTATGTACCATGCAGGATTTCTTTTTCGGTTGACTTTATTCACCACCAGCCCCTCCTTCTAATGCTTGCTTCTCTTCATATGCCTGAATTTCTTCCATCTGAATGCGATTGAATTCTTTCGCGGCATCTTCCGCCGACATGCCGCCTATCATTTTCAAGCAAAGTTGACGGGTATTGTCCCAACAGCCAAAACGGAGGTTCATATCTTCCAAAGGTATCTGCCCGCCCCCATCCAGCAATTCCAATACAGCCTGCTTCCAGGGGACCTCTGCCTTCGTCTCAGCCGGTCGTTTAAAAGGAGAAAGGCTGCCCGACGTATCCGATGACAGCAGCCCCTCACGCTGTGAAGTCAGATAATCTACAAACTTGATCGAATCTTCAAGGTGGCTGCTGCCCCCATTCACACAAAGACGAACGGAGATTGACGGCAGGGTGATCACTCCGTCGGGCAGCATGGGAATTCCCGTACAGATGGCCTTATCTTCATTCTCCATTTCAGTAGCCTTCAGTTCTTCAATCGGAAAGAAACGAAAGGCTGTCTTGCTGCTGAGAAAATCCGCACGGTCCTGAGTATTAGCCTTGATCGCATCCACCTTTTCCATCGTCAGACCTTCACCGTAATACCCATTCTTTAGAAATTCCTCAAACATTCGAAATCCATTGATCATATAGTCGCCGATTTTCAAGTCTCCCTTATTCAGACCATCGATCAGCTGCCGTTGATTTTCCGCCTGGTAAATTGGATAGAGACTGCGTGCCATGACCGGAACAGCCATAGCCCACCAGCGATTGAGTGAAATTGGCGTAATGTTTTGTTTCTTCAGGACTTGACAGCAGTGCAGAAAATCCTCATAATTTTCCGGCACTTCCAAATCAAACTGTTTTAGAAGGGATACATTGACATCCATTACATAGACCGCCATTTTCAACGGAATTGAATAAGCAATATCACCAACCATCGCCTGCTCCTTGGCGCTTTTGGTGAGTTCATGGAAACTCTTAAGGCCGGACAGATCATAGAATTGCCCTTTTTGTGCGATGTCCTTAACATTTTCTGCATTAACAACAAAGATATCCACCGCATCTTTTGTATCAAGACGTTTTTCTAAAAAATCGTCAAACCCATCTGCGGTAGAAACGCTGTCTACAGTAATTCGAATTTTGCTGTCTTGTTTATTATACGCCAGCGTCAAGTCCCGAAAGCTATCAGTGCCACCTAGGTCCACACCTACCGGAACAAACATGGAAAGAGCGACCGATTCGTCAACTTTTTCATCAATCGTAATGGTGGAACTGGTTTCCTGGGAGCCGCAAGCTGGTAAAGATGCGGTTAGAACACAAATCAGTGCAAGTATTACCAATCTTTTTCGCATAGCCGTGTCTCCCTCTATTTTCATCTAAGCACGCAAAGCCGGCCTTGCAACCATACTTTACACATATATAGCTATAGTATAGCAAATAGGTTAAACAAGAGCAACCTTGGAGGCGTCCTCATACATATAAACCGAAAAAGAAAAACTGCGGCAGGAGCCGGCAGCATCCTGGTCCGCAGTTTCTTTTCAGCTTTATCAGGCAGAAGCCTTATACTGCCACATAATAGGTCCTGCCGTCGTGGGTTTTCAGGTACCCCGGCAAAACTTTCAGTTCAGCCACATTCAGAGGTCCTCTTAAAGTACCGCTGCTGTCATACAGTCTGTCTTCTTTGATATATCCCCCATGCAGCAAAATACGTTCTGTTTTGTTCATAATCATTAACCCCCTTTTTTCGTATTTTTACCAATGAAAAAGAAACACTCAGTGCGAATCCAGCCACCTCATCATGGCGTTCTTTTGCCTTCGCATTCTCTGATGATGTTTCCTATTAACTATATATTATATTCCATTATATCATTTTATACAACTACTTTATTAAAATTCAACAAAAAAAATGGCAGAACGCGCAAAACTTTCGCTTCGGGGTTCTGTCATTTTTTATCTTTTTAGCCGCATTTGCTGTATCCGCACTGCCTGCAAATGACGCAGCCGCTCTCGTGTTCCAGCCGGCTGCCGCATTCCGGACAGCGGCTTTCTTCATCCGGCTGAATTTCCGGCGTCGGTTTTATGGCGTCCGGCAGTGGCAGCCAGTTGCCAAGTGCAACCTGTTTTTCATATTCCTGCTCGATCACCCTTGCGATGGCATCTGGACAGGACGTGCATTTCAATCCGTGTTGACGAATGGTCGAAGGGCAGCGAATTCCCCTCAGCTGATCAATGATGGTATTGACATCGATGCCGCTTCGCAGCGCTACCGAAGCTAATCTGGCCGTAGCCTCGCTCTGGCTTGGACACCCGCCTGCTTTTCCAGTATTGGTGAAGATTTCGCAGATGCCCTGCTCATCGTAGTTAACCGTTATATATAAGTTGCCGCAGCCGATCTTCACCCGTTCGGTCACTCCGGTGACAACGTCAGGACGGGGACGGGGCGTAATATGCCGGGCTTCCTCCGCCTGGTCGGCACGTTTTACTTTTCCGATGTTGAGAACCTGTTCATCCCGGCTGCCGTCCCGATAAATGGTAACGCCCTTGCAGCCCAGCGTGAAGGCCAGCGAATAAACTTTTGCCACATCCTCCCTGGTGGCTTCGTTGCTGAAGTTAACCGTCTTGGAAACCGCATTGTCCGTGTGTCGTTGGAAAGCGGCCTGCATGCGCACATGATATTCGGGGCTGATATCGTGGGTTGATACGAACACCCTGCGGATATCTTCCGGCAGCTCTTTGATATGGCTGACCGCGCCTTCCTGAGCAATACGCCGCATCAGCCCTTCCGAATATAAGCCTCGTTTCTCCAGTTCCTCTTTGAGAATGGGGTTGACTTCCAGCATTTCCGTACCATCCATGATGTTGCGGATAAAAACATACGCAAAGACCGGTTCCACGCCGGAAGAACAGCCTCCGATGATGGAAAGGGTTCCTGTCGGCGCAATGGTGGTAATGGTTCCATTCCTCTGGGGTCTGTCCTGAGGATGGATGCTCTGCTCGAAGAGGGGGAAGGTTCCGCGGACCTCCGCCAGCTGCTGGCTGGCCTGACGGCCCTTTTCCGTTATAAAGGACATGACCTCCTCGGCCAGCTGTACGGCTTCCTCTGTGTTGTAGGGAATTCCCATCATCAGCAGACTGTCAGCCCATCCCATAACGCCCAGTCCGATCTTCCTTGTCTGCTTTGTAGTATGTTCGATCTGATCCAGAGGATATTTATTGACTTCAATAACATTATCCAGAAAGTGGACGGCCTGTTTCACGGTCCTCTCCAGCTTTTCCCAATCAAAAGTTTTTCTTCCCTTCTCTGCCTTTACCATCTGCGTCAAATTGATCGAACCCAGATTGCAGCTTTCATGGGGCAGCAGCGGCTGTTCACCGCATGGATTGGTGGCTTCGATCTTTCCCTGTTCCGGTACGATATTATCCCGGTTGAGGCGATCCAGGAAAATAATCCCGGGTTCACCGTTTCTCCATGCCGCATCGACGATTTTATTAAAAACAGTTCTCGCATTGAGCTGCTTTACCGTTTCACCTGTATGGGGGTCAACCAGATCGTAATCCTTTCCAGCTTCCGCAGCTTTCATAAATTCTTCTGTAAGGCCGACGGAAAGATTGAAATTGGTAATCTCCGTGTTATCTGCTTTGCAGTCGATGAATTTCAAGATATCCGGGTGGTCGATGCGCAGGATGCCCATATTGGCTCCGCGCCTGGAGCCGCCCTGCTTAATCGCTTCTGTTGCCATATTGAATACCTTCATAAAGCTGATGGGGCCGCTGGCTACGCCTCCGGTGGAATTAACCGTGCTTCCTTCCTGGCGAAGTCTGGAAAAGGAAAAACCTGTGCCGCCGCCGCTCTTATGGATAAGCGCCGCCTGTTTGATGGCTTCAAAAATTGATTCCATGCTGTCCTCTACCGGCAGCACAAAGCATGCGGAGAGCTGTCCCAGATCCCGGCCTGCATTCATCAGCGTGGGAGAATTGGGCAAGAATTCCAGATTGGTCATCATATCATAAAAAATGCTCTCCGTCTTATCCGTGTCAGCATGTTCGTCATGGAGCGCATCGGCAGAAGCGATGGCTTTTGCCACCCGGTGAAACATACCATCTACCGTTTCCACCGGATTTCCATTCTCGTCTTTGATCAAGTACCTTTGCTTCAGTACCGTTTCTGCATTTGCATTTAATTTCATTATTTTCTCCTTAAATCACCACAAGATACTACATATTGTATCACCATGATTTTTATTGTCAATACTTTGTGTTTTTATTCGGTCAAAAAAGAAGGTTAAAGGCCAAAGACTTCTTTCGCCGCTTCCACCGACTTCATCGCATCCTTACAATAATAATCTGCTCCGATCTTTTCTGCGTATTCAGGAGTCAATACCGCTCCGCCAACGATAAACCTGCAGTCCGGCGCCTCAGCCCTGACAGCTGCAATGGTCTCTTCCATGCTCTTTAAGGTCGTGGTCATCAATGCGCTGAGGCCCACCAGCTTAATCCGGTTATCGACTACCGTTTGAACCACCTTCTCAATGGGAACATCCCTTCCCAGATCGATGATCTCAAATCCGTAATTTTCCATAATAACTTTGACGATGTTTTTGCCGATATCATGGATATCGCCCTTTACGGTGGCGACGACCACCCGGCCTTTGGACACGCTGCTGCGGCCGGAAGCGGCCAGGCGGTCTTTGATCAGCTCAAAGCCTCCCTGGGCGGCTGTTGCGGCCTGCATCATCTGGGGGAGAAAGATCGTCCCCTTCTCAAAACCCTGGCCCACCTGGTCCAGCGCCGGGATCAAATAATCGTTGACCACGGTCATTTCATCGTTTTTGTCAAGGAGCGCTTCAACCGCATGAATGGTTTCTGTTTTCATGCCCTTTTCCAATGCGTAGAAAAGGTCCGGCTCTTTGCCCGATTGGGAATTGGGCTGACTGGCTCCGCTGCTTCTTTCCATGGTTCCCATGGCCGCATCGCCGTATCGTTTGATGAACGCTTCCGCGTTTTTATCTCTGTTATGAAGCATTTCAAAGGCATAGATGGTCCCCATCATATCCTCATCGTTGGGATTGATGATGGGCAGATCCAATCCGTTTTCCATTGCCAGAGCCAGGAAAGTCCGATTGATTAGCGGTCTTAACGGAAGGCCGAAGCTGATGTTGGATACCCCCAGGACCGTATGCAGGCCCAGCTGTTCTTTGACCATGCGCACCGCTCTCAGCGTCTCTGCGACTTCTGCCTGCTGGGCTGACGCAGTGAGGGTCAGGCAGTCGATGAACACGTCTTTCTTAGGAATGCCCATGCTCACCGCCTTGTCGAGAATTCTTCGGGCAATGGCAAAACGTTCTTCTGCTTTGGCGGGGATGCCGTTTTCGTCCAGGGTCAGGCCCACCACCGCAGCGCCATATTTTTTCACGATGGGAAGAATCGTATCCAGTACCTTTGCTTCTCCATTGACTGAATTTACAATGGCTTTCCCGTTGTAGACCCGGAGGGCCGCCTCAATGGCCGCCGGATTGGAAGAATCGATCTGCAGGGGCAGATCGGTAATGGCCTGGATCTGTTTGACCACCATCGGCAGCACTTTGACATCATCGATATCAGGAACACCCACATTGACATCCAGCACCTGAGCGCCGGCATCCACTTGTTCCACGGCCTGGGATAAAACGTAATCGTAATCCTCATCGATGAGCGCCTGCTTCAGCCGCTTCTTCCCCGTGGGGTTGATCCGTTCGCCGATCACTGTAACATGATCGACGGTCACGGCATTGGAAGCGCTGCATATTACGCTGTGTTCCGCCGGTTTTCGCACCTTCTTATGTACGTCCGCGGCGGAAAAAACATCCTTCATTTTTGCGATGTATTCGGGTGTCGTTCCGCAGCATCCGCCTGCCATGGAAATTCCCAGTTTCAGATATTCTTTCATTGCCTGCGCAAATTGGTCGGGCCCGATATCATAAGCACCTGTCCGCGGATCAGGCAGCCCTGCGTTGGGCTTAATAAAAATCGGCAGGTCGGTAAGGGCGCACATTCTTTCCGCCAGGGGCAGAATTTCCACCGGACCCAGCGAGCAGTTGATACCAATAGCATCAACGCCGAGACCTTCCAGCACAGCTGTCATGCACTCGATGCTCGTTCCGGTAAAGGTCCTGCCGCTTTCTTCAAAGGTCATGGAAACAAGCACCGCAAGATCGGTCGTTTCCTTGGCGGCCAGTACGGCTGCTTTCACTTCATACAGGTCAGTCATGGTTTCAATGACAATCAAATCGGCCCCAGAGGCCGCCCCCTGTTTCATAACCTGGGCGAAAGCATCGTAAGCGGCTTCAAAGGACAAGGTGCCCATAGGCTCCAGCAGCTCTCCCAGCGGCCCCACATCCAGAGCCACCAAGCTTTCCTCGCCGCAGGCGGCTTTGGCTGCCTTCACCGCGCTGTCGATCACCTCTTCCAGGCGATAACCGCAGCCTTCCAGCTTAAAGCGATTGGCTCCGAAAGTATTGGCATAGATCACATCCGATCCGGCCTCAATATAACTTCTATGAATGGAGGTGATCAACTCCGGATTGGTCAGGCTCAGAAGATCGGGAGATGCTCCCGGCTCAAGGCCGCTTTGCTGCAGCATGGTGCCCATCCCTCCGTCTAACAGATATCTTTTTTTGCTAAAGTTCAGCACAGTTTTTTCCTTCCTTTCTCAGCTCACAAGTATCCCTCAGCTTACATTCTTCACAGGTGGCCAGATAACCGCTCACCGGATGGTCCGCGATCCCCAGGATAGCGGTCACAGATTTTCTGGGGATCATGATGTGGCTCTGATTCACCGTCAATCCGATCTTTCTAGGTCCGTCCAGGATCCGCACCAGCGCGTCCTGTGTCTCTATGGGAAGATCGCCGTATCCCGGGCTGTACCTTCCGGTCAGATAACCTTCCGTTTCTTCCCGGATCTGTGCCTCAAAAGCATCGCAGATCTGTTCTACCAATACGGATGCTCCGCAATCGAGGAGAACCGCCTCGGCCATGTCCCGAATCTGGCTTTGACGGATCAAATGATCGACGGCCGCTCCGATGGTCACGCCCATCACTGCCAGCTCCCGGCATCCTGTCAGATGTTTTTTTATGGCGCTGCCCCTCAGCTTTATGTCTCCCAGCTCCAAAACCCGATAAATTCCCTGGGGAGCCGCATATCCGAGCAGCCTTTCTTCCGCCCTCTTCAGAGATTGCTCCAGCATTTCATCCGCCTGGCCAAAAACGCCCAGCCTTATGAGCCATTGTCTCCGGTCTACCCGTTCTGGTGTCGCCAGCTTCATCTTACAGTAAGTCCTTGATCTTCTGATAGATAGCAAGGGAGACGTCCGGGTTATTCATGGTATACAGATGGATCCCATCCACGCCATGTTCCAGCAGATCGCGGATCTGATCCACTGCGTATTGAATTCCGTGGTTATAAAGCTCCTCCGGATCGTTTTCATAGAGGCCGATCATCTTGGTAAATTCGTGGGGCAGGCTTGCTCCGCTCAGGGCTACGGTCTTTTCAATCTGTTTTTTATTTACGATGGGCATGATTCCGGCGGAAACGGGCACGTGGATCCCCGCGTTTCTCACTTGAACAAGAAATTCGTAAAACAGCTGATTATCGAAGAACAGCTGGGTAATCAGCACTTTTACCCCTGCGCCAATCTTGTATTTCAGGTTTTGAATGTCCTCCCGCAGATTCTTGCTTTCATAGTGGCCCTCCGGATAGCAGGCGCCTAAAATTTGCAGGCCGCTGTTTCTCTGCACCTCGATTGCCAGCTCGTTGGCGTGGGAAAAATCTTTTTTGATCGCTTCGCCGGGAACAATATCTCCCCGCAGAGCCAGAACATTTTCAATGTCCGCCTTGGCAAAGCGTCCGATCATTTCCGTCACGTCCTCCATGCTGGAATTGACACAGGTCAGATGGGCCAGGGGTTCTATTCCGAACCGTTTTTTAATGTTGGAAGCGATTTCGCAGGTGGAATTGTCTGCCATATTGCCGCCTGCGCCGTAGGTCACGCTGATAAAATCCGGCTGGCAAACGGACAGCTTCTCGATGGTATCATAGATTTTATCCAGCCCCGACTGTCTTTTGGGCGGGAAAATTTCAAAGGAAAAAACGGGCTTTTTGTGTTCAAATAATTCTGGTATCTTCATATCGTCCTCCTAAAGGTTATTGTTAAAACCCCAGCAAACGCCAGGGCTTTGATTGTTTCTGTCATATGCGTTTATTACGGTTGTGCGCCTCCACCATATCCCGGTACTCTTCCTTGGTAAGAAGTCCCGAGTCCATCAGCGTGCGGAGACTTTCCAGGTAGCTTTCGTCAGGCGTCTTTGCTTTCACTTCCTGACTGTCCCTGACCTGCATGGACTTTCCGTCCGCTGTCACTGATTTCGTTTTGGGAAGCTTAATTCTCACCTTTCTCTTATCCGAAGCAGGAGGATAACCCGTCGTTTCTCCGGCTGTCATTTGCACTTGTTCCTGTTTACGGTCCGCAGGGCGTCTTCCATATCCTGCGGCGGCAGAATTGGTCCTTTTGCCAGCCGCTACGTATATCACCGCGCAAACCACTATAATGATGAGAAACGCATACACCATCCAGCCATCATCGCTGTCGCTGTACTCATCATCGTAACTATCCGTATCAGCGGCCATCATATAGTCGTCATACCAACCGTCGTCGGAATAGCTTGAGACAACCTCTTCTATATCTCCTACGGATTGTTTTGAAGGCGGGCCGCTGGTGGTCAGGCTGAGGGTGATAACCGCGCTGCCCTTCTTGGTAAAGTACATTTGATGATAAAGCTTGCTGCCGTCCTGCATGGTTTCTGTCATCTGCGCATGGATAAATTTCCCCCAGCTGTTTGAAAGAATCTCCATCTCATCTGAGGTCTCCGTGACCCCAAAGGTCAGAAAAAGCACCGCGTTTTCAAGGACGCTTTTGCCCTCCTGTTCTTGATAGAAAGCCTCCAGCTCTTCATCCGTGCAGTCGCTGAAATCCATTTCAGCGGCATCGGAGTAGTCTGTGGTGTAAAGAATCTGCATCATGGCCTTTGGATCCGCGGACGGGTCTTCTGCCATCATCAGGCTGTGATAATAGTCCATATATTGAGAAACTTCTTTTTCCTCAGCGCTGCAGACAACCCGCAGTACATCTTCCCGATCCGCCTCATCCACCACCTGCCAATTTTCCGGCAGATCAATCTTCACCTGGCCATCGCCAAAGGTCTGTTCCGACCCGTAGCTGAGCGGCGCGGCTAGAAGCACAATCAGCATCAGCAGCATCAGCATGCGAAACTTTCTCATAGGCCCCTCCTTCGATAACAACACGCAATTACAATTCGTTTTATTATACGACAAAATCCGTCCTCCCGCAATGCTCCCTGTGATTTTTCATTTGAGATTCTTGGCTGCTTTGGGCAGCAAAAACAATATCTGGTTTTTATATATTTCAAATTTATGCTATAATGAAAAAAAATCGTTAAGTGAGGAGATTGATAGATGAAACCATTGAACAAATACTTTGATCATACCAATCTGAAAGCGGATGCCACCACAGCGGATATCATCAAGCTGTGCGACGAAGCGAAAAAGTATGATTTTTATGCCGTCTGTGTTCACGGCTGTTACGTCCCTCTGGCAGCCCGGGAGCTGGCCGGTACGGAAATAAAAATCGCCAGCGTCGTCGGCTTCCCTCTGGGCATGGATTCGACGGAAGTGAAAGTTCGCCAAACTGTCTGGGCCTGTGAAAACGGCGCTCATGAGATCGACATGGTCATCAATATCGGCGCTTTAAAAGAGGGCCGATATGATTACGTAAAACATGAAATTGAAGAAGTAGCAGCTGCTGCCGGTCAGCGGCGCTCCATTGTCAAAGTCATTTTAGAGGTCTGCCTTCTGACCGACGAGGAGATCGTGAAAGCCTGTCGCCTTGCCGTAGAAGCAGGCGCTTCTTTTGTCAAAACTTCTACTGGTTTTGGCAAGTCCGGCGCCACGCCTCATACGGTCGCCCTGATCAAAGAAACGGTGGGCGATCAAGTTATGATCAAAGCCTCCGGCGGCATTCGGGATGTTCTGGCAACCAAAGAGATGCTGCGCCTGGGCGCGGACCGGATCGGAGCCAGCGCGTCAGTGGTTATTATGGAAGCGGTGAAATAGTGATTTCTTCCGGTACCGGAAACACCTTCCTTTTCCAACAGGTTACTTGCTCTTCCATTTCATTATATTTTCTTCGAAATAGCATTCCAACTGCCCCTGATCCTGCAGATAAGACAAGTAACACCGCAGCGTAGAACCGGCCAGCGCGTTCTGCACCACATTGGGCTTTACTCCATAGCGGTCGTACACGCCTTTCAAAATGCAGTCAAAACTTTTGCCGCCTGCACAGTCCCTTAGCAGCGCGGCAATATTTTTTTCAATGTTTTTCCGATTGCCCTGAGCCAGCGGCCGGATATCCGCTGCCACATCGCCGTGGGAAGGAATGAAAAGGTTTCCCTCCAGCGTCTCCAAAAGATCCAGGGTATTCAAATATCCTTCCACATCCACCAGATAGCCGAACTGATATTTTTCCAGGGATTTGCGGTTGAGAACGCTGTCGCCCAGGAACCACACGCCGTCATCCGTCTTGATGCCGATCATGCCGAAGCTGTGGCCCGGCAGCCTGATGGACGCAAGGCCTTTCGGCAGTTCAAAGTCCTCCAAATCCAAAAAACCGATGGGTCCCGGATGGCGAAATACCTTGCGCAGTTCCCTGCATGGATAGCCGCCGTACATATAGGCTGCTTCCAGATGCTCATAGTTGGCAAAGGCATTGTCCAGATTGGTCGCGTAAGCCGGGCATCCCCATTTTTTCATCAGATAGCGGTTGCCGCCCAGATGATCGATGTGGGTATGGGTGTTAAGGATAAACTTCAATTTCCATCCCTGTTTCTCCAGAATTTCATCGATGGCCTCTGCCGCCTTGTCTCCATTTCCCGTATCAATCAGACAAACGTCCTCTTCATTTAATTGGTAAACCCCCATGATGTTGGGGTTGTCGATATAGTAAGTATGCTTTCCTGCCTGTATTAGTTCAAACACGTATACGGTTCTCCTTTCTGTCAAAAAATTTCCGGCATTCATTAGTATAATACAAACCTAAAGATTGTACAACGTTTTGGCAGCGGCTTCCCGTTTAGTGTAAGCCTAAGGTGAGCAAAGAAGTATCAAAGTCTTGCTTAACAAATAATGTATCTGAATGCAGCCTGCGTCCTTCTTATTTTACTTTAATTCGTTTTGTCTTACTATAGGCTCCGTAAATTTTAGTTTTGCCAACCTGTTTATAAGCTCTCACTTTATAGTAATAAGTCTTATCTCGCCTTAATTTTTTGAACGTCTTAGATGTTGTTTTGTTTTTTGTGATCAAAGCAGATTTCTTTCCCTTATGGAATTTTCTATTTTGAGCAATAACAACCTGATAGCCCGTTACTTTTTTGTCCCGCACCCAACCCACTTTCAACGTGCGTTTCTTAGTGGATTTAGCTTTTTTTAGTACTGCTTTCTTTGGTTTTACCGTAATGTTAATCTGTTTTGTTGCGGCATTATAATTATCAGTAGCAGCAGCATTAATAGTGATGCTAGCTTTGCCAGGACCTTTCAAGGTTATTTTTCCAGTATTATTTATGGTAGCTACGTTTGTGTTGCTGGAATTGTATGTAAGTTTACCTCCTCCACTGGTTTTGGCGTTTAGATTGAATGGTTTGTTGCCATAAGTTTTGGTAACAGAACTTGCATAAATGACCTGGGAATTTTTATTAACCGGACGATTATCTACCACTGTAACCTGACACACATTTTTAAAATTACCTTCTAGGCTCTCTACTACGATTTCTGCAGTTCCCTTCGATATTCCTTTTACAACGCCATCCTGATTAACCGTAGCAACTTCTTGATTTGAAGATATCCATATTACTTCTTGATTTGATGCGTTGGACGGTAAAAAGATTGCATTTAATTTTACTCGTTTACCCGGCTCTAATTCTAGAGTTTTTTTATCGATCTGCATAGATTCAACAGGTATAAATTTGTCTTTCAATTCTGCTGGATATTCTCTTATTACTTGATTGCCTTCAAGCAGCTTACAAGTTGGATTATCACCAGACAGATCAGAAATGCTAATCTCGTCCCCTTGTTTAATTGGAATACCTTGAGCTTCTTTTCGTATATTAATTCCCTGTTCAGATATTGTCGATATGGAATAATCTACCTGGCCTAAATCGTTTGCTAAACATCTCAATGAATAGTTTTTATCGATAGGAGTTCTTATTATCTTAACAAAATCATTCTCTAATGGATTATACAAAACAGCATAATAAATATCATCCAAATAGCCTTCGCTTGAAGATCCATCGTGCACTGTGCAAACCAATCTTCCTGATGCATCATATATTTGAACATCTACCGGGCAAGCAATCACAGATGTCGACATAATATTAAAAAAGTCCTGCATAGATTTTAAAGTTGAAGATACCTCCAAAGAATAATTATATGCCTTTTTCCAAGTTGTTTTTGACACTTCCATCATTTTCTGTAAGCTTCTTTCTCCCTGTATCCTACTTTTCAATAGCATTTTATAAGCATATACCGTTTTCTTCGCATACCACGCTTTTCTAGTGCCAGTTTCAGCTTCCCATTGCTGCCGACTATCTAAAAGCCAACTGCTCAAACAGTTACCAATGTAGGCTACACAGCGCATATTATCTTTTTGTTTTTGCATATCCGCGATCCCAAAAACAGTATTAGATATACCTACTGCAAACTCATAGTTCTTCTTAATAATTTTGCCATATGGAAGCTTTTCCGCTGCAGCTTCTAATATGAGGTCAACTGATTTCACTTCCGCCGCATCCTTTAGTGACGTCGTCGCATACTTCAATTGGTCTGAATAACTACCATGTATTACGGTATATAGTTCGTCAGCAGCTTCACGTACAGGAATAAAAATGCAGTTCTTATTCAGATATATCAACATTTCTGAAAACATTTCGTCAGCTGTTGCAAGGCGTTCAACCTCATATAAACGATTAATCGTTCCATTTGTCATAGAAAGAATTTGTAGTCCATCCCCAAGCAATCCAATGCTATCAGAAAGTTCATTTGTCAACTTTTTTGATTTTGTAAATTGCTCAATACATTTCACAGCTTTTGAATCAGCCGAATATCCCCCTTTTATTTGCAGATATGCCGATATTGTTTCATATTTACCGTCTATAAAAAATTGTGCCAAAACGTCTTCAGTGCAAACTTCCTTTAGTTGATCAATTTCATTATCCTTTAACCCAAAGTCAATTGCATATGCCCAGTCAGATTCTTGTAATGTTTTTACATATAAATTTGCATATTTATATGCTGTTTCAGCATCTGCCAACTCCTCTACTTCTGAGCCATAAGTATCCAGCAACGCTATCAGAACTTCCCTTGCCTGCTCTTTGGTAGTTGCCAATGAAAAAATATCTTTCCATCCATCTAAACCACAGTACAACATATTTGTTATTGTTTGTACAAAATGGTCAGCAAAGCTTGAATCACTTTCCGCAACTGCCCTGGAACACATAAAATTTTCATCTTTCGTAAGATACATAATACTATTTAGAGATCCCTGATTTAACAACCATTCTTCCAACTCTGTTGAATGATCATAAGAGTAATCACTACCAATTATTCGGAAAGTTCTCCCGTATTTAGCTGCGTATTCCTCGGCTGTAGAATCTAAGTATCCATAAATAATTGCATCTTCTTCAAAGGTTCTTCCACCATTTTCTCCGCTATAAATATCACAAGCTTTATTATAAATTTTGATCGATTCTAAGTTAGGACAGCCGCCAAATGCATATTGCGGTATTCTTTGAACCTTTTCTCCAATGATAAGTTTTTTAACACCTGACATATTTTCACTTATGCCACTTACTCCACCAAACGTATATAAATATCCTGCCCATCCACTTTCTCCCATGGATGTACAATTTATTGCATTAAAATTAATTGTTTCTATGTTATTACAACTCCCAAAAATTCCATATCCTAACTTTTTAATGTTTTCAGGGATTGTAACCTCCTTTAATGATGTGCAGAACATGAAAGCCTTCGGATTAATTTCTGTTAGCGAATCAGGAAGTTCAAGCGTCTCTAAGCTTTTACAACCTGCAAAAGCAGCCCCACCTATTTTCCTGACATTGTCACCCTCGTAAATTATCTTTTTTAATCCTGTACAACCACTAAATATTCCAGTTGGAACCACGGTTACTTTTTCATCAATATATACCTTCTCTAACTTCATACATCCTTTAAATATGGTTTCATCTGAACCTCTACGCTCTGTAATAGCTTCACAATTAATCGTATTGAGCCGAACCGTGGTTAGGCTTGTACAATTTTGAAAAGCATGGTGCTGCACATTCTTTAACTGTTCCGGCAATGTAATTTCAGGCAAAGCGATACATCCTGAAAACGCTTCATATTCCACTATTAAATTTTTGTTATTCGGTAACCTTAAAGCACTAAGATTGGTACAGTTTCGAAATGATCCCTCTCCAATATACTCGACTGTGTCCGGGAGATTAATTTGCTTTAAACGTGTGCAGTTTGAAAATCCAACGTTGCCAATCTGGGTTACTCCAATAAAACAACCCGCCGTTAATAATTCCTTCCCCTCAGGACAGCGAATTATCATTTTATTATCTTTTGTATACAAAATTCCTTCATGGTCTGTATAGATAGAATTATTCCCACTTACTACTATAGACAATAATTTCGGTAAATTTTCAAAAGCATTCGCTTGAATTGATGATACGGATGCGGGTATGTTAATTGATTCCAAGTTGGGGCAGCCGCCAAATGCATATTGTGGTATTCTTTGAACCTTTTCTCCAATGATAAGTTTTTTAACACCTGACATATTTTCACTTATGCCACTTACTCCACCAAACGTATATAAATATCCTGCCCATCCACTTTCTCCCATGGATGTACAATTTATTGCATTAAAATTAATTGTTTCTATGTTATTACAACTCCCAAAAATTCCATATCCTAACTTTTTAATGTTTTCAGGGATTGTAACCTCCTTTAATGATGTGCAGAACATGAAAGCCTTCGGATTAATTTCTGTTAGCGAATCAGGAAGTTCAAGCGTCTCTAAGCTTTTGCAACCTGCAAAAGCAGCCCCACCTATTTTCCTGACATTGTCACCCTCGTAAACTATCTTTTTTAATCCTGTACAACCGCTAAATATTCCAGTTGGAACCACGGTTACTTTTTCGCCGATATATACCTTCTCTAACTTCATACATCCTTTAAAAATTGTTTCATCTGAACCTCTACGCTCTGTAATAGCTTCACAATTAATCGTATTGAGCCGAACCGTGGTTAGGCTTGTACAATTTTGAAAAGCATGGTGCTGCACATTCTTTAACTGTTCCGGCAATGTAATTTCAAGCAAATCAATACATCCAGAAAACGCTTCATATTCCACTATTAAATTCTTGTTATTTGGTAACCTTAAAGCACTAAGATTGGTACAGTTTCGAAATGCTCCCTCTCCAATATACTCAATTGTGTCCGGAAGATTAACTGAAGTAATTTCTCGGCAGCCTTCTAGTAGACAATTTTTTATATGAACGATTGTATATGTATTTCCATCATAGGTTACATACGCTCCAAAATTAATTTCTCCTTTTTTCTCCCGATTATAGTTGATAATCTCTACTTTATCAGTGGAAACAATTTTGTATTCAATATTGTCAACCGTAAAAGTTTGATTGTCTAAAGTTTCTGCTGCAAACACATCACTTTTACCAATCGATAATACTATTACAACAAAAATAACTATTATAACTAAAACATCTACACTATGCACCGTGTATCGCTTAAGCTTATACATAACAGCACGTCTCCTTTACTAGTTTTCACCTAGTCCTGATAAAACTTCACGTACTTTATATGAAAATACCCTGTTCAAAAAGAAAATTAACCTCCAAGGGCAATCATATCCATACATCCAATTCTAGAATAGACGATCAATTTTAAATTGTCAAGTTTTTCCTTTTATATATATTACTGAATCATACAAGTTCAATCCTTCTAGTTTCTTTCATAAACATATAGATCAGCCGTTATTATCTTACTGCTTATGAGCCCTCCTCATTTTAATCAAAGGGACTTATTTTACAGCTCCTTTACCATACTTCTTCGGCGACCAAAAACAGGACCGGGCGCAAATACAATCATCGCGCCCGGCCCGGATCCCCGTTAAAAACTATTTATATTCCTTATGCTCCACATCGCAGTAGGCACAGCGGTAAATTTTCTTTTCCTTATCCGCCAGCTTGAACATATGGATGATTTCCTGCTCCACAGAAGTGATGCATCTGGGGTTCTTGCATTTGATCACATTGGTCAGCGTTTCCGGCAGTTCCAGGTGTTCTTTCTTGGTTAGAACGCCGTCTTTCACCCGATTGATGGTGATATTGCTGTCGATATATCCCAGCATTTCAAAATCCAGTTCGATTTCATCGTCGATCTTAATGATATCCTTTTTGCCGTATTTGCTGCTGCGGACATTCTGCACCACCGCCACGCTGCAATCCAGCTTATCCAGTCCCAGATAGTTATAAATCTGCATGCTTTTTCCCGCTTTAATATGGTCCAATACGATTCCAGTCGTTACGCCGTCGATATTCATCTTCCATCCCTCCTATTTTATACCTAACAGATTCAAAATCAGCGCCATTCTGATGTGTTTTCCGCACAGCGCCTGTTCAAAATAGCAAGCCCTCGGGTCATCGTCCACTTTTACGGAAATCTCATTTACCCTGGGCAGCGGATGCATGATCGTCAAATCTTTCTTAGCGCTTTCCAGCTTGTCCATATCCAGAATATAAGTATCTTTCAGTCTGATATAGTCCTCTTCATTGAAGAAACGTTCTCTCTGCACGCGAGTCATATACAGCACATCCAACTGAGGCATGACTTCCTCCATGCTTTCCACTTCGCACCATTCAACGCCCGCACTGCGCAGTTTTTCACGGATGTACTCCGGCACCCTCAGTTCTTCCGGTGAAACGAGCACAAACTTCACATTGGGATAACGGAGCATGGCTTCGATGAGAGAATGAACCGTTCTGCCAAACTGCAGGTCCCCGCACAGCCCCAGGGTAATGTTGCCCAGTTCTCCCTTTTTTCTTTTAATGGTCAAAAGGTCGGTCAGCGTCTGGGTCGGATGGAAATGTCCGCCGTCGCCGGCATTGATAATGGGCACAGTCGTTCTTCGGGAAGCCACTAAAGGCGCTCCTTCTTTCGGATGGCGCATGGCGATAATATCCGCATAACAGCCGACTGTCCTCACAGTATCGCTGACGCTCTCTCCTTTTGCCGCTGAGCTGGAAGACGCTTCGGAAAAGCCCAGAACTGATCCACCCAGTTCCAGCATGGCCGCTTCAAAGCTGAGTCTGGTTCTGGTACTCGGTTCGAAAAACAGCGTGGCAAGCTTTTTCCCTCTGCAGATCTCTTCATACTGGTCGTGGTTTGCAACAATGTCATCGGCCACATCGATCAAGTGGTCGATCTCTTCCACGGACATATCTAAAATACTGATCAAATTACGAATTGTTTCACTCATTTATTTATCTCCTTTCATCCATCCTTCGTCAGAAGGGTTGTTTCTAAACGCGATCAACCGCTCCACGTCGCTGTCTTTGATGTAACCTTCTTCTGCAGCAACCTCAACCAAAGTATCCAAGTCACAAAGGCTTACGTTTTTAATGCCGGTTGCATCCATTCTCTCGATACCTTTGGCCATGCCGTATGTAAAGATGCTGGCGATTCCCAGAACTTCAGCTCCGGCGTTTCTCAGCGCTTCCACTGTTTCCAGGACCGACCCGCCCGTGGAAATCAAGTCTTCAATGACGACCACCTTCTGGCCCTTTTCCAGCTTTCCTTCGATCTGGTTGGTTCTTCCGTGGTCCTTTGCCGAACCTCTCACGTATCCCATGGGAAGGTCCATGATGTGTCCCGTAATGGCCGCATGGGCAATTCCGGCCGTGCTGGTTCCCATCAGCACTTCACACTGGGGGTAATGCTCCCGGATCACCGCCGCCAGTCCCTGCTCCACTTTGATACGAACCTGGGGCGCTGTCAGCGTCAGTCGGTTGTCGCAATAGATGGGGCTTTTGATACCGCTGGCCCAGGTAAAAGGCTCATCCGGTCTTAAAAATACAGCTCCAATGGACAACAGTCCTTTTGCAATTTCTTTTTTCATAATCTATACCTCCACAAAATCTTCTACACAACAGTTATATGCGGCTACCGGATCGTCGGCCTGGGTGATCGGTCTGCCCACGACAATGTAATCGGAACCCAGTTCCTTGGCTTTCGCCGGGGTGGTCACCCGCACTTGGTCGCCTTTTGATGCGTTGTCAAAGCGCACGCCCGGCGTTATGGTTAGAAAATCCCTTCCGCATGTGTCGTGAATTTTCCCTGCTTCCAGCGGAGAGCAAACGACTCCGTCCAATCCGGCCATATCGGCGTTTTCCGCATAACGGATAACCACTTTATCCAGGTCTTCCTCAATGAGCAGTTCCTCGGTCATCCGCTCCTGGCTGGTGGATGTCAGCTGGGTCACTGCGATGAGAAGCGGTCTGGTGCCGTCCTCCCTGGTCAGGCCCCGCAAAGCTGCTTTCATCATTTCGATGGTTCCCGCAGCGTGGAGGTTGACCATATCCACATCCAGCCTTGACAGGACTGCCATGGCCTTCTCCACCGTATTGGGGATATCGTGGAGCTTCAGATCTAAGAACATCTGGTGTCCACGCTTTTTAATTTCCCTGACAATGGCCGGCCCCTCTGCATAGTAGAGCTCCATGCCCACCTTGACATAGGGCTTCTTGTCCGTAAACCTGTCTAAAAACTCTAACGCCTCTTTTCCATTCTTAAAATCCAATGCGATAATTACATCTTTTCCCATCACGTACCTCCTTTATTCTACGATTCCGATAATATCCTCAAGCCTTTGGATCCCCAGCTTCTCCATAAGATGGGGGAGTTCCTCGATGATCTCTTTGCATACATAGGGGTTAACCAGATTGGCTGCTCCGATTTGAACCGCGGATGCGCCTGCCATCATCATTTCGATCACATCCTGGGCAGTGGAAATACCGCCCATGCCGATGACCGGGATGTTCACTGCTTTTGCCGCCTGGTAAACCATTCTCACTGCCACCGGAAAAATGGCTGGTCCGGAAAATCCGCCCATTTTGTTGGCAATTACCGGCTGGCGCTTTTTGATATCAATGCGCATTCCCAGCAGCGTATTGATCAGGCTCAGCCCGTCGGCTCCCGCGCTTTCACAAGCCTTGGCTATGGAAACGATATCCGTTACATTGGGGCTCAGTTTGATGTAGACGGGTTTGGTCGTCACTTTTTTGACTGCCTCTGTCACCGCAGCCGCGCTTTCAGGAAGCACGCCGAAAGCCATGCCGCCGTCATGAACATTGGGACAGCTGACGTTTACTTCAATGATTCCCACCTGCTCCTGCTGATCCATGGCCTTTGCGCAGGCTGCGTATTCATCGATGGAAAACCCGCTCACATTGGCAATCACCGGCTTTTGGTAAATCTGTGCAAGCTCTGGCAGTTCCTTTGCGATCACCGCTTCCAGTCCCGGGTTCTGCAGTCCCACGGAATTGATCATTCCCTGGCTGCACTCGGCGATCCTGGGCTGGGGGTTGCCGAATCTGGCTTCCACAGTAGTTCCTTTAAAAGAAATGGAGCCCAATATATTCAAATCGTAAAACTCGGTATATTCTTTGCCATAGCCGAAGGTCCCGCTTGCAGGAATAATGGGATTGTCCAGGACAAGACCGCTGAGGGTCACCTTTGTATCTACCATAGGATTTCCTCCTTTTCTAACACCGGGCCCTCTTTGCAGATTCGCTTTGACCCATATTTTGTCTGACAGCTGCATCCCATGCATCCGCCGAATCCGCAGGCCATTCTGGCTTCAAAGCTGAATTGTCCGTCCTTTGTCCGGTCATAGACAGCCTTTAACATGGGTTCGGGTCCGCAGGCGCAAACATATTCCGGATTCTTCATGGCGTCGGTTACAAAGCCCTTAATTCCATAGCTTCCGTCGGCTGTTGTTACCTTCACGTCCGCTCCCAGAGCGCGAAAAGCTTGTTCGTAAAACAGCTCTTCTTTTGTGTTGAATCCCAGTATGACCTGAGGTTTTATGCCCCGTTTCAGCAAAGCTTTGGCAAGCCCGTACATGGGCGGGATTCCAACACCTCCGCCGGCAAGGACCGGGCTCGTTTTTTCAATTTTGTCCAGATCATAGCCATTTCCCAGAGGTCCAAGTATGTCCAGCTCCTCGCCCGGTTTCATTTCAGCCATTTTCTCCGTCCCCATTCCAACGACTTTGTAAATGATCGTCAGCAAATCCGGCTCCCAGTCGCAAATCGAAATGGGGCGTCTCAGATAAAGCCCTTCCAGTTTTATGTTGACAAACTGTCCCGGCGCTGTAAGTTGAGAGGTGTCTCCCTGCAGCTTCATCTCATAGATATCCCTGGCCAGTTTTCGATTGGATTGAATTTGATATTTACTTGTTTTCATAAACGTTCACTCCATTCACAAAGGTTGCAACGGTTTTTCCGGTCACTTCCATGCCCGCAAAGGGTGTGCTCCGTCCTTTTGACAGAAAGCTGTTTGGGTCGATCCGGTAAGTGCTCTCCAAATCCAGAATTGCCAGGTCCGCGATCTGCCCTTCCTGCAAAGCACCGCCCTCTATGCCGAAGAGCCGGCGCGGGGCGATAGCCATTCGGTAAACCAGCTGCTCCAGAGAAAGCTTCCCGGTCTTAACCAGCGCTGTATACAATACCGGAAATGCGGTTTCCAGCCCTACGATTCCAAATGCGCTGCCCTCAAGCCCCTTGCTTTTTTCTTCCTGGCTATGGGGCGCATGGTCGGTCGCAATCACATCGATGGTTCCGTCTAAAAGGCCTTCGATCAAGGCTTCCCGATCTTCTTTTGTACGAATGGGCGGATTCATTTTGAATCGGCCGTCTTCCTGCAAGTCCTCGTCGCAGAATACCAGATAATGAGGCGCTGTTTCGCAGGATATCTTTACGCCCTCAGCCTTTGCCTGGCGGATCAGCGCAACTGTTTCCTTTGTGGAGATGTGGCACACATGATATCTTGCCCCCGTTTTTTTGCATAGTTCAATGTCCCGCTTGACCTGTCCCCATTCGCTTTCTGAACAAATCCCCTTATGTCCATGGGCTTTTGCATAAGCTCCGTCATGAATGTATCCGCCATCAAGCAGCGTTTCATCTTCGCAGTGGGCTACAATCATTTTGTTTAAAGCATTTGCTTTCTTCATCGCCTCTTCCATCAGATCAGCGGTCTGAACGCCTTTTCCATCATCGGAAAAAGCGATCACTTGATCCTTCAAGGCGTCCATATCGGAAAGCATGCCTCTGCCGTTCTGTTCTTTTGTAATGGTTCCATAAGGATAAACTTTAATGACAGCATCCCTTTCAATGAGCTCCAGCTGCTGCCTGAGCCCGTCTGCTGTCGATGGCACCGGGCTTAAATTGGGCATGGCGCAAACAGCTGTATATCCGCCTCTGGCCGCTGCCATGGTCCCGGTTTTCATGGACTCTTTATAAAAAAAACCAGGTTCCCGAAGATGTACGTGCACATCGACTAAACCTGGAATTATAAAGAAAGAATCGCAGTCAATTCTTTCATCGTATTTATCAAAATGGGAAAGAGACAAACGATCGTCAATGACAAAAACGTCTCTTTTCTCGAATCCATTGCCTGTGAAAATATATCCGTTTTTCAGTAATGTTTTCATACCTTTTCCCTTTCATTCGTGTTTTGGCCTAAATCTTCGATAGTATACCACAGGGTCCTTCCGGCCGTCAATAGGAAATGAAAATATTTTTTGTTTTGTGAGGCCTGGATGAGTTGCAGGCAGCACTCCTCCGCTCACTGTGTTCCTTTCGCTGTCCAATTTTACATAAAAATAGAGACTGTTTAAACAGTCTCTATTTTTGTAAAATTGGCAACGTCCTACTTTCCCAGGCAGTCACCCGCCAAGTAT
>CABJAP010000014.1 GCA_902363595.1 Clostridia bacterium | reverse complement strand
GTATTCATGGTCATATTTACGTGCCATTTTGAGTACCTCCTTATTCTCTTGATTCTATCATGAAATCCTTGAGAATAAGATGTCAACTTTTTTTATACCACACCACTGACCGGGCGGCCGGGTACAGTTTACGACGTGAATATAAAGTACACCGCCCCGAATGGGGAAAAGAAAACCTATTCAAAAAAGGGCTTTCCAACAAAAAAGGAAGCAACGCAGCATGAAGCAGAGATGAAAGCAAAGCTCCATAATCCGGGACAGATTGCGTCTATCGCTTCACAGCGGAAACAGACCGTTGCAAGCTATCTGAATGAATGGGTAGAAAGCTATGCAAGAGTGAACTTGCGCCCCTCTACTTACGACGGGTACAAAAGAACGATTGCAAACTACATCACGCCATATATCGGCGGCGTTGCCCTTAATCAGCTTACCCCCGCTATGGTAGACAAAATGTTTCAGCAGATTATTGACAAAGGCTTGAAACCGTCCACCGCAGCCGGGGCAAAGCGTGTTTTGAGCGTGGCGTTGAGCCATGCCCGGAAATACCGCTATATCGAAACAAACGCAGCAAAGGACACGCTTACGAAGTTTGGAAAGAGCGACAAGACCCCCGACCCGTACACGCCGGAACAGGTAAAAGCCCTTATGCAGCGCGTCGAGGGTACCGTTTGGGAAATGCCCGTTATCTTAGGCGGGCTTTACGGTATGCGCCGTTCTGAAATCCTGGGCTTGCGTTGGCGCAATGTGGATTTGGAAAACAACACCTTTGACGTTTCCGAGCAGCTACCCTTTAAGGTACCGCCAAAAACAAAAGTCATTGAGGAAATGGCACCGCCGAAATCCAACGGGCGAAAGCTGCCTATCACAGAGCTTGCCCGCCCGTTCTTTCTCAAACAGTTTGCTATGCAGGAAGCGCAGCGCGAACAGGCAGAAAAGGACGGAAAGCCTTACTATGACAATGACCTTGTTGTAGCGAAGCCGGACGGTTCCCCTATCTCCGCGTCGTGGGTATCTTCCCAGTTTGGAAAGCTGCTTGAAGATTTGGATATGCCGCATATCCGCTTTCACGATTTGCGCCATACAGCAGCTACAAATATGCACCAACTGACAGGCGACTTCTACACCGTAGGCGAAGTGTTAGGACATACACTTGCGGGTATCGGCGTATCGCTTGGGCTGTCTATGAACTTTGAAGCTGTTACCGCCCGTTATGTGGACGTGCGGCTTGAACGCAAAAAAGAAGTCTTAGACGCTTATCATGGGGCGGTCAAACAGGCAGACCCGGCAAAGGCAGAGAAAGCCGAGCCGAAGAAAGCAAAGAGCGCGGCAAAGAAAAAGAGCAGCGATTTAGAGCTTTAACCGCTGTATCTCTTTACCGCTTCTTATACCGTTTTATAGCCCCGCGTGGGATTTGGGCACCATTTGGGCACCATTTACCGAAAAAGCACCACTAACACAGGCGATAAAAGAAACGCCGAGAACGCGCAAAAACATAGAGTTTATGCGGGTTTCCGGCGTTTTCTAATCCCTCAACCGACCTAAAATCATCTTGCGGCAGAGAGAAAAATTCTACTATTTTTTATATCTTTTTACACTTCAAAAAATAATTTCAAAAAATTTCTAAAATCATGTCCGATTTTGTCGCTCCCAATACAGAGTATATGGAAGGCAAATTGAAAATCCTCTGATTTCCAAAAATCACAAACGTAAAAGAGGTTCAGACAGTTCTTCCGATTGCACCTTGACAATTGAAGGAGCTGATACATCTTGAGGAACATGCTTACCGGAGATAATCCGGCTCGTGCAGGCGAAGACTCCTACGGGAAGAGCGAAGCAATAATGATACCACCGAAGGGTACAGGACCTCTGCTGAAACAGAGACTGTGACTGTATTTTTACAGCCGGGTTATCTGGAATGATAACGATCAGATGTATATGTACAGACAAAGCCCAAATGTGAATACTTAGATTTTCTTATTTATATTACAGGAGAAATCCTGTAGCAAGTGGGGAATGGTTCGAATCCATTCCTCATTTTTTCGTGCAGAAAATGCACAGATTATTATCCTGTTTGAAATACCAGGGAAGGGTGTTGCAGGAAGAAAGGGAGGACAAAAAGAATGAATACGATTGTTTTAATGGGTAGACTTGCCAGAGATCCAGAAACTAAGCTGACATCTACGCAAAAGGGACAAACCAAAGTATCTAGGTTTCCACTGGTAGTAAAAAGAAATCGCACAAGCAAAGCATTTGTAGTGATGATCACAGCTTATGGAAATAATGCAGAATTTGTGGAGAAATATCTTGAAAAAGGAATTAAGATTGCTCTTTCCGGAGAGTTGGTAATCTCTCAGATCAAAGATGAACAGACTGGAACTGCATCCTATTATACCGAAGTCATTATGGATAATGTAGAGTTTGCAGAAGCCAAAACAAAAAAAGAAGAATCTGACGGATTTCAACCAGCAGAGAAGAGGAAGATTCCATTCGATATACCAGAAGAACTTGAACAAGAAATGCCATTTCGATAGGAGGACAAGATTTATGAGAAAATACTTTTTAGAATTATTTGCAATAGGATTGGTTGATTCAGAAGGAAGAATCAATACAGAACATATGACAAGTGATGCGCTTATGACTGCCATGAAAACAATGGAAGAGCTGACGCAAATGAAAATGGATCGTTTGGTTTTGGAAACAACAATGGAGATGATCTTATGTATGTTTGAGTCATGTGACACAGAGGAATTTACAGAAATATTAGGCAAGCTGCTTGGCGGAAAGCAGACTTCTAAAGTGACAGCTCATTTGGAAGCACTGGAGGAATTGTTGACAGAAGAGGAATATAGTAGTTTCCTTGCAGAATATCTTGGTTATTTAACCGTGAATGTAGCAGAGTTTATTAGGAGCACAATCATTGAAAATGGTTTGATGTTACTTGCCGGTTCAGGAGGAGAAGAGGATGGAGAAGAGGATGGAGAAGACGGATTATAAAATCACAGAGTTTCACAATTCGGAGTTTGGTTCCATCCGTATGATTGTAGATGGAGGCAGACTTTTATTTTCTGGAATTGATGTAGCATTTGCTTTGGGATATGCAAAACCAAGAAATGCGATAAATGTTCATTGCAAGGGGGCCCTGAAACGGGGCGTCCTTACATCAGGTGGGGTACAGCCAATGATTTTTATTCCAGAGGGAGATGTATATCGGCTGATTACAAAAAGTCGTTTAAAGTCAGCACAGAATTTTGAGAAGTGGGTATTTGATGAGGTACTTCCGGCTATTAGGAAAACAGGCGGATATTTAGAGACCGATCTTTTAGACAGGGTAAAAGATAACCCGGAACTTCTTTTGGAATTTGCCGAGAGACTTTTGGCAGAAAACAATCGAAATCGAGAATTGCAAAATCGTGTAAAGGATATGCAGCCAAAAGCAGATTATTATGATCATTTCATGATTACAGGAGAATGCACCAATATTCGAACGACGGCAAAAGAGATTGAATTTCCAGAAAGAAAATTTGTGAAACTTCTTTTAAATAGAGGATTTCTATATAGGAGTCCATCCGGCACGCTGTTACCCTATGCGGTGGAGAAGAACAATGATCTGTTTATTGTAAAAGACTATTTTAACAATGGACATCTTGGTTCACAGACATTGGTTACACCAAAAGGAAAAGAATTTTTTAAAGCGTTGTGTGCGGAGGAAGAGTAAAGAATGAAGGAGGTGGTTGCCATGATTACAGATCTGGACAGCAGTTAAATCGCTGAAAGGAGGGAAAATCATGCAGGAAGAGGTAACTCAGAAAACGGTCACGTTCTGCATTCGGACTACCAAAGTAACAGCAGATTTATTGAAAAAGGTTCTTGCTGCTTATCTGCGTCATCAGAAGCAGAAATCGGTAGAGAAGAAAGCGAAGAAGAATCAGCCGAAACAGGGAAAGGTCACGGTAAAAGAGCTGGCAAAACAAAATGCCGGGATGGTCAATATCGAGATCACAAATAAGAATATCAAGTCCTTTGAACGTTATGCCAGAAAATACGGGATCAATTATGCTTTGAAAAAAGATAAGAGTAAAGATCCACCGATGTATCTGGTGTTTTTTAAAGGACGTGATCAGGATGCCCTCAATGCTGCTTTCCGTGAGTTTTCCCAGAAACAGATTCAAAAAGCGAATAAGCCTTCTATTCACAAGCGTCTTGCAACTTACAGAGCAATGATGCCAAAGAAATCGAAGGACAAAGTAAAGAACCGGCATCAGGAGCAGAGCCGATGAAAAAGCAAATCGGTAAAAATCTGATGCAAAAATGGAAGAATAAGATCAGGGTCAGGCTGTCCGCCCTGGATAAAAAGAAACTGGTTCTTACCAATATCCCATATATCTTAACTGCTTTTTATACAAATCGGGCATCATTTCTTTACAGAAACAGTCTGGGAGAAGATATTGGGAACAAGCTATTATATGCGATGGAACATGCAGACAGGATTCTTACTGGATTGCAGCCAAGTTTTAACTGGCGTGATATGCTGACAGGAATTGTAGCAGCTGTCATTCTGAAATTACTGGTATGGCAGAAACAGTCAGATGCAAAGAAACTCCGGAAAGGAATCGAGTATGGTTCAGCCAGATGGGGAAACGCTGAGGATATTAAACCTTATATGTCGGAAGATCCCTGGATGAATATTCCATTAACAGCAACAGAAGCATTGACTATGGAAAGTAGACCTAAACAGCCAAAGTATGCAAGAAATAAAAATATAGTGGTCATTGGCGGCAGTGGTTCCGGAAAAACTCGATTTTTCGTTAAGCCGTCAGTCATGCAGATGAACTGTTCCATGGTCATTACAGATCCGAAAGGCACTCTGATCGAGGAGTGCGGGAAGATGTTAGCAAAGGGACCACCTAAGAAAGATAAGAATGGAAATATTATGAAAGATAAATCAGGAAAAGTGGTACACGAACCATATGTGATTAAGGTTCTGAATACTATCAACTTTTCCAAATCGCTTCATTACAATCCATTTGCTTATATACGGTCTGAAAAAGATATCCTGAAGCTGGTTACAACAATTATTGTTAATACCAAAGGCGAAGGGGAAAAAGCTTCCGAAGATTTTTGGGTGAAAGCAGAGAAGCTGTTGTACACGGCATTGATTGCTTTTATCTGGTATGAAGGAGATGAAGAGGAAAAGAATCTGAATACCCTTCTGGATCTTTTGAATGAAAGCGAAACCCGTGAAGAGGATGAAACTTACCAGAATCCAGTGGATATGATGTTCCAGGAACTGGAAGAAAGAGATCCGCAGCACTTTGCGGTCAGACAGTATAAAAAATACAAAATGGCGGCTGGCAAAACAGCCAAAAGTATTCTTATTTCCTGTGGTGCGAGGCTGGCACCATTTGATATAGCAGAACTTCGTGAGATCATGTCTTATGATGAAATGGAACTGGATAAGATTGGGGACAGGAAGACAGCCTTGTTTTTGATTATGTCCGATACAGATACAACCTTTAACTTTGTGATTGCCATGTTACAGTCACAGCTTTTCAATCTGCTTTGTGACAAAGCAGATGATGAATATGGTGGAAGACTGCCAGTTCATGTGCGTGTCATTGCTGATGAGTTTGCCAATATTGGACAAATTCCTCAGTTTGACAAGCTGATTGCAACCATCCGAAGCAGGGAAATCTCTGCTTCTATTATTTTGCAGTCACAGAGTCAGCTAAAGGCAATGTATAAGGATAGTGCAGATACTATTCTGGGTAACTGTGATACCACACTATTTCTTGGAGGAAAAGAGAAAA
Organism: Clostridia bacterium; assembly: GCA_902363595.1. GTDB lineage: Bacteria > Bacillota > Clostridia > Peptostreptococcales > Anaerovoracaceae > Hominibacterium > Hominibacterium faecale. The sequence continues at coordinate 104,741 of CABJAP010000014.1, read as the reverse complement.
CTACCTTAAAGGAAATGAGCGAGCTTCTGGGTAAGGAAACCATTGACCTGTATAACACTTCGGAGACGAGGAGTAATCAGAAGTCTTTTGGATTGAATTACCAGAAAACAGGTAAACAGCTGATGACTGAAGATGAGATTGCAGTCATGGATGGAGGAAAATGTATCCTGCAGATCCGTGGTGCCAGACCATTTTTCTCGGACAAATATGATATCACGAAACACAAAAACTATCGGCTTCTTGCAGATGAAAACGAGAAGAACCGGTACAAAGTTGAGAAAGAGTTAAATCCGCAGTATACACCGAAATCTGAAGAAGAGGTGGAAGTAATTCATGTAGAACTGTCGGAGTAACCTTGGGAATGAACAGAAAATAATGAGGAAAGGAATAACTGACACTAGGTGCACCGGCTTTTTAGTCGGTGTATTTTCGTTCCCGTAAACACCTGAAAGAAGTCAGTTTTGGTGAATGTATATGGCATTTTTTAGCAGTGCAATTACAACTTTAAAAACTCTTGTAGTCGCAATCGGCGCAGGTCTTGGCGTGTGGGGTGTCGTAAACCTTCTGGAAGGATATGGAAACGACAATCCCGGTGCTAAGAGCCAGGGCATCAAACAGCTGATGGCTGGTGCCGGAATCATGCTGCTGGGAACTACCCTGATTCCACAGCTGGCAACATTGTTCTCTTAAGAGGAGTGGTAGATGAACACCATCATTGAGAGAATTACGGAAGCGATAAAGGATATCCTGATCGGGCTTATCAAGTCCTGTTTGGATAACATGTTCACGTCTGTCAATGAGCAGGTGGGAACCATAGCCGGGCAGGTGGGACAGACACCGCAGGGATGGAATGCCGGAATCTTCAATCTGATCCAGAACATTTCCCAAACGGTGATTGTCCCCATTGCGGGACTGATCATCACATTTGTCCTGTGCTATGAACTGATTACGATGGTAACGCAGAAAAACAATTTCCATGAATTTGAGACTTACAACATTTTCCTCTGGATCTTTAAGGCGTATGTAGCCATTTATCTGGTGACGAATACGTTCAATATCACGATGGCGGTCTTTGACGTTGGCCAGCATGTGGTCAACAATGCCGCCGGAGTAATTTCCGGAAACACAGCAGTGGACGCATCGGAAGCAATCACAAGGATTGTGGATGCACTGGAAGATATGGAACTGGGGGATTTGTTCTTGTTATCCATGGAAACGCTGCTGATCAGTATTACCATGCGGATTCTGTCGATCATTATAACCGTTATTTTATACGGAAGAATGATAGAGATTTACCTTTATACTTCCATAGCACCAATTCCGTTTGCCACCATGACCAATAAGGAATGGGGCAATATCGGAAACAACTATTTAAAAGGCTTGTTCGCACTGGCATTTCAGGGATTCTTCATGATGGTCTGTGTGGGAATTTATGCAGTTTTAGTAAATGCAATGACCATATCCAGTGACCTTCATGCAGCAATGTTTTCAGTAGCGGCTTATACCGTGATTCTTGCATTTTCATTATTCAAGACCGGAAGCCTTAGCAAATCAATATTCAATGCCCATTAGCGGGCAGGAAAGGAGCGCATACCATGGCGTATGTACCAGTACCAAAAGACCTTACCAAGGTCAAAACAAAAGTAGCGTTAAATCTGACAAAACGGCAGCTGATTTTCTTTTCACTTGCCGCAGTAGTGGGAATTCCGTTTTATCTGTTCATGAGAAAACCAATCGGTTCCAGTATCGCAGCCATCCTGATGGTAACGATCATGCTTCCATTTTTCTTCATGGCAATGTATGAAAAAGACGGGCTTCCCTTAGAAAAAGTGGTGGCAAATATCATTCGACAGAAGTTTATCTGTCCGTCAGTAAGACCATATAAGACAGAAAATTTTTATCAGGAGATTTCCACCCTTGTAAAAAAGGAGGGTGTGCCGGATGGCAAAAAAGACAAAGCAGGAGGCTCAGCAGGAGCGTCTGTCCCTGGTGGAAAAAAGAAACCGTCAGGAAAGAAGAAACAAAAAAAGCAGAAAAGAAAGAGAACAGGAAAAGCGTAGGAAGAAGCAGGAACGGGACCGCAGGAAACAGAAAAATATTCCTACAACTGCGCAGCAGAGTATTCCGTATATTCGGATGCTGCAGGATGGTATTTGCCAGGTGACAAAGAACTTTTTCTCCAAGACGATTCAGTTTTATGACATCAACTATCAGCTTGCTTTAAATGAGGATAAGACCACGATATTTGAGAATTACTGTGATTTCTTAAATTACTTTGATTCTTCCATCAGTGTGCAGCTGTCCTTTATCAATCAGCAGGTGGATGTGGCAGAATTTGAGAAAAGCATTGACATTCCTGATCAGAACGATGACTTCAATGCCATTCGTGATGAGTACCGTACTATGTTGAAAAATCAGCTTTCAAAAGGAAATAATGGTCTGGTGAAGACAAAGTATATCACTTTTGGAATCGAAGCAGAAAGCCTGAAGGTGGCAAGATCAAGGCTTGAAAGAATCGAAACAGATATCTTAAACAACTTTAAGGTCCTGGGAGCACAGGCACATTCACTAAATGGTCTGGAAAGGCTGGAGATTCTATATCATGTGTTCAACCAGGATCGGATTGAACCATTTAAGTTCCAGTATAAGATGCTGCCGGAAACCGGATTAAAGACCAAAGATTTTATTGCACCGACTTCCTTTAACTTTTCCAAGAATCAGACATTTATGATGGGAAGAACGATGGGGAGTGTGAGTTACCTGCAGATTCTTGCACCGGAGCTGACAGACCGGATGCTTGCAGACTTCCTGGATGTGGATGACAGCATCAATGTCAACATTCATATCCAGTCCATTGATCAGAGTTCAGCAATCAAAATGATCAAGAGCAAGATTTCAGATCTGGATAAGATGAAGATTGAAGAGCAGAAACGGGCGGTACGTTCCGGTTATGATATGGACGTGCTTCCATCAGACCTTGTAACCTATGGAGAAGAGGCGAAGAACCTGTTGGAAGATCTGCAGTCCAGAAATGAGAGAATGTTCCTTGTGACATTTCTGGTAATGAATACCGCAAAGAAGCGTCAGAAGCTGGATAATAATATTTTCCAGGTGCAGGGAATTGCACAGAAATATAACTGTTCTTTAAAACAACTGGATTATCAGCAGGAAGCAGCACTCATGTCCTGTATTCCACTGGGAGTCAATCGAATTGAAATTCAGAGAGGGCTTACCACATCTTCAACAGCGATCTTCGTGCCATTTACGACACAGGAACTGTTTCAGGAAGGGGAAGCTCTTTATTATGGATTAAATGCATTATCCAACAACATGATCATGGTTGATCGGAAACGTCTGAAGAACCCGAATGGACTGATTCTTGGTACACCTGGTTCCGGTAAGTCCTTCTCAGCAAAGAGGGAAATTACAAACTGCTTCCTGATTACGGAAGACGATATCATTGTCTGTGATCCAGAAGCCGAATATTCGGCACTTGTGCAGGCACTGCATGGGCAGGTAGTTCGGGTTTCGCCAGTATCTGACCAGTATATCAATCCAATGGATCTGAACCTGAACTATTCCGAGGAAGATAATCCACTGTCACTGAAAGCAGATTTTATTCTGTCTTTGTGTGAGCTGATTGTTGGAGGAAAGAATGGACTGGAGCCGGTAGAAAAGACCATCATTGACCGCTGTGTACGGTTAGTATATCAGGAATATCTTGCCGATCCAGTGCCGGAGAAGATGCCAATCCTGGAGGATTTATATAACCTTCTGAGAAAACAGGAAGAGCCGGAAGCACAGCGACTGGCCACTTCGTTGGAAATCTATGTTACAGGTTCTCTGAATGTATTTAATCATCAGACAAACGTGGATATCAATAACCGCATTGTCTGTTTTGATATCAAGGAGCTTGGTAAGCAGTTGAAAAAGATCGGGATGCTTGTAATCCAGGATCAGGTCTGGAACAGGGTAACGATGAACCGTTCTGCCCATAAGTCCACCAGATACTATGTGGATGAGTTCCATCTTCTCTTAAAAGAGGAACAGACTGCAGCTTATAGTGTGGAGATCTGGAAGCGATTCCGTAAATGGGGTGGTATTCCAACTGGCATCACTCAGAATATTAAGGATTTGCTGTCTTCCAGGGAAATCGAGAATATATTTGAAAATTCAGATTTTATTTATATGCTGAACCAGGCTTCCGGAGACAGGCAGATTCTGGCAAAACAGCTGAATATCTCACCAACCCAGCTGTCCTATGTAACCAACAGTAATGAGGGTGAAGGACTTCTGTTTTATGGAAATGTCATTATCCCATTTGTAGACAGATTCCCGAAGAATTCCCTCTATAAAATCATGACAACCCGCTTGGAGGAGACTTCTGAAGCAGGTTAAAACAAAGGAGAAAACAATGTTACGAGCAATTTCATATGTATTAACTTTTAGTGGCGGTGCTGTTTTTGGCATCGCTTTTCTCTGTTTATTACAGGCAGGGAAAGGGTATCCGAAGAAGGAGGAGTAATCAGTGGCAGAACAGAGAATGAAAGTCAGGGACAAGAAAGTCCAGAAGATGACCAAGGATGGTCTGGTGGAAGAAAACCTGACAGATAAATCTTCTGTTCGTGTCAGTAACCGTGTCGGTGATGTGCAGATGGGAAGAAAACAGGGGGAAAAAGAAGAAAACCTTGTGGATAAGTCTCCCCGCCAGTCTGAACGGAGTGGGAAAAATATTCGACCCTCTGTGCAAAAATCCAGAGATGCACCGGAACTGATACGGACAGAGAAGCAAAGTGAGGATTTTGGACAGAGTAGTAAACAGCAAAATAGAAAAAGAATCCGTGCTGAAGTCGGAAAAGAATCCAGACTTGCAGAAGAATCCGAAGCCGGACAGTCAGGGAGACTGAAAGAAAAACGTGCTGATCTATCAGAAAACAGAGGAGACAGCCGGAGAAATCAGACAGGTGGCAGCAAAAAGCCAAAACAAAAACAACGTTTGAAGTTTGCTTATGAGGAAACTGGTGCTTCTGTGAAAAATGACAAAGATATGGAGAAATTGAACCAGATGGATACGGATGGAGTCAATTTCCGCCATCAGAAACAGAAAGAAAAAGCCAAAAAGTTTTCTTATGAAGAAGCAAGAAAGAAAAAGGAAGCAAAGCAGCATTCCAAGAAAGCACAGGTCTATCAGGCAAATGAAGGAGAAACTCCTGGAAAGAAAAAATCCCGTTTGAAGTTTGGTGAAGGGGAATCTGTGAAAACAGAAAAAACTTCTGTTGTCAAGAAAGCAGGAAGTGCAACTTCCGTAGCATTGCACCGTGAGATCAGCAAAAATGAAGACGATAATGCGGCGGTAGAAGGTGCCCATAAGTTAGAAGAAAGCGGCGAAGGTGTTTACCGGCTGGAACAGAGAAGTGCCAGACGCAGGAAACAGTGGGCATCCAGAAAAAGAAGCAGACTTGAAAGACAGGAAGAGAAACAGGCACAGGCTGCATCCCATCAGGAGCAGAAGAAGCTGAAAAAACAGATTCAGAAGCAACAGATCAAATGGGATTATGCCAAAGCGAAGCGAAGTGAACAGACAGTAGGAACAGCTACAAAAGGTACGATTGATTATATTAAGAAGATTGGCGGTAAGGTCACCAACTTCTTTAAAGAAAATCGGAAGGTGTATATCAGTGTAGCAGTTCTGATCGGATTGATGTTTCTGATCATAACGAATGTCACGTCATGTTCTGCAGTGTTTTTACAAAATGTAATCACTTACACAGGGACCAGTTATCTGTCATCGGATCAGGCAATCCGGGAAGTGGAATTGTATTATACACAGCTGGAAGCTAATCTGCAGGAGCGGATCAACAACATGGAATCTGAAGAACCGGGACATGAGGAATACCGATATAACATCGGACCTATTGAGCATGATCCGTTTATCCTGATCAGTTATCTGTCAGCAAAGTATGAAGAATTTACCTTTGAACAGGTAAAGCCAGAACTGGATGCTCTTTTTGCATTGCAGTATCGGTTAGAAACAGAAGCAGTCAATGAGACTGTGACAGAGACAGCAACTGTAAGAGTTGGAGAATCTTTGGGACAGGTTGTGACCAGTGGGTATTGTAACTGCCCAATTTGTTGTGGTATTTGGAGCGGAGGACCGACTGCCAGTGGAGCATATCCAACTGCCAATCATACCTTAGCGGTAGATGCTTCCAATCCGTTTGTACCAATGGGAACAAAGGTAGTTATGAATGGTGTCGAATATACTGTAGAAGATACCGGAGCTTTCGCAAGATACGGTGTACAGTTTGATGTCTATTATGACAGTCATGCGGCAGCATCTGCACATGGACATCAAACATGGGAATGTTATCTGGCAGATGATAATGGAAGCAATGAAGTGGAAGTGACCAGGACAAGAGATGTAGATGTGCTGAATGTCACCTTAAATAGTGGAAACCTGATGTCAATCTGTCAGGACAGGTTGGGATTTTTCCAGAAAGAACTGTTCAGTGCCTACAACGATACAAAAGGCAACTTGCAGATGTTTGCAACACCGGTTGATTTTAACTGGTATTCCAGTGTGACCAGCTATTATGGATACAGGATTCATCCAATATCAGGAGCAAATCAGCTTCATAATGGTATGGATATCGGAGCACCGGAAGGGACAAAAGTAATGGCAGGGCTGACCGGAACGGTTACAACTTCTGCTTATAACGACAGCTATGGCAATTATGTTGTGATCAAGGACAGTAAAGGCTATGAACTGCGGTATGCACATTTAAGCAGCCGGAGTGTATCTGCAGGAGCATCCGTCACGAAAGGTGATGAGATAGGGCTTGTAGGAAATACTGGAAATTCTACAGGAAGCCATCTTCACATTGAACTTCTGAAAAATGGAGAGCGGTTAAACCCGATCTTTTATCTGGAAACAGGAGAAGGGGCAGGATTTGGCGGCAATGAATATACCAGTGAAGCAGCACAGCGTTTGTTAAATGAAGCAGCGAGATATCTTGGGACACCGTATGTGTGGGGTGGATATTCGCCAAGTGGATTTGACTGTTCTGGATTCGTAAGTTACTGCCTGACACATTCAGGTGTAAGGAATACAGGAAGATTAACGGCACAGGGATTGTATGACATTTGTACGCCGGTATCTCAGTCAGAAGCACAGCCAGGAGATCTGATCTTCTTTACAGGTACTTACGATGCAGGAGTTCCGGTAACGCATATCGGAATCTATGTGGGCAATGGTCAGATGATCCATTGTGGGCATCCGGTGCAGTATACGTCCATCAACTCTCCATACTGGCAGAGTCATTTCTATGGATTCGGACGATGGTAAGGAAAAGGGCGGTGTAACAGCCGTCCGGAAAGGAGAAGCGATGAAAAGTCTTGAAAAAGCAACGGCAGATTATGAGAAAGCCAAGGAAAAAATGGAAGCATCCAAAGCCAGATATGAAGCAGATTTAAAGCGTTTCAAGGCTGCGGAGATAGCAAAAACAGAAGCGGAAAATCTGGAAATTGTAAAAATTATCCGTGCAATGGATATGAGCATTCCAGAGCTGGAAGCTTTCAAAAAGAGAATGAAAAATGAACTGCCCGGCAGGGTAGAAATACAGAAGGAGGAAACAAGGTCTGATGATGAATTTAGAGAAGATGAAACAGAAGAAATCTAAAAATAGCGTGAAAAAAGGATTGCTTGCGGCAACAACGATTCTTTGCTTGACATCGCCTATGTTGCAGACACAGAGTGTGTTAGCGGCAGAGAATACAGCACCCGCAATTACGATTGAAAAGCCAGATGGCTGGAGACAGGGGGAAACGGCAGTCGCAATTACTGTGGATGCCAGTCATATGCCAGAAGGATTTTCTATCACAAAAATTGAAGCGAAAGCTGGGAAAGACGGAAGCTGGCAGGATGTGACAGGGAATGGAAGTATTTCCATTACTGGTAATCAGACGGTCTATGTGCGTGTGACAGATGGTGAGGGGAAGGTCTATGAGCAGAATCGCTCTATTAAGTGTTATGACACAGAAAAGCCTACGCTTTCTGCATCTCTGACAGATGGTGTACTGACGATTCAGGGAAATGATACCGTTTCCGGCATTACTTCTGTGACAGTTAATGGCACCACTTATACAGATCTGAAGGATGGAATGCTGAGAGTGCAACTGACACAGAAAGATTTTACAACAAAACAGATTGAAATCACGGTAACGGATGGTGCCGGAAATACTTCTGAAAAGTATGTGTTGCAGAATCCTTATTATGAATGGGCAAAGAAGCAGGCAGAGAAACAGAAAACTTCAGGTGACAGCAATGGTGCGATGGCAACCACGACCAGTGCAGATGCAACTGGGACTGAGAAAACAACGACTTCACCACTTCCGCAGGATGCACAGGCTTCTGAGCCAACAGATGCAAAAGGAACTGTGGATGATCGGACAGTGACAGGTATTGAGGAACAGCTTAATAAAGAAGGCGAGACAGCAGATTCTGTTACCAAAACAGCTACGGAAGGCACAAAAGAGTTTTATACCATTTCAACTAAGAGTGGTAAGATTTTTTATCTGATCATCGACAATTCAAAATCTCAGGATAATGTGTATTTCCTTACCGAAGTCAGTGAGAAAGACCTGATGAACTTCACACTTTCTGATTCTGTGACACTTCCGGAAGTAGATATTGTTTATGCAGAACCAGAGAAACAGGCTGAAGAAGAAAAGCCGGAAACGACAGAGACAGATGAGAAAGATAAGGTAGAGGATGAAATTCAGATGCCAGAAGACAAAAGTTTGGCAGGGACTTATCTACTGATCGGATTGGTTGCTGTTGGAGCTGCGGCAGGTGGTTATTACTTGAAAGTCTACAAACCGAAACATGAATATGATGATGAAGATGAGATGGAAGAGGATGAAAATGAATCCGAAGATTCAGAGTCAGAAAAACGGGAAGTAGACGATGCAGATGAGCAGGAAGAACAGGAAAATGCAGGGACAGAAGTTTTGAAAGATGAAGATTTCAATGATGAGGTACTAGAAGATGAAGAAGAGGAGCAGGAGTAAATGAAATTAGTGATTGCAGAAAAGCCATCGGTTGCGATGGCACTGGCTTCCGTGCTTGGAGCCAGAACAAGAAAAGATGGCTACGTGGAGGGAAACGGTTATATCGTTTCCTGGTGCGTAGGACATCTAGTTGGATTATGTGATGCATCGGAATACGATGAAAAATATAAAAAATGGAGATATGATGATCTGCCGATTGTGCCAGAATGTTGGAAACATAAGGTATTGGAAGGTACGAAAAAGCAGTTTGGAATCTTAAAGAAACTTATGAGAGATTCCAAAGTAGATGAAGTGATCTGTGCCACTGATGCAGGACGTGAAGGTGAGCTGATCTTCCGTCTGGTGTATGAGCAGGCAGGATGTAAAAAGCCGATGAAGCGACTCTGGATCTCTTCCATGGAAGAACAGGCAATTAAAGATGGATTTGCGTCATTAAAAGACGGTTCGTGTTATGACAGTCTCTATCAGTCAGCTCTTTGCAGGGCAAAGGCTGACTGGCTGGTGGGAATCAATGCGAGCCGTCTTTTTTCTGTTCTGTATAACCAGAATCTGAAAGTTGGAAGAGTACAGACACCAACACTTGCCATGATCGTGGATCGAAATCAGAAGATCAAGGAATTTACCAAAGAGAAATATTATATGGCTCATATCAAATTTGACGATATGGATGCGGTCACAGAGAATTTTCAGAAAAAAGAAGATGCAGATAAAGTGGCTGCAGAGTGTCAGGAGCGCATGTGCGAAGTGGAGAAGGATGATGTGAAAGAGAAAACGGTCCGCCCTCCGAAGCTTTATGATCTGACCACCCTGCAGAGGGAAGCTAACAGAATGTTTGGCTATACCGCACAGCAGACATTGGATGCTGTGCAGGAGATGTATGAGCAGAAGCTTGTCACTTATCCGAGAACAGACAGCCAGTATCTGACAGATGAGATGGGAGAAAGTACAGAAACTCTGATTCAGATGTTATTTGGGAAAATGCCTTATGCTGAAGGTCTGGAATATCAACCGGACGTGAGTAAGGTATTAAATTCAAAGAAAGTATCCGATCACCATGCGATTATCCCAACCATGGAAGTAGCCAAAGCAGATATTGGTGAACTGAAAGAACGAAGCCGCAAGATTTTGTATTTGATCAGTGCCAGGGTTCTGACAGCAACTGCAGATCCTTATATTTATGAGAGTCATAAATGTCAGATTACCTGCAATTATCATACGTTTTATCTCAATGCAAAGAAAACAAAACAGGAAGGGTTCAAGACAATTGAGAAAAAACTGAAACAGTTCTTTGGAATCATTGCAGAAAAAGAAGAGCCGGAGTTGGATATCTGGGCAGGCAAGCATTATGGTCCCTGTGATTCTTTTGTATCGGAGCATTTTACACAGCCACCGAAACAGTACACAGAAGATACCCTGCTTTCTGCGATGGAACGTGCAGGGAATGAAGAGCTGACCGAAGATACAGAAAAGAAAGGACTTGGTACTCCTGCAACAAGGGCAGCAATCATTGAAAAACTGATTCAGTCTGGCTTTGTGAAAAGGGAAAAGAAAAATCTGGTGCCGACAGATGATGGAAATGTGCTGATTACGGTTCTACCGGATGAGATTAAATCTCCGAAGATGACCGCAGAGTGGGAAATGGCATTGAATCATATTGCCCAGAATACAGAGACAGCAGATGAATTCCTAAATGGGATTACAGAGCTGATGCAGGAACTGGTTGCCAGGTATCAGGGGATTTCAGAAGAGAAGAAAAATCAGTTTCAGGGAAAGGCAAAAGGAGAAGTCATTGGCAAATGTCCCCGCTGTGGAGCAGATGTCAGGGAAGGAAAAGTAAATTTTTACTGTTCTGACCGGAAATGTGCTTTTACCTTATGGAAAAATGATAAATTTCTTGCAAGCCAGGGAAAAAAGATGGATAAGGTGGCAGCAAAGAAGTTCCTGTCTAAAGGAAAAATCCATTATAAGGATCTGGTATCAAGAAAAACAGGGAGACAGTATGAAGCAACTGTGGAGATGGTCGATCCCGGAGAGGGAAATGTACAGTTCAATCTTATTTTTCCACAACGATAAGTAGTGTATTGCAGGCAGTCTAAGGACTGTCTGTTTTAATACAAATATATGAAAGAGAGGACCTTAGCATGAAGAAAAAAGGTAATTTTAGAAAAGTAGTATCTGGCTTGCTGGCAGGCATGACAATGCTTAGTACAGTGCTGTCTCCGATGACGGCATATGCAGCGGAGATCCAGCCAGAGGAAAAACCTCCACTTTATGAGGAAGTGAAAGACCTTCTGGATGAAGATGAGGTGGTGACTGCCAAAGATTATGAAATTGAAACAGGCAGTGTATTTGATGTGAAATCAGATTACACGGGACTGGAAATCAAGGATGATAACAAGGTCAAAGTCACATTTGAGGAAGCAAAGAATGACAAGGATGAGGATTTTACGACAGATCATGCGGACACTTACAAAGCGGTCTATTATGTGGAACCGGTAAATCAAGAGCATCCGAAGTACCAGATCAGCCGAAAACTGATTGTGCGTGAGAAAGCAACAGAAGCTCAGACTGAAACTGCAGGGAGTGAAGCAGTGACCGAATCAGAAACCGCTGGCAGTGAACAGCAGACAGAGGAAGCGGAGGATTCAGAAGCAGACTCGGAGATTACCGATATTGACGCTGATGAATTTGATGATTTAGTAGAGCAGGCACAGAATCAGGATACCTATGATGAAGAATCAGGGTTAGAGCTTCATGATGTTTTGGAACAGGCAGGAGACGAAGGTGTGGATCTTGATGCTATGGAAGAGGGAGAGATTGCAACATTTGAAGCAGTTTCAGCTTATTCAGCAAGAAGTACACAGCAGGTAACAATTGAAAAAGGACCACTGTATAGATATGCAGATTATAATCTTGGAACCTATCTGACAGAGCCGTACTATATCAGCTACGGAAACGTCAGAGCAATTGCGTATTGTGTACAGCCAGCTAAGCCAGGACCTGGATCTGGAAATTATACAATTACAAAGATTGGAGACAATCAGGCGTTAGCAAAAGTGTGTTATTACGGCACAGATGCCGCAGGGAGCGAAAGCTTTTTTGCGAATAAACACACGGATTTTTCAGAAGGAAAAAGATTCATCATCATTCACATGGCTGCATCATATGCCAACGGAAGCAGTGATGCATTTTACGGAACCAATGCTACAGGAGAGGCTTTGGCAAAAGAACTCTATAATTATTGTGTGAATAAGCCGGAAATACCAGATGTAGCGATGTCATTTTCAAAGCCGGATGTAAAAGCTTATGTAGATAGAAATGTTCAGAGAACGGAGAACATTAAGTTCAACGCATCTTCCCAGCAGAAAATCACAATGGACTTACCAAAAGGAGTAAAGCTCCATAATGTATCTACTGGAACCGTAAGTGCGGCAGGTGCAAGCGTAACAATTGGAGGAGGAACCACGTTTTATCTCTCAGCTCCTCTGACACAGACAAGAGATGTAAGTGATACTTTTTCTGCAAAAATGAAGGGAAGTATTACAAAAGATTATTCAGCATATAAATTGACTACGAATGCAAGTGTTCAGGATCTGGCATTTGTATTTGGAGAAGGTGTTGCTGATGAAAAATATGTAAGCTTAAAGGTGTCATGGATTGAACAGGCTACGATCGAAATCGTAAAGAAAGACGATACAGCGAATGTCAATCTTGCAGGTGCAGTATTTGGCGTTTACAGCGATGAGGCTTGTACAAAGCTGATCACTCAGATGCCTGCAACAGATAAGAATGGAAAATCCTCTGTTACGATTATCAAGACACAGGATACCGTTTATCTGAAAGAAATCACAGCACCACAGGGATATGTAGTAAATGCAACGGCAACAAATGTAAAACTGGTAGCAAGTAAGACCTCAGCTGTAACCGTGGAAAATAAGGAGCAGCTTGCAGAGCTTACTGTTTATAAAGAAGGTCAGGTGCTTACCGGAGCAGAAGTCAGTGAGAGTGGAACCGTATTCCATTATGAGAACCGCAGACAAAAAAATGCTGTTTACAACGTGTATGCCGGAGCAGATATTGTGACTGCGTATGGTACAAAAGTGTACAGCAAAGGTGATCTGGTGAAAGAAAATCTGACAACAGGTGAGAATGGCTCTGTTACCCTGAAGAATCTCCATCTAGGAACTTATGTGGTAAAAGAAGCAAAAGCACCGGACAACTTCTATAATGGCGGCGAAGAAAAGACAGTGACGCTGACTTATGCCGGACAGAATAAAGAAGTTGTATTTGCGGATGTCACCTTCAACAATGAGCGTCAGAAAGCAGAAGTCACTGTAGTAAAACAGGATAAAGATACAAAGAAACCGCTGGAAGGTGGTATTTTCGCCCTGTATGCGGCAGACGATATCAAAAATGCAGATGGTGTAGTTGTTGTAAAGAAAGGCACCCTGATTGAGAAAGCCACTACCGGTGAGGATGGAAAGGCAAAATTCACAGCAGATCTGCCTATCAATCATTCCTATTCCGTAAAAGAAGACCAGGCACCAGAAGGCTATGTAAGAAATACAGAAGACGTGTATACGTTCAAGTTCTCTTACACCAATGATAAAGAAGCAACCGTATCTTTCGCCCATACCTTCAGCAATGACCGTGTGACAGCAAAAATCAATTTATTCAAAGTTGATAAAGAAACAGGAAAAGCCGTTCCGCAGGGCGATGCAACACTGAAAGGTGCAGTCTACGGATTATATGCCCGTGAAGATATCGTGCATCCGGATGGAGCAACCGGTGTGATTTATAAAGCAGGGGAACAGGTGGCTTCTCTTACAACGGATGAAAAAGGACAGGCTTCTGTAGATGGCTTATATCTTGGCAAATATTACGTCAAGGAGATCACACCACCGACCGGATACCTGGCAGATACAGAAGAACATGATCTTGAATGTAGTTATGAAGGTGATATGACTGCAGAAGTAAAAAGAGAATGCATTTCCAGTGAACAGGTGATCAAGCAGCCGTTCCAGATTATCAAAGCAGCCAACAATGGAAAGACCGATGCAGATCTGTTATCCGGAGCCGGATTTACAGTTTATCTGAAATCTTCCCTTACAAAGAAAGCAGATGGAAGCTATGATTTTGATTCTGCTAAACCAGTAGTGAGTGGAGAAAACGGAGCTACTGAGATTTTTACAGATGAAAAAGGTTATGCCTGCAGTATTCCATTACCATTTGGAAGCTATATTGTCCGTGAAACAACAACACCACACAATTACAAGCCAGTCGATGATTTTGAAGTGAATATCACAGAGAACCATCCGAATGAGCCACAGATCTGGCGTGTGCTTCTGGACAAAGAGTTCAAGGCAAAATTGAAAATTGTGAAAAAAGACGATGAAACAAAGAAATCCGTCCTGATTGCAGGAACAGAATTTAAGGTATATGACCTGGATAACAAAAAATACGTGGAGCAGGTAACTACTTATCCTGTGACAACCACACACAAGTCCTATTTTACAGACAGTCAGGGTTATCTGATCATGCCAAAGAACCTGAAAATCGGACATTACCGGATTGAGGAAGTCAACGCACCGGAAGGGTACACAATCAACAAGAATTATATGGAGATTGCTGTTGATGCAAACACTGCTTATCAGATGGATTCAGAAAGCGGCGATGCCATTATCACAGTTGATTACGAGAATCATCCGGTAAAAGGAAAGCTGACGATCTATAAAAAAGGTGAGATGCTGAGTGGATTCAAAAAGGATTTTGTTTATGAAGAAAAATATCTGAAAGGTGCAGAGTTTAACGTCTATGCAGCGGAAAATATCTACACACCGGATTATCAGAAAGATGAAAATGGAAACAGACAGCTGATTTATGCAAAAGATGCTCTGGTAACAACGGTAACGACCGGGGAAGACGGAAAAGCAGTTGCAGATAACCTGCCGCTTGGTTCTTACTATGTGGTAGAAAAAACAGCACCGGAAGGATTTGTTCTGAACCATGACAGATCGGATGTAGCATTTGTCTATGCAGATCAGGATACACCTGTGATCGAACAGGAAGTGACTGTTGGTGATGACAGACAGAAAGTTGCAATCCAGGTAGAAAAACAGGATGCAGAAAACGGAGCAACGGTAGAAGGTGCAGTCTTTGGCATTTATAACAAAGATGATATCAAAGCAGAAGGCAAAGTCATTGTCAACGCTGATACCCTGTTACAGGAAATGACTTCTGATAAAGATGGAATTGCTTCCTGTACGCTGGATCTGCCACTCGGACAGTATTATGTAAAAGAGTTAAAGGCACCGGCAGGATTCGTTTCTTCCGATGAAGTTCTGAATCTGGATGCTTCTTATCAGGGACAGGACGTGAAGACAGTAAAACTGAAAACAGTGAAGAAGAATCAGCCGACAACGGTTGAAATTACAAAATCAGATGTGACAACAGGTGTGGAACTGGATGGAGCAAAACTCACCGTTCTTGATAGAGAGGGGAATGTCGTAGATCAGTGGACTTCTGTAAAAGACCAGCCACATGTGATTAAACGACTGACCGTTGGGGAGGAATATACCCTTCGTGAAGAAATCGCACCGTATGGATATCTGAAAGCAACGGATGTGAAGTTCACACTGGAAGATACCGCAGAGATTCAGAAGGTAGAGATGAAAGATGAAGTGCCGACAGGACTTTTAATCATCAACAAAAATGGAGAATTTTTGGATAAAGTGACACTTCTGGACAATGTAAAAGGCACTGTGGAGCATCTCTTCGAATATGTAACCGGAAGCCTTACAGATGTGACTTTCGATGTATTTGCTGCGGAAGATATCAAAGCGGCAGATGGTGTCAGCAAAGATTATTACAAAGCAGATGAAAAAGTAGGAACTATTACTACAGATTCCAATGGTATTGCACAGATGGATAATCTCCCGGCAGGCAAATACTATGTGAAAGAAGTTAAAACTGCCCATGGCTATGTATTGGATGGAGAACCGAGATATGTTGATCTTTCCTACCGTGATCAGGACACACCGGTAATCACTTATGATGAAAAATGGCAGAATACCCGTCAGAAAGTAAAGGTTACTGTTCTGAAGAAAGAAAAAGATACAGACCGTGTTCTTGCAGGCGGCGTCTTCGGCCTTTATACCAGTGAAGATATCAAAAATGTAAACGGAGATGTGTTGCTTGAGAAAGATTCCCTCATCGAGCAGAAAGCAACCGATGAGAAAGGACAGATCACTTTTGCGGCAGATCTTCCAGTAGATGGAAAATATTATGTAAAAGAGAACAGTGCACCGGACGGATTTGTGACAACGGAAGAAGTGCAGGAGTTTACCTTTGAATATGCCGGAGAAGATCAGGCAGAAGTAAGCTATGATTTTACGTTTGAAAATCAGCCGACCACAGTGGAACTGACAAAAACAGACCTGACCACAGGCAAAGAACTTCCAGGTGCACACCTGAAAGTGACGGATGCAGATGGAAATGTTGTGGATGAATGGACTTCTACAGAAGGATCTCATGTGATCAAAGAACTTGTTGTAGGTAATGAGTATACCATGACGGAAACAAAACCGGCAGACGGATATGTTACTGCAGAGAGCATTACCTTTACGGTTGAGAATACAGCTGAGATTCAGAAGCATGAGATGAAAGATGATGTGACCAAGGTTCAGATCAGCAAGACAGATATCACAGGAGATACAGAGATTCCTGGTGCAAAACTAACGATTCTTGATAAGGACGATCAGGTAGTAGAGAGCTGGACTTCCACAGAGGAGGCACACTATATTGAAAAACTGCCAATTGGTAGATACACCTTACGAGAGGAACAGGCACCAAAAGGATATCTTCTGACATCGGATGTGACATTTGAGGTGAAGGATACTGGAGAAATCCAGAAAGTGGTTATGAAAGATGATACTGCCAAGGGAAAAGTCATTCTCAATAAGACAGATAAATCATCTGGGGAACCGCTGAAAGGAGTAGAATTTGAATTCCGTGACAGCAAAGGAAAGGTCCTGGAAACCTTAAAAACAGATGCTGCCGGTCATGCCGAGAGTAAGCTGTATGAGATTGCCGCATTCAAGAACGGCAAATATGATACAGCAATCAAGTATTATCTGGTGGAGACAAAAACACTGGATGGATACACACTGGATCAGACCAAGCATGAAGTGACATTTGCCTACGCAGACGACAGTACGCCGGTTGTAGAAGTTACTTTCAATCTGACAAATGAGAAACCGGAAGTTCCGGAAACACCAAGCACACCAGATGTGCCGCAGTCCCATGAAGAGACGAAGGTATCAGATGCACCGAAGACAGGAGATAACACAAATATCTGGCTGCCGATTCTGCTTCTGCTTATCTCTACCGGAGGCATGGCAGGACTTTATATCAGCAGAAAGAAAATCAGAAAACAGTAATCCTCAGTAAAGGGGGCCCTGAATCAGGGCTCCCTTTAAAATACAAAAATTCACAGAAAGGGACAGAAAAATATGATGAAAACAATGGAAAAGAGACAGGAAGCAAGAAAGAACCAGGAGAGAACTTTAAAAAGAATGATGGCTTATCAGAAAAAAGCCGAGCAGATGGTCAGCAGGAAAAGAATGAACCATCACATGATCAGAAAGGGGTAAAAGCGTATGATGAACAGAAAAGAATTTTATGAATATGTCAAAGATAATGTAAAAGACTATTTGCCGGATTCATATCAGAATGGAGAAATCCGTATTGAAGAAGTTGCAAAAAATAATGGATTAAGGTTGACTGGCATTTCAATTCCACAGGGTGATCAAAGAGCTGTGCCGATGGTATATCTGGATTCTCTTTATATGGAATATGTCAATGGAAAAAATCTGGATTCCTGTGTGGGTGATGTGGCAGATATGCGTATTGAAGTGCAGGACAAAGCGGCATTTATCAATATGGGTCTTCCGGATATTTTGGATTATGAAAAAATGAAGGACAAATTACAGGTGAGAATCTGTGACCGGGAATGGAATGAAGAACGCCTGGCTGATAAAGTTGTTACCGAACATGGAGATTTTGCAGCATATTACGCAGTGAATGTGGAAGAAAACGAGGGAGGAATTGGTAGTATTCCGGTTACTGTCAATCTTATGAATGAATGGGGTGTGACAGCAGAACAAATCCAGGCAGATGCAGTGGCGGCAGACAGAAATCGTGGTGTTGTTTTGATGGACATGAATGAAATGATAAAATCCATGATTTTTGGTGAAGAAGCAGAAAATCTTTTGAATGAAAAACTGAATGTTGAAGCAATGGAAAATCCAATGTTCTGTCTTTCAAATGCACAAAAAATGAATGGTGCATCACTGTTACTGCAGGAAGATATTCGTAAGCAGATCGGTGAATGCCTGGGAAGTGATTATTTTGTTCTTCCCTCTTCAATTCATGAGGTGCTGATTCTTCCTGATAACGGAATGTTTGAAGTACCGGAATTAAATGCCATGGTACAGGAAGTCAATGAGACGCAGGTAGAGAGGCAGGAACAGCTTTCGGATAAGGTTCAGTTCTGTGATGGAAAGACAGCAGTTATGGAAAATGCCGAACGCAGGGAAGCACGTCTGGAGAAAGAAAAAGCAGCAGAAAAAGCAACTGGGAGGACAGAAGCAAAAGGTGGAATCCATGGAAAACTGGAGAAAGCCAAGGCGGAGATCAAAGCAAAAGGGACAGATACAATCCCAAAGAATAGGGCGAAAGACCTTGCCTCAGTATTATAACGAGAAATAACGATGATTTTGAGGGGACTGTGTGAGCAGTCCCTAATTTTATGAAGATGGAGGAGAAAAGAATATGGACTGGTGTTTATATGGTGATGATAAAAGAAAGGAAATGGATAGAGATTTAAAACCGGAATATCTTTTGGATGACTTACGGAGATATCAGGATGTATTTGGTGAAGAATTTGGTGTAAAAGAGCTTCTTATGCTGGAGGATATCCGGGTAAAGGCTATGATTGCCGGAGCACTTGCAGATATGCCGGAATTTCTTATTGATCAGATTGGAAAAGCAAGTAACAGTAGTAATTTTCCTTCTATGACAAGGGCAATGGAACGGATTGCCGATGTTGTAGAAGAAAAGTGGGAAGAAGAAAGGGAGTAACAGATGGCAAATAAATTATATGCAATGGAACTTCTGACGGAGGAAGTGGCAAAGGATGTTGCTGCCAATCCGCAGGAATGGATGCGGTTTCTAAATACTGCATCCAGGCTGTACCGGTACACTTTTCCGGAACAGCTCTTGATCTATGCACAGCGTCCGGGAGCAACAGCCGTGGCATCCATGGAAATCTGGAACCAGAAGATGTACCGATGGATTAAAAAGGGTTCTAAAGGAATTGCCCTGATAGATAACACATCCGGACCAAAAACGAAACTCCGATATGTTTTTGATGTGCAGGATACTTATAAGGTAAAAAATCTGGGCAGAGATCCGCAGTTATGGAATCTTAATCCAGAAGGAGAACAACTGGTGGCAGATTATCTGCAGGAGCGGCTGGCACTGGAAGCAACAGAGGGAGGATTAGCAGAGGTTCTTCACCAGGCGGCAGAAGAAAGTGTGCAGGCCTGGTTGCCGGATGCTTTCGACGAACTGCAAATGGATGTAGCCGGCACTTTTCTGGAAGATCTGGATGAACAGAATCAGAAAGTGGAGTTCCGGGAACTGATGACAAACAGTGTCTGGTATGTGTTACTGAACCGATGCGGACTGGATGTGCAGGAATATCTTGATGCAGAGGATTTTCGTCATATTACAGATTTTAACCAGTTAAAGGTTATTGGACACCTTGGAAGTTCTGTGAATGAGATCAGCAGACCGGTATTGATGCAGATTGGACGATATGTGTTGAATGACTTGGAAAAAGATCTGAAAACGGTTGCAAAAGAAAAAGAAGTAGCTTATAATGAATTTAACACGTTAATTCGTGAAAGCAAAACAAGGAACACAGAAGATAGAGGAGAAAATAAGGAGGAAACAGAGCATGAGAGAGATCACTTACAGCCAGAATGGAGAGTACCAGATTCCGGATATCAGTCTGGAGGAGACGAGAGGAACGATCGGGAAGTACGGATTGATGAGGAAAGAGTATCTGAGAAACCACAAAGTAGCCAGATTCAACATTCTGACCTTACAGAACCGTCTGGACAGTCATCTGATGGAAATCGACAGCCAGGCAAGGCAGAGAGTAGACAACCTGATGTCAGAACTTCTGGAGAAAAACCCGGCACCGGACAAAATGGCAGACGGGATGGCATGGACCAGACACATGAACCAGATCAAAGCACAGGCAGAGGAACTGGTAATTCAGGAGATTATTTACAATTAAGTCTGTTCCCGACAGAAGAGGAACAGTTAGGAGAAATAAGGAAAGCGGTAGCTGCATTAGAACAGCCAGCCGCTTTTCTTATTTCTGATGAAGTAGTAGATGATATTCTCCGCACGGGAAGTGGACAGAAAAATACACTGTTTCATATTACGGCAAGACTGATTGAAGGTCTGGATAATGAAGAAATGCAGAACTTCCTGAAGGAGGAATATGAAACAGGTGGAAAAGGATTTACCATAGATGGACAGAAAATCAGTATCTGGTATGACAATGATGGTATCCGTATCCGACGGGGAGATTCCGCCAGAAGAAA
Organism: Clostridia bacterium; assembly: GCA_902363595.1. GTDB lineage: Bacteria > Bacillota > Clostridia > Peptostreptococcales > Anaerovoracaceae > Hominibacterium > Hominibacterium faecale. The sequence goes on along the minus strand of CABJAP010000014.1, from coordinate 83,994 downwards.
CTTTGATCGCATGGTTACGTGGGAAGAAGCGGCGGACAGAATCCGGGATATGTATGAGGATAGAAGTTACGTGGATAATCTGATTTCCAATAACGCCATTGAACAGGAGCAGGAAGAAATGACCAATCTTCTTGCACTCCATTTTCGGGATACCAGCAGAAACCGGGAGGAGCAGCAATCATATTCGGATTGGCAGGATGTCGTGCGGGAAGCTTGGACAGATTCAGCGGAAGCAGATGCAATTGCCCATCGCTTTGAATGGCTGCAGAAAGATATGGATGAGAATCCAGAAGATTATCGCAGGTGGGAGATTCAGCATAATCCGGAATATTTCCAGCGTTTTCAGGATCTCCAGAGGGAGCGTTCCTGGGTAGACCAGAAATTTACGGTCGAACGTCCGGCCCTTTCCTTTATCACACAGGATGAGATAGATGCAGTCCTTAGAAGAGGCGGGATCACTGCCGGAGGACGGAATCGGATCTATGAGTATTTCATGGAACATCACGATATAAAGGATGCAGCTGAGTTTCTGAAAAATGAGTATGGTACAGGTGGAGCAGCACCTGGGATACCGGGAGCGTATGAATCCGATGCTTCCCATGATGCGAAAGGATTAAAACTTGCGAAAGGGAAGATTGGCAGTCCAGATGTAGAAGTTCTATTAAAGTGGAATAAGGTTGCAGAACGTGTCCGTCAGCTGATTCGCACCGATGATTTCTTATCACCGGAAGAACTGGAAAAGTATGAAGAACGGCAGGAAGCACAGAGACAGGCGGATCTGGAAGGAGCTCAGCAGGCTTTGGAAGTGGAGCAGGAAGGCTCTGATCAGCAGGAAATACGAGAGGAAAATCAGGAACCGTCGGAGGTTGAGACACAACCGGAAGCAGTAGAAGATGCAGAAAAAAAGGAAGATATAACACCAGAACAGTCTGATATTCCAGCAACAAACTTCCATATCACAGATGATGAACTGGGACAGGGAACACCAAAGGAAAAGTTCCGTGCTAATATCATGGCAATCCAGCTTTTAAAGAAATGCGAGGAAGAAAACCGCAATGCCACACCAGACGAACAGGAGATTTTATCCCGATATGTAGGCTGGGGAGGTCTTGCTGATGCTTTCGATGAAACAAAATCCGCATGGGAGACGGAATATCTGGAATTAAAGACAGTCCTTACACCGGAAGAATATGCAGCAGCCAGAGCTTCTACCTTAAATGCCCATTACACACAGCCAATCGTGATTGAAAGTATGTATCAGGCGTTGGAAAATCTGGGATTTACAAAAGGAAATATCCTGGAGCCATCCATGGGTGTTGGTAACTTCTTTGGAATGCTTCCTGAGAAGCTGAACCAGTCAAAACTCTATGGTGTGGAACTGGACAGTATCAGCGGTAGAATTGCAAAACTGCTTTACCCAGATGCCAATATCCAGATTAAAGGTTTTGAGAAGACAGATTATCCGAATGATTTCTTCGATGTGGCAATCGGAAATGTGCCATTTGGAGCTTATAAAGTGAATGACAGGCAATATGACCGCTATAATTTTATGATTCACGATTATTTTCTGGCAAAGACAATCGACCAGTTGCGTCCGGGTGGTGTGGCAGCTTTGATCACAACAAAAGGAACCATGGATAAAGCATCACCGGAAGTCCGAAAGTATCTGGCAGAACGTGCCGATCTCCTTGGAGCCATCCGCCTGCCGAACACAGCATTCAAAGCAAATGCAGGAACGGAAGTCAGTGCAGATATTTTATTCTTCCAGAAGCGTGACAGCATGACAAAAGAGATGCCGGAGTGGGTGAATCTTGGAAGTGATGCCAATGGAATTACGGTCAATCAGTATTTTGCAGACCATCCGGAAATGATTCTGGGTGAGATGAAAGAGGTATCCGGTCCGTATGGTATGGAAACAACCTGTATGCCGATAGAAGGTGCTGATCTTGAAGTCCAGCTTGCAGAAGCTGTCAGGAATATTCATGGAAATATGGCACCTGCAGTTGATGTGGATGCAGAACTGGATGATGTACCAGAGAGTATCCCGGCAGATCCGAATGTTCGTAATTACAGTTATGCGGTTGTAGATGATCAGGTATATTACCGTGTTAACTCTCTGATGAATCAGGTAAAGATGCCTGCCGCTACTGCAGAACGTGTAAAAGGTATGGTGGAGATCCGAGACACGGTGCGTGAACTGATTGCCATGCAGATGGAAGAATCCGTAACAGATGAAGAAATTCACAAACAGCAGGAGAAATTGAATCAAGTATATGATGCTTACACAGCAAAGTATGGAGTCATCGGAAGTAATGCAAACAAGCGGGCGTTTTCTGATGACGCTTCTTATTGTCTGTTGTGTTCTCTGGAAGACCTGAACGAAGATGGAACATTGAAGCGAAAAGCAGACATGTTTACGAAACGAACCATCAAAAAGGCAGTGGCGGTAACCAGTGTGGAAACTGCGACAGAAGCCTTAGCATTATCATTGAATGAAAGAGCAAAGGTGGATCTGTCCTATATGGCACAGCTGACAGGAAAGACAGAAGAAAAAATCACGGAGGAACTGGTTGGAGTTATATTTAAGAACCCACTGACAGACCAGTGGGAGAGTGGAGATGAGTATTTATCTGGAAATGTCAGGGAGAAGTTAAACACAGCAAGAACCTTTGCAGAGAATCACCCGGAATTCACACCGAATGTCCGTGCATTGGAAGCAGTTCAGCCAAGAGAACTGGAAGCATCTGAAATCGAAGTAAGGATTGGGGCAACCTGGATTGAACCATCGGATTATCAGGACTTTATGAGGGAACTGCTTCATACTCCGTGGTATCTTGCACAGAAGGAGATACAGGTAAAATATTCTGAGGTGAATGGTGAGTGGCGGATTACCGGGAAAAATGCAGACAGTCCAAGAAATGCGTTTGCCTATGCAACGTATGGAACCGAGAGGGCAAATGCTTACCGGATTCTGGAAGATACACTGAATCTGAAAGATGTTCGTATCTATGATAAGAGTGTCAATGAAAATGGGGATGAGATTCGTGTCCTCAATAAAAAAGAAACTATGCTGGCATCACAGAAACAGGATGCCATGAAAGCAGCATTTAAGGATTGGATTTTCAAAGATCAACAGAGACGTGAAAGACTGGTAAGAGTTTATAATGAACGGTTTAACAGTATCCGTCCCCGTGAATACGATGGCAGTCATCTGACTTTCCCAGGAATGAACCCGGAAATTGAACTTCGCCCACATCAGAAAAATGCTGTCGCACATCAGCTTTACGGGGATAATGTGCTTCTGGCTCATGTAGTAGGAGCTGGGAAGACCTACGAGATGGTAGCGGCTGCAATGGAGAGCAAACGTCTGGGATTATCACAAAAGAATCTATTTGTCGTGCCGAACCATCTGACAGAGCAGTGGGGAGCCGAGTTCCTGCAGTTATATCCGGGAGCCAATATCCTGGTGGCAACCAAGAAAGATTTTGAACCGGCGAACCGGAAAAAGTTCTGTGCCAGAATCGCTATGGGAAACTATGATGCGATTATCATCGGTCATTCCCAGTTTGAGCGTATCCCAATCTCTGATGAGAGGCAGGAAGCCATGCTGCGGAAGCAGATTGACGATCTGGAAATCGCAATCCAGAGTGCAAGATATGAGCAGGATGGCGGCCGCTATACGGTAAAGCAGATTGAAAAGACCAGAAAAACGCTGATGACAAGACTGGAGAAGCTGAATCAGAAAGAGAAAAAGGATAATGTAGTTACCTTTGAAGAACTGGGAGTGGATCATCTGTATGTAGACGAGGCACACAGTTATAAAAATGCGTTCCTTTATACAAAAATGAGAAATGTAGCCGGAATTGCCCAGAACGAAGCACAGAAATCAGCAGATATGTTTAATAAATGTCAGTATCTGGATGAGATTACCGGTGGAAAAGGCATTACCTTTGCAACGGGCACACCGATCAGCAACAGCATGACGGAACTTTATGTCATGCAGAGATATCTGCAGAACAGCAAATTACAGAATATGGGCTTGGGATTATTTGATTCCTGGGCATCCACGTTTGGAGAGGTTGTGACCAGCATTGAACTTGCACCGGAAGGAACCGGATACCGAGCAAAATCCAGATTCGCCAGATTCTATAATATCCCGGAACTGATGAATATGTTCAAGGAGATTGCAGATATCAAGACTTCGGATCAGTTGAATCTTCCAGTACCGGAAGCGGAATACGAAACTGTAGTATTGAAACCAACAGAACAGCAGAAAGAAATCGTAGCAAGCCTAGGAGAGCGTGCGGAAGTGGTAAGAAACGGTGGCGTAGATGCTAGTGTAGACAATATGCTGAAAATTACCAATGACGGAAGAAAACTGGCACTGGATCAGCGATTGGTCAATGAACTATTGCCAGACGATCCGGGCAGTAAAGTGTCGGTCTGTGCAGAAAAAAGCTATGAAATCTGGAAAGATACAGTTGTACAGAAATCGGCGCAGATCATTTTTTGTGACTTGAGCACACCGAAAGGCGATGGCAGTTTCAATGTTTACGATGACTTGAAACAGAAGCTGATGGCGAAAGGTGTACCGGAAAAAGAAATTGCATTCATTCATGATGCAAATACCGAAGCAAAGAAGACGGAGCTGTTTGGAAAAGTAAAATCTGGGCAGGTTCGTTTTTTGATTGGTTCAACAGCAAAGATGGGTGCCGGTACCAACGTGCAGGATCGTCTGATTGCTCTGCATCATCTGGATATTGGCTGGAAACCGTCTGATCTGGAGCAGAGGGAAGGACGTATCATCCGGCAGGGAAATCACAATAAAAAGGTTCATATCTTTCGGTATGTGACAGAATCCACCTTCGACAGCTACATGTGGCAGTTGATCGAAAATAAACAGAAGTTCATCTCCCAGATTATGACGAGCAAAGCACCGGTCAGAAGCTGCGAAGATGTGGACGAAGCGGCACTGTCCTATGCAGAGGTTAAGGCACTGGCAACTGGAAATCCGGCAGTAAAAGAAAAGATGGCACTGGACGTGGATGTGGCAAAACTGAAACTTTTAAAAGCCAATCACATGAATAACCAGTACCGTCTGGAAGATGATATTGCAAGAAATTTTCCACAGCAGATTGCAAAATTGACCGAGACTATTGATAGCTACAAAGCGGATATTGCCCATTATCAGGAGCATAAAATCACAGATCCAGAACAGTTTTCCATGGAGATCAGCGGCAAAGTATTTACAGAAAAGAAAGAAGCAGGAGCGGCACTACTGGCAGTCTGCAAGGACATGAAAGCAGTCGATGCAGCAATGGATATCGGAAACTATCAGGGATTCAACATGAGAATCCAGTTCGACAGCTGGAGTAAGGAGTTTATCCTGTCTGTGAAGCATGAATCGGTATCGAAAGTTCATCTGGGAGCAGATGCCCTGGGAAATATCACCCGTATCAATAATCTTCTGGAAAGCTATCCGGAGAAACTGGCAGAAGCGGAGCAACGATTGGAAACGGTACAGGAGCAGCTTACAAATGCCAAAGAGGAAGTTGGAAAGCCATTCACAAAAGAAGAGGAACTGAACCAGAAACTGGAGCGACTGTCAGAACTAAATGCCCTTCTTAATATGGATGAACGGGAAGACACAGAAGCAGAGCAGTCAGAATCGAAAGAGAAAGAAGAACGACCGGCACGTGGTTCTATCCATGAGAAATTGCAGATTTATAAAGAAAAAAGCCAGCGGGAAAGCGAGAATGGCAGGGAAGATAGAAAAAGGGACTTCGGTCTGGAATAAGAAAACAGGAAAGATGGCATAATTTGGTAGAAAGAATGTTCTGCCGGTTATGCCACTTTTGGGAATACAGGAGGAACTTATATGGCGAGAAACATGATAACAGGAATAGAAACGCAGAAAATGCAGGAATATACACAGGAACAAATAGACCGTGCAGAACACATGGGAATAGCAATTCCAGCGGACGTAAAAGAACAGATTTTTGAATATGCAAATCTGGTTGGCGAAGAAGAGAAAGTAAGGACGCTGGTAAGAAATCTGGCAGATGCAGTCAATCGGTCAGATGAAGATAGAGTAGAGGAACTTCTGGATGATGCCCAAATGGATATTCAGGACTTACCAGATCCAACCATAGGCAAGCTGGAACTTCGGGATTATGGATATACAGCAGAGGATATGGTGCCGCTTAGAAAAGCAGCAGCCCTGGATTATCACAGAATGGGTTCTAAAATCTATTGCCTGGGTAGTGATGGCAGCAAGGGAGAGTATGCAAGTAAAGAAATGATACAGGCACATGAAGGGCTGTTTGGCATGGAATCACAGATGTGGGAACGGATAAGGGATCAGGATCTGGATTATGCAGATGAAGATTTTGGAGCATTTCAGGAGCCGATGAATGTGATTGGACAGGAAGAAGCTCTGAAATTATATGATGCCGGAGCAGATATCTATCTGATTACCAATTTTTCATCACCAATCTATGTTACAGAGCGAATGGAGATTGAACGAGGTCCGGAGCATTATCAGATGTCTACAGAAGAACTGGAACGATTCCGCAATTTGGAATGGGAGATGCAGAAATATCCGCAGATTCAGTCTTTGAAAGAGGCAAATCTGCTATTAGGGACAAGACGAACATTCGGTATTTATCAAATAAGAGATGGTTTGCCAGGTGAAAACTATGCGTTTATGAATATGAGCTTCATTGAAAGTCACGGGATGCAGATTAAAAAAGAAGACTATGAACTGGTCTATGTGGGAGAATTATTTGGAAATATGTCGCTAGATGATATATTTGAACGATTCAACATCGACAGACCAGAAGACTTTCGAGGACATTCCCTGTCTGTCAGTGATATCGTAGTTCTGAATGAGGGGGGAAAGGTAACCGCTCATTTTGTAGACAGTATCAGTTTTGAACAGCTAGATTCTTTCCTGAATCTGGAAGAACAGGTTCTTAGTGAACTGGCATATGAGGTAGGAGAACGTTACTTTGCTATTCAGAGAACAGAAGGAGGATATGATTATTCCTTTTACGATGAAGATTTCCGCCTGATGGATGGTGGCGTCTATGAAAATGGTGAAATTTCTATTGAAGAAGCGGCAGAGGAACTTTTGGAAGACGAAGGATGGACTGGAGAACGCATCCGTGGGGATTATGATCAGTTGATGGAAAAGGTAGAAGAAATGGATGAGGTTGTAATGGCAGAGATTCAGAAAAGCCAGGGCGAATATAAGCCATTGGCAAAGGTAGAAGAACTGGAAGAGGCAAATTATAACATGATTGATAATGTCCTCAATAATATGCCACCGAAGAAAGAACCGTATCTGGAATACTTTGCCGCAGAATGTGATGAGTTCCATGATATGGGAGCTTATGAAAAAAGTACCGATGTTAATCAGATTGCTGCGGTTTATGAAAAATATAGGGAGAATCCTGAGAATGCCTATCGAGTATGCAGTATGGGGATTATCTATCGTGATCCGGAAGACAGTTACTATGATGATGCTGAATTTGCAATCGTAAAAGGAAATACAGTACTTGGAAATCTGATGGACGATGTTCGATTTTATGGAGAACTTGCACTGATACGGGAAGGGATTGAGAAAATTCATGATGCATTGCCGGACTATAAGTATGTACCAATGCGGGATGTTCGGGAAGCAATGTATCCAGAGAAGATGACCACAGAACAGTTGGCAGAGGCATTGGATGAGATTGCAGAAGCTTTTGATCCGTATGAGTATCGAGATAATGTGGAGACGGGAGAAAATACGGTACAAGAGGTGATGTTGGATTTGCAGAGTGGCAATACACATTCTTATATTTCTTATCTGAAGGATATTGTAGACGAAGAATGTGACCAGTCTGTGCGTGCAGGTGTATTGATTGAAAGACTGAAAGTCTATGAGCCGGAGTTTCCAAAGAATCTGGAACCAATGGTGTATGTAAACTATTGTGAAGAAAGTGCTCTCATGAATCCAAGATGTCAGAAGTTATCCGAGCTGGATGCAAAAACAGCAGAAATGGATAAAGAATGGTATGCAAAACGTGATTCGAAGACAGAGGAACCTACAAAAATCACAAAGATATATGTGACTGTATATTATGCGGAAAAAGGTGAACAGATGCTGCATCATTTCAAGAAGTCAATAGATATTGGAAATGGACATGGCGGTATTGTGAGTCAGTTGAAGTATGATAATGAAATGAAGCTTACAGATGAGTATTGGATCAATTACCAGAAAGGTAAAGGAAGTGAAGAGTTCCAAAAATATATGGAAGATCTGACAGACATGCAGAATCATGTGCTTCCGTATCTGCAGAGCTTTTGCAATCTGGAAGAAAAAGGTGTGAAAGAGAGACGAGAACAGCAGATAACGGAAAGAAATGAAGGAAGAGCAGATGAGCGGGGAACAAGTACCGAAGCGAATGCAGTGGTCAAGGATGCAGGAAAAGCAGATAGGAAACAGGTACAACAGAAGCAGGCGGTAGTTGGAAAAGATAAGAAATTATCCATTCATGAACGGCTTGAGATTAATAAGAGGATTATTCAAGAAAAGCAGGGAAAAGATAAGCCGGAGAGAGGGGCTGATCGGGGTGTGAGATAAGTATAATATTATAATTCTAATGAAGGATGTAGGGAGTCAATCCCTGCATCCTTTTTTAATGCGTAAATATGGATTGAACGTTATAATGAAAGCAGATTGGAGATGTTTTTCTTCTAACCACATCAATTAGGAAAAGAGTATCTGTAGCAGATAAATTCAAAAGGTTTGTGAATAAATTAAAAAAGATATTCAATATTTGAAAAAAGATATGTGATATTTGTAAATGCGAATTGTACAAGGAGTTTTTTGTGTGATAAAATAATTTTGATATTGATTGCACATTAAACGGAGGAAAAGAGGATGGCAATTAGTTATAATGGATTATGGAAACAGTTAATTGACCACGGAATGAAAAAAGGAGATTTGTGTGCCAAGACTGGTCTTAGCTCCAGTACAATAGCAAAGATGACAAACTGCGAGTCGGTGAAACTATCTGTTTTGGAAAAAATCTGCAAAGAGTTGGATTGTAACTTTGGAGATTTGATTGACTATGTACCAGATAACAAAGAAAAGTAAATTACCTTATGGAGGAAAATGTAAATGGCTACGAGAAGTGCAAAAATAGATCAGAAAGCAGACCTAATATGGGCAATAGCAGATAAGCTTACCGGTGTATATAAACCACATGAATATGGAGATGTTATATTACCACTTACAGTAATCAGACGTTTTGACTGTATTCTCTCAGATACGAAGGATGCGGTATTACAGAAATACGATGAAGTAAAGAATCTTCCAATGAAAGATATTTTACTTCGTAAGGCTTCAAAAAAGGATTTTTACAATACAAGTAAATATACATTTGAAAGACTTATGGATGATCCTGACCACATTGAGGAGAATTTTAGAGAGTATCTGAATAAATTTTCAGCAAATGTGCGGGATATTCTGGAAAAATTTAAGTTTGATGGACACATCACAACGATGGCAAATAAGGGGATTCTGTATATTGTTTTAAAGGAATATACAACAGACAGAGGAAATCTTCATCCGAATGAAATCTCTAACCTTGAAATGGGATATATTTTTGAAGAAATTATAAGAAGATTCTCTGAGTCTCATAATGAAGATGCAGGACAGCATTACACTCCAAGAGAAGTTATCCAACTTATGGTTAATATTCTCTTCTATGATGATAATGACATCCTTTCTGGCAATAATGTGGCAAAGACGATTTATGATCCTGCCTGTGGAACCGGAGGTATGCTTTCTGTAGCAGAGGAATATTTACATAGTCTGAATGCATCTACAGAGCTTGTATCGTTCGGTCAGGAAATCAATGACCAGACATTTGCAATCTGTAAGGCTGATATGCTGATTACCCTTGAAGAGATAGATGAAAATCAGCTTGATGAGCATTATGCAGAGTTTTTTCAGGTTATGAACTTTCTTTTTGATGATGAAGTCAAAGACATTAAATTTAAGGAAGTGTGGAAGAATTATTCCCATGCTCTAAGTGAGTTGAAGGCAGGGGACAGTGCAATTATCCGTATGAAGGAGCTGGCAGAAAATGCCATGTATCAGGGAGTCAGCAGGACAGAGCGTATATCTGTCATGGATTCCGGTGATTATACGGATGACAGCAGCGTGAAGCATCATTTGCAGATAGATGAAAATGACATAAACTCCTATATACAGATGTCACGATTGTTGTCAAAAACGGATTCAAATCATTCTTTACCGGTAGATTATGCAAAGAGCTGTCCGTATCTTATGTCCTTTATGAAGAAATATAAGATTAAAGAGCAGATTGAAAAATATTATATAAAACATCCAGATGAATTTGGAAGTGAAAGAGAACAATGTCTCTTGTGGCTGAATCGCAATAAAATCAATAAATATGATGAACTGCCGAAAACCAATGCAAGGCTTGAGGCACTGAAAGAAAAAGCATTTACCGGCGGTGCAGAAAAATATCTGTGGATTCCTCCATCACTGCCATATTATGAGATGCAGGGAGCATATAAAAACAGCAAAGGCTTTTCAAAAATACTTGTATTTTCTGCATGGGAGATGGTTCCACGAATGATAGGTGCGCTTGTTTCCTATGAGGCGGAAAGACTTACAGTTGGAAAACTGGTACATCAGATAAAGAATCAGGATAAGAAGAATACGGGGTATTTTGCGGATGGTTCGAGACGATACCCGGTGGCAAGGCTCAGGTTTAATGTTTCAAATGGAGAAGTAAGAGGCATGAGCCTGTTTGCATTGCTTTATCCTTCAAAGACACTTTCTGATATGTATTTACCGATTGAGTCATTGAATAATCATGAATCATTAGAAGTAATAGAGAAATCTGTACGGCTGAAACTGAAAGAGAAGCTTGCGATAATCGAAGAAAAGTATGGTGATTCGGGTAACAATAAGGAAGATGCCAGGTGGTATTATCTTGCACCGATGCTCATGGATGGAGTCATCTATGCAAAGCATTGGATAGAGGATATTGTGTGGGAAATGAATACAGACGAAGAGGATACAACATCTGAGGTCAGAAGCAGTTCAAAGGATAAGAGAAATAAGGGCTTTATTGCTCATATTGATAAGCTAAGAAGTTATTTGGATGCCCCGGAGGAGATTCATCTTGGAAGAAAGCCGGAGGATCTTCTGGAAACATTGGTAAATATGGTACTGGGTTCGCCAGCAATATGCATTTATCGTTCTAATGGAAGAAGCACAGCCAGAGCAACATCGCTTGCAAAGGTATTTGTCAATAATTTCAATTTGCCGGAGTCAACAGCTATCATTGATCTTGCTTATGGCAGATGCAGGGATGATAATTCCCATTGGCAGAATGTACTTAAATACTGTAAAGATGGCTGTTTTCAGGCAATGATTGATGAATATATCCATATGCTGAAAGAAACAGCAGGTTTTCAGTCGGATGGAAATCAGTATCAGATTGTGCATGACATGATGATGGATTCATTGAAGATACATACAGCCACCTATATCGCTGATACTTATCCTGATTTCAAAAAACGTATTAACGGAGCTGACAGGAAGAGTGATGGATGTCGAATAAGGTCGAGTTATGCAGTTGGATTTACAAAGGATGCAGGAGATAATTCCAAGGTAGTCATGCGTAAAGAAAATATCAGAAATGCCTTTAACTCACCAATGCGTCCATTTGTGCTCGCCACAACATCAATCGGACAGGAAGGATTGGATTTTCATAATTATTGTCGTGTGATTATGCACTGGAATCTTCCAAGTAATCCCATAGATGTAGGACGGATTTTGCGGACATTCAAAATAAAAAAGAATGTGGAGGTAACAGACAATGGCAAAATCATTATTTGAGGAACTGGGCGGCAAATACGAAAGGCAAGGGGATTATTTGATACCGTGCTTAACTGTACCCGCCGAAGAAGAACAGGCAATAGGCATCTGGGGGCAACGGCATTTAGATTATCTAAAACAGTACCGTAAAGTTACATACACCAATCTTCTTACAAGCGGCAGGCTAAACGCCTACCTTGCCGACATCAACAGACAGGCACAGGAACGCTTTGAAAGGCTCATAGAGGGTATGAAACAGGCACAGGGCATAACGGAACAGCTAAAGGCAGAAAACGCCTTAGAATGGACAGGATGCCTCAATAACATAAGGGCTTGTGCGAGGGAGATTGTGGAAAAGGAAATTATTTTTGCATAAACAGATGATTAGTGGCAGGGGGAAATCCTGCCGCTTTTTCTGCTTTAGTTTGTCAGCTTGACAAATAAAGGGTTAAGGAATATAATTAGATTCAGTATTATACAAGGAGTTAATAAATATGCGGCAAGGTATTCTTAAATAAACTGTCAATTTGATAGTGGGAACAAAAAGTAGCAGTCCCGTTTCACTTTTAATATGGGGCTTAGTTTTTTGTACCCAGTTTAAGAATACTTTTATCATGTAATTTTATATGCCCGAAAACATATAAGTGTTTTGGGGCTATTGGAGTTATTTACCCAGTGATAGGAGTATTTATCACTGGGTATTTTTATGCCCTTTTTTGGGTGTTGATAGGAGGAAAATCACATGAAAATAATTAACTTAGGCATTCTGGCTCACGTTGACGCAGGAAAGACAACATTAACGGAAAGTTTATTGTATACCAGTGGTGCAATTGCAGAACTAGGGAGCGTAGATGAAGGCACAACAAGGACAGATACAATGAATTTGGAGCGTCAAAGGGGAATCACTATCCAGACAGCAGTGACATCTTTTCAGTGGGAGGATGTAAAAGTCAACATTATAGATACGCCAGGCCATATGGATTTTTTGGCGGAAGTATACCGTTCTTTATCCGTATTAGACGGAGCAGTATTATTAGTTTCTGCAAAGGATGGCATACAGGCACAGACCCGTATACTGTTTCATGCACTACAGATAATGAAGATTCCGACAATTTTTTTCATCAATAAAATTGACCAAGAGGGGATTGATTTGCCAATGGTATATCGGGAAATGAAAGCAAAGCTTTCTTCGGAAATTATAGTGAAGCAAAAGGTTGGGCAGCATCCCCATATAAATGTAACGGACAATGACGATATGGAACAGTGGGATGCGGTAATTATGGGAAACGATGAACTATTAGAGAAATATATGTCAGGGAAACCGTTTAAAATGTCAGAACTGGAACAGGAAGAAAACAGGAGATTCCAAAACGGAACGTTATTTCCCGTTTATCACGGAAGCGCTAAAAACAATCTGGGGATTCGGCAGCTTATAGAAGTAATTGCCAGTAAATTTTATTCATCAACGCCTGAAGGTCAATCTGAACTATGCGGGCAGGTTTTTAAGATTGAATATTCAGAGAAAAGGCGGCGTTTTGTTTATGTGCGTATATATAGCGGAACATTGCATTTGAGGGATGTTATTAGAATATCTGAAAAAGAGAAAATAAAAATCACAGAGATGTGTGTTCCGTCAAATGGTGAAATCGTCCCGGCTGACCATGCCTGTCCGGGAGAAATTGTTATTTTAGCTGATGATACTTTGAAACTGAACGACATTCTGGGAAATGAAAAACTCCTGCCTCACAAAACATGGATTGATAATCCCATGCCATTACTTCGGACAACGGTAGAGCCGCAAAAGCCGGAGCAAAGGGAAGCCCTGTTAAATGCCCTCGCAGAGATTGCTGATACAGACCCTCTTTTGCATTTTGACATTGATACTGTTACACATGAGATTATGTTATCTTTTTTGGGGAATGTGCAGATGGAAGTCATTTGTGCCATCCTTGAGGAAAAATATCATGTGGAGGCAGAAATAAAAGAGCCTACTGTTATATATATGGAAAGACCGCTTAGAAAAGCAGAATATACCATCCACATAGAAGTCCCGCCAAATCCTTTCTGGGCTTCTGTCGGGTTGTCCATAGAGCCGCTCCCTATTGGAAGCGGAGTGCAGTATGAAAGCAGAGTTTCACTTGGATATTTAAATCAATCGTTCCAAAATGCGGTTATGGAGGGGGTTCTTTATGGCTGCGAGCAGGGGCTGTATGGATGGAAAGTGACAGACTGTAAAATCTGTTTTGAATATGGATTGTATTATAGTCCTGTAAGTACCCCCGCAGACTTTCGGCTGCTTTCCCCTATCGTATTGGAGCAGGCTTTAAAAAAAGCAGGGACAGAACTATTAGAGCCATATCTCCACTTTGAAATTTATGCACCGCAGGAATATCTCTCACGGGCGTATCATGATGCTCCAAGGTATTGTGCAGATATTGTAAGTACTCAGATAAAGAATGACGAGGTCATTCTGAAAGGAGAAATCCCTGCTAGATGTATTCAAGAATACAGGAACGATTTAACTTATTTCACAAATGGGCAGGGAGTCTGCTTGACAGAGTTAAAAGGATACCAGCCAGCTATTGGTAAATTTATTTGCCAACCCCGCCGCCCGAATAGCCGTATAGATAAGGTTCGGCATATGTTCCACAAGTTAGCTTAACAGCTTGCAAAAGTCATATAAAATGAGATTTGAAAGGATTAGAGACTAATTATGATGAAATGCGAATGGATATTGTGTCCTGTTTGTGGGAGCAAAACCCGTAATAAAATTAGGAAGGACACTGTTTTGGAGAATTATCCCCTTTATTGTCCAAAATGCAGACAAGAAAGATTGATTAAAGTTGACAACTTGAAGATAACTGTCATCAAAGAGCCAGACGCTTAAGACGCAGAGCCGATGAAATTGTGGAACAATTCACGAATCATCGGCTCTTTTTGTTTCGTATTTGAAAGAACAAACTCACCAAATAAAAAAAACGATATTCGGGTGGGTTATTTTGTTATACCCTAAATTACCCTCTGAATTTGTTTTTAAATTTGGAGGGATTTTTTTATGTCCTTTTTTCGGGCAGTTACAGGAAAAGGGAAAATAGCAGTAAAGCCGGATAAAATCCGGTTATATGTCAACAAGGAAGAACTTTGCAAAGAATATGAAGATACTCTCCGAAGGTCAACAGAAGATACAGAGCTTCTCAAGGATTTGTTTGAGAAACTTGGTTTTCAGAGAAAAGACCTTAAAACAGTATATTTTAATGTCGATACAGAATATGAAAGCTATCAGGACAGAGATAAGAGCTGGAAGCGAAGATTTAAAGGTTATAAGTATAATCACCATATGAAAATAGAGTTTGCAGCTGATAATAAAAGATTAGGGCAAGTCCTTTACGCTTTGGCTCATAGCTCATTAAGGCCAGAGTTTTCTATTGAGTATACAGTGGCAGATGTAGAAAAATGTAAAAATGAGCTGTTACATAAAGCAATCGAGGATTCCATTCAAAAGGCACAGGTGCTTACAACAGCAGCAAATGTGAAATTGGGTGAAATACAGGCAATTGATTATTCTTGGGGAGAGATAGATTTTGTAACAAAGCCATTGAATGAAATGAGATTAATGGAGTGTACGGAATGTGAAATGAGTGCACCGGGAGCATATGATATAGATATTGAGGCAGACGATATTAATGTTACTGATACGGCAACTGTAATATGGGAAATTGCATAAAGAGGAAGATATAAATAGATTAGACGAAAAGCAAGAGGCACCGTTAAAGTAGGTACCTCCTTCTTTTTAGAGAGTTAGCTCTTTTTCTGATATGGGAATTTGCATCTCCGGAGCATTAAGTAGTGCTGTGAAATTCTGTCTAATGATATTCAGTGTCTTCTGCTTTTTCTGCAATTCTTGTTTTTCCCGGACAGTAGCAGCTTGTTCAGATTCAAGATTTTCTATCCTATTCTGGATTTTATTAGAGCTTGGGATTTTGGTAACACCGAGATCCTGAAGCTCTTTTTTTAGTGAATCGTGCAGTTGGTATTCTGCTTGATGTTTGGTTCGGTATGCTTTTGGATTTTTAGCAGATTTGCAATCTTCAATCACTTTTCGGCAGAGACGGTAAGAATCACAGTGTTTTTGAATGATTTTCTGTGTGCTCAGCTCACTGTTGATTTGCGTTATTCTTTGATCAGCCGCTTTAACAGAAGCATCAACATCAGAAACATGCTGTTGGAAATCTTCATAATTCAGCAGGTTATTTTCGGAAAGATAGTTGAAGGTGCGTGCCGCTTCTTTCAGGTTATTTAGTTTTGCCCATCGTTCAAATCCTTCTCGATTGCCGGTCGTAACATAAGTGGAGATATTGATATACAGGCGAGCTTCTCTGGACAGATGCCTTGGAGCTTTTATTTTGTTACGGTTTTTTGCCAAACGGATGCGGACATTTTCTTCTGAATAATAGCTTCCAAGAGATTTCATATAAGTGAAGTTTTTCTGTTCCGGTGCACGGAAGGACAGGTGTTTTCCCTGTCGGACTTCATATCCGGCTAACTGCATTTTTTGTAAAAATTCCTCATAGTTGATGGAAGTCCAGATTGCTTTATCAACTGCAACACGTAGCTTGGCTTTCCAGCTGGTGCCACGATGATATTCCATGTTCTCCTTATAACTTTTGCCTTTTTCTCCGGTTGGCATACTGGTGGCAAGTCCATTTTCATGGCAGATACGATTACTGATCCGGCAGATTTTATGGTAGCTCCGCTTATTGGAAACATACTTGTGATGATCAACAAAACTTGCTGCATTAAAGATGATGTGGTTATGGATATGATTTTTATCAACATGGGTGCTTATCACATATTCATATTTTCCTTTCAGTACTTCGTTTGCAAATTGTTGCCCTAAGCGATGGGCAGTTTCGGCATCAACTTCTCCAGGTTTAAATGACTGGATCAGATGAAATGCCAGGTTATCACCTTTGTCCATTCCATTCTTTTTTGCCATTTCTCTTGTCATAGAAAATTCAAGATCTGCAGTTTCCGGGGAACAGCCAAAACTGGAAACTAACAGTTTTTCTTCTGTTTTATCTGGATTCGTGATGTAGTCCAGAGCTTTCTTGTCTGTTACTTTAATTGGGAAGATCTTAAGATACGCCATAATTCTTTCACCATCTCTTTTAATTCTTGCTTTTCTTCCGGATACAGATCACCGGTGCTGTTTACTTTTTTGGCAATCTGATTAATATTCACACCGATCTTATGCATTTCCTCATACTGTTTCTTCAGTGGAGTGGTATCGGTGTTGACGATGTAACCGTCGATTGCCATTTTACGAAGATAAGCTCCCATATTTTTTGTCTTTGATTCAATCATCTTTCTACGAATAAGCTTTTTTTCTTCTGGGGAAACACAAAACAAAATCTGTATATTTCTTTTTCTCTTTGCCATAGGCAGATTCTCCTTTCTTTGGTTCTTCGAAGTAGTGACTTCTGTGTTTTTAATTTAGGGCAGGGTTCCCTAAATTGCTGGTTTTCCGGAAGTGTATATACACTTCCTGTCCTTGCTATTTACCGGTGGCACAGCCGCCGGAAGAGAGTCTTAAAAAAGAACCCTCTATAAATAAGGTACTGAGAGAAGAAAAAGAGGACATCGAAGCTCAGAAGTATGACGCAAGCATGATTCTGTGGTATAGTAAAATCTGAATGAAAAAGAAGAAAAGAGGTCAAACCGATGTCACGGAAAAACCATAAGATGATAGATGGGAGATTACTGCAAACGAATAAGAAGTATTCCCAGTTAAAAATGAAGCAGAAAGAAAAGATTGCGGAATGGATGTTTCAGGCAACCAGAGATTATTATATGAAAAAATGTACTTTTCCGAGTGACAAACATCTGGAAGAAGTGGTGGATTCTGTTTATGAAAAAATTGAAGATGCAGAAATCTGGATTCCGTATGGAGAGGTCTTCAAGCATTATAAATCCAAACGATCGGATATCAACAAACGTGTCAGAAAATCTCTGAATGAAAAAGAAGAGAGTCAGATTGAGAAGGTCTGTTTTATGAATATGTGTATGATTCAGGATCATAAAGGGAATGTACTGGCTCTGGATAAAGTAAATGATAGCTATACCGGTACAACTTTTCCAGGCGGTCACGTAGAAGCAAATGAGATTTTTCAGAAATCTATGATTCGGGAAGTCTGGGAAGAAACAGGACTTACGGTTGAAGCACCGAAGCTTGGAGGATTATATCATTGGCATAAGAGCGGAGTGCACTATGTTATTACCTTGTATAAAGCGGATAAGTTTACCGGAGAATTAAAGAGTTCTGAGGAAGGAAGAGTTTATTGGATTCCGCTGGAAGAGTTAAAAACAAAAGAACTTGCTACAGGTATGGAACACGTTTTGCGGATTCTGGAATCAGAGAAGGTGGACGAGTGCTATATGCATCTGGAAGCAGATGGATATGTGGGAGACTTGTATTAAAGAATTACATGAGAAATGGCTGCCTGCTCATTGGAGAAAAGACAGCCATTCTTTATAAGATACATCATTCATCTATTCTGTTTTTTGCGGTTCGTTTTTGGAAGTGAAATTAATATATTTGGCACGTTGTAAAATTGAAATAACTGCATCAATGCTTTCAGGATTGGAGAAGCTCATGATAAAAGGTTCTTCTTTAAATTCCATGGGTTCGAACCCAGGATTCTGATCTGGATTCTTGAGTATATGGATGGGACGTGCACTCTGATTATAAAATGCCAGTTGTGCGGAATCTGTAGTGTTACCGATGACACCAATGCCTACATCCCCTTTTCCAAAGTCTATTCTATGTTTATTTAAGTTGATCATTTTCAAAAATCTCCTTTTTCAAAAATAGCATATTTAGTAATTTTCTATTATTCCCGAAGTAGGGATATCTTTTAAAAAGTCACTGTTGGAAGTAATCGGAGAATCTACAATCTGAACGCCGCTTCGTTTCATCATTCGGAATTTGAAATCAAGAAGTTCCGGTGGAACTTTCAGTTCTGCGGCAGCCTGGAAAAAGGACATATCGGCGTTAAGCATCTCCAGTACATCTTCATCTTCCAGAAGATAATCAGCGGCAAAGCAATTCGCTTCATATTCACATTGTGATACTCCATCGAATAATTCAAAATCATGAAAACACTTGATCTGAAGGGTTTTCTGATGAAGGAGTGCGTGACCGATCTCGTGGATCAGGATAATCTGCTGTATGATTTCCGGCAGGTCGCAGTTAATGACGATGCAGGTCTTTCGACATTCCCGCATACAGAAGCCTTTGCAACAGTTTGGATCAGTTCCAAGCGGAAGCTTCTTAACAATAATATGCATAGCGGCTGCAAGGCGGTACGGATCACTTTCCTGATATTTTGTTTTTACTTTACTAACAGTGTCTCTTATACATTTTGAACTCATAAAAACACCTCGATATTTCATAAGATAGTTTGCTGCAAGTATAGAGTAGCAAAAGTGCTGTACGAAAATACGGACACCTATGAATCCCTTTCCGTTTCAGTGTTTTTCTTTTTCCGTCCAAATGTCTTTTTAGCTTCCATCTTACAGGAAAGATATGCTTTGGTTACAGCCTGATAGAAAGCATCTTTTGCTTCTTCATCGAGTTCGCCACCAGCAAAAAGAGCACGGTTGGCTTCGAGAATCTCATTGATGTCCCTGGCACCTTTTTCACCAAGCTGTCCATTGACTTCATCAATATAATCCATTTTTTCAATTCCATAAGAAGGATCTGTGATCTCATCATGTTTTAAATAATCATAAGAGACATTTAATGCATGAGCGAGCTTTCTCATAGTAGAGATTCGTGCGATTGTGCCGGAACTTTCATAAGCTGCGATTGCACGCTGGGATACGCCGACCAGTTCTGCAAGTTCTTTCTGTGTCAGATGATTTTGTTCTCGTTGAAATTTAATCTTGTCTGAAAAATTCATAGTGGGATCCTTTCCAAGTTTTTGAAATCGTAACTTCATCAACTTCATAAAAACTATTGACAGAGTTCATTATCACGTATAGAATACAAACAAACGTTCGTGAAGTTAGTAGAAATTATAATTCAAAAACTTCACAAAGTCAATATGAAGCAAAGAAGTTTTATTACGATTTTTAGACTGGTAGGTGAATGTTATGAGCAGGACAATTCTTCATTCAGATATGAATTGCTTTTACGCAAGTGTTGAGATGCTGCATCATCCGGAACTTGCCGGAAAGCCGATGGCAGTTGGGGGCGATCCGGAAGCAAGACATGGAATTGTGCTGACTGCGAATTATATTGCAAAGCGAGCCGGAGTAAAAACAGGTATGGCATTGTGGCAGGCAAGGCAGGTTTGCCCGGAAATAATTTTTGTACCGCCTCGCATGGATCTTTATTTGAGGTTTTCCAGAATGGCACAGGAGATTTACAGTGAATACACAGATCAGAGAGAACCATTTGGGATTGATGAAAGCTGGCTGGATGTGACCGCCAGTACTTCTATCAAGGGAGATGGAATGAAGATTGCAAAAGAGATCAGCAGTCGGATTAAATATGAACTGGGTGTTACCGTAAGTATTGGTGTTTCCTGGAATAAGATATTTGCAAAGCTCGGTTCTGATTATAAAAAGCCGGATGCCATTACAGAGTTTTCCAAAGACAATTACAAGGATATTGCATGGAAACTTCCAGTAGGAGATTTACTCATGGTTGGAAGAAGCACTGAACGGACGATGAAGAAACTTGGCATTTGTACGATTGGCGATCTGGCAGGGGCAGAACCTTCTATATTAGAAACATATCTTGGAAAGATGGGATTGGTACTTCATACCTTTGCAAATGGATGGGATAAGACTCCAGTTTCAGTAGAAGGATATAGAGCACCAATCAAATCTATCGGGAACAGCACAACAACACCAAGAGATCTTGTTAGTGAATTGGATGTGAAGATTATTTTGATGGCGCTTTCAGAAAGTGTAGGAGCCAGGTTGCGTGAAAATGGTTTTCAATGCAGGACAGTAGAAATCTCGATTCGGGATAATGGACTGTACCATTTCACGAGACAGTGCAAGTTGGACAGGGCAAGTAATCTTACAGAAGAAATTGCCAGAACTGCATTTGAGTTATTTCAGAAAAATTATAACTGGGAACATCCGATTCGTAGTCTTGGTGTTCGAGGATGTGATCTGGTGTCTGAAGAGATGCCTTATCAGCTTGATTTATTTATGGATGAAACAAAAAGAGAAAAAATCAAAAAGATGGACCAGGTGGCAGATGAGATCCGTGGAAGATTTGGTTATCAGAGTATTCAGAGAGCATTTATGTATCAGGATAAGATACTGGCACAGCTGAATGCTAAGGAACACACGGTTCATCCACAAGCATATTTTCATGGATAGGAGAGAGCAGGTGTTTTGTAATGACAGCTAAAGTGTATGTAGATGTCCTGGCGGTATTCAGCCGGGAAGGAGAATTGATCCCTACAGCGTTTGTCTGGGAAGATGGACGTAAGTATGCGATTGATAAGGTTTCAAAACCGGAGCGTTGTGCCAGTCGAAAAGCTGGCGGAACCGGATATCGTTATACCTGTCAGGTGGGCGGGAAAATCTGTCATCTGACTTATGAAGAAAATTATAAATGGTTTATGGAACGTAAATAACGGTGCCCTAAAAGGGAGCCCTGAATCAGGGCCCCCTTTGGAGAGATAGATATTCGATGAGAACATCAGCAGTCGGGGATACATCCTTTCCCGTGAGAACCGATTGCTTTCAATAGATCATACAGTTGCCGGTCAGCCAGAAATAGAAGCTATCCCACAGCAGATATTTCTGCGGAATCTGCATGAAGAGATGTTAGGACAGTGACAGACTGTGAATGGAATAAACAATACAATGATTGGTCTGGCTGCGGAAGCGGTCGGGAAGGAGGACAATTATGCAGAGAATACAGGATATGTTTATCAATATGGAAGAAGTGGCAGAGGATGCTTATAAGAATACGGAATTATTGTTGAGTCAGTATACCAAGGTAATGTTCCGTATTGAGAAGAATCTTGTGGATATAGATTATGAAATGTATGCAGAAGAAGGGAAGCATCTGAAGGAAATGTTATATGATCTGGTAGATTTCGATGCGACTGCAGAGAAACGCAGAATCCAGGAAAAGCTTCTAAATAATGATATGAATCTCTGTTTGCTGGAAATCATGAGAGATTCCCTGATAGCTTTGAGGGATTATCCGAAGAATGGACAGCTGTATTATCGGCTTTTGAAATATAGATATTTTGAAGCAGGAAATACCAATGAAGATGTGATGCTGATGCTGGATGATATGCCAAGTACCACTTATTATCGAAACCGTAAGAAAGCAATCCGTTTGTATGCAACAATGCTCTGGGCATTTACACGTCCGGAAAAGATACAGAATAAGATGGAGGAAATAAACTGGAAGAAAAGTGGGAGTAAAGTGGCAGTGAACTGACAGTAAACTGGCATGTGAATGGCATTACAATGAAAATACATGCATGTTAGAATTGATATGCTGAGAGAAATAGACCTTCGCAGACGTAATGTTTGCGGAGGTTTTTCTTTTCTCAAATTTTAAGGCGTCAGGCTGTGCCCGGAAGGGCATGGCCTTTTTTTATACCCAAAAAACAGGTTGCAGATTTGAAAAAGCTTCCTTTTTAACAGGTAGATGCCGGAAAGGAAGAGCATATCAAGATGCAGGGAAGAGGCAGACATTATGCCAGATATCCATGATTTCCGATTTGTCACAAATCAACAAAAACGACAAATCGGAGGAACAATCATGGAAGAAAGAAAATACACATTTTACGACAGATATCAGAAGGTGAAATACGCTAATATTACAGCAGAAGAGCTGGAAGTTCTTAATATTTCTTATAATAAGGAACATTATATGTTCGATCAGCAGCATCAGAGAAATAATACAGTATTATTTTGTGGATTAGAATCAGAAAACAGTTGTGCGACAGACTTTATCGCAGATGATGGACGTGACATTGCATCAGATATCACAACAGAGATCTTCTTCAAAGAACTCTTCAGTGATCTGACAGAGAAGGAAAAGAAAATCGTGAGCGATTATTTTATTATGGGAAAACAAGTTAAGGAAACAGCAGCGGAACTGGGCATCAGCACACGTCAGGTGAGTAGAGACAAGAACAGTGCTTTGGCAAAAATGTTAAAGAGAATGAAAGCAGCTGGATATGAATCATATGCTGAGGCGGCAGGTGCATTTCTGCAGGAAAGCGATTATATTCCAACACAGATGGAGACGCAGAATTCTATTATGAAGAAAAGGACCGGAGAAGTGAGACTGCCATCAGATCATAAGATGAAAAAATAAATTCTTAAAAAACAAATCATGATAATAATGTGATGATATCACAGAAAACAAATAAAATTCAGATTATAATAAAGCCATAAAAGAAAAAACGAGGAGGACTGTAAAATGTCTGCTATTAATATCAATAAAAATAATTTTCAGAATGAAATAATGGATTCCGAGAAAACCGTTCTTTTAGACTTTTGGGCTCCTTGGTGTGCTCCTTGCCGCATGGTAGTACCTATTGTAGAGGAGATTGCAAGTGAGCGTAGAGATATTAAAGTTGGAAAGATTAATGTAGATGAAGAGCCTGAACTGGCAAATAAGTTCAGTATTATGAGCATTCCGACTTTAGTGGTTATGAAGAATGGGAAGATTGTACAGCAGGTTTCAGGGGCGAGACCTAAGAATGCGATTTTAGAAATGCTTTAAGGAGGTGCGCTAATGGGCTTTTTTGATTTCTTTAAACAGGCGAATATTAATCAAGGAATAGAGGAATATAAAAGGACTGCCGGTGCAGTTCTGCTGGATGTACGTACTCCGCAGGAATATCAGGAAGGGCATATACCAGAAAGTAAAAATGTGCCGTTACAACAACTTAACAATATTGTTTCAGTAGTGAAGAATACAGAAATACCGCTGTTTGTATACTGTTATTCCGGAGCCCGAAGTCGTCAAGCAACTGGGATGTTGCAACGAATGGGATATTCTAAAGTAAATAATATTGGTGGCATTGCTGCTTATTCAGGAAAGGTGGAAAAATAAGATGAAGGTAATAATCGTAGGCGGTGTAGCCGGAGGAGCTACAGCTGCAGCAAGAATACGAAGATTGGATGAACATGCAGAAATTACTGTGTTTGAAAGATCTGGATACATATCCTATGCGAATTGTGGGCTTCCATATTATATTGGAGACGTGATCACAGACCCGGAAGAACTTACACTACAGACACCAGAGAGTTTTTTTAAACGCTTCCGTATTAACATGAAAATTCATCATGAAGTTATTTCCATACATCCGGAACGTAAAACGGTTTCAGTGAAAAATTTAGAGAATGATGAGATATTTGAAGAAAACTATGATAAGCTGATCCTCTCTCCGGGGGCAAAGCCAACACAGCCAAGACTTCCCGGAGTAGGTATTGATAAACTTTTTACACTTCGTACTGTAGAAGACACTTTTCGGATAAAGGAATATATAAATAAGAATCATCCAAAATCGGCTGTATTGGCAGGTGGCGGTTTTATTGGTCTGGAACTGGCAGAAAATTTGAGGGAGCTTGGCATGGATGTTACGATTGTCCAGCGGCCTAAGCAGCTGATGAACCCTTTTGACCCGGATATGGCATCCATGATCCATAATGAAATGAGAAAGTATGGGATAAAACTGGTACTGGGCTATACAGTAGAAGGATTTAAAGAAAAAGACAACGGAGTGGAGGTTCTGTTGAAAGATAATCCATCCCTTCAGGCTGATATGGTGGTGCTGGCAATCGGAGTTACACCAGACACAGCATTAGCAAAAGAAGCTGGTCTGGAACTTGGCATCAAGGGAAGTATTGTAGTGAATGACAGAATGGAAACTTCTGTACCGGATATTTATGCAGCAGGTGATGCCGTTCAGGTAAAACATTATGTTACGGGTGATGATGCGCTGATCTCTTTGGCCGGACCAGCCAATAAACAGGGAAGGATCATTGCTGATAATATTTGCGGCGGTGATAGCCGTTATCTGGGCAGTCAGGGAAGCTCCGTTATCAAAGTATTTGATATAACAGCAGCCACTACAGGTATCAATGAAACAAATGCTAAAAAGTCAGGATTAGAGGTAGATACAGTAATTCTTTCTCCTATGAGTCATGCCGGTTACTATCCAGGTGGAAAAGTGATGACCATGAAGGTGGTTTTTGAAAAGGATACGTATCGCTTGCTTGGTGCTCAGATTATAGGATATGAAGGCGTTGATAAACGTATCGATGTGCTTGCAACAGCAATCCATGCAGGGCTGAAGGCAACTCAGCTGAAAGATCTGGATCTTGCATATGCACCGCCATACTCCTCTGCCAAGGATCCTGTAAATATGGCAGGATTCATGATAGACAATATAGCAAAAGGTACCTTAAAACAATGGCATCTGGAAGATATGGATAAGATTTCTAAAGATAAAAGTGTTGTATTGCTGGATGTGAGAACTGTAGGTGAATTTAACAGGGGGCATATGGATGGATTCAAAAATATTCCTGTAGATGAACTGAGGGAACGCATCAATGAAATTGAGAAAGGAAAGCCTGTTTATCTGATATGCCAGAGTGGGCTGCGAAGTTATATTGCCAGTCGTATTCTGGAAGGAAATGGATATGAAACATACAACTTCTCCGGCGGATTCCGCTTCTATGATGTAGTGGTTAATGACCGTGTACTGATCGAAAGGTCATATGTATGTGGTATGGATTATTAGAAATAAACAAAATATTTTACGATTTTCACGTAGTATAAAAGGATTCCCCCATTTATTAGAATGACTTTCATAATTCTGATAAATGGAGGATTCTTTAGATGTTATAGAAAAACAGGTTTATGATCTTTGTAGTGTTTCCAGTTTTTTCGAATCAAGGATGGTGATTTTGCCGCGTGAGAGTTTGACGAGACCTTCGCCTTGAAAGTATCGAAGCATTCGAGTGATAACTTCCCTGTGGGAACCAAGATGGTTGGCGATA
Organism: Clostridia bacterium; assembly: GCA_902363595.1. Taxonomy (GTDB): domain Bacteria; phylum Bacillota; class Clostridia; order Peptostreptococcales; family Anaerovoracaceae; genus Hominibacterium; species Hominibacterium faecale. The sequence goes on along the minus strand of CABJAP010000014.1, from coordinate 58,022 downwards.
GTTTCGTGAGTAATTTTTAATTCATTTGTTTCTTCGATAGAGGTCTCTTCTAAAAGAAATGAAGCAACTCGCTTATCCAAACTCTTCCACATGATCTGTTCAATCAGCCACATGACATCAGAAAAACGGGTAGCCATTAACTCATTGGTATAGTTTGCGACGGGAGCCGATTCCTTCATGATGTCCTTATAGATTTCAGCAGGGATGATCCAAAGATCAGTATCTTTTTCTGCTTCAATGGTTACTTCAAATTGAATGGACTGCATGATACATGAGGCGGATAAAAGACACATATCCATATCGAACAAACGGTAAAGTGTAATTTCCCGTCCTTCATCTGAAAGTATGTAAGTTCGAAGCTGCCCGGATTTAACCAGTAATAATCCAGTACAATCCAGGTTTCCGTTGTGAATGATCGTTCCTTTTTTTACATCCCGTGTAATCAAATTGTCTGAAATTACTTTTTTCTGTACTGTATTTAAGTCATTCCATAGTGGAAAATAATTTTCGAAGCTCATAACAGTTATCTCCTTTACGAACATAGTATACTTACTTTTTTAAGATGCGTCAATTACATAATTGACATATGCCATAAATAAAAATATACTGACTATAGTACATGACTGTTGTGAATATGAGGGAGGGATAAATAATGCAGGGAGATGTCAGTTTTACATTTTTGGACCGAATCGAAGAAGTAGAACTGAATATTGTAGATAGACGATGGCAGTCTGCACTGGCATTGGCATTGACTTTGCCAGATATTTGCGGAGGTATTGCTTTCCCGGAAATTGTTAAACATTATCGAGATGGCCGGGTTATGCTGGATCGGAAAAAGAATCCGACCCGTGATGTGGGAACCCAGTATATTCGCTGGTTTGATGAATATGCAGGGGACTACTTTAAACTATCTCAATTCGATGAAAAGCCATATATTTGCGGAGAACGCTGTTGGCAGCTTCGATGTGAATATCTTCATCAAAATAAAGGATTTTTGAATGATGAAAATAATATACGCTTTCATCTTGGACTAAACTGTGGAATGTCAGTTTGTCAGTTGGACAGTATGAACATACAGGAGAACGGAAACGATATTCGTATAGACATAGAACAGTTTTGTCTGAGGATGTGCAAGGCAGCAAAGAGTTATTATGATAAAGTTCATTTGGAAAAAGACTTTAGTCTCTATAATACACCAGTTTTGGATTTTATTCAGGTAACACAAAAAAAGAAAGCTGCTTCTATTATTGCGCTGGTCTGTGGCAGTGAACGTTATGCAAAAGGATTAAAAGAAGCATTGCAGTTTATTTCAGAGCAGATCATGCTGTTTTATACACCGGAAAGCGCTAAAACAAAATTAGACAGACATAAGCCGGATCTTTGGATTGTTACCGAAGATATGACGAGCCAACCGAATCAGCCATGGCGTGCGGACAGGACAACACCTGTAATTTTAATCACAGGCAATCCTGATGCTGTTGAAATTAAAAAGAATTCAGGAAAACTAACTGTTCTTTCTATGCCATTATCAATAGTTGATTTGCGGAAAACCGTCGAAATATATGTGTCGTGAGGAGAAGTTTATGCTGTACATAATACTATTATTTGTAATTGTATATTTGATGATGCTTATGCGGAGACAGAAAGAAAAGATGAGTGAAATTAAAATACAAATAGATCAACTGCAAGCACAACATGATCGATTGCAGAAAGAAAGGGATCAGTTACAAGAACGGATGAATCATCTGGAAGAGCAACGAGAACACTTGCAAATGCAAACAGACCAGGCATTTCGGAGTGCTGATGAAATCGAGAAAATTTGCGATGAGATATGGCATCATGCTAATACCATTCACCTTTACTCTTCGTTAGCTGAAGAAGAAAGCAAATCTATAACAATGAAAGAAAAACAAAAAGAAATTATTCGAACAACTGAGGAAATTCTAAACATCATATATAAATATAAAGGTAATGTATAATAAAAATATGTCATTGTAATGATTAGCGTTCAAGGTAAATTCTTATGTAATAATATCACAGAAGGATTTACCTTTTTCAGGTACAATAGAGATACAAAATTTGAAAGGGGAACAAAGCATTGGCAAAAAGAGTGGCAAGTGTCGATAAAAAAAGATGTGTTGCCTGCGGAGTATGTGAAAATACTTGTCCGCTGGCAGCGGCCAAGGTTTACCATGGATGTTATGCTGTGGTAGAAGAAACAGTGTGTGTAGGATGTGGAAAATGTGCAAAGTCCTGTCCGGCAGGTTGTATTGAAATGAAAGAGAGGACAGCGATGTGAAGAAAAAGAAACATTGGTATGATTATTTATGGATATGGGCAATCCTTTATTTTGCTCTCGGTTTTTTTAGTATTTTGTTCGCTTGGTTTGGGATGATTGATTTCCTGTTGCCGTTAGGAATAGCAATATTCGGTGGAAATAAATTTTTCTGTAATCATTTGTGTGGACGTGGCCAGCTTTTTAGTAAGCTTGGTGGAGATTTAAAATGCTCAAGAAATAAACCAACCCCGCGATGGATGAGTTCAAAATGGTTCCGATACGGCTTTTTGATATTTTTCCTTACAATGTTTGGAAATATGGTATTTCAGACATATTTAGTTGGTGCCGGAGCATCATCCTTGCGTGAAATCATCAAATTATTCTGGACCTTCCGTGTTCCGTGGGGATGGACATACACTGCCGGAACAGTAGCTGATTGGGTGGCACAGTTTAGTTTTGGACTTTATAGTTTGATGCTTACATCTTTGTTGTTAGGGTTGATCGTAATGGTGTTATATAAGCCACGAACCTGGTGTACATTTTGTCCAATGGGAACAATGACGCAGGGTATCTGTAAATTAAAAAATAATGAAAAGAAGTAATACTATAAGGCGATTTATAAAAGGCATATGTCAAAAACATTATTGACATATGCCTTTTATAGGACTATTATATAAGAAAAGCGAGAAAGGAGCAGTTTATGCCGAGACCAGTAAAATGCAGAAAAGTCTGTCATTTCCCCAATGTTTTAGAATTTCTTCCGGCAGACGATACTGACAAAAAAACACCCATTGTTCTGACGGTAGATGAGTACGAGACAATCCGTCTTTTGGACAAGAAAGGTTATAGTCAGGAGCAGTGTGCAGTATCTATGCAGATTGCAAGAACAACAGTTCAACGGATTTACGAGATTGCTAGGAAGAAAATAGCAGATGCACTCATTGATGGGCATCCGCTTAGAATCGAGGGCGGGGATTTCAGAATTTGTGACGGTCAGAGTAGCGACTGCAGCTTTGGAGGATGTTACAAACAGGAAATTTACAAAAAATATGCAGCAGAAAAAGGAGAAGGTATCATGAGAATAGCAGTAACATATGAAAATGGACAGATTTTCCAGCACTTTGGACACACAGAGACATTTAAGATTTACGATGTAGAGGAAGGAAAAGTAGTACATTCAGAAGTAGTAGATACGAATGGAAGCGGACATGGTGCGTTGGCAGGAGTTCTTAATGCCTTAAATGCCGATGTCTTGATCTGCGGCGGAATCGGAGGAGGTGCCCAGACCGCATTAGCGGCAGCAGGCATTAAGCTTTTTGGCGGAGTTTCCGGATATGCGGATGAAGCAGTAGAAGCTTTTATCAATGAAACACTTGAGTATAATCCGGATGTGAAATGTTCTCATCACGAGCACAACCACGGGGAAGGACATACATGTGGCGAGCATGGATGTGGAAGCCACAGTTGTCATTAAGAAGTGAGACTGCCATCAGATCATAAGATGAAAAAATAAAAGGTATTGATCTATAAAGAGGGAACCTGCATCATCAAATTTGCTTGAGATGTCGGGTTCTCTTTTCGTTTGCATAATGATATACTTTTATTGTGATTAAAAAAGCACGTACAAAACTCATAGGAGAAAGATGTATACTTATGACAACATTTGGTGATAAAATTAGAAAGTTGCGAAAAGAGAAAAAAATGACTCAACAAAAGCTGGGTGCTATGGTCGGCGTTTCTTATAGAACAATTCGAGCTTGGGAAATTGATGGACGATATCCAAAGCAGAGTAGTTTATATCAAAAACTGGCAGATGCATTTCAGTGTCAGGTTTCTTATCTTATGAATGATAATGAAACCGTGTGCTTGGGTAATGATGAGCCAAGTGAATATTCTGGTGCTAAACAGGCAAGGCAGATTCTTGAACAGGCAGCTGCTTTATTTGCCAGTGGAACTATGACCAATGAGGACAAAACTATTTTCATGGATGAGATAACGAGACTTTATCTGGAATAAAAAAAGAACAGAAGAAAATGGTAAGAAAAAATGAACTGTTTTGTTTTCTTGCTTGCTAGAAAAGAAGAATAGAACGTATAATAGTGTTAATGATCCAGAGATATTTACTCTGGAAATAGAATTACTTGTACCGGTGGTGCGAGTATAGATTAGGAGTGAAAGAATGGTAGAAGAAACTATGTTTTCCGGGGAGTCGAAAAATATTGAGTACAAGGTATCCTTACCCGATAAAAGTGAAAAATACATGAAGACGATTGTAGCTTTTGCCAATACACAAGGCGGCAAGCTGATTGTTGGAGTAGATGATAAAACACACCAGATTGTTGGTGTGGAAAATGATGTGTTGTTTCAGCTGATGGACGGAATTGCCAATGCAGTTTCTGATTCCTGTGTGCCACAGATTATTCCTGATATTGAGCCGCAGACAGTAGACGGGAAAACGGTCATTGTTGTATCAGTAGAAGCTGGAAAGAACAGACCGTATTATCTGAAATCAAAGGGAAAAGATAATGGTACTTATATCCGTGTTGCAGGTACATCAAGGCAGGCATTTCCGGAGAAGATAAAAGAGCTGGAAATGGAAGGAGCCAGAATCTCATGGGATGAGCTTACTTGTGTGGGTTATCCTGTTTCAGAGGAAGCAACAGAGAAACTTTGTCAGGATATCGAAAAGTTCCGGAAGAAGGCAGGAATGGCAGAGCATTCTGTAAAGAAAGAGCAGCTGATAAACTGGAAAATCTTGAAGCAGAGCGAGGGACAGCTTCTGGCAACGAATGCCTATGCATTGCTGACATCAGATTATTTTTCATTCGCCAAAACACAATGTGCGGTATTCAAGGGAACAGATCGTGCAGTGTTTCTGGATAAGAGAGAATTTACAGGACCAATCTATACACAAATCGAAGAAGCTGTAGACTTTGTATTGAGAAATATTCGACTCGGAGCAACGATTGATGGATTGGTGCGAAAAGAGAAGTATGAGCTACCACCGGAAGCAATCAGGGAAATGATCATTAACGCCCATTGTCACCGTAACCTATTGGATGAATCCTGTATTCAGGTCGCAGTTTATGATGACAGGTTGGAGGTGACTTCTCCAGGCGGATTATATAACGGATTGACTTATGAGGAAGTCATGAATGGTCATTCTAAGATCCGGAATAAAGGTATTGCCAATATATTCAGTCAGATGGGACTCGTAGAAGCATGGGGAAGCGGAATAAAAAGAATCCTGAATGCTGCAGAAGAGTATGGACTTCCGAGACCGAGATTTCAGGAATTTGATAATATGTTTCGGGTAGAGGTGTTCCGTAATTCATTTCCGATGACAAATGAAAAAGAAAGCATCGGAGAAGCATCGGAGAAGCATCGGAGAAGCATCGGAGAAGCATCGGAGGCAGAGTGGAGAACAGATCTCAACGATACACAGCAAAAGATTATAAAGTTGCTTTCAGAAGATCATCAATTATCAGCGGTTAAGTTAGCTGAAAAAATCGGGGTTGCCAGTCGAAATATTGAGAACAATATTAAGAAGTTAAAAGAGTATGGTATTCTTATAAGACATGGATCTCCAAAGAATGGTTACTGGGAGATTGTTGATAAAGATCTACAGGAGTGAGAAGTAAATTAGTCTAAGATTAGTCCAAGAGAATATATAGATAAATAACAAAAATAGATTGACATTTTGTAGTAATTAGTAGTAAACTGTACTTGTGGAAGGGAAGTGATATGTTTGGCTAGAAAAACACCAAAAGATGGCAAAGAAGAAAACATACGAGTACGGGTGACTCCAGAGCAAAAACAGAGACTTGTTGAGTATGCAGAAAGACACTATCAGAGCATGAGTGGTGTTGTATGTCAGGCATTGGATCTCCTGTACGCAAGAGAAGAACAACAAAATAATAAAGAGTAAAATGGAGTTATTTTGGAGTTTATTTCTTCATAAGCGGTGCGAAAAGCACAGAATCAGAACATATGTTCGAACTATAAGCCTCTAATAACAGCCTTTGCGTGTCATGAAATGCAGTCCGCAAAGGAGTTTGAGTAATTTTGGTAAACGCTGCGAGCTAGTGTTTGCAATGAATATGACGTTTTAAAAATACCTGGTGGCAACGATTTGGCAACATAAAACCCTCAAAGGGTAGTTTTGCTTATTAAGAAAGCCATTAGTTTGCGAAATTAATGATGAATAGATATTGGAAAGACTTGTAGTTAATTGTACAATTCACTACACATGAAGATAAAAATAGCCCACTGAAAACAGTAAGCTTTTCAGTGGGCTATTTTTATATCATTTTACCGACAAACGCTCCAGCAAAAAGCATCAAGACGGTCCAAATTAACTGTAGCCACCATTGCTCTTTGCAATAGTTGAAAACACCTTGAAAGGATATGCCATATATTTCATACCACTTGGATTTGACTTTTAGGGTATTATTAACTGATCGGTTAATAAGGTTAGCGAAAACATCTACTTTTCGGAGAGTTGACATATGTAATTTGATATATTCCTTATTTTCAAAAGCTTCAGCTTCCCCTTTACCGGTTAGATAATCCTTTGCCTTTATTTTGTTATAGTCGAGTAGTTTCTCCATCCGAGGGTGATCAATGTAACCAACGCCATAACATTGAATTAAAAGACGTGCGAGGTCAAGCTTTTTCGTATCAGCAATCTTGTATGGTTCGCCGCTGAGAACTGAGAAACGATGCTCGATAGCTTTAAACCCATAGTTAATGTCTCGCATATTCCAGTGAATCCAAGTATAGCTTTGATGCTCTTTCGCATAATTAAAAAATTCGTCAAGCATGTTGCGCTCAAGTTTATCATAATGGCACTCAATCTCATCTGCAGAAATGTGATTCTTTTCGGCTACTTTATGTAAAGAGAAGGAATCTGTTTGCGCAGAAGAGTAGTCATAGACAGCTATGGATGTAATGCGAGGTGTATGGCCGTCTTTAATGTCATAGAAGCTTTCACAGGAATAGTGAATAATTAAAAAATTTTGAGGGTTTTTATCTATTTCTGCAAAAATTTTGCGAGCTTCTCGATGTTTTTCGTATTGCATAGTGAAACCTCCTGTAGCTATTTGTCCTTTCGCTCTCTTTTTCCCTCAACTGCATAAATCATTCGACTTCTTGAGTGGGGTAAGTATAGCGCCACTGGTTGTAATCTTCTTTGGAAACTATGCCCCTTTCCAGTTTTGCAGCTATTTGTTGCCAGGAACAAAGCATATCAAACATGGAAAGGTAGCTGCTATTGTTTTTGTCCAGTAGGATGCAGAGTTCACCATCAACTTTATCTATTTTTAAACCATACATATCTTCCAGAGCGAAGAGCGTGTGCATGACCCCAATATAAGAATCAATGTCCGGCACGTCCAGCGCATCGGGACTGACATCTAATACTTTTGCTATTTCGGCCAGCAGCTTGTCCTTTGGTACTCTGGTTTCTGATTCATATTGTGCAATGCGAACATCCGCAGTTTTACCCTCAAACCCAATAGCGGCTCCAAGTTCCTTTTGCGTAAGACCTCGCAAGTTGCGAATATGTTTAATGCGTTTTCCAATAGCCATAATAAACTCCCTAAACAAATATGTTGCATTCAGTATAGCACGAGCAAATCAGAATAACAACCGAGAACTAAGCAAAAAAAGTTAATATTCTTTGTAGAACCACTTGACTTAACTTTAAATGTTTAGTATGATACTCAATAGTGAAACTAAACAAATATGTTAAGTTAATGGTTGGCTAATATATCGACTTCTCAGCAGTGGCCGAAAAGAGGAAACCAGCCGAAGAAAAAACAACACAATACCAGAAAGCTGTGTAAGGAGAGTAACAATTCAGCAGGCAAAGGGGGAGTTAGCAAATGGGGGAGCGGCGATTTATGAATGTTGAAGAAGTGGCGCAGGAACTGGGAATATCAAAATCATGCGCTTACAAGATCGTCCGGGAGTTGAATCAAGAGTTAAAACAACAGGGCTATTTGACCGTGGCAGGGCGGGTGAACACAGATTATTTTCAGAAAAAGGTTTGTTACAGCGAAGCAAGGAAAGAAAGGAAGTGAGGGAATGGCTGTATACAAAGATGGGGATACAGGAACATGGCGTGTACTTTACCGTTTTACGAACTGGAAGGGAGAACGAAAGCAGACGCAGAAACGAGGATTTGCAACGAAAAGAGAAGCGCAGGCATGGGAAAGGGAGGCTATGCTAAAGCAAGAATCCCGATTGGATATGACCTTTGAAAGTTTCTTTGAGCTCTATGAAGCGGATAAAAAGAAGCGTGTTAAAGAGAACACATGGGATTCCAAAAGTCACGTAATACGAACAAAAATACTTCCTTACTTTGGAGAACGTAAAATAGAGAGTATTGAAGCGAAAGATGTAATTGCTTGGCAAAATGAACTCCTGGAATATAAAGATGCGCAGGGAAAAGGGTATTCACCCACCTATTTAAAGACAATACACAGCCAGTTAAGCGCCATTTTCAATCATGCTGTGCGATTCTATCATTTGCGTTCCAACCCGGCTCAGCTGGCGGGAACAATGGGAGCAGAGGATTATAAGGAAATGCGGTTTTGGACAAAGGAGGAATATTTAAAATTTGCAGATGTCATGATGGATAAGCCCCAGTCCTACTATGCATTTGAATTGCTTTACTGGTGCGGAATTCGCATGGGAGAGCTGCTCGCTTTGACAGCCAAAGACTTTGACTTTGAAAAATGTACCGTGACAATCAATAAATCCTATCAGAGACTCAAAGGGCGTGATGTCATCACTTCTCCCAAGACGCCCAAAAGCAATCGGACCATAAAGATGCCAAAGTTTCTTTGCGAAGAAATGCAGGACTATATCGGTATGATGTACAGAGCGAAACCCAACGACAGACTGTTTCTGATTACTAAGTCCTACCTTCATCACGAGATGGATCGGGGAGCAAAGGTAAGCGGGGTTAAACGGATAAGAGTACACGATTTGCGTCATTCACACGTTTCCTTATTAGTTGAAATGGGATTTTCCGCACTGGCAATTGCAGAACGTGTAGGACATGAAAGCATTGAAATTACCTACCGATATGCTCATCTGTTTCCAACAAAGCAGACAGAAATGGCAGATAAATTAGATGCAGAAAGAATGAGCGGCTCACAGGGTATTTTTTAAAGAAGGGAATGGTGAAACAAATGAATAAGAATTTGGATAATAAAGGACGCTGGAGAAATAAAATTGTAGCATTTCGGGTTTCGGAGGAAGAGGGAAAACTCCTTGACCGTTGTGTCAGACTATCCGGTCTGACAAAGCAGGATTATATCACAAGAAGGCTGTTGTGCCGGGATGTGGTGGTACAAGGGAACCCAAGAGTTTATAAAGCTTTGCGAAATCAGATGGGTGACATTTATCAAGAAATAAGACGGATAGAAAAATGCAGTGAAGCAGATGATGAGTTTCTCTATACCTTGCAGTTAGTGGCAATTACACTAAATGGATTAAAGGAGGAAAGCGAATGGCAGGGTTAAAAGAAAATACGGCTGTTCCATATTCACTTGTTGGTGTTGATGAAGAACAGGAGAAAGTACAATCCGGCTCGGAGCCACTGAACGTCCTTTCCATGGTGGAATTGTATGACAATGTTTACCCGCCGAAAAGGGCAATCGTAGATAACTTACTCCACAATGGAACCTATCTTTTTGCTGGCGCACCAAAAGTAGGCAAATCCTTTTTCATGGCGCAGCTGGGTTATCACATAAGTGAGGGGATTCCCTTATGGAATTATCCGGTGAACAAAGGGTCGGTTCTCTATCTGGCTTTAGAAGATGACTTTGGCCGACTTCAAAAGAGGTTGTCCAGAATGTTTGATATGCAAACCAGCAAGAATTTTTACCTTGCCATAAGAGCGAAAACCTTAAAAGACGGATTAGAAAACCAATTAACACAGTTTGTTGAGACGCATAAAGATGCCAGGCTGATCATTATAGACACTTTGCAAAAAATCCGAGAGGTTGGCGGGGAAAAATTTAGTTATGCCAGCGATTATGAAATTGTCTCAAAGCTAAAGCAGTTTAGTGATAAACACGGTATTTGTTTTTTGATCGTTCACCATACTAGAAAGATGGAATCATCGGATATTTTTGAAATGATCTCCGGCACAACAGGTTTGCTGGGGGCAGCTGACGGAGCCTTTATTATGCAGAAAGAAAAACGAACGGACAACCGGGCAGAACTTGGGGTAGTAGGGCGTGACCAGCAAGACCTAAAACTGATTTTGAATTTTAATCGGGAGCTTTGCCTATGGGAACTAATTCGTTCCGAAACAGAGCTGTGGCAAGAGCCTGCTGACCCAATGCTGGAGACTATTGCCGCTCTTTTATCCGTGGAACAGCCACAGTGGAGCGGTACGGCTACAGAATTGCTACGAGAATTAAATGAGCCTGATTTACAACCTAACGTATTAACAAGGAAATTGAATACAAGTCTGGACAGGCTTCTTTCCGAATATAACATTCAGTATGAAACAAAGCGAAAGCATAGTGGCAGAATGATTAAACTGACTTTATTGGTGGATAAGGGTGACGGTGAATGACGGTTGTGACGATATTTTTGTGATCGAGCGATATGAAAAATACCGTCATGATCGTCGCAACTGACACAGAGGAAGTCAAGTTGTTTTTAACAAGAAAATTCGGCTGGTAAGCCCTCGGCGTCTGAGAGCGAAATACACCCATCGCACAAAACTTCGTTTTGTACTCCGGATATTTCGCCCTGCGGGGCTGCCGAGCCGAAAAGGTGCCCGATAGCAGCAAAGGGAGGTGGATTCCTATTGCCGAGATATTCTTTTATTCAAATGACAAAGTTGACCAACCTAAAGGGGCGAATAAACTATATCTCCAGTCATGCCAGGCAGGAAAATTTTTATGCTGTCTATGAAACTACGGAGCGGAAGTTTTGGGGAAAACTGGCGAAATACAATCAAGAAGAATTTTTAAAGCATGGAACAGAAGGAAAGTGCATTGAAGCAAGGGAGTTGGTAATTGCTTTGCCGGAACACTTTGCGGAATATGAACCGGAGGGTCTGTTAAAAGTGTTTGTCCAGCATTTTAAACAACAGTATGGTGTGGAGTGCATCGCGGCCTTGCATCATAATAAAGCAAAGACGAATTATCATATCCATCTTATTTTTTCGGAGCGTAAGCCCCTGCGAAAGCCTATTGAAAAAATCGCCGGCAGAAATATGTTTTATGATGAAACAGGTAAGCATGTTAGGACAAAAAAAGAAATATTGGATAATGATGGGAAAGTCCGGAGCGGATGCAGAATTATTAGGAAAGGGGAAGTGTATGAGCGAAAATTTTTTGGAACAAAAGAACGCAGATTTAAAAGCGAAGGCTTTTTAGACGAAGTGAAATGCTCTTTTACAGAGCTAATCAATTTGTATGTAAAAGATGATAAAGAACGGTTGCAAGTATTTAATAAAGGGAGCGTATATCTTCCAATGAAAAAGGTTGGCAAAAATAATCCAAAGATGGGTCAGATAGAAGCGGATAATCAGGTTCGTTGGAAGTGGAATCAAACTGTAGACAGAGCGCTGATCAGTGGAATACCGGAGACACAGATCAGAAAGGTCAAGCAGGAAAAAATTTACTACAAGGTAAGGCAATCCGTAAAGAGGCATGGGAGAAAGCCACAATTGTTTGCAGTGATTGTTTTGCTGGCTATCACAGCCTTAGAGCTTTTAATTACACGGGTATTAGAAAAAACGCTTGAAAGGATAGATTGGAATAGAGGGAGGTCTGCTATAATACCAGACAAGTCCGGATTTGATCAGGGAAAGGTATCGGCGGATTGTATGACAGATAAGGGGCTCAGAACCTTTTCTGAGTTTCCTGTAATGCCAGTGCTAGCAGCCAGATATCCGGAATTAACCGGAGTTTATCAAAAGTTGCAGAATGAAAATTATCAAATTCACATTCAGGAAAATCAACTTGTTGAGTTGGAGAAAAGATTGGATAGTGCAAAGGGCCTTTTTAAAGGAAAACAGCGAAAAGAACTGCAAGGGGAAAGCGGAAAGTTAAGAACGCAAATTGACAGTAGAAAAGATCGCTTGTCCGGTATTGTGCAAGAAAATGGATATAAAAATGTCAGGGAGTTTGTAGCTGCTTACAACGATTCAGAAAATGAGTATTATTGCTATACAAAGGCGCTTTTGGATCGGGAATATCAAAATAGGGCAATGACGGACTGCCTTAAGGAAAAGATGTATCAAAAGCAGAAGGAGTGCGGGACTAGAAACCAAGGGAAGTCTTCCCCAGCAAGAGCTCGGGACGCAAGATAAGGAGAATAAAAATATGAAGAAGCAGATGTATGATGAAAAAAACGGACTAAGCTACACCTTATGCGGAGATTATTATTTGCCGGATTTAAAGGCGCCAGAAGAAGAACAACCGCGCTATGGCAAGTATGGCGCTCTAAGGCGTCAATATTTAAAAGATTATAGGCCTGGGTATTATACGTCCCTGTGCATACAAGGAAATTTGGTAAAGCATCTCAATGATATTGATAGTCAGGCAAGAGCAAAGGTAGAATGCTTGGTGGAAACAATGGCAGAAAGACAAGGCATAACGGAACACTTAAAGGAGCAAGATCAGATGCGGTGGGTAGGACTAATGAATAATATCCGCAATGCGGCAGAGGAAATGGTATTAAAAGAATTTGTATATGTATGAATACTGACCTTAAGGCGATAGCCCTTAGATTGCAGGAAACTGCTGTCTAAGGGCTATTTATTGTGGAACGGTAAAAGTCATTATGCTCTGTATGGCCGGTTTTAGCGATTCTTATATGCTGTCAACTTCCTTCAGATGAATGTTGGAGCGTTTCGAGCAAAAGATTTATCCCAAGCTTAAAACCATAGGAAAAGGTTTCCTGAGCTTCAATAGAAAAGGCTGCGTTTTGTTGCTCAAGAAAAGACTCAAAGGTATTTTTTAGAGGTTGGTTCAATTTTTCTTCAAGTTCAAGCTGTAAAGCCGCAAGTTTGTTTTGAATAATCCGGTATTCTTCGGTAGTGACGCAGACTTGTTCAGCGGGGTATATCGCCCCATTATATAGATCATCAATATAAGTGCTCATTGTAGCCTCCTGTAAGTTCATTTTTAAAAAACTTCTGACGGTTCCCATCTGGGACCTATTATACCATAGGTTTCCATGTATAATCAAGAAAAATGTGACTATATAGGAACCAAAAGAGGAATAGGAATATGATGATACTGAGAAGTGTAGGATTGAACGGAAATTTACTTAGACTAAGGAAAGCCAGTGGGCTTTCACAGTATGAGCTTGTTGCTCAAATGCAGTTATTGGGAAGTTCCATGTCGCGTTCAACTTACGCAAAGATAGAGCGGGGTGAACGAAATATCAAGGCTACGGATTTGGTATGCCTGAAGGAAATTTATGATGTTGATTTTTCAGAATTTTTCAAAGGGATTGGAACATCTGATAAGGAATGATGGTTTGGCTTGATTTTGCTAGATGATTACTTTACCAGACAGGGAAGAAGGTTTAATCGATATGGTTGGAGTAGGAATAGCCTTATGGGGATACTTTAATATCCCAGGGCTATAGAAAAAAACAGTTATTATGTTTGGAAGTTTAATACACTATTCATGGTGGAAATGTATAATACAAAACACATTGTTAATAGTAATTTCATAGAGATTTTTTGGAAATTAAACTTTTGTATATTTATAATGGAGGAGCTGCAATGACAATTGAAAACTTAATTGAAAATGTTGATAGTCAAATAATTAAAATTAGGACGAAAAGCTTGGACGTTTCATTTAATGAACTATACGATATGTATAAAAATAGTGAATTAACAATATCACCAGATTATCAGAGACTTTTTAGATGGGGTGAAGAAAAACAATCTCGTTTTGTTGAATCATTAATTTTGGAAATGCCAGTGCCTCCTATCTTTGTTATAGAAACTGAAGAGGGGGTGTATGAATTAATTGATGGATTGCAGAGAATATCTAGCTACCTGCACTTCCGGGGTGAAAAACTTGGGAAGACAGAAAAAACTGCTTTAGTTTTACACGGTTGTGACATAGTAGATGATTTAAATGGACTTACTTTTGACCAATTGCCAAAAGCGTTACAGATAAAAATAAAAAGAAGTTTTGTGCGTATGGAGGTCATAAAGAAGGAAAGTGAAGTTTCTCTAAAATACCATATGTTTAAACGTTTAAATACAGGAGGAGAACTGTTGTCTGCACAAGAGATACGTAATTGTACAATTAGACTACTTGGTTCAGAGGGTATAGAGTTTCTTGAAGAGTGCTGTGAAAATAAAGATTTTAAAGAAGTAACAAAACGTATAGGCGAAGAAAAGTTGCAGATTCGATATGACCAGGAAATAGCTTTAAGGTTTTTTGCCATAAAAAATGATATTGAAAATTATAAGTATCCAGTAACAGAATACCTAACAAGATATCTTGAAAAAATGACAACTGGTGAGATAGTTTTTGATTATAAGAGCGAAAAAGAAATCTTTATTGAAACATTTAAATTTATTAATGACAATTGGGGAGAAGAAGCTTTTTCTGGTAAGGCTTCTAGCGGAACTGTTCGTAACGAATTTGTATTATACTATTTTGATGGAATGGCTGTTTCGTTGGCGACTTTAATTGCCAGGATTGTAGATTGTAATCAGACAAATCAAATAGTAGAATGTATCAATAATATTAAATTTGGAACTGAACTTCAATCCTACAAAACAGGTAGTGTAAATGGTATAAGAACTAGAATCAAACTTTTTACGGAAGGAGTACAAAATGTCCTTGATGCCAGATGAATTGCGAGCAAATCTTGAAGCTGAGTTGGCCTGGCGTCAGGAGGAGTTTGCATTTTTAAAAAATCAGATGAATAATATGGGAGAGAATGATAGACAAAGATACCGAAAAAGTTTGGTTTTGATGCTCTATTCGCATATGGAGGGCTATATAAAAATATGTTTGCAAACATATATACAATATATAAATTCTCAAAAACTTAGAAGGAAAGACGTTGACATGGGTTTAATGGTGGCAGGTATGCATAAGGAATTTCTTGCATATGAGAATTTAGACCGAAAATGCGAAATATTTCGAAAATCATTACCTAATGACACACATTTACATCGCTTGTTTCGCAGAATAGATTTTTTGGAGGCCCTTGAAAGTTTTAAAGATGAGGAATTATATGTTGAGGATCAAGTAATAGATACGGAGTCTAATTTATGGTATATTGTATTACAGAAAAATTTATATAAGATTGGTCTACCTGTAAATTTATTCGATCAATATCATAATGATATTGATGGCTTGGTGAATCGCCGGAATTCTATAGCTCATGGAGATTTCCGGGCAGGTGTTAGTGGACAAGAGCTCAGTACTTGGGAAGAAAGAGTAAATGCTATTCTTACTGGGATAACAAGAATAGTTTATGATTATGCAAATAATGAAAGATATTTATGCAGTGTAGATACATAGTTATATTAGAAGTTAATCGTTGATAGTATAATAATATTGTTAAAGTCTATTAGTTAAGAGTCCAAGGAGTTACAATATGGATGATATTGGTATAGAGGTATCTAAACCATCAGATTGGCCTGCAAATCAAAAAGAATGTGCTTTAGAAAATATATATAATGGCATAGTAAAATTTATTGATAACCCAGGGTATGAAACGAAAGAAGTTCTTGTATCATTGGTTAGTGACTATGATTTGAACCAGCGGCCCTATTTAGGGCTTCATCGAATCACAGATTATGAAGTCGCAATGATTAATGTTTTATATTTATATGCCGGCATGATAAATCTGAATACGTTAAAAGCATATTTATATGAAATTATTGGGATTACTACCAGAAGACAGAAAATGATTTTACAAATGGTAGAAGAATTTTCACAGTCGTCAGAAATTGGACAATATAAGCATCTTTTGCCATCATTAAAGCTTTATTATATCGCATATCAGCAGTTCACGGTTTTGAAAAATAGAAATTTGGCGGATCAGATTATTGATATTGTAAATCAAGCATTACAAGTAGATTCATCAGAAGAAACTGTTTTTAACCTTACGCATGCTTACGTAACTATGATAAATGATATAAGCTATTTCCGAAGTAAAAAAAGGACTGGTATATGGGCATTTTCCCGAGATGATTTGTCAAAATTATTTGGTTTGGAAGCAAAACTAGTAAAGTTGAATAAGGAGTCTGCAATGAAAAGACCCTTAAAAGGGGTCTTGATGACAACTATTAGCAATTATATTTTAAAGTCACGAAATAACTATAATGACAATTACATATGCAAATATATTTCAAAAGAAGTTGCTGAAAGCAGTACACGAAATCACGAAATTTGGATGCAGAAAATTGAGTATCTGAATGATAAACGTGAACTAAAAGTAGTGCCGGAGTTATACGCCAATAAACAGTGGTTAGATTTCGATTGGGCAAAGAATATAGATTTTACACCTAAAAGAGATTACTATGTATCATCATTTAGTAAGACAATAAAAAATGATGATATGAGCGGTAGATATGGTCAATGTATCTATGGTTATAAAGACGAGAGAATCGCAGAGTTACTTGCTCCAATTTGGATGAGGAGAAGTAAAGATAATAAAGCAATACCCTTTTTCTCACAAGTGGTCTCGTATGATGTGATTTATAATGTGCAAGAGGCAAAGCAGGAAATCAATTATTTATGTACTATTATAGATAAGTTTGATTTGAGGCCAGACGAAAAGAACGTATTTTTAGAAGAAATTTTACAATATTGGATATTATCAGTAAAAGATAAAAAATGGGAATATGAACATGAACGTAGATATGTATTATTTTTATACGATGACTATAATTATGCTGAATTAGATAGGAGTGACGAGCGATTTTTAAAATTAAAAACCTCATTATTTATTTTACCAGACTTCATTTTGGGAGATAACTCTAGTAAACAATATCTAAAAATCATGATTGATAATAAAAGAGATGCGATTTCGACAAGGGACTATATGTTTTGTGAAGATTGTTTTTCTTGTGATTTTGATGCTATTCATGGTACATATAATATTTGCCCTATTTGCGGATCTAAGAATTTTCGTAAAGTGATATTATAAAGACAAGTGGGCATCTGGGATCAAAATAATAAAAATGGCTGCCATAATTAACTGATTTGTGAAATGATTTTTTAACAAAAGCTATGGCAACACTTTGGCAACAAAAAATCCAAAAGCTCAAATAATCTATATAATAGAAATAAAACTTCGGCCTAAAAAGGTACCAAAGCTCAACAAATATATTTAGTGACACCACAGAACTTGCCGAGTTCGAGTGATGAAAATTTGACATGAATTATTTTAAATGACAGGCAGTCTGTAGGATTGCTTGTCATTTTTGAATTATCTACATCAGAAGATCAAAAAATACAAACGATTGACAATGTAAATCAAAATGCCTTTAATTGTATTAAAGGGAGGTGTGGTTATGGCGACAGTACCAACACAAATAAGGATTGATGAGGAGCTGAAAAAGCAAGCGATGGAGGAAGCAAAGAAAATCAGCAGAGATCCGGACACTAAAAAGTATACTAGTTTTTCGGAAGCTTTAGAGGACCTTGATTTATGACTTATCAATTAGTATTGACTGGCAGGTTTAAAAAAGGCTCAAGCGTGCAAAGAAGCCGGGGTTGGACATTGTGTTATTGGATTCTGTAGTTGACGTTGACTTTAGTTGATACAGGGACTCATTCTGATCTATTCGATTTATAATGCCAGGCCAATATAGATGCATTTATCTTGAGAATCTGCAACAAAAAATCCAAAAGCCCCAATAATGTACACAATAGAAATAAAACTCCAGTTTGAAAAGCACCAAAACTAAACAGATATATTTAGTTCCACCCCTGGACTTGCCGAGAATAGCAAAAACAAAACTCTCATACGTTGAATATACAACAGTTGAGAGTTTTTGTGTGTGCCTGTGATACTGGTTTGATACTAACATAGAGATATGACTGTGTTGTTCTTCAGGGAAAGATTCAGATGCAGTAAATTTTGCCGCATACTCCATCCCATGGGTCATTCCTCATCGTTCAGCCCGTTAAAAATGGTATTATAATCAGTATGAAAAATTTCGACCAATGCGATTAATTCACCGATCCGGATATTGTAAGTGCCGGATTCTATTTGAGAGTAGGAACTTCGGGATGTAGGCAAGTTGCGAAGTTGTAATTGGGCCACTACCTGCTCTTGTGTCATCTGGGCCTCGTTTCTTAATCTTTTCAGGTTTTCGCCTATGGAAATATCCCTGCTTTGCTTCAGCTTTTGGGGCATATGGAATCACCAAACCTTTCATTGGACATTATGCGCATTATTATTGATTCTAGTACAAATGTTTTGTATAATTGCAATAAATATATTGCAAAACGGAAGGGGTGGTGTTTGATGTGAAAAATGGACAATGCGATAAGACTGTACAGACGAAAACAAGTGAAGATGGGGTTATGGTAAAGATTTTCGAACTATTTCACGATGACTGGAAAAACTTTTTTGAAGCGTCGTATGACGGGATCATTATAGCCGATGAAATGGGAAGAATTGTATATATGAACCACGCCGCGGAAATCTTGGAAGAAGTGGATAAGGAATATATTCTCGGACGGTACGCATCTGATTTACTGGAAGAGGGAATCTACGAAACATCCGTTACCGTCAAAGTTTTCAAATCAAAGAAAAAAGAGACCATCATGCAGTTCAAAGGCGGCCGGCAGCTGGTGATTACAGGGGTTCCTGCTTTTAAGAACGGTAAAATAAAGTGGGTATATATTAACGAAAGAGATGTAACAGAGCTGGCCCAAATTAAGCACGACAAAAAAGTTGTGATGAAACAGCTGGAAAAATACAAAAAAGAACTGGAGGCCATTAAAAAGCGAAATGCCGAAGACAATTTGCTTACTAGCAGCAATAGCAAAATGCAGGAAAATATGAACCTTTTGCAAAGGATTGCGCCATCTGAAGTATCCGTTCTGATCATCGGAGAATCGGGTGTGGGTAAAGATGTTTTCGCCAATTGGATTCACAAGCATAGCTTGAGAAAAGAGGAACCTTTTATAAAAATAGACTGCGGCGCTTTGTCAGAATCGCTCTTGGAATCAGAACTATTTGGATACGAAAAAAATTCTTTTACAGGCGCAAGCCAGAAGGGGAAAGTGGGCCTGGCGGAAGCGGCAGATAAAGGAACGCTGTTCTTGGACGAGATCGGTGAGATGCCGCTGAATTTACAGACTAAGCTCTTGAGGCTGGTGCAGGACAGTACCTTTCTGCCAGTAGGAAGTGTAGAAGAAAAAAAGGTAGACATAAGAATTATAGCTGCGACCAACAGAGATTTGGAAGAAATGGTCGAAAAGAAGCTCTTTCGAGAAGATCTTTATTATAGACTTAACGTCGTGCCGGTGAAATTGCCGCCCCTTAGGGAGAGAAAAGAAGATCTTTTTGATTTCATAGACTTGTTTTTAAAACGATATAACGAAAAGCACGGATATCGGAAAACCATTTCACAAGAGGCCGTGAACGGATTATACAGTTATTCCTGGCCGGGAAATGTGAGGGAATTAGCCAATATCATGGAAAGGCTGGTGGTTGTCACGCCAAAGGCTGAAATTGGTATCGAGGACGTCATGCGGGCCATGCCCAATTTTACCGACGCAGGCATAAATACTATTTTCGAAATCAATGGCAGTTACATTGACGCAATGGATGCCTTTGAGGGCGAGTATTTGAAAAAAATAATAGGTAAATACACAACCATAAAAGAAATGGCCGAAAAAATTGGAATTTCAGAGAGTACATTAAAACGCAGACTTCGAAAGCATGGATTGCATTTTACTGCAAAGATCAATCATGACCTTGAAGGCCAAAACTGACACGTGATAAAGACAATTGAAACTTTAAGCCGTTCTTCGGACAGGAATAAAATTACAGGTAACGGGAAGGTCAGACATGACCTTCCTATTTTGTTTTATGAAAATTCATATTAAAAGAAAGGTTGGAATTTCAATGGTTTTAGGAGTTGGCACACTTGTTGCGATTAATAGTAGATAATAAAACAGGAATCGAGAAAGGAGAAATGTTATGGAGAAGAATTTGAACACCAAATCAAAGGCGATATCCGACAAACCGATATCGCTGATCTGCATCATACTGGTAGCGATATTCGTGGCTTTTATGTGCATAAAGCCGGACCAAACGCTAAACGTGGTAAATGCAGTTTTCAACAAAGTTACCGCGGTAATGGGCCCGCCAATTCTATGGTTTGTTTTCATCGGCTTGTTCTTTTGCTTGTACCTGGCTTTTAGCAAGCACGGAAAGGTCAAGCTGGGAGAGGGCGATCCGGAGTATTCCACATTTAGCTATATCGGCATGATGCTCTGCGCTTCGCTGGCAGCAACCGCAATTTTTTACTCATTTGTTGAATGGTCCTATTATTATGCCGCACCGGCGTTTTCCATTGAACCTTATTCACAGGAAGCTGCTGAGATGTCGATGACGTACACCTTCTTCCACTGGGGGTTCAGCTGTCAGGTAATCTTTATCATGACAGCCGTATCAATGGCCTATGCCTTCTATGTGCGCAAAATTCCAGTGTTGCGGGTAGGCGCAGTATGTGAAGAAATGCTGGGTAATTTCAAATATAAGCGGCCTCTGGCAAGAATCATTGACGGGCTTACAATCCTTAGCATTGTCGGCGGCCTTGGCGTATCGCTGGGAGTCGGAGTTCCCCTTGTAACCGCGGGTCTTGGCAAAATCTTTGGGATGGAAGCAAACTTTACAACAAACGTAATCGTATTGCTGATTATTGCAGTGATTTTCACCATCACATCCCTTGTGGGCATAAAGAAAGGCATGAAGCGGCTGAGCGATTTGACCATGTATCTTTCCATCATCTTTATTGCATTTATATTCATAGTCGGCCCGACGCAGTTTATCTGGAAAGAATTCACGTACAGCTTAGGAAAAATGTTCCAGAATTACGTTCAGATGAGTACCTATACGGATCCGGTAGCGCAGACAGGATTCCCGGAACTGAATACAATCTTCCTATTCACATTAGCGCTAAACTATGCGGCCATGATGGGCATTTTCATTACTAAAATATCAAAAGGAAGAACCTTAAGACAGATGATCATAACCTGCTTGATCGGTATTACCGGCGGCATATGGATCATGTTTTCCATCAACGGCGGATTCGGGCTGAACGCAGAACTGACCGGCGCATACGAGCTTTCTAAGGCTGCCGATGTAAATGCAGGATTATTTGAACTTCTGGGAACCCTTCCGGGCGGAAGTGTAATCTTACCAATTGCATTTACCTTAGTAACAATCGGCCTGCTGACGACATCGCTGGATTCAGCGTCCTTTACGCTGGCGGCATCCGCGACTAAGAAGCTTGACGCAGAAGGAAATCCCAATCCAAGATTCCGGGTAATCTGGTGCCTCGTATTGACCTTAGTTCCGCTGTCAATCATGTTTGCAGGAGCGCCTTTCACAGCCATCAAGACGGTGTGCATCGTATTATCGGTACCATTCCTGTTTATCATAATCGGTATGCTGATCGGGCTGTTCAGATGGTTTAAAGAAGATAACAATTAAAATTTACTGTATTAACTCGCGAGAGGAGGAGAAAAAATGAACAAACAAGAAAGAATTGAAGCTTGCAAGAAACTGGTTGAAGGAAAAGGCTTGTGGGACGTAGACAATCCGGACGTGAGGGCGTTCTATAAGAGAGCGGAGGCAGAGGGGGTGGAACTCGTCAGCAACAACGTTCCTCAATTAGGCCTTTTCAGATCGCCGTACAGCCGGGATCTGGATGGTGTTGACATCGCTCTGGTGGGATTGCCCATGGATCTTGGCGTACCCAACCCAAGACCGGGCACAAGAAACGCCCCCAAAGCCGTAAGATTCTGGGGCCTTGATCGAAATCTGGTCAACTACTACAATAATTTATGCCCATATGATATGTGCAGCATCGTAGACTATGGCGATGTGGAATTTGTTAACGATCCATACAATCTAAGAGCCAACCTGGAAGAAATCGCTGACTTATACGGAGAATTCAAGGATAAAGGAATCGTGCCTTTGACCATCGGCGGTGAACATACTTGTACATACGCGATCTTAAAAGGACTTGGCAAGGATGAGCCTTTGGCTGTCGTACATATGGACGCTCACGGAGACACAAGTATTGACTTTCAGGGCGCGGCAGTAAGTGATGCGTCCTTATTCCAGAACGCTGCCTGCGGCGGCTATATCGCGCCGGAAAAGATGGTTCAGGTTGGCCAGAGAGGCAGAGGAATTATCCGCTGCGACTTTTCAACAAACAGCGGCATGAGAAGAATTATGGTCGATGAAGCCCAGGAAAAGGGAATCCCCTACGTGGTAAGTGAAATCAAGCGGATTATCGGCGATTACCCATGCTACCTGACAATCGATACCGACTGCATTGACTGCGGCGAGATGCCGGGAACAACGCTTCCTGAACCGTTCGGCCTGTTTGGAAGGGAAGTTCGGGATGTCATCAGAGGAATGTACGGCATGAATATTGTCGGCGCTGACCTAATGGAACTCAGCCCGGACTACGACGTGACCGGACAGTCGGCTTGCCTGGCCGCAGGGCTTGCTTTTGAAATGATTTGCCTGCTGGCGGAAAGCAAGGCGCGTCAGAATGGCGAAAAGCACCAGACGCACTGGAAATAAACGATAAAACCTGTGTATCAGGAAGATGGAGCGGATGTATGAGGCCAGACCGCTTAATGGTAGAACAAATATAGAGGTACCGAGAGAGAAAAGCCGTAAAGTCTGTTTATCAAAGGGATTTGCGGCTTTTTTTGTGTTTGCTCTGTTGTCGTTTTTCATGCGGTCGTGCCATGTCTGGGTTTACACATTTTGAGAATTGGCAGCACTTTGGGAACACTATAATTTACGCTAATAGGCATCGTAGATGCGGTATAATTCCTCTAAGCCAATTTTTCTTCCTAAGATTGAGCATATTTCATATTCTCGCATCGAAAAAAGTTTACGAACCAACTTCCTGACATCCTCTTTTGCCCCATAGTGAATTTGGTTGTGGCAATTACTACAAAGTGAAAAAATATTTTGTTCTCTATCCAGATTGACTCCAAAAAAATCTGTCAGCGCCATTGGGATTAAATGATGCGGCTCCATGTATAGAGTTACACCATCTCTACGTAGAAACGATTCATGTGCGGGCGCTGCTTCGCATACATTGCCAGCTCTATTGAGCGCCCTTTGGGCTACAGCGGGCGAACGCAAATAGATATGCCCGTTTGCAGATTTGCTTGAAGCAGTCCCTTTTGATTGGGGCTCATTTACCAGCATAGCGGCTTTTTTCTCATCTTTCCGGTTTATCTGGCAAAGCTGAGTTATTAGGACTTGGTCTTCCTTCAATTCAGTAACGGATTGGTTTTTAATTAGTTTTTGAAAGAATGCGGCAGTATAACAAGTTTCGGTTTCGACGGTTTGATGCATTGCTTTCTCAATCAGATGTGTTAAAATCGCTTTTCCCTTATCTGTGACTTCCCATCTGCCTTGCCCGTTGCTTTTCATATAACCGTATTCAACTAAATGCTGCCGTTCAAATGAAAAGTCATTTCTCCACGCCATTTCATTACGAGTCCGCCGGAGAATATCGTTTTGATCATTTTTATACCAGTATCCGCAATCGTTAATATGTTGTAAGATTACACTTCTCTGATCGCCTCCCTTACATTCAGTAAGGGAGTAAAGAAGCACCAACCACTTTTGTTCTTTCTGATTCATCTATCATAGACCTCTTCTTTCTGTGAGCAGAGCACGGGATAAGTAATTACCTGTTCAATTAGCAGATGCATAAACTGATTCAGGAGTTTCACCAATTCGCTATCGCAACAATCTTTAAGAAACTGAAAGATGGCAAATAGCGTATCTCCGATTTTCTTTTGTATAGTTGTATCCGGATAATAAACACGGATTTTTGAAAGTCTTTCTACATTCATATTTGCGCGTGTAGTATAAACAGGAGATACTTTTTCTACCTCTTGACGATAGATGGCACTATGAAAGTAAGCAATCATGTAGAAAGGATTCATATATTCTGTTTCAATCAAGCGAAGGCGTTTTACATAATTACCGTATACCGCATTTTGATCTGTTGCTGCAATACAGCAGCATGCTAGCTCCTCAACCGTCTCGCTAGTTCTATTTAACAAGATATCGCCTGCTTTGATGCAATATTTTTGAACTTCTACTTCCGTAGCATCAACATAAGAGGGCAGCCTATCAGGAAGAAAAGCATGTTTGATTACTGTTTTGACACCTACCATTGGAATACCGTGACCAAATGCAGCTTTGTCTTTTGCTAGACCTCCAAAAATTTGAAAAAGTTCAGGCAACAGAGCGTTTCCCCAATGATTTGGTGTTTGCACGTGGCTCCATTGTTGTATGAAACCGGATAGAGGATGGTTACCAAGTCGGTGATTCAATTTATTGATTAATTCTGTAAAATACAGCCGGTTTTTCTTGATCGGCTTCAAAGAAATTGCCGGAGTCTGCGTATAAAAATTTGGACTCAAAACAAAGCCCTTTTGCTCAATGTCTTTCAAAGTGGCGACAGCATACCAATTAGTCTTCTCTATCAGTGTTCCGCTGCGATGCTGCTGAACCAGCTCTGCCAGTTTGTGAATCTCTTTCATGCAGCCACTTTTTTCAGTTGTCAATTTCAATTGCCTGGCATCTATAAATAACGTAGTAGAGCCAGATTCTCGTGATTTGTCTAAAAGCCAAATGCAGCATGGAATTTTTGTACCATAAAAAAGCTTAGGCGGCAGAGCAATAATCGATCCTACTAATCCGTCACGTATAATGCATTGCCGGATGCTTCGTTCCTCCCGAGTTTGAGTGGTCAAAGTCCCATTGGATAATATCACCGCTGCGCGTCCTTGTTCCGATAGGTGACTAATAATATGCTGAAGCCATGCATAATTTGCGTTGGAGCGAGGCGGGGGTCCATATTGCCATCGTATGTCATATTGGGGGGACATACTACCGCACCAATGACCAAGATTAAAAGGCGGATTTGCCAGAATATAATCAAACGATTGGCCGATGTGAATATCATTTAATAGCGTATTGGCGGGTCTATCCCCTAAATCGACAGAAATATCGTGAAAGAAAAAAGTTGCATGGCACATTCGGTAGGCGGTCTGATTTGTTGCTTGTCCATAGAAATGAAACTTGCTCGTTTGCGGCATCTGTTGGCTAATTTGGCATAGCATAGTGCCGTTGTCGCAGCAGGGATCATAAACATTACCATCTTTATTGAAATCCAATAAGCCTAGGATTAGATGAGCCATGTAGGAGGGTGTATGAAAACGATTGGATTCTACAGGAGCGTTCCATGCTTGTTTGCTCAAACAAATTTCATGAATTTCCGGCAGTGAGATGTCAGCTATTGAAATGGCTGACAGAAAGTCGATCATTCTATGTACAGCAGCCTCATCTGACTTGGAAAATTTTATGGATTCTTCCAAACTATACAATAGTGGGCCTGATGGCAGTATCGAACGCAATGCGTACAGCATCGCTGCAATGCACATTCCATCAGGAGCATGAGCCACATTATACCAAGGCGTTCTTCTAGAGTTTTCTTCAGATTGATTTTTATGCAAATAATCTTCAAGGTCCATTTGCGTAAAAGTTGGAATATAGTTGGGGGATGCCTGTCGAATTATTAATAAACCAGTCAAAATATCATTATTATTTATGTGAGAAGCAAGTTGTGTTATTTTTCGTATTATCGTGTTATTCTTTTTCATAATACTTCCCCATCTAATCGTGACGCAAATACTCTTCTAATAGACTTTAGCGTAGTCTACTTACAGGGCAAGTAAATTCAAATTCTGCCGAGCCAATCCTGTGTCTGGAATACCCATCCCCTACTTATACAATTGCTTACTGCTACAAATATTATATATGATCGTGGTATTTTTACAATACCAATTTCACCAAAAACAACCTGTCTTCATTATGGTAAACCAACATACGCTGTCCTGGTCTGGACGCAAGCAGTCCCCCCCCCGCTTTCCTGCATGGCATGGATGCCCCTGCCCTGACACATGCTCAGTCCTGGCCTATATCACAGGCTTGGACTTGGAAAAATAGGATTGCAGGGCCTGGGCGATATAAGAGGAAGCACCGGGCCCATATTTTGTATCAACGATCTCTTTCGCCGTCTCACTGGAATAGCTTTCGATTACCATGTCCCAATACCCTTCACCAAGATCGGGGACCGGCGCTTTCTCTTGCGTAAAGACGACGAGTTCATGGACGACCTTTTGAACACGGTCACAAGAAGCGGGCTCTGCCAGATCAGATGTTAATTTTTCGAACAGGGAATTCTGCTTATTAAAAAATTCATCTCGATCTTCCTCTGTCAGCGTTTGCTGCTGCTCCATGATTTCTGCGAAATGCTCCATGTTGTATTTCATCGCTGCCGTATATTTCTCAACGCTGCCGAACTGCTTGATCGCCAAGCGGGCTGCGTCGGATTCATTCATCTTTAGCTGTTGCAACAGTTCATCGAATGCCTCCATACTTCCCCAATGTTTGATCACCGCATCTTCGTTACTGTCTTTAAAACTTTCCAGCGCGTCAATATATTCCGATAAATCAAATTCCCTAAAACTCATACAGGTCTCTCCTTTCTCCAGCCTGCCGAGAAGCTCAATCAGCCGGTCAATCCGATTTCGCTTCAGCAGGAGCATTTGCTTTTGCTTGCCATAGGCGATCCGTTTATCAAATTCCGGCTTTTCTAAAATTTTCCTGATTTCTTGGAGCTTAAATCCCAACTCCTTGAAAAACAAAATCTGCTGCAGCCTTTCCAACGCTTCGCTGCTGTATAGACGATACCCGGAAGGCGTTAATTTGCTCGGCTTCAGCAAACCAATTTCATCATAGTATTGCAGCGTTCGTGTACTGATACCCGTCAGCGCTGCTATTTGCCCGATGGTTTTCATATTTATCAACCCCTTTCTAAAATTCGTGCCTTACTAGAAAAAAGAATATACTATTACGTAACGTGAGAGTCAATCCTTTTTTCGGCTGCCTTAGGACGCGGCAGATAAGTTTAATCAAAAAGAACTGTTTCGATTTCGAAACGAACAGCGTTCCGATTGTTCCGTATACGGATCAGTTGGAATGGGGACAGGGATACCCGTCATTGTATAAAGGCAGGAGCAGTATTTTATTTTTCAACGATTGCGCCGTGATAAAGGATCGGCCTTGGATTCGGCGGCAGAATGGCACAAGATTTGCGCTTTTAAATTGATACAACCATTTATCGTTAATTGGAGGATTCGGAGGAGGATTTTATGGAAATCAATTATGAAGCGTATATGAAAGGACTTGTGGAAAGGGCGAAGAAAGCCCAAAGAATATTAAACGGATATTCCCAGGAGCAGGTGGATGAACTTGTGACCGCGATCGCTTTTTATGGGACGCGCCCTGATTTCATGCGGGCAGTAGCTGAACAGACGGTTGCAGAAACGGGAATGGGCGATGTGGAGGACAAAATCGCAAAAATTTGGAATAAGACCATCGGCCATTACCGGGAGATGAAGGATGAAAAATCAGTGGGCCTCATTGAATACGACGAGAAAAGAAACATTGCCAAATATGCCAAGCCCATGGGCGTGATCGGCGCCTTGGCGCCGGTGACAAACGCAGAAAACACAGCTGTAGTAAAGCCGATGAATGCTATTAAAGGGCGCAACGCCATGATCCTGGCACCCCATCCAAGAGCTGCCAAGGTCAATTTGTTTGTCGTCAATTACCTGCGGAAGGTATTGAAAAAATTCCAAGCACCGGAAGACTTAATTATTGCAGTTGAGCCCGAATATGTCAGCATTGATTGTTCCGGCGAACTGATGAAACAATGCGACTTCGTGCTGGCCACCGGCGGCGCAGGCATGGTCAAGGCGGCGTATGAGTCAGGAACACCGGCCATTGGAGTAGGAACTGGAAACGATGCGGTATATGTGGACGGTACAACGGACCTGGGGAAAGTGGCCCAAATGGTACGGACCTCCAAATGCTTTGACAATGCTACCAGCTGTTCCACAGAAAACGTTCTTTTGGTTCAGAAAGAATGTTATGATGCCTTTGTAAATGCCTTGCAGGAACACGGCGGTTTTCTGGTTAGGGAAGCTTCGGAAGAAAAGGCCAAGCTCCAGGCAGCCCTGTGGCCCAAATGGCCGGAGAATCATGCGCTCAACAGGCATATCATTGCTCAGCCCATTTCCGTTATCGCGGAGCTGGCGGAGCTGGAAATCAACCAGAACACCCAGTTCCTGTTTGTCGAAGAAAACGGTGGCATCGGCCATGACTACCCGTTTACCGGAGAGAAGCTCTCAAGAGTTACCACGCTGATTAAGACAGACAGCTTTGAAGAAGCAATGGATAAAATGGAAGCGATCATGGACTACATGGGCAAGGGCCATGGCTGCGGTATCCACACCAGTGACGATAATAAGGTGGAAAAAATGGCGCTGAGAATGCCGGTGGCCAGAATGATGGTAAATCAACCCCAAGGTGTTGGAAACAGCGGATCGTGGGAAAATGGAATGCCGATGACGATGACCCTGGGCTGCGGAACTTGGGGAAACAACAGTGTATCCCATAATGTAAACTGGAAAGATTTAATTAATATCACCCACGTATCCAGAACGCTGCCCCTCAATATTCCGAAAGAAGAAGACTTGTTTACAGCAGAATTTATTGCGGAGAATTCCAAACCGCTATAAAAGAAGATCAGCTGCCGCACCAACCATCAATTTATTTGTTAGAGCGGCAGCTTTTGCTTATCAGCCAAACTGCTCTTGCAGGCAGCTATTACATAAAAATACTCAGCAGGGGTTATTTACTACACAATCTTGTTTGATATAATGAATGAATGATTAAAATGAGAGCAGAAACAGGAGAAGAGATCGAGGTATTCTATGGTCACGTTTAAGGACAAGCTATACACATTCGAAGAAATTGAAGAAAAGGTAAAGAGTGGTAATATTGGAGATGATAAAGATTTCATTGTGGAAGCACTCCGGTCCTGCTTTTTTACGGAAGACGGCATGACTGTGGTGGATGAAAAGGGCATTACCATCATGGCCAATGGTGCACACAGAAAGATTATGGGCATCGACGGCAAAGAAATTGTTGGAAAAAATACCAAGGATTTGGTTACAGAAGGGATCTTCCAAAAATCTGCCTCAGCTACGGTTTTCGAATCCAAACAACAGGAAACTATAACCCAAAACCTTTCCAACGGAAAAACCATTCTGGTTACAGCCACCCCCATCTTTGACGAAGAAGGTAATATTAAACGAATCATCAACAACCTGCGGGATGTTCCCATCTTAAACGCCCTTTTCGAAGAACAGCTAAAACAAGAGACTTTGATCGATACCTACAGAAGTGAGCTTTCAAAACATAATAATATTGCTCATAAAGGACTGATTGCAGAAAGTTCGGAAATGAGGCGCGTTCTGGAAATTGCCGAGCGGGCGGCCATGAACGACAGCATTGTATTGATTTTAGGTGAATCCGGCGTGGGAAAAGGCGTAATTGCCCGGCTGATTCACGATATGAGCAAGCGGAGCAGCAAGCATATGGTTTCCATAAACTGCGGAGCCATTCCAGAATCTCTTCTGGAATCGGAACTATTTGGATATGCTCCCGGCGCTTTCACCGGCGCAAGCAGAGAAGGGAAAATGGGACTCTTTGAAGCTGCCGACGACGGCGTAGTATTTCTTGATGAGATCGGAGAACTGCCCCTTAACTTACAACCCAAGCTCTTATCCTTTCTGGAGACCGGAGAAATCATGCGAGTAGGCAGCACTAGAGTAAAAAAAGTGAATTGCCGTATCATCGCCGCCACAAATCGAGAACTAAAAGATATGGTGGATCGCAATCAATTCCGAGAGGACCTGTACTACCGGCTGAGCGTAATCCCCATTAAAATTCCGCCTCTCAGGGAGAGACGAGAAGACATCATTCCCCTGACAATCACATTTTTAAAGGAGATTAACGAAAAGAATGGAATGAACAAGACCATCAGTCAGGAAGTCCTTGAAGTCCTGAAAAAAGCCGAATGGAAGGGAAACGTCCGGGAACTGAGAAACGCCATTGAACGCTATGTTGTCCTCAGCCTAAACCAGGAAATTACCTTAGCGGATCTGCCTAAGGAAGACGCTTTCGGCCAAACAAAAGGAAGCGTTTCAACGAAAAAACTGCCGGTCTGCCTGCCCGAGCTTGTTGCGGAGATGGAAGATGAATATATAGCCTTAGCAATGAAAAAGGGCGGCAGCATCAGGAAAGCAGCTAAGCTGCTGAACGTGTCACCGACGACCCTTTTTCGGAAAATCAATCGAGAGTAGACCGTTACGGAAACGAAACGAGTATTGTTTCGTCAGTTACAAAAACGGAACGAAAAGAAGATGCCTAGCTCTTTGCCGTTGGCGTCTTTTTTTCTTTGATCGTAAAAAACCTTCAAATTAAGCGGAAGACACAGGTCTTAATTATTTTTTTAAAAATACAGAAAATTGGCATAAAAGATGCTCTATATAAAGGTGTAATACCAAACGCAGCATACGCGTTCATGGATGCGGCGCTGCTTAAAGCTATATAACAACGGCCATTGTTATGAAACAGTTTTTACTAAGAAACGTTATTCCTGAAATGAACAAAGGCGAAATCTTTGAAACTCGCCGCAAGGAGTAAATATGGAAAACAAGTATACACAAATGGAATTTTCAAAGGGACTCTTTGAATTAAATGAAGAAACCCTGAAGGAACTGTCTGATTCAAAATATATGAATGCAGATCTGGTTCCCACATCCGCATCGGAACGAACATGGAACACCTATAATATTGGAATGCTTTGGGTTGGTATGGTCATTTGCATCACTGGATTCTCATACGCAGCTGCTTTGATCGCATTGGGAATGGGACCAATCCCCGCACTGATAAACGTCCTCATTGGAAATTTGATCGTACTCATCCCAATGCAGCTTAATTCCCATGCAGGGACACGATACGGTATACCATTCCCGGTATTTGCAAGAATTTCTTTCGGACGGATGGGCTCTCATCTGCCATCCTTGATGAGGGCCATCGTAGCTGCTGGATGGTGTGCAGTCCAGTGCTGGGTAGGCGGCGCAGCCTTCTCTTCCATCATCTCTGTTTTCAGCAGCAGCTGGGATACAGAAGGTATGGGAAGATTTATCGGCTTCGGCATTTTCCTAGTCTTAACTTTAATTTTGGGGCTGAAAGGTTCTGAAGGCATCAAACGGCTGGAAAGCCTGGGCAGCCCGATTTTGATCATTCTCTGTATTGGGCTGATCTGCTGGATCGTTTCACTGGGAAACGATTGCGGTTTATCCGTAGGAGACATGTTCCTGGCAGGCAATGAACCGGCAACCCTGGAAGCCAACGGAGGTTTCCTGTACGTGTTCCTCGCCGGCATTACTAGCAATATCGCAGTTTGGGCGACCTTAGCTTTAAATATACCGGATTTCTCCAGATATGCAAAATCGCAGAAAGCCCAGTTCAGAGGTCAGCTTTATGCAATGCCCACTTCCGTTATCGTACTTGCTACCATCGGCGCGATGTTCGCCAAGGTTACGGAAGTTGCTTACGGAGAAGCCCAATTCGACCCCACCGCAGTATTGCTCCATCTGAACAATAAATTCGTTGTACTCGTCGTATCCTTGGGCGTCATTATCGGTACCCTGACAACCAATATGGCAGCCAATGTGGTGGCTCCCGCCAACGGATTTGCCAATCTGGCGCCGAAGAAAATCAGCTACAGAGTGGGAATTATCATCACCTGCATTTTATGCATTGTCTATCGGCCTTGGTGGATGTACGGCGATGCCGGAGCCTTTATGTTTACATGGCTGGGTACGTGCGGAACTATTCTGGGACCGGTAGCGGCCATTCTGGTAGCCGATTACTTTGTGGTCAAGAAAAAGAGGATCAATGTCAAGGCTTTGTATGATGAAAAAGATGACACCTACACGTACAACAAGGGCTGGAATATCAGGGCTATTGCAGCGTGGGTTCTCGGCTTTATCGTTCCCCTTCTTGGAAAATTCGGCATCGGAGGTACTTTTACCAAATGGCTCGATGCCAATAGCTACATAGTCGGATTTATTCTTGCGTTTGTTCTGTACATTCTCTTTATGAAGAGTGAAAAGAAATCTTATGTTTCAGAGGAAACCTTCGTAGAGATTACAGAAAAGAAATACGCACAACAATAGGAGGATATCTAAAAAATGTATGACGAAAAAATATATAGCATGATTAATGAAATAGCCAAAGACTTGAAAGATGACTGCATCAAATTTATCCAAAGGCTGATAAAGACCCCATCTATCAGCGGTGATGAACAGAAGCTGGCGGATATCATCGTGGCAGAAATGGAAGCGTTGGGGTATGATGATGTCAGCAGAGACAAATATGGGAATGTCATCGGTATTATCAAAGGCGATGAAGAGGGTCCGACCATTATGTATAATTCCCACATGGATCATGTTGCCCCAGGAGATGTGGCTAATTGGGAGGGTTATGATCCTTACGGCGGCAAAATTGATATCTGTGAATGTGATAATGCGGACAGAACTGCCAAGGAAATGGTGGAATGCATCCATGGAAGAGGAGCTTCCGATGTGAAGAGCGGCCACGGATTCCAGATCTACGCCGGGGCCATTTTGCTCAAGCTGCGCCAGCAGGGTGTGAAGCTGAGAGGCGACTTTATGTACACCGGCGTGGTACACGAGGAGTCGGGTCAAAACGGAGGCACCAGGCGTATGCTGGCAGAGACCTTTCCTGAAAGGGGCCTTGACTTTGATGCCATGGTTTCCTCGGAAGCAACCAGCTTGAGCTTGTACCTGGGACACCGGGGAAGAATCGAATATTTGATTACCGTCTATGGAAGAACCAGCCATGGGAGCTGCCCCCAGAACGGAATCAACGCTATATATAAGGCAATTCCAGTAATCGAAAAGATTAAAAACGAAGTCATCCCCAACTTGCCCAAGGACCCGGACGGCGAAGTGGAGCCTGCATCCATTTCCCTGAACATCATCGAATGCTCCCCAGGCGCCCTCTCCATTGTGCCCGATCAGTGTTACCTCTCCTTTGATCGCAGAACGATGATCGGAGAGACCGAAGACAGTGCGATGAAGAATCTGCAGAAAGTGCTGGATGACATCGCGGCGGAAGATCCACAGTTTAAAGCTGATATTCAAGTCAAACCCTGCATTGATACCTGCTATACAGGAGAAGTGATGAATGGATACAAGTTTACGGAAGCCTGGAAAATCAAAAAGGATCATCCCTTCACCAAAGCCTGCGCAAAGGCGCTTACACAGATCGGACAGCCGGTCAAGTACGGGTATTGGTCCTTTGCTACCGATGCGGCGGTCACGGCAGGTCACTACCGTAAGCCGACGATCGGCTATTCGGGGATGCAGGAACAATTTGCCCACACCCCCTTTGACAAATGCAGGACCGATTTTATCGAAAAGGCGCTGGCTGGCAACGCGGCGATTTTCTTAACCGCCGGCGAGATGGAAAAGGAAGCGTTCACAGCACTGGATTTTTAAATGAGATAGGAGGCAGAATCATTGAGTAAAGTTGTTAAAAAAGAGTATTTGGAAGAGGCAGCAGCAGGATACAATCTCCGCACTGCCAGAGAAGAAGCAAGAAGATGTTTGGTATGCTACGACGCGCCGTGCAGCCAGGCCTGCCCTGCGGGAACCGATCCCGCCAAGTTTATTCGTTCCCTGCGCTTCAATAATGTAAAGGGGGCAGCTGAGACCATTAGAAAAAACAATCCATTCGGCGGAAGCTGCGCAAAGGTATGCCCTTATGACCAGCTGTGTCAGGAAGCCTGCAGCCGGTGCGGCATTGATAAACCAATCGAAATCGGAAGGCTCCAGAGCTTTCTGGTGGAGCAGGAAAAAGCCTTTGATATGAAAAATGTTGAAGCTCCGGCTGAAAAGAAAGCCGGCAAGGTGGCCTGCATTGGTGCCGGTCCCGCATCGCTGACAGCAGCATCCCAGCTGGCACGCCAGGGGTATGAGGTTACCGTTTATGATGCAGAAGAAAAGGCAGGAGGAATGCTGACCTACGGCATTGTACCAGCCAGGCTGCCTCAGGAGACGGTGGATTACGATATCAAACTCATTGAAGAACTGGGTGTTGAATTTATACTGGGAAAGAAAGTGGAATCAGCAGAAGATTTGAAGGCAGAAGGCTATGACGCAGTCTTTGTTGGCGCGGGGTTATGGGGCCCCAAGACCGTAGATGTTCCCGGCGCTGACGCCAAGGGGGTATATGATGCGCTGGATTATTTGAAGAAGGCCAGAGAAACCGGAGGAGCCTGCGATCTGGGGAACAAGGTCATTGTCATCGGAGGCGGCGACGTGGCTATGGACTGCGCCGCAACCGCAAAGTTGGCTGGAGCAGACAAGGTGATGATCTACTATCGCAGAACCATTGAAGAGGCGCCGGCTGAAATGGCGGAGATCAACTACGTCCAGTCAATGGGTGTGACCATAACCACAGAATTTGCCCCGGAGGAAATCCTTGCCGAGGATGGAAAGGTCAGCTTCGTCCGCTTTAAAGGCCGCGACGGAGAGTCGGAAGCAAAGGTAAAAGCAGATACGATTGTATTCGCCATCGGTCAGGCGGCAGATCCGATTTCTGGGACTGATCAGGAGGGCATCTTTATGGGAGGAGATTTTGCCAATGGCGGAAAGACGGTAGTAGAAGCGGTTAAAGACGGTAAGGAAGCCGCGGCAGCCATTATCGATTATCTGGAAAAGAAAGCAGGTGTAAAAGAATGTCAGTAAAAAAGGATTTATCAATCGAATTTGCCGGAGTTAAATGCAAGAACCCTTATTTCCTTTCATCTTCTCCGGTGGGAAACAATTACGATATGATCTCAAAATGTTTTGAAGCAGGATGGGGCGGCGTTTTTTACAAGACAATCGACCTGTGGAATGAAAATGAGATTTCACCCATCTTCGGCAGCTATGGAAATGCCGGAGAGCCTTGGACCGGTTTTAAAAACTGTGAACACGCTTCTCAGAATACATTGGAAGAAAACCTGGAGCACATGAGACGACTGAAAAGGGATTATCCGGATCATGTAATTTTTGCCTCCTTTATGGGGCAGACCGAAGATGACTGGAAACTGCTGTGCAGCTATGCGGAGCAGGCCGATGCGGACGGAATCGAAATCAACCTATCCTGCCCCCATATGGGCCGGGAAAATATGGGCTCGGATGTAGGCACCAATCCCAATCTGGTGGAATCCTTCACAAGAGCATCTGTAAGCGGAACCAAGCTCCCGGTCATTGCCAAAATGACGCCCAATGTCACCAATATGATTCCATCGGCTCTGGCGGCGATCAAAGGCGGCGCCGCAGGAATATCAGCCATCAACACAGTAAAATCGGTCATCGACCTGGACCGGGATCTCTTTACGACTCAGCCGGTCATCAATGGAAAATCGGCCATATCGGGTCTTTCGGGAGCGGCGGTAAAGCCAATCGCCCTGCGCTTTATGACAGAAATGGGCAACTGCCCCGATCTGAAAGGGGTGCCCATGTCAGGAGTAGGCGGAATCTATACTTGGTCCGATGCTCTGGACTACCTGCTGGTAGGCGCAAGCAATGTGCAGGTTACTACTGCGGTTATGGAATATGGTTACCGAATCGTGGAAGATATGATTTCCGGCATGCAGCATTACATGGACGAAAAGGGGTTCAACAGCTTGGACGAATTGGTAGGAAAAGCCCTGCCCAACATTGTATCTCCTTCCGAGCTGACCAGGACCTATCAGATCCGGCCCAACTTTGACGAAGAAAAATGTGTTGGCTGCGGCAGATGCTATGTATCCTGCTATGACGGCGGCCATCAGGCGATTAAATGGAATGACGAAAAGAGAAGGCCGGAGCTGGATACGGATCATTGTGTAGGATGTCATCTTTGTCAGAAGGTCTGCCCGGTATCAGACTGTATCCTGCCGGGAGAGCTGGTCTGGAGAGAGGGATGCAGCCCGGAAGAGCTGACGCTGAAAGAAATCTTTGAATAGGAATATGAGGAACGATTATGGATTTATTAATCAAGAATGGAACCATCGTTACGGCGATTGAAACCTATCAGGCGGATATAGCAGTCAGCGGCGGGAAGATCGCCGCCATTGGAACGGATTTTAATGAACAGGATTTTCACGATATCGTCGATGCCCGGGGAAAATTGGTCCTCCCCGGGGCCATCGACGGGCATACCCATTTGGCTCTGCCCTTTGGGGGAACCATCTCCTCCGATGATTATTATGCGGGAACCCGATCCGCTGCCTGCGGCGGTACGACGACTGTATTCGATTTCGTGCAGCAAAACCCGGGCGAACGCATGTTGGATGCGGTGAAGCGCAGAGATGCCTTGGCTGCACCGGATGCAGCGGTGGATTATTCCTTCCATATTGGGGTGGGAGATGTATCCACGGATGAACTGCTGGATTCCATGGAGGAAGCAGTGGAATACGGGATCCCATCCTTTAAAGTGTACATGGTTTACGATTTCGGCGTGGATGATGGTTCCTTTTATAAAGTGCTGCAAAGGGCCAAGAAAATCGGAGCCCTGGTGGGGGTTCACGCTGAAAACAAGGATGTAAACAACCTCCTTGTACAACAATACTTAGCAGAAGGAAAGACTTCAGCCTGGTGGCATTATATGTCCAAGAACGAGCTGGTTGAGGGAGAGGCGGACGTACGCGCCGTCAATCTGGCCAAAATGGCTGAGGCTCCGCTCTATATCGTTCATCTGGCCGACAAGATGGGCATGGACGCGGTAACGGAAGCAAGAAGGCAGGGCTATCCCATTTTTGCCGAAACCTGTCCCCAATATCTCCACTTTACCAATGAGGTCTATAAACGGGATCGGGGAAGAGATTTTGTCTGTTCGCCGCCAATGAAAAATCAGGAATCACAGAATGCTATTTGGGATGGAATTGCCAATGGAAATATTACGACCATTGCCACCGATCACTGTCCATTCAAGCAGGCAGAAAAAGACTGGGGGATTACGAAAAAAGACGGTACGCCCGGCGACTTTACGACCATACCCAATGGCTGCGCCGGAGTTGAAAATATGTATCCTTACGTGCTGGCCCAAGCGGGAGCAGGAAGACTCACGTTTAATAAGGCCGTCCAATTATGCGCGTCCAACCCAGCCAAGCTGTTCGGGCTCAGCCACCGAAAGGGAGCTGTCCGTGTAGGCCTGGATGCGGATCTGGTGCTGTACGATCCGGAAAAGGAATTTACCATTACCAATGAAGCTATGCACGGCGATACGGATCATACCATTTGGGAAGGCGTTAAGCTGAAAGGATACCCCATCGCTACCTATAGCAGAGGCAGATTGGTGTTTAAAGACGGCGAATTTTTGGGCAGGCGGGGAGCTGGAGAACTAATTAAATGTAAGAAACTCAGCTTCCATGGACCAGAGCTGTAGGTGCAGGGAGTATAAAGGAGAATGGAATGACAGACATCTATGGAAACTACCGAGAAAAGCGAGATGCATTAAAAATTAAAAACAATCCAAGACGGGTGGAAAAGATGCATAAGGCGGGGAAACTGACCGCAGAGGAGCGGGTGGAGGCATTTTTTGATGGGGATACCTATACGGAAATGAAGCCTTGGACAAAAAACCGCTGTGCCGATTTTGACCTCAATAAGAAAGACTTGGGTAATGAAGGCGTCCTCTGCGGATATGGCAATGTGGACGGCCGCCCGGTCTTTGCATACGCCAACGATGTGACCATCATGGGCGGATCCATGGGCGAGGCCGGCAGGGATAAAATCATGAACTGTTTTGAAAAGGCCATAGAAGCGGGATATCCAATTCTAACCTTTAACGATGCGGCCGGAGCCAGGATACAGGAAGGCGTATCGGCACTGCATGCTTATTGTTCCACCTTTGGCAAAACCAGTATCGCTTCGGGGTGGATCCCCCAAATTTCTTTGATCCTGGGGACTTGTGCCGGCGGAACCTCTTACTGTGCGGCTTTGACCGATTTTATCATTCAAGTAAACCCAATCGGAAAGATGTTTGTTACCGGTCCGGCGGTGATCGAATCTGTGACAGGGGAAAAAACCACCTTCGATGATATCGGCGGTGCCGGAGTCCACGGCAGAATAACGGGTCTGGCACATTTTGTTGTCAATTCGGAGCAGGAAGGGTTCGCAGTGGCAAAGAGACTTCTTTCCTTCCTGCCGTCAAACAGCAAGGAGATGCCGCCCCGATATGCAGAAAACGATCCCATTGACCGCAGAACGCCGGAAATCAGAGATATCATCCCCTTGGACCCGCAAAAATCCTTCGATATGAAGGCGGTGATCCGAAGCTTTGTCGATAACCAGGATTTTATGGAAGTTCAGGCAGAATTTGCACAAAATATGGTAATCGGATTTGCCCGTCTCGGGGGTGAAACCGTTGGAATCGTCGGGAATCAACCGAAGGTGCTGGCCGGATGCATCGATGTGAATGCCTCCTGGAAAGCCGCCAGATTTGTCCGTTTCTGCGATTGCTACAGCATTCCTCTCATTACGCTGGCGGACACGCCCGGCTATCTTCCGGGAGTCATGCAGGAGCATAACGGCATTCTTCGCAATGGCGCCAAGCTGCTCTTTGCATACTCGGAAGCCACTGTTCCGAAGATCACTGTGGTCGTGCGCAAGGATTACGGCGGGGCTTATTCCGCCATGTGCGGCAAAGGTATGGGCGCGGATTTTGTTCTGGCCCTTCCCACCGGAGAGCTGGCAATCATGGGCGCGGAAGGTGCTGCAAACATCGTTTTTAAGCACGAAATCGAAGAAGCAAAGGACCGGGCAGCCAAGAGAAAGGAGCTGACAGAAACATACAAAGATCTGTTCTTGAATCCATACAAGGGAGCAGAGTACGGTATCGTGGACGATGTAATCGATCCGGAAGATCTTAGGATTAGAGTCATTAAAGACTTGCGGATCATTCGCAATAAAAAGTCAGTCATGCCATATAAGAAACATTCTAATATACCACTTTAACAA
Organism: Clostridia bacterium; assembly: GCA_902363595.1. Classification (GTDB taxonomy): domain Bacteria; phylum Bacillota; class Clostridia; order Peptostreptococcales; family Anaerovoracaceae; genus Hominibacterium; species Hominibacterium faecale. Next base: position 18,485 of record CABJAP010000014.1, on the reverse strand, counting down.
GACCGTGTTGACATGCAGCCTCTTGTTTATACTCGCCGGATGTGTGTGCCCGGCGAGTATCTGTTTGTCAGCGCAGAAAGGATCAATGTTAGCATGAAGGTAAAACTCATTGCTTTGGACTTGGATGGAACCACGTTAAACTCGAAAAATCAGTTGACAGAAAGGACAAGGCAAGCCTTGATCTTGGCCGCAGGACAGGGCGCAGAAATCGTTCCGGTGACCGGAAGGTGTTTTAAGTCGCTGCCGCCGGAATTACTGGCGCTGGATTGCATCCGTCATGTGATTGTTTCCAATGGCGCAGAGATTCGAAATGCTCAGAATGGCGAAATTCTGTATAATCACTATATAGAGCCTTCCGGGGTCCAGGAAATCAGGCAGCTCCTGCACAAAAAGGAGTTGATGGTTGAAGTATATGTAAAAGGCAGTGCCTACATGGAACACGCTTTTTATGAAAAGGTTGAGCGCAGTCAAATTTCTTACAGAAATCGTGATTATGTTTTGGCGACCCGAGTTCCGGTGCGGGGTGTTTTACAGCTTTTGGATGTACATCGAACTCGAATCGAAAAGGTTGCCGTTTACTTTGAAGCCGGTTCTGCTGCCAGCAGGATAAAGGAAGAACTGGCAGAGGTGCGCCACGCCTGTGTGACATCCTCCGGACACAATAATGTGGAACTGATCGCGCAAAACTGCAGCAAAGCAAAGACTCTGGAGCGGCTATGCGGGAGGTTGGGGATAACCCTGGCGGAGGTGCTGGCCGCCGGGGACAGCCAGAATGATCTTGAGATGCTCCGGTCTGCCGGGATTTCCGTTGCAATGGGCAATGGGGATGATAATGTGAAAGCATGTGCGGATTACATTGCCCCGGCCAATGACTGCGACGGGCTGGCGGAAGCGATTTCGCTGTTTATTGAATAGGGAATGCGGCTGGCGCGGGGTTACTTGTGGAGCGGGACCGAAATCAGCGGCAGGGTATGAGGTAAAAAAGAAAGGAAAAACAAAATGTCTCTAATAAAAGAAAAAAGCTTACAATATAATTTGCATTCATGGAGTGCGCAAAAAGGGATCGATCCCAAAGTCATTACAAAAGCAGACGGCATTTATTTCTGGGATGAAGAGGGAAACCGGTATTATGATATGTCCTCCCAGCTGGTAAACTCCAATCTGGGCCACGGCAATAAAGCTATCGTCCAGGCCATCAAAGAGCAGGCAGAGAAACTTCCCTTTATCAGTCCGGCTTTTGCTGTTGATGTCCGGTCTGACGCTGCGGAGGCGGTTGTAAAATTGTCGGGCATGAAGAACGCAAAAGTCTTTTTTACCAATGCCGGGGCGGAATCCAATGAAAACGCGATCAAAATGGCAAAACAATATACGGGCCGGTGGAAAATTTTCTCCATGTATCGCTGCTACCACGGATCATCAGCAGGCGCAGGTATGCTTACCGGCGAACCGCGGCATTTCGCCAATGAACCCGGACCTGCCGGATTCATCAAATACGACGGTCCTTACGCTTATAGAGCACCTAAGCAGGTTGTATTTACGGATGAGGACGATGCGGCGGATTTCTATCTGGAGCTGCTGGAAAACCAGGTTCTTTATGAAGGCCCGGAAAGTATCGCTGCCATATTCCTGGAAACCGTGGTAGGGTCAAACGGCGTTCTGATTCCGCCTCAAAAGTGGATGAAAGGGGTTCGTGATTTGTGTACCAAATATGGTATTGTCATGGTTTGTGATGAGGTTATGGCAGGCTGGTACCGCACAGGAAAAGCCTTTGCCTTCCAGAATTACGGTATTGAACCGGATTTGGTGACGTTTGCCAAAGGAATAACCTGCGGATACGTTCCCATCGGCGGCGTCCTTGTTTCTGAAAAAATTCAGAAGTATTTTGACGATCATAAAATGATGTGCGGCCTCACCTATAACGCCCACCCAATGGGCTGCGCGGCGGCCGTGGCGGCGATTAAAGAATATGAGCGTTTGCACATAGAAGAAAATGTGAAAAAGCAGGGGAATGTGCTGCGGGGCATCTTGGATGAGCTTTCGCAGAAACATCCGTGTGTGGGAGAAATCAGGCAGATTGGCCTTTTTTCAGCCATGGAGATTGTGAAAGATGAAAAGGGAACGCCGGTGGTGTCCTTTAACTGCGATCCGGATGGAAGGATGCCAAAGATCATCGGTATGTTGATGAAAGAAGGTTTTTTCACTTACTCCCATGAGAATATGATCGTGGTGGCGCCGCCGCTGATTATTGCAGAAGAAGAGCTGCGGGAGGCAATGGCGATTTTGGATCGGGTACTGGATTCGGTGGATGGGATGATTTGATTGTTGTAAAAAATTTGTTCCATAGGCCCGCTTGGCATCTATGATTGCAGTAGATTTGTAAGTTTTGCAAACCTACTGCAATTTTTAATTATGCAGGAAATATCGATGAAATCGATATTGACGGAATATCAAAGAACGTACCTTTCGAAGCGTCGCTGCTTGTCAGCGACATGTGTGCATAGGAATCTTTGATTCCGTCATGCACACGTTTTTTCTTTCATCACAAGCCGTACTGAACAAGTTCCTCCATGCTCATCCCAAGGCTGCGCCCCGTTTTCTTGACTGTATAAAAGAAATACAGTAAGATGGATTTAAAGGGAAAAGACTGCCAATTGCCAACCAACCATTTTACGGGAGAACTTCATGCGAAAACGACAAGCGCGCACATTAAGAACCATTTATAAAAACAGCAAATTTTGGATATGGGAAATATTTTTATTTTTACTAGCTGTCATTATTTGCGCGATCGGTTTAATTTTACTGAACTTTACGGCATATAAGTATGTTGGTAAACTATTTGGCCTGACAAGCTATTATATATTTTTAACTTTACCAGTTGTGTTTGCTGCATATCTTTTAATTAAAATCATTAAACTCATAAAAAAGGGATTCATTAATATGCATGATTACACTGGATATGATGAAGAATTTGTTTTCAAGTTTATAGATAAATATAAATTGAGCGATAACAAAAATATTCAATATTTGCTCTGCATTAAAAAGATTAATGAAATATATGCAAGTGATGTAATTATAAGTTATATAGAGAAAAAAAGGATTGAAATTTTTTATGAGAGAAAACAGTTTTTGAAAAAGCATAGCAAGCTATTTTATGATGCAAAGGATTTCATGCGCACTGTATTAATATCGTTCTCCAGTGTGTTTTTAAGCCAGGTGATCGTAACGGACAGCGAAACCATGGGTTTCGCTGCAGTTATTAGTTATTCTGCTCTCCTGCTGATAATTTTTGTTGCTTTAATCCTGCCTTATTTAGAAAAAGAGCTTTTTGGCGATCTGCTATATGAGATTGATGAATATGAGATGGAGAAAATTAATGTATGTATAAAACAGATTGAAAACAATACTTTAAAAGACCATGCATGTACGATTGAGCAAGTGGCTTTTGAAACAAAATGTATTCTTTTTGAGGATGCTAAATTAAACAGGCGAAAAAAAGAGCAAAAGGAAATAATTCGATGGGAGCTTGTTCCAAGTGAGGGCGTGCTAGAAGAAAATTGTACAAGTATACATGCTCTTGTAAATTGTGGGAAAATCCCCAGCTCCATTTATTTTGTAATCAGAAATGAAGGCTTCCGGGAGGCTTGTGCAAGCGTTGAACATATAAATCGTCAGCAACTAAAAGAATTTCTTATAAGCAGTGATTATAAACGCTGTTTCGAATATGTGGAAAAATATCTTGGAACAAATATATTTTTCCCTGATAATGAAGTCAATTGGAATGAAGAGGGTTAAACGCGTAAGCATGGAAGTCTTAGAGAGATTCTTTTTATTATAACACAATGAAACGGAGCAAAGGAGCCGATATGATATACTTGCCACAATCAGCAAATGTAGAAGTTAAATATCTATCCCGCCTGTTTGACAACAAGAGCGAAAGCTACAAACTCTTTTGGTTTCAGGCGATAGTGAAGAAAGTGATTCAAGGAAAGACAAGGCTTACCTATGATGAATTGATCAACAGCATGATTGCGGATACATGGTATATGGTTTCCGAGTATAAGCTGAACTTAGGCCCTGTGGACAATCTGGAAGCCATCGTTGACTACATATCCGGCATCAGCGGTCTGAAACCTTCTGAGAAAAAGGATAGGGTTACGCTATTTCTTGAAAATTGTGAGGATAAAGAATTTAGAAGCAGAAAACGCAGATTGACAGAGCAAGTCCCGTATCGGCTGCAAGCGCCTTTCCTGGATGACATCAAGGGGAACGATTGGAAAATTTCAAGGAAATTGCTTGCTCAAAGGATCAATCAAAAGAAGCGGCTGATGTACTATTTTGTGCAAATTTCCGGTTTGGATAGTGAGATTGAAATACAGGACGAGTGGGTATCCTATATCCGGCATAATCAGGACATTATTATTGGCTGGATACAATATCATTTGATCCAATATTTGCAGCGGCGGAACCCCAGCGTTCCTGGAATTGTCAATAAGCTTGCACCGCCGCAGGAACGAAAACTGGAGAAAATTAAACGATATTGGAAATTAGTATCAAGGGTGAAACCTTTAAAAGATATTTACAGCAAAAAAGTCTTAGATAACAGCGATATTTCTATCGACCATTTCATTCCTTGGTCCTATGTCGCTCATGACGAGTTCTGGAATTTGAGTCCGACAACGCGAAGCATTAACAGCAGCAAGAGCAATCATCTCCCGGATTGGACGATCTATTTCCCAAGGCTATGTGAGATCGAATATCAGTCGTATCAGTTGATATGGCAAAACGAAAAGGTACATAAAGAATTTGAAGTTTGTCAGAGAGAGCATATCAATACCATAGAAGCGCAGCGGTTATACCAAGAAGGTCTGGAAATGCCGGAGTTTTGCAAAAGGCTTGAAGATATCGTTTCTCCGGTTTATCAGTCGGCGAGGAACCTTGGGTTTCGGAATTGGATTTTATAATGAAGGACAAAACGTTAGAATATTATGAGCAGCATGCGCTGGAATTCTGCGAAAATACCATAAATGCAGATATGTCCAAGCAATACAAAATGTTTTTAGCATACATACCCCAAGGAGGATTAATCCTTGACCTTGGCTGTGGAAGCGGCAGGGATACCAAGGCATTTCAAGAATTGGGCTATGATGTGGCGGCTATGGATGGCTCCCGGACACTGTGTGAACTGGCCGCTGCATATATCGGACAGGAAGTCCAATGTAAATGTTTCGATGAGATAGATGAAATAGGTCGATATGATGGGATTTGGGCATGCGCGTCGCTATTGCACATTAGAAAGCGGGATATGCCCGAAATGCTTACACGATTAGCAGCAGCATTAAAAGACCGCGGCGTTTTATATACGTCTTTTAAATATGGAAATCAGGAACGTGTAGAACAAATGCGGTTTTATAATGACTACACGGAAAAAGAGCTTGACTTATTATTCTGCAGAGAAAACGGCTTGGAATGCGTGGAGTGGAAGATATCGGAAGATGCTAGGGCTGATTGTCAGGGTAAATGGATCAATGTTATTTCGCGTAAAGAGAACATAGAAAAATGAGCTAAAGGTAAGAGATATGCAATCTAGCCAACCATTGAAACTTCCCATATGAGAAATAAAACTCCAAGAATTTTAATTTGCTCAGTTTTATCATAAAATTTAATAAACATATAAAAAAGGAGGCACCAAATGAAAATTGATTATTCTCAATATTTTGAAGTGAAACCCGATGAACCGGTACGGAGTCTTTATGCTGTAACGATAACTGCTAATGGTAAACTGAATATTAATGGAAAACTTATGGAAAAGTTAAAGGATGAGCCACAAAATATACTACTTTCAAAAGATCTTAAATCCATAATTATTTCAGCTCATGAAGGATCGATGAAACTGCCTAAAAGTGGTTCATTAAAAATAACTACAATAGCAAGAAAATTTGCTGAGCATAAGATAAAGCTTCCGGTTAGATATGCGATTAAGTGGGAAAAAGAGAATGAGCTCTGGATGGGCATATTAGACCAAAATGTAATGCCTAAATCCACAAGAAAGAAAAGAAATTTAAAGATAGAAGATGTGATTGTGTAAATGAAAATGGTTCCAGATGAGGCCTATTATAATGCCCTAATTCAAAAAGCTTATAAAAGATATGGTTATAGTCTAAAAAATATTGATAAAGAATCAGTCGCGTGGTCAAGTATCTATTTCGCAGAAATGACGTATGAGGTGGGGATTAGTTCATATGAATTATATGTTATGCAATGTTTGAATGACGGCTTTGATTATGAGAGAAAGAGGATAAATAAGAGGTTCTGCAGGGAAAGCCCGTTTTCAATTGATACATATAATGAGACGATCAGTCTTATCAGAGGCGAGGAAAGAAGTATAGAGAGGCAGATTCTTTTTAGAGAATTCGCTAGGGCTTTGACAGCAGAGGAGAGGTTATTTACAAGGCTGCTTATGGAAGATTATTCGCGAAACGAAATAACACTACTATGCAAGTTGGATATGTATCAATATCAAGCTTTGATGGAAGATATCCGTAGAAAAATCATTAGCTTTTTGCCGATGGGGTGAGGATTGCTAAGAGAGGTCCGCGAAAAGGTCTTGTATGGCTGTTTAAATGAGGAGTGCCCTCACACCAGAGCAATAGGCATGAACAGGAAAAATATACCTGATACTTGTAAGATAATATGTGACGCTGGTAGTGAGCTTGCGGTCGTTCGAATTTCATCGTATACTATATGCAATACGAATAAGAACAAGGAGACCGCCATGAACGACATCATTCACATCCTCCGCCAATTCAACGAAGAACGAAACTGGGAGCCATACCACACACCGGAAAACCTGGCAAAATCCATTACGATCGAGGCAGGAGAACTACTGGAATGCTTTCAATGGGACAATCAATACGATTTAGAAGCTCTCAGCGACGAAATTGCCGACGTCATGCTTTACTGCTTGATGCTCAGTGATAAGATCGGCATTGATATGAAGCAGGAAATGCTGAGAAAGATTGAGAAAAACAGAGAAAAGTATCCGGTTGAACAGTGTAAGGCGGAGAATGATCTGCAAAAGTAAGCGATAACTTTGAGCCGCTGGATCGAGGCCTGGGCCGGGACTGATAGAGCTTGGGGCTGGATGCCCCGGAGCTGCCCGGGTTTTCAGTTATTTTACTGATTTCTATTCGAAATGGGCGAAAATCAGAGCAATGTCCATATAAATTTGGAGTATTTTTTGCATTTCATGGGGCCGGTGTAATTAATTTGCTATTCCATCCAACTTTATTGAAAATAGTTTGCACTAACTTGTTGCCAATAATCCAATATTTGTATATTTTAAGCCAGATATTGCGGAAACTGCCCTAATTTATATGGACATTGGTTTCAAATTGTGGTGTTTCGAATAGAAATTGAGAAATTTTTTATATTATTGTCCGCTAGTCGGAAGCATGCGTAAATTTCACAAAATATTTTCTGTTTTTACCCAGATGATTCCATTTCCTGTATTTCATGAATAACCAGCCCTGCGGCCAATGGAGAAACGACCATGAAAATTATTATTTCGCCAGCAAAGAAAATGAATGTGGACAACGATGTGTTTGCCGCAGCAAAGCTGCCCTGTTTCCTGGAAGAAGCAAAGCAGCTGGCGGCATGGATGAGGGCCTTAACTTACCGGGAAGCCAAGTCTTTGTGGGCATGCAGCGACAAAATTGCGGAATTGAATTTTCAGCGGTTTGCCGATATGGACTTGGAGCGGAATTTGACACCGGCGCTGCTTTCTTATGAAGGCATCCAATACCAATACATGGCGCCCAAGGTATTCAGTAAAAACGCATGGGATTATGTTCAGGAGAAGCTGCGGATTTTATCCGGCTTTTACGGTGTGTTAAGGCCGCTGGACGGAGTGGTTCCATATCGTCTGGAGATGCAAGCCAAAGCAGGCCTGGACGGAAAAAAGGATTTGTATGATTTCTGGGGGCACAAGCTATATGAACAGGTAATCGATGAAAGCAGAACAATTATCAATCTGGCATCAAAAGAATACTCCAAATGCATTGAGCCATATCTTCAGCCGGAAGATCGATTTATCACCTGCATCTTTGGAGAATGGAAGGACGGTAAGGTCATTCAAAAGGCAACACAGGCAAAGATGGCCAGAGGGGAAATGGTGCGATTTATGGCGGAAAATCAAATTGCCGAAGCGGAAGAACTAAAGCTGCTTGACCATCCCCGCTACATATTTGAAGAAGGCTTATCGTCAGAAAAGGAATATGTATTTGTAAGAAAAAATTCGTAGGTACTTGGCGAAAAAGACGATGACCTGCGCGGATACGCAAGGGCATTATAAAAGGAGAAATTATGAATTGGGAACCATGGACAGGATGTTATAAAATCAGCGAGGGCTGCACAAATTGCTATTTTTACGGGCCGCATGCAAAACGTTATGGGCAGAATACGATTACAAAAACGGATAAATTTGATTGGCCGATCAGAACCAAGGCCAATGGCGAGTACAATATTAAGGGAAACAAGATTTTGTCCACCTGCTTTGCAACTGACTTTTTTCTGCCTGAGGCGGATGAGTGGCGCAAAGATGTTTGGGCTATGATTAAGCAGAGAACGGATATAGACTTTCTAATTTTGACAAAACGGATCGACCGCTTCCCTGTATCACTCCCGGCGGATTGGGGAGACGGCTACGAAAATGTAAATATCGGCTGCACCGTTGAGAACCAGGAATTGGCGGATTATCGACTGCCGTTATTTTTGTCCTATCCGATCAAACGGCGGTTTATCGGCTGCGCGCCGCTTTTGGAAGCCATCGATCTGACCCCTTATCTCCATGGGGTGGACCATGTTACTGTTGGCGGTGAAACGGGCAGGGATGCTCGTCAATGCGACTATGACTGGGTCCTGGATATTCGCCGGCAGTGCGTAGATGCAAATGTGACCTTCTGGTTCAAGAATACAGGTTCGTTCTTTAAACATGACGGTGTGGTGGAAAAAATCAACCCTTTTAAGCAATCCAGCCGGGCAAAAGAGCTGGATATTAGCATTTTAGACGGCAAACGATTATTTTGATCGGAACTCCAAAAACGATAAAAGGGACCGGCTGCGTGCGCAGTTGGTCCCTTTATAAAACTAATTTAAACAACCTCTGACTCAGCGCTGTGGCCTTTGGAAATTTCTACAGCTACTTTTTCCCGTACTTTTGGTACCCATCTGCTAATCTGCGGCGCTAAGATGCGGCTGAGCGTTCCCACCAGCAGAGCGGCAAGAACCGTTCCTTCCCGGACTCCTTGAACACGGTGGAGCATGAATAAAGAGACAAGTACACTCAGGCTGACCAGCGTGATATCCAAGGTTACTTTTGTCTTTCCGAAGTTCTTATGAGCAGCGATTACGATCGCTTTTACAAATCCGTCCACGGACAGCATAATGGTGTTGGCGGAAACCTCGATGCTGAGTCCTAATGCTACTAAAAAGATCCCGGCAGCCAGACAACCCAGCTGAGCGGCATAACTTCCCGGATGAAGCCAGGAAAGGATCGAATTGGAAAAATCGGTCATCCAGCCGAAAACAAATGCGGCTGGCAGCTGCAGAATCCAGAGCTTTGGGAAATTTTTTCGCAAAAGTAAAACTTGTCCGAGAAAACAAACAAGATTAAGGAGCATCATAAAGCTTCCCATTGTCAGGTCAAAGCCCAGGCTCAGAGAATAGGGCAGGCTTGCCAGCGGTGTCGTTCCAAGGCCGGAGCAAGTGGAAAAAGCAATGCCCAATGAAATTGTAAAGATGCCTAAAAGAAATAAAAAATACCGAAATACCGTGATAAAAAAATTGCGCGTTAACATGGGTCCTCCTTTAAATCCTCCAGCATTGTATCACATTTTTAAGAAAAAATCTATTGTGTAAGAAAAAATATCATATGTGAGGAATTGGAGGAGCTTTGAATTACAGTTAGAGGCCGAGGCCACATATTGGGGAAAAAAGTGAAAACAGACGCAAAAATTTACGCAGTTTTCAATGATTGCGGCCTCTCAACTGCAGCAAGAGGCCGCGCGGGCCGCCTCCTGGCAGGAACGGGTCCCGCAACCCCATAACTTTGCGTAAAAAACGTGAAACAGTATAAAAGTTTACCGCGGGGTTCCATGGAATGGGCATGAGGATCATCGTGACGTTTACGGAGCGCGCGACTATTCAACAAAAAAATAAAACAGAGCCAGACACGGACACCTGGCTCTGTCTTTCCAAGAGTTACAGCTTGTCGTAGACAATCTCTCCTTCGAACACGGTCATATCCGTATTTACAGAAGGGATATCCTCTTCATGCTTGAATATATTTTTGCTGAATACATTTATATCCGCGATCTTACCTTCTTCCAGCGTACCCAGCTTATCCTCCATGCGCATCATGTATGCCGGCCCTATGGTGGAGTTCTTGATTGCCTCCGCCATGGTAAATTTCTCCTGAGGGTTCCAGCCCCCCTCCGGCAGATCATCCTCCATGCGCCTCTTGACGGCTCTGTAGATGCTATCCACAGGATCCAGGTCCACGATCGGATAATCCGTTCCGAAAGCTACCACGGCACCGTTTTTCGCCAGCGTCTTTCCCGGCCATGCCAGCTTTGCCCGCTCCTTGCCCACGATCGGAAAAATGGCGTGATCCTCCAGCGTCTCCATGAGCATGTGAGACGGCTGGATACTGGCGACCGTATTCGTTTCGGCAAATCGCTTCATATCGTCCTTGTGGAGAACTTCAATATGTTCTATAGCATTCCTCACGTCCTTAGGGCCATATTCCTTCCTCGCCGCTTCATAAGCGTCGAGCGCCATCCTCACCGCTCCGTCGCCGCAGGCGTGCAGCCTCATGGCGATATCGTTTTTATAACATTCCTTGCTCCTTTCATACAGCCAGTCCCTGTCCACCAGCGGTTCGGAACGGAAACCGGGCCTGTCGCTGTAAGGCTCCACCATATATCCCGTATATCCCAGCGGCGTTCCGTCCATGAATCCCTTCAGACCCAGGAACTTCAGTCGATCGGACGTGTACTCTTCCTTCAGCCGCAGAGCTTCCCCCATATCCATCTCCATGTGAGGAGCAAAGAAGACTCTCATCTTGAGTTTTCCCTTGTTTTCGAGGCGCCTGCACGCTTCATGCTTCATGATTCTCAGGACGTGTACTGCGCCTACGGAGGTCACTCCCTTCGTGTGGGCTTTTTTTATAAAGCCTTCGATGAGTTCCTCTTCCTTTTCCGGCGATACGCAGAGGGCTTCCTTGGTCACCAGCTCCATCGCCGGCTGCTCCAATAGGAACCCTGTCGGCTCCCCGTTTTCGTCTCTGGCTATGGTGCCGCCCGCAGGATCCGGCGTATTCCGATCTATGCCACACAGCTCCAGCGTCCTGCTGTTGACCCATACGCCGTGGAGTTCGTCGTTAAAAGCGATTACCGGTCTGTCCGGAAAATATCTGTCGAGAGAAGCTTTCGTCGGCAGCTTTTCTTCCGGCCATCGGAACTGGCACCATCTGAATCCAATGATCCACTCATCGTCGCGATCCTTATAGAACTCATAGAGTTTCTCTGCGGCCTCCTCCTCCGTTTTTGTATCATAGATATCTACTGTGGCGTTGTGGAGAGAACCCAGGAACAGATGCACATGACTGTCTATAAGCCCTGCTGTTATCGTCCTGTCACCGCAGTCCCGCACATCATATATGGTCCTGTCGTCATAACAGTCTGTATCACCCTTTGTCACTTTCCGGATCTTGCCGCCCTCCATCTCTATGTATCCTGCAAACGGTGCATCGCTGACACTGTCATAAATACATGTACTCTTTAGCACTAAATTCATAATATGTCCCTCCCTGTCAATCGATATTGGCGCGCCGCCGGCTGCGGCGCATCTAAGCTTCATGTATATACTATACCTCAATTGGATTTTTCCGTAAATCTCTTTATTGCTAGTTCTTTTAATATTCAGAAAAGATATTTGTCTTTTTTGCGTTTATTTCTTATAATATAATCGCGGACAGCAACTAAATTCTATTATCAGGGAAAACGAGGTGCGCCATGCTGAAAAAAATAATCTATGAAGACGATCTGCCTGTAAAAGTCGAGATCATTTCTGTTTCAAGCTATCCTCTGCATCTGCATCAAGACATACAGCTCATCTATATCCTTGAAGGACAGGTGGATCTTCGCCTCACCTTCAAGACGTACCGCCTCAGGAAAAACGATTTTCGCTATATACACAGCGAGGATATACACGCCATGAGTTCCCCAGGCGGAAACAACTCTGTTTTGGTGCTCAGCGTTAATACGGGCTACATAGAGAGATTTTACCCCAACATTAGGACCGCCGTCATAACCATGCCGACTGACAAGACTCTGCTTCTTTACGATAACCAGCAGTCTCATCTTAAATATTGCATTTTCATACTGCTCGACGAATTTCTGAAACGATCGGAGGGCTTTGCAGCGCGGATAAAGAATACGCTGAAGACCATATTCGGGATCATATACAGGGAATTCCGCAGCTTCACCATTGATAGGGAAAACAAGGCCTTCGTCTACAAGCGTCTTCAGGATATCCGTCAGACAGAGCGTCTCGGAGAGATCATCGACGACATCTACAGAAACTATGTGGAACCTTCCACCCTCGAGGAGATCGCTTCCCGCCAGGACTTGAATCCCTACTATCTTTCACACCTGTTTTCCCAGACCATCGGCATAAACTACAGGGATTTCATAAACATGGTGCGGGTGGAGACATCGGAATACGAGCTTTTGTCTTCTGACCTGTCGGTATCCCACATAGCCCTCAGCTCCGGATTTTCCAACTCTTCCTATTACAGCAAGCATTTTCGCTTCTGGTTCGGCATGACGCCCCAGGAATACAGGGAGAAATATGCGGGCCAGACCCTGCAGAACTCGGAGCCTCTGATGGTCTCTTGCGAGCTTGCCGATTACAGCGATATGATACAGGAAAATCTCCGTGAGCTGGCAGCGGCTTTTTCCGATGCTCATGCGGAGCCCCTGAGTCAGACCATCCACGTGGATAATGCCGATTTTGACGATTCGTTCCGTTTGCGCCTCAACCTGATCTTTCGAAATCCGGATCTTGCGGCGGAAGAGGCAGAAGAAACAGGTCCGAGAGATGAGATGCTCGAAGAAGCGGGAGAAGCGGCAGGACCCAAAAATCATGGGGAGACAGGAGAACTGGCGGCGATATGCACAGGGTCCGGAACACCAGAGAAGCTCTTTTCTCCGCTGTTCATAAACAGCCGCTTTGATTCTGTGAAGCTGATAATCGAGATCTTTCCAGAAAGGAACCCCCCTTCTTGCACGGATATGTACCTGTGCGTGAAAAGTCTCCTCGATTCACTAGTGGTCCGTCATTGCTGCGACTTCAACGTGGGAATGGCCGCCGAGGCAGACGCTGCATTCGGTTCGGCCCTAACCGCCGACGGGATCAGGACTCCGCTGTATCATCTTATGACTTTCTTGACACAGGATCACGACGCTATATGTGTGGACAACCGCTGCATCATCATGAGAAAAGGAGACGCCCGCCATATCCTCTGTTGGAACATGAATCCCGATCATGCCGCCGAGGTGACCCTGAAAGCCCGCGCCTCCTCTGAGAGCCTGGTCACCGTCAGCCGTATGGAGCTGGAAAATTATCATGGATATCTGTCCGCAGTCAGAAAGATAAAGAGCGCAGGCATTGAAAAGAAGACGCCGGCTAAAGCCGCTGGGGGGCGAGAAAAATCTCTATCCGAAAGAATCGGAGGAAGAGAAACCCTGCAGCAAACCAATACACCGAAGGGTGACTGCGTCCTGCCGGAAACCGCTCTGCGGGCGGCGGAACATCTTCTCTTCTCCGAAGAAAGCTGTTTTCGCACGGGAAAGGATTTGAGCATCACCGTACAGCTCCGGCGCAAGAGTCTGGCCTTTGTCAGCATAATTAGATAAGGCACGGGACAAACCGGCAGGGCTGGCTATCATCTCATATAAATATAGACCGCCCCCTATCCCGAACCTCTCCCATATGTCTAACAGCGCTTATTTTTTTGCGGTCCTTTATTAGATTTAAAGACAAACCGCAAAATTGTATATCCTCCAGGACAATCATTTCTATAAAAGAAACAACCTGAATAGCAAGAATAATATATAATTTTCTGAAAATAACCTGTAAGCTAACAGTACCCTATGGAAGACTCTGCGAGGTGCAAGGTACAGTACAAGAACAAGGGCAGGTGCAGATAAATGCAAACTGCATTTATCATCTGCCGCTCCTATGCGGGCGCCCTAAGGGAAAAACCGATTTGAAAAAGGAGGATCTATATGAGCAATAAATCCGAAACTTACGCTGCCCCAGCAGCAGGCTCCTCTACCATGAAAAAGACCAAATTTTCTCTGGCGGGGATCGTCTTTCTGATCTTCTGCATGTGCGCAGCCGGAGCTTTCGGCGTCGAGGACATGATCCCCAGTGTCGGCCCGGGGTTGACGATACTCCTGCTGATTATCATTCCCATACTCTGGGCGGCTCCAATGGGTATCTACACGGCTGAGCTGGGCGCTTTGGCCCCCGTTGATGCAGGACCTTACGTGTGGATGAAAATGGCATACGGAGAAATGTGGGGCTTCTGTATGAACTGGTGGCTTATGCTGGCCATCTATCTTGGTCAGGCGGCCTACGTCGTTATCGCCGTGGGTTATATAGGCAAAGTTATAGCACTGACGCCTCTGGCCGCTACTGTGATAAAGGTAGCCATCGTAGTCATTCTGACCATTGTAAATCTTATAGGCCTCAAGGAAGTGAGCATCCTCAGCACTATTTTCTCTATCATCATTATCGTAATGTTCGCTCTTGTGACCATCGTAGGCTTTGCTAATTGGAACTACAATCCGATCGACCCGTTCATTCCGGAGGACACGGATATCGTGAGCAGCCTGGGTACGGGACTTGCCATCGGTATATGGCTCTACTGCGGCTACATACAGATATCCAACCTGGGCGGAGAGATATCAAACCCCGAAATAGTTCCGAAGGGGATGAAGGTTTCCATCATTATCATAACCCTCAATTTCCTTTTGCCAACCGTCGCGGGCCTCGCTTCCCTGGGGAATTATCAGAACTGGGGGACCGGCATCGGGGAAGGTACTTTGAATTACTCGTCGGTACTGATCCATTACACGGGACCGGCTCTCGGCGTTGCCTTCATGATCATGGCCGTAATCTCCTCGTGCTCGACGACAAACTCGGTCATCGCCAGCGGTTCAAGGCTTTTTCTCATCCTGGCGGAGGACAATCTTTGCCCTGGCTTCCTCTCCAAGCTGACAAAGAAAAGCAAGATGCCTTTCTGGCCGATCGTCATACTGGCTATCGTGACCATCATCTTCGTAAACTTTGACTTTTCTATGATCGTGAATATTGTGTCGCCTGTGCTTTTCGTCCTCTACGTGGGCCTTGCCTTCGCTTTCTTGAAAATAAGGAAAAAATACCCCGTTGAGAAAAGAAACGTATGGTATGCAAAAGGCGGGAAAGTGTTAAAAGCTTATGTGATAGGCGGTATGTTCCTCATCGGGTTCATCGGCATTATGGTGAACGGTTTGGAGTTTTTCACGCTCAGCTTTCTGATAACAGTTTCCGGCGTCGTGTTCTATGTGATATTCAAGCGGCTTTACGGAGGACTGTATGCCAGCGATCCCCAAAAATATCCGATCAACCCGAAGACCAAGCTGGCTCAGGGCGACATCTGGAGGATTGGAATATTCTTCATGATATTCGGACTGCTGATGTTTGCCGGCTCTTTCGTCATTTCATGGTACGAAGGTTCCTGGGGCCCGGATTACTACCTCCAGACATACGGCAGCGGGCTCCTGAGCGATTTTGGCGGCATGATATCCATATGCAGATGGTGTGGCCTGGGCGGCGCAGTCCTCGGCGTCATACTGTTTGTTATAGGAGTGAAGACCGACAAAGTAAGCGACGGCGAATAACTTTTTATAGAAAATTTCCGGAGATACGAGGCGGCTGCGGCTTGTAGAGAGGATGTGGGGATCTTTGGGAAAAAAGTGAAAAAGTATTTCAATATTTACGCAAGTTTCAATGACCGGGCGTTGTCAGATTCGCCTAGAAGCTGCGCGGGCCGCATAGTTGGCAGGATCGGACCCCGCAACCCCACAACTTTGCGAAAAGAACACGTATTTTTTTAAAAATTTACCGTAGTTCCCAGGTCCAACTCGCGCAAGGCCACATGATCCCCCCGCTAAGCTCCGCTAAACCCGGACTGAGCCCGTCTCAGCCGGAGCAGTTGAAATCATTGACACTGGCATTGATCCGTGCTACCATAGAACGGCTGAAATGGCTATAGCTTTTCCTGTTTCTGATTTATAAACAGGAAACTATAGTCTTTTTTTGTGAAAAGGAGTTATAGCATGACACACATAGAAAATCCCATGGGAGTAAAGCCGGTGTTTCCGCTTCTGATGACCATGTCCATTCCGGCAATGGTCTCCATGCTGGTACAATCCCTGTATAACATTGTCGACAGCCTGTTTGTAGGCCGCCTCAGCCAGGAAGCTCTGACGGCGGTGTCTATCGTGTTTCCGCTGCAAAATTTGGTTTTGGCGGTGGCGGTAGGTATGGGCGTTGGAGTAAACGCCAGCATCGCCAGGAGTTTGGGCGAAAAACGACAAGAAGATGTCGACCAGGCTGCCAGCCACGGGCTGGTTCTCACTTTTTTTCATATGGCGGGTTTTGTGATTCTGGGGACGCTGGGCTCATCCTGGTTTGTCGGGCTCTTCACCGATTCTCCCCAAATCCTGCAAATGGGCAGCCAGTACAGCCACATTGTGATCTGCCTTTCCGGAGCAAGCCTGGTTCATATCCTCATTGAAAAGATTTTTCAATCCACTGGAAAAATGCTGGCGCCCATGCTGTTTCAGATTGTGGGCGCGGTGGTAAACATTGCCCTGGATCCCATCCTTATATTCGGCCTCCTGGGAGCGCCATCTCTAGGAGTGAAAGGGGCCGCCATCGCCACCATCATTGGACAGTGCTTCGCCTGTGGGCTGGCGATTCTCTTTTATCGTAAGAAAAACTGCGGAGTTCATATACAGCTGAAAGGTTTTCGCCTTGACAAACGAATGGTCCACAAGCTGTACAGTGTTGCCGTTCCCTCCTGTATGGTCATGTCCATGCCGTCGCTTCTTGTAGGGCTGCTCAATGGAATACTGGCCGGAATTTCTCAGATTTCGGTGGCGGTGTTTGGCATTTATTTTAAATTGCAGACCTTTGTCTACATGCCGGTCAACGGCTTGATCCAAGGGATGCGCCCTATCATCAGCTATAATTTCGGCGCGGGCGATCAGGAACGAATGAAGAGAACCCTGCACTTTTCGCTGGCCACTACCGGCACGATCATGGCTGTGGGAACGGTGCTGTTTTTAGTCGGCGCAGAGTGGATCCTTCTCATGTTTGGCGGCTCGCAGGAAATGCTGGATATCGGAGTGGAAGCGCTGCGGATTATTTGCAGCGGGTTTATCATTTCCACCCTGGGCGTTATTATCGCCGGCGCCTTTGAAGCCCTGGGGGAAGGCGGGCGTTCGCTGACGGTTTCCCTGCTGCGCCAGATGGTCATTATACCGCCCCTGGCGTTGGTGCTGGTACATTTTACCCAGCTGGGGCTGACCGGGGTTTGGATAACCTTTCCCATTGGAGAAACCGCTGCCTCGATTGCAGCCGTGGTGCTTTACCGCCGGTTGTGGCGGACCAAACTAAAAGCGGCAGGCAAATAGAGGACGGAGCTTGACCGAAGGCGGATATACGGCCACCAGCGAATTAATTGAGACTTGCTCCACCCTGGATGCAGGCTTTATTGCTGCGGCCTTTGCCTGGATGTCTGTCCGGATGAAAAGATCAATTTCTCATGAAAATAACAACATCATGGAAATAATAGCTGTCAATAACTTGAGAAAATGTCTCTTTTTGTGAGAGAAATTCACTTGAGAAAATGTCTCCTTTATAAAAGGGCGGAACCGCCCTTTTATAAAGCTGGTTTGGATTGTTTTTCAAAGAAAATCTCGTAAAGGAATTTGAGCGATAGGTTGTAGTCTTCCATCCACCAGATCCGTTTCCATTCCTCGCTGCCATGTCGTAGCTCCACATGCGGCGTAACGGTGCTTACAACTTTCCTGGGAACCTTGGTATTGGCGTTTTTGTTCTGCGGCTTCAGATAGCGGATTGTGTCATAGGTTCGCCCCTGGTATTCTACGCGGATCCCGCGATTTGGATGGATGAGAACCGTGATTTCCTTGCGGGCGCTTACGATTGGGAAACCAGCGTCTAGGATTTGAAAGCAGTGGTTTTTGAAAGAAAACACACCGGCCGCGTCGGTTTTCCTTGTATGCTTCACGCACAGAATCGCGTCCAGGTCGATCGTCTCCCGCACGGGGACGAACAGGGAGCTTGCTTCG
>CABJAP010000013.1 GCA_902363595.1 Clostridia bacterium | reverse complement strand
GAAAAAAGCATAAATGATTTCATCCTGTACATTGAGACAGGGGACGAGCAATATAAACCAAAGGAAAAACCTGCTGAATAAACAGCAGGCACACATAAAAGGGAGGGCGGGCTTGCCACCGCTCCCTATCATAAAAATTATATCATATACTGTACGGATTTCAAGAGACACGTTGCGGGGTGTTTGTGTTAAGCGCAATGTGTCTTTTTCATATAAAAAAGGACCGTGCCAGGGGCGTGCCACTATGCCTAAATACGGCTATTTTCCAACAAAATTGTAGTGTTTCCTAAACCGTGCGTCGGAGGTTCGAATCCTCTCGGGAGTGCCATGAATAAACGGCAGGGAAATAAACCCCTGTCGTTTTTCTGTTTCAAAAGGAACGATTCGGACCTCCGGCGCAAAGGGAGGTGGGGAAGAGTATCTTCCCCATGAGAGCCAGTGGGATAAAAGTGATCAAGGCTGGCGGGCCACCGCTCCGGGGAATGACAGCGATTTCATCGCGGAAGCACCGAAAATTGGCCGCCAGCGATAATTTTTGGCGAATTTGGCGGTCAATTTGGCATAATGTGGAGCCAAATTATCCCCTAAACGAGTCTTTGTTGCCGGATAGCGATAAAAAATTATCGTGGAGCTTCACAGGAAAGCTGAATCGCGATGATTTCACCTATAGCCGAGGCCCGTAGCCGGGCCCCGGCAAGTCCAACAGGCTCGGCAAGCCCAACAATCCAAATAGCTCCAACAGGCCCTTCAGGAGCACGCCGCCAAAATTTCCCGCAAGGGAAAAAAGATATCCTCAATATACAGTTGTTTATTCGAATGCGCTGAACTATAATTGGGATATACGAAATAAATGCTCAGCGGTGCATGTTTGTAGAAATTTTTCTGCTGATGCTGAGAGAAATCGGATGGAGCTTTATGGAATGGACATTTTTACTTTTAACAATCCTGCTGGCGGCGTCCTCGGCAATGTGGGAGTATTTATGGGAAAAAGAGGGCGCTTTTGTTAAGTGGGATAACTGGCGGGCGCTGCAAATTGCCTTTTGTGTGGCTAGGGTAACATGGATTCTTGCGGGGGCTATTTTGGGACCATCCCTGCCCCTCTTTCTTTTGATTTTTGGAGCGCTTCATCTTGTCCCGATAAAATTGTTCAGGGATCAACAGTACAAAGCAAAGCTTGGATACTTGATTCCTTTTCTACTTTTTTCTTCCATTCTTCTGACGCTAATCGGCGCAGCGGCTCTGATTGGAAATATTACGATTGACCAGATTTTTTACAGCCCCCATATTCGGATGGGCATTCTGCTGGCCGCCAATTGTCTTCTTTGCGTGATGCTCCTTTTCTGCCGACCGTTGCTGCAATCAAGGTTCATTGAATTGAAGCACGACCGCAAGCAGGATGATTTGTTTCTCTGTTTTTTGTGGTGCGGGGTTTTATACGTGCTTGCAGATTCCATATTTTGTATGATTAAGGTTGGCAATATCGTGGCGATCCTGCTGGCCGCTGGTAATCTGCTGCTTCTTTTGCTGATTTTTCTTATTATTAGGCAAAAATGGATCATTGCCAGGGAACGAAGAGTGGAAGAAGAATACGAGCGGCTGGCCGCAGAGCGGGCGCGGGAGCAGATAATGCGGATTGAGCTTGAGACTTCCTTAAAACAAGATGCAATGACTAGGTGCTTTTCGCGGCGTTATATTACCGAATATCTCCAAAAAATGCAAGGAAAGGAGACCTGCTCGATTGCGTTTATCGATTTAGACGGATTGAAAAAAATAAACGACGAAAAAGGACATCAAGTCGGAGACCAGTTGCTGATACGGTTTGCAGAAGAACTGAAATCACATTTGACACAAGGGGAACTGCTGGCCAGAATCGGCGGGGATGAGTTTTTGCTGGTTTTCCCGAACACAACGCTGGAAACGGCTGAAGAAAGAATGAAAGCTTTGCGCAATGCGATTTCCCGACTGGAAGAGCCCATGTCTTTCAGTTATGGCGCTGCCTGTGGAGAGATGGAGGTTGATGACCTGATCCGAGTTGCGGATGAGGCTATGTATCGGGATAAAAAACGGCTAAAAAAAGGCGGTGATTTGAGATGAGCACATGGTTACTAACATTTTTTGCAGCAGGAGCCGCCTACTTTTATTTCAATTGGCAGTTTTTGGCCCTGGCTGATGAGTGCTTTGGGAAAAAAACTAGTGTGCTGCGTGCAATTGGTGTATTCGTCCTCAACTACGCGGTGTTTACAGGATGCAGCCTTTTACAACTCCATTTGATCGCCAACTGGTCCATTTTTTTCTGTTTCTTGATGGCTGAAATTCATATTATCTACAGGCAGTCCTGGATAGCTGACATCTATATGGCTTTAAACGGAGTTCTAAACGGGCTGGCAGTGAATATTATCCTTCGCTGTGCCTTTGCACTGTTTATGAATAAACCATTGATGCTGTTTGATAATCAGACGTTGATGTCAGAAAATCTCAAGCGCTATCCAGTGCTGCTGGGATTTATTCTGGCTGGCGTGATTTTCCATGCGATTCGAAAATCGGGAACGGGGTCCAAGATAAAACAGCTGGCAAAAGACCGATCCAGCTTGACATTTCTAGTACGGCTGACCCTGGTTTTATATGTCTATTTGATTCTGAATCTGCTCACTTATTATACCGATGGGAATGACTTGGTTTTCAAATTGTGGGGGATTAAATCAGCTTGTTTCGCCATACTGGGATTTTATTTGGCCTCCTTTTACAGCTTCAGGATGAGCCGGCTCAACTACTATGCAGACCTGAATCGGAAAGAACGGGAAGCGCTGCTCCAGGAAAAACAAGATGATGAAAAGCTGCGGATCATTGCATATACCGATCTGCTGACCGGTTGTTATAATCGGCAATACGCAGATGATATCCTGCAAGAACTCTGGGAAAAAGAAACGCCGTTTTGCGTCTGCTTTGTAGATTTAAACGGTTTAAAGGAGGTCAATGACCAATACGGCCACTTGGAAGGCGATCAATATTTGATTACTGTGGCGAAAACCGTAAAAAAATATATCCGCCAGCAAGACTTGTTCTTTCGCTATGGTGGCGATGAATTTCTGGTTCTTTTCATGGAAGCCAATGAAACCGTTCCCATGCAACGTATGTACAGTATTAATAAGGAACTGGTGGAATACGGAAAAAAACGAAATTCTCATGCGGAAATATCCATAAGCTGGGGTGTGGCACATCGAGAAGAGGCTTCTGATATAGCGAAACTTTTGCAGATGGCAGATGAAAGGATGTACAGAAACAAACAAGAAATTTATAAAGGAAGAAAGAATTAAGACATAGAAAAACAGCAAACCCGCGGGTCTGCTGTTTTTCTATGTTATTGATGAAAGGGCAGTGCTTTTCAAAGGTAAGATATTCTATCGAAATGCAGTTCCCATTTCTGCAGTCTTAGGCTAAATCCTTACCGGTGCCTTTCTTTGTCAGGTCCGGGAAAGTTTCATCAAAGGATTTTTCCCCCTCGCTTACCATAACCACATCTCTTGCGGTTCCTCTCTTGACATTAATCCATCTTACCAGCATTGGAACAACTACGGCAGCAAGTGCAATTCCAAATACCAGCTGATCCTCGATAACCAGCATGACCAGAGCGATCACCTGTACACAGGCTCCTGCAAACGGCAGCCATTCCAGCCAGTCGCTTACTTTTGCTTTCAGACATACTCTGGGGTCGTAGCCTCTTGCCCGCAGACGCCTTCTCATGACCACCTGGGACAGGCAAATTCCGATCCAGGCCAGGGTTCCCGTAAAACCAGATATGGAAAGCAAGCTCCCGTATAAAGTCTCCAACGCTCCCGTAAGCTCTGAGATAAGGCCGAGGACAAGAACCACCCACATACATGCCAGGGTGAACCATACGCAGTTTCTTGGATTTCCATTCTTGGTCAGCTTGGTCAGGAACTTTGGTGCAAGGCCCTCACAAGCCAAACCATACATGGCGCGAACTGTTCCATAAAAGCCGGTGTTGGCACAGGAAAACGCAGCGACGAATACCACAGCTGACATGACCGTTCCAAAGAATCCCATGTCGTAGCGGTTCATGATGTCCGCAAATACCGGGTTTGAGTCATTTGCCAAATCCCAAGGATAAATAAGCAGTACCAAAATAATCGGAATAATATAAAGGCCAAGCAGCCTCCATGTTACACTTCTGCATGCCTTAGGAACAGAGCGCTCCGGATCCTGGGATTCGGCAGCGGCAAGACCTACGATCTCTGTGCCCTGGCAAGTTACGAGTACCAGTGTCATTTGCGTAAATACAATCAGCGCGCCCTTGGGGAACATAGATTCCGCAAAGCTGATGTCGCCGCCAAAGTTTATCTTTCCGCCGAGGAACTCATCGCTTCCCCAGAGACCGACCCAAATACCAAAGGCTAGAATAACAAATAAAATAATAATTATGACTTTCGTGATTGCGAGGCCTGATTCGATTTTTGCAAAAATATTGACTGCGCAGGAATTGATGACCGTGATTGCAGCCATAGCACCTACAGCTGTCGCTATATAGAAGGTTACGCTGGTGGAACCGGTCAGGTATTGAAGCACCGTGGCCATCGCCACTGCTTCCGAAGGGACATATGCAACCCAATTGCACCAGAAGGCCCAGCCCATACCAATGGACCACTGGGGACCAAGGAATTCCTTGGTATAAGATACAAAGGACCCTTTTCTAGGCAGGTTTACAAGCAGTTCTGCATAAGCTACCATAACTGCGTAGATGATAACGCCTACAATACCAAAACCAATGATGACTGCAGGACCCATAGTTTGAATGGTAAGCCCGAGTCCCAGGAAGTAGCAGGAGCCGATTACTCCGCCCAGGCCAATAAAGGTGACCTGCCAGCCTTTAATCCCGCGCTGAAGTTCCGGCGCGTCCTTTTCTGCGATGACTTTCTTCTCTTCTAACATTGATAAAACCCTCCTTTGTCATGTTGTTCCATCTAATAAAAAAGGCCAATGCAAATTATCTTTGCATTGGCCTCAGACAGCGAACAGACTCGTTTTCTTCCCGAGCTTCCAATTAAAGGAATCACGACCACTGTACCGGAATGCTTCCTCTGACACTCTTGTTTAAGTTTATCAGAAGCTTCAGACATCCTGATCCATGGTGAATATTAATTTGTTTCTGTCCTTTTCTGCGTTGATCAGGACTTCCTTCAGCCGAACTTGCTGTCCCAGGACCGATTGGATCAGCTGACAGATATCCGCTTCCTTCACAGAGTAGAACAATTCTCTGATGTGTTTAATTATAGCAATATTCTGATAATTGTCAAGGAGGTTTTTTTCGAATATTGTTAAAACTTCGGATGCGAGGATTTCAATGGACCCGTTATGGATAAAAACATCAATGTCTCTGGGACCTTTTCCGGTGGTGGATTTGATAAATGCGGCAAACTGTTTTTTGATCTCGCCTTCCAGCTGCCGTTTGTTTTCCGTAAGAGCAACGCCAGCGGCTTGCCGCCTGGTGTGGAGCTCTTGCGCCAGTTCGGTCAGAGCCTGGAGCAGGTCGGACAGATTGACCGGCTTGAGCAGATATTTATCGATGCCCGCATCCACGGCGCTGAGCACTGTATCCACATCATTTACTGCGGAAATAACGATGACCGACGGCTTTCCTGTTTTTAAATCCCGAATTCGCCGGATCATTTCAATACCGTCCATTTCCGGCATATAAAGATCCGCCAAAATAATATCCGGCAAAAAATCCCGATACAGTTCCAGACCCTGCTTCCCATTTTCGGCGATCATAACCTTGCCCGCCCGGCGCTTGAGGACATCTTGAAGCTCTTCCCGGGCCTGCTCATCGTCTTCCACGTATAAAATTTTTATGTTTTTCAATAGTTGGACCGTATCCATTATTCTTAATCACACTCCTCATGTATCAGCGGTATTTTGACATGGCAGCAGACTCCCGTGGGTACGTTTTCCAGAAGAAGCCGCCCTTCCATGCGCTGCTCAATTATTTGCTTTGAGATATAAAGTCCAAGGCCAGATCCGCCCGCATGCTCTTTGGTAGTAAAATACGGTTCAAAGAGACGGTCTGCATGCTCCGGGCGGATCTGGCCGCCGTTATTGGTGATGGAAATATCTAAAAATTCTTCCTCCATAGTGACGCGAATGGCAATTGTTCGCTCGTGAGGGGACGATTCGACAATCGCGTCACGGGCGTTGTTGAGAATGTTAAAGATGACATGGGTAAGTTCATTGGGATAGCCGAATCCACTTGCTGCTCCCTCATAATCAGAGGTGACGGTGATCCGGTGATAGCTGATGCTTTCCTCCATGAGGGATAAGGCACTTTTGACACAATCCCGGACATCAAATGAAATTTTTTCCTTTGATGGTTTGAGAAAATCGGAAAAATCGGTTATAGTTTCGGACATGTTCTCTACGATTTTTTCCACTTTAGAGACGCTTTTCTGCAGGCGCTTTTCGTCCAGATCGCCGAAGCGGTAGCTGTCGAGGAGATTGGCCAGAATCAGGTTAATGGTATTGAGCGGCTGCTTCCACTGGTGGGTAATATTACCCATCATTTCACCGGTCTTTGCCTGCCGGGACTGGTAGATGAGCATAATATCTTTTTCCTGGTTTTCTGCTTCCAAGGAGTGCTGACGTTTGATGAAAGGCAGAGAAAATACAATTAGAAACGCGATCAGAACAATGGCCAGGATAACGCCGAGTACGATTAGAACAATCGTCAAAGAGCGGATGGGCGCGAACGCTTCGGCCTTAGGCTGTATAACCATAAAAATCCATCCGTTATCCAGGCGTGAAAATCCCAGTATGTTTTCAACGCGGTCCTGCGTATAGGCAATCGTGCCGGAACGCTCCTTTGCCGCAGCTCCCAATTTTTTTCGCAGTGACGTGGAGATCTCTTCTTGGTTATCTTTACCATCGACCGACGGATGTACTACAACCTGAAAATTTTCATCCAAAAGGACGGAATAGCCGCTGTCATAAAGTTTCATGCCGCTGATGACGTTTACTGTGTCATCTGCAGAAATATCGGCCCCGGCGACGCCGACGAAGAGTCCGTCTGTGTAAATCGCACGGGAATAAGAGAACACTTCCTGCCTGATATCCTTATCGAAATAAGGACCGGTCCAAGTCCCCGCATCTTGATTCTGAGGTTCAAAAAAATAGGCCATATCCTCTTGGTACGGAAGGGTAAAGTCCCGCTTATTATTTTTGAAGTCAGCCGAAATCTCCTTGATTTTTCCGCCCATGATGGCATACCATACTTCATCATTATCTAAAGTAAGTCGGGGGTTAAAGGTTACATAAAGGCTATGAGCCGTTTCTGTTGTTGATAAAGTTTTGCGGATCATACCGGAGAGCTGTTTTTTATATTTTCCCAAATATCCCCGCGGATCCGCCTTGAATTGATTCCGATCAAAGGTGGTGCTTACATAGGCGGACAGCGAATCGGTAAGTCCCTCCATATGGTTAAAGCTGGCGCTGAAATCGTGTGCATAATTCTCCGCAGTACTGACAATTTTGCCCTGAATCTCTGCAGTCAAATAATCCGTGCTTCGTACCAGGACAATGGAGCCGATGATAAAAGCAACGGTCATAGAAAAGACGGTTATGATGCAGATAATTTTTAATACGGGTTTACTCATGCCACTATTATAACATAGCACTTAAAAAAATTCCCGATCCGCGCTCATTTTGCCCATGAAAAAAGCAGCACAGAACGTCTGCACTGCTGTGTTTTTTAATCAGGCCCACCGCCCGGGTCTGCGAACGATCAGGGTCACCTTTTCACCGGTCATCTTTTCGATCTGCTTTTCCGCTTCCGCTACCATATGATCGATGACCAGAGAGGAGTTGGCCCGGTTGTCATTTTTGAATCTGTTTAAATTCATATTCTTCACCTCAAGGTTAGGGTATCCGAAAGTTTAAAAAATATGGTAATAATCAATAAAATAATCATACATTATCTCAGACTATGCTATAATGTATGACTAATTAGAAAAGCTCTGTTTTATCAATGCAGAGGGGGAGTGTGATTTGAGTAATGAATGTAGTACATCTGAAGTATGCGGTTGAGGTGGAAAAAACAGGGTCCATCAGTCAGGCGGCTGAGAATCTGTTTATGGCCCAGCCCAACCTGAGCAAAGCGATTAAGGAACTGGAAAACGAC
The DNA here is from genome assembly GCA_902363595.1 of Clostridia bacterium. Classification (GTDB taxonomy): domain Bacteria; phylum Bacillota; class Clostridia; order Peptostreptococcales; family Anaerovoracaceae; genus Hominibacterium; species Hominibacterium faecale. The sequence continues at coordinate 130,847 of CABJAP010000013.1, read as the reverse complement.
CTTGGAATAACAATTTTTAAACGTACAGAAAAAGGCGTGGAACCAACGAAAAAAGGCCGAGAATTCCTTGTTTATGCAAAGGGACTTTCAGACCAGTTGGACCAGATCGAAGAACGCTACCAGAGGACCAAGCCCGATCGAATTTCTTTTGGCATTTGTACGCCCCGGGCCAGTTATATTACCCAGGCGTTTACTAATTTCATTAATAATATCGCCCCGGATCAGGGGATTGATATCGACTTTAAGGAAACGGGAACTATGGACGCCATCAAGAACGTGATAGGCGGGGAGGAAGAAGTCGCCATAATCCGCTATCCGGTTCTTCACGAGGATTATTTCAGCGGGCTGATCCAAAATAAAGGCATTGAATGGCGAAGTGTATTCGAGTTTGAGTATTTGGTCCTCATGCCCAATAAGCATCCCATGGCAAATAAGGCAATCCTTGACCCGGAGGATCTGTGGAGATACACGGAGATCATACATGGAGATACGACAATACCCTACTTGTCAGTAAAAGAAAATTTGAAAGAAAACAGTTCCCAAGTAGAAGGCAAGCGGGAGATTTATGTATATGAAAGGAGCAGCCAATTCGATATTCTATCCAATATAGAGACCAGCTATATGTGGGTATCTCCCATTCCAGGCGAATTGCTCAAGCGTTACCACCTGGTGCAGAAACCATGCAAAGCGGCAGATCGAAAGTACCGGGATTCGATCATTTATCATAAAAATCTCAAGGACAATAAAATGCTTATTGACTTCCTGAAAGAAGTCAACAAAGTCATAAAAGAACTGAGAAAGCAGACATATTGATACCTACATATCGATATGTCTTTTTTTAATTTCACCTTTCAGAAGGGGAGTGGTATCGTAATGCCAGAAGCAGAACGGGATAATTGGAATGGAAGGCGCTTGCCTGGCAGCCCATGTCATCGCTTTTCAGGGGTCTTATGCAAAGAACGACATGCCACTGATTAGAAAGGTTATTTTTGCTCCATGCAGCAGACTCGGTTTGGCAAAATGTGCAAAAACGTAGTGATTAGACACAAGAAAAAAATAATTTTTTTGTGTAAAATATATAAAAAATATTGACAGCCTGAATCCTATGGGTTAGAATACACAAAGATAATTAAATAGAAATAAAGACATTGACGAAGAGAGTAGGCACTTTTGAATGGTAAGCGAATCGGGGACGGTGGAAGCCCGAGGCAGGAGAAGGTAGACCGAAAATCACTTCCGAGTCGCAGGGCTGAACGGTAAAGTAAGTCCTGACGGGTATTCCTCCGTTATCAGGAACGCGTATGATAGTATGTTGTATTAGGTGGTATAGCGGAAGCTTATGGCTTTCGTCCTTATACAAGGACGAAAGCTTTTTTAATACTCCGGAAGAATCGACAAAGACTGCTTCTATTATGAAGCGGCAAGCCGACTTTGTTCATTAATACAACGACACCAGGAAAGGAAGGAAAATCGACATGACAAAGAAAAATGAGGCCGTGGAAATCAGATGGCATGGAAGAGGCGGACAGGGCGCCAAGACCGCGTGCCTGCTGCTGGCAGACGTAGCTTTCAACTCGGGCAAACATGTGCAGGGTTTCCCGGAATACGGCCCGGAAAGAATGGGAGCGCCCATTACGGCTTACAACCGGATCACTGATGAACCTTGTAAAGTTCATTCAAATATTTATCATCCCGACTATGTAGTAGTCGTAGATGAAACCCTTTTGGGAACCGTGGATGTTACTAAAGGCATCAAAGAAGGAGGCGCGCTGATCATTAACAGCAAAAAGGACCCAGCTGAAATCCGCAAGATGCTGCCGGACTTTGACGGTAAGATTTGCGCTGTGGATGCAGAGAAAATTTCCATGGAAACCCTGGGGAAGAATTACCCCAACACGCCTATGCTGGCGGCAGCTGTCAAAGTGAGCCGGGTCATCGACCAGGACCAGTTCATAAAAGACATGGAAGAATCCTTCCGTCATAAATTTTCCCACAAGCCGGATGTCATTTCCGGCAATATGAAGGCCCTGAAGAAATCAATGGAAGAGGTAAAGGTGAGCTAATGAACAAGAAAGCACAGGATATCAACGAACAATCCACCTGGCAGGAGCTGACTGTCGGGGCGGAAATCTACGAACCTGCCACATCGCTGCTGGTTAATACCGGAGACTGGCGCACCATGCGTCCGGTGTTTCTGGAGGACAAATGCAAACATTGTATGCTGTGTATACCATACTGTCCGGACAGCTCTATTCCGGTAAAAGACGGCAAACGCCTGGATTTTGACTACCTGCACTGCAAGGGATGCGGTATTTGTGTCAAGGTATGTCCGTTTAAAGCGATCGATTTGGTGAAGGAGGTTAAATAATGGCAATCAGAGACAGGATGTCCGGCAACGAAGCTGTTGCGATGGCAATGAAACAGATTAATCCGGACGTAATGGGGGCATTTCCCATTACCCCATCCACAGAAATTCCTCAATACTTTTCCGAATACATAGCCAACGGATTGGTGGACACAGAATTCATTGCAGTCGAATCGGAGCATAGCGCCATGTCAACCTGCATCGGAGCATCAGCTGCCGGCGCAAGGGCAGTTACCGCCACCTCATCAGCCGGTCTGGCCTTGATGTGGGAGCTTCTTTATGTGGCGGCCTCCTCAAGACTGCCCATCACTATGGCCGTTGTAAACCGAGCTCTGACCGGCCCGATCAATATTAATAACGACCATTCCGACTCCATGGGAGCACGAGACTCTGGATGGCTGCAGATGTATGCAGAGACCAACCAGGAGGTATACGATAACTTTATCCAGGGAATTCTCATTTCCGAAGCGTGCCGGCTGCCGATCATGATCTGCCAGGACGGGTTTATTACCAGCCACGGCGTTTCAAATATCGAGCTGATCGAGGACGAAAGGGTGAGAGAATTCATCGGAGAATACAACCCGGAAAACTACCTGCTCAAGCATGAGAACCCGCTGGCCGTAGGACCTTATGGAATTTCTCCTTATTATATGGAGATCAAGAGACAGCAGGCTCAGGCCATGAAGGACGCCATGCCGGTGATCCGCGATGTGGCGGAAAAATTTGAAGACTTAACTGGAAGGAGCTACGGCTTTTTTGAAGAATACATGATGGACGATGCGGAGGTAGCTCTGGTAATCATTGGTTCCAGCGCCGGAACGGGCAAGGAAGCGGTGGACAGACTGCGTGCCGAAGGCAAGAAGGTGGGTCTGATCAAACTGAGAGTGTTTCGCCCATTCCCGCGGATCCCGCTCGCAGAAGCCATGTGTAAGGTAAAGGCGGTTGCGATTATGGATAAGGCTGAGAGCTTTTCCAACAGCGGCGGACCGCTGTTCAACGAAGCACGGAATTCTCTGTATGATCTGGAAAACAAGCCCTACGCCGTCAACTACATTTACGGGCTGGGCGGCAGAGACGTTACGGTGGAAGATTTTTATGATATTTATCAGGATCTGTTCGTGATCTACGACAACGACGATCCGGGAGATGTTTATCGCTACATTGGTGTGAGAGATTCGAGGTTTATATAATGGCATATAATTTAAAAAAAGAAGTAGAAAAACAGGAACGGCTGGCAGGCGGCCACCGTCTCTGTGCCGGATGCGGCGCCGGTGTTGCGGTGCGCGGCGTGCTTCGGGCACTGGAAGAGGGGGATAAAGCAGTGGTAGGAAACGCTACCAGCTGTCTGGAGGTTTCCACCTTTATTTATCCCAATACAGCCTATACAGACAGCTATATTCATACAGCCTTTGAAAACGCGGCCGCTACCATCAGCGGCGTGGAGGCTGCTTATAAAGTGCTGAAAAAGAAAGGCAAGATCAAGGATAACTTTAAGTTTATCACCTTCGGCGGCGACGGCGGCACCTATGATATTGGCCTCCAGTCTCTGTCCGGAGCCATGGAGCGGGGCCATGACATGGTCTATGTGTGCTATGACAACGAAGCGTACATGAATACGGGGATTCAGCGATCCTCCTCAACCCCACGCTATGCTGATGCCACCACTTCCCCGGTGGGAACAGTCAGCCCGGGAAAGATTCAGTGCAAAAAGAACCTGACGGAAATCATCGCAGCCCACAACATCCCTTACGCAGCCCAAACGACCTTTATCGGCAACTTCAAAGATTTGCACGAAAAGTCCCACAAAGCGATTTACACCAAGGGGCCGTGTTTTTTGAACATCCTTTCGCCGTGCCCGCGAGGCTGGCGCTATGAGGCCGAGGATCTAGCGGAAATCTGCCAGCTGGCAGTAGATACCTGCGTATGGCCGCTGTACGAGATCGAGAACGGCAAGTGGAAGCTGACCTATGAGCCTAAGAGGAAAAAGCCGGTGGAAGAATTCCTTTCCAGGCAGGGCCGTTTTAAGCACATGTTCCGGCCGGGAAATGAATGGATGATTGAGAATACACAGGAGTACGTGGATGATCAGTGGGAGAAACTGCTGAAGAGATGTAAATAGTTAGAAAGTAATGAAGGCCGATTGCTCTTCCGGTTAGGCGGGGCGGTCGGCTTTTTTGTTTTTTAGGGTCGTGGAGTCTGGGGAAAAGATTTTCGTTTTTTGCTAAAATTTACGCAAATTCCAACGGTTTGCAGCTACAAAAATTGGCTGGGCGGCCAAAATCCCCATTTGAAGCAGGATCGAAACCCGCAAACCCATTGGATTGCGTAAAAAGGAAAAATATTTTCAAAAGTTTTCCCAGAAGAAGTTAAAACAATAAAGGTGTAAGGAAATGGCACAGCTCAAAAATGCGTTGACGAAAACAAGCCGGGCCGTGGTATAATAGAAGTGTTCAATTTAGAGATGAAACGATGATAAAAGGAAGTGACGGAAAATGGCAATTATCAATACCCCCCTGGCAGCAGGAAAGATTACCTTTAAGAACAGGCTGATCTATCCGCCGATCACCATTGCCAAAGCATCGCCTGACGGCAAGGTGACCGATGATTCGCTGGCTTATTACCAGGATAAGATGCGCGGCGGAGCTTTTTCCCTGGCCATTGTAGAGCATTGCTATATCATGCAGCAGGGCAAGGCTTCTGCCGGACAGGTTTCCATCGCACAGGACGATACCGTTCCTGGACTGGCGAAGCTGGCCCGGGTCATTAAAGGAGCGGGCACCAGAGCGGTCCTGCAGATGAACCATGCCGGAAGCTGCACAACGCCGGAAGTGACGGGCATGGAATTAAAAGGACCTTCTCCTGTGATGAATCCCAGGCAGGGAGGCGTGCCCGAAGAGATGACCAAGGCAGATATCGCCCGAGTGGTGGATGCTTTCGCAGATGCCGCTGTTCGGGCAAAAGCGGCCGGCTATGACGGCGTAGAAATTCATTCGGCCCACTCTTATCTGCTCAATCAGTTTTACTCGCCTCTGACCAACCTGCGAAACGATGAATACGGCGGCAGACTGGAAAACCGCATTCGCATTCACCTGGAAGTGATCGATGCGGTGAGGAAGGCAGTAGGGCGCGATTATCCGCTGTTTCTGCGGCTGGGCGCCTGTGACTATCTGCAGGGTGGCAATAAGGCGGAAGATGCGGCAGCGGCAGCAAAGATTTTCGAAGATGCTGGAATCGACGTGCTGGATATTTCCGGCGGAATGTGCGGGTATGTCAACCCGGAAAACAGTAAGCCGGGATACTTTGGCGCCGAATCAAAGGCGGTCAAAGATGCTGTTTCTATCCCAGTGATTTCCACCGGCGGCGTTAAAGACCCGGAAGACGTGGAAGCGCTTTTGGAGGCTGAGATTGCGGATCTGATCGGGGTCGGCAGAACGGTTATGAAAGATTCCCAGTGGGCGGAACGGACGCTTAATTTTTATAGAAAATAAGGGGAAGGAAAATGTATATAAATATCGTTTTCTTTGGATACATGGCCGCGGTGTTTTTGGGTCTGGCAGGGATCGCTGCCATGGGTCTGGCCGCGGTATCCCGGCCTTTTCACAGAACAAGACAGTACACCTGCGTACTGTCTTTTGTTACTTGCGCCTTTCTCTACAGCCTGCTGTATTTTCTTTTTTATTATAGAGAGAATGTCTTGCAAGTTTATGAATTGGGCCTGGGATGGAGACTGCTGGATTATCTGGTGGGATGCGGGATCATGCTGCTGTGGCTGCTGCTCATTGGCAGCCTGGATGAGGAACTGGTAGCAGCCCGACGGTTCCTTGCGGCGGCGGTCGTCATTGTGGGCCTGCGGTCTGTTTTTTCCTGCATCATGACCGGCGTCTTTATGGATGGTTATTACCAGATCCATCAATCCGGCGCAGCCGGGCCGCTATCTTACGTGGAAATGCTGTTTATTGTCCTGACCATACTTCTGATTCTATACGGCTGCTGGAAAGCGGCCAGGGATGTGCCCCTCCTTATGCACAGGATTTATATTTTCGTAGTTTCCGCAGCCTTGATCCTGCTGGATCTGTCCCAGGCTGCCGTTAATTTAAAATTGTATTTTGGAAAGTTCGGCATTTCCGCCTGGGATCTGCATACCTTTGACCCTACGGGGCCGCTGCTGGCTGTCATAGGCCTGGCGACGCTGATCTTTATTTTTCGAACGGATTTCACACCCATCTATATTGCCGGCCCGCCTGCCCAAAAGGGAGCGGATGCCCAGCAAGAGACGATGCCGCAGATCTCCCCGCTGGATTTGGCAGCGGAAAAACATCGCCTTACCCGCCGCGAGCGAGAGATCATGGAGCTGGTTTACGACGGACTATCCAATCCGGACATTGCCCAGCAGCTCTGCATCTCCCGCAACACCGTAAAACAGCATATCCACAACATTTTTGAAAAAATGGATGTTTCCACAAGGATCGAGCTGGTCCATCTCATCAATTCTGAAAAAGAAATGACCAAATATTCGAATTAATCAAAAAACCACCCACCTGGGTGATAGACAAAACCGCCTCTATTCAAGTACACTCACCGCAAGATGTTACCTTGAAAGGAGGTTTTTTCATGAAGAGAAAAAGTTTGATCGCGGCCGCAATCCTGATTTTGTGCCTTGGTCTCCTCGCCGGATGCGGCAGTCAGGAGAAAGAAAAGGCAGAGGCGGCGGACGGTGTAAAGTGTCAGAACGGCAATATGATCGGTACGGTAAATGAGGGCGTATCTTCCTATAAAGGGATCCCTTATGCAAAAGCGCCGACAGGCGATTTGAGGTGGAAAGCGCCGCAGGACCCGGATGACAGCGATGAGGATGTGGATGCTTTCGATTATGGTTATTCGGCGATCCAGACCGAATGGTTTTCAGAAGCAGCATCCAAGCGGGAGCAGAGTGAAGACTGTCTGACTCTCAACGTTTGGACCGCATCGCCTAACAGCGATGAAAAGAAACCGGTCATGGTATTTTTCCATGGCGGCGCATATGGCTGGGGCGGTTCCGGCGATCCGCTGTATGACGGACAGAGTTTTGTTAAGGCCCACGATGATGTGATCCTGGTGACAGCCAATTATCGAATTGGAATCATGGGATTTATCGATTTTTCCTCCGTTGAGGGCGGAAGCGATTACGGGGATGCGCCCAATCTGGGCCTGCTGGATCACGTCCAGGCGCTGAAATGGGTGAAAGAAAATATCGCGCAATTTGGAGGCGACCCGGAGAATGTAACGATCTTCGGTGAATCGGCAGGCGGTGGAACCACATCTCTGATGCTGGCCATGGATGAAGCGAAGGGGCTCTTTAAGCGCTGCATTTCTGAGAGCGGATCAGCTGCTCTGACTTACAGCAAGGAGGACTGCCAGGAACTTACCAAGACGATTCTGGAGGTAAGCGGCGCCAAGAATATGAAAGAACTGGCGGCGCTGTCCGAAGAGGAACTAAAGAAGATCAATGCTGCAGAAATTGATGATGAAGGAACGACGGTCAATGATCTGACCAATATGCCCCAGCGTGACGGAAAGGTACTGCCTGAATCTCTGGAGGAACTGTATGCTGCTTATGAAAAGGGCGCGGGCAAAGATGTGGATCTAATGATCGGCACCAATAAAAATGAGTGGAACTACTGGATCGGCGAAATGGCCGTAGGGGATGAAGAGGAAAACTATGAGGCCTTCCAGGGCTGGATGGCGGAGCGTTTTGCAGGGGATAAAGAGGCAATGAGCAAAAAAGACCGAAAGACCGTAGACGAATTTATCTCTTTACAGAGCGACAAGGAAGAACCGTGGAAAACCGTAGAGTTTTACAATGACATCGCCTTCCGCGTACCGGCATGCATTGAAGCGGCTAATCATACCAAAGCAGGCGGCAAGACCTACATGTATTATTGGACCTATCCATCCGCCATCGAGCGCTACGGAGCCTGTCACGCGGTGGAACTGTCCTATGTATTCAACAACCTGCAGGATACTTCCTTTACCGGCGAAAACCCCAATAAGGAGTTGGCTGCGAAAGTACAGGAGGCCTGGGTCAACTTTGCCAAGACCGGCGATCCCAGCATCGAAGGAGCCGATTGGCCCCAGTACAACGGCGATACCAGGCAGACCATGATCATCGGCGAGGAATGGAAGGTAGAGAAGGATCCCCTGTCCAAGCAGAGAGAGCTGATCGAGACGCTGATCAAATATGATATTAAATAGCTGCCAGTGAGTAAATATGAAAAGGGAGGATAACCGATTGGCTATCCTCCCCTTCCTTTATGTCAGAAGAATTTATTGCGAAAATAACAAATGTTTTTTATGCGGAGCGTTTCTCCTCGTTTTTATGACATTCTTCCCAGTAGCGTCCGCCTCTGTACAGCTTTTTGAAGAAGAGGTAAGCTGGAATAGAGGTGGCAGCCAGGCCTAATCCTACGATCCAGTTGTCTGTAAACACGCTGGCGCCGTAGATGACGATTGGAAAACACAAATACACAATATAGGCCTTGTTGGGAAGCGGAACTTTAAAGTCCAGCCTCAAATCCGGATTTTTAACTCTCAGCTTGATGTTTGCGATGAACATCATGATAACGGGAACCGCATATAAGATCGAGGCAATTCCTACGAACTCAATGAAGCTGCCGGAAGAACATAAAACGATGCTGACACCAGAGAGAATGATGATCGCCATGTAAGGCGTTTTGAACTTTTTATGTTCTTTGGAGAAAATCTTGAAAAACTGTCCTTTTTCACTAAAGGATTTCATTACATATGCGTAAGCCAGTATGTATTCGCAGAGAATCATCATGCTGGCCAGGCTTCCTGCAGCGACGAACGCCCATCTCAAAGGAGCTCCGCCTACGATCTGTCCGATTTCTACGAAGGAAAGAGGGCCTTCGGAGGACCAATCCTGCCAGTTTCCAACGGAAGCCAGCGCAGGAATTACCCACAAGATATACATTACAGAGATAAACGGAATGGCGATTACAATCGCTTTTGGAACCTTTTTCGATCCGTTTTCAATATCTCCGGACATGGTGGAGATGGTTTCAAATCCGGTGTTGAACCAGATACCGATCAAAAGTCCGTTGCCGGCGGCTTCCAGGAAGGACATATTTTCAGGGAGCATCGGCTCTACCGGGCTGTAGTTGACATCCATGAGGGACATAACCACAAGAACGATAAATGGAATGATGCACAGGAGTGTAACAACCGTCGCCATGTTACTAACGAGTTTGATACCGATGACATTAATAATAGCAAAAATAACAATGAGAGCCGCGCACAGGCACCAGTAAACAAAATCGTTAACTTCGATGGGAAGGAGCATTTTCATGTAATTGGCGCTTAATACGGCGAAGGTTGCAGGTTCAACGAATCCGGCAATGGTGTAGCACCAGCCGCTGACAAAACCGGCTTTTTCGCCCAGGCCATTTTTTGCCCAAGTGTACATTCCGCCGTCTTCAGGATATGCGGAAGACAGTTCGGCGGAAGAGAGCCCAAAAGGAAGGGACCAAACGAATGGAATCAGGATAAATACTAAAAGCGTCATTCCAGGTCCGACAGAACCAACCAGGTCCTCGATCCCAAATCCACCGCCTGCAACGGTAACGCAGATCATCATTACCAGGGCAAAGGTGGAAATCTTCTTTTTTTGTGACATAACAGCAATTTTCCTTTCAATAGCGTGATAAAATGGAAGAGCAGAGCCGGGTCAATGCGCCGGCCCTGCTAATATCCGTATTTTGCGAAATAGTTTTATTTTAACTGTTCCAGCATTGCCTGCTCGTTGAGCATATCCGCATATTCGGAATCCATTTCTCTGATTCCAGCCGGGAATTCATACTTAGCCAGTCTTTCTACGAATGGATCTGGATCAAAGTGTTCTGGTCCCCATGCACCGGCATCGCTCCAAATGCCTTTGGCGATCAGTTCCATCATGATAACTGGGCCTACTGCTGTCTGTGCTACTACAGAGTTGGTTGTATACTTCTTGATGCAATCCTGATTGTCTGCGATCTGATACAGGTAAATGGATCTGTATTTTCCGTCTTTCCAGCCTGTTACCCATGTTCCTGCGCAGCCTTTTCCGGTCATGGTTGTGGTAGCGTCTACCGGGCTCGGAATTACCTTACATACGAAGTCTCTCGGTGTAATTTCACTGTCGCCGACCTTGATCTTGGTCTTCTTGTCAGCCAGTCCATACTCATGCAGCACCAGCAGCTTTCTTCTGAAGTCAGCAGGTACGCCGTATTTGAAGGTTACGCGGTTACAGTCGATTTCTCTTGGAACCAGCAGTACTTCTTCGTGTTCTACGTTAACAACTTCTACGTCGCCGATTCCGCCAGGGAAGTTGAATACTTCAGGCTCGGAGAACTGCTCGGTACAGAACCAGTGGCCTTCCGGATGCTCTTCGTTCTTTTCCCAGATTACTGGCGGCTGCAGACATTCTTCGATGGTCGTCCATACGGAGAAACCGAAGTCGGAATCAGTATTTCCATAGTTGTCGCCGTCTCTTACGTCTACACGATCGATGGTATCAAACAGGTGCTTCTGTGCATATTTAGCGAATACGTCCGCCATACCAGGTTCAACACCGGATCCGCATACTGCGATTTTACCGGAAGCTTCCCATTCCTTCTGCTTCGCGAACTGGTAGTCACCCAGCTTGATGTTAGCCAGCTCATAAGGCTTTTCCGGATGCTCAGTTCCCAGAGTCATCGCGCAGTCCAGATATCCGATTCCTGCTTCCAGGCAAGTGTCGAAGATCGTTTCGTTCATTCTAGGATCGCAAGCGTTCATTGCGAAGTCAACATCGTGTTCTTTTACTACCGATTTAATGCTTTCTGCGTCCATGGCATTGATCTGAGCCGGGACGAATTTTCCGCCGCCGCAAATCTCATTGGCAACTTTCTTTGCTCTGTCGAAATCGTAGTCAGCCACTACTACTTTTTCTGCCCAGTCGCCTTCTGCGCCTCTGCGTTCAATGATCTTTGCCGCTGATGTTCCTACGCCGCCTGCTCCGATAATAAGTAATTTCATCTTCTGTTCCTCCAATTTACATAATAGCTTTGTGCCGCATCTTTGCGCGGACACATTTAAAAGTGTAACTGTATTTTATGGCAAAACAAAACCTTCTGACAATTAGCCACGTGGGTTATTTAAGCAAAAACGCTATGGACCGAATGGGTTATTGTGTTGGAATTTCAAGGATTTAATCGAACAGGCCCGAAAGATACAGAATTATCGGACTAATAATAGACTTAAAGTTTTTGGCGATAAAAGAAAAGACTGGTGTCAGCAGTTAAACTTTTTTGGCTGAATTCTGAAACTTTTCAGAAAACGATTCAGGTTTTTGCTGGATGGCGGAGCTGCCCTTGGCCTTGCGGAAACGTTTACCGGAATGCGAGGCGGCTGCAGGGTGACTGGCACCAGGCATCAGGAGGATACAGAAAAACGAAATTTTAGGGATTTTGTAGCTGCTTTCAACCTCCAGAGGGGCAATTTTCTAAAAACCTGAAAAAAATTTTCATAGACCGCCCTAGGCCGCGTGGGCCGCCTGGAGGACGCCTCCCCAAAGGGCCCAGTATCATAATTGCGTCTGAAAGGCTTTGATTCTGACAGTTTCACCCAAAAAAAGTAAGGCTGCTCCCGTTTCACGGGACGCAGCCACATTAGATAGTATTATAATAACGGGACTTGTTTTCAAATGCCGTTATTTTCGTATAACGCGAATCGGCATCTCAAGGCGAAACCGCTGTCAGACTGTCTTAATTCATCCTTCCCCGGACGCATCCTGATACTTGCTGTAATCCTTGGACTGAATCAAATGGACCAGCTCCATTCTGGAAGCGACTTCTAACTTTTCAAAGATATTGTGCATATGCCGTTTTACCGTATGTTTGGATATAAATAACTTTTCTGCGATGTCCGGATTCGTCAGCCCCTGATAAGCCAGGATCATCACATCCCGCTCCCGCTCGGTAAGACGGCGGCTTTGCGCGACCAAATCCAGGAATGCTTCCTCAGTGAGCTCCCGGGAGACCTGTTCCTTTTTACCAAAATAAAAAGGAGAAAAATCCTTCTTATATAAATAAAGAACGGTAAACAAATTAATCACCAGCAGCAGAATAGAAGTGATGCCATAGAGCATGGAGAGACTGATGTTCAGGCTTCTTTCTCTAGTGAATACGGAAATAACCAGAGTGTTATTCCACAGGTTATTGAAGTTGACCAGCAGACTGATGACAATAATGTATCCCCTGCTGGCTGTATCAGTGAGATCTTTATAGCCGATCAAAATATAGGCAAGGGTAAACACAACTACAGTGAGGCCGAGGACAACTTCCCAGGTTATAACCACCGCTTCCGACCAGATCGCATGGGTACGATAATTTTCATCCAGCAGGAATATGTAAATAACCGCTGATAGAAACATCAGGCAGGCAAAGGCTTTGTCCGTATATTTGCGCCACCAGTCCATGCGGGGACTGGGTGAAGCGATAATTTTATCAATCAGCTTGACCCAAGTAAGACCTAGTGCATAAAAAATCACCGCGTCAAGAGCACGGAGAAAGATTCCGGCAGTGAATTGATGCAGCACCAGTTCGCGGTAATAGGTAATGTAATAAAAAAGCCCCAGAATTACAGAAATGATCACAAAATTTCTTGCAGCCTTTAGAAGTTCCGTGCTTCCGGAATCATTGTGTTTGATGATCATGATCACCAGGGTAACGGCCTGCAGGCCGATAAAACACATAATGGTATATGTGATAAAGATTGTATTTGAAATCATCCTTGCTCCCTCAATAACTATTTCAATCAGCAATTAAAGTATAGCACCAAAGCGGGGTTTCCACCAGTAAAAATCCGTACTGCGTCAAAAGAAAAAAACAATGAACCGGAACTAAGAGGATGCCGCTGAGCCGTCCGCAAGAGTAAAGGCTGATGCCCGCGGATAAATCGTCGAAAAAAAATGGAATTTGTACGATGACAGCGCTCCTGCAAATCGGCTACAATGGAGACGAGCACAATTTTATCAAGAAAGAAACATACATAAGATGAACCTGCTATTTATGCTGATTGTGTAACTTTTACAAAGGAGAAGAACATGAAAAGAAAAATAGCGGGTATTTTATTTGCCCTTATGACGTTGACCGTAGCATCCAGCTTGGTATTTGCTGATACGGCCGGACAAAAAGGAGGGATGCGGCCCCACCCGGATACAGAAGTTAATTTTACAGCAAAGCTGCATTATGATACAGGTATGGACGACCATGTGGAACTGGAGCTGAACAATCACGGGAATTCGGACATGCTGATTTCCAGGCAGGCGCATTACATAGATGAGATCGGTTCCGCCGGGTCTTGGGACTGTTGTGCGGAGGCGGATTTTTCGATCGGACCGCAGCAGTCAGAGCGCATAAAGTTTGAAACTGCTGATGCTGTGACGCATGGAAAGAATTCAATTCTTTGTTTCTTTTTCCGCTATGGAGGCAAGTGGTACTTGGGAAAAGTGGGAGAGAATAATGGCGTGGAATTCTTCTTGCAGCATAATTAAATGAGATTGTTTTGGAGAAGGAACTGAAATGTAACTCTTATAATGGTCAGCAACTACCACAGAGGAAGATGCTGATGCAGACCCGGATGTAAAAACGGGAGATGATACCAACATGGCGCTTTATGTTGCGCTGCTGATCCTGGCGGCCGCTGCTGCCGGCGCTGTAATTGCAACTGGGCGAAGAAAAAGAAGTACAAAGAAATAAAGTAAAAATATAAAAAGCAATTTGTTTCATACGGCAGCCATCTAAAGTGGCCTGGTGTCTAGGATTGCACTAATTTTGCAGCTTCAATCAAAATTAGTGCAATTTTTATTGTTCAGAGGTTAATTGTGTGAAAATCATTGAAAATCTACATATTGAAAAATTTCAAGGCTGCAAACCCACAAAATTTACACTAACTTGAAAGAAAATAAGTTGTTTTCATTATGGTAAACCAAAAAGCACCGGCCCCGCAGCTTCCAAACCGATAAAGTTGTGTAAATCTGATAAGCTTCCTGGAAGGGTTTGATTTTTTGGGAAATATGTTATAAAATATTTCTATTAGCGAATTGGGCTCGAATGCCTGAAATTTGAGGAAAAAGAAAGAAAAAAGATGAGAGAAAATATGGAACACATTATTTGGAACAGACAGATGGAGTGCGCTGACAGAGAAACCATCCGCCAAATTCAGCTGGAGCGGCTGAAAAAAATTGTGGATGTCTGCTATAACAGAGTGCCCCTGTACAAACGCAAATTTGATGAGATCGGATTAAAGCCGGAGCACATAAAAACGCTGGACGATGTGCGCCATCTACCCTTTACCACTGCAGATGACCTGAGAGACAGCTATCCGTTCGGCATGTTTGCCGTTGATAAAAGAGACGTCGTCCGGATCCACGGTTCTTCCGGGACCACAGGAAAGCCAAAAATCGTAGGCTATACCAAACAGGATTTAGATAACTGGTCCGAGATCATGGCTAGAGTCATCTGCGCTGCAGGCGGAACTCCCGATGATATTGTTCAGATTGCCTTTGGATACGGGCTTTTTACCGGCGGATTCGGCTTGCATTACGGCATGGAAAAGCTGGGGGCCATGGTTGTGCCTCTTTCCAGCGGAAACACGGAACGGCAGCTGATGCTCATGCAGGATTTCGGCTCCACCATCTTGATTGCGACCCCGTCCTACGCCCTTTACCTGGCGGATGAAATGGAGAAAAAGGGCATTGATAAGGACAAGATTAAGCTGCGTCTGGCCCTCTTTGGAGGTGAAGGACACACAGAAGAAATGCGCGCAAAGATCGAAAAACAGCTGGGTATTCTGGCCACTGAGAATTACGGCCTTTCGGAAGTCGGCGGACCGGGATACTCGGGTGAATGTTACTTAAAACAGGGCATGCACATCGCAGAAGATCAATACTTTTCCGAGATTATTGATCCAAACACGCTGGAGCCGCTTCCTGTAGGAGAAAAAGGCGAACTCGTCATCACCACGCTGACAAAACAGGCCTTTCCTGTACTTAGATATAGAACCAGAGATATCAGCTGGTTCAATGACCATCCTTGTCAGTGCGGCCGCACGACCATGCGCATGGCGAAAGTTCAGGGAAGAACCGACGATATGCTGGTGATTCGAGGCGTCAACGTATTCCCCTCTCAGATTGAATCTGTTATCATGAGTATGAAGGAAGTGGAGCCGTTTTACGAGATCGTGCTCACCACCGAAGGATATATGGATCGAATCGAAGTAAAAGTGGAATTCTCCGATGCTTCACTTTTGGATGATTTCACCAAGCTGGAAGAGCTCAGAGCCAAGATCAAGCACAACCTGAGGGTCATTTTAAACATTGACGCCAAGGTGTCGCTGGTATCTCCAGGTACACTGCCCAGATTTGAAGGAAAAGCCAAGAGAGTCATCGATCATAGAAAAAATAAATAGAGTAAAGAGGTTGGACATGGAAAAGAAAATAATGTTAGGAAATGAGGCCTTTGCTAGAGGGGCCTTTGAAGCGGGAGTAAGAGTCATTTCTTCCTACCCGGGAACACCCAGTACAGAAGTCACGGAAGCTGCGGCTCAGTATGACGAAATGCATGTGGAATGGGCCCCCAATGAAAAAGTGGGAACAGAAGTGGCGGTAGGCGCATCCATCGGCGGTGCCAGAGCGTTATCCTGCATGAAACATGTAGGTCTTAACGTAGCAGCCGATCCGTTTTTTACTGCTGCATATACAGGTGTTACCGGCGGACTGGTGGTTTTGGTAGCTGACGACAACGGATGCCACTCCAGCCAGAATGAGCAGGATTCCCGCTACCACGGCAGAGGCGCGGGCGTACCGATACTGGAACCGGCTAATGCGCAGGAATGCAAAGACTTTATGAAATACGCTTATGAACTGAGCGAAAAATACGACACGCCGGTTCTCATGAGGTCCAATACAAGGATTTCCCACTCCAGAGGAATCGTTACCGTAGAAGATCGCAAGGAAAAAGAACTGATCCCTTACGAAAAAAATATTCAAAAATATGTAGCGATGCCGGCTATGGCCAAAAAGCTGCATGTGATTCAGGAAAAGCGGCTGAACCAGATTGAAGAAGATTCAAAAGATTTTCCAATCAACCGCATAGAACTGAATGATAAAAAGATCGGTATCATAACCAGCGGAATCTGCTATCAGTATGTAAAAGAAGCGCTGCCTCAGGCCAGCGTCCTCAAAATGGGCATCATCAACCCGCTGCCCAAAGCTCTTATTGAAGAGTTTGCAAAGCAGGTGGAAGAGGTCTATGTAATTGAAGAGGGAAACCCCTTCTTCGAAGAACAGATTCGCGCCATGGGTATTCCGACAAAAGGCAAGGCGATGTTCACGATTCAGGGAGAATACTCGGCCAACATGATCCGGGAGGCCTTTACTGGAGAAGCGCCAGAGCATGTAGCCCCACAGGAGGCGCCGGCAAGACCGCCGCTCATGTGCGCGGGATGCCCGCATCGAGGACTGTTCTACATATTGGGAAAACTGAAAAAGCACGTTATGGGCGACATTGGATGTTATACCTTGGGCTCCCTGCCGCCAACATCAGCAATGGATGCCTGCCTGTGCATGGGCGCATCCATCACCATGGCCCACGGATTCGAAAAGGCTAGAGGTAAAGAGGCGGCCAGAGATACGGTAGCTGTTCTGGGAGATTCGACTTTCTTCCATTCCGGCGTTACCGGATTGATTAATATGAACTATAATCAGGCGACTGGAACGGTGATTATTCTTGATAACCGGATCACTGGCATGACCGGCCATCAGGATAACCCTTCCACTGGAAAGAATGCCAAAGGTCAGGAAGCTCCTGCCATCGATATCGCCCAGCTCTGCAAAGCCTGCGGCGTAGAGCATATTGTGGAAGTGGATCCATTCGACCTGCCAGCTGTAGAAAAGGCTGTTAAAGAAGAGACAGCCAGAGAAGAGCTGTCGGTCATCATTACCAAGCGGCCCTGTGCCTTGATTGTCAAGCAGCCGGATATACCTCATCTGATTACAGATAAGTGCAAGAACTGTAAAATGTGCATGGGAATTGGATGCCCTGCCATTGAACTGGAAAATGGAAAACCTGTAATCGCAGCTGAACGCTGTGTTGGCTGCGGGCTGTGCAAACGCGTATGCCCGTTCGACGCCATTGAAGAGGAGGTAAAATAAAGATGAAAGACATAAATATCTTGATCGTGGGAGTCGGCGGCCAGGGGACTCTTTTGGCCAGCGTGCTTCTGGGAAATATCGCCCTGGAGGAAGGGTATGACGTAAAGCTGGCGGAAGTCCATGGCATGGCCCAGAGGGGCGGGAGCGTGGTGACTCATGTAAGAATCAGCGAGAACGAAGTGCGTTCGCCTCTCATCGAAGAAGGCGGGGCCGATGTGATCGTAGCCTTTGAAGAACTGGAGGCGTATAGATGGATTCCCTACCTGAAACAGGGCGGCGCCATCTTTGTCAATACGCAGCAGATCAAGCCAATGCCGGTTATTATGGGAGCGGCCCAGTATCCTGCTGAAATCGTCGATTTCCTTAAAGATAACGCGGACAAAGTGACTTGTCTGGATGCACTGGGCATCGCAACGGAATGCGGCAGCATCAAAGCCGTAAACACCGTACTGCTGGGTGCAATGGCCAAAGAGCTGCCTTTCTCTAAGGAGACTTGGATCCAGCAGATTGAAAAAACAGTAAAACCAAAATTTGTAGAACTGAATAAAACCGCTTTTGAAAAGGGTTATCAGGCATAGAAAATACGATGGAGAGGTGAAAGAAATATGATTTGGAATGAAGCAATCGAATGCGCTGATCGGGAAACCATGCAGGCCATTCAGCTGGAAAGATTGAAAAAGACCGTGGCGCATGTCTATAAAAATGTGCAGCCGTACCGAGCGAAGATGGATGAAAAGGGCGTAAAGCCGGAGGACATCCAGCAGCTGTCCGATATTACAAAACTGCCGTTCATCACCAAAGAGGACCTGGCCAACAACTATCCCAATGGGTTGTTTGCGGCCGATATGGATGATATCGTGCGTATCCACGCATCCTCCGGAACCACCGGAAAACCCAAGATTGCCGGCTATACGAGAAGCGACCTGGATATGTGGGGCGAATGCGTAGCCAGATGTTTATCAATGGCAGGAGCCACCAAGAGCTCTGTCGTTCAGGTTGCTTATGGATACGGACTGTTCACAGGCGGTCTGGGAGCACATATCGGCGCTGAAACCATGGGCGCTACCGTTATTCCCATGAGCAGCGGCAACACCCAGAAACAGCTGATGTTCATGATGGATATGAAGAGCACTCATCTTTGCTGCACGCCGTCCTATGCTCTGACCATCGCCGAAGCAGCTGAAAAAGCGGGTCTGAAGCCGGATGAAATTCCCCTTCAGGGAGGTGTTTTCGGAGCAGAGCCCTGGACAGAAGGCATGAGAAACGAAATTGAAAAACGACTGGGCATTCATGCCCACGATATTTACGGACTTTCCGAGATCATGGGGCCTGGCGTTTCCACAAGCTGCAGCGAAAACGATGGTATGCATATCATGGAGGACTATTTCTTCCCGGAAATCATCGACCCGGATACGCTGGAACCGCTGCCGGACGGTGAAAAGGGAGAGCTGGTCATTACGACGATCGGAAAAGAAGGTATGCCGCTGGTTCGCTACAGAACGAGAGATATCTGTTCGCTGACCCATGAAAAATGCAAATGCGGCAGAACCCTGGTGAGAATGAGCCGCGTATTCGGACGTACCGACGACATGCTCATTATCCGGGGAGTCAATGTATTCCCATCACAGGTAGAAACTGTAATCGCTCAGTTTGCCGATACGCTGACCATGAACTACAAGCTGTATGTGGGCAGAGAGGACAACAAGGATACTTTCGAACTGGCTGTAGAGCTGGCTGATGGTCTGGCAATCGATGATATCAAGTTTGTTGAAAACCTGAGAAGCCGTGTCGATCATGAATTGAGAGGCATCCTGGGAATCGGATGTAAGATCCGCTTCCTCAATGCCGGAACCCTTCCTAGAAGTGAAGGTAAGGCCGTTAGAGTTGAAGATACAAGGAAACTGTAGTGTGGAGTTAGGAGGTAACAAAGATGTTAATTAAACAGATGTCCGTGTTCGTGGAGAACACCACTGGAAGGCTGGCGGAACTGACGAGAGTGCTGGGCAACGATGGAATCGATATCAAAGCTTCCTGTATCGCCGATACAGTAGACTTTGGTATCCTCAGATGTATTGTTGACGATCCGGAGGAAGCGACGAAAGTGCTCAAGGAAAACGGATTTACCGCAAGTATCACAGAAGTCATCGCGGTGGAGCTGGAAGACCGTCCCGGCGGATTCGCAGATGTGCTGGAAATCCTGGCAAAAGAACAGATCGGCGTGGACTATATTTATTCCACCATCCGTTCCAAGGAAGGCGCGGCAATTATCGTGCTTAAAGTTCAGGATCCGCAGAAAGCCATTGACGTTCTGCTGGCCCACGATGTAAAGCTGTACAAGATGGAAGAAATCAGCAAAATGAGCCACGTAAAATAAGGAAGAACTTGAAAGGGCTGTCGTATGAGGGAGAAGGGATGATTCCTTTTATACGACCGCCCCTTTTCAATTACAAAGGGAATATCGATGAAATCGATATTTGCACCAGCAGCCAGACTTTATCAGGATGCCGCGGCTTGCCATCTGAATCAGACCAGGTTAGGCTGCCGGGTTGCTATCAAAAAATGAGGCACTTTAAAGGATTTAAGACAGAATACAAATACAAGTATAATCGAGATGATTATATTTAATTGACGCAGGTGAAACGCTTAGCTGTCTCTTTATTAAGGAGGAAAGGAAAATGAGCAGTAGGAAAAAACATGCTGCCATGATCATTGGGATGATCATGGCATTCGCCGTTGTTCCAGGAGGGATGATTGTCGACACGGCATCCGCAGACACAGAATTGTCCAAGCCAAAGCTGGTTAATTACGCAGCCAGCGGCACCAGCATCAAAAATACCTGGAAAAGAGTGAAGGGCGCCAAGGGCTATGAAGTATATCGGGCAACTAAGGAAAAAGGCAGATACAAAAAGGTCAAGACCATCAAGAGCGGCAAGACTGTGTCCTGGACGAACAAAAAGCTTAAGAAGAACAAGAATTATTTCTATAAAGTCAGAGCTTATAAAAAAAGCGGCAGCCGTAAGGAATACAGCGAATTCAGCGGTATAGAATGGGCGGTTCCAACAAATGAACCTAACTGGGAATATGCGATGGCCTCCAAAACAAAGAAAACCAGTAAAGTAGCTGTCAGAATTACCAATAAAAGCAGCAAAAAAATGCAATTCCAATCGGATGGATGGTACTTTAAGGATCAAAAGGCGTTAAACTTATATTTGAATTTATCTCAAGAAGAATGGGAAAGCATGACAAACGACCAGTTGTTTGCGAAAGGCATTATTCAAATAAAAGGAAAAAAGAAAACCATAGTTCCGGGGAAATCCGTAACCTTATCTTATAAAACCTATAAAAACGGCCGTGTAACCAAGATCAAATATACCAAAAAAGGCATTGTTGAAAATAAATTCACCTATAACGGCGGGCGGTTCTGGATGGAAACTGGTTGGAAATATGGCTGCCAATGGGGTGAATTGGAATAATACTGGCGCTTATGCGAGGTACAGTATTTTCTGCAGCAATCGGAACCCGGTGATTTTTACCGGGCATGAACATCCGGCACAGCTTTGCGCCGCTGTCCGGAATGGGGCAGATTATATAAAAAACCAATGCGGCCACTATCACTTTATGATAAAATAGGAATAGAAAAGAAGCAAAAGGGGAAAGCATGAGCACAGGAAGAAAAATTGTTTTTGTAATCGCCCTGATGGTGTTCGTAGGGTCTTTGGGGGCGATCCTCAATCACTACCTGACAGGGTGGAGAGCAGAGAAGGCCCTTACGGATTTGGGTGAGCTGAAAACAGAACAAGAAGATTTGGTGACAGACAAAGGGATTGTCATCGGAAAATATGTGGATCTTTATAAAAAGAATTCCGATCTTATAGGATGGCTTACGGTAGAGGGGACCCGCATGGATTATCCGGTCATGCAGACACAGCGCGATCCGGAATTTTACCTGAGGCGCAATTTTGATAAAGAATACAGCATCTCCGGCGTACCGTTCATGGATGCTCAAAGCGACATTTTTAAACCAACATCTAACTGGATGCTCTACGGCCACAATATGAAGGACGGAACCATGTTCCACGACCTTTTGGATTTTGCGGAAGAAGATTTTTACCAGGAGCACAAAACCATCAAATTCGATACTATCTACAAGGGTGGACAAGGAGAATACGAAATTGTAGCAGCCTTTTATTCACAGATTTACCCGGAAAACAAAAACGTGTTCAAATACTATAACCACGCAGGGCTTACTGGGAAGAAACAGTTCAACGAATACGTCAAGGAAGTCAAAAACCTGTCTGAATACGACACGGGAGTGGACGCCCAATACGGAGAACAGCTGATTACCCTATCTACTTGCAGCTATCACGTGCCGGATAAGCTGGGCAGATTCGCAGTTGTCGCCAAACGGGTAAAATAACAACGCGACGTATGATTAAAAAAATCAGCGCCGGAAACCGATTTCATATAAGAAATCAGGCTTCCGGCGCTGTTGTCATATAAAGCCCCTTATACAATCACATTATGTAAGTAAATCGCCGATGACCAGCACGATAAAATTGCTGTCATAAAGGGTGCGGCTGAAATAAGAAGCGTCCAGACTATCCAGAATCAGCTGCGTACTGGCCGGCGATACCAAATTCACCACCGGCAGCAAGAGCGCCAGAAAAAGAAAGACAAAGAGGACCCCGCGAATCATACCGGCAGCCAGGCCCAACAGCCCGTCCAAAAAACCGACAAACCCTTTGTTCTGCCTTTTAGATAGGGCCAAGGTCAGAAAAAAGGCAATCAATTTGACGGCCAGCAGGATGAGCAGAAAAGAGACAATCGTCATCGTCAGCTCGGTCAGCCTGCCGGCAATGTTCTGAGCCGCCTCCGACGCCGCTGTGTCGATTCCTTTTCCCAAAATCAAGGGCAGCGTGTCGGATGATGCTGCTAGCGAATCGGAGGACAGAGAAAGCTTGTCATAAAAGGCTTTATAAATCTGATCGTCCAGCTGGGTAGTATCGATCAAATACTTCCGCAGGGGCGATGCAAAAAAGAAGGCTGCGATCATGGCCCCCAGCCACCCCAGTGTATGGGTAAATGTATAAATAAACCCTTTGCGGAATCCGGAAACCATCGTCAGGATCAAAATGATAGCAACAACGATATCTAAAAACAAAATATACCTCCACTTTATTCGAATAGCCAGTTAAACCTGTTCATATATTACTAGAAAAACAGTGAAAAATCAAGGAGGTCGCAGACCATGGAGTATATGAGTCATAAAAAAAGCTTTATTATGCTGGATGAACAGAACCGGAACTTTGCCTTGGACAAAAACAAACAAATCCGTGGATACATAAAGTTGGAGACCGGTGGAAATCGAGGATCCCTGCGGGTAGGAGCAGAAAATCTCAGGTGCTTTGAACGAGGCAGCTATGTCTATAAGTTGATTTTATTCGGCAAGAAGAATGAAAAAACAATCTATAAAATTGTCGGTAACCTGATGATCAGCAGCAGAGGGCGCGGTGAAACCTATCTTCGAATTAATCCGGCAGATGTAGATGGAAATGGAAACGGCTTGGATTACTTTACCATTGCCATAATCGTCGCAGTATCGGCAACAGATAATCGGGAGCCGCTTCATCCGATTCTTCGGGGGACGCTGGAAGCAAAGATTGAAGCCGCAGGCAAGAAAGGGCCCGAGACCTATAATGACTATTATAACCACTACGTCCTGCAATGCTGTGAAGCGATTGAAAACAAAAAAGAACTTTACGACAGGCTGATTCCTTTTAAGGAAGACCGAACTGGAGCTGACTGGAGAAGGATCGTCAACTTGGGGAAATTCCCGCTGGTATCCCCAGGCGCTCAATATACCATGTCCAGATACAGACATTTCATCTTTGGCCTGAGCAAGGACTACTATTTTATCGGAGTACCGGGCCGCTATTTGGAACAAGAACAGCCGGACAGCGGCAATTCCGGATTTGTTCTCTGGCAGCCGATCATGGGTGCAGAAGGTTATCAAGCCGATGCTGAAGGCGCATCCTTAAAAAATAGGCAAGTGGCCTACGGCTATTGGATTGCGGCAGTCAACCGTTCGACTGGTTCAATCGAAGAATTTAAGAAATAACCCTCCGGCTTCCTCCCGATTTTCCCGTTAAACGGCGAATTTTGCTTGATAGAAACCAGAAAATATGGTAACATTGTAGGGTATATGAGGAAGTACATGTTAGAAGCCTTAAAAGAGGCGCAAATCGCTTATGATCTGGGTGAAGTCCCCATTGGAGCCGTAGTTGAAAAAGACGGCATGATCATAGGACGCGGACACAATTTAACAGAGAGAGCAAAAGATCCGACAGCCCATGCAGAGATGATCGCCTTGCGAGAGGCAGCGCAGGTGCTGGGCGGCTGGAGACTTTTGGGCTGTAATCTGTATGTTACGGCTGAGCCATGTGCCATGTGTGCGGGAGCCATTGTTTGGGCCCGCATTAAAAAACTTTACATTGGAACGATGGATCCCAAGGGAGGCGCATGCGGCTCTGTTTTCAATATACCGCAGGAACCGCGGCTCAATCATTATGTCGAAATTGAGACGGGCATCATGCAGCAGGAATGTCATGACATACTCAAAGCATTCTTTAAACAATTGAGAAAGAAGAAGTCGGAGGAAATACAACTATGAAAAGAATAGGCGCTATCTTATGCCTTTCCGTTATGCTGGTATTCATGTCAGCATCCGTTTGTTTTGCAGGACAAGGCGACTTGGCGATAAAAGATCAATACCCAAAGGACGGAGCTACGGGGACCGCAGTAGAAAATGCAAGTATTAAGATTTGGTTTAATCAGGATGTAAGGCCCAAGTCCAAAGATATTCGCAAGGCCAACAAAAAAGCTGTTAAACTGGTGGATGAAAAAGGCAAGGATGTTCCCATCTATGTGGCATACAGCCCCGACGAAGACGGGCTGATGATGGTTCTCAGCAGCGCAGACGCTAAAATCCAGGGAGACACGGAATATACCTTGACCATTGATCCCGAATTTCAGGCTACCAACGGAGATACGCTCGCTAAAGGAGATAAAGTTTCATTTAAAACGCTGGATCAATCCAAAAATATGACCGTAAACATGGTTATGATGGGTGTGATGATGGTCGGCATGATCTTTTTCTCATCCAGAAGCATGAAAAAACAGATGGAAAAGGAAAAGGCGGCAAAAGGCAAACATGATACGGTAAATCCATATAAAGAAGCCAAGCGCACAGGTAAATCCGTTGAAGAGATCGTAGAAAAGGATCAGAAGACAAAAGAAAAAGAAGCGGCGGCTGCTGCAAAACGAGCTGCCAAGCGGGCAAAAGAAGAAAAAGAACTGCTTGAGAAAGAAGCGAACAAAAAGCGGGTGGCGGGGCCGAGACCGATTTCTGCAGGCGGTGGAAAGTATAAGGCACCGAAAAAAGCAAAACCGAAAAAATCCCAGCAGCCAAATAAAGGAACAACCAGACCGAAGAACCAGACGGGAAAACAGAAGAACAGCAAGAACAAAAACAATTCCAAGAAAAAATAATGAAAAAGAGCGGGGGTATCCCGCTCTTTTTTGAGGAGGAGAAGATGCAGAGAATCCAAGTAAAAGCCTGTGGAAAAATCAATCTTTCCCTGGACGTAAAGAAAAGACTTGAAAATGGATATCACCAAGTGGAAATGGTTATGCAGCAGATTTTACTGCACGATGATGTTGCAGTGCGGTGGTTTGAAAACCAAAACGGCCGAGTTGAGATCGAAGTATCCACAAACAGACCCTATCTGCCGAGAGACAGCCGCAACTTAGCTTACAAGGCGGCGCATTTGATGATCCGCCAATACGGAGAAGCACGCAGCGGTAAGATTCGGATCGATATAAAAAAGAGGATTCCCGTGGCTGCCGGGCTGGCGGGAGGCAGCAGCAACGGAGCTGCTGTGCTTCACGCTCTAAATCAACTTTGGAGTTTGGGTTTGACTGTGAAAGATATGTGTGAAATGGGCAGTGAACTTGGATCGGATGTTCCCTTTTCCATCATGGGGCAGGCAAAGGAAAACCCGGATTTGGGACTTGCCAATGATCCCTTGGCTGCACACTGCGCCGTGGCCCGGGGAACAGGAACTGATTTGGAACCAATCATCGGGCTAAAGAGCCATCTGGTTCTCACCAAACCGTCTATTGGTGTGTCAACTGCGGAAGTCTATCAGGGACTTGCACTTGATAAAATTGAAGAACGTCCCAATACAGCTGAGCTTGTTGCTGCTCTTGCCGAAAAAAATTATAAAATAATTCAAAAAAATATGATCAATGTACTTGAAAATTTTACTCTTACAAGGTATCCTAATGTTATGTATACAAAGAACAAGGTTGAAAGGCTGTTTAACGAAGAGGCAGTTTTAATGAGCGGAAGTGGTCCCACTATCTTCGCTCTGTGTAGGAACAGGGGCGAAGCGCAGCGCGCTTATGAAGAGCTGAAAGCCTATAATAAAGAAACGTTCTGGACCAGAACTACCTATTAATGTGAGAGGAAAAAAGATGCTGAATTTTGATATCCAAAACCATAGACCCCTTAGAGAAATCGTATATGAAGAGCTGAAAATGCAGATACTGACTGGAAAGATCGTGCCGGGGACGAGAATGATGGAAGTGGAATTGGCAGAAGACATGGGTGTCAGCAGGACTCCAATCCGCGAAGCAATTCGCAAGCTGGAGAAAGAAGGTCTGGTGACTATAGAACCTAGAAGGGGCGCATATGCTTCTCAAATATCCACAAAGGATATGGTTGATATCCTGGAAGTGCGCCAGGACATGGAAGGGCTGGCGGCGTTTTTTGCTGCATCTCGTATGACTGACGGACAGATGGCGGAACTAAAAAAAGCGTCCGACTCCTACAACCAAGCAGTCGCAGAAGGCAACACCGCCAATATGATCGCTTATGATACCAAGTTTCACAGGATCATTGTGGAATCCTGCAACAACAATATTTTGGTACAAATGATTGAACAGCTGCAGGAGCTGGTTCTGAGATTCCGCTATATATACTATGATAACTTCCGCCGGGCGGAGAACATGCCGGAAGAGCATAGGCAAATCATGGAGGCCATTCGCGACGGGCGGGCTGCTGATGCCAGGGCCGCCGCTGATATACATATTGACCGGCTGAAGGACATGGTGATCCGGGACGGCATTGCCCAGGGACGCCGATAAAAGGCAACATAGCTGCAACCCAAAAGCCTGCGAGCCTTTTGGGTTGTTTTTTTGCTTACGATCTGAAGACTGGACAGCGGTATCCCCCGCTCACTCCTCCTTCCTTAACTCCAAAAATCGGATTTCATTTGCAGATAGGTTGGCGGAAAGGGTGCAGCTGCCCCACGGCGAAATCATCTGATAAACGGTCCTGGGCGCTGACAGCGCTTGTATGCTCTCGAATTCCTGGCTAGTCAGCTGGCTCTTAAAATTAAGTTGCTTCCAGCCGCTGATGCAGGAGTCGCCGGCTTGAAACCGCCGCTCTGTAATCTGATATTCGCCGGAAATTTTAAAGAGGCTGAACTCATAGCTTTGGGATTCATCTTTGTTATCGTTGAAAAACAAAAGCTGATAGTTTTCCCCGCTTTTTACCAGCAGAAAAGTATCTTCCGCGCATACTACCGTTTCATACATTGTGGACAAAAGCGCATATAAGTAGTACTGGGGTTTTTTGAGCCCATTGATCGCCTTTAGCCCGGCCGTGTCCTGAGGCGAGTCGAACAAAGGCAGCTGGGGGATTTGATGGGGCGGCTTTACCAAAGCCTTTACCATGGAAAGACATTGGGTAAAAGGATCATAATGATCATAGAGTTTCTTGGGAATCAACCGGTGGCGGATGGGCAGGATGGTGCCTTCGGGTTCTTTTTTTAAGTCGATTTTCGCAGAGCGAATGATCCCACTGGCGCCGATAAATACCGGAAATTCGGAATAAGAATCGATGACATCGTTGATGCTTTCCAGAGGTAGCTCTTCGATTCGTTCCGCAGCATTCCCTAGAATCTGATCTTTGTAAAGCTGGCGGTATTCCTTGGGATGACAGCCGAACCACTCTTTAAAATTTTCCACATAATATTTTGCATTAGAGAAGCCGACGTTTTGCGAAATTTGTGAGACGGAGGCATTTGTAGTCAAAAGCTGCGCCTCTGACATTTCAACGCGAACCATACTGACAAAGTTGCGAAAGCTGTCGCCGATCTGCTTTTGGAAAAGATGGGACAGGTAATAGGTGTTGATGTTTTCTTTTTCTGCAATGGCAGCCAGACTTATTTTGTAGGGGTAGTTTTTATATACCAGGCTGACCACGCGGCTGACCCGGTCGATTTGCAGGATGTCGTGGGATATCATATGTTCAAAGCTGCGGTTGACCCGATCCACCTTGAAGCCCCGAAAATCCTTATATAAGGCGTCCATTAACTCCAAAGACAGATCTTTCATGCGGTTTTTGTAACCGCGTTTTTTTGCGTACAATTCGGAAATGATGGCGAAGATATGGGCTTTCATGGCCAGCTGCCTTTTGTAGGTGGCCACATCCTCGCTGCCCTTCGTGGTAAATACTTGGGTGTCCAGCTCCGGATAGAACTGGGAGAAGTAATCCATATTAAGACTGAGGACAACAACTAAGTTATTTTCTGTAAGGCCTTTTACTCCATGTACGTCATCACTATGAATAAAATGCATATGATTTTTTGAAAGATAATAGCGAGTGTAGGTCATTTTTAGATCAATCTCACCTTCCAGCACGTAGATGACTTGAATGTCATTGTGCATATGCCAAGGATACTCTTGAATCTTCAATACTTGTACCTTTATAGGCAGACCATCTTCATACTGAATCTTCTTTAACATTATGAATTCCTTTCCGGTTTCAGCTAGTCTTAGTTGCTATTTTTGATTATATCACATTCGGAAGGATCTGGGAAATACACAAGAAAAAATCTGAATATTTAAAAAAAGACATTAAACTGCGCAAGAGAGTTATAGATTGAGGCAGCTATTTTGGATACAATTTGATCAAAGAAATGTCGAGGAGGGAAACGATGAAGAAGGTAACGGTTGCTGCAACGCAGATGATATGCGAAAAAGATCCGCAACTAAATGCAGATCGTGCAGAGAAATTAATTCGTCAGGCCGCCGCACAGGGAGCCAATATTATTCAGATTCAGGAACTATTTCACACCCAGTATTTTGCCCAAGTGGTCGATTATGAGAATTTAAAAATCGCAAGGCCGGCAGAAGGACATCCGTTAATTAAACGATTCTCCAAGCTGGCAAAAGAACTGAATGTGGTTCTTCCGATCAGCTTTTATGAAGAAAGCGGATGCTGCCGCTTTAATTCCATAATGGTCATCGATGCCGACGGCACCAATCTGGGAATTTACCGAAAAACCCATATTCCAGATGATCCCGGCTACTACGAAAAGTTTTATTTCAGTCCCGGGGACACAGGCTTTAAGGTTTGGGATACCCGTTTTGCCAAGATTGGAATCGGAATCTGCTGGGATCAATGGTTCCCGGAAGCCGCAAGGTGCATGGCTCTGATGGGCGCCGAGATTCTGCTGTATCCTACGGCCATCGGGACTTTTGCCGTACCGGAGCCGGAACTGGCCAGTGAGCCCGATGATTTTGATCACTGGCAAAATACCATGTTAGGCCATGCGGCGGCCAATATGGTGCCTGTTGTGGCTTCAAACCGTATTGGAATTGAAAAGATGGGCACAACGGCGATCCGCTTCTGGGGAGCATCCTTTATCTCCGATAACCGGGGAAACAAGGTTGCGGAGGCCGATACCGAACATGAGGCCGTGCTCACCGTATCTTTTGATCTGGATGAACTTGCAGCCTATCGAAGAGAGGTCTGTGTGTTCAGGGACCGCCGCCCCGAGTGCTATCAGAAATTGCTCACATTGGACGGAAAGAGTAAATAAAAGGATAAGGAGGCGGAAGTGAGAGTAACAAAAATATTTTACAATGGGGCCGTTTACACGGCTGACCGGCAGTGGAGCAAAGCCCAGGCCGTTGCTCTGGCAGGGACCAAAATCGCTGGTGTGGGAAGCAGCGATCAGATATTAGCATATAAAGAGGAGAACACGCAGGTGATCGATCTTCAGGGAAAAATGGTACTCCCAGGATTTGTCGACTCCCACGCCCATCCTTCCTGGGGCGGGACCGAGCTTTTATATAAAGTGGATCTGTTTGACTGTAAAGACGTCGACGAGTATTTGAGACGGATTGAAGCATTCCTGGAAGAGTATCCCCATATAACCTTTCTTCAGGGTGTTGGGTGGGTAAATCCTCATTTTCCGCCGCAGGGGCCGTCGCGCTTTATGCTGGATAAGATCAGGCCCGATCTTCCAATGGCCTTTGATTCAGGAGATCATCATTCCGTATGGGCCAACTCCAAGGCCATGGAGCTGGCCGGCATCGATGAGAATACGGTTTGCCCGGAGGGAGGAGTCATTGAGAAAGATCCAGTTACTGGGGAACTGACCGGAACCTTCCGTGAAGCGGCCCAGGATTTGGTGCGCAAGATCGTCCCCGACTATTCCGTAGAGGAATACATGGCAGGGCTTCTTAAGTATCAGGAGATTATGGCTTCCTACGGGATCACCATGTCCCATGATGCCATGATTGACGGAGACGGACCGGCTTATCAGGCGCTGCTTCGTCTGGAAAAAGAAAATAAGCTCATCTCTAAAATGAATGTTTCGTTTAATACTTATGCGGACGACCCACTGAAAGATGCGGATCAGTATGAGCGCTATCGTCAAGAGACGGACGGGATCATGCTCAAGGGCAAGCATGTCAAATTTTTTGTTGACGGTGTTATTGAGGCGTCTACTGCGTGGCTGAAGGAACCTTATGCCAATCGGCCCGATTACTGCGGCGAGCCTATCTGGAAGGAAGCGGATTTGAAGCAGGTAGTGGTTTTGGCAGATCAGGCGGGGCTGATGCCCCACTTCCACGTGATCGGCGACCGGGCGGCGGAGCAGATGCTGGATGTATTGGAATATGTTGAACAGGTGGGCGGTCCCAAGAAGAGGATGCCGCTGGCCGCCCATGTTCAGCTGCTGGATCCGGTCGATCTGCCGCGGATGAAGCCGCTCAATGTGGCCATATCGGCGGACCCTTACTGGTATGTAAAGGACCCAGGATATTACTTCAAACTGGAAGAGCCGTTTTTGGGTAAAGAGCGGGTTGAAAAAGAATACCCCATGAAGACCTTCTTTGATGCCGGCCTGATCGTCGCATCGGCCAGCGATTTCAGTGTGACGCCTGTGCCCAAGCCTCTTCGGGGGATTCAGATGGGAGTCAATCGTTGTTATCCGGAAATGAACAAGGAGGACCCAAACTGCGTACTTGGTAAAGAGGAGCGGGTGTCTCTGCGGCAGATGATTGAATCCTTTACCATCAATGGCGCCAAAGTGCTGGGACGCGAGGATGAGACAGGTTCCATCGAGTCCGGAAAAGATGCGGATTTGGTCATTCTGGAGAAGGACCTCTTCGAGATACCGGAGGATGAAATTGCATTCGTTGAAGTTTGCGAGACGATTTGCAGAGGGGAGACGATTTTTAAAGGGTAGATGGGGATAGGCCCTTCGGGGGCCCGTCGGGCCCGGATTAATAAAGGATGAAAAGCAAAATCATCGCTTGCGCTCGTTTTGGATTAAGTTTGCGATGATTTTTCATCGTGGGAAAAGCAAAACAGCAAGAAAAGCGATAATTTCCTGCTGTTCTTAGGCAAATTAGCAGCGAAAAAGGCCTAAAATCATCGTGGAAAAGGCTGCTGGCCACAGATCGCGATGATTTGCTCCCGGCCTCGAAACCTCCGAGAACATGATGCTTTCAGTTTTTTTGCCTGCTCTAATCCAAGAGCGCCAGCAATCTGGCCGCGCTCTCCTCCGCACCGGGAACCGTTTGAAAAGAAAGCTGGCTGTACGCCTCATACAGAGGAAGGCGCACTTCATACATATGGGCCAGGGCAGCGCGGTCTTTTGAAAGGGGCCGCCCTTCCATGGCCAGCTCATCCAAAGGCCGCTGGAGAAAGACGATGCGCCCGTTCTGACCTAAAGCTGCCATATTTTCAGGGCGAAGAACAACGCCGCCGCCGGTTGCAATGACCTGACCCTTTTCTTTGCCCAGGCTGCGGGCGGCTTCCGTTTCCAGGCTGCGGAAATGGGCTTCGCCTGATTCGGCAAAAATTTCAGGAATCGATTTGCCGGCAGTTTGCTCGATGACCGAATCCATATCCACAAAGGATTTACCCAGCTTTTCTGCCAGCAGTTTGCCTAAAGTCGTCTTTCCGCAGCCCGGCATGCCGATGAGGACAATGTTTTCGATTTGCCGCCGCAGCTGGTGAAGAATAGATTCGTTGTGCTGCTGAAATCCGGTTTCGCCGAGAAAATATTCCGCAGCCGCCGTAGCCTGCGCCACCAGCATAGGAAGCCCATTGGTACAGGCAATGCCCCGCTCCCTGGCCTGCTGCAGCAGCACGGTGGAGAAGGGGTTATAAATAACGTCAATGACACCAGAGCAGGCGGGAAAATCCGCAAGGTCGATCAGGCTTTCGCCATTATGGGGATAAGTGCCTGCCGGGGTGGTGTTGACAATAAGATCGATATCTTTGTGGGACGAAAGCTCCTCATAAGAAATGCAGCCCGCCTCGCCCCGCCGGGTGGTGATGAGAATCCGGCGGGCACCTTGGTCTTTTGCCGCTTTGCGCGCCATGAGACTGGTGCCGCCGTTGCCCAAGATCAATACTTTTTTATTTTCAAAGGAGATCCCGGCCGCCTGAGCAGCATAGAGAAACCCTTGATAATCCGTGTTGGTGCCACAGAGCTGGCCGTCTCGGAAATAGAGGGTATTCACCGCTCCGATCTCCCGGGCCAGATCCGACACTTGATCGCAAAAGGGGATGACGGCCTTTTTATAAGGAATGGTAATATTCAGGCCGTCAAAGTTTCTGGCTGCGATAAAGGATTCAAATTCTGTTTTGCTGAGGCTGAAAAGCTGGTATGAATATTTGCCCAGGCTTTCGTGGATCTGCTGGGAATAGCTGTGCCCCAGTTTCTCGCCTATGAGTCCGTATGTCATGGCATGCTCCGTTAAATCGTTTCCGAATAGCTGCCCAGGAATACGAAGATTTCAGGCTGGTTTTCCAGCTGGCCCAGCAGATTGATCAGCTCCGGCGAATAAACGGAAGCCTCCATGTCGAAATAAAACATGAATTCGAAATCGCTTCCCGGCACTGGTCTGGATTCCAGCTTGGTCAGGTTGACACCCAGAGCGGAAAACTTGGCGATCATATGGTAGAGAGCGCTGGGTTTGTGAGGCAGGGAAAGCATCAAGCTGATCTTGTTTGCGCCCGGATAAATCTCCAGATTCTTGGAGATACAGATGAAGCGGGTGTAATTGTTGTCGCTGACCTGAATGTTGTTGTTGAGGGATTCCAGCCCGTACAACTCGATGCAATCGCTGGAGCAGATAGCGGCCACATCGCTGCGGTCGGATTCGGCGACCATCTTGGCAGCTCTGGCCGTATTTTCACAGACGGTAATTTCCACATCTTTCAGGGTTTTGAGGAATTCTCCGCATTGACCGATGGCCTGTTCGTGGGAGAAAATTTCCTTTACATCCTTCATCTGAGTGCCCGGTTTTGCCAGCAGATTGTGGCTGACCCTGAGACGAATGCTCTTGACAATATGGAAATTGTAGTTTTTCATCAAGTCATAGACCGTGCCCACAGAGCCATAGGAGCTGTTTTCGATGGGCAGAATTCCATATTGGCACAGGCCCTTTTCAACCGCGTTGAAAACACCTTCAAAGCTGTTGAAGTACATGGTGCTGGGAACCTCGAAAAGCTTTTCGCAGGCAGCCTGAGAATAGGAGCCGGCAACCCCCTGACAGGCAACAACTGCTTTTTTCGGGAACAGCTTAGGCGTTTCTGCCAAAGCTTTTTCAATGCGGTCGCCGATATCGGAGATGCGGGACAAGTAATTGTTCTGATAAGAACGGCTGAGATCAAAGAGCGTGTTGAAGAGAATTCTTGCGTAACCGTCCAGCGGTTCGCCGATCTCATCGGAAATGCGATGCAGGATCTCCTTTTCCCTGGAAGTGTTGACAACCGGCAGGCTGTTTTCTTTCTTTTCCTTGGCGATTTCCAGGGCCAGGTTCATACGGTCCTTGAACAGCTGGGCAATCTGTGAATCCAACTGGTCGATGTCTTTTCTGATGTCTTCTAATTTCATTATTTTTCCTCCATAATCATATCTAAAAGTCCAATGGCGAGTGCGGCCTGACAAACAGGTACGGCGCGGACGGCCACACAAGGGTCGTGCCTGCCTCGAATGGACAGTTTTTCATTTTCTTTCTTGCTGAGACTGACGGACCGCTGCTCCTTGGCGATGGATGGCGTCGGCTTGAAAGCCAGTCTGGCGATCAGCGGCATTCCGGAAGTGATTCCCCCCAGGATGCCCCCGTGGTTGTTGGTTTCGGTTCGAATTTGATCTCCTTCGACAAAAAACGGGTCATTGTTTTCTGAGCCGTAAAGACGGGCGCTTTCAAAGCCGGCGCCGAACTCCAGACCCTTGACCGCAGGAATACCAAAGAAGATAGGAGCGAGGACGCTTTCCACGCCGTCATACATGGGACCGCCCAGACCAACCGGACAATTTCTGGCATAGACCTCGACAATACCGCCGATCGAATCTCCATCCTTTCTCGCCTGGAGAATCAGTTCCTGCATTTTTTCCCCCGCATCCTCAGAGATAACGGCAAAAGGGCGCTCAGGCGCATGGGGATCCAGGGGATTCAGCGGCGCGTCGCAGGCTGAGCCAACCGAATAAAGGTGAGCGCCCGTCTCAATACCTTCCTTGCGTAAAAGCTGGAGGGCGATTCCACCTGCTATGCACAGAGGAGCAGTCATTCTGGCGGAGAAGGGACCGCCGCCGGACATGTTCAGGCTGCCGCCGTACTTGACCCGGGCGGGAAAATCCGCATGACCGGGGCGGGGAACATCCCGCAGATTCTTGTAATCCCCTGATCGGGTATTGGTGTTGGCAATGGCCATGGTGATAGAGCGATCCATGGTGATCGCCAAATTATCGATTACCCGGATGCCGGATTTGGGCTGGACCAAGTCCGCTTCCTTGCGGGTGGTGGCAAAGGGACTGTTGCCTGGAGCCCGCCGGTCGAGAAATCGCTGGAGCTCCGTCAGATCAAATGCTGTGCGGCGGGGCAATCCGGTGATGGTCACGCCGATTTCTGGCTCATGGGAACCGCCGAAAATGGTTACCTTTATATTTTTTCCAAAACTAGAGAACATGATATTCACCTCCCAAAGCCTCAAAATCCTCAAAAAACGTCGGATAAGACTTGTTGACTGCTTCGGCGCCCTCTATGATGATGGGAGCTTCTGAAACAATCGATGCCACGGTCATAGCCATGACAATGCGGTGGTCGTTGTAGCCGCTGACAGTACCGCCTTTTAACCTGGGAACCCCTTCAACGATCAGACCTCCCGGCTCTTCCGTAATCTTTGCTCCCACCCGGGAAAGACAATCGTACATGGCGGCCAGACGATCCGACTCCTTGATTCGCAGCCGATGGGCATTGTGTATGCGGGTAGTGCCCTTTGCTGTGGAAGCGGCTACCGCCAAGATGGGGACCAAATCCGGAATTGGGGAAGCATCCACATGAATGCCGCTCAGGGTATTGGCCATGGAAAGAACGCTGTTTCCTTTTACAGTAAGGTTTCCGCCCATTCTGCGGGCCAGATTGAGGATTTCCCGGTCGCCCTGCATGGATCGGGGGTTGA
Source organism: Clostridia bacterium (assembly GCA_902363595.1). Lineage (GTDB taxonomy): Bacteria > Bacillota > Clostridia > Peptostreptococcales > Anaerovoracaceae > Hominibacterium > Hominibacterium faecale. The sequence goes on along the minus strand of CABJAP010000013.1, from coordinate 95,414 downwards.
TTCCGTTGCAGATTATCCCCGAATCGGAGGAAAGGATGCCGGCGATGATCCAAAAGGCAATATTGGACCAATCTCCTTCCGCCGCCAGGTCCCCCGGCGGAAGGTACTTCTGACCGCCCGGAATTTTATAAGTGGGACAGCCTTCCTTTTCTTCGATATAGACTTCAATGTGAAATTGTTTCAGCACATCCAGCGTCAAATCCACATAACCTCTGGACTCCAGCGGAGTCGTAATGCGGATTTGGCTGCCGGACTCCAGCAGGGGCAGCGCGTAGAGAAGGCCGGTGATATACTGAGAGCTTACATTTCCGGGAAGGGTAAAGACTCCCGCCTGCAAACGGCCCTGTATTTCACAAATCTCAGCGGAATTTCCCTTTTTGCGATGCTTATTGATAAACTTGCATCCGTGGGCCTCCATTTCTTCCTTTAGCGGAGAGATGGGGCGCTGCGGCAGTCTCCCACAGCCGAGAAACAGGGCACGCTCCTTCAGCGCCATGGTAACTGGCAGCAGGAACCGCAAGGTTGATCCGCTTTCTTTACAGTCCAGGACAGGATGGTCCTTTTTCAGCTGCAAAAGACAAGCCCTGGTGGCTTCAATGTCCTGGGACGTGGTATCGATGGATATGGCTGGGGTCCGCTTGGATAAGGCAGCGGCGATCAGCAGCCGGTGAGCGTGGGATTTGGAGGCAACGGCCTTGACGCTGCCGACCAATGGTTGTGGAATGATTTCAATTTTCATGAAAGTCCTGCCTTTATAAATTCTTCTAATTGGGTGACGGGAATGGTTTTCAATGTACAGTTTCCCAAGGTAAGGGGGACGACCAGCGTGATCTTGTCTCCCATGCGTTTTTTATCGTTTAATGCGGCTGCGGTGAGCTCCTGGGCCGTATAAGGGCATTCCAGAGGGAAGGAAAACTTCTTCAAACTGGAAAGGATCGGCCTCAGGCAGTCCTCCTTGGACCATCCCAGTGCAAGCGAAGCCCGGGAACAAATCACCATGCCGATGGCCACCGCATGGCCGTGACTGATGGAAAAATCGCTGCATCTTTCAATGGCATGGCCGATGGTATGGCCGAAGTTAAGCATCTGCCTCACGCCGGTATCCCGTTCGTCAGCCTCCACCACTTGCCGTTTAATTTCAATAGCCCGCTGGCTCAAATGGCGGATGGTTTCCGGCGCATCCAGCCGGGGAGCCTGCTGGATATAGGCAAAAAGCTCCTTATCGGCAATGGCTCCTGCTTTAATGGCTTCTGCGGCTCCATCCAGCAGCAAGTCGTAGGAAAGGGTCTTCATGGTGTCAATATCAAAGAGAACCAGCGATGGCTGCCAGAAGGCGCCGGCCAGGTTTTTCCCCGATGTCAAATTAACGCCTGTTTTTCCGCCCACCGAGGAGTCCACTGCGGCCAGAAGCGTGGTCGGAACCTGGACAAAGTCGATTCCCCGCAGATAGACGGCGGCTGCAAATCCGGCCAGATCGCCGGTGATGCCGCCACCCAGAGCGACGATTCCATCGGAGCGGGTCAGCTGGCTTTCCGCCAGGAACTCTAAAAGATGGGACACGGTATCCAGGCTTTTGGAAGCTTCTCCTGGAGGAAAGGTGAACTTTACCGTTTCGTATCCCGCTTTCAGCAGCGATTCCGCCAGCGCCTTACTGTAGAGCCGATCAACGGTATCATCGGCGACGATGCAAAGCTTTCGGGCTTTACCTGGCAGCGCCGCGCTGATCAGTTTTCCGGCCTGACACAGCAGCCCTTGACCTGTGAGAACCTGATACGTTTTTGAAGCTGTAATTTGAATGGTATCCATTAGAATATTTCTCCGTCTATCATTGCTTTTTTCTCCCTGCCGTCCTTTAACAAGCTGCGCAGAGTTTCTCCGTCCTTAGCTTTGATGGCTGCGCTGTATTCTTTCAGCCGATCAGCGATGCCGTCGATCTCCTCCGCCAGATAATCCGAATTGTCGAGAAACAGTTCCGTCCACATATCTTCGTTCAGCTTGGCTACACGAGTCAGATCCCGGTAGCTTCCGGCGGAAAATCCTTTATGCTTTATAGCCGCGGGGCTTTTAATGTAAGCGCTGGATACTGCGTGGGCCAGCTGGGAGGTAAAGGCGATCATCTGATCGTGCTCCTGCGGTGTTGCGATCTGCAGGTTGGTAAAGCCGATTGCAGTAAATAAATCTTTTACTTTTTCCACATCCTGTACGCTGCCCTTTGTCGGGGTTAGGATCATAGAAGCGTTTTTAAAAAGGGCCTTCTTTGCATGGTCAAAGCCGGAATGCTCCAAACCGGCCATGGGATGTCCGCCGATAAAGACGAAGCCCTGTTTCAGCGCCATGGGCTCGACCTGGCTGCAGACAATTTGTTTTACTCCGCAGCAGTCCAGCACAATGGAGCCTTTTTTAAACATCTCCTGATGCTCCCTGATATAATCGACAGCGGCCTTAGGATAAAGAGCCACGATAGTCAGGTCACATTCTTTCAGCAGGTTGTCTGTCAGCGCCTGGTCGATGGCGCTGAGCAGCTGAGCTTTTTTTATGACCGTATCCTTCCTGTCGTATCCATATACGATGTGATCGGTGTTTTCTTTAATCGCTTTTGCCATGGAGCCGCCGATCAGCCCCAGACCGATAATTGCAATTTTCATGGCAGATGCTCCTTAACCCTTGTATGCGTGGGGCAAAATGGCGTTGACTGCTTCCACCACGTCGGTGAACGCTTCTGGTGTGAGAGACTGAGCTCCGTCGCAGAGGGCATGAGGCGGATCGTTGTGCACCTCGATCATCAGTCCGTCGGCGCCGGCCGCTGCTGCTGCCATAGCCATTGGTTTTACCAGATGGGCAATTCCGGTGGCGTGGCTGGGATCGACGACGATAGGCAGGTGGGTCATGGTCTTAAGAAGCGGTACTGCCGCCAGGTCCAAGGTATTTCTGGTGGCGGTTTCGAAGGTCCGGATTCCTCTTTCGCAGAGGATCACATTCTCATTGCCGCCGGCCATGATGTATTCTGCGCTCATAAGCAGTTCCTGCAAGGTGCTGGAAAGGCCCCGTTTGAGCAAAATCGGCTTATCCAGGTGTCCCAGCTCTTTCAAAAGTTCGAAGTTCTGCATATTTCTGGCGCCGACCTGGATGACGTCCACATCCTCGAAAAGGGGAAGATGGGATAAATCCATTACTTCTGTAACGATGGGCAGCCCGGATTCTTTCTTGGCTTCCAGCAGCAGATTGATTCCTTCGGAGCGCATGCCCTGGAATGCGTATGGTGAAGTTCTCGGCTTGAAAGCGCCGCCGCGATAGAGATGAGCGCCGGCTTTTTTCACGTCCTTGGCGATCTGGCAGACCTGCTCTCTGGATTCGACGGAGCAGGGTCCTGCGATGATCTGAAAATTTCCGCCCCCGATTTTAGCGCCGGCAACGTCTACGATCGTGTCCTGAGGGTGGAACTTGCGGTTCACATTTTTATAAGGTTCCTGGACTCTCTTTACGGTTTCCACAATATCGAGGGCGTTGATGAGATCGATGTCTACGGCGGAAGTATCACCGATCAATCCAAGAATGGTGGTATTTTTTCCCTGACTGAAGTGAATGTCCAGGTTCATGCTCTTGAGCCAGGCGATTAAATTTTCAAGTTGTTTTTCTTCCGGATTGTCTTTTAAAATAATAATCATGCTATTCTCCTTTTCCTTAAAACGAAAAAACTCCGCAAGTGAATTTCACTTGCGGAGAGTATCTCGTGGTATTGATTGGCTTTCAACTAGTTAAACGAGTTATCCCATTGCAGCAAAATTCACTTTACCCTTAAAAAAGAAAGTAAAGTAAAAATAAAAGTATTCAGCTGCAAATGTGTTGAATTTGTTTAACATCGCTTTTATCCTCTCTTGATAATCTGTAAGCATTTTACCACAGGGCATCCGCAGATGTAAAGCGGTTTTTGTGAAAAACCATAAAAAACTTTACAAAATTTGTGCTGCGTAAATAATGAACTTGCTGACACCGGTGCATGGTCTGCCGAGCCGATTGCCGTATTTTCAGCTGATTGCAAGACTAAGCACGGATGATGCGGCCGGATTTTCTCTCCGGGGGCAGGGGCAGATCGCAGTCCGCATAGCCTAGAGCCAGGGAGCCGATTCCCGTAAAGCCTTCGGGGATCCCCCACTGCTTCATCAGATCTTTGCCTTCTTCGGTTTGGAACATTTCCCGCTCGCGGTGAATCCAGCAGGAAGCCAGCCCGATGGAATGGGCCGCCAGCATCATGGTATCCAGCACACAGCTGGCATCTTCAATATAAGTGGTGCGCTCTTCCGGCGCAAAGACAAGAATGACGGTAGGCGCGCCGTAGTAAGGATTCTTGTCGGATCCCAGGACCTGGGCGTTCATCTTTACGATCTTGGCCATGGTATCCGGCGCCTGTACGGCTACCAGAATCGGGCACTGCATGCCCCTGCCGGAGGGCGCGTAAGTGCCGGCCTCTAAAACAGTCTCCAGTTCCTCCTCTTTAATCTGGGTTTGTTTATATTTACGAATGGATCTTCTTGTTACGATATTTTGCAATACCTCATTTTTCATCATAAGCATCTCCTTTCCGTTTCGCTCCCGCCCTTCGCCAGGAAAACAAGCTCCGGCTGGGCAGGACATCCAATCTTGAATTTTGCCGCAGATTAGCTGCGGAGCTTTGCTATAATACAGGAAATATCGATTGCGTAGCATTTCCTGTATTTCAAAAAAGTTTACCTTGTGAAAGTGAGCGCGAAGCGCGAATAACGTTTCCAAAGGAAACTTTTTTATTATTGTAGTCTCTTTCTGAAAAGGTGTCAAATGGGTTTTATGAAAAATAAATATTAATATAATATTGACTTTAATAAAATTAAATGTTATTTTAAAATTATTAAAGGAGGGACGTGTGTATGACTTCATTTATATGGATTGGCTATATATCAGCCCTATCGGTGTTCACCGGCCTTTGCCTGATTATCGCCGCTATTGCGGCAGAGGTCCAGCTGGTTAAGAGAAAGAAAAAAACTGCGGTCGTTTTAATTGCGGCGGCACTGGTCCTTGGAACCGGAAGCAGTGTGTTTTTCAGTGTGGTAACCGAACATAGGTCTCCAGCAGCCCGCAGTGAAATTTACATTTATAAGGATCCCGAGAACTTTGAGGACGCTGTGGGAAAATTCCAGGTCGTCCAGGATGAACAAGACCAGATCCAGGGCTTCGGCAAACTGGCCGTCAAGGAAGGCGGGACCATCAAATATATGGATATGGAATTCGACCGGCAGCACCGAATGATCGGCGGCAAAGAGGCTTTACAATATGAAACGGCTGTTAACGACGCGCTGAAAGCAGAGTGGGCGGGCAATACAATGATCGGCAAATCAGCCGCCATCGATGAGCTGAACAAGATCAGAGAAGGCTATGACAGTGAAATTACGTATTTTGAAAAAAGCCTGTTTCCAAGGAATTTTCTGATTCATAACCTTCTCACAATGGTCCTGCTTGCCATTTATCTGGCCGGTAAGATCAGGGAAAAACGAAAAAGAGCCTCTGGGCTGGACAGCACGAAAATACAGGATCTATAAGGAGGAAATCAATTATGACCATTGAACTGGTACCGGAATGGATGGCGGGTTTGGAAGAAGAGGACGTTACGTTTATTAAACGGTTTGTTTTATCCTCAGGGTCTTTGAAGGATATGGCCCGCCAATATGAAGTCACATATCCCACAGTCAGGCTGCGTCTGGACCGGCTGATCCAAAAAATTCAGATGGAAGAGGAAAAAGGCCCGGAACCTTATGTGGATTTCATCAAGAAACTGGCCTTAAACGATAAGCTGGACTTTGAAACGGCCAAGTTGATTATCAATGAGTATAGAAAGGAGCGGCAGGATGGAGCGTAATGCCATGATATGGTTTCTGATCTTTCTTGTTTTCATTATTGTGCTTTTAGGCCTGGAACTTCTGCTTTCCACCCGCAGGAACAAATGGTGGGGTTTGATCCCGATGGCGGCGGCAGCGGCTATTGTGATCTGCCTGAATTTAAGCTTGTTAGAGGCATCCAGCTCCTATACCGTAAAAAAACTTACCGCAGAGGACGGCGGCAATCAGTTTGCGATCAGCCTTCGTTATGATAAAAAGGGAGAACTAGTGGACTTCTCTGATCTGCAGGTTCGCGACAAAAGGGGAACCTTGATCGATGAGGTCTATTTATCCTTTGACAAAAGCGGCAGGCTGGAGAGCGAAAGCGACAGGGCCATCTACCAGGAAACGATCGACAGGATGCTGGATGGGAGCAAGCTGACCGGTTTTCCCGCCGGGGATGCAATTGAGAAAGATATGATTCCCCTTGGCGACGGACTTTATGTAAGTACGACGAGCTCCTGGGTTGCCAGTGTCTTATGGGTGGTCGTTCCCATGATTCCGGTTTATGTGATCGGACGCCTGGTGGTGCGGGCCAGGAGGCGGAAAGCGGAGCTGAAAAAGCTGCAGGTGGAGGGGCTTTAAATGTTTTGTGCGGTCCGCCGACTGGCTGGATTTGCGATCCCACCGATCAAATGGAATTTATCCATTTGGTCGATTACTTCTTATTGGAAGTATCTTCATCATCAGACCTCTTATTCTTACTCTGGGCACTTGCTCCAAAGCAAAGGCAAGCAGAACCTAAGCACAGCCAAATTACGCCGGATGAAAAGCCCGAATTGATAAACTTAGTAATAGCGACTATGTAAAATAACACCGAAGCTAAATAGTATAAAGTCACGGTTGTTTTCTTGTTCATAATATTTTCTCCTCCCATTTCCTAGTTCAATTCTGTCTGTTTCAAAGATGGAATAGATGCATCTACATTGTACCATACACCATAATTTCCATCCATAGGGTTTCATTCAGATTGGCCATCTTCGCCCTACGATTGTAAACATTGTGCTTGTTCTCGCACGGAGGAGAGCAAAATACGGCGCTGGGTCTGCTTACGACAAATGCTTTGGTGCAATGCCGCCATACGCTCCGGCATGAATTTGCAGCGAATCGCTGGTGCATATTGACCTGCCGGCACAAACGTGTGATAATTGTGACAACGAATATAGGAGGATCGGATACATGATTGAAATTCCAGAAAGCAGCACGCTGGCAAAGCAGCTCAACCAGACCATCCGCGGAAAAGGCATCGAGACTGTAAATGCGGCAAAGTCGCCCCACAAATTCGCTTTTTTCACAGGGGATCCGCAAGACTATCCCAGCAAGCTGGAGGGCCAGACAGTCCATGAAGCCCAAGCCCTCGCAGGCATCGTACAGCTTCATATTGGCGATCTGTGTCTGACCTTCAACGACGGCACAAATCTGCGATTTTTTCAAGCAGATGAAAAAAAGCCGGAAAAGCATCAGCTGTTTATCGAATTCACAGACAAAACAGCATTGACATGCAGTGTTCAGATGTACGGCGGGATCCATTTATTCAAAGAGGATGAGAATGATGATATGTATTATTCAGTGGCAAAATCAAAGCCGTCTCCATTGACGGAAGCTTTTGATTTTTATCATTTCTGCTCAATATGGGATGAGGCCAAACAGATCCTCAGCATCAAAGGGCTCCTGGCTACGGAGCAACGCATTCCCGGTCTGGGAAACGGTGTCTTGCAGGATATTTTGTTCCGTGCAGGTGTAAACCCCAAAAGCAAGCTGTGTGACTTGGAAGAAAAGCGGCGGCGGATTTTTGAAAGTATAAAGGAAACTCTGGCGGAGATGGCGGAAAAAGGCGGCAGGAATACGGAGAAGGATTTATTTGGAAATCCCGGAGGCTATAAATCGATTCTTTCCAGCAAAACTTGGAAAGAACCCTGCCCGGTCTGCGGCAGCGCCATTGAAAGAAAGGCCTATCTGGGAGGAAACGTCTATTACTGCCCGGTATGCCAGTCATTAAAGTGAGGGGATGAAGCGGATGCTGTATGAGTATGAAGAATTTGAAAAACTGCAATATGAAGGCGGCCTTGTGGAAGACTGCATTTTTACCGACTGCATCTTTAAGGAGTGCAGGTTCCTGGAGATGGAGATTCGGCATTGTTCCTTCAAAAGCTGTACGTTCCAGAGCTGCACGATTTTAAACAACGATTTTAAATTTACCGATGCTACGGACAACCGTTTTGAAGGCTGCTCGGTGATTGGCATGGCCTGGAATGAAGTGGAAAAGGAAAATAATATTATGCTTCCTTTCTCGGCTTTTGAAGCATGTACCCTGAAACACAATTTATTCGTGGGATTCAAGATGAAGAAGTTCCGGTTCGATGATTGTGATTTGATCGGCAGTTCCTTTCAGCAGTGCGATTTGAAGGACAGCTCGTTTCGGCGCGCCGGGCTGAAGGATGTCAGCTTTCAGCAGAACAACCTGACCGGAGCTGATTTTCGCGATGCCCAGGATTATCTGATTTCCCTGGAGAATAATCAGCTGAAAAAAGCGAAGTTTACCTTTCCGGATGCCATTCGCCTGCTTTCCGCAACTGGAATTATTGTGGAGTGATTGGCTTCTCAGAAGCCAGGGGATCATTTTTTCAGGATGAGGCCCTGCAAACCAACCCATGACTTTGTGAAAAAATGTGATTATCACCAGCCCCGCAGTAAAGCGGGGCCTTTTTCCTGTATGACGGCATTTTAATCAAATTGACGGAATCTTCGAGCTATTATACAATAAAGATTAATCTATTTGGAAGGAGGCGTGCGGCATGCAGGAAAAAAACTGATCGGCATAAACAGGAAACTGGTAGAACAGGAAACAGACGCGGAGTTTTATTTTGAAGAGGGAGAACTGATAAAAGCGCTGCCCAAAGAGCTCTTGATGGAATGTTCAAAAAACGAGCTGCAATCGATTATCGACTGCATCTACGATGGCATTTACATAACAGACGGACAAGGGTACACACTGATGGTCAATCAGGCGTCGGCAAAATATGTGGAGGAGCTCCCTCCCGATATTATCGGAAAGAACGTAAGGGAGATGGTTGAAGAGGGATACTGGAGTGAATCAATCTGTCTGGAAGTAATCAAACAGAGAAAAATGATAAGCAAAGTCCAGATGGTAGAGGGCAAAGAAGTGCTGACCACAGCAATTCCCTATTTCGAGAACGGAGACTTGGTGAGGATTGTCGCAACTGATCGGGATATCTCACAGTTGCAGGAGATGCAAGAAAAACTCAGACAAATGGAGGAAACAGCCGAACAATACGAGTCCCGCCTGGAGTATTATCGAAAAAGAAATCTGGACGGAGACGCGCTGATCTATAAAAGCAAGAAGATGAAAGACCTGGTCGATTCAGCTGTGAGAGTGGCAAAACAGGATGTGACCATATTGATCCAAGGCGAATCGGGGACAGGAAAAGAAAAACTGACCGATCTGATCTATAAAAATAGCCTGCGCAGCGAAGGCCCCTTTGTCAAAATTAACTGCGCGGCCATTCCGGAGAATCTAATCGAATCCGAATTATTCGGCTATGAAAAGGGGACCTTTACCGGAGCTGAGAAAAGCGGGAAAAAAGGTCTCTTTGAAGTGGCAGACAAGGGTACTTTGCTCCTGGATGAAATTGGAGAATTGCCGCTGCACCTGCAATCCAATCTGTTGCGAGTTATCCAGGAGAAAGAGATCATGCGTATTGGCGGCAGAAAACGGGTGCCCATCGATGTGAGAATTATTGCCGCTACCAATGTAAACTTACAGGAGGCTGTGAAGGACGGGAAATTCAGAGAGGATTTGTACTATCGATTAAATGTGATCCCGCTGGTAATTCCACCGCTCAGAGAGCGCAGGGAGGATGTGGCAGAGCTCATCGGCTGGTTTCTTGACAATTACAACCGGAAGTATAAAACCGAAATTAGCATTTCGCAAAAAGCAATCGAAGTGTTCACCGGCTATGACTGGCCAGGGAATGTCCGTGAATTAAAAAATGTGATTGAGCGCCTGATTATCATCATGGAAGGCAAAGAGATTACAGAAAAACAGGCCACCAGGCAAGTGGGCGGCAATGTAAATGAAGAGCTTCAGCCAGATGAAAGCCTATCGCTCACCCAACAAGTAGAACACTTTGAAAAAAGCCTTCTGCAATCCACCATGAAGAGGGTTGAGACAGGAAGCGAAATGGCAAAACTTCTAAAAGTCAGCAAATCAACCATTTCTAAGAAATTTAAAAAATACGGGATATCTTTTTAACAGACTATCGGTTTCCAAACGGAAATCGATAGTTTCTATTTGGAAACATAAAAAAGGGAGAAACCAAGGGGTGCTGGACAGGAAACTTAGACCATGGGTTTCCAAATGGAAATTAGAAGGTGATAATTTTTCAGAAAAATTAAATAAAATGAAGATTAAGAAAATTTATAAACTGGAAAAACGTTGAAATTTAAGCCTTGTTAACTTGTGGCACGGGATTTGCGATTTATAAAGGCATCGCGATACAAACATTTTCACAGAACAAGGAGGAACGAGATGAAAGTATTGATTGTTGGTGCCGGGGGCCAGGGCGGTGCATGCGCATCGATTTTGGCAAGACAAAGTGAGATCGAGGAAATACGACTGGTAGACTTAAAAGAAGAAACTGCGCTCGCTGTTGCAAAAGAAATCAACAGCCCCAAAGTAAAGACGGGATCCGTCAATGCGACTGACCCGGAAGATGTGGCAAAAGCTGCCGAGGGAGTAGATGTGGTCGTAGATATGGTGATGCCATGGATGGTCACCTATGTAATGAAAGGCGCGCTGAAAGCAAAAGCGAACTATATCAACACAGCCTTTGACGACCCCTATTGGGACGAATTTTTGGAAGGAAAAGGTGTGGAGGAACTGACCCTCTGCAAAGAATTTAAAGAAGCCGGTCTGACCGCACTCTTCGGCTGCGGGTTTGCTCCGGGAATGACCAATGTTCTAGCGAGAAAATTTGCCAACAAAATGGATCAGGTGGACAGTATTAAGATGCGCGTAGGCAAAGCTAATGTTATGCCAGGGGAAGGCGCTTATGATTGGGTGCTGCGTCCCTGGAATCCGGGATGGTCGCCAAAGCAGGCCCTGGTAGATTGCGCAAGCCCGACTTATGCCCTGGAAGACGGGAAGTTTGTTCGATACGAACCTTTCGGCGGAATGGAAATGTGCGATTTTCCGGAACCGGTTGGAAGCCTCCCTGTTACTCATCATTCCCACGAAGAAATCTACAGTATGCCGACCACCTTTGCCGGTGTAAAGAATCTGGATTTCAAATATTACTTGATGTATCAGCCGGCAATTTTTTACGCTTCGGGACTTTGCTCCCAGGAGAAAGTAAAAGTAGGGGATCAGGAAGTAGCACCTATCGATGTGATCGCCGCCATGGTGCCGCCGCCACAAAACAATATATTCGGCGCTACGGATGAAGAACTGAAAAAGGCCGATGAAACTGCGTTTATCGAACTGATCGTGGAAGTATCGGGCGAAAAAGACGGAAAAAAAGTTACGTATAAGGCCAATTGTCCAAAGATGAATGCGCCGGGGCCTGAATTGAAAAAACTCTTTGGAACAGCTTTGGTATACGTAGCGCTTCCCCTTGCTATCGGGACCATTATGGTTGGAACGCAGCCTCTTGATAAAGGCATTATCTTTGCGGATCAGTTGGATCCGGATGCCTTCCTGAAGAGAATGATGGACACGGGATACCCGTACAATTGGAGAGAAGTGTGCATAGAGAAGTAAGGAAAACAGAAAGAAATGGAATGAAATAGAAAGGATAAGCCAGGTGATGATATGGTAAAACGGTTAGAAAAACGAGAACAGCTGGGGAAAGTTTGGTACACGCCTATAACACAGAATCGTGAAGAAGCTGTGGAGAAAAAACTACGCCTTCTGCACGGCAGTTTTTTTGGAAAGCCCATCGTAAAGTTTGAAGTCAATGAGCGGAAGGACGTATATGTTCCGTATTGTTATCTGGTCTATCATTTTCATGCGGAAAGAGGCATTTTGTTTCGGAAAAACGGCTTGGAGAAAGTGGGAGATGCAGGCATAATATTCGACCTGAACGAAGCCCATCCTTTCCAATACGACGTTTATGAAAGCGGCGATCTCAAGCTGACAAAGAAGATCACCGATTCACCGAAGCGGACGGCGCTGCCGGCGGGGATATCTCAACAGCAAATCCTGGAGCAGACAGAAGAATACATTCAGGACAAAATCATGAAACGCTTTTATGGCAGGCCGGGACAACTGGAGCTGAAGAAACAGCAGTATTTTTTCAGACCGGCCGTGGAGCTGGAAGTGGTATACAAAAACGGCGCCGTAAATAAGCGGTATGCTTATCTGGATGATTTTAGCGTTGAGAGCGAACACATTCTAGGCCTCAAATACAGAGTGGAAAACAATTTCTGATTTCATTTTGCTGTCACAGAAAAGGAGAAAGAAAATGATTGATTTTACAAAGATATGGTCCGGGCTGGACTGGGGAATTATTGTCGTTTATTTCCTTTTAATTATTACAGTAGGGCTGGTCATGCGCAAACGGGCCAGCAAAAACATGAAGAGCTTTTTCGTGGCTTCAAGAAGGCTGACAATTCCCGTGCTGATCGGTGTGGGCGCCGCAAGCTGGATCGATTCCTGGTCCATTGTCGGCCTTGCGGAATGCGGAACCACCATGGGAATTTGCATTCTGTTTATCTATGTTATTCCCAATACCATACTGAGACTGCCGCTGGCATTGTGGATTGGGCCTTTCGTAAGGGATAAGATGCCTGACTGGGTTATCACGATGCCCGATTTGATGGCCTATATGTACAGCAAAAAGACAAAACTGATCATGGCGATCGGGATGCTGCCGCCATTTTTATATGAAGCGGCGCTGCTGACAGCAGGCGGCCAGGTGATTGCCTACGTGACAGGAATCAATATGTGGGTAGCCTTTGCAATTCTGGGTGTAATCATCATCTTTTACACGTCTCTTTCCGGGCTTTGGGGCCTGGCAGTTACAGATATGATGCAGTTCATCGTCATGTCTGTCGCGGCAGGTGTGCTGTGCCTGGGAATGTACAGTCACTTCGGAGGGTTCGCCACTTTGTTTGAACAGGCGGGAGCCATCAATCCAAACCTCATTACCATCTCCGGAGGCAACAACATGATGGAGATTTTGTCCTGGGCCATCGGAGCGTTGGCGATGTATGCAAACTCACAGTCATACCAGAGATTCGGGTCTTCCAAATCAGGCGGAGATATAAAGGTATCCTATTCCTGCATTATGCTGTTTGGAATTTTTTTCAGCACAATTATGGTTTTGGCAGGGATGGCGGCACTAGTGCAATATCCGGAGGTTGCGGCAGCTTCTCCCTCGGAGGCTTTCTGGGGAATCGTGTTCACGACCCTGCCGATCGGACTTCGGGGACTCTTTGTTGCAGCTGTATTGTCGGCGGTCATGTCTACGGTAAGCGCTGACTATTTGATCTGCGGAGCTGTAGTGGTGCACGATATATTTAAGGGCTTCATCAAACCGGAACTGGGAGACAAAGCGGAAGAAAAAGGGACTCGTATCGTAATCTGGTGTGTCGGTATTGCCATGATTATTGCGACTTATTTCTGGCAGGATGGAATTTCAAAAGCTTACTACTATTGCGGCGGTTTCCAGGTTGCAGCTTTCATTGTACCGCTGATGTTCGGTCTGTTCTACAGACGTAAGACTGCTGCCGCCGGATTCTGGAGCCTTTTGCTGACAATCGTAATGTATGCGGTATGGCAGTTTGTTCTTGAATGTCCGGGCGGTGTTCCAACTAATCTGGCGTGCATCATTTTCAGCGCATTGGTTTATGTAATCGTTGCAAAGGTGACGTATAAGAAAGAGGATGCCAAGAAAATAGCGGCATAAGTGAGGAGGATAGAAATCATGGACGATAAGAAAAAACAAAAGCTGGCTTACATATGGGCCTTGTTGACCGTCATCGTGACCTGCATTGTGGGGGCGCTGGTTGCAAATTATTCCGATCAGATCTTGCCTGTATTTTTAGGATGCGCGGCTGTTTTGTTCGGCCCGATTACAGGGATTTTATATCTGGTTGAAGTAAAACGCGGTGTCTTCAAAGTGGAAGAAGAGGAGAAATAGCAGAAAAGGCAAGGTGCGATTATGAATAAAAAAGCATTCCGGTGCAAACACATATATACTGCTGTGTCACCTGAACTGATCGATGGATATGTTATCATAGAAAACGAGAAAATAGAATTTGTCGGACCGGAAAAGGAGGCGGAACCATTCTTGTCCGAGAGCACGGAAGTGATCGATGTTTCGGAGCACTTTCTTATGCCTGGGTTTAACGATTACCACGTGCATATTGTGAATTCGGGACTCCTGGAAAAAGACGGAATTCTACGATATACAAGATCAGAGGAAGAGGCAGCCGCTTATCTGTGGGATTTGCATAAAGACAGAAAAGAGAGAGGCTGGATTATGGGAGGGGCATGGGACCCCCTCCTGTGGCCCGGACAAAAATTGCCGGCCAAAGAATCCTTAGATCGTTATTTTCCGGACAGACCAGTGTTTCTGTTGAATAAAGAATGCCACGGAGCATGGGTGAATTCGGAAGCTCTGAGAAGATTTCATATTACCCGGGATACGCCGAACCCTGAGAACGGGGAGTACGGCCGCCTGGAAAATGGAGAGCCCAGCGGATACATTCACGAAATGGCAGCTATTAAAATGCAGGAAAAAATCTTTCAATCCATAAGCGATGAGGAAATCGCCGCATACAGCAAAACATTTATCGATAAGGCAAACCAATATGGAATTACTTCGCTGGGAGATGTGGCCGGCGGGGCCCCGATGCGAGAAACGGCCTACAAGCTCCTGGAGGATCGGGGGCTGCTTACGGCCAGGATACATTTTTCTCTTCCCTTCGATGAAGGTGTGGAGATGATTCTGGAAAAAAAGAAGATATACAACAGCGGCAAGTTAAAATGCAGCGGAGTCAAAGCATTTATAGATGGAACTCCGCAGGGCTATACCGGATATATGCTGGAGGACTATTGGGATGATCCGGGAAATCGAAGCAGACCGATGATTGAACCGAACCTGTTCAAGAAGCAGGTCTGCCAGTTTGATGCCGCTGGAATCCAGACCAGGGTGCACGCCTGCGGCGATGCGGGGGCGAGGCTTTGCCTGGATGCAATTGAGGAGGCTCGAATTCAAAACGGGCCCAACGGTCTGCGCCATTGCATCGAACATCTGGAATCCATGTCCAGACAGGATATTCCCAGGTTTGGAAGGCTGGGAGTGATCGCTTCCGTACAGCCGGAGCACATGCCTAAATACAAATTTTCAGAGCACCCGTTTCACAGGATCCTCGGTGAGGAGCGGATGAAGTATTCATGGCCTTTCGAATCCATAAGGAAAACAGGCGGCAGGCTGGCTTTTGGTACGGATTCGCCAGTGGTCGACATTTCACCCTTCCGGGGAATCTTCAGAGCTGTCACCCGTCTGACCAATGAACTGGAACCGGAAGGCGGCTGGAACCCATGGGAAAAAGTGACCATTCACGAAGCGCTGAGAGCTTATACTTATGGAGGAGCATATGCGGCTGGCAGGGAGGCAGAGCTGGGAACGCTGGAAAAGGGCAAACTGGCCGATCTGGTGATAATTGACAAAAATCTGTTCGACTGTGCGGAAGATTGTGAAACCATGTTCCGCATAAAGGTGCTTATGACCGTTATGAACGGCGCTGTTGTCTATTCTGAATGATAAAAATCAGTAATGAAGGGGTTGTTGCTTTGATGTTTTTCAAGGCAGCAGCCTCTTTTTTCAGTATTGGAGAGCAATACACTCCATTTGACAGCCGCAGCAAAGGCGTATACCATATAGGTATGAAAAAGAAGAGAGCTTTAAAAATCACAGGGATCGCGATCATATGTGCAGTTATCCTGGCTGTTTCCGTTTGCGGAGCAACCGGCATCTATGTCTATAACGCCTCCGTCCATGCAGTCAATCAGGAGAGGCGGCCTTTGGCGTGTAAGAAAGAATCCCTGGAAAAGCATGGATTTGATGTGGATCGTTTCGAAACCGGCTGCCATGTGGAACAAGTAGAGATCCCGTCAACCTTTGATGACCACCACATTCCAGCCAACTATTTGACGATCGACGGCAAAAAAGAGCGAAAGACCGTGGTAATGGCCCATGGACTTAACGGCAACCGCTTGACCGGATATCCGGTGGCGGCCATGCTCATGAAGCACGGCTATAACATCCTCACCTACGATCAGCGGGATTCGGGAGAGAACCAGGCCCGGTACATGACCTGCGGCTACTGGGAAAGCAAAGACTTTAAGGACTGCGTGGATTATGTAAGAGCACAGACCGGTTCGGAAATTCAAGTGGGCGGATGGGGGTCCTCCATCGGAGGGGCCACCATCGGGTTTTACCTGGGAACGAGTGACGCGGAACAAAAGCTTGATTTTGCCGTTCTCGACTGTCCAGTCAGCAACATGCGGGAGATCATCGGCTTTCTCGTAAGGAAAACCACCTGGCTGCCCATGGACTTCAAACTGGATATGGGCGATCTGGCGACGCAGCTGCGGCTGGGATATGGATATGAGGAAGGGGATGTGCGGGATTACGTGCGCGATACCACAGTGCCGGTACTGATTTTCAACAGCCGGGCAGATAAAGTGACCCCGTATCATATGGGCGTTTCTCTATATCAGGCGATGCAAAAAAATAAAAAGCAGATACTGACCGTGGACGACAGCAAGCACACGGACATCTATTTGGACGATCCAAAGCTTTATGAGGACACGATGATGACCTTTATTGAACAGAACGGCAGCAGGCAGGCAAGTTAACGGTGGAAATTTTTCCCCAGACTATATATAATGGAACAAAGTCGGCTTTGCCGATTCGTAATAAGAAAATGGAGAGGAGAATAAGGATGAAATCATTTAGGAAAGTACTGCATTTTCATTTGCCGTCCAGAAGAGGTTTGGTGAATATTACAAAAGACGTACAGAAAGCTATTGATGACAGTGGAATCCTGGAAGGATTGGTGCTGGTCAATGCCATGAACATTACCGCATCGGTCTTTATCAACGATGATGAGAGCGGACTGCATCAGGACTACGAAGCCTGGCTGGAAGGGCTGGCGCCGGAAAAACCGTACAGCCAATACCAGCATAATGGTTATGAAGATAACGCCGACGCCCATTTGAAGAGGACCATTATGGGCAGAGAAACCGTGGCAGCGATTACCGACGGCCAGCTGGATTTTGGCACCTGGGAACAGATCTTTTATTTTGAATTTGACGGCAAGCGGGATAAGCGGGTGCTGATTAAGATAATCGGGGAATAAGAATGAAAATCGTAATCAAGAAATTTCATGAACTGAATACAGAAGAGCTCTATCAAATTTTAAAGCTGCGCTCCGATGTTTTTGTGGTAGAACAAAAGTGCTATTATCCGGACTGTGACGGCAAGGACCGCCATGCCCACCACCTGTTCGTCGAACAGAACAATCACATTGTGGGATATCTGAGGATTCTGGAAAAGGGGCAGACCTTCGATACGATCGCCATCGGCAGGGTGGTGGTCGATCCGGACTACCGCGGCATCGGATTGGCAAGACATATGATGAACAAGGCTTTGCTGTTTATAGATGAATACCTTCATCAAAAAAACGTCAAGATTTCTGCCCAGCAGCATTTGACCAATTTCTACGAGTCCGTGGGCTTTGTGAGCATATCAGAGAGCTACCTGGAGGATGGCATTCCCCATATTGATATGGAATATGGAGCATGAGCGAAGGGCTGCTGTAAAGTATAACATATTGACCGGATCGATGCGGCTTCGCCGAGCGTGATGACGAAAATTGTCGAATAGAATAATTGGCTCAACAAGATACTAGTTTTGCCTTATTGTTGAGATTTTTTCAAGGCCTGCAGGCTGCAATTCCTGACAGAGACGTTGTTATACGAGGTGATTTCCATTTGGGCAGCCTGCAGGCCAGTGTTTTGACTCAACAAATGAGTTGTTTTTCTCGGTTGTTGAACCAAACGCTAAATTTTCGTCGAGGCTCGCATCTCATACCTTGCTGCGACGAGGCTTGCTAGGTATGATTTTGGTTTACCGTAATAATAATGGGGCGTTATGACCGAAATTCGTGTAATCCCAGACCGCGCACAGCCCCGGAGACCCCGGGGCTGCCCGTTTTCTATCCGTGTCTTGTTTCGTCTGGTGCGGCGGCCGATTCTGCCTGCTGGCTTTTATTTTCTGCAATACACCAGACCGTAACCGCGGCAATGACGATGACGCCGCCGATGAACGCAAAAAATCCCGGCCTTTCCCCGTCAAAGAGGAATACCCAGACCGGATTCAGCAGCGGCTCCAGCATGCCGATGAGGGAACAGGCCAGCGGCGAACAGTCTTTGGCGGCGATGGCATATAACACATAGGGGATTCCCAATTAAAAAATTCTCAGAATAATGACGAACCAGATTTCAGATGGAGCAATGGACGAAGTGAAGAAAGCTCCAACGGGAATACCTGCGGCGGCAGTTAGGATATGGGCAAAGAGAATTCCGCTCATACGAATGGAATCGTCATCACCGCCTTGGCCCACCAGAACGAACATGATGGATAAAAACAGACCTGCCAGGATCCCCAGGATGTTGCCGGCAATATTTCCTGGTGATAGCTGATCCAGGAAGAATAGTACGATTCCGGCGGCGGTAATGATTACGACCACGATCTCCCGCCGTTTAATTTTTTGATGCAAAAACAGAACGGAAATGATTAAAATGAAGATCGGCGCCGTATATTGCAATACAATTGCATTTGCTGCAGTGGTCAGCTTATTGGCCGACACGAAGCATAGAAAAGAGACTGCCAGGCTGACTCCTGCCCCTGCGGAAAAGCCGCAGACCTTTACCGGAATCTTTGCTATGTACATATAGAGACCAAGGACCATGGCAGAAATTAAACTTCGCCCCCCTGCGATGAGAAAGGGACTCCAGGAAATCCATTTTATAAAGATTCCGCTGATGCTCCACAGGCATGCGCACAGGGCCATAAGGAGCATCGCTTTTTTTTGCGCGTTTTGTGTTTCCATATTTCCTCCGTTATTGTAATAAAAAGCACCATCCGGTAATTGTGAATAAAGACAATAGTGTGGACAATACCACGACCTTTGAGGCCAGCTGCGCGTCCCCGTGGTATTGGGCGGCTAAGAGAGCGGTTGTAGTCCCTGCGGGCATACCGGATAGTATGACCGAAACGCCGGTGATCAGCGGATCGATCTGGAGTCCTTTGCACACAAGATAGACAACTCCGGGAATAAGAACGAGCCGCAGGCCGCAGAAAAGCAGGTTGGGAATGGAAACCATGGTTTTCCACTCCACGTCCATCAGCAGCATGCCTACCACCAGCATGGACATGGCGGTGCAGCAGCCGCCCAGTTTGTCCAGCGTATCTGTGATGAGGACGGGCAGGGGAACCTGCAGGAACATGATCAAAAGGCCGATATAGACGGCGATCATGCAGGGGTGGAGCCCCACCTTGAGGATCATCGCCCGGCGGTTCTTGGCTCTGGCAAAATAAGAAAGCCCGGCCGACCACATAGCGATCCGCAAGGGGATCAGATAAATAGAAGCATAGGACAAACCGGTCAGGCCGTAAATGCTTTCCGCCATGGGGTAACCCATGAATCCCGAGTTGGAACAGACTGTGGCATATTGGAAAATATGTTTAGCATCTTCATCCAGCCGGTTGAACAGAAAGCGGCTGAGAAGCAGACAAAAAATCTGAACGCCGGTCGCGATCAAAAGGATGATCGCAAAGTTGAGGAGCATCCGATAGGAAAATTCAATGATGAAGGACTTTACGATGTTGCAGGGTAAAATCACATAGAGGACCAGATTGGTCAGACATCGCCGGCCTTCCGGCGTGACCAGCTTTTTCTTGCCCGTCACCATGCCGATGATGATGAAAATAAACAGCATGCCCTGCAGGTCCAGCATCTGTATGAGCGCATTTCCCATTTTCCAGCTCCTTTCTCAATATTCCCGGATCGTACAGCATCCATTATATAGCTCCAAAATCAGGAAGTCAAAGGAAAGCACATAAAAAAACAAGCCTTCCGTTTTGCCGCCGGAAGACTCGTTTTTCCGTTCTATAAAAGGCGCATCTTAGATGACTGCCAGAATTCGATCTCCGGCTTCCTGCGTGCCCATCTGTTTTCCTCCGTTAGCCATCAGATCCGGTGTCCGATAGCCGTCTGCCAGGACTTTTTTGACAGCAGCCTCGATATCGTTTGCTTCATCGGAAAGGCCGAAGGTGTAGCGGAGCATCATCGCTGCTGATAAGATGGTGGCCATGGGATTGGCTTTGTCCTGTCCGGCGATATCCGGCGCCGAACCGTGTACCGGTTCGTACATGCCAAAGTTGCCTTTTGCCAGGCTGGCTGATGGGAGCATGCCGATGGATCCGGTGATCTGGCTCGCCTCATCAGAAAGAATATCTCCGAAAATATTGTTGGTCACGAGGACATCGAACTGCTTGGGGTTGAGGATCATCTGCATGGCGGCATTGTCCACATACAGGTTGTTCAGTTCCACATCCGGATAGTCTTTTGCCACTTCAGCGACGACTCTTCTCCATAGGCGGGAGCTTTCCAGCACATTGGCCTTATCCACGCTGGTGACTTTTTTATTCCGTTTCATGGCCATATCAAAGGCGACGATGGCGATTCTGCGGACTTCTTCTTCCGCATACTGCTCCACGTCATAAGCGGCGGGGCCCAAATCCGTGTCCTTCACGCCCTTTTCTCCAAAATAAATGCCGCCGGTCAGCTCCCGGACAACGACAATATCCAGTCCTCCGGCCGTGATTTCCGGTTTGAGGGGGCAGGCCTGGCTGAGCTCATCGAAGAGAATCGCCGGCCGCAGATTGGCGAACAGGCCCAGCTCTTTTCTAAGTCCTAGAAGCGCACGCTCAGGGCGCTGGTCTCCCGGAAGTGTGTCCCATTTCCAGCCGCCCACGGCTCCCAGCATAACTGCATCGCTGGCCTTGCAGACTTCTACGGTTTCCCTGGGAAGGCATCCTCCGGTGGCATCGATGGCCGCGCCCCCTGCCAGGACCTCCGTATATTCAAATTGGTGATTATATTTCTCTCCGATTCGATCCAGGACTCTCAGAGCTTGTTCGATGACTTCGGGGCCGATCCCGTCGCCGGGGACCACTGCTATCTTGTAATTCATAATCCTATCTCCTATCTGTTATATGTACATGCCTAATTATAAACCGTGAATGCCTTTTTTGCAACGGTTACCGATCCTTACAGAAATGTAAGAAATTCGTAAGATAAATCGATGGATTCGTTAATAATTGGAAGTTATACTTAGATCATAAAGTGAAACAAGGAAAGAGAGGATGGGGTGTATGAAAAAATTTATAGTTGGGGCTATTGCAGTAGCGATTATTGCCGTCGGATTTTGTGGCGCTGCCATCAAGGATAAAATTCCGTCAGCATAGAAGAAAAAAGTGTGTTCAGTATTCAATGAAAGGAGATCAGATATGAAACTTATGTTAGGACTCATGGCCGTGACAGTCATCGGAATCGGATTTTGCGTCGCTGCGCTGAAAAATAAGTTTTCCGCTAAGAAAACTACGGTGTAATCATATTGAACGTTATAAAGTGTGTAGAAGGATTAAATATAAACGCGTGCATAGGAAGCTGCGGCTCCTACGCACACAGATCGGCCAATAAGGCAGGTTAGGAGCTGACGCATCATAATGTGTGATGAATGCTGACAGCTCCTTTTTTCGTTCAATTTAAAAAATAACGGCAAAGCATAAAGCTGAGCCGTTATCCCTTTTCTATTTCAAACTGTTCATCAGGCCGCCTTTTGCCATAATGTCCTTGATAAAATCAGGGAATGGCAGGGCCTGGTAGGTCTCGTTCTTTGTCAGGTTGGTAATGAGTCCGGTGTTGAAATCCACACTGACTTCATCTCCGCCCTCTATTTTTTTGCTCGCCTCTGCGCATTCCAGAATCGGTAATCCGATATTGATGGCGTTCCGATAAAAAATACGGGCAAAGGTATTGGCGATCACACAGCTGATGCCGCTGGCCTTTATAGCGATCGGCGCATGTTCTCTGGAAGAGCCGCAGCCGAAGTTGTCTCCGGCGACCATGATATCGCCTTCCTTTACCTTGGCAACGAATTCTTTGTCAATGTCTTCCATGCAGTGAGATGCCAGTTCTTTATGATCCTGCGTGTTCAAATGCCTTGCAGGAATAATAACATCCGTATCTACATTATTTCCATATTTATGTACTCTGCCTTTTGCGTCCATCCTATTTGCCTCCTTTCGGCCCGCTGATCTTTCCGGCGATAGCGGATGCTGCCGCTACTGCAGGGCTGGCCAGATATACTTCGCTTTCCGTGTGCCCCATTCGTCCTACAAAATTGCGGTTGGTAGTGGCGACGCACCGCTCGCCTGCCGCCAGGATTCCCATGTGTCCGCCCAGGCAGGGTCCGCAGGTTGGGGTGGAAACAACGCAGCCGGCATCGATGAATATGTCCAGATATCCCAGCTTAATGCAATCCTTATAAATCTGCTGCGTAGCCGGAATGATAATTGCTCTTACATCCGGATGAATCTGCTGGTCTTTTAAAAGTTCAGCAGCGATGCGCATATCGCTCAATCTTCCGTTGGTACAGGAACCGATCACTACCTGTTGGATGGGAACATCGCCCACCTGGTCAATCGTCTTTGTATTTTCCGGGAGGTGGGGGAATGATACCGTCGGCTTGAGGGATGATAAGTCGATCACATAGGTTTCATCATATTGGGCGTCGGCATCAGCTTCGTACTTCTTCCATTCCCGGTTGACCCGGCCTTCCATATAAGCTTCGGTGACTTCATCCACCGGGAAAATACCATTTTTAGCCCCGGCTTCAATGGCCATATTGGAAATGCAGAGACGATCGTCCATGGACAGGCTGGCTACGCCTTCTCCGGTAAATTCCATGGATTTATAGAGTGCGCCGTCAACGCCGATCATACCTATAATATGCAGGATTACATCCTTGCCGCTGACGTTTTCCGGAAGAGCACCGGTCAGCTGGAATTTCAGTGCTGACGGAATTTTGAACCAAGCCTGGCCTGTAGCGATGCCGGCCGCCAGATCCGTGCTCCCTACACCTGTGGAAAAAGCGCCTAACGCACCATATGTACAAGTGTGGGAGTCAGCACCGATGATCGCGTCGCCGGCTGCTACCAACCCTTTTTCAGGGAGAAGGGCATGCTCAATACCCATATTGCCTACATCATAAAAATGATCGATATCAAACCGTTTGGCAAAGGTCCGGCACTGTTTGCACTGCTCCGCCGACTTGATATCCTTATTGGGCGTAAAATGGTCCATAACCAGAGATACCTTGCTTTTGTCAAATACGTCTTTGAATTGAGCTTTTTCAAATTCATTGATGGCAACTGGTCCGGTAATATCGTTGGCCAGAACCATATCCAGATTGGCGCGGATCAATTGGCCGGGTACAACGTGATCCAGGCCGGCGTGGGCCGCCAGGATTTTTTGTGTCATTGTCATTCCCATGTCTGTTTCCTCCTTCTATTTTACAAACTTTCTTATTTTGTTCTCTCGGTTGAGGGCGCTGACCAATGCATTAACAGAGGCCAGAATAATGTCCTCGTGGGTGCCTACTCCCCAGTATTGGCCGCCTTCGCTGTCTGCGATGCAGATATAGGCCGCAGCTCTGGAGCTGGAGCTGGATTCCAGCGCATGCTCCGAGTAAGTGAGCAGGGTGTAATCGAAGTGATACGGCGTCTTTTTCAACGCATTGTTGATTGCATTGAGACGGCCGTTTCCTTCAGCAGTGATTTCATAAACATCGCCGCCGATCTCTACCCGCATATCAACGATCATGCCGTCGTCCGCCTTGTATGTGGACATTTTTTTGAAGGTGGCGTCTGTGATGTCGATGGGGTCAAAGTAATTGATATATTCTTCACTAAAAGCTTTAAAGATTTCCTCTGAGGACAGCTCTTTGTGGGAACGGTCGGAAATATCTTTCATCATATAGCCAACTTCTTCCCGCATCTGTTTTGGCAGGTCGAAACCGTAATCCCGCTCGAGAATGTAAGCGATACCGCCTTTTCCCGACTGGCTGTTAATACGAATGACATCGCCTTCGTATTCTCTGCCCACATCCTTGGGGTCGATGGGCAGATACGGCACTGTCCATTGGTGAAGCTTTTTGTGTTTTCTCCATTTCATACCCTTGGCAATGGCATCCTGGTGGGAACCTGAGAATGCAGCGAATACCAGCTGTCCGCCGTAGGGCTGACGAGGATGTACCTTGATATCCGTAAACTTTTCATACATTTCCACCACTTCCGGCATGTTAGAAAAATCCAGCTTCGGGTCAACGCCGTGGGAAAATAAATTCATTGCCAGAGTAACGACATCGACATTTCCAGTTCGTTCCCCATTCCCGAACAGCGTGCCTTCGATACGGTCACCGCCTGCCAAAAGGCCCAACTCCGCGTCGGCAACGCCGGTGCCCCGGTCGTTGTGGGGATGGAGGGAAATGAGGATGTTCTCCCGGTTATGGAGGGTTTTGCACATGTACTCGATCTGGTTTGCATAAACGTGGGGCATGGACATGGATACCGTTGCCGGCAGGTTGATGATAACCTTATTTTCCGGAGTCGGTTCCCAGATATCGATCACGGCATTGCAGATGTCCCGGGCAAAATCCATTTCTGTGCCGGTAAAGCTTTCCGGGGAATACTCAAATTGAAATTCCGTTTCCGGATACTTGGCAGCGTATTTTTTGATCAGCTTGGCGCCGCTGGCCGCGATATCGATGATCTCATCTTTTTCCGCTTTGAAAACCTGTTCTCTCTGGGCCAGGGAGGTGGAATTATATAAATGTACGATTGCCTTCTTGATGCCTGCTAGAGATTCAAAGGTTTTCTTTATAATATGTTTTCTGGACTGGGTCAGCACCTGAATGGTGACATCGTCCGGGATCAGATCGTCGTCGATCAGTCTCCGCAGAAATTCATATTCAGTTTCAGATGCGGCGGGAAAGCCCACCTCTATTTCTTTGAAACCCAGTTTGACAAGGAACTGGAAAAACTCCAGCTTTTCCTCCAGACTCATGGGAACGATCAGAGCCTGGTTTCCATCTCGCAGGTCCACGCTGCACCAAATCGGCGCATTCTCAACGTGATCTTTTTTGACCCATTCCATTTCTGTCTGCGGCGGCGGAAAATACCCCACCTGATACTTGTCGTAATTTTTCATTTCCAGTTTGTTCCTTCCTTTCTTCTAAATCGCAGGCATATTCCTGGGAATCGGCAAAGCCGACTTTGTTCTAAAAAAAATACCCCCGCCTTTTATGCAGATCGCTGCATAAGAGACGAAGGTTTGATTTCAAACTTCCGCGGTACCACTCTTATTGGTCCCGGCTATCACCAGGGGCCCACTCTGGGCATTCGAGCCGATCGGCTGAATGCTGAAAGATGCCCGGCATAAGGCGCATCTTTTAAGATTTTGCTCCGGGGTGAGACACCAGCCCTATGATCTGCAGCCTTTCCACCCGCCGGCTGCTCTCTGTTAGATGTTTGAGGTCTAATTTATTCCCTTCAACGCAACAATATGAAATTTCAAAAGTTACTAACCAGTATAACCGGTCGTGGAGGCGTTTGTCAATCAATTTTATATTTTTTTAGTTTTCTGGAGATCGTGGACTGGTCCACCTGGAGCTGCCGGCCAATTTCGGCAGTTGTCTGGTATCGTTTCTTTGCTTCCGTCAGCAGAGTTCGTTCAAATTGATCCCGCAGCTGCTGATACGTTGAATGTTCCAGATCCATGTTGCAGGAAAGGGCCGCAGGGCCTTCCGGCTCGAGAATTCCTGGCAGATGATTCACGGTAAGCACTTTTTCGGTGGAAAACAGGACCAGCCTTTCGATGAGGTTTTCCAATTCTCTGACATTGCCGCGGAGCTGGAGCTGGGACAAATGGTTGATGAGCTCATGGCTCAGAACTTTTTGCAGCTGATAACGTTCATTGAATTTAAGACGGAAGGTTTCCGCTAAAATGGGAATGTCTTCAGTCCGTTCCCGCAAAGGGGGGATCTGCAGGTTGAGGACATTGAGCCGATAGTACAAATCTTCCCGGAACAGTTTTTTTTCAATTTGCTCTTTTAGGTTTTGATTGGTGGCAGCAATGATTCGGGTATCTACTTTTAAAGGACGAGTTCCGCCGATTCGAAAAAATTCTTTTTCCTGCAAGAGGCGCAGCAGCTTTACCTGGAGCTCATAAGGCATGTCGCCGATTTCGTCCAGAAATAGAGTCCCATTGTCGGCCAGCTCTACAAGCCCTTGTTTCCCAGAGGTCTGAGCTCCGGTAAAGGCCCCCTTTTCGTAGCCGAAAAGCTCCGACTCGATCAGAGAGTCGGGGACAGCGCCGCAGTTGATGGTAAGAAAGGTGTTGTCCGCCCGCTGGCTGTTATCGTGAAGGAATCTGGCGATCATGCTTTTTCCCGTCCCGGATTCGCCGAGAATCAGAGCCGTGGAATCCGTCTTGGCGATGATTTCCGCCTTATCGATGATCCTTTGCATCAGGGGACTTCGATAGACGATGCCGGCGTTGGCTGCCGCGTCTTTTTTCAGCTGCAGCAGTTCCATGCTGTATTTCAAATTGCTGGCTGTCAAATCCTCGATTATGCGGCGCTTGTCGCTAATATCAAAGAGGCAGCAGATGACATATTCGATCTCTTCGGATTCGCCCCAATAGGGGATCCCCTTTACCATAACTAAATACTCAGAACCGGAGCTGCCCGCTGATAGCTGTTCCAGAACGACGGTTTGTTTCTGCCTCATGACTTTTCGCGAAACAGAATCGTGGATGATCTTTTTTTCAATCATATCGCCCACCGTCATGCCGGTCAGATAGCGGTCCGTGTAGCCTGTCAATTTTTCATATTCCAGATTGGTCATAATCACGTTTTCGTTCTTGTCGATTAAAATAATGGCGCAGGCGGCATTGTTGACAATAAACCGCAATAAGTTTAAATCCGTAAGATTTTCAATCATTTTTCTACCCTTTTGGAAGTGATA
This sequence comes from Clostridia bacterium, assembly GCA_902363595.1. GTDB lineage: Bacteria > Bacillota > Clostridia > Peptostreptococcales > Anaerovoracaceae > Hominibacterium > Hominibacterium faecale. The sequence goes on along the minus strand of CABJAP010000013.1, from coordinate 68,320 downwards.
GGGGGAAATGTATGCAAAATTTCATACACTATGAATTTTATCATACATTTCCCGAAAACAAAAGAAACTTCAACAAAGATGGGCAAGAAAAGGTATGAATTTTTGCATGGATCGGAAAGCTGCCAAGGGGGAAATGGGCTGAATTTTATGAAAAATAGTGGGTTTTAATGGTTTTAACGAGAAAAAAACAGCCAAAAGGGTGGCATAGTAATTGCAGTTGTCCATAGACAGAATAAATATTTCATTCGGAACTCAGGGAGGTATCGTTTATGAACAAAGTAGGGTTAAGACAAAATGGAAGGTTTTATTATGGCTGGGTGCTGATGATTGTGGGATTTCTCATGATGTCAATCGCCTACACGGGATGTATTTCCATTACAAGTGTATTTGTAATATCGGTTACGGAAGCTTTCGGGGTCGATCGAGGATCCTTCCTTTTGTACCAGACCATTCTTTTGTTGGTGTCAATTGGAGTGACAGCTTATTATGGAAAGCGTATGGCAAAAGGCAATGTCAAGCGAATCGTTGTGATTTCCGCACTGGTTGCGGCTGCCGGTTACGTTATCTTTGCAATGGCAAAATCCTTGTACATGTTTTATTTTGGCGCGATTTTCCTCGGTGTGGGATTTTCCAATTGTACAGTTCTGCCTTTGTCCATCATCCTTAACAACTGGTTCGGCGGCAAAGTAAGAGGAACAGCAATGGGATTCTGCTTTGTAGGTAGCGGCGTCGGCGGGCTGGTTATCCTGCCGCTGCTCAACTCGGTTATTTCCGGTTCGGGCTGGAGAACGGGATACTTGGTTCTGGCTGTTCTCTTCGGAGTGGTAGCGGCCATGTCATTGATCTTTCTTGTGAAAACGCCGGAGCAAAGAGGCTTTGTAAGAATGGGAGAGACCCTTGCGGAAACTCAAAAAGAAAGTACCGGCGAAGCAAAAGGCATGGTCATAAGAGAAGCTCTGAAAACGCCTATGTTTTGGATGATCGCAGCATCTGCGACCTTGACGACGTTTGGTTCTACGGCCATTCTATTTAACTCGACGCCCTTTTTTATCGATTGCGGGTTTTCCGTGGAAAAGGCTGCCCTGATCGCATCCTTTAATTTGGGGATGATTGCCATCGGAAAAATTCTGATCGGTTTTCTGTGTGATAAGTTTGGAACAAAGTTTGGATCCATTTTTTCGGCTGTGATCTTTGGACTGCAGTTTGTATGTTTGGCTCTGATGACCATAAATCCAGTGGTGTTTGTCTTTGGCGCAGTCATTTGTTACGGAATCGGAGGCGGAGGAATTACCGTCTGTCCGCCGCTGCTTGTAAACGCGCTCTTTGGTGAGAAGGATTACGGTAATATTGCAGCGGGAATGAATATGGCGACCAACTTTGGGGGCACCTTCGGAGGAACTCTGGCAGCTGTCATCTTTGATGTGACAGGCAGTTATGTGGCATTCTGGTGTATGGCGGTCGGTTCGATGGCGATCGTTGTTATTCTAAGATTGATCTGCTTCAAATTGAGAAAAAAATATACATATTAGTGCGGGAGGTTATGAAGTATGAAAACATTAAAAACACAAGCGATTTCCTGGATCGAGGACAATCAGGATGAGCTGATGGACATATCCTGGAAGATATGGGAAAATCCAGAGTTGAGCATGCAGGAGTATTACGCGTCATCCTTGCTTACGGATTACCTGGACAAAGCAGGATATCAGGTTGAGAAAGGAGCGGTGGGAATGCCCACGGCCTTTGTTGCGGAATATGGCGATGAGGGGCCGGTAATCGGATTTAATTGCGAGTATGACGCCCTGCCGGGATTGTCCCAGGACAAGAATTGTGCCTATCCGGAGAGCTTGCAGAAGGGGGCTCCGGGACACGGATGCGGACATAATCTGATGGCAATCGGAGGGGTTACGGCCGCCACAGCCCTAAAGTCGCTGATTGACGCAAAAAAACTGAAAGCCAGAATTAAAATCTTCGGGACTCCGGCCGAAGAAATGTGCCTGGCAAAACCATTCTTCGCCAGAGAAGGATATTTTAAGGGGCTGGACTGCGTATTGGATTGGCATGTAATGCCTTATACCAAGGCCGGATTCACAGAATGCGTAGCCTTTTTCAACTTCCAGTATCATTTTAAAGGAAGAACTGCCCACGGAAATTCTCCGTGGCTTGGAAGAAGCGCGCTGGACGCGGCCGTGCTCATGGGCAATGCTCTGGAGTTTTTGCGGGAACATGCCCAGCCTGGAAAACCTGGTGGAGAAACCACACTGAACTATACGTTCGCAGATATCGGCGGGGGACCCAATGTGGTGCCGGACCGGGCCACGCTGTGGTGCGTGGGCAGGATGGGCGACTCGGAATCCATGCGGCAGCTGGCGGCAAGGGTGGATGACTGCGCCAACGGGATTGCGTTGGCTACCGGGACAACCGTAGAAAAGGAGATCATTACTATGACTCATGAAAAACTGCCTAATAAGACCATTTCTCAAGTCATGAGCCGCAATCTGGAGCTGGTGGGAACGCCGAAATTTTCTCAAGAGGACTGTCAGTTTATTGCAAAGATCCAGGAAGAAGCCGGCGTTGAAATCACACCTATGGGACGTCCGCCGCTACCCTTTGAATGCAGCAGTATGCCGGTCAATGACTCGTCAGAATACAGCTGGTTCGCACCGATGGATATTCTGTTGATTGAAATGGTGCCCGAGGGACTGCCTCTCCACAATTGGGTCGTTACAGCTCTTGCGGGCCGCGACGCCGGTAGGCAGGCGGTTATGACCGCAGCCAAAACATTGGCCTGCACAGCAGTGGAACTGGTGGAAAATCCCCAGCTGATCAAAGAGGCGAAAGAGGAGCTGAGGCAGCGGCAGGGAGGCAGGCCATATGAAGTGCTTTTAGATCCAAATCTAAAGCCGACGCTGGATGCCAATGCGGCGGAAATGAGTAAATATAGAAAATAAAAGTATAAAAGGAGGCGCAGGCTATGAAAAGAAAAGTCGCTTTTATGTTTATCAATGGGGATTTGAAAGAAGCACAGAGAACCGTCATGAAAACCGGGGAAAAGGGAGAATTGATTTTGATTGGTGTCGGAAGCTATGAACAGGCGGTGAAGCAAGCGGGGAAACTGGCCGAAGAGGGAATCGCTTCCCTGGAACTGTGCGGAGGCTTCGGAGTGCTGGGACATGGCCGGGTGATAAAAGCTGCCAATGGGGCATATCCGGTAGGCATTGTACGCTTTGATAATCATCCGGGATATGATGGTTTGTCTGGGGATGAAAAGTGGATGTAGACATGACCAAATTCAACGGAATCTGATTAAAGAAATGCGGGTATCGGTCCGGGCCATTGGACCGGTATCCGCGTTTGTATATGAAGGAACGGCATTGGCTCCTGCTGCTGACCGGGGCTGCGGCGTCATGGGCTATTGCAGCCGCAGAGAAGAAAGGATCGGAAAAGCTGCTAAAGACCGTGAATCCCGACAGTTAACCGGTGATTTTCTGGGGGATCGAACCCATCTGCCTAAGCAAGTATCGGTATTTAGAAAAGATATCTTCGTTACTGACACTTTTGAAGCTGCCATTTGGAAAAAGGATCAGAATTGAAAGAGATCGGACTAAATACGGATACTTTTTCTTTTATCGGGCGCTGGGCAGGAACCGCACGGGCCAAAAACTGTCTGAAAGGAACAAGGTTTTAGAAGATTTTGATCGTGAGGCATTTGTTTTACGGTTCACAGCATTTGCCTTGGAGAAAGGCATAATAAAATTTCCATGGACGCGGCATGCAAGGTCGGGTGTCCGACGAATTAAAGCTTCAAAAAGTTAATTTTGTTATTTTAAACGATAAAAATAAAAAAATGTTGTGTAAAAACACAAAAATGCATTGACTTTATTAAAAAAAGCTCTATAATAGGTTGTGCTAGAGCAAAAAATGGTGTATAAGTGTAAATAACATCCATTATTAAGAGGGACAAACGAGAAAATTTTTAAAGTAAAGGAAGAATGCGAAATGAAGTTAACAGGATCACAGTTAGTAGCGGAAATTTTGTTGGAGCATGGTGTGGATACGGTATTCGGATACCCGGGCGGAACAGCCTTGAATCTATACGATGTGCTGTATGAATACAGGGACAAAATTAAGCACGTCCTTACGGCCCATGAGCAGGGAGCTGCCCATGCGGCGGACGGCTATTACAGAGCTACTGGAAAAACAGGCGTTGTTTTTGCCACCAGCGGGCCGGGCGCAACGAATCTGGTCACAGGAATCGCGACGGCTTTTATGGACAGTGTTCCCATGATCGCGATAACGGCCAACGTACCGGACAGCTTGATCGGGCGGGATGCTTTTCAGGAAATATGTATTACTGGTGTGACCTTACCCATTACGAAACATAGCTTCTTTGTAAATAGAATCGAGGATTTGGAGCACGCCATACGCGAATCCTTCCGCATTGCAAACAGCGGAAGAAAAGGTCCGGTGCTGATTGATATCACCAAAGACGTTACAGCGGATACCATTGATTATAAAAAGGGGAAACCGCTTGCGCTCCAGCCGCATCCTCTGGCCGACGACGATGAGGTGGCGGAGATCGCGGCCATGATTAACCAGGCGGAACGGCCTGTTATCTATTTCGGGGGCGGCGTACCGGCTTCGGATGCGGGAGATGAACTGAACGAGTTGATCGAAAAGGCGGATATCCCAGCTACATATACTTTGATGGCAGCCGGAATTCTGGGGTACGAAAATAAACGAAACCTGGGTCTGATTGGAATGCATGGCAGTATTGCCGCCAATCGGGCAGTGGACCGGGCCGACCTTCTGGTAGCCCTGGGCTGCAGATTCAGCGACCGTGTAGCGCTCAACCCTAAGAAATTTGCCAAGCGAGCAAAAAAAGTTCAGGTTGACATCGATAAGAGCGAAATCAACAAAAATGTTATTGTAGATAAAAGCGTCATCAGTGATGTTAAGGATTTTCTGAAAAAGCTGCTGCCGATGATCGAAAAACGAGATCACGGAGAATGGGTGGCCCAATCCACCGAATGGAAGAAAAAGACCGGCGACGTGAAGTGTCAGGATGCGGAGCTGCATCCGAGCGAAATTGTAACCGCGGTATGCGACCTGACTGATAAAGAAACGATTTATGTTACAGATGTTGGACAGCATCAAATGTGGGCGGCCCAATATCTCAAGCATGATAAAACAAAGGACTTCATCACCAGCGGCGGGCTGGGAACCATGGGCTTCGGCTACGGAGCGGCCATCGGCGCTCAGGTGGGATGTCCGGAAAAGCGGGTCATTCACTTTACGGGAGACGGTTCTTTCCACATGAACCTCAACGAGGCATGCACCGCTGTCAGCGAAGAACTTCCTATAATAACCATCATTATGAACAACCGGGTTTTGGGTATGGTTTACCAGTGGCAGACCAGCTTTTACGGGCGCCGCTATTCGGCCACAACACCGGAACGGAAAACCGATTTCCCCAAATTGGCCGACGCCTTTGGAGCAAAAGGTTATTCCGCATCAACGCCTACGGAGTTCGAAGACGTGTTCAAAAAGGCTCTGAAGGAAAAGGGACCGGTATGGATCGACTGTGCCATTGCAAGAGAGGAACGAGTGCTGCCAATGATCCCCGGCGGCGGTACGGTTGAAGATATGATCATCGGATAGGAAGGAGAAGGCAATGGATAAAACACTGAAAAAAGAAGTAATCAGCATTTTGGTCGATAACCAATCCAACGTTCTGACTCGGGTGGTCAGCCTCTTTGGAAGAAGGGGGTTTAACATCGACTCTCTGACTGTTTCCGCGACCAACAATCCGGAGATTTCCAGAATCACCATTGTATTCACAGGGACAGAGCAGGCGCTAAACCAGATTCTGACCCAGACTGAAAAGCTGGAAGTGGTGCGGGATATTTTTACGCTGGATGCAGGAAACAGCCTTTACAGAGAGCTCCTGCTGGTTAAGATTAAATGTGATAAAAACGACCGGACGGCCATCCGGGAGATTATTGAGATTTATAGAGGAAAGATCATCGACTTGTCCAAAGACAGTATGATCGTAGAGCTCACCGGCGCGCCGGAAAAGCTGGATGGCTTTATGGATATGATGAATTGCTACGATATTGCTGAGGTGTGCAGAACCGGTATCACAGGTATTGAAAGAGGGATACGGGAACATAACATCGAGAAAAATTAATGTTTAACAACTAAAGTTTATTTCAATTAAATATGTAAAGGAGATTTTTTAAAATGATTAAGAAGTATTATGATCAGGATTGTAATTTAGGATTATTAGACGGAAAAACCGTAGCGATCATCGGATTTGGAAGCCAGGGCCATGCTCATGCGATGAATCTCAATGAAAGCGGCGTTAATGTAGTAGTAGGTCTGAGACCCGGATCCGCCCACGCTGCAAAAGCAGAAGCAGCAGGACTGAAAGTTGTAGGCATTGAAGAGGCAGCTGAAGCAGGAGATATCGTAATGATGCTGGTGCCGGACGAACTGGCTGCCGATATTTATAAGGAACAGGTTCAGCAGCACATGAAGGAAGGCAACATTCTGGCATTCGCTCACGGCTTTAACATCCACTTCAATCAGATCGCGCCTGCTGCCAACGTAGACGTTATCATGATTGCTCCGAAAGGACCTGGTCATACAGTAAGATCTCAGTATGTAGAAGGCAAGGGCGTACCAAGCCTGATCGCAGTTTATCAGGACGCATCCGGCAAAGCCAAGGACTATGCTCTGGCATATGCTTCCGGTATCGGCGCTGGCCGTGCGGGAATCCTGGAAACAACCTTTAAAGAAGAGACAGAAACAGACCTCTTCGGTGAGCAGGCTGTACTGTGCGGCGGCGTAACCGAGCTGATGAAGGCTGGATTTGATACACTGGTAGAAGCCGGATATGAGCCGGAAATGGCATACTTCGAATGTATCCACGAAATGAAGCTGATCGTTGACCTGATCAATGAAGGCGGTTTCGATAAGATGAGATATTCCATCTCCAATACAGCGGAATACGGTGATTACAGAACCGGAACAAGACTGATCACAGAGGATACTCGTAAGGAAATGAAGAAAGTCCTGTCCGAAATTCAGGATGGAACCTTTGCCAGCGAGTTCATTCAGGAGTTCAAGGCAGGCGGAAGAGCGAGATTCCTGGCAACAAGAAAGAAGGAGTCCGAACATCTGCTGTGCAAGGTCGGCGCTGAGCTGAGAAAGATGATGAGCTGGTTGAAGAAATAGAGGAGGAAAACGTTTTGCTCCGGCAAGGCCTTTTTCCCCGGGGCTTTAGCGCCGCTGGGAAAACGGACAGCGAAGCGACCGGCGGGAGCGGAGGAGCGGGCCCTTGGCCCGCGTTGTCCTCGGCTGCGCCTGCGGAGTTTGCTTGCGCAAGAACGTTTTCCTTGGCGGGGAGTTGGGGCAAAATCGGGTTGATTATCGTAAAACTCCCCATTTGCTCTGCTCCACGATGATTTCTTATCGCTGATTGCACAATATGGGCTGATCAGCGATGGTTTTTCTCCATTTTAGGGCCGGTGGACCGCAAAATGGCCCTGTATTTATCGTGGAATGGTTGATTTTCTGGCCGGAGCGATAATTTGCGGCCGGAAGGGCGCCCCCCCCCGAGCTCGTCTGGGCGCCTGGGGCGCTGGAATTGCCCCGCGGCCGCATCTGTTTTTGGTTTACCATAATGAAAATAGATTGTTTTCTGCAAAATTGGTGCAATCTTTAATATCGGGCGGCCGCATGGAGCAAAATCGCTTTTATGCGACAGCCCCATTGGTGTAGAAAGGAAGAATAACCTATGACACTGAGAAGTGCGAAAGTTACCCAAGGTGTGGAAAAGGCTCCCATGAGGAGTTTGTTCTATGCCATGGGATATACGAAGGAAGAGCTGGATCGGCCGCTGATCGGCGTTGTTTCAGCGAAAAGTGAAATTGTGCCGGGACATATGCACCTGGATAAAGTAGCGGAAGCTGTAAAAGCCGGTGTGAGAATGGCTGGCGGAACTCCGATTGAAATTCCGTCCATTGGTGTGTGCGATGGCATTGCCATGGGTCATATCGGAATGAAGTACAGCCTGGCCAGCCGGGAACTGATTGCCGACAGTGTGGAGACGATGGTCATGGGTCATGCCTTAGACGGAGTTGTGCTGGTTCCCAATTGCGACAAGATTGTTCCGGGCATGGTGATGGCGGCTGTGCGAATGGACATTCCGGCTGTCGTTTGCTCCGGAGGGCCGATGATGTCCGGACTAGTAAACGGCGAGGAAACCAGCTTGTCCAAGATGTTTGAAGCAGTAGGAGCGAGAAAAGCAAATCTAATCGATGACGACAAGCTAGAAGAATTTGAACAGAACACCTGCCCGGGATGCGGATCCTGCTCAGGTATGTACACGGCCAACAGCATGAACTGCCTGTGTGAAGCCATCGGTATCGCCCTGCCTGGAAATGGAACGATTCCAGCTGTGGAGAGCGGCCGAATTCGTTTGGCAAAACATGCGGGTATGGCGATTATGGAGCTGGTGGAGAAGGATATTACTGCCAGAGATATTATTAACGAAAAGTCGATTAAGAATGCCCTGGCCTGTGATATGGCGCTGGGCTGTTCATCCAACAGCGTTCTCCATTTGCTGGCCATCGCCAATGAAGCGGGAATCGAGTTGAACCTGGATATCTTTAACCAATTCAGCGGCAAGGTTCCCAATCTGTGCCACCTGGCACCTGCAGGCGGCACCCATATGCACGATCTCAACAGGGCCGGCGGCTTGATGGCTGTCTTTAGTGAACTGGATAAGAAAGGCTTGATCGATAAGAGCCTGATTACGGCTACCGGCAAGACGGTTGGTGAGAATATGGAAGGCGCCTCAGTAAAGGACTATGAGATCATTCGTCCGGTGAGCGACCCTTACAGTGAAACCGGCGGCATTGCCATACTTTGGGGAAATATTGCACAGAACGGATGCGTCGTAAAGAGAAGCGCGGTAGCGCCTGAAATGCTGGTTCACAGCGGACCTGCCCGCGTGTTCAACAGCGAAGAGGAGGCCATCGAAGCCATCTACGGCGGCAAGATCGTGGACGGAGATGTGGTTGTGATTCGCTATGAGGGACCAAAGGGCGGCCCGGGCATGCGGGAAATGCTCAACCCAACCAGCGCTTTGGCCGGTATGAAGCTGGATAAGACGGTCGCTTTGATTACGGATGGACGGTTCAGCGGCGCCAGCAGAGGCGCCTCGATCGGACACGTTGCTCCTGAAGCGGCTGCCGGAGGAAACATTGCTTACTTGCAGGAAGGCGACTTGATTGAAATTGATATCCCTGCTTCGACGATCAATGCCAAGATCAGCGACGAGGAATTCCAGAAGAGAATGGCAGCGTATAAAGCGCCTGATTTTGGAGCAAAGTCAGGATGGCTTGCAAGATATCAAAGAAACGTGACTTCTGCAGATAAAGGGGCCGTTATGGAGTAGAAAAGCCAGGGGATCAATGTTTGGCTGTGATTTTGAAAAAATAAGTAGTTGAAGCAGGCAGTGCAAAATTTTAGGATGCCTGCTTTTTCTATGGAAAATATTTGAAAACTATCTTGAGAATCCTTCATGAATATGGTAGGATATAAGGGCTATAGGAGAGAAGGAAGGAAATATGGACATCGAAGAAATGGGCTTGAGACTGGCCATGGCGTATGATAAGATACGGGCCAGTAATACAGATATAAAAAATGAGGCCGATGGTCTCAAGGGGGAATTGAATACGCAGTTGTCCAACATGGATCAAGAACTGGAGATGGAAAAAGACAGTCTGCGGGCGGTTATGAAGGCTGAACTCTGCGAATTAAGAAAAGCCTTGAAAACACAAACTGATGATCTGCGAAAAGAACTTCAGGATGAACTGGCGGATATTGAAGGCGGAACGGAAAGCGAGTCGTCTGAGGACATTCCTCAAAAAAAAGTCGTACCGCTGACAAAAGAGATGGAATCTGAGCTGGAAGAAATGAAGGCGCAGATGCAGCTGACGATAAAAGAGATGGAGGAGCAGTCCCAGCAGGAAATGACCGATCTCATCGAGCGGTCGGGAGATGAACTAAGCGCTGCTCTTGAAGAAATAATCGCAAAGGCAAGAACTACCCCTGTGCAAGAGGACGAGGAAAAATGACGTGCAAAAGGGAGCTGGTATCTTTTTGATGCCAGTTTTTTTGTAAAGAAAATCCGATTCACGCATATAATAAAGAACGTGCGCAGGACAAAGGGTCCCATCAAAGCTTGCCAGATGGCAGATTTGGGGAACGCAGGCATGACATGGGCCGAAGAATCCTGCGGGGATAACAGTTGCAATAACCGGTCAACTGGTTTATGATAAAAGAGAAAGAGAGGTACAAGAGATGAAAGTTTATTGCTATCCAAAATGCACAACCTGCAAGAAAGCGCTCAAATGGCTGGATGAGCAGGGGAAAGCATATGAGGAGATCGACATAAAAGAACATAACCCATCCAGGGAGGTCCTGAAAGATGCTTATGAAAAAAGCGGACTTCCTTTGAAAAAGTTTTTTAATACCAGCGGGCTTAAATATAAAGAGCTGCACTTGAAAGACAAGCTGGCGGACATGTCCGAAGACGAGCAACTGGATTTACTGGCTACGGACGGAATGCTGGTGAAGCGTCCTTTGATCATCAACGATGATGTTGTTCTGACGGGGTTCAAGGAAGCGGAGTGGGCTGAAAAGCTTTAGGCGCGCCGGAACGTTATAGGTTACAAAAGGGAGGAATATGATTATGAAACAGGGATTCGCAGCGAAGAGACACGGAGCACCAAAGGAAGATATCACAAGAGATCGGGAGCCAAAGACAAAAGGCCTTCTGGGAGGATTGGCGGTCACCACCGTTCTCCTGGCAGGAATTGCGGCGATCAGTCTGCGGCTTGCTCAAAAATTTAAAAAAGAGGATTAGAGAAGAGGGAAAAGGGCTGCCGCATAAAGAATGAGTTCTACAGTGTGCGGCGTCCAGCGCTTGCAGCGGCACCATTTTTGCGATTTTGCGAAAGTGGTGCTTTTTTCGTGCCTTTTAAAAGGGCTATCAAAGCAGGGGTCCTGGAGAATTCAGACACGTGAAGTTGTAACATTCCAATCACTGGGGGCAGCAATCAAATTGTCATAAAATAAAAATTCTCTCCATTTATATTCGAAATGGGGCATTTCGCAAGCAATGTCCATAGAAATATGGCCTTTTGGGGATATCGAATAGAAATCGGCAAAAAAAGTGAAAAAGGGCACCGTTCGCCCTGGAGGGCTCACTCCTCCGAGGACGGCATCACAGAGGCCAAGGTGATTCCGATCGCGATGAGGACTGCTCCCGCCAATCCCGCCAGCGACAGGCGCTCGCCGAGGATAAAAAAGGAAGCGATTGCAGTAAAGACCGGCTCTGTGCAAAAAGCCAGCGAGACAAAGGTGGCCGAGACTTTACGCAGGGCAATGTTCTGCAGGATATAGGCAATGCAGGTGCACGCCACCGCAAGATACACGACGGAGGCCCACCCTTCCGGCGAGGCCTGGCCCAGATCTTTGATATCCTCAAAGATAACAGCGAAGAGAAACGACACGATGGCCGTAATTGCGGCTTGGGCAGCCGAAAGGGCAAGGGGGCCAATGGCTGTGACGTGTTTTGAACTGTAGATTAACATGCCGGCGCCGGATAAAGCGCTGAGCAGAGCCAGCAGTTCTCCCGCGCCGAAGGTAAATTTGCCCCCGTTGGCACACAGAAAATAAAGACCGACCACTACCATGAAAATAATCAAAGCGAAGCGGCGGCTGATGGTTTGCCGGAGGATAAAAAAAGAGAGAATGGGGGTGAAGACCACCGAAAACGCCAGTAAAAACCCCACAACGGTAGCATCCGCCAAATGCAGGGCAAAGGTGGAAAAAATAAAGGAAGCGGCAGTAAAAAGACCGATCACAATACAGTTTGCAAGATATTCCTTTTTAAACTGGGGGATGATCTGCCTGCCGAAAGCCAGCATGAATAAAGCAAACGCTAACGTAAAGCGAATGCCCATACAAGAAAAAGGCGGTATTGTTTCCACACTGATCTTGGTGATCGGATTACCGATCCCCCAGATCAGGCATTGCAGTATAACCAGACTGCCGTAAAAGACAGGCGTCCTCTCTTTCTTATCGGACATTCAATCACTCCTCCTCCATGGAAACATATTTGGCGCTGTTGCCCAGTTCAAATTTGCCGCCGGCGGCCAGCTCAAAATGAGCCTTGGCGATCCCCAAATCCACATAATCAAATCGATCCGTATCCGGTACAGAAGCGCGGAGAACCCCGGCCTTATAGAGAAACAAAACCTTTTGCGTATTGCGGGTAGACGGAGCCTTCTGCACAGCCTTCATCCCTTTTTTCAGCCAGAGCGGCGGTTCACCCACCACCTCGGACATCTCACCGATGGATTTTGTTTTACGATGGATTGCTTTGTAAATCATCCGTTCCCGAAGTGTTTCTTCCTCCGGCACATTGCCCACTGTGATCACACAGATCAGATCCTCGTCTGGAGCTTTGCGGATGCCGGAAGCATCAAAGGTTCCGCCGACCCAGCAGGTTCCAAGCCCCAGAGCAGTTGCCTCCAGGATCAAAAGCTCGCCGTAGTAACCGATCTTTTCCTTAAGATAAGGATCCTTTGCAGGGCCTTTCATGATGAAGAGGGAGCGGACGCCTTTAAATAAACCGTAACTTTTGCGGATGCCGGAAAAAGCCGCGCTTCCGTTCTCCATAAAGCGGATGGTTAAATTAGATTTCTGGTTGTATTCCTCGATACGACTTTTGAGCAGCGCTGTCTTTGCGGGCTCGATGGGCGTGCTCAGGTAGGTTCTGCGGGATTTTCGAATGTCAATCGCTTGCGTAATATTCATAGTTCACCTCCAATGTCTGTGAGGAAACGATACCACAATTTTGTCCCAAATTCAACCTTGGGAAGAAAGGGATTCTATGTTAAAATAACAAAGTATGAGTAGAAATTTAGGAGTAAGTGATGAGAAACGAAATTGCAAGAGGTATGAAAGATGCGATCCCAATCTGCGCAGGATATCTGGCGGTGGGGTTTACGTTTGGAATGGCGGCTGTAGCAACCGGAGCCACTGCCGGCGGCGCGGCCCTGATTTCCTTTACCAACCTGACTTCGGCGGGCCAGTTTGCCGGACTCACTGTGATTGCGGCCGCAGCGCCGTATTTTGAAATGGCGCTGACCCAGCTGGTCATCAATCTCAGGTACGCCCTTATGTCGCTGTCATTATCACAAAAACTGGAACCCTCCATAACCAGAGTGGAACGGTGCATCATTGCCTTCAGTATAACGGACGAAGCCTTTGCCTTGGTCAGCACCCAAGACGGGCGGGTTGGAAAACACTACATATATGGAATCATGTCAGTGTGTATCGCATCCTGGACATCGGGAACCTTTTTTGGAGCTGTCGCCAGCTCTGCCCTGCCTGAAGCGGTCAGCAGCGCCCTGGGCATTGCCATCTACGGCATGTTTCTGGCCATTATCATTCTGCCGGCTAAGCGGGAAAAATCCATTACCGCTGTGATTCTGATCGCCGTGATTTTGAGCTCGGTACTCCGCTGGGTACCGGTACTGGATCAGATTTCGCCGGGATTTGCCATCATCATTTGTACTATGATCGCTTCCGCGGCAGGGGCGGTCATCCATCCCATCAAAGAGGAGGAGCTGTATTCATGAACTTTTATTTATACGTTCTGGTGATGGCGGTTGTAACCTATTTGATCCGCATGATCCCGCTGGTGCTGGTGGACCGGGAAATTAAAAACACGTTCATAAAGTCCTTTTTGTACTATGTGCCTTATGCGGCACTGGCATCCATGACCTTTCCGGCGATCCTCTTTTCCACCACGCAGATGGCGGCTGCCATCGCAGGTTTCGCAGTGGCGGTTTTCATGGCGCTTCGGGAAAAGGGGCTGCTGCTGGTAGCTTTGGGCGCCTGCATAACCGTGTTTGTGGTGGAGCAGGGAATGGCTTTTCTGATGTAAAATCCCCTTGAATCAAAGCCTGGCCAAATAGGAGCGAAGGTACATTTTTTCACCCTCATGGTGGAAGCTGAACCCGATGTTGGCGCCTGAGCTGGTGGTGAAGCCGCAGTCCTCCTGCTGCACGATCGTATCTGCCATATGGCGGAGAAAATAGTCCAGATTGAAATTATCCGTGGAAGATGTGGGGTATTCCCGCAGCAGGTTTTCCATGGATTTTTTTCCGTGGTCAAAGTAAAAATAGGTGCCTAGCAGCCGGGCCTCAGAGCTGAAATAAGGCATCAGCTCGTCATAGAGGAAGGTGTTATGGTAAAAATTATGTTCATTGACTGCGAAATAATCGATGTTCAAATCGATGCAGCCGGGCTTTAAAGGCAGACGGGTGCTGCTGTCGGCGATGAACAGGATGTCCAGCCCATAGCCTTGTTTTTCCATGAGGGTTTTATACATGCGCAGCATTTCCGGATACTTATCGACAACGATATATTGACCTTGCGGGTCCAGATACTGCTGGTGGTTATGGAGAAAGAACCAGGCGTTGATATAGGTTTCCAGTACCACCTTGCCGGATAAATCCATATGCTCCAGCTTTTCCACCATCCAGTTAAAGGATCGCTGAAACAAGCTGATGAGGGCAGGGGGGAGGTCCCGGTACAGCTTGCGGTCCAGATCAGGGGTGTCGTATAAATCCTTATTTTTGTTGGGTGTCAGCAGGATGCCGTCCTCAATGGAGGCGGTGTAGCCGCAGGAGCATCGCAGGCTGCCGCTGAAAATATATTTGAGATCCATTCGTACATTATCCAGTGAAAAGCTGCCGCCGCAGGCCGGACAGCACAAGTGATCCAGCATGCGGACCGGAAGTCCGATGTCGGGGCGATTGTCAGGAAGCAGAGCGCTCAAATCCGCGATTTTTCTTTCCAGGTTTTCAATGTTTTTTTCGGTCCGCAGCTTCTCGCTGCGCAGATCGTGGAGTTTGTCGGTATAGATTCTGCGCAGATCCTCCACATCCTGGTTGACCGCAAGGCCGGAAATTCGATAAAGAGACAGGATCCGGTGGATCTCTTTCAAAGAAAAATTCATTTCTTTCAATTCCAGAACAAGCTCCAGATCCTTCAGGGTCTGGCTGTCGAATACATACTGGCCGCCGGGCCTGGGGGGCACAAGAAGGCCGTAATTGATGTAGTAATATAGATTGTCTACGGATATTTGATATTTTTTAGAAACCTGACCTATTCTCAAACCGCTCACCTCCAAGGTTTTTCTGCCTATATGGTATCACAAATCTGGAGTGCACTCAAGGTTTGGCCGGAATTCTCCAAATAACGCCCTTGACAATTAGCTGGCTCGATGCTGTATTATAGTAAAGTAGTAAATGAGAGGAGATGAAAAGCGTGAAAGAATTAAAGAGCTCCAAAAAAAGAACAGAAGCCGATCGTACGGCCCTCAGACAGGCAGTGGGGGATATCATCGATCGTGTGATAAAAGATGGAGACGCGGCTCTGCAGGAATATAATAAACAGTTTGACCAGTGCGATAGGCAGGCCCTGCGAATCTCCAAACAGGAAATCGAGGAAGCTTACCAGCAGGTATCGGATGAAGAACTGTCGGATATCAAAAAGGCGGCTGCCAATATCGAGGCCTTTGCCAACGCGCAGAAGGAAACAGTAGGAAGTTTGAAAGATTTTTCCCCTTCGCCGGGGATCAAGCTGGGGCATCGGGTAATTCCGGTCCAGTCCTGCTGCTGCTATGTTCCTGGAGGCGGCTATCCCCTTTACTCCACAGCGCTGATGCTGGGGATTCCGGCCAGAGTAGCGGGCGTTGAACGAATTACCGCCTGTTCCCCGGTGATCAAAGGGACAACGACGATTCATCCCAAGACGCTGGTTGCCATGGATGTGGCCGGCATCAATGAAATTTACGCGCTGGGCGGCGCGCAGGCCATTGCCGCTTTTTCCTATGGAACGGATCAGATCAAGCCGGTCAATATGATCGTAGGGCCTGGCAATCATTTTGTGACAGAAGCCAAACGGCAGTGCTACGGAAAAGTGGGCATCGATTTTGTGGCGGGCCCCAGCGAGGTTCTAGTCATCGCCGATCAGACGGCGGACCCGGAAGTGATCGCAGCCGATCTGCTGGCCCAGTCGGAGCACGATAAGGCGGCCAAGGGACTGGTGGTGACCACAGATGAGAATCTGGGAAAGGCCATTCTCCAGGCAGTGAACCGTCAGCTGCCTGCGCTGGATACGGAGGAAATCGCAAGAAGCTCATGGAATGATTACGGTGAAATTCTCATTGCCGATGATTTGTCCGAAGCGGTAAATTACGCCAATGATTATGCGCCGGAGCACTTGGAAGTCAATGTGGCAGAAGAAAAGATCGATGGGGTCGTGGCCGCGCTGCGCAATTACGGGTCCCTGTTTATCGGCGGCAATACGGCTGAAGTGTTCGGCGACTATGCATCCGGCACCAACCATACGCTGCCAACCCTGGGAGCGGCCAGATACACAGGAGGCGTTTGGGTGGGCACGTTCCTGAAGACGTGCACGTATCAGAGTATGTCCAAACAAGCGATGCTGGATATTGCTCCCCTGGTTTCCAACCTGGCGAGAGGCGAAGGGCTGACCGGCCATGCCAGGGCTGCGGAAATCCGGATGGAGAAGGAAAAATAAAGAGAGGAGAACGAAAACATGGAAAATGAAAGTCGTATGCTCAAACGAACCTTTGGCATGAAAGAGGCTGTTACCATTACCGTAGGTACAGTCGTAGGCGTGGGGCTGTTTACCACCGGCGCCAACGTGGTAGGTATGCTGGGATCCGCGGTGATTATCGCTACTTTTGTGGCAATGCTCATCAGCATCTATCCGGCGCTGCTGTATGCGGAAATGGGTGCTGCACTGCCTTATGCGGGAGGTACATACAAATATGCGTCCCTGGGGATTGGAAAGCCTTTTGGTATGCTGGCAGGTTGGAACTTTATTATTTCTCTGGTGGCGGTTACCAGCGGCGAAGCCCTTGCCTTCAGCTTTTACTTCAAAACCTTCTTGGGAGCACTGGGCCTGGAGATACCCGGCGGCGGCACCAGCGATATCATCATTGCCTGCATTGCAGTTGTGGTATTCATGGTCTGCAGTGTGGGCGGCGTGGAAATCACAGGCAGGCTTCAAAACGGATTTATGTTTTTCTTCTGGGGCGTGGCGATTATCTGGTTCCTGATCATGATCCCCAACGTGGGTCTGTCCAATTTTGTTCAGCTGCCGGAATATGTGGATTTTTCCGCAGGCGGTTTTATTGGATCGGTAGCCTTAATTTGGTGGTGCTTTGCCGGGTTTGAAACCTGCTGTGCTATGGGAGAAGAAATCAAATATCCCCACATCAATATCCCAAGAGCGCTGTTTTTGGCACCGTTTATCGTCTTTGCCGTAAACGCTTTCTTCCAATGGTTCCTGGTGGGAATTGTTCCTACGGATCAGCTTCCGGCTATCGCCGATGCTTCGGCTCCTTATGCGGAAGCTATGACCATTGCCGGAATTCTGGGATTTCCGCTGATTATGCTGGCTGCGGGCATTGCCTTTGGCGGCGATTTTTCAACGCTCAACTCCAGCATTTCCGTACCGCCCAGATACCTGTTCACCATGGCCCGTGACGGTGCGATGCCCAAGTTCTTTGCCAAAGTTCATCCCAAATATAAGACGCCTTACGTGGCGATTCTGGTCCTGGGCGTTTTGACGGTGCTGCTGATTGCGACCAATTCTATGATTTATATCGCGTCCTTGAGCCTGTTCGCCGATTTGTTCTACTATGTGATCGGGATCATTGCCTGCGGGATGCTGAGAAAACGCCAGCCCGATCTGGAGCGGCCCTATAAGGCTCCACTCTGGCAGGTGGGCGTTCCGGTCAGCGCTATCATTTATATCATCATGATGACACAGCTGGATCGGGAGGCTTTCTGGACGGGCGTCATCTGGTGCGCGGTGGGTCTGGTGATCTTCTTCATCTGTCAGGCTAAGTACGGAAAATCGGGCGATGAGGACTTAAAGGCCCAGATCGTGGCCCATCAAGAGCCGCCGGCAGAGGAAAAAGCTAAGATGGATAAGGAGTTCAAGATTTGGCGCACCGTCGTGGCCATCGTGGTGGTGATTGCGATTTTGATTTATGTGATACCGTTTTTGGGTTAAATGAAAAAAGGGGGGCTGTCTTGTGACAGTCCCCTTTTGGATAGATCAGCCAGCCGGCGTAAGCTTCCCGCCGCCTGAAAGAGAGAGCGTTTTTCCATCCAGCCACTTGTTGGCTGCGTTGGACTTATCGTAATAGAGCGTAAAGCCATTGGATTTAATGTTGGAGCAGGCGGTATCCTTATTTGTGATTGCTGATACATAGCTGTCGCCCGTCATGGTCCAGGTACTGGACTTGTCTAAGTGAATGGTCGCAGACTTGGCGGAATTTCCAGCGTTAATACTTCCCTTAAAGGCTGATTTCTCAGTTAAATTAAGAGTGACCGTACTGATTTGATCACATTTCACATTTCCTTCCAAATTCTGAGAGATTCCGGTCAGGGTAAAGTTCCCTCCGTTTTCTCCCGCCTTTCCCCAGTTGTTGGTTTTGTTTCCGGCTGCATTTATAAGAATGCCGCTGCTATAATAGAGCTTTGTATTTTTAAGCGTTGCCGAAGCCTCCGTATTGGTCACATAAAACATTGGGCCTTTAGAGGTGGTCGTCAGCGTTGAGTCAGCGGCATTAAAACTTGCTTCTCCTTCTGCCGCATCACCGGAAGTGCTCTGATAGAGCATAATGCCGTTTTTACCTGCACCCTGCAAAACGCAGTGATCCAAAGAAATACTATTCTTTCCTTCTACCACAGCGATTTGGCTGCCAGTTGCATATCCGGTAACATTTGCGGCTGTGATGGTTCCCGTTGAATAAATACAGGGGCTTCCGTCTCCTTCAGCGCTGACAGACGTATCGCTGACCTGAATAGTACCTTCGCCCCGGTCGGTGGCAATGGGCGCGCAGTGCGAACCTTTGGTGGAGATATCGCCTCCTGTTGCGATAATTGTACCTTTATAAGTGGCATCCAAACCACGAGCCGAGTCTCCTGTCGTGTATATGGAGAAGTTTTTTGCAACGATTTTGGAACCTTTTCCGGTGGCAAAGATGGCGTTTGATCCGTCGGAACTGGATGTGAGCGTCGTCCCGTCCAACGTTATTTTACTGCCTCCTGATGCAGATAGAATTGCGTTCAGTCCGTAAAAATTACTTTCGGTATCATCGGTGGTGTCTCCCGACTTTATGAGAGAACCGCCGCTGATCGCAAGGCTGCCTTTATTCTCTACCAGGACAGCACTGACATTTGCTTCTTCTGATTCATAATCCTTGTTGGCGGATGTCTGCTTTCCGCCGCTTACTGTGAAAGTAGCGCTGGTTTTTGTAGCGCCAGTCTCTGAACCGGCGCTGCCGCCCGGAGCATTGCCTGGCTGGTGGATGATTTCGATTGCTGTTACCGTATCGTCATCAAGTGTCAATTTGACAAGGATTCCTTCTTCCAAACCGGTGATATCGATATTATCTGAAAGAATATAAGTGGCTGACCCACCATCAGCAGTGAAGCCGTTTATACCCTCAGGAAATCTTCCGTTTGAACGGTCTTGACCGCTGCTGTCTGATGGCTGTCCGCCATCGGATATTTGTGGGGGCTCATTGCTGTCCTCCGCTTTATTGTCAGCCTTGGATGTGCTATCGGTCTGGGAGCCGGTTTCAGATTGGGTGGAGCTGTTCTTTTCCAATTTGGGAGGCTCTTCATATGCTCCCGTTTCTACGGTTATTTTTGTATCATTAATCTTCGTTATTTTTCCATAGACTTCATCATCTTTGCTGGTGCAGGCCGTCATTGCCGTCAGCAGGAGAATGGCAGAAAAAACTGCAATGGCTATCTTTAATTTCCCCATCGTGACCTCCTTGTTTCGTTGATGATAAGACTATTTTAACGGAACAATGTGATATTCTGGTGGAAACTGTGAGAAAGAAAGGTGTTATTATCCGGATTGCGGTAAACTTCTGAAAAGCCGGAAATTTTTACTCCCAAAAAAGGGTGGCTGCATTAGGCTTCGCGCAGGCCGGCCAAACAGGTAAAAAACTTTTTTTGCTGGTTTCTATTCGAAATGGCCTATTGTGGATGTAAAGTCCATATAAAAACAGGAGATTTTGCTAGTTTCGCAGCAAGTGAGGCTGAGTGGAGACATTGATTTGCGGTGTGTTGATGCGTATGAGAGATTTATATGTGGTTAGCGACACATAACAGTTGACCTGATGTGGGAGAATGCCCGGCATTACGACATTTTATATGGACATTGACTGCCAAAAGGCCAGTTTCGAATAGGATTAACGAAAATTTGTGTTCTGGGGGAATTGTGAGGGGCTGCCGCAGCAACATCTTTCGTTGACGTGACAGCCCCTATATCACAGGCCAGTATATTAAATTCCAATCTTCACAAGTTCAATGAACTGCTTGGCTACCCGCGGACTTCTGCCGTTGCAGCGGAGAGCGTGAGCCTCAGCTTTGCGGAAAAGCTCGTCTTTAGGCATATCGACCCCATAATCTTTGGCCAGGTTTTCCACGATGTTCAGGTATTCTTCTTTATCCGGCCGCTGGTAAGTGATGGTGAGGCCGAAGCGGGCCGCCAGACTCATGGTCTCCTGAAGCGTATCGTTGATATGAAGCTCATCGCCGGCCCGGTCGCCCATGGTTTCTTTGACCAGGTGGCGGCGGTTGCTGGTAGCGTAAATGGCAATGTTTTTTCCGCAGGCTGAGACGCTGCCTTCCAGGATCGCTTTCAAGGCAGAAAAATTGTCGTCATTGCTGGTAAAGCTCAGATCATCGATGAATACTACGAATTTCAGCGGATTATTGGAAAGCTCTTCGATCACGTAAGGGATCCGGTAAATTTCATTTTTCTTTACTTCCAAGAGGCGCAGCCCTTGGTCGGCGTAATGATTGCAGACTGCTTTGATGGTTGAACTTTTTCCGGTGCCAGCATCGCCGTACAGGAGCATATTGCTGGCACCTTCCCCGGACAGAAGCGCCTGGGTGTTTTTAATAATCAAAGCCTGTTCCCGTTCATACCCGAATAATTCTTCCAGCTTCTGCCCATCGGGATGCTTTACCGGAACGATTCTGTCGCTTTTCAGGCGAAAGACCGAATACTTGGAATAGATGCCGTAGCCCGTATATGGAAGCTTGTGGATGCGCTCTTGATAATCGTAGCGAAAATCAAAGATCGTTGTTTCCCAGTCAGGGAGGAAGCCTTTGTAATTGATCAGATCCCGGATGGACTGAGAAGTGATTTGGGACAGCTCCTGCAGGATATCCAGTTCAGAAAACAAGCAGGCCTCCACAGCCTGAGAGACCAGGCTTCCGCAGGCCTTTTCTTTGACATAAAAATTATCGTCATTCAGCAGCACATTATTGATGTAGACGCTCAGATTGGCGTTTGCCTGATAAAGACAAGAAGTGAACTGGCAGTAAGCTTCGACCTGCTTTCTCGACTCCTTCTCTTCAATGGCATCGGCCATTATTTGAAAATTGGCGATCACCGGATCTGTGAGCAGATCGCGAAAGATCACCAGTGAGTTTAATTTCAAATTTAATTCGGCAAGTTTTTTCTTCATGTAACGTTCCTCGGTTCTTAAATGATTTGCTCTTATTATAATGAAAAAATGATGGGAATGCAAATCGAAAGCCCTTGCAAATCCCAATAAAAGCATTACAATAGATACATGACCCGAAGCAGGTCTCCGAAAGGAACAGGAGACGAAGGGAAGCGAGGGCCGACAAGACAAGGCCCGTTATTGAAAAAAGGAGGGCAGATCATGCTAACGCTTGACAAAATTTATCATGCCGCATTTACCTTGAAAGATGCTGTGAGAAAGACCGATTTAATCTTAGCTCCAGCACTCAGCGCCAAAAATCAAATTTATCTGAAAACCGAAAACCTGCAGATGACAGGCAGCTTTAAAGTGCGGGGCGCTTATTATAAAATCAGCCGACTCAGCGACGAGGAAAAAGCCAAAGGAATCATTGCCTGCAGCGCGGGCAATCACGCCCAAGGAGTGGCTATGGCGGCGAAAAAGAACCAGATCCCTTCCCTGATCTGCATGCCGGACGGCGCGCCCATCAGCAAAGTGGAGGCCACCAAGAGCTTTGGCGCGGAAGTGTGCCTGGTCAGCGATACATATGACGACGCTTACAACAAGGCCATCGAGCTGCAGAAAGAAAAGGGTTACACCTTTATCCATCCTTTTGATGACGTGGATGTGATCGCCGGACAGGGGACCATCGGGCTGGAGATTCTGGATCAGCTGGATGATGTGGACGCGGTCGTGGTGCCGGTGGGCGGCGGCGGGCTGATCAGCGGCGTGGCCTATGCGATCAAGCAGCTCAAGCCGGAATGCAAGATCTATGGCGTCCAGGCGGCGGGTTCACCCAGCATGTACGAATCTGTCAAGGCCCATGAAAAGAAGACTTTGGAAACGGTGGACACCTTTGCCGACGGAATCGCAGTCAAAGTGCCGGGCAATGAGACTTACGAGCTGGTAAACAAATATGTGGATGAAATGATTACGGTTACTGAGGACGAAATTGCCACAGCCATTTTGACATTGATGGAAAAACAGAAGCTGGTAGCCGAGGGTGCCGGCGCCGTATCGGTGGCAGCGGTGATGTTCGATAAAATCCCGCTGAAAAAGAAGAAGATTGTCTGTGTGGTCAGCGGGGGAAATATTGATGTAAACATTCTCAATCGGGTCATTACCCGAGGTTTGATCATGAGCGGCAGGAGAAACACCCTGACCATCGCACTGATGGATAAACCGGGCCAGCTGGTGGGTGTAAGCACGGTGATCAGCCGCTGCGGCGGCAATGTGGTTGCGGTACATCACGATAACGGCGATCCCAATATGGCGATCAACAGCTGCTTCTTGAAGGTGGTTATGGAAACCAGAGACAGCGCACAGGCAGAATTGATCAAGCGTCAGTTAGAAGAAGAAGGATTCCAGCTGGTCAACGAACGAGTTTAGACAATAACATTCTGACCAGCGAGCGGAGCGAGCTGCAAGGCAGAATTTATGCTAGAAAACCCAGCGAGCAATGGGAGCGCGTGGTTTTCATCGTATTAAAAAACAGCCGGAAGGAGAAAGTCTTGCGCTGCTCCTGCTTTCCGGCTGTTTGATTCTTCTTTGAAAAACGCTTATTTTACTTCTACTGTCCAGCCCATGGTATCAACGACAGCTCCAGTCTGAATGCCGTACAGGGTGTCGTAAAGCTTCTGCGCGATAGCGCCGATCTGGCCATTGTTGATGATCATTTTTTCGCCCTTATAGCAGAGCTCACCCACCGGTGAGATGACAGCCGCAGTTCCGGAAGCGAACATCTCCTGGAATTTACCGTCTTTATAAGCCTGGGCCACTTCATCGATGGAAAGTCTTCTTTCTGTAATCTTGATTCCTTCTTTTTTCAGCAGAGCGATAACCGAGTCTCTGGTAATACCCGGCAGGATGGTGCCATCCAAAGGCGCGGTGATGACTTCATTATCGATTACGAAAAAAGCATTGGATGTTCCGATCTCTTCCACGTATTTCCGTTCTACGCCGTCCAGCCACAAAATCTGTTCATACCCCTTTGCGTGGGCTTCTTCCTGCGCTTTCAGGCTGGCTGCATAGTTGCCTCCGCACTTGGCTTCACCGGTACCGCCGTCGGTGGCGCGGACATATTTATCTTCCACGTAAATCTTTGTCGGCGTCAGCCCGCCCACATAGTAAGGACCTACCGGGCTGAGGATGATGATAAATTTATAATGATTGGAGCGTCTTACGCCGAGGAACGGCTCGTCGGCAATAATGAACGGGCGGATGTAAAGGGACGTGCCTTCTTTTTCCGGTATCCAGTCAGCATCCACGTGTACCAGCGCTTTAATCGCTTCCACATACAAGGTTTCATCGATCTGAGGAATACAAAGCCTGTCGTTGGTGCGGTTGGTTCTCTTGGCGTTCATGTCCGGACGGAATAACTGTACTTTTCCTTCTTTGGTTTTGTACGCTTTCAGCCCTTCGAACATTTCCTGCGCATAGTGGAAAACAACAGCAGCAGGATCCAGAGAGAGAGGTGCATAAGGGACGATTCTGCCATCGTGCCAGCCCTTGCCCTCTTCATAGTCCATGATAAACATGTGGTCTGTAAAGTCAACGCCGAACCTGAGGGTATCCGGGTCCGGTTTCGCCTTAGGATTTGTAGTCTTTGTTACTGGAAAATCATATTTCATTTTACCGTTCTCCTTCTATATTTATCTGTATCTCTTTGTTAACAGCTTTATCATAGCGCTTGATTTGTGTGTTGTCAACAATTTAACTCCACAATATTTAGAAAAAATAACAAAAATGCAAAAGGGGCCGCATGCTTTCATCCGATTTGCTGACCTGTTATAATAACAATAGCCGTTAACATGTCTATTGTAACAGAAAGTGTGTATGAAATGGAAAAAAAGAAGATGAAAATTTGGAAAAAGGTTCTGCTTCAGCTGGCAGTTTTGGTTGTGATCTTGGCTGCGGCGTTGCTGGGCATCAACCAGTACGTGGTAAGCTCAGCCCAGGGAGATGTTCTCTGCACGGTTTCCGATAAAGCCAATACCATATCCAAGACAGATCTGGATCGGCTTGCGCAAAAGGATGCGGATTGCATTTTGGTGCTGGGCGCCCTTGTGCGCAAGGACGGGAGCCCCAGCTACATGCTGCAGGACCGGCTGGATGTGGGGATCAAACTATACAAGGCGGGAGCGGCTCCCAAACTTTTGTTGTCGGGAGATCATGGACAAGTCCGCTACGATGAAGTCAACGTTATGAAAGAGTATGCTCTGGAGCAGGGTGTGCCCAAGAAAGACATTTTTCTCGACCATGCCGGGTTCTCTACCTATGATTCCATCTATCGGGCAAAGGCGGTGTTCCAGGTGGAAAAGATGATCGTTGTGACCCAGGGCTACCACCAGTACAGGGCCTTATACGGGTGTGAGAAAATGGGGATCGATGCCTGGGGTGCGGCTGCGGATCAGACGACCTACCGGGGACAGAAAATGCGTGACTTGCGGGAGATCGCGGCCAGAGATAAGGATTTTGTGAAATGGATGGTAAGACCGGAACCTACATATCTGGGGGACGCCATTCCCATCAGCGGCAGCGGGATTAAAAGTCAGGATTAGGATTGGGCTGGGGCCGATTGATCAGCGTCTTGCGGCGTTGAATCTTGCGCAGGCGTGTCTGGCAAGGTATACTATAGAAGAACTGAGGGAGGTGCCAGATGAAGAGTAAAGTGGCAATCGTTGATTGCAGAAAATATAAAAGCGAGCTGGTGGACCATGCGGTTGGAGCAGCCGTAGAACTTTTGGGCGGCTGGCAGGAATTCGTGAGCCCGGATGAGAGCATTATCCTCAAGCCCAACCTTCTTGCCAGGACGGAACCGGAAACTGCCTGCACCACCCATCCCCGGGTGTTTGGGGCTGTGGGCCGCCTTTTAAAACAAGCGGGATTTCAAAATCTGTATTACGGGGATTCGCCGGGCAACCACCTGATCGGCGTGGAACAGACCGCCGAAGGATGCGGAATTCGCCAGGAAGCGGAGGCGCTTCAGATCGAGGCCGCCAACTTTTCGGAAGGGGAGCAGGTGCCTTTTCCCCAGGGCCACGCCGCTGACCACTTTGTCCTCTGCAAAGGCGTTTTGGAAAAAGATGCGATTGTCAACCTGTGTAAGATGAAAACCCACCAGCTGGAACGGATTACCGGTGCCATGAAAAATACCTTCGGCTGCGTCTATGGCTTTAACAAAGGCGCCAGCCACGCGCGGTTTCCCAATGCGGACGCTTTCGGCAAAATGATCGGCGACCTGAATTTATTAGTTCGCCCCAGGCTTCATATTATGGACGGGATCATGGCCATGGAGGGAAACGGCCCCCAGTCCGGCGATCCGACGCCGATGTACGTCATTCTGGCGTCTGCCGATCCGGTGGCCTTGGACAGCGTATTCTGCCGTCTCGTCAACTTAAATCCGGAGCTGGTAGCAACCAATGTCTACGGGAAAGAGTACGGCATCGGCACCTGCAAAATGGAAGAAATCGAGCTGATCACAGAAGAGGGCGTTTTATCCATGGAGGAAGCTTTTTCCCGCTGGGGAAACCCGGACTTTAACGTGGAGCGGGATCCGGGTTTCCACGGCCAGCTGAAAAGCATCGGATTTTTACAGCCCCTTTTGGACCGGAAGCCTTACATAAAAAAGGCCAACTGCGTGGGCTGCGGCATCTGCGTGCAGGCCTGCCCGCTGGACGAAAAAGCAATCTATATGAAAAAGGGAAAACCCGCCTACCGCTATCGGAAATGTATCAAATGCTACTGCTGTCAGGAAATGTGTCCGGAGAAGGCCATTGATGTAAAGACCACCAGGCTGGCCAGGATCGCTGACCGAAATTGGAAATTGTAAGGGAAAAGAATGAGAGAAGAAAGACTGAAACAGCTGCGGCAAATGGCCGATGAAGAATACAAGGCGTTCAACTGCAAACTGATACCAGGCATCAATAAGGAGCGGACGCTGGGCGTCCGCGTTCCCGCCCTCCGAAAGCTGGCGAAAGAGATTGTAAAAGGCGGCTGGGAGAGATACCTGGAGGAGCTGGAAAACTGCAAACTGGCTCCCGGCGGTATTGGCGGAACGGAACTCTTCTACGAAGAGGTCATGCTGCAGGGGATGATCATCGCGGCTGCCAAGATGGAACGGGAAACGCGGCTGGCGTATATTGCCCGTTTCGTTCCCCGCATCGATAACTGGGCTGTCTGCGATACCTTTTGCGGTGATTTGAAATTCGCGGATAGAGAGGAAAACCGCCGGAGGGTCTGGGAGTTTCTCCAGAGCTATCTTTCCGACGACCGGGAATATTTTCTCCGGTTCGGCGTGGTCATGATTATGGATCACTATATAGATGTAAGTCATATTGATTCTATATTAAAAATCCTGGCGGGGATTCACCACGAGGGCTATTATGTGAAAATGGCCGTCGCCTGGGCGCTGTCCATGTGCTATGTCGCTTTTCCGCAGGAAACGGAAGCGCTGATAAAAAACAATCGGATGGACGATTTTACACACAACAAAACCATACAGAAAATTCGAGAATCCTACCGGGTTTCCAAAGAGGATAAGGAGCGGCTCAAAGGGCTCAAACGAAAGTAAGAAAACACTTTCTGCTATTTTCCCGCATATCCTATACTTTAGGAGGGAAACCCAATGATTTATTTAGACAATGGAGCAACATCTTTCCCTAAGCCAAAAGGTATGATCGAGGCAATGGACTCGTGCATGTCATCCTATTGCGGCAACCCGGGGCGCTCGGGGCACGATCTGTCCCGCCGGACCGGGGAAGAAGTCTATCAAGCAAGAAAAATGCTGGCCCGTTTTTTTAAAATCGAAAAGCCGGACCGGATCGTTTTTACAAATAATACGACCCAGGCCCTGAATATGGGCATCAAAGGCGTTCTCAAGGAAGGCGACCATGTGATCACCACGGTGATGGAGCACAACTCTG
This sequence comes from Clostridia bacterium, assembly GCA_902363595.1. Lineage (GTDB taxonomy): Bacteria > Bacillota > Clostridia > Peptostreptococcales > Anaerovoracaceae > Hominibacterium > Hominibacterium faecale. The sequence continues at coordinate 40,690 of CABJAP010000013.1, read as the reverse complement.
TGCTGCGTCCGCTGCGGGCGCTGAAGGATCAGGGGGTGGAATATACTCTGGTTCAGTGTGGGAGCGACGGAAGCTTGGATCTTACCAACGTTGAGCAAGCGATCAGAGAAAATACCCGGCTGATCATCTGCACGCAGGCGTCCAATGTGACCGGAACCATTATGCCGGTGCAGGACTTGGGAATTTTGTGCAAAAAGAAAGGCATCCTCTTTATGGTAGATGGAGCCCAGGGAGCCGGCCATATGCCTATGGATGTGAAAAACATCGATCTGCTGGCGGTGCCGGGACATAAGGGTCTTTTGGGGCCTTTGGGAACCGGCATGCTTTATGTACGGGAAGGCGTATCGCTTCGCCCTTTGATGGAAGGGGGAACAGGCACCGTTTCCAGGAACATCATACAGCCTGCAGAGCTGCCGGAAGGCTTTGAAACCGGCACCATCAATGCGCCGGGCATTATCGGCCTGGGATATTCGGCCGGGCTTGTGAATAAAATCGGCGTCGATATCATCCGCCAGCACCAGCTGGAGCTGACTCGGATTCTCGACAGCAGCCTGCGGAATATGAAAAATGTGACGGTTTATGGTCCTTCTGACTGTAAGAAAAAGGTGGGAATTGTCACATTTAATATTAATGGATACAATTGTGAAGATGTTGCATCGCTATTAAACGATGATTATGGAATTGCAGTGCGGGGCGGCTATCATTGCGCCGGATTGGCCCATAAGGCCATCGGAACATGGGATTGCGGCGCAGTACGGATGAGCATGGGAATCTATAACAATGGAAAAGAAATGAAAGCAGCTGCCGATGCGGTGTATGCCATTTCAAAAGGATAAACTGGGGGCTGATTTTCAGCCCCGAATTTGGTTGATGCCCACATTGGCCAGCTCGTCGGCCCGGTTGTTTTTTTCGGTCACGTACTGAAAATCCTCAAAGGAAAAGCGGCTGCCGTTCCATTCTACGAACTTATCGTAGAGCTTATGAAAATTGGTCGAAGCGCTGGCAAGATTTACGTGGCCTTTCACCCGGTAAAAGGTGATCTGATGCTGATCCAAAAACGGCAGCAGCGCTTCCCAGAGGTCCCGGTTTTCCACCGGTTTTTTGGCAGCGGTTTTCCAGCCGTTTTTCAGCCAGTTTTTATACCATTTTTTCCGAAAACAATCCATCAGATAGGAACTATCGGAAAACACTTCAATCGTCTGGCCTTCTTTTTTTATGGCGCGGAAAGCTTCCAGCAGAGCAGTCATTTCCATGCGGTTGTTGGTGGTGTCGGCTTCGCCGCCGTAAAGCTCCTTTTGGTGTCCGGCAAACTCCATCACAGCGCCCCAGCCGCCGAAATTCTTTTCACTCTGATTTCCCGAACATCCTCCGTCGGTATAGATTCTTAAAACATTGTCATTTCTCATAAACATTACCTCTATCTTTCATCTTTCGTATTATACGATAGATTGACAGGCCCGCACAAGTGGAGTATCCTATAAAAATAGAAAACGACGAGAAGCGAGGACAAAATATGGCATTAAATTTTTGCTCTTTTGCCAGCGGCAGCAGTGGAAACTGCTATATGGTCAGAAGCGGCGGGACGGTGGTGCTGGTTGATGTGGGAATCAGCGGAAAACGGATTTTTGAAGGGCTGGAAAAGGCCGGGGCTGAGCTGGAACAGATACAGGCCGTCTTGATTACCCATGAACATATCGACCATGTGAAAAGCCTGCCTATTGTTACAAAAAAAGCCTGCAACGCAAAAGCGTACGCCAACCAGGCCACCTGGGACAACATTGAACGAAAGGTCGCAGAAGAGAAAAAGGCGTTCTTTACCACAGGCGAAGATTTTTACATAAACGATATTTTAATCAGGCCCTTTGCCATCCCCCATGATGCGGCGGAGCCGGTGGGCTTTTCTTTTTATGCGGATGGCAGGCAGATCAGTATTCTGACCGATGCCGGCTGCATCACAAAAGAGATTTTCGAGGAAATCGTGGATGCGGATCTGCTGGTTCTGGAGGCCAACCATGAAGTAGAGGTGCTGAAAATGTGCAGCTATCCTTATCAGACAAAGCGCAGAATCCTGGGAGACCATGGACATCTTTCCAATGTGACGGCGGGCAAATGTATCTGCAAGCTGATGGAAGTGAAAGACAAAGCGCGCAGAGTTCTGCTGGGACATTTGAGCCATCAGAACAATGAGCCAGAGCTGGCGAAAATGACCATTACCAATATTCTTCAGGAGGAAGATATTTATGTGGGCGACAGACTGAAAATGGATGTGATGCTGCGGGATCATGTCAGCGCGGTATATGAGGTGTAAGGCTTGAATATAACCATAATCTGTATAGGAAAATTAAAAGAACGATATTGGACCGAGGCGGCTGCTGAGTACTGCAAGCGTTTGGGGAAATACTGCAAAATGACCATTGAGGAGCTGAAAGAGGCCAGGCTGCCGGATCGCGCTTCTTCGGCGGAGGAGCAGGCGGTAAAGCTGGAAGAAGGCCAGTCCATCCTGAGCAGGATTAAGAAGAACGATTATGTGATCACCCTGGAGATTGATGGAAAGCCGCTCACTTCAGAGAAATTGTCGCAGAAGATCGGGCAGCTTTCCGCAGAAGGCTGGGGCCGGGTGGTCTTTGTCATCGGCGGCTCGCTGGGCCTTTCCCATGAGGTGTCAAAGCGGGCGGATTTCAAGCTGTCCTTTTCGCAAATGACGTTTCCCCATCAGATGATGCGGATCATCCTGCTGGAGCAGGTGTACAGAAGCTTTAAAATATTGAAAAATGAACCCTATCATAAGTAGGGCAGGAGGTTAATATGAAAAAGATCTTGAGACTGCAGAGCGCTCTGCTGAAAGAAATCGATAAGTATGAAAAGCTGGTAACAGAGCGTTCCCATTTCATCGACTGGGAACGGGTGCACATTGTCAGCTGCGCCAAGCTGGGCTATCTCTTTGCCGAAGAGCGGGGCGTGGATCCGATTCTGGCTGCCGCGGCCTGCGCGGTACACGATTACGGCAGGATCATCACCGGCAAGCAGGAGAACCATGCAGAAGCAGGGTACGAGCCGGCCATGGAATTCCTGAGAGGAACGGGCCTCTTTGAAGAGGATGAAATTCAGCAGATTGGAATCGCTGTGAAAAACCACAGCAAAAAAGCAGAGATCGGAAATCCGTTGGAGGAGATTGTGAAAGATGCCGACGTGCTGGACTTCTATCAGTACGGATACGGATTCGCCAGGGAAGAACAGAAGGTGCGCCTGGAAAAGCTGCTGGGGAGAGAGGTATAGCTTTCTTTGCCGCGGGCGAAATGAAAATTATCAATATTTTCCGGAATTTGATACCGGTAGAATCCGGTCCCGGCAGTCGCAGATGACAGCATAAGTGAAACTTGCTTGATGCGACACAAAAGTTACAAAAAACAGCCGAAGGAAATGAGGGATACAAACATGAAACCATCAAAACCAGCAGATACGGAACAGATGACAACCATTGAAGCCTGCGGCATTTTGAGGGAGGTTCCCCAAAAGCTTCATCTCATGGCAGTCAACGGGATGAAAATCAAAGTAAAAGAATATGCAGAGGAAGAGATTATCTTTTCTGAAGAAGAGTTGATTCATAGAATTGCCATCCTCCATTCGGGAACCGTAAGAGGTGAGAAATTCCATCTTGAAGGCAGCGTAGATCTGATGTACATGTATCAGCGAGGAGAAATCTTCGGCGCTGAAGCCACCGTTTCCAGGCGGCGAACATCACCTCTGACTTATGTGGCCAATGAAGCTGCTGTTGTACTCTTTGCTGATTTTTCCGATATTCTTCGCAGCGATTATTCCAAGGAGCTGATGCTGGCGCTGCTTCATATTCTTGCCGACGATAACATTAAAAAATTATATAAGCTCGAGGCTCTCTCCAAGAGAGGTCTGCGAGACCGTATTATGACCTACCTGCGGATCATGGGCAGAAAGTCCGGATCGGATACCTTTTCAATACATATGGACCGGGAGCAGTTCGCCCAATATCTGTGCGTCAACCGGAGCGCCTTGTCCTACGAGCTGAACCAGATGAAACGGGACGGTCTGATTGAGTTTAAAAAGGATGAATTTAAACTTTTAGAAAAAATTTTATAAAATGTTGGCATGCCAACGACATTAAAGGGGGAGTTGTGATATAGTATGAACTGTGGTACAAACCATGACTTTTCTTCAAAACATTAATAATAATTTGCCCAGGGAAACGGGACTGCTGCATAAAGCCATGCGATAGTCCCATTTTTCATGGAACCGGTACGAAGCGGTCAGCGATGCGATCCGCATATGAATTTCCTGTTTGACATATAATAATACTTCCAGGAGGAAGGATTATGAAACGTTTTTGCATTGCAGCGCTCATGAGTATCATTTTACTTTTTTTACTTTACGCCCCGGTCTTTGCGGCGGAGTACGACAGCGATCAGATTATTTTATCGTGGACTGATGACAGCGCTCATACCCAAACTATTACTTGGCACAGTGCATCTAAGAAAGATGGATATGTCCAATACAATCGGGAGGGCATGCAGCTTTCTCCGCAGCATCAGGTGAAGGCCAAGATCATCGAGGTCAAAGAGGACCAGTACTATCGGTACGAGGCCACGATCAGGGGTTTGAGTCAAAAGACAACTTATGAATATCGAGTCGGGGACGGTACCAGCTGGAGCAAAGTGCACACCTTTTCGACGGCTCCTACTTGGGAAACTTCTAGGATTACTACCACTGACGATGCCCAATCTTTTGAATTTTTATATTTGGGAGATATTCAATATAAAAAACGGAGTCAGGATTATAAAACTTGGGGTAGGATGGTTGAAGATATCAGGCAGAGAAATCCTGGTATTGCCTTCGCCCTTATGGGCGGGGATATGGTTAATTCGCCCCGAAATATGAATGATTGGAATCTGTTTTTATCACAGGCTACATCGGTTTTTGCAGGGATTCCCATGATGACAGCTATTGGTAATCACGAAACGACTGTCAAAGCGGATATGTACCTGAAGATGCTGGCGCTGCCCCAGAATGGTCCCAAAGGGGTGTCCGAAGAGTTTTATTCCTTTGATTATGGGAACTGCCATTTTGCAGTTGTTAATACCAGTTTTTTTCTGGACAATCGAAAAGCCGCTATGGAGGAAGAATGGGAGCAGCAGCTGACTGCCATCAGCAGCTGGCTGGAGCAAGACTTGACAGAGAGCGGTGCCAGATGGAAGGTGGTCGTCATGCACCATCCTGCTTATGGGATTTCAGACGGAGATCCCATCTACGATGCTATTCGGGAGGAATGGGAACCGGTCTTTGAACAGGGTGAGGTGGATTTGGTCCTATGCGGTCATCAGCATCTATATATGCGTACCAAAGAGATCGGCAATATCACTTATGTGATGGGAAACTCAGGAAAGAGAAGGAGCACGTATTTTAATGGAGAAAATGTTCCTGAATACGTGGAAGCGATCAATGCGACAGACAGCAATTATCAAATCATCAAAGTGAGTGAGGATAAGCTGACCTTGGAATCCTATGATGAAGAAGGGCAGATCATTGATAAATGGTCTAAAAATAAATCGGTTTCGCCGCTTCTGAAAGCGGTGGCAGCAGCAGGGATCATTGTTGTTGTAGGAGCAGGAGCTGTCTTGATTCGTTTGAGAGTTCGAAAAAGAGGATCGCTTTAAAAAGTATGCTGGTAAGACCCATCTGATCGGCGGAAAACCATTTCAAAGGGCAGATTCTGTCCGGTTTGGATAGTACAAGGGAAATCACGATGGATGTGGGGCTCGAGCAATAGCGGTCTGATGAAGGAAACATTAAAGGGGCTGGAAAAACCGGTCATGCTGTCCATTTGACAAGCGACCGGTTTTCGGTGCGCTTTAGATCTGTCCGAATTTCTTGGTCGCTGCCAGATAACGAGCCAAAGCGCCCATATTGGCATAATAATAAGAATATTTATCAACCTTTTTTACTTCAATTAAGCTGGAATCGACCAGCTTTTTTATATGCTGGGAAACCGTTGCCTGGGAATAGTCAAAAGCAGCGACAACATCTTTATTGCAGACGTTTTCTCTTTGCCGATTGCATTGCATGATAAAGCGGTAAATATTGATTCGAGCCGGATGGGCGAGTGCGTCGGATACTTTTGCTATTAGCAGGACTTCTTCGTCCTGAATGGTGTCGGATTCTTTTCTAAGTCTCATGTTGCTCCTCCTACTAAAATACACTGCTCATTAACAATACACTTTCCTGTAGGTTTTTGTCAAGAAATATGGTAAGATTTTCATACAATGTTCTGCCCGGATGGGTGTGGGGCCGTGCCTGTGCAAGATGCCGCATCACAGGAGTGGGAAATCAGAGAACAAGGAGAATTATATGACAATGCCAAAAGAGAGGATTTATGACCTGAGAGGACTAAAAATTATTTTTGCAGCCATTACTACTCAGCTGATCATGACAGGAATTGGGGTGTTTCTGGGAGAAATCCTTCTGTTGCAATTTCTGTTTGTTTTGATCTGGCTGGCAATTTATGTTGCAATTTTTATCGGTACAATCGGCATGAGCAGCTGCAATGGATACTTTCAAGAAGCAAAGAAAATGATGATACTGCTGGTGATTCTGGAGATTCTGCAGATTCTCGCAGCGCTGGGCAATATGGCGGCAGCTGAATCCGGCATAATGATGACCCGATCGATCACCCGTATGCAAACGATTTCCGCCATTCTCATGCTCAAGTATGTTTACGATCTGCTCCAGGGCTGCCAAATGATTGGCCATGCTGAACAAGATTATGATCTGAGTGACCGCTGCCGCAGAGCATGGCCGCTGTACCTGACCTGCATCATTGCTTCGGTAGTAATAAGCTTTATCCTTATGGCATTTCCACAAATTCTTGTAAAAAACCTATTTCTCTTTCTGGGAACGCTGACGGCGGAGATAATATTGGGAATGCTAGCCGATGTATTTATTCTGAGAGCGATCCACAAGACTTATTGCTTGTATGAGGGAAAGGCGCAGCATGGCTTTTACTGATCAGCCAGCACCAGTTTTACATTGGCATCTTCAAAACGTGTGATCAGCTCAGGATTGAGCATGGCGCCGGTAATGACCAGGTCTACGGCGCTGATCGGACAGACGTGGGCCAGCACGTTATGTCCAAACTTGCTGTTATCTGCTACCAGAATCGTTTCCTGAGACTGTTCAACAACCTTTTTTCTTACCAGCGCTTCCTCAATATTATAGTCAGAGAGCCCCCTTTCCAAGGTGACGCCTCCTGCACTGATAATCGCTTTGCCTATATGAAAGTTTTCCAGCTCAAACATAGACACTGCCCCTGAGATGGAACCTTCTCCATGGCGGATTTTTCCTCCCACCACATAGATTTCAAAGTCCGTATCCATCAATTCATTGACAACATGAATGGAGTTAGTGATGATCATCAGGTTCTTTTTGCTTCTGAGCGCTTTCGCTACCTGCAAAGTGGTCGTGCCCACTTCGATCAATACGGAATCACCGTCACTGATGAACTCGGCGCATTTTTTTCCGATGGCGGTTTTTTCCGATAGATTTCGCGTCATTCTGTCCGAGGTGGCAGGCTCTTTGTCCTCTTTTTTCATCAGGGTGGCCCCGCCGTAAATCTTTTTTATAATCCCCTCTCTTTCCAAATGATTAAGATCCCTTCTGGCCGTTTCAATAGAAATATCAAAGCGTTTCATCATTTGATCGACCTTGATAATTTCATGTTCTTGCAGAAATTGGATTAATTGACTGTAGCGTTCCTGAGGCAGCATAGCGTTATCCTCCTTCGAAAGTTGGTTCCGATTAAACAGAACCTTTTAAATGTATGATTATTATAGCATAAATGACCTAATTTTGACAATATTTTTACCAACTTAATAAAAATTTGTAAAAAACTATTTACAAACTGATAATAATATGGTAACTTATACTCAAGAGTTGGTAATAAAGTAGTCAATTGAAAGGTTTGTCAGGAGGTACAGGTATGAAGGTATTTTGTTTAGGCGGAGCGGGGAGAATTTGCAGAGAGTCAACTTTAGATTTGGTGCAGTTTTCCGATTTCGAGCAGATTACAGTTGGTGACTATGACGAGAAGGCCGGTAAGGAAGTTGTCAAATGGCTCGATGATCCGAGAGTGGATTTTGTAAAAGTGGATGTCAATGACCATGATGCTACAGTAAAACAAATGAAAGGCTATGACATAGTAATGGATGGAACCACCATTGCCCTCAATGGAAAAACGACGGCGTGTATTGCAGAGGCGGGCTGCCATGGAGTTAACCTCAATGGATTCGGCGAAGAAAATCAATACGCAGAGATCTTTAAGAAGAATGGGAGAGCTTGTGTTCCAGGGTTTGGCATGACGCCGGGCACCACCCAGATGATGGCCATGTACGGCGCCAACCAGCTGGACACGGTGGAAATTGTCCGCGTCAGTCACGGGGCTTATCGTCCGTTCGCCTTTTCCAAGGCCATAACGGCTACAACAACTTATGAATACGACCCCAATCTGCCGACCAGGACCGTCTTTGAGGATGGAAAATTCATTCAGGTGCCTCCTTTTGCAAGACCAAGGGACATCGCGCTTCCGGAGCCATATGGAACTCATCCCCAGTACATTATTCCCCATTCGGAAACCGTGACACTGGCCGAAGCGTTGAAAGATAAAGGCGTCAGGCTGATTGAGACAAGAGGTACCTGGCCGCAGAAGAATATGCAGCTGGTCCGGGCTCTCTATGATTGGGGTATTTTGCGCAATGACCCGATCACCATCAACGGCAAAGAGATCGGTGTTATGGACTGCGTGGCGGAATATCTGCTCAACAGCAAAGAAGGGACGGAGACAGAGCTATACGGGTATGCACTACATATCGAAGTAGTGGGCACGAAAAACGGCAAAAAAGTGCAGCATATCCTGACGCATACCCATCCCAAATCCGACGGCTCTGTGCCGGGCTGGGAAAAGTTGAGAGCTTATACCAGGAACGTGGGAATCCCCATGTCTGTGGCTGTTCAGCTGATCGCAAAAGGAAAAGTCAAGGATACCGGGCTTTTGATTCCGGAGTATGCCTTTGATCCAAAGGACGTATTCGACGAATTGGAAAAGCGGGAAATATACATTCACGAAGAAATCAACGAGCTTTAAAGAAAGAAGGATAATCCCATATAAAGAAGGCCGCCCGGGAAAGCGTAATCGCTGCCTGGGCGGCCTTTTGCCGGCCTGGAGCCTTGGGCCACCGGAAGCCGCACCCGCCTTGGACTCTGACTTTGGTGCGCCCATTAACAAGCAAGCTAAATATAATAAGGAATAACAAAGAAAATTTCCGCGCCCCCGTACTGGTTATTCTTTGCTCCCATTCGTCCCGAGTGCTGAATTACGATTTCCTTAGATATGAACAATCCCAGGCCGGAATTGGAAGGGCCGGAAGCGAATCCCTGAATATTTTCCGGATGGCGGTTGGCGCCCGAAGCGATCCTGCGTCCGCCGCTGAAATTGCGCTCAAAGACTCTGGCCAAATCTTTTTCCGGGATGCCGTCTCCTCGATCGCTTACAGTAAAGACAACTTCACCTTCTGGAATTGTACAATCATCATCATCGGGAACGCTATGAAGCAGGTCCTCGTTGAGATAAGTACGGCATGACACTTGGATTTCTTTTCCAATCGGCGTGTGGCGGATAGAATTGCTGATCAGATTGGATACCACCTGCTGAATCCGGTAGGGATCAATAATGAGAATAGCATCAGAGGAAACAGCGGATTCGATAATCGCTTTACGGCCTGATTGGGATATTTGGAACTCACATTGGTTCAATAGCTCATCGAAGACTTCTTTTGCAGATTGTTCATAAAATCGGTATTCCAGGCTCTGAGAAGTAAAATCGGAACTCTGTGCCAAATCATCCACTAAGGTCGTCAGCATCATGGCTTTGGAATTAATCATTTTCAAATAAGTATCCGTGGATTCCACTGGCACCACCTTGTCCAGCAGACTTTCCGTGTAACCCTGGATTAAAGTCACCGGAGTTTTAATTTCATGGGAGATATCTTCTAAAAATTCTTTTTTCGCTTTTTGAGCTGCCTTGAGATTTTCCTCCATTTTTTTTCGCTCTGTAATGTCACGCAAAATTCCTTCAATGGCAGATACAGTGCCGGTATTATCGCGGATTGGGAGATAGTGTATTTCCGTCCATTTTTTAATAATCCCGTTTTTATAAAGACATAGGACACCTTTTCCAGGCTTTGCAATTGGTCTGGAAAATATTCCTACAACATCCTTGGATTTTTTTACCGTGTTGACATAATCAAAGAATCGGTCCGGCATTTCATACAGCTGCTTATCGGTAACGCCGATCAGTTCGGATATGGCGGGGCTGACATATTCAAATTCCTGCTTTTTATAATCATATAGGAACATGGAATCCGAAGAATTTTCCACAAGAAGACGAAAACGAGAAGCCTGCCGCGTGTCGAGAAAGCGGGTTTTTTTAAAGTAAATAATGATCAGGAATAAAATCAGCACGTTAACTGTGAATAAACCGATAAAATACGTGGAGATTGCAAGGGCTGTGTGTTTTAGAGTGAATCCGAAATGATTGATAAAAATTCCCCAGACGATAATAAAAAAGCTGGCCAGTATCTTTTCCGGCAGATTTTGTGTCCAGGAGTAGGAAATAAACATGCAGCCGGAAATGATCAGCATCCCGGAACAGTAAATGATATTGGGGATAATTACCAGGGTTTGCAGGAACGCAGAAGCCGGATACAGCAGAATCAGGAGCGCAGACAGCAGAGTGGTCCAAAGAAGGCCCTTCCATGGTTTTCGCTGGAAGAAATGATGGGTGCCCAGAATAAACAGATGGGAGCCGGCCAGCGCTGCCATCTGCCGAAGCATAATATAATAGATGGCGAACGCTTGAAGCTGGAGATTTAAAAAATCCACCAAAAACATTGCGGAATAGATCAGCCAGGAAATTCCCCAAAGACGCATGTAAGTTTTGCCGCTCTGGTGGGATAAAATCAAAAATATAATACTCAATACCAATGTGGTTGCAGTGGCGGACAGCATCGAATAGCTGGGAATTAAATACATGAGATGTACTCCTTATCTGAGGAATAAATTTGAATCCTTTACACTTTTATGATAAATTAAAGACAGTAAATTGTAAATAGCGGTTTAAGGAGTCTCCAGTGGATAAAAAATTTAGCCAATGTAAATGGATCAGCCTGCTAACCTTTGCATTGATGTACAATTTGGTATATTTAGGCCGATTCAACGTGAATAATATGCTGGACATCATGTCTCGGGATTTAGATATTACTGCTGTCAGAGAAGAAATGATCGCCATGAGTGTGTTTATCAGCTATGCGCTGGGAAGTTTTATTAATGGATACCTGGCTGACCGCATTGGAGCAAAAAAAGTGATAATTATCGGCGGCGTAATGTCGGTATTTCTCAATATGGCAGTGGCTTTTCAAAACAATTGGGCGGCTGTACTGATGATCTGGCTGGCCAACGGATATTTTCAAAGTATGATTTGGGTCGGGGGGATCGCGCTGCTGGCAAATTGGTGGACACAAGGAGAACGGGGCAAAGGCATCGGCATCGCCAATTTCTTTTCTGGAATGTCCCATGCTACAGCTTATTTGATTCCGGCTGCGCTGATGGCTGCCTGGCCGGACATGGATTGGCGGGTAAATTTCATCCTGCCGATGCTCATTCTGCTGGCATTTCTCTATCTTTTCGGTGTGGCGGCTGTGGAAAAACCTGAAGAGAGGGGACTCCTGGACTATGAGATAAAAAATCACAGGCATCAGGCTAGAGAGCAGGCTTTGCTGCGAATTTCCAATAGAAAACAAGGACCATGGCGATATTTTTTCAGTCAGAAGAAATTTTGGTGGTGGTGCGGGATCGCGATGCTGTCTAGTATCTGTAGATATGGGCTGCTTAACTGGATTCCGCTTTATTATGAAGAGGAGCGAGGAGGACAGATTCTCAGCAGTACCTTTTCAAATCTAACGCTGCCCATTGGTATGGCCTTTGGAACATTGATTATCACTTGGATCGCAGGGACGAAACTTTTTAATAATAAAGGTATTATTGTTACTGCCATGGCAGCGGTCTGCGGAACTTTAGTGGTGATTTTTCCCATGATTGAGGATACCAGGGCTGTTTTGGTAGGTATCTTTTTTACGGGGTTTGCGCTCTATGGGATCAATGGTATCCTATGGCTTCACGCTATTGATCAGGGCTGCCGAGTTTTTCCAGGAAGCGCGGCCGGAATCCTGAATGGATTTGCTTATTTGGGAGCATGTGCAGAGGGCGTTTTATTCCCGGCTGTCATGGGCTTTTTTGACGACAAAATGGCGGTGTTTGTTATAATGGAAGGCTTGTGCATCGGTATGGTCATATGCGGGATGGTCGTCAGCAAGAAAAACACGGTGGTCATACCCGAAGTGCGGGAATAGAGAACAAAAGTATAAGATTATTTAAAGAATTCTGATTTTATATTGAAAAATAGACATAACCGGATTAACATAAACCCATCAAAGATCATGGAAGGAGCCGATTATGTCTTTTATATTGGGAATGGATACGGGTGGAACCTATACCGACGGAGTCATCGTAAATTCTTCGGAGCGTAAAATTGTCTGCAAGGCAAAAGCGCTGACCACAAAAGAAGATTTAACCATTGGCATTAAAAACTGCATCGACAATCTGGATTTTGACAAAATGGAAGACATTAGTCTGGTGTCTCTTTCGACGACGCTGGCTACCAATGCCATTGTGGAAGGACGGGGCGCTTCTGTGGGATTGATTTACATGGGAACGGAACTGGATGAAGACGTTCCTGCGGAAATCGCAGTCAAAGTGAAAGGCAGATTCGATATTATGGGCCGCCTGCAGGAAGACCCGGACCCCAAGGAGGTACGGGAAGCCTTGTCAAAAATGAAAGGCCGTGTGGACGCCTTGGCTGTATCCGGGTATGCCAGCGTGCGCAACCCGAAGCACGAAAAGGAAATAAAACGGATTGCAGACGAGGTTTTGGGCGTTCCGGTTGTCTGCGCTCATCAGCTGACATCGGCGCTGGGATTTTATCACAGGACCATAACCGCTGTACTCAACGGCAGATTGATTCCCATCATCGATGGACTTCTTAAATCCACAAAAAAGGTACTGCATGAAAAGAACATTTATGCAGCGATTATGATCGTAAAAGGCGACGGCACCTTGATGACCGAAGCCATGGCAAAGGAACGGCCCATCGATACGATTCTCTCAGGCCCGGCAGCCAGCGTGATCGGGGGACTGGCACTCACAGGGAAACGAGATGGCCTTGTTCTGGATATGGGCGGAACCACGACTGATATCGCCAACGTATCGGAAGGTTCGGTAAAAATAAAGAAGGAAGGCGCTAGAGTAGGCGGCTGGCGGACGAGAGTTAAGGCTGTAGAAATTTCAACCTTCGGTCTGGGCGGCGACAGCCGGATTTATCTGGACAAAAAGGGAAATGTTCAGATCGGACCGCAGAAAGTATGGCCGCTGTGTGTGATCGGCATGGAGTATCCGCAGCTGGTACATGAGCTGCAAAGTTTCAAACGGGTCGGCGAATTAAAAACCTATTCCCAGCAGGAAGCCGATTGTTTTATGTATGTAGGCGGACAGCTGGCGAAGGATGCGCCGGCTCATGAAAAAAAGATCTTGGAAAAGCTTCAGGGCGGGCCTCATAGCCTGACGTATTTGGCGAGGGCCATTGGGGAGGACCCTGAAACGATAGATTTAACTCCATTGGTTGAATCCGGGATCCTGGCGAGAATATCTGTTACACCAACGGATATTCTCCACGTCCAGGGCAAGTACAACCAATGGAACCGGGACTTGTCCCAGGCGGGTGTGGAAATTTTGGCCAGAAGAAAAGAAATGCCAGTAGGCAAATTCGTAAAGATGGTCGAAAACGCAATCCACACCAAACTAGCCATGACCTGTATCCAGAGCGCTGCTGATTTTGAGGGAGAGGATTTTACCTTTACCGAAAGTCCGGAAGCTATGTTCCTGATTGAAGCGGCACTGCGCAAAGACCGGGGTGTTCTGTTAAGTCCCAGGTTTCACCTTAGCAAGCCGATCGTAGCGATCGGGGCTCCGGCATGCGCATGGACCTATGATGCCGGCAAGCTGTTAAATGCAGAGGTGATTGTTCCGCAAGATGCGGATGTGGCAAATGCATATGGGGCGGCGGTGGGAAAAGTAACTGCTACTGTGGAGCTTTTGATCAGCCTGGACGAAGATCAGTATATCCTCAATACCCCATGGGAGCGTTTCATATATGGAAGCAAAGACGAAGCCATGTTCTATGCCATACATGAAGGCCGCAAATATATCGAGCATCAGCTAATGGATGCCGGCTGTAATACTTGGTCCATTGAAGAAAAACCGTCGGATATCATGGTTGAAACCAAGGAGAATGAACCCAAGGTCTACATGGGGACAAAAATGGTCATCACTGGAGCAGGTTCCGCGTTTTAAAAAGATCCTAATTATTAATGCAGCTAAACTCAATAATTTGCCCCTTTTCACAATACTGGTCATCGGAATGTCAGTCCGAGGACACCCTTTTATCAGAGCAAAATCCGCCGCTTTTTGGGCGGTTTTTGCTTTGATGAATGCGCTTATATTTGCGGGCGGCTCCGGTCGGATTGCCAAAATCGGAGATGCTCCTTGGCAGAGTGTCAAAATTCAACTCGAAATAAGCGGAAAACTATCAAAATCCGCCCTGAAAAAAGTTTTATCTGATAGCCGGCATCGCTGCCGGTCCGCCGAAACCTGCCTCACCCAACCAGTCCGTCCAAATCTGGTCCGCCAAGGCAGCCCGCCAAAGCCCGCTCCCACCCGCCTCAAGAAGAAGCTCCCGTCCTATCGCTCAAACTTGCTGCATCGCGATATGCAGGCTATAATAAAGGCATCTACTAAGAAAAAAGGAGACTCCACCGATGAAACGTTTTAAAGGCGCCATTTTTGACATGGACGGCACGCTGACCGACTCCATGTATATTTGGGATACAACTGGCATTACCTACTTAAAGCAGCAGGGAAAGGTCCCCAAGCCCGATCTCAAGAAGCGGCTTCGGCCTCTCAGCCTGGTACAGGCGGCGGAATTGTTTCAAGAAGAATACGGCATAACCCAACAGATCGATGAAATACTCCAAGGCTTTAACAGGATCGTAGAGGAGGAATATCGAACAAACGTAACCTTAAAACCCGGAGTTAGAGATTTACTGAAGCGGTTGAAGGAGGAGGAACTTGTCCTATCTGTGGCCAGTTCGTCGCCCCGCGATATTGTGACTATGGTTTTAGACCGGCTGAGCGTTTCCGGCTACTTTTCCCATGTTGTTACCTGCGGCGATGTGGGCCGTGGCAAAGATCACCCTCTGGTGTACGATCGAGCCGCGGAGCTGATGGGGACCAGCAGGGACAGTACCGTTATTTTTGAGGACGCGCTGCATGCTGTAAAGACTGCTGCCGCTGCCGGGTATTATGTAGTAGGTGTTTATGATCAAAGTGAAGGTATTAATGAAGATCAAATTAAGGCATTATGCAGCCGATATGTAAAAACCTTGGATGGATTTAGGTTGTAGGGATTATGCCGGAAAAGACGCTTGAACGCTTCAGGAAGCGAGGAAACTTGCCCCTTGGAGCGTTTTTCTTTGTAAGCAAATAATTTCAGACTATTCACTCTTTAACGAATCTTTAGAATTCCTTATACAAAGCTAAAGGTTATCTTGATGGGGACTTTAAACGGGTCGGTTATAGTATAGACATAAACAAAAACAAAGTTAATGAAATGGAAATCACCATTATTTTAAAGGAGGAACAAACATGTATAACAGACGTTACACAGGAAAGATCGAATTAGCCGTACTGGACACAGCAGGAACATTTTGCGATGGCCCTGGAGACCTGAGAAACAGATGGGCACTGGATGACCTGAGAGGATGTAAAGCACCGGTTGTACCTTTCTACGAAGCATTACAGCAGTTCGGCATCGAATGTGACTGGGCTACAATCAGAAAGCCGATGGGTAACTTCAAACCAACTCACCTGAGAATGCTGCTGAGCCTGCCGGAAGTTTCCGCACAGTGGGAAGAAAAATACGGACGTCCTTGGAACGAAGATGACTTTGATAACGTACTTGCAGCGTTCCGTCCACTGATGAGCAAATACATTGTTGACGAAGATTTAGCAAAACCAATCCCAGGAGCTGTTGAATGTATCGACAAACTGCGTGAAGCTGGAATCCTGATCGGTTGTGATACTGGATACTATCAGGAAGACTCCATCGCACTGAACAAGATGCTGGAAGAAAAATTCGGCATGAAGTTTGACGTAGTAACCAACGCTGAAAAGGTTCCGGGCAGACCGGCTCCGTTCATGGTATATGACTGCATGCTGCAGGCTTATGAGATCACGAAGAAGGCTATTCCTTGCGAAGCAGTAGTAAAAATTGATGATACGGCAGCTGGTATGAAATGCGGTAACAACGCAGGCGCATGGACCATTGGTCTTTATGCATCCGGCTCAAATACATATGACGAGTTAGCGGCTTCAAAGCCTGACTTCCTCGTACCGCACGTAGGATATGTTCCAGAAATCATCTTCGGACAGATCGAACCGAGACTTAGAAGAGGCGAAAGACCGGGACAGGGCATCATCGAGACAATTTAAGTTTAGCTTACCAACGAGGCACTCCCGCACTCCAGTCGCATGAGGGAGTGCCTCGCTTTCATGTAAAGTGGAATTATTGATTGATTTTTAAGGTAGAAAGTAGGAGGATTGCTAATGGAAAACAAAGAGAAAAAAGTTGTGGATACATTAGGCTATACTCCGGAAGAGTATAAACTTTTTAATAAAAATTCTTGGATCGTGTTATTGGCCTTCTCAGTTTTGTACTGTATCCTCTACTGCGGCCGGCAGAACCTCTCGTATGTAATGCCTGCGATGATAGAGGAAGAGGGCTGGACAAAGTTGGATTTGGGGATTTTATCGTCAGTACTGTTCTGGACCTATGGTATCGGACATTTATTTAATGGAAGACTTGGAGAAATTTTCGGTGTAAACAGATTCATTGTTGTCGGGATGTTTATGTCCGCTGCGGCCAATTTGCTGATTGGATTCCAATCCAGCCTTGTGATCATCGCTATTCTCTGGGGTATAAATGGATACGCCCAGTCTATGCTGTGGTCGCCTGGAATGGCGCTTCTTTCCAAATGGTGGCCCGGCAACAAGCGCGGGTTTGCCACAGGATTTGCAAACGCATTTTCCGGATTCGGGCAAGTACTGGCCGCTCTTACCGTATCCCTTGCATTTATCATCATGCCGGGGTTCGGATGGAAAGCCGGATTCATTCTGCCGGTGGTATTCATGGTAATTGCCGGCATCGCTTACAAATTCATTTGTAAAGATAGCCCATCTAAGATTGGGCTGAAAGAATATGTGGACAGCAATGCCAAGAGGAACCAGCAGGATGAGGAATTAATGCAATTGGTTAAGGAAAAAGGCAAACTTTATCCTTATGCTCATCTTTTCAAGATGTGGAGATTCGATTGCTGGCTGCTGATTATAGCTGGGGCCAGCATAGCAAGATATGGCCTTTTGAACTGGGTTCCTACATATTATGTAGAAAATTTCGGCGTGGACATTGAAGACGGCGCATTAGGTACCGTTCTGCTGCCGCTGGGAATGGCTTTTGGAACATTTGTTATTCCATGGCTGTCAGATAAATTTTTCTCTGACAATAGGCTTCCTATGGTAATTATCTGTGCAGCAGTTTCAGGCGCAACCGTATTCTTTTTCAGAACTGTTGAACCAGGTGTTCTGGCAGGCGCACTGCTGTTCATCGCAGGATTTTTCATCTATGCGATTAATGGTCTGGTTTGGGCCTATGCTACAGACGTAGGCGGAAGAGCCTTTGCTGGAACCGCAGCAGGTATACTGGACTGTTTTGCATATCTGGGGGCGTCTGTTCAGGCAATTTACTTTGGAAGTATGCTCACAAGCAGCGGCAACTGGAATTTGGTATTCACAGCTATCGCCGGCGTATGCATCGCGATCATCGTAATTTCCATCGCTGCCGGATGGGGCCTGAATAAAAAGAATACAGAAAAAACAGTATAATCATCGTTAAGGTAACTGGTTTGTTAGAACTTAAGTATAAAGGAGGAAGAAAAATGGATTATCCAAAAGTAAAAAGAAATGTACTGTTGAACCCTGGTCCTGCTACGACAACTGATACGGTCAAGTATGCACAGGTAGTTCCTGATATCTGCCCTAGGGAAAAAGAATTCGGTCAGATCATGAAGGAAATGGGTGAAGACCTGGTTAAAATTGTTCATGGTGATCTGAATAAATACACTGCCGTATTATTTACAGGTTCCGGAACCATCAACATCGACGCTTGCGTCAGCTCCTTGGTTCCTGCAGGGAAAAAGATTTTAATCCTCAACAACGGCGCATACTCTGCAAGAGGCGCGGAAGTTGCCCAATACTATCATATGGACCATATCAACCTGAAGCTTCCGATCACAGAACCCATCGACGTGGCAAAAGCGGAAGAAGCCATCAAAGCTGATCCGGACATCGCAGTTGTATACTGCTGTCACCACGAGACAGGTACCGGTATCCTGAATCCAATTCGGGAAATCGGCGCTGTAGCCCATAAATATGATAAGACCATGGTCGTTGATACCACTTCTACTTACGCAATGATACCGATCGACATGGATAAAGACAATCTGGACTTTATCATGGCATCCGCTCAGAAGGGCCTCATGTCCATGACAGGTTTGTCCTATGTAATCGGAAATACGGCGAAATTGGAAGAGTCAAAAGACTATCCGACCAGATCCTACTACACCAATTTGTATATGCAGTATGACTTCATCAAAAATAAGGGCGAAATGCACTTCACACCTCCGGTACAGACCATCTATGCGACCCGGCAGGCGATCAAGGAATACTGGGAAGTTGGCGAACAGGCCAAGTGGGAAAGACATCAGTCCTTATGGGAAGCAATTTATAAGGGCCTCGACAGATTGGGATTCCAGACGATCATTCCAAGAGAGATGCAGTCCAAACTGGTCGTATCCGTACTGTATCCAAACGACCCGAACTTTGACTTCACCACGATCCATGACTATGTATATGAGAGAGGGTTCACGATTTATCCGGGCAAGGTTTCCGACCTGCCGACATTCAGACTGTGTGCACTGGGCACCATCGTACCAAAGGATGTTGACGATTTCTTCGTTTGCCTCGAAGAAGGGCTCAAATCAATGGGCGTACAGGTTCCTGTGAAATATTAAAGACATTTTTAAAACACTCACAAAGAGGGCTGCCTGCGGGCAGCTTTCTTTGTGACTTTTCGATCGTAGACATCATTGAGATACCAATTTATACCCGACTCCCCGAACCGTTAAAATATATTGAGGTTTCTCCGGATTGGGCTCAATTTTTTTTCGAAGATTGCTGATATGTACCATGACTGTACGGACATCGTCGTCAATTCCATAGGTGTCCCAGAGATTGTCAAAAATCTGTCTGCCAGTAAAGACACGGTTGGGATATTTGGATAAGAGCACTAGGAGCTCGAATTCCTTGGCTGTCAGATGAACTGGCGTACCGTCCACCGTTACCGTATGAGCGGACAAATCGATCTCCAGACGGCCTACGGAAAGAATGTTCCGCTGCTCCTCAGATATGCCGCCGGAGGAATTACTTAAATGTCTTCTTCGTAAATGGGCCTTGACACGCGCCACCAGCTCGGTTGGGCTGAACGGCTTGGTGATGTAATCGTCTCCGCCTATGGACAGCCCCAGAACTTTGTCCATATCCTGGCCTTTGCAGCTGACGAAGAGGATCGGTACATCGCTGTATTCGCGGATTTTCCCGCACAATTCAATCCCGGAAAGCCCGGGCATCACCACATCCAGCAAAATCAAATCCGGATTTTGTTCCTGAGCCATCGCAGCCGCTTTCGTGCTGTCTGTCGTCCAGATCACATCGTAGCCTTCTCTTGAAAGATACAGCTTCATTAGCTGAATAATTTCCATTTCATTATCCACAACCATAATTTTGTCTTGTGACATTGAAGACCTCCCTTTTGGTGCTGTAGATGCTTTATGCTTTTTTATTCTACCTTAAAATGAGTTGTGTTACAAGAACCTAGATTGGAAAAAACTAGGGCATAAAAGCACATGTTTTGTAGAATGGTGAAATTGCGGTCAAATTGTATGCTATTCTGACCATCGGATAGACAAGGTCGGTTTAAAAAGAAAGTGAGTTTACATTACAGAAGTTTACCGGGATGCGAAGCGGCTGCGGCTTGAAGAGAGGATGTGGAGACCCTGTGGGGAGCTTTGGGAAAAAAGTAAAAAAAGATTTCAATATTTACGCAGGTTTCAACGGCCAGGCGCTTTCAGATTCGCCTTGAGGCTGTGCAGGCCGCAAGTTGTCCAGATCAGACCTCGCAAACCCACAACTTTGCGTAAAAAATAAAACCTTTCAATAAAATTTTCCCGATTTGAGTCAATGCGCCCTAAGCGGGTCTGATTACATTGGACGGCTTTCCCTGTTGCCAGAACTGTCTCAGCCAACCGGCCACAATAACCTTAAGAGAAACATCTTTCTCAACCATATTTTCCCTGAAAAAAGCGCCCGCCAATTTGATCTGAATCGAACAAATTATCGAATAAAGAAGAATTAGAAGAGATGGTCCTGTATGAGCGCGGTAAAGTCCCCTCAAATCATTGACATTTTAAGCTCTGCGCATTATAATATTACGATATGACATGGGTCGAAAGGAGATTAACGAATGACAGAAGAAATACTGTTAACCAAAGAAGGATACGATAAAATCGTAAGGGAGCATGAGGAGCTTGTCGCAGTAAAAAGAGCGGAAGTGGCAGAAAAACTCAAAGATGCCATTGCACAAGGGGATATATCCGAAAATGCGGACTATGATGCTGCTAAGAACGAACAGGCTGAGCTGGAGGAGAAGATCAACAAGCTGGAGAATATGATTCGAAAAGCAAAGATCATCGATGACAGTGAACTCGCTGGAGACCAGGTGACCGTAGGGCTGACTGTAAAAGTACAGGATTTAGATACAAAAGAAGAAGAGATGTTTACCATAGTAGGCTCAACAGAGGCAGACCCGTTTGAAGGAAAGATCTCCAATGAATCCCTGGTGGGCAGGGCACTGCTGGGCAACAAGGCTGGACAGGAAGTAACAGTCGAAGTTCCGGATGGAATCATTACGTATAAAATATTAGACATCATAAAAAAATAAAGTTAGAGGTAGTACAAAATGAGCGAACAAAAGAAAACGCAGAATGTGAATCCGGAAACAGAGGAACTGACTGAAGAAGGATTAAACGAGCAGAGGAAAATACGAAGGGATAAGCTGAAAAATCTGCAGGAAGCAGGCAGAAATCCGTTTTTGGTGGAAAAATGGGATGTGAATGCTTACAGTCAGGATATTAAGGACAGCTTTGAACAAATGGACGGAAAAGAAGTATCCATTGCCGGAAGAATGATGGCCAAGAGAGGCATGGGCAAAGCTTCTTTCATCGATATTCAGGACTATAAAGGCCGGATCCAGTGCCACGTGAAAAAGGACATCCTGGGGGATGAAGAATATAAATGGTTTAAAACTTCCGATATCGGAGATATTTACGGGATCGTGGGAAAAGTATTCAAAACCCAGAGGGGCGAGATCACCATCGAGGTATCCAGCATGGTGCTGCTCTCCAAATCCCTGCAGGTACTGCCCAACAAATGGCATGGTCTGAAAGATACGGACATTCGCTACAGACAGCGCTATGTGGATCTGATCATGAACCAGGACGTAAAGGAAATGTTCATTAAGCGTGCGGCGATCATCAAGGAGATCAAGCGGGTATTGGAAGAAGATTACGGATATCTGGAAGTGGATACTCCGATCCTCACCACCATTGCCGGCGGCGCCAATGCGCGTCCCTTTGAGACCCACCACAATACGCTGGATCTGGATATGAAAATGCGTATTTCCAACGAACTCTACCTCAAAAGATTGGTAGTAGGCGGCCTGGACCGGGTTTATGAAATGGGCAAGATGTTCAGAAATGAAGGCATGGATAGAAACCATAACCCGGAATTCACATCCATGGAATGTTACATGGCCTACGGCAACATGGAAACAACGATGGAAGTGACAGAGCAGGTTGTATCTAAGGCTGCGCTGAAGGCCACCGGAAGCATGGTTATCAATTATCAGGGAAAATCCTTTGACCTGACTCCGCCATGGAGAAGGCTGAAGATGAGCGATGCGATCAAAGAGATCACCGGCGTGGACTTTGATCAGATCACCACAGATGAAGAAGCCAGAAAAGCGGCGATCGGCCAGGGCATGGATAAAGATGAAGTCAAGGATATGACCAGAGGAAAGATTCTTGCGGAAATGTTCGAGGAATATTGTGAAGACGTTCCGGGATATCTGGACGGTCCGGTATTCGTCACCGGCCATCCGGTGGAAATTTCGCCTCTCTCCAAGAGGGACCCGGAAGACCCGAGAATTACCAGAAGGTTTGAAGCCTATATCAATGGCTGGGAGATCGCCAACGCGTTCTCGGAGCTCAACGACCCCATCGACCAGTATGAGCGATTTAAAGAGCAGCAGGCACAGCTGGACGACGGCACGGACGATGAAGCCCATCCAATGGATGAAGACTTTGTAAATGCATTGGAAGTAGGACTGCCGCCGACAGGAGGGCTGGGTATCGGTATCGACCGAGTGATCATGCTGATTACTGATGCGCCGAGCATTCGGGATATTATTCTCTTCCCGACAATGAAACCGCTGGAGAAATAGGAAGATACGGCCGGAATCCTTTGGTTTCCGGCTTTTTTCAAATAAAAAATTTGTGATGGCAGGGGATCACAATGATAAAAAAGGAGAACTGAATAATGAAGGACATACAACTGAGAACCCTTTTCAGGGAGACAGAGAAATATGCGGATCAAGAAATCGTGGTTCACGGCTGGGTAAGAACCAACCGCGGCTCCAACAAATTCGGGTTCATTGAACTGAACGACGGCACGTTTTTTAAATCCGTGCAGGTTGTCTATGAAGCGGAATTTATTGATAATTTTGAAGAGATTGCCAAGGTTCCGGTGGCGGCAGCCTTGAAAGTAAAAGGCGACTTTGTGCTGACTCCAAATGCCAAGCAGCCTTTCGAAATTAAAGCAAAAGAAGTAGTGATCGAGGCCGATTCGGCGTCGGATTACCCGCTGCAGAAAAAACGCCATAGTATGGAGTTTTTGCGGGAAATCGCTCATTTAAGACCAAGGAGCAACACCTTTTCTGCCGTGTTCCGGATACGGTCTTTAGTGTCTTACGCCATTCATAAATTTTTTCAAGAAAACGATTTTGTATATGTGCATACGCCAATCGTAACCGGCAGCGACTGCGAGGGGGCCGGCGAAATGTTCCGCATCACCACGTTGGATATGGACAACCCGCCAAGAATGGAAAACGATTCCATTGATTACAGCCAGGACTTTTTCGGCAAGGAAACCAGTCTTACGGTAAGCGGGCAGCTGGAAGCGGAAACCTTTGCTCTGGCATTCCGCAACGTTTATACCTTTGGGCCCACCTTCCGGGCGGAGAACTCCAACACGGCAAGACATGCATCCGAATTCTGGATGATTGAGCCGGAGGTGGCCTTTGCTGATCTTTCCGATAATATGGATTTAGCAGAAGCAATGATCAAGTATATCATTCAGTATGTCTTGGAGCATGCGCCGGAAGAAATGGAATTCTTCAATAAATTCATGGATAAAGGACTGCTGGATCGACTGACTGCGCTGGTAAGCGCGGAGTTTGCCCGCGTCACCTATACGGAGGCTGTGGAGCTTCTGAAAAAGTCCGGCAAAAAATTTGAATATCCGGTTGAATGGGGGATTGATCTGCAGACAGAGCATGAACGCTATTTGACCGAAGAAATCTATAAAAAACCAGTTTTTGTAACCGATTATCCCAAGGAGATCAAGGCCTTCTACATGCGCCTCAATGATGATAACAAGACAGTAGCGGCCTGCGACCTGCTGGTGCCCGGTGTGGGCGAAATCATCGGCGGCAGCCAGAGGGAAGAGCGTTATGATGTTCTGAAAGCCAGAATGGATGAACTGGGTTTGGACGAAAAAGACTATTGGTGGTACATGGATCTCCGCAGATACGGCGGCGTCAAGCATGCGGGCTACGGACTGGGTCTGGAACGGATTATCATGTATCTGACCGGTATGGGCAATATTCGTGACGTTCTGCCGTTCCCGAGGACGCCAAAGACGGCGGAATTTTAGAGATGTCGGGCCTGGAGGGCCCAAGCAGCAGAGAGATGAAACGAATTTTAGAGCTGTATAAAACGCCATATGGATTATCAATAAAACGAGGACTGGCATTGGCGACCCCATTTTTGATTGTGGGGTCGCTTGCGTTGTTATTAAACAGCTTTCCCCATGAAGGATATCAGGCTTTTTTGAGCACCATGGCAGGGGGGACTGTCAGCAAGCTTTTGGGATTTTTATATACGGTTACCTTGGGATCGCTGGCGCTGATTCTACTTATCACCATCAGTATCTCTTTTGGACAGATGGTGCAGAAGGATGAGGCTCCCCTCTATCCGGTGGCGGCCGTGTGCGCGTATCTGGCCTTTTGCGGCGGCCTGCAGGGGCAGAGCGTATATGTGTTTGGAGCGGACTGGGTTTTTTCCGCCATGTGCATTGCCCTGATTTCCAGCGGTCTGCTGAGAAAACTCATGGGTTTGATCCATCGCGTCAAAAAGCTGCATACCATTGGGGCTGACTTTATGTTCAATCTGTCCATCAAAGGACTGGTTCCTATTGCCGTTATTTGCGTTTTTTTCGGGATTTTGGGACTTGCGCTGCGTTCGGTGACAGATACAGGAAATATTACCAACTTCGGTTCTTATCTGTTCTTAAAACTTTTCAATGAAATCGGAAAAAATCTTCTCGGCATTCTTTTGTATGTGTTTTTCTCCCACCTGCTTTGGTTCTTTGGGATCCATGGAACCAATACGCTGGAGGCAGTAGCAAAACAATTTTTTGAGGAAGGTGTGGAAATAAACCAGGCTCTTATCAGTGCAGGACAGGCGCCGACAGAGATTTTTTCGAAAACCTTTCTCGATACCTTTGTCTTTATTGGAGGATGCGGAGCTGCGTTCTGCTTGGTGCTGGCGCTTTTTATTGCCTCAAGGAAAAGCAACAACCGCAAATTGGCTCAGGTGGCCAGTCCTTTTGTGTTTTTCAATATCAGCGAAATTGTTATTTTTGGTTTTCCTGTAATCTTTAACTCAGCTATGATCATTCCCTTCATCGCCGCACCGATCGTGCTGACCCTGATCAGCAGCGGGGCTATGGCGCTGGGGCTGGTGCCGATGGTGAGCAATTCGGTGGAATGGACGGCTCCCGTTTTGTTCAGCGGATATCAGGCCACCGGCTCTATGGCCGGCAGTTTGCTTCAGCTGTTCAATGTGGCCGTAGGGACCTGCATCTATATCCCTTTTATAAAGATCAGCGAACGAAAGCAGACTGCCGCTTTCCGCACTTCTGTGAAGGATATGGAGAAGGCGATGTTTCAATGCGAGACAGCGGGAAAAGCCCCTGAATTGATGACTGGAACCAGCCCCTTTGAGTATGCGGCCAAAGCGCTGGCTTTGGATATGGAAAACGCAATTGACAGGGGCCAGGTGCAGCTTCATTATCAGATACAGATCAACAGGGATAAAACCATACATGGTGCGGAGGCGCTTTTGCGATGGGAACATCCGGTGGCAGGAAACATCTCGCCGCCGCTGCTCATTGATATTGCCTATGAAGGCGGGTTTCTGCCGAAGCTGGGGCTCTATATCATAGAAAAGGTTTGTCAGGATGTGCAGCATATGAACCAGATTTACTTCAAGAAACTGAACGTCTCCATCAATCTGTCTCCTTACCAGATGGAGGATGATGCCCATTTGGAAAAGGCCCTTCAGATGATTGATGGATATGATTTGGGGGATGCCCAGTTGGTCTTTGAGATCACAGAGCGGGTACTGCTCAACAGCTCGCCCCAGATGCAGCAGCGGATCAACCGGCTGCGTGAAAAGGGCTATAAGGTGAGCATCGATGATTTTGGCATGGGTCATGGGTCCATGCTCTATCTCCAGAACATGGCCTTTGATGAAGTGAAGCTGGATGGGAAGCTGGTAACACAAATGCTGGACAACAGAAGGTCCAAGGATATTATTTCCGGAATTATCAAGCTATCAGAGGATTTGGATTTCCGCGTGGTCGCCGAATATGTGGAAACGAAGCAGCAGCGGGATCTGCTGCGGGAGCTGGGCTGCGACATTTATCAAGGGTATTTCTACGGGAAAGCAGAGCCTTTGGAGGAGTTTGTAAAGCGATACCTGGGAAACGGCCTGAATTAGCGGAAGATTTTGTCTCCACTTTACTTAAAATTCAGAAAACATGAGCCTGTTATATTGCTATCAATCTGCATCGATGATATAATATGGGCATTAGTGAAAAAAGAGATTTAGGAGGTCTTAATATGAAAGGCTATACGAGCGAAACTATCAGAAATGTTGCACTTGTCGGGCATGGCGGATGTGGTAAAACTACTTTTCTGGAATCTGCACTTCTCGAAACGGGCGTAATCGGCAGATTAGGTAAAGTAGAAGATGGAAATACGGTTTCTGACTACGATAAAATGGAGGTTGAAAAAGGCTTTTCCATCAACACTTCGATCGTTCCGGTTGAATGGAAGGACAGTAAGATCAATTTCATCGACACTCCGGGATATTTTGATTTCATCGGAGAAGTTAACGCAGCACTGAGAGCTTCCGAAGCTGCAGTAATCCTGGTGGATGCCGGAGCAGGTATTCAGGTGGGAACTGAGCATGCGTGGAAAGCCTGCGAACGATACAAGATGCCTAGATTCATTGTTATAAATAAAAGGGACAAGGACGAATTTGACTTCTATAAGACCTTCGATGAACTGAAGGCGAAATTTGGAGAAACGCTTATCCCGTTCAGCTGGCCTCTGTCAGCTGAGATCGACGAAGACCTTAAGGAAGCCATCGCCATGACAGACGATGAGCTGATGGAAAAGTATTTTAACGGCGATGCTTTTACCGATGAAGAGATTAAAAAAGGTCTGGTAAAAGGAATCGCGGACGGCGGAATCGTTCCGGTATGCTCATCGGCATTCTCTTTGGGACATGGAATCGAAGGGCTGCTGGATCTGTTGGTTACATATGTACCAACACCGCTGCAGCATGGCCCTTACAAAGGCTTTAACGATAAGAACGAACCGGTTGAGCGGCTGTGCGTAGTAGACGCATCTCCATCAGCGTTCGTATTTAAAACCATCGTTGACCCGTTCGTAGGAAAGATTTCCGTGATGAAAGTGGTTACAGGCAAACTCACCTCCGGTATGGAAATCCTCAACGAGAGAGCAGGCAAAACTGAAAAGCTGGGTAAGCTGTTCTTCCTCAGGGGCAAGGAACAGCAGGAATTAAATTATGCGGAAGCAGGCGATATTGTAGCGGTAACCAAGCTGCAGAATACCCTTTCCGGTGATACCCTTTGCGATAAAAACGATATTATTCGTTACCTGCCGCTGGACTTCCCGGCACCGTCTCTGTTTGTAGCAATTGAAGCTGCCGACAAGAAAGACGAAGATAAAGTGTTCTCTGGCCTTTCCAGGTTAAAAGAAGAGGACCCGTCCTTCGTAGTTGAAAGGAACAACGAAACCCATCAGACACTGCTGGGCGGTCAAGGCGAAATGCAGCTGAACATCATCATGGCCAAGCTGAAAGACCGCTTTGGAGTAGAAGTAAAAACCCTTCCCCAGAAGATTGCTTATAGAGAGACGATCAAGGGTACTTCAGACGTTCAGGGCAAACATAAGAAGCAATCCGGAGGCGCCGGCCAGTATGGTGACGTGCATATCAAGTTCTCGCCGTCTCAGGAAGAGTTCGAGTTTACCGAATCCTTGTTCGGCGGAGCAATTCCCAAGAACTATGTGCCGGCAGTTGAAAAGGGTCTGATCGAATCTACCGAAAAGGGACCTCTCGCCGGATGTAAAGTTGTAAACGTGAAAGCGGATCTGTATGATGGTTCCTATCACGATGTAGACTCCAATGAAATGGCCTTCAAGATCGCCGCTTCTTTAGCCTTTAAAAAAGGAATTAAAGAAGCCAAGCCGGTTCTGCTGGAACCTGTTATGCATCTGGATATTATGGTTCCGGACGAATACATGGGCGATGTAATGGGCGACATGAATAAAAGAAGAGGGAAAATCCTCGGTATGGAACCACAGGCGGACGGAAGCCAGAAGCTGATGGCAGAAGCTCCCCAGGCAGAACTTTTCGACTACGCGATTACACTGAGAGCCATGACTCAGGCAAGAGGAACCTTTGCCATGAAGTTTGAACGGTATGAAGAGGTTCCGGCTCAGATCGCACAGAAGATCATCGATGCCTATAATTCCGAAGATAAGTAAAAACCAAGCTTGAACCAATCATTAAAGGGGAGTAGCTTACAAGTAATGGGATCAACAGCCGGCTGAAGCACAGCCTGGTCCCATTCTCCGAAAGGATAGCAAGACCTTAATGTTCACCTGTTAAAGGGGACATTAGGGTCTTTTTTCATCAGGAGAAGGCAGTGTCTGAAGAAGAGAAGGAGGATCGGTTGAGACATATATTGAAATCGTTGAAATGGGTACTGTTTTGGATGGGATTGGCAATTCTGTTCAATTTGGGAATATGGTATTTTATGGGCGAGCAAAAAGCGCTGGAATTTTTAGGCGGGTATTTAATTGAGCTGAGCCTCAGCGTGGATAATTTATTTGTCTTTATTACCATTTTTATGAGCTATGGTATCAAAGAGCATGCACAGCACAGAGTTTTGGGATACGGTATCGCCGGCGCCGTCATCCTGCGGTTTATCTTTATCTTCTTCGGCGTTAAAATCGTCAACATGTTTGAATGGGTATTGTACATATTCGGTGCTGTTTTGATCATCAATGGTGTGAAGATGTTTCAAAAGGAGAAAGAAAAGGACCCCCACGACAGTCCCATTGTCAGGGCCATTGCAAAAGTCCTGCCCATGACAAAGGAGTTTTCCGGGGAGAAATTTATGGTCCGGGAAAATGGCAAACGATTGTTTACGCCGCTTTTCGCGGTGCTTTGCCTGATCGAATGCTCAGATATTCTCTTTGCCATCGACTCTGTGCCTGCAGTCTTTTCGGTTTCAACCGATCTTTTAATCGTCTATACGTCAAATATTTTTGCCATTCTGGGGTTGCGCCAGCTCTACTTTGTGCTGGAACACCTCCACGAACGATTTGCATATGTGAAATATGGCGTGGCGACAATCCTGATGTTTACAGGCGTTAAACTGGCCGGCCTCATGTTCGGCCTGCATATATCCATTCCGGTTTCCATCGGGGTAATCGCAGGGGTGTTAGTTATCAGCATCATAGTATCCATCTTGGTTTCAAAAGGGAAAAAACAGGAGAAGGGGAAAGGAAAGAAAAATGAAGATTTCGAAGCAGGTTCACCAGATTAGGATTTACTTTCATGTTACAGAAGAGATTGAACGATTTGTCAATGTCTATCTGATTGAGGGGAAGGAAGGATGTCATTTGATCGATACCGGAGTGGCAGGCGCGGAAAAGCTGATAAAAAAATCTCTGCTGAGGCATGAGAGGCAGCCGTCTCAACTAAAGAGCATCTTTCTTACCCACTCCCACCCCGATCATATGGGAGCCGCATGCCGCATTAAGAAACGAACTGGCGCCAAAGTTTATGCCAGTGAAGTCGAAAAACCTTGGATTGAAGACATCGGCCGCCAGTTTGCGGCGCGCCCAATCCCCAATTTTTACAAGCTGCTGGAAGACAGCGTTTCTGTAGATGAAAGTCTGGAAGGCGGCGAGGTGCTTTGCCTGGAGCCGGGCGTTACCATCCGGGCTCTGGCAACGCCGGGGCATTCTGCAGGTTCGCTCTCGTATTTTTTCGAAGAAGAAGGGATCCTCTTTACCGGAGATGCGGTACCGGTCGCCGATGAAACGCCCATTTATGTGAATTACCAGCAGAGCCTGGAAAGCCTGGACCGGATCGAGGAGATGGATCAGGTTCAACTCTATTGCTCAGCGTGGGCAGATGTTTGGCAGGCCGGGGAAGGCAGGAAGCGGGTCGCAGAAGCCAAAGACCTGCTGGCGGGGATCAACAAAACTGTCGGCAAGGCTTTAGAAGAAGATGAAAGTCTGGAAAATACCGCTGTTTTTAAACGAGTATGCGAAGCGATGGAACTTGACTCCACCAAGGCCAATCCGTTGTTCCGCACATCCATTTATGCTAATATTGAAGAACTGAGGAGCGACCGCAAGTGATCAATAAGAAAGGAAGGACAAGGCAATGATGCGAGATCCAGTAAAGACGATCGGAAATTTGATTGACAAGCAGAAAACCGCCTACATCAGCTCCATTGACAAGGACGGTTACCCCAATACCAAGGCCATGCTGGCGCCGCGAAAGAGGGAGGGAATCCAGGTCTTTTATTTCACTTCCAATACTTCCTCCATGAGAGCGGCTCAATATCGGGAGAACCCTAAAGCCTGCATCTATTTTTGCGACCGGCGTTTCTTCCGGGGCGTCATGCTGCGGGGAACGATGGAAGTCCTTGAAGATGCTGAGAGCAAGGAAATGATCTGGCAGGAGGGGGATACCATGTATTACCCGCTGGGCGTTACCGATCCGGATTACTGCGTGCTCAAATTCACAGCAGAGGACGGGCGCTACTACAGCAATTTCAAATCAGAGGATTTTACTGTATGAACAGAGGGGCTGCCAAATTGTGTGACGGCCCCGCCTATTTTTCCCTTTAATTTTTGATCTCATTTTTCCATGATAACGACACGATTAATCCATGACATGCCCATGTTTCATTCACCTGACAGCGATATGATGCAAATGTAAATTTACGCCAATAAGGAGGATGAAATGAGAAGATGGAAGAATTGGGTGTGTGCGTTGATGCTGGTTTTAGTGACAATCGCGGTTTGCGCCTGTGGAACCGAGGAGAAGTCCGCATCATTGGAAGGCTATGAACAAAATAACCAAGCGCTTGCCTTTGACAACAGCAAGTGGAATTACGATGCAGATAACGATGTATACTGGCAGGTGAAAGTAAGCTACTGCTCAGAGCCGGAGACGACGGATTATGAAACAATGGGTATCTATGTCCCCGGAGCTTACTTCAAGGGCGAAAAGAATTCCGATGGCACCTACACTTGTATCGTTAACCATGAAACAAAGATAAGAGGCTATACCGGAGATACAGCGCCTATCGTTTTTCCGATTAATACGGCAGGCTACTCGGCCCAGGCGGCGCCAGAGGATTATAACTATGAATCCGTTTCTGAATATCTGCAGGCCGGCTTTATCTATGTACATGCAGGCATGAGAGGAAGGGACAACGGTTATGACAGCAGCGGCAGCTTGACTTACAGCGGCGGCGCGCCATGGGGCGTTACCGACTTAAAAGCGGCAGTCCGCTATTATCGCTATAATAATGACAGCCTGCCTGGCGATACCGACCGGATTTTTACTTTTGGACATAGCGGCGGCGGAGCCCAAAGCGCATTGATGGGAGCCACTGGGGACAGCGAGCTATACAATGAATATTTAGTCTCCATTGGAGCAGCAATGTTTGATGAGGATGGAAATTCCCTCAGCGACGCCATATGCGGAGCAATGTGCTGGTGCCCAATCACCAGTCTGGATTATGCAGACGCTGCCTATGAATGGAATATGGGCCAATATTCGACGGAAGGCACTCGCGCGGAAAACACCTGGACTTCGGCCCTTTCACAAGATTTGGCGGAAAGCTATGCTGCGTATATCAATGACCTGCAGCTTGCCGATGAAGAGGGAGAGATTTTGAAGCTGGAGAAATCTGCCGATGGGATTTACACGTCCGGTTCCTACTATAATTATCTGCTTTCCGTTGTAGAAACCTCGCTCAACCATTTTCTCACTGATACGGAATTTCCGTATACAAAGACTTCTGACCAGGAAAAATCAGGCGGAGGTTTTGGCGGTGGGGCGCCCGGAGCTGAAGGAAAGCCTGATGACGGCAGCGCTCCCGATGGGAAACCGCAGGCAGGAAAACCGCCTGAGCAGGAAATACCCGATAATCAGAAAATGGAGCAGGATGGAAACGAAAAAGAGGAAGAACGCACATATGCTTCCCCACAGGAGTATATCGATGATCTCAATTCGGATGGAAAATGGGTGGAATACGATGCAAAGACAGGAAAAGCCACCGTTATCAGCATGGAGGGATTTGTAAAGCATTGCAAACAGGCTGGAAAAGCAGTGGGCGCCTTCGA
Source organism: Clostridia bacterium (assembly GCA_902363595.1). Classification (GTDB taxonomy): domain Bacteria; phylum Bacillota; class Clostridia; order Peptostreptococcales; family Anaerovoracaceae; genus Hominibacterium; species Hominibacterium faecale. Next base: position 8,184 of record CABJAP010000013.1, on the reverse strand, counting down.
CGATACAAACCGCAGTCAAGCAGAGAATAAACTCTTTGGAAACGATGACAACGACGCATTGCATTTTGACTCACAGCTGGCAAATCTGCTGGAGAAAAACCAAAGCAAATATGAGAACTTTGATGACTGGGAGTCTTCGATCGTGGAAGATTATAAAAACGATCTTGGTGAAGTGGATAAGCTGGGCACTGATTTACAGACACGGCAGAATATGTATAATCCGATGTACGATCTCTCCAGTTATTACAAAGGAGAAAACACTTCTACAGTAGCTCCTTACTGGAGGATACGAAGCGGTATAGAACAGAATGATACGGCACTTACAACAGAAACCAATCTTGCCTTAGCCTTGAAGCAGAATGAAAGTGTTAAAGACGTGGATTTCGAAACAGTATGGGGCCAGGGACATACCTCTGCAGAACGCAGTGGAAACAGCAGCGAAAACTTTATCAAATGGATCAACGATTGTCTCAAGTAGGAGGCTTTTACGTATAATGCGAAAACCCCTGCATAAAGTGTTATGCAGGGGTGATGAAATGAAAAATATTTTTAAATCAATCAAATGGCTGCTGTTCTGGATGATGCTGGCGATGACCTTCTGCGGCGGCATCTATTATTTTCTCGGACACCAGAAAGCGCTGGAATTTATGGGAGGTTATCTCATCGAGCTGAGTCTCAGCATGGATAATCTCTTTGTTTTTGTAACAATCTTCGCCAGTTTCCGCATTCGGGAACATGCCCAGCATCGGGTATTGGGCTACGGCATCGCAGGCGCGATCATTCTGCGGTTCTTCTTTATCTTCTTCGGCGTTCATCTGGTCAGCCGTTTTGAATGGATTCTGTATCTGTTCGGCGGAATTCTCATTATCAACGGACTCAAAATGCTGAAAGATGATACTGGCAAGGATCCCCACGACAGCCTGGTTATCAAAATCGTGTCCAAAATTCTGCCCATGACCCGCAGCCTGTCAGGCGACCGTTTTTTGGTGCGGGGACGGGATGGAAAACGGCTTTTTACGCCGCTGTTTGCGGTGGTCTGCCTCATCGAGTGTTCCGACATTCTTTTTGCCATGGATTCTGTGCCGGCCGTATTTTCTGTATCCACCGATCTTTTCATCGTGTACACTTCTAATATCTTTGCCATACTGGGACTTCGGCAATTCTACTTTGTTTTGGAACATCTTCATGAACGGTTTGCCTATGTGAAATATGGAATTTCCATTATCCTGGTGTTTACAGGCATGAAGCTGGCCGGGCTGGCAATCGGATGGTACATTCCCATCCCCGAGTCCATTGCCGTTATCGCAATTGTATTGGCCCTGAGCATTCTCATATCCGTGCTTCTTTCCGGGCGCAGGACAGCCAGGCTCTAGCCCAGTGTCCGGAACTTGAGATATCCTTCACCATATATTGACGGGGCGCAGGCAGGAGGATATAATAAAACATATGTTTGCAAAAGGGGGCGAATGATTATGGCAAAAAAAGCAAAGACCGTGTTCGTCTGCCAGGAGTGCGGCTATGAAAGCGCCAAATGGCAGGGACAATGCATCTGCGGCGCTTGGAACTCCATGGTAGAAGAAAAGGTGCTGCCTGCTTCTGACGCGCAGGACAAGCGGCGGCGGACGGGAACGATAAAGGGTGCTGCCGAAAGCGGACAAGCCGGGAAAATAAAAAACCGGCCGTCAAAATTATCCCAGGTTGAGTCCGGCAGCTATACCCGCATGGACACGGGCATCGGTGAATTGAATCGAGTTCTGGGCGGCGGCATGGTAAAAGGCTCTCTCACACTAATATCCGGCGAGCCGGGCATTGGAAAATCGACCATTATCATACAAGCAGCGGCCAACATCGCCAAGAAATACGGACGGGTTTTATACGTTTCCGGAGAGGAATCAGAAGACCAGATCAAGATGCGGGCAGACCGGGTCTGCAAAGAATTGACGGACAACCTGTTCATCCTGGCTGAGACCAACATGGAGAACATTTCCGCCATCGCAGAAGAATTGAAGCCGGAATTTGTGATTATCGATTCCATTCAGACCATGTACAGCAGCGATCTGGACTCAGCCCCCGGCAGCGTATCCCAGGTACGGGCCTGCGGAAACGAATTGATGCGGGTAGGAAAAACCTATAACATCCCCATTTTCATTGTGGCCCATGTTACCAAGAGCGGCGAATTGGCCGGCCCGAAAATCGTAGAACATCTGGTGGACTGCGTACTGCATTTCAACGGCGAGCGGAATCAGGAGCTGAGAATTCTGCGGGCTTTTAAAAACCGCTTCGGAACTACGAGCGAAATCGGCGCCTTTGAGATGGCCGAAGAAGGATTAATTGAGATTGAAAACCTATCCAAAAGCTTCCTCGAGGGTATGGAGGATGGAGCGGAGGGATCCATGGCCGCCGCGGTCTATGAGGGGACCAGACCTCTGCTGCTGGAAGTTCAGGCGCTGGCGGCCCCAACCAACGTGGGATTTGCCAGACGGTCTTCCATCGGCGTCGAGCTTTCCCGCCTCAATATGATTCTGGCGGTACTGGAACGAAAGGCCGGTCTTAATTTGATCAACCAGGACATTTACGTCAATGTGGTGGGTGGGCTCAAGCCGGAAGGGACTTCCATTGATCTGGCCGTGGCGCTGGCTATTTATTCCACGGTAAGAGGAAAGCCCTGCTCGGGGAAAACCATTGCTTTGGGAGAAATCGGGCTGACCGGCGACCTCCGGTCCGTGCAGAACAGCGAGAAAATCGTCCGCGAAGCAGCGAGAATGGGTTTTGAACGCATCATCCTTCCTAAGAAAAATGCAGACAGGCTGACAGAATTGGATCTTAAGGGCATGCGGCTGACTGGGGTAAAGCATATTATTGATGCGATTAAGATGTTTTAGGATTAAGAATAAATATACTAAAAAAATCAGGTTTGAGTAAAAACCTGATTTTTTTAGTGGAAAAGTTAAAATGTAACCGAAAGGTAACTGACGAAGCATATAATAAAAAAATATTAAGAAAGTATGCGTACGAACGATATTCATAAATGGAAGGAGAAAAGGATGAAGAGAGGGAAAAGCAGGATTGCAGTTGCTGTATTATTATGCATTGCAATGATTAATTCCGTATTGTTCGGCAGTGCGGCAGTATTTGCTGAAAGCGGGGATGCAGAAAACGCCTCCAAAGCACAGGTTTCTTCTAAAATAGAGGATTATTTATATGACAGTCAGATTCTGACAGGGAGCGGAGAAGTTTATAATCCGGAAAATAGCATGAAACCGAGCGATTCTTTTTCTGTTAAGCTGATGTTCTCCGAAATATCCAGTGGTAAGAATGCCCGGCAGTTTCCAGATGATGGAGTGATGACCTACCAGATTCCGACAGATGTGATAACTGGCTTTGAGGCCGTAAAAGATCTTCCAATCAAAGAGATTGCGTCAGGAAACAAAATCGGTACTTACAGCATCAATGCGAGCGGCTTGATTATGGTTGATCTTAATGATGAATATGTTCAACGCTATAGAAACATAGAGGCCTACCTGACTTTTGAAGGCTCTTTCAGCCAAAAAGTCCAGGAAGGCGGCTCTACTGCGGAAATTAATTTCAGCGACAGCGTATCCATTACAGTTAAGCTGGAAGAGAAAACAAAACTTGAAATCAGCAAAGAAAGCGGCAGTTATAATTACGAAGAGAACACTCTGGGCTACACAATCAAGGTAAAAGCCGAATACGGTGCAAAAAATGTAACCGTGACGGATACCATGAGCGAATTATTGGCTATGACAGGAGGCACACAGGGGAAACCGCTGACGGTGAAAGACAGTAAAGGAAATGCTGTTTCATACAGCATTCTGGATGCCGGCGATGCTACTTGGAAAATCAATGTGGGTGATATGGCAGCGGGAGAAGTATATACAATCGCCTATACGGCAAAAGTGACAGACAAGGCATTTGCTGGTATTGCAGCGGACCGGAATGCTTCCTATAATCTCAACCCGAAAAACACTGTGACCGCAGAGGCGGATAATGCAGATAAAGTGACCGCTAATAACCAGCCGTCTATTCGTTTTCAGAGAATTGATAAGACCTACAGCGAACAGAACGGGAAACTGACCTGGACGGTGGTCATTAACGCCGACAAGTATCTGGATCTGGGTGGAGTTACAGTTACCGACACGATGGAGAGCGGATTGGTTCTGGATAAATCCTCGAACATCACCATTGCGAAAAACGAGGAGGCTGCGACAAAACTTGACTGGAAGGACGTTTCCAGCCTCGACAGCCAGTGGTCTTACACCTTCCCGAAAGATGCAGGAAAGAATACCTATACCTTTACCTACAAGACGAATATTCCGGAAGTGACAGGAATAGCGCAGAACGGTGCTACTGAGAGCTTTAAAAATAAAGTAGCACTGAGAATGTCTTCAGATATCATTTATACAGGTGACAAAGCTTATCAGAAGACCGGAAATCGTTTCTACAAGCATAAGTTCCGCACTGTGTATGGGGCTGATAAAGGCTCCAATCTTAAGATAGATTCGGAAGGCAACGTTTACATCCGCTGGACCAGTGTGATTCGTGTACCAAGCACCGGCCTGAAGAATTTTATCTTTGAAGATTATATTTTGAATAAAACTGGAGCGCAGCATGAGTTTCCGACAGGACTGCAGGTTGTGAAGAAAACACCATCCACAGGCGATGCTTACAATACGATCAATGTAGAGGCAACGAGTGGAGTAAATCTTTCTGGTGTAGATATTAAGCTGGCATCTGGAGTGTCCGATGCAACAAAAGGGAAACATTCCAAAGAAGGCATAAAAGACGGCTTTACCCTGTACTTTAACACAAATATAGCGGATAAGAGCAAATCTTTCCTTCCGGCAGCCGGCAAGGCGTATGATGTGCGCATTACCGGCTATACAAAGGTGATTGGAACGGAAAACGGGGCTCGTCGAAACAATGCCCGCATCACATCCGGAACTGCGAGCGATTTTGACTATGAAGACTATTCCATCAATATGAAAATGACCGGCTCTAAAGCTAAAGCACAGTTTGCGGATGGGAAAATTCTCTGGAACGTTAAATTTAACGGCCATTACGCTTCCATGGAGGAAGGGGATGTAATTGTAAAAGATACTTTTTCCGATAACCAAGAATTCGATGACAATTATACTGTGGTTCTGACAGAGAACGGCACGTCGATGAATCGAACGATCAAAGTAACAAAAGATACCAGCGACAAGAAAAATTGCACCTACCGGTTCAACCTGGGAAAACTGGATAACAATAAACAATATGTCCTGAAGTACCAGACCAAGGTGAAAAGCGACGTTTTCACAGCATCAGGGATCAAGACCTTTAAAAATACGGCATGGATATCGATTGATGGGGAAGAAAAGCTCGAGGTAAAGAATTCCTTTGATGTGAACAATGATATTGTTTCCAAGAAAATTACAACGCAGCCGGAGCGCAAAAACCAGTATAAAGCCGGATTTACGATTCAGGTAAATCCAAATGGTGCTTTACTCAACTCCAACTCGGCTGCGGAGCCAGAAGATTATGTAATTGCGGACACCTATAGTAAAACAATGGCAATCGATTTGGATTCCATTAGTATTATCCGAGACGACGCAGAGAAACTGAAAAATGACGAGTATACAGTAGCAATCGATACCAGCGGAAAAGAAAATAAGCTGGAGATTAGGATTCCAAAGGCGGACGGACACAAGTATACGATTAAATACAATGCAGCGATACAGGGAGAAATTGGCGAAACCATAGAATACTCCAACACTGCAAAACTAACAGTCAATAAAGAGATCGATGAAGGTGATGTTTCAGATAAGGTGCTTATCAAGGAGCAGGCATCAGATGCTGGAGCCAGCGGAAGCTTGCTGAACATCAATGTGCATAAGCGCGATCGTGCGAATTCGTTAAAATCGTTGCAGGGCGCAGAGTTCCAGCTTTATAAAGACCAAGTATCCGAGAAAAATCTTTTGGGAACAGAAGTAACAGGCGCAGACGGAATTGCTGTCTTTGGGCAGGATACAAACGGAAAGACCAACCTCACCAGTGAGGGCAAGGATTACTATTTGGAAGCAGGGGTAAAATATATCCTTAAAGAAAGTGCTGCGCCAGATGGGTATGCATTGGATTCCAGCGAGACCGTGTTCCAGATCCGCGATAAAGGAACGGCACTGCTTGATCCGGAAAAAATCGATCCTTATAATATGGGCGCCACCATCGACCGCTTTAATGATAAGTATAATTTTAATTTAAAGAAAATCGCGAGTGAAACAGGCAATGCTTTGTCTGGTGCGGAATTCACCCTTTACACAGACAAGGAGTGTAAAGGCGACGGCACGACAGTCACCGGCAATAAGGATGGAATATTCACCTTTAAGGGGCTGAAGCCGGGCACCTATTATCTGAAAGAAACCAAGGTCCCCAAGGGATATTATGATTCAGGCAAGGTCTACAAAGTTGAAATTGACCGAAACGGCGATGCGGCCATCGACGGCGAAGCGGTAAACAGCCAGGATCGAACTTATGAAATTACCAATACACTGGCCGGCAGCATCCGGGTAACCAAGGAAGTAAAAGAAGACGGTGTTGGCGTGAACAGCTATGAAACCTTCTATACGGCTTTATTCAGCGACAGCGATCTGAAGGATCGGGTCAGCCAAGTGAAGGCCCTGGAGATGAACGGCAACCAATCTTCCACGGCAACCTTCGACAATTTAAAAGTAAATGAAACCTATTACGTTGCCGAAACCGACAAAGATGGAACGGCCTATTCAGACCAGGATAACAGCGATCAATGGGCAATCGCCTATGACAACCAGGTCGTAACTTTAGACCCGGCCAACCTGACCGCTGAAAGCAAGATTACCAACAGCTTTTACTCACAGTATTACTGGGCGGGATCCATCGATGTTACAAAACGGGTGACCCTGGATGGCAAGGACTTTGAGACCAACAGCATTTTCTATGCAGGCCTTTATACCGATGAGGACTGCACACAGCAGGTGGGTGATATCAAACCACTGGTTATGAATGGGAAATCCAGTACCACAGTGACCTTCTCCGATTTGAGCATCAATCAAACCTATTATGTAGCGGAAACCGATGCTGAGGGAAAGGTGATTACCAATGCCCAGGAGCAGCTGGGCTGCAAGATGAGCATCGATCAAAACACCTTTACTCTGACCGAAGCGAATACGGAAGGAAAAGCGGTGATCACCAATGACTTCCACGATGAAGAACAGTTCTATTACGGTGGACAGATTACAATCAATAAGACGACCACCTTCAAGGGAAAGGCATATGAGACAAACGAAGTGTTCTATGTGGCGCTTTTTGCAGATCAGGCCCACAAAGAACGAGTGACTGATGTCAAGGCCCTGGAGATGAACGGCAAGACTGCCGCTAAAGTCAGCTTTGAAAATCTGGCTTATGGAACCTACTATCTGGCCGAAACCGATCAAAGCGGCAATGCTCTGACGGATTTGGAAGCTGCGGAATTGGGCTTCACCAATGTGCTGGATGAAGAAATCAAGCTGGATGTGGATGCGGCTGAGATCGAGCTGGAGAATCAGATGACCGAAGAATATGTAACAAAAAATGGTGATGATGCGGATAACCCCAAAGGCACAGCGACTCAGACCGGAGATGACAGCAACATGACGCTGCTGATCCTGGGGATGTTGATCGCGCTCACTGCAATGGGAATCGTACTCATCACCAGCAGAAGGCGGAAGAATTCTTAATAGATACGGTAGATAACAATGGGGCTGCCGCATTGGTGCGACAGCCTTTTTTTCGATCCATTTTGTGAACGATTGGAAACACGAAACATTCGGGGAGGCGCTGCTCTGCCATTCTGGAGCTGAAGGAACGGGCCCTTCGGGCCCGGATTAATAAAAGGTGAAAAGTAAAATGATCGCTCCAGCTTGTTTTGGTCTAAGTTTGCGATGAATTTTCATCGTGGGAAAAGAAAAAAAGCTAGAAAAGCGATAATTTCTTGCTCTTTTTAGGTGGATTAGCAGCGAAAAAGGCCTAAAATCATCGCTGGGAAGGCTGCCAGAGAGGCCACTGAAAAAGAGGGGATAAACGGCGTGAAAGTGGGATTGGTTTCCAGTACCGTCCATAACATTCTTTTTAAGCGGTTTGGAGGATGAAAACAGTCTCTAATCCCGCTTT